>JAHDGJ010000011.1 GCA_020627705.1 Saprospiraceae bacterium
GGAGCGGAGGAAATACACCGTTTAATATAACAGGTGATCTCAATCAAACGAATGCTACAAATCCTCAAACATTTTCAAATTTATCTAGTGGAACATACACGGTAACTGTAACAGACACCGATGGATGTACAGATACGGCGAGCGCAACAGTAGGTAATACTAATGGACCTACAGCTAGCGCAAATGTGATGGATGCTTCTTGTGGATTAAACAACGGAGAAATTACGATCACATGGTCAGGTGGAATAACACCTTATGATATTACAGGAGATTTAACACAGCTAGGTGCATCTAGTCCTCAAACCTTCACCAATTTGGCTAGTGGAAATTATACCGTAACAGTTACAGATGTAAATGGATGTACATCGACTGCAAGTGGAACGGTTGGTGATTCGGCAGGACCGAATGCGAGTGCCAGTGGCACAGATGCAAACTGTGGACAAAGTGATGGGGAGGTAATCATAACATGGTCTGGTGGAACAAGTCCATTTGATATTACAGGAGATTTATCTCAGATAGGTGCATCAAGCCCTCAAACATTTTCAAATTTATCCAGTGGAACTTATACGGTTACTGTCACAGACGACAATGGGTGTAGCGATACTGCTAGTGTCATGATTGGAGATGCTGCTGGACCCAATGCAAGTGGAAGTGGGATGGATGCAACATGCGGTAGTACCAATGGTTCTGTGACGATTAGTTGGGGAGGTGGGACTGCACCATATAACATAACAGGCGATTTAGGTCAAACAAATGCATCAAGTCCTCAAACATTTCTAAACTTAGCTAGTGGAAGTTACACAGTTACAGTTACAGACGATAATGGATGTACAGACACTGCTAGCGTAACATTGGGTGATACTAGTGGTCCAACAGCTAGTGCTACAGGAATGGATGCAAATTGTGGCAATAGTGATGGAAGTGTAACTATTTCTTGGAGTGATGGTACTGGGCCTTTTGATATTACTGGTGATTTAAATCAGACAAATGCAAGTTCACCATCTCAGTTTACCAATTTGTCGAGTGGCACCTATACAGTTACTGTTACTGACAATGATGGATGTTCGGATACGGCAAGTTTTGTCGTTGGAGATTCGAATGGACCAGCTGCAAGTGCTTCTGGAATGGACGCCAATTGTGGGCAAAGTGATGGCGAAGTAACAATTACTTGGTCCGGAGGTGCTGGACCTTATGATATAACTGGAGATTTAAATCAAACCAATGCCTCAAGTCCTCAGTCCTTTACCAACCTATCTGCTGGTACATATACAGTTACTGTTACGGATGGAAATGGCTGTTCGGATACAGCAAGTGTATTGATTGGAGATAGTCCTGGAGTGATGGCAAATGGAAGTGCAACCAATACTAGTTGTGGACAAAATGATGGAGAAGTAATGATAACATGGAGTGGTGGAACCGGCCCTTTTGACATAACAGGAGATTTGAATCAATCCAATGCCTCGAGTCCTCAAATGTTTAGCAATTTGTCAAGTGGCACCTATACGGTGACCGTTACAGATAGTAATGGCTGTTCGGACACTGCAACTGCAATTGTTGGAAATACAAACGGGCCTTCGGCAAGCGCATCAGGAATGGATGCAACATGCGGCCAAAATAATGGAGAAGTAACAATTACTTGGTCTGGCGGAGCAAGTCCATATAATATAACTGGTGACTTAAGTCAGACGGGGGCTTCAAGTCCTCAAACATTTTCTAATCTTTCAAATGGAACCTATACGGTAACTGTTACAGATAACAATGGATGTACATCAACTGCAAGTACAACAATAAATGATTCAGGATCACCAGTGGCGAATGCATCAGCTATGGATGCCAATTGTGGTCAAAGTGATGGTGAGGTAACAGTTACCTGGTCAGGTGGTACAGCCCCTTATGATATAACGGGAGACTTAAGTCAAACAAATGCCGCAAGTCCTCAAACATTTTCAAATTTGGTCAGTGGTACATATACAGTTACTATTACAGATGATAATGGTTGTTCCGATACCGCAAGCGTTCTTGTTGATGACTCAGATGCACCGATGGTTAGTGGAAGTGGCACTGATGCCAATTGTGGGAATGCTAATGGAACTGTCAATATTAGTTGGAGTGGTGGTGCGAGCCCTTATAACATTACGGGTGATTTATCCTTAGTTAATGCGTCCTCACCTCAAGCTTTTAATAATTTGTCAAGCGGAATATATACAGTTACTGTTACAGATGATAATGGATGTTCGGATACTGCAAGTGTAAGTATAGGTGACACTAATGGTCCTACAGCAAATGCTTCAGGGATGGATGCTAATTGTGGTAACAATGACGGATCCATTACCATCACTTGGTCGGATGGAGTAGGGCCATTTAATATAAGTGGAGACTTAAATCAAACGAATGCCTCATCTCCTTCTCAGTTTACCAATTTAGGCAGTGGATCATACACGGTCACTGTGACTGATAATAATGGATGTACTGATACGGCAAGTGTGGTATTAGGCGATGTAGCGGGACCTACTGCGAATGCAAGTGCAATGGATGCTAATTGTGGAAATTCTGATGGAGAAGTTACAATTACATGGAATGGCGGAACTGGACCTTACAACATTACTGGAGATTTGAGTCAAGCAAATGCAACAAGTCCTCAGACCTTTAACAACTTATCTACGGGTTCTTATACCGTAACAGTTACAGATACTAACGGCTGTACCGACACGGCAATGGTTATGGTTGGAGATAGTCCTACTGTAACTGCCAATGGCACCTCTACCAATACAAGTTGTGGAAATAGTGATGGCACCGTTACGATCAGTTGGGGTGGTGGAACAAGTACATTTAATATCAGCGGTGACTTAAATATGTCCAATGCTTCGAGCCCGCAAGTATTCAGTAACTTATCAAGTGGCACTTACACAGTAACAGTAGCAGATAACAATGGTTGTACAGATACAGCTAGTGCAACTGTTGGAAATACAGATGGACCTTCTGCTTCTGCTAACGCTATAGATGCGACTTGTGGAAATACAAATGGAGAAGTTTCGGTCAGTTGGAATGGTGGCAGTGGACCTTATAGTATTACTGGTGATTTAAATCAAACTAATGCTGTTAGTCCACAGGTCTTTAGTAATTTATCCAGTGGATCTTATACAGTTACGGTTTCTGATAATAATGGCTGTACTTCGACAGCAAGTGCGATTGTAAATGATTTAGGATCACCCAATGCTAGTGTTTCTGGAACAGATGCTAATTGCGGGCAAAGCAATGGAGAAGCTGTAATTTCTTGGTCAGGGGGATCTGGACCATTTGATATTACGGGTGACTTGAATCAAATCAATGCTACTTCGCCACAGATATTTAACAACCTTTCCAGTGGAACATATAATGTAACAGTTACGGATAATAATGGATGTACCGATACGGCAAGTATAGTTTTAGGGGATGAACCGGCTCCTTCTCTGAGCGGAAGTGGTGTTGACGCGAGTTGTGGAAACAATAGTGGAAGCGTTACGTTAAGTTGGAATGGCGGTACAGGGCCGTATGATATAACAGGTGATTTAGGATTGGTTAATGCTGCAAGTCCTCAGATTTTTTCAAATCTAGGGAGCGGAACATATAATGTAACAGTCACGGATAATAATGGATGTACGGATACCGCAAGTATAGTAATTGGTGATAGCTCTGGTCCTTCAGCAATGGTGTCTGTTTCTGATGCAAATTGTAATTTGAATGATGGAGAATTGACAATTACATGGAGTGGCGGTACAGGACCTTTTGATATTAGTGGCGACTTAAATTTAAGCAGTGCTACTTCTCCTGCGCAATTCAGCAACTTATCAAGTGGATCATTCAATATTACAGTAACTGATGTTAATGGGTGTTCAGATATTGTGAACACAATAATCAATAATTTAGCAGGGCCTAGTACAAGTGGCAGTGGAACTGATGCGAGTTGTGGAACCTCTAATGGAGAAGCTTTAATTACTTGGAGTGGGGGAACAGCACCCTATGAAATAACTGGCGATTTAAATCAAGTAAATGCAACTTCGCCTCAAGTATTTGAAAACCTGGCGAGTGGTACATATAATGTCACTGTAACAGATGATAATGGCTGTACAGATACCGCAAGTGTTATAATTGGAGATAGTCCAACATTGAGTTCTAATGGTAACGGCACCAACACAAGTTGTGGAAATGCTGATGGAACGATGACCATTAGTTGGAGTGGCGGAGCTGGACCATTTGATATAGCCGGCGATTTAAGTCAAGTCAATGTTTCAAGTCCTCATGTCTTTAACAATCTAGGAAGTGGAACCTATACAGTGACCATTACAGATAGTAATGGCTGTACAGATACAGCGAGTGCGACAATTGGTAATGCAGATGGTCCAACTGCTTCTGCAAATGGCGTTGACGAAAGTTGTGATATGGCTAATGGTGAAGTGTCTATAAGTTGGTCTGGCGGTACAGGGCCATATGATATTACTGGCGATCTGAATCTGATGAATGCAACAAGTACCGAAATATTTTCTGGACTTTCAGCTGGTGTTTATAATGTGACTGTAACAGATGCCAATGGATGTGAGTCAGTAGCATCGGCAACATTATCCAATATATTGGGACCTGTTCTTACAGAAACAAGTATCGATGAGTCTTGTGGATTGTCAAATGGTTCAATTTCACTAGAATGGTCAGAAGGGGTAGGACCCTTTGACATATCAGGAGATCTAAATCAAATTAATGCTGTTTCGCCTATGGTTTTTGAAAACTTAAATCAAGGCACGTATCAAATCGAAATTACAGATACTAACGGCTGTAGCGATCAGGTTAGTGTTACCATCAACAATGTTGGTGGTCCTAACTTGACTTCTGTAGCGCAGGATGAAAATTGTAGTAATACAAATGGTTCTATTGAGTTTTCTTGGACAGATGGAAGTGGGCCATTCGGATTGAGCGGTGATTTAGCTTTATTGAATGCGTCGTCTCCTGTATTATTTAATGGATTAGGTGCTGGAATTTATAATGTGACACTTACCGATAGCAATGGTTGTGAATCTCCACAATCTGTTGAAATTCAAAATATTGGAGGAGCAACATTTACTAGCGATTCTCAAAATGAAAACTGCGAAATGTCGGATGGTTCCATAACTTTATTTGTTTCAGGAGGGGTAGGACCTTTTGATGTTTCAGGTGATCTTAACATCCAAGATGCTTCATCTCCAATCCAATTTAATAGTTTGTCTCAAGGGACTTATAATATTACATTGACTGATGATAATGGTTGCGAAAATGTTGGATCAATAGAAGTAGGAGAGACTCAAGGTGCAACGGCAATAGTAATGGCAAGTGCCACAACTTGTGGACTAAACAATGGAATTATAAATCTAGAATGGTCAGGAGGAGTTGGTCCTTTTGAAATTAACGGAGACTTCACAATGATGAATGTTGTTTCTCCAATAATGTTTTCTGACCTCATGGAGGGTGATTACAACTACAATCTTTTAGATGCAAATGGCTGCGAAGTTTCTTTAGTAGAAACTATTCTTCCTTCCACAGGAATGTCGGCAAACTCCAACGCGACCAATACAAGTTGTGGACTATCAGATGGGAGTTTAACGATAAGTTGGTCTGGGGGTACAGGGCCATTTGATATAACAGGAGATTTGCAAAGTACTAATGTTACTTCTCCTTTTACTTTTAACAACCTTGGTTCTGGAACGTATAATTTAGTAATTCAGGATCAGTCTGGATGTCAAGTGATGGTTGATGGTACTGTGGCAAATGATGATGGACCAACAGCTTTTGCAAATTCAACTGATGCGCATTGCGGTCTGGCTGATGGCACTATTACAATTAACTGGAATGGTGGTTTAGAGCCTTACAATATAACAGGGGATTTGTCTATGGCAAATGCGACTTCACCACAACTATTTGAAAACATTTCAACTGGAAGTTATTCGATTGTTGTGACAGATGCCAACAGTTGCAGTTCTACGGCTACAGTTGTTATAGCTGATTTATCCGGGCCAATATTGAATGGATCTTTTGTGCCTGAATCGTGCGGGATGGCAAATGGATCAATTACTTTAAATTGGACAGAGGGAGAAGGTCCTTATGATATAACTGGGGATCTATCGATGACCAATGTTACTTCACCTATGTTATTTGAAAATCTTAGCATGGGTCAATATGTTATCAATTTAACTGATACATATGGCTGTACAGATGATATAACAATAAATGTAACTGAGACTCCTGGACCAATGGCAACAACGACTTCTGTGGAAGCAAGTTGTGGTAACCAAGATGGATCTATTACAATAGAATGGACAGGAGGTGACGGCCCTTTTGAATTGCAAGGAGATGTTGCACTTTCCAATGTCACTTCACCTTTGGTGTTGTCTAATTTAGGATCAGGAGCTTATAACTTTACATTGTTAGATGTAAATGCGTGCATTGTTTCGCTAAATGATAATATTGATTCTTCAGATGGCCCAATTTTAAGCTCGACTCAAACGGAGCCGAGTTGTGGAAGTCAAGATGGTGAAATAACCTTGACTTGGAACGGAGGTGCTGGCCCTTATGATATTACTGGAGATTTGAGTCAAACCAATGTTATATCGCCACTAGTTATTTCTAATTTAGGATCTGGTGACTTTAATTTCACCATTACGGATAGTAACAACTGTCCAGCAGATGTAACCATAACTCTTACTGATTCTGATGCCCCTGAAATTTCATTTAATGTGGTAAATGAAATTTGTGGTAACACCAACGGCGAAATTGAAATTTCATGGTCGGGCGGAACAGGACCATTTAATATTAGTGGAGACGTCGTGGAGATGAATGCAACTTCACCTACCACATTTATAGGGTTAGCGCAAGGCACGTTTAATGTTACGATTACGGATAGCAATAATTGCTCTGACTCTGAGGTAATCACAATGACCAACGAAAATGATTTTGTTGTAACTACAGCTGTTGTAGAAACTCAATGTGGTTTGGATAATGGCTCCATTACAATAGATTGGAGTGGTGGAATTGGTCCATTTAATTTGTCGGGCGATTCTACTTTAACCAATGTATCAAGTCCACTAATTATAAATGATCTTCCATCTGGAATGAACTCTTTCGTTTTGACGGACTCCAATAATTGTTCGGAGCAATTAAACCTTGATGTAATGTCGAGTGTTGCCGCTTCTCTACTATGCAGTGTGTTAAATGGAGCAACAGGTTCGGGGCAAAGTGATGGAGCGTTAACTATAGAAATATTGTCAGGTTCTTTACCAGTGAATATTACATGGGATGGTCCAGATATGAATGATGGAGTAGAAAACAATTGGAATCAAAATCAATTTGATTTAAATAATATTCCTGGAGGAACTTATATGCTTTCAATCGTGGATGCAAATGGATGTGAGGCGATTTGTTCAGTAGTGATCCCAGAGGAAGGTTGCGAACTAGATCTTCAGGGGGTTGTTTCAGATGTAACATGTTTTGATGGATCTGATGGCGTAATAGAATTAATCGTTTCTGGGGCAAATGGCGCAGTAGATTATTCTTGGGATGTTGCGGGTGTTGATGGAGACAATCCAGGTGGGCTGAGTTCGGGAATGTATACTGTTACAGTTGTCGATGATGCAGCGTGTATGATTATAGAGACATTCATAGTCGAAAATGGATTAGAGCTAAATTTAGATCTATCTACGTCTTCGAGTACCTTGATTCAAGGTGATTCAATTTTAATATCAGCAACAACAAATATAGATTCTGAAGAGATTAGTTTGGTAGAATGGACGCCGAGTCAAGATGTTGAATGTTCAACATGTTTAGAAACATATGTTTTTCCTGCGAATTCTACCGATTATTTATTGACGCTCACTGACATAAATGGATGTATGGTCTCGGCCGAATTATTTATTGAAGTCGAGTCATATGATGACATATACGTGCCGAACATATTCTCTCCAAATAATGATAGTTCAAACGAAATATTTAGACCTTTCTTCAGTGACTTGTCTAATTTTAGCGAAATGAAAATGAGCATTTTTGATCGTTGGGGTAATCGAATTTACGAAAGCGAGAATATGCTTGATGCCTCAGAAGGATGGGATGGAAGGTTTATGAACAAAGAATTAAATCCAGGTGTATTTGTCTACTTGATTGAGTATAAAAATGGAAGTGATTCCGTAGAATACTTACAAGGAGATGTTACGCTGGTAAGATAAAGACCTAGGTCTTTTTTTAATATTCGCAGACTGAGGCCGACTATAAGAAGTCGGCCTTTTTTGTTGATGCATAGAACTTCATCTTTGCGTTCTCAAAAATGTTGCACCAATAGATGTAAAGTAAAAACACTTCCTTTCGTAAAGCGTTCTTTTCCTCTTGGAAGTTCCAATATGCCATCTGCATTGCGAAGACTGATAAAATCACCAGAACCATTTCCTTTAATCGGAAAGGCTTTTGAAATCCCATAAGGGGAGGATGCTAATTTGACAGGAAGAAATCGATGTAAATCAGGCTTGAAAACAAAGTCTTCCGCCAATTCTGCAAAATGCAATTTAGGTTTGATTTGAAGACAATGATTAATCCAATGAGAAACATAGATGCGTGCACAGATTATACTAGAGACTGGATTTCCTGGTAACCCAAATACTGCCGTATTACTTTTCTGTCCAAAAAAGAGAGGTTTACCTGGTCTTTGTTTTACGCCATGAAATTGTTTCTCAACGCCAAGATTAATCAATGCATTGGGTATAAAATCAAATTTTCCTTTTGAAACACCACCACTTAAAATAATCAAATCAAATTCATTTAGGACCTCTTCCAAATGCTGCTCAATCTTTGGGAGATCGTCATCTAAATGAAAAAGCTCCGCCTCAATGTTATAGCGCTTAAGAAAAGAATTAATTGCAAATACATTCGATTTTCTTATTTGGTGCGCAAGCGGAATTTGTTTTATATCTACCAGTTCATCACCTGTAGAAATAATACATGTTTTCGGATTTTTCCTTACTGATATCACAGATTTTCCGATGCTTGCGGCGATCCCAATGTTGGCCGCGTGTAAGACATCGCCAGGCTGAAGTAGCTGTTCATTTGAGGGCATGTCCGATCCCGTATAGTGGATGTTTTGTCCCTTTTTGACTTTATCTACGATTATGGTTGCATTTTCATTTGCTATTTCGAGGTCCTCATATCGAATTACGGTATCGGTGTTTTCTGGTAAAACACTACCGGTCATCACCTCAATGCAATTGCTTTTGTTCTTTAAGATTTTTATTGGATTCCCAGCAGCGGATATGTCCTCGATTGGAAAATTTAGAATGCCTTTTTCGATTTGACTGTAATCAATGGAAATACCATCCATAGTGACTCGATTATAAGGAGGTAACGGACGGTCAGCATTGAGCTCTTCAGCTATGATTCTACCGGTGGCTGATAGCAGCTGTACTCCTTCATTACCATAGTCAAAACTATATTGACTGATTAACGATAATGCTTCTTGTACTTCAACTAATTTCATAACCACGAAAAACGATTAATAAAAAGAGGAAAGCCATTGACTTTCCTCTTTTATATTTTATTGAGCAGGGTAGAAAAAACGCTCCGCTACTATTTTGCCATCTTTTACTTGAAACATGGCCATTTCTTCGTCCTTTCTTCTTTCTTGCCCCTTGTACGTAATGTCCATTCTCAAGGCACAAGAGAAATGGTCTCCTGCAACGATAGGACCTTCAACTTCGACACCATGAAATGCTTCTACACTTTCTGCCCAATGTTGACCTTTAGCTTTTAAAGCTTCCATGCCTTCTACTTTCGGAGGAACACCCTCGATTCCTTCCATTTCATAACTCGCTGCACTTTCAGCATAAAGCTCTTGCTGGATTTGGTCCATCTGTCCCGCGTTACACATTTCTACATATTTGTTTGCTACTTCTTGTGTTGTCATTTTTTTGTTTTAGTGGTTAGAAATATAGTTTGATACAAATATAGTATTAGAATAGTATGTGGGGATATGTGTTTAACATATGTGTATAAGGAATAAAGTCAGCAGAATTACAAGTCTAGAATTCTTGTCGGGATGATAGGATTTGTAAACAACGAATCCTAAAACTTCTTTGCTTAAAATACATTCCTTGCCCTCTGCGAGGGATTACAACACATAAACTCCAAATTGTGAGCAAGCTCACTTTGTAGTTTATGTATTGTCATCTACTTTAGCAAGTAGTCAAGGAATGTGCTTGTCGGGATGACAGGATTTGCGGGTAGCGAATCCGAATGCATCGTATGCTGGAAATACATTCCTAGTCCTCTTGCGAGGTTTTTATAAAATAAACATCGAAACAAGAGCAAGCTCTTCTCCTCAGTTTATTTCACAAAATTGCTTTGACAAGCAATCCAGGAATGAAGTTGTCGGGATGACAGGATTTGAACCTGCGACCACACGACCCCCAGCCGTGTGCGCTACCGGACTGCGCCACATCCCGATGTATTCTTTCCTTTACATCGAAAGGAAAAGTGTGAGACTGTAGATGAGCAAGTGTTCCTTTGGATCAAAATGACTAAATGTCATTTTGAAACGAGCGAACCGATGCATCAGCATCGGGCGGGAATGCTAGAATCCCTCCAGTCAAACTATATTCTTTCCTTTACATCGAAAAGAAAAGTGTGAGACTGGAGATGAGCAAGTGTTCCTTTGGATCAAAATGACTAAACGTCATTTTGAAGCGAGCGAACCGATGCATCAGCATCGGGCGGGAATGCTAGAATCCCTCCAGTCAAACTATATTCTTTCCTTAACATTGAAAGGAATAGTGTGAGACTGGAGGGATTCGAACCCACGACCTCCGCCCTGTCAAGGCGGCGCTCTAAACCAACTGAGCTACAGTCTCATTAATATTTCATTTTTCAACTTCATTGCTTTTGATGAAGTCGTGCGCCGTTTTGGCCTCCCATCCGAAACTGATGTTTCGGTTCCTTCGCTTAAGACAAACATTTAGTCTGTCTTATCCGCCTTTGGCGGACCATTCAGTCTTTAAAGAAGTGCAAAGAAAACAAGTTTACTCGATAGTTAATAGGATGTTTTCCAATGATTTAAAATTTTGTTGACGATTTTGTCAAACAGAGTTTAATGTTTCTTTCTTGGAAAAGTTAGACCAGCGGCAAATACATGAATAACAGTACCGGTTTTGCCATGTAAAAAGGGAAAAGCATCGGTAATTCCAAATTTTAAACTATAGGAAAAAACAGACTTTATATCAGAAAGAAGATAGTCTTCAAAATACAAACTAATGTTTCCAGATGCTCTTTGTTTATTAATATATTCTCTGTCATTTATTAAAGGCAAAATAATGGGATTAGGACTGTTTTCAAAGATGTTGAAAATAGAACCTTCGTAATTACCTTGAAGTAAAAGTGCATATTCTGCACCAAACATAATTCTCATTTTGTCATTCATAAATGAGTTGTTTAGCAGATTTAATTCAAGGCCTAGAAAAGTCCGGTTCGTGGATAATTCAAAACCCGAACTACCTTCTCCAACGACCCATGCATTGCGGACGTTACTGGATATATGATCGACAATTATTCTTGTAAATAGCCGATCCTTAGGAAGTAATGAAAATCCGGCATAGAACGAAATCCCAAGTTTGGTGTCTGTTTCATTGGTGATTATTTTATTTGAAGTTTCTTCATCAATCAGTGATTGATACTTCGAAAAGTTGGGCCCCAATCCAAATTCTAGACGTTGGGCATGTACGGTAGATAGTACCAAAGAAAAAATGAAATAAAGGATTACGCTATACTTCTTCATGATGTATTTAAAACGTGTAAATAAAAAAAATCGCTGTTGAATACGTGATGATCCTTTAGTTTACAAGCTTTTTATGGTAAGATAGTCTTGAGGTTTTTGAATTGTTGATTTCCAATTTTATTTAATTGAGTATTCCACTTGGATTTAAGTTTCACCCATATGGGTGAATAATAAGGGCTAAGATTATTAGAGCTTTGAACCGAAATTATATATTTTGAAACAACTTCGTTTTCTATTCTTAGCACCTAAGTATTTAGATATGCGATTCCAGTTCATCAAAACAAATGGGCAAACTATTTTAACTGGGAAATTGAATAATACGAAAAGTTTGTGTTTGGACTTTGTGCCTTCAGGAAATTATATACTGCGATTATTTGGTGAAAATCAAATTCTTACAAGAAAGATTAGTAAATTTTAAGACCCTTACAATTATAAAATGCCTAAAGAGAAAAGTGGGAAGATATACGAATTGACTATAGATCAAAATTTGATGCTGTGGAAATTGACAAAAGAATTGTTTGAAATAGAAAAAAAAATAGCAACGGCGTTGTCGAACAATAAGGAATAATGAAATGGAAATGGGTTGTTTTGATGTTTTTTTGTTTTGAATGTTTGTTCGCCCAGAATGAACTTCCTAAGGACGAATCAAAATTTCAAACACAATTAGATGATATTGCCTCAAGAATTAAAGATTCTGTAGAATCTGTATTGCCTTTAGCTGAGGGACTTTTAAATGATGAGCATTTTGTTTTAGACAGCAATCGAATAATTAAGCTCCTAACTTATCAAGGGAGAGCTCATCGTAAAATTGGGAATTATGTAGAAAGTATCGAAGCCTTTTCGAAAGTATATGCACATGCCAAGACAAATAAAGATAGCTTGCTTCAAGCCGAAGCTGCTGATCAAATAGGCATTATGAATACTTTTATGGGCAATATGAAAGAGGGTCAGAAGTATCTTTTGGAGGTGGTTGAGATTTATAAGCATGTAGGTAGTCCAACCGATATCGCAGGTGCCAATAATGGCCTTGCTATATTTTACAATGACATAGGACAAAAAGAAAAAGCGGTAGAATTATACAAAATTGCGCTGAAGCAATATGAAGACTTGGACGATACTTTAGGGAGGGCAAACATACATGCCAACTTAGGTATGTTGTATTTGTATGAAGGCGAATACGACCTTGCCGAGGAGAATATTCTTATGCAGGGCTATCTGGATACCTTGTTGCAGACCCAATGGGGGCTCGGATTTCATCATGACTATATGGGTGTGCTTAAACGCAAACAAGGCAAACCAAAGGAAGCTTTAAAATGGTATCAGTCTTCGCTTGACATTCGACTGAAGTTGCCAAGTCATTATAATATTGCCGAAACACGTTATGGACTCGCAGCGGCTAATTTAGAATTAGGATTTATACCGGAAGCGATAAAACAAGCAGAGCTCATTCTTGATTACAAAGAATTGCATCAGTCCTTAAGTCAACAAATGAATGCGTATAGCATTTTGACGGAGGCTTATGAGCAACAACAAAAACCCAAACAAGCTTTGGCTTATTACAAGCAGTACAAAGAAATATCCGACTCTATATATCAACGTGATATGTTGGAGGAGATCACGCAAAAAGAAGCGCTATACCAAAAAGCAAAGCAGGACGAACAAATAGCTCTTTTAGACAATAAAAATATTATTGCTTCTAATAGGATTTCGGCCAAGAATAGAATTATCAAATTAGGAACCGTTGCCCTAATTGGATTCTTGACGATGTTGTTTTTCTTGTTCAAATTGTGGAGACAAGTATCTCTTCAAAAGGACTCTTTAGCCAAATCTCTCGACGAAAAAGAATTGTTGTTACGAGAGATCCATCATCGAGTTAAAAATAATCTTCAGCTCATAAGTAGTTTGCTGACCCTTCAGGGGAGGAGTATCGATGATGCCACTGCTCTAGAAGCCATTCAAGAAGGCAATAGCCGAGTTCGATCCATGGCGTTGATTCATCAGGATCTCTATCAAAAAGAAAATTTGACTGGGGTTGGTGTCAAAAAGTATCTAGAAAAATTAACGACAGAGCTTTTTAATACCTATAGTATCGATGCAAAAAAAATTCAGCTAAAATTAAATATTGAAGATTTAGATCTGGATGTAGATACCATCATTCCACTCGGATTAATTATTAACGAACTCATCTCTAATAGCCTCAAATATGCCTGGAGCCATAGTCAAACTGGTAAGTTAGAAATCGAATTAGCTGAAAGAGACAATACACTCGTTTTGCGTATTGAAGACAATGGCAAAGGATTCAATCCAGAGGAGATTCGTAAAAATGCATTTGGTACAACCTTAATTTCTGCTTTGACCCGACAACTAGGTGGTGAAATCGAAACAGATTCAACAAATGGTACTAGAGTAATAGTCCGATGTAAGGAATATAAACGATCTATCTAAAGATCATAAAACCTGATTCAGGCTCATTGCATGATTAATTCCTGACATTGTTATGCTGCAAATTTCACCCAAGTGGGTGTAAAATGAATGTTTAAAACACCATTACTTTGAAGTGTATTTCATCATTATATATATAACAACTTCTTTTTATTTATGAGTACTATTAAACTTATTCTACCTACACGGACAAACACCAATTTGAACTCAAGTTTTTCGGAAGTAATTATACACGCTTTCTTTAAAGATTTAGTAAAAATAATCTTGCCGTGTATGTCTTTTTCCGTGTTGCTGTATCTGGATTACATCTATTGCGCTGTAGGTTCTATTGTTTTATTTTTATTGAGCTACTATGTTTTAATCATTTATAGAGAAATTCCAAGACTCGACTTTCTAGGTTCAGAATCTGAGATTTCTTTAAAAGATATCATTAGAGATCTTGAGCACTAACAAAAAACGAATAATAGTTATTGAAGACGAGGCGCTTATCGCAGCTGATATAATGTCAACATTAGAATTGCTTGGATATCAGGTGGTAGGGCATAGTATGAATGGTGATCAAGCACTCGATCTTTTTAGTTCTACACCTGCGGATTTAATTTTACTTGATATCAGTATTAAAGGAAGTCTCAATGGAATAGATTTAGGTAGAATCATAAATGATAGATATAGAATACCATTTATTTTTTTGACTTCCTTTTCCGATGTTTCAACGCAAGAAAAGGTTATGGACTTGATGCCCTATGGGTATATTATTAAACCCTTTACTGATCGAGACCTACAAGTAAATATAGAATTAGCTCTCCGTAAATTTGATTCTGAGCAGTTTTCTAAGTCCAGTGTTGAGCGTAAACTTAAAGTAAACATTAGCCAACGTGAATTTGATTTGTTGAAGGCTTTTAATGATGGACTGACTTATAAAGAGGCCGGGGAAAAGATGTTTATTAGTGTCAATACCGTTAAGACACATCAAAAAAGATTGTTTAAACTGTTAGGAGTTTCGTCGAGGCATGAATTGATGAACCGTTTAAATAAAGCGTTATAATCAAATTGGGAGTATTTAGCTTACACTCAATTTTTTAACTAGTTTGTTGCGTTGTACCTTAGGTCAATTAAATGAACAAAACTATGAGTCTAACGCTTCAGCAGGAGATAGAAAATATTCATCAGCAACATAAGAGGTTTTTTAATTCAGGTGAAACCTTAGACGTCTCCTACAGAATTAAACTCCTCAAGGCTTTAAAAGACGAAATCGTAAAGCGGCAAGACGATATTAACAAGGCCTTGTATTTGGATTTAAAGAAATCTCCAACCGAAGCATATATTACTGAAACGGGTATTGTCTTGGTGGAATTAAAAAAGACGATAAAGAATATTCGTCGTTGGATGAAACCAATGAAGGTTGGAACACCTATGTTCTTCTTACCTGCTTCAAGTCGAGTGACTCCAGAACCCTATGGTAACACCTTGATTATTTCTCCATGGAATTATCCCTTTCAGCTTTTATTTCTTCCTTTGATTGGAGCAGTGGCAGCTGGGAATACAGCGGTTTGCAAACCTTCTGAGCTATCACCACATACCACCAAAATTACCAAAGAAATTATTGAAGCGGTTTTTGAATCCAATCAAGTTGTATGTGTAGAGGGAGGGATTCCTGAGAGCACAGCGCTGCTTGAAAAACGGTGGGATTATATTTTTTTTACAGGAAGCACTCATGTAGGCAGAATCGTGTATCAGGCAGCCGCGAAACATTTGACACCTGTCACTTTAGAGCTTGGTGGGAAAAGTCCATGCATTGTTGATCCAACGGCAAACTTAGATACGGCAGCCAGTCGCATCGTTTTTGGAAAATTTACAAATGCGGGGCAAACTTGTATAGCTCCTGATTATCTTTTTGTTCACCACTCTATAAAAGAAAAGTTGCTGGATAAAATGACGTCTGCGGTAGAAAAATTCTTTGGAAAAAATCCTAAAGAATCTGCTGATTATGGAAGGATAATTAACGAACGAAACTTCGATCGGATAAGTAATTTGATCGATTCCAACAAAATCATACTTGGAGGAGAAGTTGATAGGTCGGATAAATACATAGCGCCTACTTTTTTGGATCATGCAGAGCCAACTGATAAAGCTATGCAAGAAGAAATTTTTGGTCCAGTTCTTCCAATAATGTCATGGAATAATTTGGAAGAGGTAAAGCAATTTGTTAAGGTTCAGGAAAAACCATTGGTACTTTATATGTTCTCTAAATCTCGAAGAAATATCGATGAGGTATTGACCAACTGTTCTTCTGGAGGAGTATGTGTAAACGACTGTTTGGTTCAAAATGCTAATGATAACTTTCCATTTGGTGGGGTAGGTGAAAGTGGAATCGGAAATTATCATGGGAGGCATAGTTTTAATACGTTCTCCCACCAAAAAAGCATCATGCATAAATGGGCAAGTATCGATCCTTCAATCAGATATGCCCCTTATACTAAAAAATACAAGGCGTTAAAATTTCTGGTCGACCATACCTTATGATGTCCATTTTATGCTTTAGCCAATTAAATCCACAAAATAGTGTCTAGCTGATTATGCCATTTTAGAAATTGGCTTTTCCATTTTTTATGAATCTCTTTGCGTCGAACCTTAAGTGTCGGGGTAAGTAATTTGTTTTCAATAGACCACAACTCATTAACAACGACGATCGTTGAAGTTTTTTCAAAATTGGCTAATTCTTGATTTAAGTGATGTAATGTTTCTTTTAGTTTTTGAGTAATTAGGTCTTTGGACTGCTTTAAACCAAGTTCGTTTAAATTGATAAGAGCAATGGGCTGCGGAATACCCAATCCAACGACACATACCTGTTCTACAAATTCATTTTGCAAAACAACATCTTCCAATAGATTTGGATTTATAAAACTTCCTTTAGAGGTTTTAAAAGTGTCTCCTAATCGTCCGAGAATTTTTAAGTTACCCTGATCATCAATTTTTCCACAATCTCCAGTGTGTAGCCATCCATTTTGCAAAATTTCAGCCGTCAGTGTGGCTTCATTAAAGTACCCTTTCATTGCATAAGGTGTTTTGATCAAAATTTCATTCGATTTTGGATCTAGCTTAACTTCTGCTTTAGGATTGATTTGTCCGACAGAATCGTAAGGTGTTTGTGGATCAACCCCATATGAAACTGAACCACAAAGCTCTGTCATACCGTATGCTTCAATTAAATGAATGCCGAGTTTTTTGAAAAATATTTTGATATGCGGCGGAGTAATAGCAGCTCCTGTAGCTGCAATATGCAATCGACTAAAACCTAATTTTTTTAATAGGTATTTTTTGAGTGCGGAACCCAGTAAAGGGATTTGTAGAATCTTGCTAAGGTGTTTCTCAGATAGTTTCCCTGTTATGGTCTGATAGATTTTATTCCAAATACGAGGGACAGCAAAAAATATATTAGGTTGCACGCTTTGTAAGTTGTGAGCAAAAGTGTCTAAACTCTCTGCAAATGAGATTGTTCCTCCCGACCAAATGCAGGGAGATTCAATTCCAATTCTTTCTCCCACATGATTAAGTGGTAAATATGAAAAGCTGTTTAATTTTCCTTTGCTAAAAACTCCAATCCAATTGGTCTCTTCCTCATCTTGCATTTGTCTGGCTGCTGAGCCATAGGTATGCATGACTCCTTTTGGTGTGCCTGTGGTACCTGAAGTGAATTTAATGGTCCACAAATCTTCTGGCCGAGCATTATGATTCTTTTGGTAAGGATCAAAAGATTGCATGATATTATTCCAAGCGGATTCTACATGGATCTTGGCATTGCCCTTATAATGAGGAAAAGATATAAGCTTCACTTCCTTGGATAAGATGTTGTTGTCCAAAGACCAAGAATCTAACTTGCCTACAAAAAGAACAGATAATTTTGCTCTAACTACCAAATCATTCAATTGATCTTTTGAAAGATTAGGATAGAACGGAACCGATACATAACCACCCATCATAATTGCCAAATCAGCCAGAATCCAATGGTAGCAGTTTTTAGAATAAATCCCAATATGTGCTGCTTTAGGAATATGCAGCTGTTTTAAATAGGAGACCATTTTGCGGGCCTCTTGACCAGCCTCATAATAAGAAATCTCATGCCAACGCTTCCCAAAAGGTTGTCTCAAGAAAATGCTTTGGGGCATATTCTTTTCCCAATGATAAAATCGGTCCAGTACCGTTTGGTTATATTGTTGCGAAGCCATTTGGATCGTGGATTGGAACTAGGACATAAAGGATTTGAGCGTGTTTGCCAAACCCATATTGTCGAAGTTTAAGTGCTGCGCGCCATCCACATAAAGGCTTATCCCAGAGATATATGCTGCCTGTGAACTTGATAAAAAACACACTGCATTTGATACATCTTGCGTAGTGCCAAACCGCTTAAGAGGAATCGCAGTTTTTGCTTTTTCAAACATGTCCTGAATCGGTTTTGGATAAGTATCCAAACCGGAACTCTCGATGATTCCAGGAGCTACACAATTGATGCGGATATTGTAATCGCTCCATTCTTGTGCCAATGTTTTGGTTAAGTTTTCTATTCCTGCTCTTGCAGCTCCAGTGTGGGCCATGGCAGGAAAACCTCGGTTGAGTAATACTATGATGTTTGTGATTACTCCATGTTTTTGAGGAATGAAAAAACGTTGCGCCATTATTTGAGTCATGTAAAATGTGCCGTTCAAATTATTATTGATGACAGCATTCCAACCTTTGATGGCCATATGCTCTGTAAGTGCAGGGAATTGTCCTCCTGCATTGTTTATCAATACATCTAATTTGTGGTATTTGTCAGCAATATAATTTGCCAGTTGTTTTATCGATTCTTCTTGGCGAATATCACAAGTGAAGGCAGAGCACTCGCCATAAGAAGAAAGTTTTTCCTCAGCGGCTTTCAGCTTTTCTTCTTTTCTAGAACAAATAATCACTTTTGCACCACCCTTTAATAGGTCCTTAGCAATTTGAAACCCAATGCCGGATCTTCCGCCAGTAACCAATGCAATTTGCCCCTCAAATAATTTACCATTAATCATCATAAAACTTTTGAATTCGATTGCTTTCAAAATACGGTTTTGATTTAACTTGTTAAATATTTGTTACAGGATAAACCATTCAACATGACAAGAGTCTAATTTCAACAAATGAACATTAATCAAGTAAAAAATTTAGCGTATGAAATCGGTAGTAAAAGTATTTAGTCTGGTCGCAATTTTCGTTTTAGGAAACTCATTCACCACAGTCCATCACAGTGAGACTTTTCATGATAAATGGCACAAGCTGGGATCCAAGAAAATTTCTTATAAGTTAGATCGCGATGTGATCAGGGTTGGTGCGAAAGAGGGTACATTTAAAAAATTAAAAATTGAAATAAAGAGAGGTGCGGTGAATATGCACAAAATGAAAGTAGAGTATATGAACGGTACTGTGGACAACATTCCTTTGCGTCATAATTTTAAGAGGGGAAGTGATTCTCGAATCATTGACTTAGAGGGGGGTAAGCGTTTTATCAAAGACATCACATTTTGGTACGATACTAAAAATGCTTCAAGGAAGAGAGCCAAAATTTCGGTGTACGGCAAATAAATTTCAGTAACAATATAAAATCAGACGAGGGTAGCTTTCAAAAAAAGCTTACCCTCTTTTTTTGTCTAAAATCAACTCCATGTCGTTTTGCTGAAGAAAGATGGGAAGCCCAAGATTTGACAGAAAAGAATTCAATTCTTTATTCGAATCATCAATATTTATCATTACAATTTCCTTCGAAATATTTTCACTAAAATAATGTAAAAGGGCAGTTGCAATCTTTTTAGATCGGTAAGCTTTTGAGATCCAGATATGATGTATTCTCTTCGTCTTTGTATTAAATACCAATTGTCCTACAGGAGAAGAATCAATTACTGCTTGGATAGAGGAAAGGAAGTCTTTAGGCGCATATTTCAAGGGCATATAATTTTGCCATGTTAAAGAATATGTTTTGTTTTCGAGCAAAAAATTATGGTCTAATTGTTTCGAAAGTCCGATTGTTAATTCCTTGTGAGGAAGATTTTCTTTAATCTCTCCTTTATAACAGTTCAAAATTCTTTGAGTAACAAAGCCCGCAGCTTGATAGGATTTTAGGGCAGGTGTATTATCAGAAATGACTTCTAAGTTGATGGATTTAAAATTTCTTTTTTTTAGAGTGGGTAATATGTTGGCATACATTTCTTTGGTCAATCCTTTACCTCTTTGACTCGGTATCACACCCGTACCGGCATTGTAAGCCATAAGCCCCTTCGGCCTTTGATCGATGGCATGTAGAATGAATCCAACCAATGCATTCCCATCAAAAGCACCAATAGAAAATGATAGGTCTACTTTCTCTACATTAATTTGATAATTTAATTTTTCAACACTGGACTTCACAGGGACCGCATAATCCGAGAAAGCTTGATTAAAAACCTCCACAATTGATTCTTTCGAACTATGAGCCAAAGTTCTAAACTCCATTTTTACGTTGTTGTGCATGTGATTTCAAAAGATCAAGAATTTAATTGCACATAAATCCCAAGTATGCCAATAATAAAACAAAGTGGTGAAAATATTCTACTATCGGCTTGAGCAAATTCAGTATGTTTTATTTTTTTGAAAAATCCAACATATTTAAATTCACCTACAGCACGCAAAATAAAAATGGCAGGAATAAACCAATAAGCATACTTCACAATAAATATTGGCAAATTAAAGTCCAAGCGGGTAATCCTTAGCAGATAAAGAAGGCCAAAAGAAAGTAGTATTAAGGCAACTAGTAACGTAGCAAATTTGGGAATCGATTTTGCATCTCCAATTCCGTCTTTACTTGGTATTACTTTTTCTGCCCACTTTGTTCCTCCACCAAACCAATAAAGATGAATACCTCCCAGAGCCATAAAAATTAGAAAAAGAACCGTTGAGACCAAAGTAACCAACATGTCTAAAGTGTTTTAGGTGATTTACTTCTTTAAAGATATTTGGATCACCGAATTAGACAAAGATGATTTTATTGAATTGTAGAGAAGTCCCTTTGAACTGTCATAAAAAGAAGGAACCGAAGATCAGTTTTAAATGGATTAGCCTAACACCTTTCTAAAATCGCCGCATAACCCTGACCCACTCCTATACACATCGTACTCAACCCATACCTTACATCCTTTTTCTGCATCTCCAAAGCAAGCGAGTAGGTAATGCGTGTTCCGGATACCCCCAGTGGATGACCAATCGCTATGGCTCCTCCATTGGGATTTACCCTTGGATCATCATCCTTTAGGCCTAATTCTCGCATACAGGCTAAGGATTGTGCAGCAAAGGCTTCGTTCAATTCTATAAGGCCAATGTCTTCTATGCGTAATCCAGCTTTATCCAAAACCTTGCGTGTGGCAAAAACTGGCCCAATTCCCATTATTCTTGGTTCTACGCCAACGACGGCAGAAGCTACGATTTTAGCCATTGGTTTTAAGTTGTATTCTTTTACCGCCTCTTCTGAAGCAATGATCACAGCAGCCGCGCCATCATTTAATCCACTTGCGTTACCGGCAGTGACTGTGCCACCTTCTTTTCGAAATGCAGGCCTTAGTTTTGCCAAGGCTACAGCACTGGTGTCATGACGAATAAATTCATCTTGATCAAAAATCAAAGGATCTTGTTTCCTTCTAGGAATTTCAACCGCAACTATTTCTTCCGCCAGTCTTCCATTGTTTTGTGCGGCGGCTGCTTTTAGTTGCGACTTTAAAGCAAAGTTGTCTTGGTCTTCTCGAGAAATCCCAAACTTATCTACTAGATTTTCTGCGGTTTGGCCCATCGCTTCAGTACCATATAGTTGTTCCATTTTAGGATTTACAAATCGCCACCCAAAACTGGAATCGTATATTTCAGAATCACCTCCAAAGGCACGTGCTGATTTGCTCATGACCAATGGACCACGCGTCATATGTTCGACCCCGCCACTAATAAACAACTCGCCATCTCCAGATTTGATGGCCCGATTGGCGTGAATGATTGAGGACAAACCTGAAGAGCAAAGCCGATTGATGGTTTCACCTGGCACAGACCATGGCAAGCCAGCTAAAAGCGCGGACATTCGAGCTATATTTCGGTTGTCTTCCCCAGCTTGATTCGCACAGCCCATGATGACATCATCATATGCTTCGTACGGAATATTTTTGTTGCGTCCTACGAGATGTTTAATGACATGTGCTAATAAATCATCCGTTCTAATGGTAGAAAGCGTACCTCTAAATTTTCCAAAAGGCGTTCTAAGCCCATCAATGATATATGCGTTTTTCAAGTGCTAATTTTTTATAAAGATAATGAGATGAAAACAGCTATGGCGCCATTAAGTTCGAATCAAGCCTTCTTGCATCACTGTAGCAATCAATTGGCCTTCTTCAGAAAAAACCTTTCCACGAACCAATGCCCTTGAATTTGATGCATGGGGAGATTGAGTAGAATAAAGCATCCAATCATTGATGTCACATTCTTGGTGAAACCACATAGCATGATCCAAGCTTGCCATAAAGAGCTTTTCAAAGTTGATTTTGTTTTTGTGTGGTCCTAAAGCTGAAATCAACAAATTTGCATCTGATACATATGCTAAAATTTGATGATTCATTCTCGCATCGACTTTGGCTTCTTTAGCTGATTTCATCCAAACATGTTGTAATATATCCACATCTTGTTTTTCAAAAATGTTGTGTACTGGCCTGAAGTCGAATGCCTTGAGTTGACCCTTCTTAATACGATCATACACCATTGGGAAAAAAGGCTTGATCCCTTCGGCTTGTTCTAAAAAGGTTTTCAGTTTATCTGGCGTTTCTACCTCTGGCATGCTTTCTTGGTGGTTCAACCCAAGTTGTTTTTTCTGGAATGATGCTGCCATTACAAAGATGGATTTTCCCTTTTGAATGGCCGAAACCCTTCGAGTAGAAAAGCTTCCACCATCGCGAACTTCGTCCACTTGATAGATTACGGGATGGTCGATATCACCAGGTAAAATGAAATACCCATGTAAAGAATGTACTACCCGTTCTTTCGGAACACTTTGGTAAGCTGCAGCCAATGCCTGCCCCAAAACTTGTCCACCAAAAATCCTTTTCCAAGGAGTTTGGTAATTGGTCCCTCTGAATAAATTTAAGTCTAGTCGCTCAAGAGTAAGAAGTTCAATAACTTCAGTTATAGTGTGGTCGTATTGTATCATAGTCTCAGACAAAGGTCGCTATTTTAAAAATAGAACCCATCACTTTTTGTTTAAAGGACTCCACTTTGATTAACTTGCCACTTTCAATTCATTGTATCAAAAGAGCAATAGGAAAGAGTATATGAGAAAGAATATATTGATTACTGGTGCCAGCTCGGGATTGGGAATGGGCATGGCCAAAGAGTTTGCAAAGCAGGGGTGTAATCTAGCGCTTTGTGCACGAAGATTTGAGTTGCTTGAAGCATTAAAGACACAATTAATAGCGATTAATCCAAAGGCTAAAATCTTTACCCGAACATTGGATGTCAATCTTCATGAAGAAGTAAGAGAAGTGTTCGAAGCCTTTGAAGACGATTTTCAATCCATCGGAGAAAGCATTGATCGAGTAATTATAAATGCAGGTATCGGAAAGGGAGCCTCTATTGGAAAAGGGTATGCCAAGCAAAATATAATGACAGCTCAAACTAATTTTGTAGCGGTTATCGCTCAGGCGGAAATCGCAATGGAAATCTTCCGAAAGAAAAACAATGGGCATTTGGTGTTCATCTCCTCTATTTCTGCCTTTAGAGGTTTTCCTAGAGCCATGAGTGTATATGCGGCCACCAAGGCTGCAGTAAAATCATTAGCTGAGGGAATCCGTATTGACGTAATGAAGAAGCCTATTGTGGTCAGCACCATTTTTCCGGGGTATATCCAATCCGAAATGACAGACTCCATTGGCAAACCACCACCTTTTATGGTTTCTTTAGTAAAAGGATCAAAGGCACTAGTGAAGGCCATTAACAAAGAAAAAGCAAAGGCCTATGTTCCTTTTTGGCCCTGGTTTCTATTTAAGCAACTGATGCCATTTATGCCGCTCTCATTTTTAAGAAAGTTTTAAACCATGGATTTTAATCATACTTCTAAGTCTACAGATTATATAGCTCGACTTCGTGCATTCATGAATGATCATGTATTTCCATTCGAAAGGGAATGGATGGATTTTATCATGGATCAAAATGAAATTAAAGATTGGAAAAGCTGGAAGGAGCATCCACATTTGGAAAACCTAAAAGCAAAAGCAAAAAGCGAAGGACTTTGGAATTTGTTCTTACCTGACCATACATTAGGTGCGGGACTTTCCACTTTGGAGTACGCACCACTAGCCGAAATTATGGGGCAAGTGTACAACGCAGCAGAGATTTTTAATTGCAATGCACCAGATACCGGTAATATGGAAGTCCTTTTTCATTATGGCTCAGAATGGCAAAAAGAAAAATGGCTCATGCCTTTGTTGGAGGGAAAAATAAAGTCTGTCTTTTCTATGACAGAGCCTCAGGTAGCATCTTCGGATGCCAGTAACATCGAAACGGAATTGATCGAAGATGGAGAACATCTTATCATCCATGGCAAAAAATGGTGGTCTACCAATCTAGGTCACCCAAGGGCAAGGTTTAGTATAGTATTGTGTCGCTCCGGAAACGAAATAGATAAACGACGACAACATAGTATGGTAATCGTACCTCTTGATACACCAGGCGTCGAAATCAAACGCATGCAGAGCACCTTTGGAATGTATGACGCGCCTAGTGGGCATGGTGAGGTGCATTTTAATCAGGTCAAAGTGCCGAGAACACATCTTTTAAAAGGCATTGGCGAGGGCTATGCCATTGCACAAGGTCGATTGGGACCTGGAAGGGTACATCACAGCATGCGTTGTGTTGGGGCGGCAGAAAGGGCACTTTCCTTGGCGATTAAACGAAGTATGATGCGAAATGCTTTTGGTAAGCCTTTAGCAAAATTGGGTGGAAATTCTGAGCGTTTCGCTGAGGCTCGAATGGATATAGATCAAGCCAGGTTATTGATTCAAAATGCAGCTTGGAAAATAGACAAATTAGGAATTGAAAATGCACTCCAAGAAGTTTCGGCTATTAAAGTGGTTGCTCCAAGGCTTCTACAAAAAGTGACGGATATGGCAATGCAAATTCATGGAGGAGCAGGGATTTCCAATGATTTGCCTTTAGTCGGATTTTTTGTTCAAGCGCGTGCACTGAGATTGGCGGATGGTCCTGATGAAGTGCATTTACGCAGAATTTCAAGATTAGAATTTAAAAAACATTTGAAAGGTTTGTACTAAATGGAAGGACAGCAACGAATAGGGGAGGAAGTGAATGTACAAAATCTTATGTCTTGGATGTCAGAGAGTCATCCGAACCTAAACAAACCTATAGTTACCCAATTTACTGGAGGGGCATCTAATTGGACCTATAATCTAAAGTTTGCAGACCGAGAATACATTTTGCGTCGAGCGCCACTAGGCAAAAAAGCCAAAGGTGCGCATGATATGGCGCGGGAATTCAAATTGCAAAGTGCTCTTTTCGACACATTTCCGAAGGTGCCAAAAATGATTGCTCTTTGTGAGGACGAAGATGTTTTGGGATCACCCTTTTATCTAATGCAAAAAATGGATGGTATAATCTTTCGAAAGAAGTTACCTTCTACTGTTTCGATCAAACCTGAGGAGGCACAAAAGTTATGTGAGCAATTCATAGATCTCATGCTTCAATTACACGAAGTAGACATAAAAAAGGAGGGTATTTCAAATTTGGGAAAGGGGAGCGGCTATATCGAACGGCAAATTACTGGTTGGAGTAAACGTTATCGCAATGCCAAAACGTGGAATGTGCCAAGTGGCAAAAAGGTGATTAAATGGCTAGAAAGCAATTTACCAAATGAGGAGTATTTGTCAATTATACATAACGATTATAGATTAGATAATCTCGTGTTGACTCATCAAGCACCATTCAGAATAACTGGGGTGCTAGATTGGGAACTTGCGACCATAGGGGATCGATTTATGGATTTGGGAAATACTTTGGCCTATTGGATCGAGGCCAATGATTCGTATTTTGCACATCAGTTTAGACGCCAACCGAGCCATTTGCCAGGTATGATGAATCGCAAGGAATTGTTGCACTATTATTTAAGTAAAAGCCCGTACCGAATTGAGGATTTTAGATTTTATAGGGTGTATGGGGTGTTTCGGCTCGCGGGTATTGTTCAGCAATTGTATTACCGATATGCCAATGGTCATACCCAAAACAAAGCATTTAAGAATTTATGGATTGCTTCCAACTTTTTGATACGTTCATGCATGCGCATTATCAAGTCCAATACATAAGATTAATAAGCTTTAAGGCTCAATAACTTTCAAAAGCAGTTTTCCTCTTTTTTCTCCAGAGAATAACCGTAAAAAAGTATCATAAAAATTTTCGATGCCCTCATATACATCTTCCTCAGTTTTTAACTTTCCTTCCATCATCCACATACCCATTTGCATTCCCGCTTCTCGATATTTTTTTGCGTAGTCTAAGACAACCATACCTTGCATCGTAGCTCGATTTACTAAGAGGGATAAATAATTTTTCGGACCATAAATTTCTGAACTGTTATACTGCGAAATTGCCCCACAAATCACTATTCTTGCATGCATGCGCAAACGGGACAGTGCCATATCCAAAATTTCTCCCCCCACATTATCGAAATAAACATCTATGCCTTTTGGACAATGTGCTTTGATGCCTTGATATACATTTTCTGATTTGTAATCGATGCAAGCATCAAAGCCTAAAGCATCAACAACATAGTTGCATTTTTCTTTACCTCCTGCAATGCCAACTACATGACAGCCATTTATTTTAGCAATTTGACCAACAACACTTCCAACAGCGCCTGCTGCCCCCGAGACAAGAACTACATCTCCCTCTTTTATTTTACCCACTTCTAATATTCCAAAATATGCTGTCATTCCTGGCATACCAAGTGTCCCCAAATACTTGGTCATTGGGACTAGACTTGTATCTACCTTAAAGTGCCCTTGACCATCTGTTTTAATATATTGCTGCACGCCTCCCCAACCAGACAGTACATCTCCAACTTTAAATTCAGGATGTTTGGTTTCGATGATCTCTCCAATTGTTCCTGCCCGCATGACTTCGCCTAATCCCACAGGCGGTATGTAAGATTTGGTATCATTCATCCAACCGCGCATGGCAGGATCTAGAGAAACATAATGTGTTTTGATGAGAATTTCTCCATCATCAATACTCGGAATCGCCTCTTCAACTAATTGCCAAGTGGATGGATTTGGTAGGCCTTGAGGTCGCTCTCTTAATACGAGTCTTTTGTTCATAAATTTCTTTTATAATGATAAGCCGCCATCTAAGGTAATGGCTTGTCCTGTAATATAACTTGAATGTTCGGAAGCCAACCATAAAATAGCGTCAGCAATTTCCTCTTTGTTTCCATAACGGCCCATTGGAATAAACTGTAACAGTCGCTCTTCTAAACCATCATATTTATCCACTACATCTTGAAAGAGTTTGGTCTTACTATACCCTGGACATACACAATTGATCCGAATGTTTTTGTGAGCATATTCGAGAGCGGCTGATTTGGTCATACCTACAACTGCAAATTTAGACGCAGAGTAGGCTAGGCACTTTACAGAGGCCTTTAGACCTGCTAAGGAGGAGACATTGACAATGTTCCCAAATCCCTGTTTTTCCATATATTCTAATGCCGTTTTCATGCTATAAAAAACCCCGGATTGATTTATGGCAATAATGCGATCCCATTCTTCCAAAGAATGCTGTGCAGTTTTTACACGTTCCTTATTTGCAACTCCTGCGTTACAAATGGCAATATCAATTCGATCTACTTTACTTAGCATTTTACGAAAGCTCATTTGAACCGAATTGAAATCAGAAACATCTGTTTGAAGAAAATGCAGATTATCAGAAATTTGTATTTCGCTTGGTGGATTTATATCAGCTATATAAACAATCGCTCCTAAGTCTAAAAATTTTTGGGCACATGCGGCACCAAACCCAGAGGCTCCTCCACTAATCCAGATTGTTTTGTTTTCAAATAGCCATTGGTTCATGACAATGTTGTTTTTTATCGAGCAACTAAGATCGTAAATAGCTTTCTAAGCACTCATACCTTTTGATTTAATTATTCTTCTGGGAGAAAATAACAATCCAATGTTCTTCTGTATTTTAGTTGTTTTTGATTAGTGTTAAACCAAATACATTGGCGAATTAAAGAATGATATGACTTCCTTGTATTTAGCGATATTGGTGGGTTTAGTGGTTCTACTTGTATTGATTTTGATTTTGCGAATTCCCGCCTTTATATCATTACTCATAGCAAGTATTTGTACTGGACTTGGTGCAGGACTGAACGCAGAAGAAATTATAAGTACTATACAAAAAGGCATGGGTGGCACACTGGGATTTGTTGCCACTGTAGTTGGGCTCGGAGCCATCTTTGGAGGAATACTCGAAAAAACCAATGGAGCGAAGATTTTAGCAAGGTCGTTGCTAAATAGATTTGGAGAAAAGAGAAGTTCATGGGCTTTAATGTTGATTGGTTTTTTAGTGGCGATTCCTGTTTTTTTTGATGTCGGAATCATCATCCTTTTTCCAATTCTATATGCCGTACATAAAAGAACGAAGAAGTCTTTGATTTTTTATGCCTTGCCCTTATTGGCTGGTCTTGCAGTAACACATGCTTGCATTCCGCCAACACCAGGTCCGATTGCTGTTGCTCAATTGGTCCAGGCAAATTTGGGATGGGTGATCTTGTTTGGTTTTGTTATAGGCATACCTATGGCGATTGTTGGTGGAGTATGGTATAGTCGATATTTAGGGAGACGACTAAATATTCAACTTGATTTGGATCAAGGAAATAAAGAAGAAGAATTAATAGATGAGCAAGGTCTTTTCTTGATTCTTTTTGCTCTTTTACTCCCCATTCTATTGATTATTATGGGCACTCTGACGAAGGAAAATATAATAGCAGTACCTAATGTTCAATTTCGTGAATTTATTTTACTGATTGGGCATCCGTTCTCGGCACTAATTATCGCCAATTTGTTTGCTTGGTATATTCTAGGAAAAAGAAGTAGATTGTCCACTGATCATTTGGTTGAGGTCTCTTCTAAATCGTTGTATCCAGTGGGGATTATTATTTTGGTAACAGGAGCTGGTGGCGTATATAAAGAAACGCTCATAGATACTGGAGCGGGAGAATTGATTGCCAATCAATTGCAATCTATGGGTTGGAGTATTTTGGTATTTTCCTTTATTGCTGCATTAATCGTTCGTGTGATGCAGGGATCTGCTACCGTGGCCATGATTACTGCTGGTGGGTTGGTGGCTCCCTTGTTAAGTTCGTATACTCTTAATCCTATGCAATTGGCGTGCTTGGTTATAGCTATTTCCTCGGGCGCAACAGCTATGTCCCATTTAAACGACAGCGGGTTTTGGTTGGTCAAAGAATACCTCAGATTAGATGAAACCAATGCAATGAAAACTTGGACCGTTGCGAGTACTTTGATTGGCCTTACTGGCTTTGTTTTATCTTATTTGTGTTTTCTACTCGTGGACTAATACATAAGTTGAAAAAAATTAACTTAGAGTAAAATTTTGTTGTGAATCGTGTACTCGCTCTTCAAAAGAAATTAAGTAAATGGCCAATGGGGAAAACCCTTTTTTCAATGGCCTTGGCTAGGATGGCTCCTTACTTTAAAACAATCAAACCTAGGGTTAAAGAACTTAGAGCCAACTATATCGAGGTTACCATGGCTAAACGTCCTGCTGTGCATAATCACCTTAAAACGGTTCATGCGATTGCTTGTTGTAATCTATGTGAATTTGCAGCCGGCATATGCATGGAAGCTTCTATTCCAAAGCATAGAAGATGGATTCCTGTTGGCATGGATGTCAAATATTTAAAAAAGACTAAAACCGATTTACGAGCTACTTGTGATCTTTCTGAGGTAGATTGGGAGAATTGTAACGAAGCAATTTGTCATGTTCCCGTTTTTGATTTAAACGGAGAGAAAGTCGTGGAGGCCTACATAACAATGAAGGTTTCAGATAAACCTAAAAGATAATTACCCTTTCCTTCACTTTGGCATTGCTCCAACCTGCCTGCCGGCGGACAGGAACGAAGCAAAATAACTAGCCTTTGCTGGGTCGATTTTCTTGCAGGAAGCATTCGCGTAATTAACAATTTTCTTTTTCCATGTTCTGGGACGCATAAATGTTTCTCGCTCCTTATGTCTGAAAGAAAGCCTGAGTTGATTTTAGTGTCGATATTTAAGTAATACATGATGAAATGCGAAATGGCGTTCCGATTTTAATCGGAAAAAGCCTGAAGCATAGGAGTCATTGTTCTTGATGTAAGTCAAGAATTACATAAATAGGGACTAGCGCTTTGGGTACTTTGCCGCAATGGGAAAGTACCACAAAAAAAATTCTATTTCATAACCACCAACCGCTCCACAATTCGTGCTTCGCTTTCAGGATTAATCAGCTCAATGACATATAGTCCTGCAGCAAAAGAAGTAAGGTCAATAGAATTGAGGTTTATCCCTTTTGTAACCAATTGCCCTTGACCATCAAATAAACGAACTTGATAATACCATGCACTAGTCGTTTCGATGTACACCTCATCTCTTGCTGGATTTGGGAAAATACGCACCCCAATATTCTCAACTTCATGTGTGGCCGTCGTTTGATCTTCTCCATCGCAATCTTCATCAATTCCATTGTTAAGAATTTCTGTTGCTCCTGGATTGATGTCAGCATTATTATCATCACAATCATCGTCAGAATTGTAACCATCACCATCCTCATCGATAATTAGAGCGATGCCATCACAATCTTCGTCAACGAAATTGTTTGCTATCTCAGTCGCATCAGGATTTACATCAGCGTCGTTGTCGTTGCAGTCTTCGTCTGAATTAAATCCATCTCCATCTTCGTCAATGATCAAAGCTTCTCCATCACAGTCTTCATCAATTTCGTTGTTCGCAATTTCCATTGCCTCTGGATTTACCGCAGCATTGTTGTCATCACAATCCTCATCCGAATTAAATCCATCACCATCTTCATCAATGATCAAAGCTTCGCCATCACAATCTTCATCGATATCATTGTTTGCAATTTCGATGGCGTCTGGATTAATAGAAGCATCTGTATCATCACAGTCTTCATCCGAATTAAATCCATCGCCGTCAGTGTCCGTTGTAAAAGTAAAGTCAGTACATTCCTCAGGTGCTCCGCCATTGATCCAAAGCTGAAGCCGCGCTAATTCATCAGCATCAAATTCTCCCGAGGCTCTAGCGTTCATGGAAGGGCCAAATGAAGGCCCACAACCGTCGTACGCGGAGGTAGCGATCACATCAACAAATGTTGTTCCCGTTAATAAGGAAGTGCCACAGGTATTTCCTCCCGCAAGTACCGTATCGTAGTTTCTTAAATCGATGCCACCTGCTGCTCCATTTCCATGGCAGCTGTTACACCCGTTATCGCTGAATAAGGGTTTTATATCAAGCCAACCTAGTGCACCGTTATCACATAAATCTGAATTGTCATCTACATATCCCGAAGGCTGTTCACAATCTATTATCGTCATTGATGCATCACCTAACCCGTCGTTGTCTGCATCGAGATACCAAACCGTTGGTCCTGGTCCATCGCATACGCCACATTCGTCCACAACGCCAAAGCAGGCATCTTGATTTACATGTATTTCTATTTCAGCAATCGATGCACAATCCCCTCCATCATGTGTGGAAAGAATCGATAGTAGAAGTTTTTTTACTTCTAAACCCTCAAGGGTAGCTCCGCCAAATCCTTCGTAATCGTCGCTTTCGTTGGCTTTAGGAAAGGTAAATTGGTTCATTTCGATCCATTCTATACCGTCGGGACTATAATCAATCACCACTTCTTTGGCACCCCAACCACTTTCGCCAATCCGATTGGCGTTCCAAACATGCAAGGAGTCAATAAACTGCGTTTCATCAAAGTCGTAAAGAATCCAATGTGTATTTCCTCTTATTGAATTCGGATTTTGAGAAGTAGTGCAGGATACCCAGCTCTCATTCCAGTAATTTCCGTTTTCACCACATTGCGCAACAACGAATTGCGGCGGTACTAAAAAGAGAAGTATATATAGTAAATTTTTCATGTTGTTGATTTGAGTGGCGTTAGGAAAACATTCCTAAAGGACCGTTTGGATCAGGAGTCCAAAAGTTTGTGATGTTAGGAAATATTTGATAGAGGTCGGAAGGCGAAGCCCCGAACCAAAGTGCCAACTCTGCGAAATACTCGTCGCAAGATGTCGTGGGTACTAATCTTCCTCCACCTAAATCCAATGGGTTGTCAAGATACAATTCTGGATATTGACCATAAATTTTTTTACCATTTACGGCGTTTCCAAAAACGATCGAATTTCCGCCCCAAGCATGATCCGTGCCATCTCCATTGGAAATAAGTTTTCGGCCAAAATCAGACATGGTAAAACCAATGACATCGTCACCTACGCCTAACTCAACCATTGCGGCATTAAAAGATCCGATAGCTGCATCAAGTTGACTCAAAAGTGCGGAGTGATCTAGCAATAGATCATCATGGTTGTCCCAGCCACCGAGTTCTACAAAAAAGGTTTGGTTGCAAACCCCTAAAGTGTTACGCGCAGCAATAGTCTTGGCAACCATCAACAGTTTTTGAGAGAAATTATCATCGCCAAATGGAGTAGTGATCGGTGTCGCATTTGCGATCGCTGAGCTAAAGCTGAACGAACTGTTGTTGGAGTCAACTACAGTATCTGCAAATGCAGTTTTAAGTATGTTGTGGTAACTCTGATCGAGGAGGTTGTCTAAGGTTTGTCTTTTTAAATTGTTGTAGAAATCATTTTGATCAGATCCATTAAGTAATACACTCCCATTATTTTGGAATCCAATTGCAAATTCTTGAATGACGTTTCCTTTCTGAAAAATATTCACACCGTCCAACGAAATGTTCATGGATACATCTTGATTGCTGTTGTTGGTTTGCATAATGTCCGCAAGCCTTCCACCCCAACCTAAAGAATTGATGTTTTGAGGCACGCTAGTCTGCCAATGGTTTCTTTGATCAAGATGAGAGAACAACCCAATAGGTAAACTGATGTCATCATTGTAATCTTGCACAGATATTGGTTCTACCAAGGCGCCTACATTAGCAATAAATGCAGCGTTTTCATTTTCGAAAAGATTTTGCAGATTAGTTAGTGACGGATGTAATCCAAATTCGATTCCAGAAGTGTTGCTCGGATTTATTTCCAAAAGCTCGTTTTGAGGTATGGCTAGATTTCCTCTTGCTTCTGCATATTGTTGGTATTCGCTTTGACCACGTGGGATCAACATATTAAAGCTATCGTTACCACCAGAGAGCATAATACATACTAAGCCTTTATATCCATTGGTTCCAAAAGTTGAACGGTTAGCTGCCGCCGCGGCATTCATTAAGCCTAGATTCGTTACTCCGGAGTATAAGGGGGTTACACCCAAAGACGCACAGCCCAGAGACAAGGTGCCTAAAAATTTTCTTCTTGTTAATTTATGTTTATGTGACATTTTTTCTATTTGATGAAGTGAGTGATTGAAACAGGTAGAATGTTTATTCCAAAATCACATAATCTGGTGAAACCAAAATAAAGTACAAAGCATTATGAATAATATCGATTTCATCTGCCTGCCCTGAATCTTGAAGTTCCTGTAATGCCGAAAGAATAATAGTTCTGGCACCATCACCTAATGAGCCATGGCATAGTAAAATATCCAAGCGATCCATTAATCCAGTCAATCCGTTGTTTTGTAGCTCTGTCAATTCATCACTGAAATCTAAAAAGGGATCGTCCGCGTTGTTGTAAGCCAGACGCGGATTGTTATTGTTCACTCTAGTTCGATTTCGGAAAGGGCGATCTTTTATACCATCTTCAACTGAATTGAAATAGTTGATAGATGTAACGGCATGCAGAATTTGGAACTCTGGTGAAACCATATTGTTAGGCTCAACATGTTCGTCTTCGGCATAGAATGGCGTGAAGAAATTAAATACAGATGGTGCAGCCATATAGGCTTGACCTAAACTTTCCAACATCAACCTGCCATCATCAAACCAAACTCTTCCAGAGGGACTGTTGATGTTAAAAGCACGAAATAAATTTGCGCTGCGTTCCATAGGTTGTTTCATTCTTCCATTTCTAGCATCGTCTAGCCAACTACAATTTCTAGCCTCAGGATCCAGGAGAATGGCTTTAAATACTGCAGCCATGTCTCCTCTCGTTCCTTTACCATTGTCGTTAAATGCCAAAGCAACTCTTTTAATATAGGCTGGAGTAGGATTAGATTTGACCAACTGCTGTATTAATCTTCTAGCCACAAAAGGGCCGACATTTGGATGGTAAAAAAGAGCATCAATGGCCATTTGTATGTCTTGCTCACCGGGTTGACCTGCAGGGATAATTGTGCCGTCCACTAGTTCTTTTGTGCTTTCATCATGATATTCTTGATACATGATCATTGGCACAGTCATGTCGTATCGGTTTAGAGCTCTGTCAAAAGTCAAAGGAACTCCAGCCAACTGTGGGAAGCGATCTAAATCATACGCACCACCAGAAAGCCCTGTAAACACTTTGGCCAATTCTTGCACATCGGCTATGCTATACGTTGGGATTTTATTTCCATCAGCGTCTAATTTATAACTTCCGTCTATGTTTAGTTCGTGCAATCCAATAGTAAAAAGTTGCATGATTTCTCGTGCATAATTTTCATCGGGTAAAGTACCCAGCGAAGGGTCTCCTTTTATATTTTGAAAGTGACTTAAATAAGCACCCATCATCAAATGATGAGTTATGCCATCTAACATATCGCGGTAATTACCAAAGGCACCCTTATATAAGATGTCATAATAACTCATATGACCTTTTGCGGCATCGTTTAAAATTATACTTGCCCTTGAAGTGACCAAAAGTTGAATTAAAGCATAAGCTGCTTTATTTCGCAATACATCGGGATCTTTTAAAGCGGCGTTCCAAAAAACGAATCCGGAAAGCTCTCCTGGATTATCCATGACTTCACCGGGATGTACAGTTTGAATAAACTGATTTACTTCAGTCGCCAGTAATTCGAATTTTTCAAAATACGAAAGATGGGGCATTGCCATTTGCTCTTCGATCCATTTGTCCACTCCAATTTGTGTAACATATTCGATTTCTTCATAGGTTGCACCCAGAGTAGCTTGTCCAAGAAATCTTGAGGCTCCTGCGAGATCAGGAAAATAGCCCGTACCATTTAAGGTATGGTTGCCCTCGTTGTCCCCTTGAGAAGAACTGGTGGATATTTTTACACCTGCGGTGTTGCCAGCTCCAAACTTGTCTTCATAAATCTGAGCTATACTCTGTTGATAGATACAAAGACAGATAAATAGGTAAATGCACTTTTCGATAAATGATTTTATCATAATTTAAATGATAAGTGAAAACCATGTAGGTGGGTAGATTTTCAGGGTAATAAATAGTCTAAAGCTTAGACCATACAAAATACGAAAGGTTTAAAGGAGGAACAATCTTTTTCCGAAACCTCAACTTAATGATTAACAATCAATCGCCTTACATTTGTTTGCTCTCCAACTTTAATACGCACTAAATACATTCCTGTAGTATATCGAGTCAAGTCTATTTCAGATGGATGGTTTGCTCCAGCTACTTTTTTACCCAATGCATCAAAGATTTCGATTTGAAATGTATATCCTTTTTCTGAAACAAAATAAACCTTATCCGATGCAGGATTAGGATACATTTCAATGCCAAAGACGTCTATGTCATCTACAGATGTGATCAAATCTCCATCCATACAGTCCTCATCAATTCCATTGTTTGGGATTTCTTCAGCACTAGGATTTATCATTGGGTCATTATCATCACAATCGAAAAGATCAAGATATCCATCGCCATCCATATCTACACCTATTATATCTACTGCAGAATTTTCAAAATCCAAACTGATGTTTCCAACCAAACATCTTGGGATTTGTGGAAAGGAGGAACTAATCACATAGAAGTATTCAAAGGTTTCTGTGCCCAAAGCAGTTTCAATTGTGATCGATGATTGTATACCATTGCATTCATCCAAATCACCTAGACCATTTACGTACTCATAATCCACAGTATACTTGCCAGTATATGGGCCGCACGGCGCAACAATTCCATCGCCTGGTCTTTCGCCAGATTTAAGTCTAAAACTGGGTTGCAGTTCAACTAAAGTCCCATTTGCATTGGGTCCAAATTTATACACAATAGGATGTCCGTCTGATGCCCATCCAATATGATATGGCTCAGTTAACGTCGTCGCAGAAGTTATGCCTGGTTCGATTGTTTCGAGATATTCAAACATCTCTCCATGATAGTGATAGCCGTTTCCATTAGTATGTGCCGTTGCGCAATCTAAGCGTACTTGCCCCATCTCATCGCCTTGATTGTTGGTGGGCTCAAACACCCAGTCCCAATTAAATTCACCCGTGTTTTTGTTGACATAGATAAAAGGTGTCCCAGGCGCAGGGGAAAGTATTACTCCATTTAGAGCAACCCCAAAGTGCCTAGCAGGCCTTCCATTATCTCTGATGATTTGTGTGATCTCATTGGCAATGGTAGGGGCCTTGTCTACTCGAAAATAATGGTAGCTCTGCACAGGAATATTGTTTGGATTATAACAATAGTCGTGGTTAGGGAATCCATTAGAATAAATATGCCGTTGATTGTTGTCTTCAAACTCATAGTATACGCTCGGATCTGAAGGCACTTCGCAACATCCGATGTTTTCTGTACTCAACACATCTTCTTCATTACACACCACGTTGCAATCATCGATCGTTACTTCATTTCCATTTAAAATAAAATCCTGACAAGACCAACCATTTCGTATCGCATCCATCTCTTCAGATAATTCTTGCATTATGTCAAGTTGTGTTGGATTAATCAACGGAAAAATATCGTTGGTTTCCCTTATATCATCAAGCACATCAAAGAACTCGATGTTGCCACTGTCATCAACCATCAATTTGTATTGCTGATTTCGAATGGCCCAATACGTGGTGTCTTCATTTTGGAAATCTGCATAGACATAATTTCGTTCTATTGCATTAGGTGTGGAAAGTGAGGGTGCCAAACTGTAACTGTTGTAAATACCCCCTTCGAGTTCATTGGAACAGAGCTCGATAATAGTAGCATGAATGTCGTTAACCTGAGTCAAGCCATTTTCTGTTTCACCTTTTCTCGTAACTGCCTCCCCGCTAATGATCATCGGTACACGTAATCCTCCTTCATGTGTTGTTCCTTTGCCATGACCAGTTGGAAAATATCGAAGGACACTGTTAGGAGTTCCATTGTCACCAATAAAAATAATTATGGTGTTTTCTAAAGTGCTTTGATCTAAACTTCCGATCAATCGTCCAATTTCATGATCTAAGGCTTCGATGCTTGCATTATATATCTGTCGGTTTGATGTGGGGTTAGGGACACTATACAGTCCTTCTGGAGGCACTTGAAAAGGGGAGTGCGGAGCAATATGCGCCAACCACAAAAACCAAGGTTGATTTTGATCGTCGATCCAGTCAATAGCTGCATTGGTAAAATGGCTGGTGACATATTCTTGAATGTTTACAGTTTGTCCATTTTCCACTTTTTGCCAATCGTAATAATCTTGAATGCCTCCGCTGATGACTCCCTCATAGTGATCTACTCCATGCTCGAAAGGATGACTAACGTTTACAGGATCTGAAATATGCCATTTGCCAATGACTGCTTTGGCATAATCGACCGGAGCATTTTCATTTAGATAATTAAAAATAGATTCGTGTTCCAACCCAAGATTTCCGGGTACTTGATATACCCCAGTTTTGGTCGCATATTTTCCACTCATTATACTCGATCTAGTAGGAGTGCAAAGGGGAGTCGCCCAGGTATTTAGATAAGTTACTCCATTGTCTTTTAAGGCCTGAATATTTGGAGTATTTGGAAAATTATTAACCTCAGCTCCAAAACCTTCCAAAGCATCAATGCCTAAGTCATCTGCAATGATCAGCAGGATGTTAGGTGAGCTGTTTTGGGAAAAAACTTCGACATTAATAAAAAAAGAGAAAAGTAGAACAAAGAAGGAGTAGATGCATTTCATGATGAGGACTTAAAGGCTTATTTGAATGGATGTTCGGTCTTTGTTCATTAAGAAATCTCTTTCTTGATCGTTCAACCTAATTTCAATAATGTTGGAGTGATCCTCTATATGTAGAAGACAATCATTGCTGATCTTGATGGATTCGATTTTTTCAATCGACTGATTTAAGATTGCTTTACATTTTAAATGACCCTTCTTGGATTTTGGTTTGCTGATACGATATGAGTAGGGGATATCGTTTACTTCAATCTGAAAATGTTTTTCCAAATAGGTTTGCATCTGCGAAGTAGAAATATTTTCGCTTGGAGCATTTAGTGCTTCGACAATATCATCTGTTTCAAATATCATTTCGACAAAAACCGTATCGGATTTTTGTTTGATGGTAAAGAACGCCGTTTGAACATCATGTGAGCATAAGGAGCTCGCAATAAATAAAAGTAGAAGTTTCAGTTTCATGGCTTCGGTGAATGAACATCAGAATTAAATCTTAAAGTTAATTAAGACAATCAACAAGACTCCCTGTTTTTCACTTTGACTATTAAAAAAGAAAAAGGTTTAAGCGCTTAGAAAACTGACTGGATTTAATTCAATCTTTCAAAAATACCGGCTATCCCTTGACCACCTCCTACACAGGCAGTAACCATCCCATATTTTTGATCGCGAAGTTTCATCTCATTAAGTAATTGAATACTCAATTTTGCTCCCGTACATCCTAGTGGGTGTCCTAAAGCAATCGCTCCTCCATTTACATTGACTACTTCAGGATTTAGACCTGCTTCTTGTATCACTGCTAAGGATTGCGCGGCAAAGGCTTCATTGAGTTCTATTTGATCAATGTCTTTTAATTCAAGACCCGCTTGTTTGAGTGCCTTTGGGATTGCCACGCAAGGACCTATTCCCATGTACAAAGGATCCACTCCACCAACTGCACAAGAAACTAATTTCGCAATAGGTTGTAGATTTAATTTTTTGACCATTTCTTCACTAGCGACCAAAGTAAAAGCGGCACCATCAGAAGTTTGTGAAGAATTGCCCGCAGTTACTGTTCCACCCATTTTAAACACTGCTCTCAGTTTGGCAAGGCCTTCGACTGTCGTACTTCTTCTAATTCCTTCATCGGTATCCACAACATGTGAAGCACTTACTCTTGTACCATCTTTTACAAACACTTCTTCGACCTCAACCGGTACGATTTGATCTGTAAATTTTCCACCATCAATGGCATTGATCGCCTTCATGTGCGACTGATACGAAAACTCATCTGCTGCCTCTCTGGTAATGCCATATTTTGCGGCAACGGCTTCTGCGGTATGCCCCATACTCACATGGTAATTGATGTTGTCTACATTGGCTTTGTAGCTTGGCGCGAGCTTGTATCCTGTCATCGGAATCATGCTCATGCTTTCTGCTCCTCCAGCCAAATACAGATGTCCATATCCCGCTTTTATTTTACCCACAGCCATTGAAATGGCTTCTAAGCCCGAGGCACAATATCTATTGATCGTTATGCCAGGTACTTCTTTGCCTAATGCTCTTGCAGCAATTAATCTTCCAACTTGTAGCCCTTGTTCTCCTTCAGGATTGGCACATCCAACAATAACATCATCAATAGTCGTTGGATCTACTTCTGGACATTGAGCCATAAGGTGTTTAATGACATCAACTGCTAAATCATCAGATCTGTAATTTCTAAATCCGCCTTTTTTAGCTTTACCTACTGCTGATCGATATCCTTTTATTATATATGCTTCCATCTTAATTTCTCAATGGTTTGTTATGAACTAATATGTGTTGGATTCTATCCAATGTTTGTTGATTACCTAATAAACTCAAAAATGCTTCTCGCTCGATATCTAAAAGATATTGCTCACTTACTTTTTGATTACCGGTTAAATCTCCTCCGCAAATAACATAAGCCACCTTCCTCGCTATTTCAACATCGTAATCAGACATGTAATTGCCCAACCTGAATTCATTGATGGCAGAGTAAAGAGCCGATAAACCAGTACGCCCCAAAACCGCTACATTATTTCTTTTAGAGGCTGGCACATAATCTTTAGCCAATTCTAAAACGCGTTGTTTTGCTCTGGCAATGTTTTTAGATCCGTTAACGCAAACTTCGTCTTTGCTGGTTAATAAATTTAAGCCAAAAGCTTCATGAGCAGAAGTAGCAACCGATGCGGTAGCTATAGGTTTAAAATGCTCTATCAACGTTGGAATTTGTACATCCCCTTCAAAATAAGCATCAGAGGCTCTAAGAGCCATTTCTTTAGTTCCACCTCCACCAGGTATTAACCCAACACCAACTTCTACCAAACCAATGTAGGACTCTGCCGCCATGATGGCTGCATCACAATGCATCGAAAGTTCGCAACCGCCACCAAACACATAACCTTGACCTGCTAAAACAACAGGAACTTTAGAAGTGCGGCAAAGCATGGTCAATTGTTGAAAACCGTCAACCATTTTATCGAGGGTTTCAAAATCTTTTTGCATGGCCATCATACCCACGGGCATAAGGTTTGCCCCTACAGTAAAATTTTTCGCATTGTTTCCAATGACGACACCATTCCAACCTTCCTCCTCGGCCTTTTGAATGGCCTCATGAATGGCTTTTCCAATTCCCTCACCTATGGCATTGCTCTTACTGATAAATTCAACACACATCACACCATCACCAAGATCATGAACGATAGCCTCGCTGTTCTTCAATACGGGTGCATTGCCTCTTAATCCTTCTAAGACAATTTTACCTTCAGTTCCAGGAACGGCTTCGTATTGATAAGAATCCAAATTGATAAACTTACGAACGCCCTTATCCCACGTATAAAAGGCATCTAATCCTTTGCTTTGCATTTCGCTAATCCAAGGAGCAATTTTCAAATCATGAGCCTTCATAAGGTCTACTCCCTTAGCAAAACCAAACTTGTCCCAGATTTCAAATGGACCTAAATCCCACATATATCCAGCACGCATCGCGTCATCTACACTATAATACTGATCCGATATTTCAGGGACTCGATTGGCGCTGTACGAAAAGAGAAAGGCGAAATATTCTTTTAGAAACTGACTTTCTTTTTCTTCGCTATTCAATAAAAAATCCAACCGCTTCGAAACCGATTCTATCTTTTTTGCCGCTTTAATATGGTCAGACTTTGGTCTGGTTGAAGGGGCGTATTCTAAAGTTTTTAGGTTTAGTGCGTTTATAATCGTTTTTCCTTTGGCGTCTTTCTCTTTGGTTTTTTGATAAAATCCCTTTCTCGTTTTATTTCCTAAAAACTTATTTTCTAACAAAAAATCCATGTAAGCTGGAGAGGCTTCACCTTTAAGTCCATCAAGGAATTCATCGCCTTTGGTGTTGGCAACTACAAATTTGGTAACCTTATCTCCAGTATCAATTCCAACTAAATCTTGAAGCCTAAAATGTGCTGTATTTGGTCTGAAGATTAATGTCCCAGCAATAGCATCTACCTCCTCAATACTCATGTCATACTTCTCTGTAAGTTTCATGAGTTTGACCCCTGAAGAAACTCCAATTCGATTGCCGATAAAGCCAGGAGTATCCTTGCAAAGGACTGTTTTCTTTCCTAAGAAAGTGTCACCAAACGACATGAAGAAATCCGTTACCGAAGGGTCTGTTCCAGTATGAGGGATAACCTCAAACAAAGGCAAGTATCTAGGCGGATTAAAAAAGTGTGTCCCACAAAAATGCTTAGCAAAATCCTCTGATCTTCCCTCCACCAACATGTTAATCGGAATACTCGAGGTATTGGAAGTAATCAAAGTTCCGGGTGTTCTATGCTCTTCTACTTTTGCATACAGCTGTTTCTTGATGTCCAAGTTTTCGATGATCACTTCAATAATCCAATCGGCATTTGCAATTTTATTTAAGTCATCTTCAAAATTTCCTGTTTGGATTCTTGAGGCCATAGCTTTATCATAAAGCGGAGCTGGCTTGGACTTAACAGCCGTTTTTAAGGCTCCATTTACGATAGAATTCCGAATGGCTGGATTCTTAGCATCCTCCTCACTCAGGTTGAATGGAACGATGTCTAGTAAGGTCACGTCATAACCCACATTGGCCAAATGACAAGCAATACCCGAACCCATGACACCGGAACCGAGGACTGCTACTTTTTTAATTCTGTATTTCATTAGAAAGAGTTGCTAATTCAATGAATTTAATCGTTAGAAAGTTTAAAAATTTAACTCTAAGTTAAAATTTTAATTTCACTAAGATCATAATTGCGTAAACTTGTCTTAGTTTCGACGCAAGTTATCCAATATTTTTCTTTCGTAAAATTAAGCCTATGAATCGAGTTTTATCTACTATCGAAAACCACATTGCAACTGTAACTTTAAATCGACCAGAAAAGATGAATGCTTTGGATGACGAGATGTTTAAACAAATCATTACGGTAGGTAAGGAAATTAGTGAAAACCCATCCATCCGATGTGTCGTACTGACCGGTGCTGGAACGGTATTTAGCGCAGGCTTGGATACCAAAATGTTTGGTGATCCTGATGCTTTTCCACAACCAGGTACCATAGAAGCTCGAACACATGGCATCGCAAATAGATGGCAAGAGGTTAGTTGGGTATGGAGAAGATGTCCGGTACCCGTAATTGCTGCTATACACGGAATTGCATTTGGAGGTGGATTACAAATACTTTCAGGTGCAGACATTAAGTTTGTTCATCCAAAAACTAGATTGTCAATTTTGGAAATGAAATGGGGAATAATTCCGGATATGGCTGGAACGCAACTTTGGCGACATAATGTACGAGAAGATGTACTCAAAGAATTAACCTTTACTAATCGGGAGTTTAGTGGAGAAGAAGCGGTGCATTTTGGTTTTGCCACTCATGTTTCAGTTAATCCAATGGAGGATGCACAAGCTTTGGCAAAAACGATTTCAAGTAAAAGTCCAACCGCTATTGTTAAAGCCAAGCGTTTGTTTAATAACGCACCTTATTTAAATGAAGAGGAAGGTTTGATGCTAGAATCAAAGCTGCAGGGACAAATACTTTTACAACACAATCAAGTCGAAACGGTAATGGCTCAGATGATGAAACGCACTCCGGAGTACAAGGATTTTAGAGAAAGTTAGATTTCTTTCGAAATATAAATCTCATTGTTTTTTAGGTCTTCCGAAGCTGCGGTTCTTTTCCGTTTTCTAAAATACTTCGGATTAACAACCAGGAGGCCAAAGGATTCACAATCTTCTTTGGTTTGTTTTGCATGATGAGAACCATGTGCTCTCAAAATAGCTCGACTGTATTTGCTGTCTAATTGACGAAACCATTTGAACCTTTGATGGATATACACATCATGAATTAAAAAGTATATTAAACCGTAAATCGAAATTCCTACGCCAATGGCAAGGAGCCACAGATAACCTGGTACAAGTCCTCCTATCAAATAACATAAGAAACTTGGCACTGCAAAGACAAGAAAAAATAGATCGTTTTTTTCGAAAAAGCCTTCGACCGTATGGGGTTTGTGATGGTCTTCATGCCAAGACCACAACAGTCCATGCATAACAAATTTATGGGTAAACCATGCTACAAATTCCATGGTTATCGCAGTGCCTAGAGCAATAAGTACATAAATCATTTTAACGCTTGAATAAGTCTAAGTTAAAACAAAAATTGCCGCAATAAGTTTAGCAAGGCTACAATTAGAAAGCACTACTGATAGTCAAAGGGATTTCAACATAAAAACGAGTGCCAACGTGCTCTTCGGTTTCGAAGTAAATTTTGCCCTGTAAAGTTTCTACGATGTTGGCACACATGGCTAGGCCAAGCCCACTGCCGGTTGATTTGGTTGTAAAATTAGGGGTAAATATTTGAGATCTTTTATCCTCAGGGATGCCAACTCCATTGTCCTTAACTTCAATTTGAGCGAAATCTCCAATACGACGCAGTTTTAAATAAATTTGAGCCGCTCTGTCTTCAGGAATGGCTTGAAGCGCATTTTTGACCAAATTATTTAATACACGAGTAAGTTGTTTCCCATCGGCAAAAACAATTAAGTTCTCTTTTGGTAAGGTTAATTCAAAATTGGAATTTTCTTCATCAAACAAATCATAAACCTGTTCGATAATTCGATTCAGTGAAATTTCTTCTTTTGTGGCAATTGGCATTTTGGCTAAAGAAGAAAAAGAATTTGCAATTTCTGCCAAAGTATCAATTTGCTCCACAAGGGTATTGCTAACTTTTTTAATTAGTGCTTCTGCATTATCTGGATCCGCCTTTATCGCTCGGTTTAAAGATTGTACAGATAATTTCATTGGAGTTAGAGGATTCTTTACTTCATGTGCTACTTGTTTGGCCATTTCTCTCCAAGCATGATCTCTTTCGTTTTTAGCCAGGAGTAAGGCGCTTTCCTCCAATTGAGACAACATGCCATTGTACTCTTTTATGAGTACCCCGATCTCATCATTACTTTTCCAATCCAATTTTTCGTTTTTCTTACCAAGTTTGGTTTGTTTTAATTTTTCTGAAAGGACAGTAAGCGGGTAGCTGATCGAATTTGCAATACTGATTGCAATAGCTCCAGCCAACAGAAATAAAAATACATATAGATTTAATATAGTCGACACAAAATCTTTAAGCCTATCTCTGATCAGATTACTTCTTTTGTGTTCTACTTCAAGATATCCATAGGGAATGGGATTTAATCTTTGTAAGGCGATAAAACTTACAAATTGATCCTTTTCTTTAGTTAGACTCGCTAGTCCAATATCTTTGCTAAATACTGAGGCTGTAAGAAAATCCAAATTGGCTTCTTTTTTAGATTGACTCGAATTAACCAAAAAAGCATTCGAATTGTAAAGGCTCAAATCTACACCATGAATGCTGCTTAACTCTTTCAAAGAATTACTTAATATCACAATTGATCCTTCTTTATCCAAAGCGCTTCTTGTGACAGAGTTGACGTCTTTGCGGATTTTTTCCAGTTCTGTTGCAAATTCTTCCTGTTGACTTATTTCTAGAACATTTTTGAAATAATAAAAAGAGGCTAAGCCAATAAAAAAGAAAGCAAGGATTACAAGCGAAATCACCATGATCTGAAGTCGAGTACGCAGCGAATTTGTTTTGCCAAATTTGAGCTGTAAACCTTCTGGAAGGAAAGGGAATACTGTATTTAGCAAGGCAATTAAAGAAAGTAGTATGCCCAAAAACAAGAAACAAAATGAAAAAATAGAAATCGGTTTGAGCAGACTTGCGATGCGTTCAACAGAGACTAGTTTGATACCTTCTTTGCGGTCCAAGACTATAATAGATTCTCTATTGATGAAAAAACTGCCCGCAGATAAATTGGCATATTGATCAATGTCACTGTTGCCGAAATTTTCTTCCTTAATAAGCTCTCCATTTTTATAAACCGCAAAATCGGTGTGCAAAATATTCTGTTGGTTGGGATTCTTTTTTTGTAAACTAAAATAAATCCGAAGCCTTTCGCCCGGAAAAGATTCATTCTCGGTGTAATATTTTAAAATATATTTTTCTTCAAAGGGATTATAATAAACATCTGGAGAGATGTGCTTTGCGAATTGAATTTCTTGAATTAAATCATCTTCGTTACTGAAGTCATGGTTAAAGTAAGCATTGCCATAACTATCAAAAATATATACATCAATGGCCGTGAATTTTTCTACCAATCTTTTATTAGACCATTTAGAATTTTGAAACTCAAGAATATCCTTTTTTTCAAACTTGAGAGGAGAGGGCAGATCAGAGATTTTGTCAATCAAGCCGCTCTGCAAAATATCCGTCTTAATTATGTCAATGTTTCGATTATCAACGTATTTGTCTTTAGTATAAACGGATTGTAAAAAATCGTTTCTCTCAGCAATTCTTTTAGTAAACGCTTGGCCAAAAATTAAGGCAGAAATAAATGCAGAGTGCAATAAGATCCACCAAATAGCCCAAGGCAAATTTTTTCTTTTCGTGTCAGCAAATAGATCTTGAATTAAGAATATGACAAAAAGACCACTTAGGAATAAGAAATAATTTGGGAATGCCACAAGCTTGGTAAAAGGAAAAAAGTTTATTGCACCAGCTGCAGCAAAGCTCAATATTTTTCCAATATTCGAAATATTCCAGGCTTTGGATAATTGGCTTATTTTAAAATGTAGGGTAAAATTAGCAAGTAATATTCCAGTAAGGGATAGAAATGAGAACAGCCGGATAGAATTGGGACTGACCATTTGATTGGCATCCACAATACTCAAATTGGTCAGTATCAAGTTTTTCGAAGAGTACGAAAACAATATCCAAAGTGCAATGGGAAGGCAATACAAAATGACTAATCCTGGAAGCTGGAATAGGTCCTTTGGTTTGCCAATGGGTATTCGTGCGAGAACGGCGCAGATAAATAAAAGACTTAAACTGGATATGCTAAAGTCAAACGGGCTAGGATGCCAGAAAGAAGAGGGATTGTCAATAGTAAAATATGAAGTCTGATAATAGATTTCATGGAAGGGCAATAAGGTAGTTACCCATTTTATTGTAAATGCCGTGATGGTTACTATCATTGCAGCCTTAAATGGTCCATAGTAAAAGGCGTAACGATTAAAAAATGACCACAGCAAGGCATAGAGAAACAAAAAGAAGAAAAGTAAAGAGACTATTCCAAGATTCTTCGCCTTGGAAGTATTTGGTTTTTTAGAAAAAGATAGAGGAATTGACGAATCAGGAAGCTCTAGAACGTGATTTTGGCTTGTTTGACTTGCTTTAAAACGATATTGGCTTTCAATTTTGTCCAATATCTCAGCTTTTACACCCTGTTTGGTGTCAAAGATATTGATTGCTCTTAGGGTCGTATAAGATTGTCCTCTATCAATCCAAACGGCCTTTTTACTTTGTAAAGAGGTATCTATGATTTCTGGATGATTCCAAAAAATGAGTCTGTTTTCTTTGTAGATATTCAACTTGAGCGTCAAGAAATCCTGGCCTTCGTTGTCGTTTATTAGTTTGTCTAACTCTGATGGGAAATCCATATTCGCTGGAATATATTTCTCCGAAGAACTCAATTCGTCTTGAACAATTTCTTGGATTTTTTTGATTTCTGATTCAGGAGAAATAGTGGATTTTGACCATTGAAAAGCAATACAACAGCATATGAAACCTAGAAGAGTCCCAACGAATAGAATCTTATTAATTAATAATTGCTTTGCGATGTTTGTTTGAGTTAATCTACTCAAAATTAGTACAATTACATATTAAATTAAAATGCAATATGATATCCCTTTATTTAATAGGAATTAATTGATGTAGTTTTGTTGCGATATCACCTTATCGCATGCCGTAAAGTTCGGTATGAGGAAAGTCCGGACAACACAGAGTACCATACCATTTAATACATGGGGTTCCGATTTTTTTCGGGATACAGAAAGTGCCACAGAAAGCTAAACCGCCCGCCTTTGGCGTGGTAAGGGTGAAAATGTGAGGTAAGAGCTCACAAATAGTGAAAGTAATTTTACTGTTGGGTAAACCTTGTGGGTTGAAATGTCATGTATATTTCAGTGGATTCGTCCAAAAAGTTACTCGCTTGATTCAGTCTGACTGAGCTGAAAGGGGTAGGCAGAGTAGATAAATGATAAGGCGTGTTTTTATGTTTAAAAATGCGAACAGAATCCGGCTTATTGGTATTAAAAAAGGGGAAGAACGAAAGTTCTTCCCCTTTTGCTTTATCTGTATTTAGATTTTTATAAATCTGCTTCTTGTGTAAAGTCAAATATCAAACTAAATCTAAGGGTATTGTCTAGTGGATTTCTTCTGTTGTTTGTAGGAACTAAGTAGGATAGATTCAAACCAAATACGTTGTATTTCAAACCAAGACCAACAGTTAAAAACTGCCTGTTTCCTTTCAATTGGTTTTCGTAATAATAACCCGTTCTTACGGCAAACTGTTGGTCATACCAGTATTCAATGCCGAATGAATAATTTAATTCTTTCAATTCTTCTGAAAAACCTCCTTGGGCATCTCCAAAAGACCCCAACAAAGCATTAAACATTCCTTGCTCTCTGTAATCCGCAATATTATTGTTGTTTTCATCCCATAGTGGGTTGTCCACACATTCTAAAATTCCATTCACTTCTTCACAAATACTATTACTTACAGGAGTAGGTAAGAGTAATTTGTTAATATCAAAAGCAAATGTCATCTGATTAAACTCATCAAAGTTTATGGTTAATCCAGCACCAAGTCCCATATTCATTGGTAAGAAGTCTTTTGCCGAATTATTCGTGTAGGTTATTTTTGAACCTACATCCGAAATTGTCATACCGATGTTCAAATCACTTTCATAAGAAGAAATGGTGATAGGCTTTGTGTAAAACAAGGATAAATCCACAGCAAATGCGTTGGCTGCATTGATGTCTATGCCTTGAACGCTTTGACCAGATGCCAAGTTAGAATAAATATATTTTGCATTTAAACCGGTTGAAAAGTTTTCACCTAATTTTCTAGCATATCCTACCGCAAATTCTAACTCTCTCGGGCTTCCAAATCCAGTGTTTTCACCATTCGGACCAGTAAAATTGATGTCTCCCAAGGAGAAGAACCTCAAGCCAAAACCTACGCTAGAAAGCTCATCAATTTGTCTAAAACCGGATAAATAGGCTAGATATACATCATCAAGACCTAGATCTCTTAACCAAGGTGTATAAGTCGCGGAGATACTCATTTCTTTATCTACAAATGCCAGCTTCGCAGAATTAAAATGCATTGCGTTAGGGTCAGGATTTAATCCAATTCCGGCATCACCCATCGCGCCAGATCTAGCGTCTGGAATAATTCTTAAAAAAGGTACAGCGGATAATATAGTGTTGGGTAAACATTCCCCAGTTGATAAATCTACAATACAACCCTTGGCAGGATTAAATTGTGCAGATAGATTAGTTGAACTCAGTACGAGACAACAAAAAATTACCAGTAATGGCAAAAACTTCCTCATGCTATTCGAATTATAAAAGATAAAGATAAGATTATATGACTTACTATTTTAATATGACAAGCTTTTCAAATTGGCTTTCTTGACTTATACTAAACTGATCGGAGCGCGCTTTTATTTTATAAAGATAAATTCCTTTAGCTAGATTATCCTCAAAATCATCTTTACCATTCCAGTTTATATCGCTAATGTAGCCATTTGAGGCGATACTATTAGCTTCTATGGTTTTCACCAATTTGCCAGACAGTGTATAAATATTCACTAATACATCAACTGCACCATTCCCAAAATCTCCGTTAAACTGGAAGGCTGTATTGGTAGTGAAGGGATTAGGATAATTTAATACGTTTTTCAGTGCGCTTTCTTCACTATCCGTTACCACAAACTCAGTCATTGCCTCTGCACTGTTGTTTGCAATATCCCATGCTTTTACTTTTAACGTATGTATGCCCAATTCCAAATTTGTTAATGGAAATTCAACAGTTCCACTCGTATAATCGTCCACTTCAGCTTGATAAAATTCATTCAGAATAAAACTTTGATTTTCGTTCTCATCTAATATTCCTGTGAGATCATGACCGATACTGTTTCCTGTAATATTAATGCCATTGTCGTCACTGATTTTAGCAATCAGCGTGGTGTTCATTGGAACATTATCTCCATATTCAAAACTCAAGTTTTCTACGAATAATTCTATTTGAGGACCTTGATCATCTACTACGCCATTGGGACTTGTCCCTCCAATTACCAAATCGGTGAAGAATCCAGAGGCATCTTTTCCGTTTTGATCAGTAGCGTAATAACTTATTTTGCCATTGCCAAATGAATAATCGATATCCTGTGGTACCACAAATGAAAATGAAAATAGGCCATTGGTTACCGTAGCAGTACCTTTGAAAATAATATTTCGATACACATCAAATTTGACCTTATTCGTATTGTCATTAGATAGTGTTTCGATAGAGGTTTGTTTGTCATAAATAGTAGGGTATACTAACCCGTTAAAATCAGTTTTGACGGTACCATCGTAATTTCCTACAAATCCTTCTATCGTTACTTTCTCTAAAGCACCAATAGTATCAAGGGCACTTGTGGTTACCGTTTGACCATTGATAGAACTTGTATAAATATCAAATTCTGGAATTAATAATTTCATGGTTGGGTCTCCAATCAATGCAAATTTTCGAGCATTGGTACCAAGTGTATCTGAGGCATTACTGTTTTTGGCCCGTCGCATAATTTCACCTAACCTAAAATATTTACCTTCTTCTCGAGTGAAGATCGTATCATATACTGCTTCTGTTAACCTCTTATTTCCGGATACATAAACTGCACGAGTAGTAGTCAACAGAGCCACTGCACCTCCTGAAGGATTAGACAAACAAATTTCTCCTGCAGTATTAATTGCAGGATCATCATATCCTGTAAAGGAGCATGTAGCTGTAATAAATGTGGTCAGTTTGTCATAATTCGTATAGCCCTGAATGTCATTAACCTTTAAAACTCTCTCCTGTGACCATCCTTTTGACCCACCATGTCCAAGATAATTTGTCAGTAAAACGCCGGAGTTAATGGCTTTATTCAAAGCAAGATTGGCATCAGGATATCGATCTCCTCCCGGAGTAGATTCTTGAACATAGGCATCCCAAAAGATCTTTGATTGGTTAAATACTGGATGACTTTCTTCAGTTTTTGTTGCTATATCATCAGCCTGAAAAAGATGCGTGTTAGAATCTTCATCGTCCGCATTGAAAAGTAATTTTAATCGCCAATCTCCAAGTGTATTCGGACTGGTTTCGTAATGAATGATTTTGTTAACCACCACGTTAGCTTCTTCAATGTTTTTGGCGGTTATTCTTCCCACCGCTATGTCCAGTTCACCTCTTAAGCTGCTTCCTTCGTTATCGCTAAGTAAACAATAGTAATCATCAGAAGGAAAAGACTCTACTGGATCCAAAGATTTTAAAGTTTGAAAAGTAGGGATGAAGTTTCCATTGGGAACATCTGGCATTATGTTTCTGAAATCATATGTTCCATCTCCAAAAAGCAACAAGTAATTAAAATTGTCCGTCCGATCATAAATCATTTTGGCAAAATTTCGAATAGCTGTTGGATCAATTCTACCACTTGAAAACTCGTTATACACATCGTTTATGTTCACCAAAACTGAATGTAAAGGATTTACATTGTCACGATGTTGTTTTAAGCGCATAGCAGCTTCTTCAAAATCAGGATGATAAATAATAACGAGCTCTATGTCTTCAATCGCATGCAGATTTTGATTTTGGATTTCTTGAATCGAAGTCGGGGACAAATAGCTGTTGAAAGCAATAAATCGTTTAACCTCATTGTTGGTGTCAAATGAAAATTTGCCGTTAGAGAGAACGTCCAACTCTTTGTTTTCTTCCAATTGTGTTATATCCCATATCCTAGAATCATTTAATTCTTGAAATTCAAACTCTGCTGTATTAAACTCAGAAGAGTTTAATTTTTGAAAATGCATTTGATTTTCTGTCAATCTTAAGCCTCTAGAATATGAGATTTCTACATAGTCAATCCAACCTACATTTGAATCAAAATTATCAGGATATTCTACTTGGATACTAGGAGATCCATTTGGTAATTCCACCAATTCATCAAGTAATACTCTTTGAGCATAAATGGATTCAACGTCTTCAACATGACTAGCCCCTATAGGAAGATTGAAATTTTCTTGATTGACTCGAAAAGAGACATTAGAAAGACTCCCACTTCGACCAGCGAATGCAGCTTTGATCGCAGCGCTACCGGGAATTAGATTTGGGAGATTAAAATTTTGACTGTAATCAAAAGACCGCAGGGTTGCATATCTATCTCCATACCAATCTTGTCCGGATCCTTGAGTCAATCCATATTCTCCTAAAAGATTTACTTTGTCTTCTTCATATCTCACTGCATGGTCAAAGGAGTTGAAACTAAATTCTGAGGACCCCAGAGAATTTGTACTCGAAATTCTCTTTCCGTTTTCAAAACCAATTTTTAAGAAGTAATAATTGGATTGGTCGTAAATGTTTTTGTCAAAAATCAATTGTGAATTTTCTACTTTCCAAACATCTGCACCTTCTGCATAAAAGCGAATCTTATCGTTGGCATCAAAAGAGCCGTCGGTTTCACCAGTAACTTCAATGGCCAATTCGTTTAAGTCATCTACTCGATATTCGTTTAGACCTAAATTTAACTTACCTCCACCATTACCCAATATTTGAATTTTAGTCGGATCGATCGAGGCAATATCCAATCCAGCATTTTGTAAAAAATCAGAACCAATCTCATACACTCCAGAGGCAGTTACTTCGATTTTGAAAAGTTGACCATCAGCGAGTTTTGATACTAGGGTAGTGGGCATTCTTCTTTCTGGAATGATTATGTTTTGTTCTCTATACTTCAGAATAAATTTTTCCAATTTTTCATATCCTGATATGTTTTTCCTAAACGGAACAATCTTTACAATTAAGTAGAATTCGTTTCTTTCTTGAGATACCCAAAAATCAATTTTAAAATCATCGCTGAGCGAAGTCAAACTTCTCGCATCTTTTAAATCAATAAAACTGGTTTCTATTGATTCAATAGAAACTTTGTCTACCGTATTCGATTGAAGTTTTATACGTTTGGTCCAATAAGGTGTCTCTGGTGATTTATAGTTATACTGACAGTTTGCACAATCCCATATTTTTAACTTCGATTCGTTGTTAGGCTTTTCTGAAATTTCAATTTCCTGCCATTCTACAATTTGAGAAATGGACTTTTGATTTTGTGAAAAAGAAATTCCTGCTGTTAAGCAAATAATAGCAGTGGAAACTAGGATTCTAAGAAACAGTTTGTTCATATTCATTTCAATAAAGAAATTCTACAATTTGTTGCATCAAATTTGCATAAACTAAACGACTCTGACGTTTAGCTATTGTATAAAGATCAACTTTCGGATAAAAATGTCATTTTTGTTAATTCAACTGTCCAATTAATTCATTGAGAAAGGTATTAATAATAAGTTTCTTGTTTTTGTTTTCCTGGTATTGCCGAGGACAGGATCCTGTATTTAGCCAGTTTTACAACGCCCCATTAGAACTAAATCCTGCGTTTGCTGGGAATTCTTACGCTTCTACTGTTGCCTTGAATTATAGAAATCAATGGCCGCTGGTACAAAATGTTTATCAAACCTATTCGGCATCTATTGATAAATACGTAGATAGATATCGATCAGGATTAGGTTTAAACCTTTCCACAGATAGTGCAGGTGATGGTGCGCTAAAGACTACAAAGATTTCTTCCTTTTACGCTTACAGGCTTCCGGTTAAGGATGATATGTATTTAAAAATAGGAATAGAAGCAGGCGTTATCAATGCGAGATTGGATTGGAATAAATTATTTTTTCCAGATCAAATTGATCCAGAATTTGGCAGAGTATCGCCGGGCGGGACTCCTTTTCCAAGTTTCGAGGTACAACCAGATAAACTATCAAACAATTATTTTGACGTTTCCTCTGGCTTGCTTTTGTACAATCCATTGTTTTTTGCTGGTTTATCTTTCAAGCATTTAACCTCACCAGATGACTCCTTTTTAAATGGAGGAAACACTTTTGCAGGATTGCCGATGAGGATCTCATTTCATGGAGGGTTTCAAATAAATTTGGAAGAAGGAAGAAATAAAAAAGACGAAGGTGCGTTTATAACTCCAAATGTCCTTTACGTAAGACAGGCTGATTTTTCACAATTGACTTTTGGAGCATATACGAGTTATCGACAATTACTTGTCGGAGCTTGGTATAGGCATGCGTTTTCTAACCCTGATGCGGTGATAGCATCTTTAGGGGTACGGACCGGTGCTGTTAAAATCAGTTATAGTTTTGACTTCACAGTTTCCTCATTATCAATAGATACGGGAGGAAGCCACGAAATAGGAATACTTATTAATATGGAACGTGTAACACAGCCGCCATCCAAGTTAAATGACTGCTTAAGCTTGTTTAGGTGAGTGTGGTATAATTTATGCGTCCAATTGATGGAGAAATTTTCAATATAGCTTGACTCTATTTTATATATTTGTCAACCTCTAACTAAAAATGAGCATGAAAAATCTTTTGCAATTATGTTTTTTACTTCTTTTTTCAGCTGCAATGTTAACTTCTTGTAACAGAGGCGATGGTGGGGAAAGATCAGATTCAACAGGAAGAAAGTATAACGACCCGGATTGGGGCGGTTTCGAAAAATTAGATTACGAAGGTCAAATTGCTGGACCAAATCTAGTACTTGTTGAAGGTGGTACATTTAATATGGGAGCTACTGAGCAAGATGTCACCTTTGAATGGAATAATATTCCTAGAAGAGTTACTGTTTCTTCTTTTTATATGGATGAAACGGAAGTTACGAACATCGCATACAAAGAATATATGTTTGACATAAGAAGGAAATTCCCTTCTTACCCTGATGTTTGGAAAAATTCTTTACCCGATACTTTGGTGTGGCGTGATGAGCTTTCATTTAACGAGCCTTTGGTTGAAACTTATTTAAGACACCCTTCTTATGACGAATATCCTGTGGTAGGAGTAAGTTGGTTACAAGCGCAAGAATATTGTAAGTGGCGAAGTGATGCTGTGAATGAAATGTTGCTTATTGAAAGAGGGATATTAAATCCAAACCCAGATCAAATTGATTCTGATAATTTTAATACTGAAGCATATTTAGCAGGACAATATCAAGGTAACGTAAGGAAAAATCTTGAAGATAAGTCTGTAGAAGGTGGTGAAAGAGCCGTAAGATTTGAAGATGGTATACTCTTACCAGATTATAGATTACCTACTGAGGCAGAATGGGAGTATGCTGCATTGGCTTTAAAAGGCAAACAAGCTACGACTCAAGATGAAAACATAACTGATAGAAGATATTATCCATGGGACGGGAATACAGCTCGTTATAAGAAAAGAGATAAATATCAAGGAATGATCTTGGCTAACTTCAAAAGAGGTAGGGGAGATTATATGGGAATGGCAGGAGCCCTAAATGATAGAGCTTCAACTCCAGGTCCTTCAAGAGAATTTTTCCCTAATGATTTTGGTTTATACAATATGGCAGGAAATGTTTCTGAGTGGGTACAAGATGTATATCGTCCAATGACTCAAATGTCTTTGAGAGATGCAGATAACCACGATCTTAATCCATTCAGAGGAAATGAATTCATGACCAAAGAATTGGACGAAGAAGGAAGACCTGTAGAAAAAGATAGTTTGGGTAGACTAAAATATACCATGGTTGATGATTCTACGCTGATCTCTCGTGAAAATTATAAAAGAAGCAATGTGAAAGATTACACAGATGGTGATACTTCTTCCTATGTTTTTTATGGTTATGGAGAAACAACGTTGATCAGCGATAAAGCTAGAGTTATCAAAGGTGGTTCTTGGGCGGATAGACTGTATTGGCTTTCTCCAGGGACAAGAAGGTTTAAAGACGAAGACAAATCAGACAGAACCTTAGGTTTTAGATGTGCAATGATTCGTGTGGGAGGATCCGTTGGAAATGAAGATACTGGTGGTAACCACTTCAAAAACAGTGGTAAAAAAATGAAGAGAAGATATAAATAAGTCATAGGTACTTAACTTAGTAGCCCTTGTTGCTGTTGTATACAGAAACAAGGGCTATTTTATTTCTATGAATATTGAACGATTATATAAGTTATTCCAGCGAAGTACGGGCATCAGCACAGATACTCGAACTATAAAAAAAGGAGATTTATATTTTGCCCTTCGAGGCGAGCGGTTTGATGGGAATACATATGCCATTGAGGCGATTGAAAAAGGAGCCATAGCAAGTATTGTTGCCTCGGACACCAAGATAGATCATGCCCTGTGCATTGGGGTAGAGGATACCTTGCTAGCTCTACAAAAACTCGCAACCTTTCATCGCCAAAAATTTGATATTCCAGTTTTAGCAATTACAGGTTCCAATGGTAAGACAACGACAAAAGAATTGATTAATGCTGTTTTATCAAAGAAATACAAAGTCAAGGCTACCAAAGGAAATCTAAACAATCATATTGGTGTTCCTCTAACTATACTTTCATGGGCAGAAGATATTGAATTTGCCATTGTTGAAATGGGAGCCAATCATATGGGCGAAATAAAACTGTTGTCCGAAATTACTCGACCAAATTTTGGCTTAATTACAAATATTGGAAAGGCCCACCTAGAAGGATTCGGAAGTTTGGAGGGGGTGCGCAAAGGCAAACTTGAGTTAGCGGATTTTTTAGAAAATATTGGAGGTACGTTCTTTAAAAATATGGAGGATCCAAAGTTGTCAAAAACAGCTTATACAAATGAAGTTCCTTATGGAGCAAGCAACCTAGAAGTACTTTCTGAGGCTCCCATTGTTATTCGTAGGGAAGAACATATTTTGAAAACAAATTTGTTTGGTTCTTATAACCTATTTAATATATCGTGCGCCCTTAAAATTGGGGAATATTTTGATCTTGATTTTGACCAAATCAAGGAAGGTATTGAGTCATATGTTCCAACAAATAATAGATCTCAAATAATTGAAAATCCTAAAACCAAAGTAAAAGTGGTGCTTGATGCCTATAATGCGAATCCCAGCAGCATGGAGTTGGCCTTGTCAAGTTTTGCGCACACCTATGAAAACACCTGTGTTATTCTAGGGTCTATGAAGGAAATGGGGGCATACTCAGCTGAGGAGCACTTACGGATAGCCAACCTGTGCAAAACCCTTGCATTTAATCTGGTTTTACTAGTTGGGGAAGAATTTGAGGTCGCGGAGGTCTCTTCATCCGTGTTCACTTTCAAATCCACAGAGGAATGTAAAGTTTTCGTTAAAAAAATGAATGATTTACCACGTAATTTCTTGATAAAAGGATCAAGATTCCATGCTTTGGAGCAATTAGCTGATATAATTTTAAATGAAACCTCAGAATGACAAGAACTTGTCATTATTTGTTAGAACCCTTGTGAAATCTCGAAATAATTAGACATAAATCGATGCTTCAACGGTATAAGTGTCTGTTTTAGCATCATATTTGCAGTAAGAGCAAATAAAATGACGTTTTTTGGCAAGTTCTATGTTACTATAGAAGATTTAAGCGTCTATTAAAAGGTATGAAGGTATTTTTACTTATATGCACAATATTTACTAACTTTACTATCTAGAATAAGACTATAATTTAAATTTTTACCCTATGACAAAACGATTCTTAACATTGATGCTTGCGGCATTCACTTTTTTTGCTGCTCACGCTCAAGAGGAAGAAGTCATCGAAGTTATTGAAGAAACAGTGGTTAATGATGCATTCATTACACCTGTAATTTCCGATGATATGACTATAGATCCTGAACAAAACGAACAATGGAGACTTGGTCAATACAAATATTCTGCAAAGCCTAAAAATGCGTGGGAACTTGGAGTTCATGCAGGTCACTTTTTTATCGACGGTGATGTTGATAGAAAATTGCCAGGTGGTTTTGGACTTGGATTACATCTAAGAAAAGCGATTCACTACGCCTTCTCTATTAGAGGAGATTTGTTTTATGGACAAGCGAAGGGTTTGGATCCGCATATGTGGTCCTCTCCTGATGCGACTAAAGCAGGAACTGCTGCACCTGGTGATAATGGTGGTGGATTGGTCGAATCTACTTTCTCTGCATATAAATTGTCAAATGGAGGTCCAGGGTATTGGTTCCCTTCACATAAAACAACGTACATCTACGGTGCTTTACAAGGTGTAATTAATATTGGAAATATTTTGTTTCACAACGAAAGAAACAAATGGAATTGGTATATGACTATTGGTGCTGGTCTTGATTCTCACAAAGCAGAACTTGATTTGTTGGATGGCAATGGTAACCCATACTTCAATCTAATTGATCAAACACAATGGACACACGAGAAATTTAACACCAAGTCAGGAAGACAAGATATCAAAGATGCTTTAGAAGGAATCTACGATGGTGAGTACGAAACAGAAGGTTTCAAAAAAGCGGGTATTTTTAGATTAGGTGATGAGACAAACATTCACGTAGTATTCACTACGTCTGCGGGAGTTTCAAGAAAAATAAACAAGAGATTTAATATTGGTTTGGAGCATCAAGTAATGCTTTCTGATAACGATTACCTTGATGGTATCAAATTTAGAACTTCAGAGGATCAAACAAACAACGCTGATATAGGGCACTATACCAACTTAAGGTTAGCTGTTAATTTGGGTAACTTTGATAGTGTTACTGAGCCTTTATATTGGATGAATCCACTTGATGCTGCAATGAATGATGTTGCTGCATTGAAGCAAAGACCAGAGCTTGATTTAACTGATGCTGATGGTGATGGTATTGTTGATATGTTAGATCAAGAATTAGATACACCTGATGGATGTGCAGTTGACACAAGAGGTATCACTTTAGATAGTGATGGTGATGGACTTGCTGATTGTAAGGACAAAGAGCCATATTCTCCTCCAGGGTACCAAGTAGATGCTGAAGGTGTAGCCGATGTTCCAGTTGCATGTTGTATCACTGAAGATGATGTTAACAGAATTGTTGATGAAAAAACTGCTTCAATCAGAAGTACTCCAACAGTTGTTGAATCAGGATGTGGCGAGTGGTTCTTACCAATGATTCACTTTGATTCAGGTAAGTCATACATCAAGCCAGAATTCTACGGTCAGTTGCACCATGTAGCTACTGTAATGAAGATGTGTCCAGAGTTATGTATCGTTGCTCAAGGTCATACTGATAACAGAAATTCAAATGAATTTAACAATGTGTTATCATATAACAGAGCTAAAGCAGCTGTTGACTATCTATCATCTAACTACGGAATCGATAGAAGCAGAATTAAATTAATGTACGGAGGAGAAGATAATCCTTTAGTAAATGGTTCAGGTGCTAGTAACAACTACATGAACAGAAGAGTTGAGTTTAGAGTATGTAGTGGAAACGATTTTGATATGGGTAGACCTGCAGGTGCAAGTGTAAACTCAGGATCTGTTATTCAAGGATCACAATACAATGGTAATAAGAGTTCTGGGTATTAATATCCAGGAGCCTTTAAATTATAGAAGAGCCCGGATCAATTTTGATTCGGGCTTTTTTTGTTTGTACTCAAAAGATTTAATACCATTTCTAGAATCATATAGAACAATCAGTCACTGAGTTGCTTCCAAGGCAATGGTCAAATTCTAAAGATGCTCAATGTTGGCTTATAGAAGCCATTCATTCTATACTGCTTATTTTGATTGAGCAATACTGCGAATGATTAGCTTGTTTCAATGATATATGCTTCCTTCCCATAATGATCCTGCGCGAGTACTCAAACCTAAAATCTATCCTCAATAAATTAAGTCCTAGAGAATCTGTATTAAGAAAGCTTGGTTTCGTTAGTGTCTAGTTCAAGAGCAGTGAAACAGGGTTCTCTAAAAGCTGTTTGACTAATTGTAAAAACTTGGAACCTGTCGCACCATCTACCACACGATGATCACATGACAAGGTAACGTTCATCATAGAACCTACTTCCAGTTTTCCATTGACCACAATGGCTTTTTCTTTAATACCACCTACAGCCATAATACACGCATCTGGCGGATTTATGATGGCAGTAAATTCATCAATTCCAAACATCCCTAGATTTGAAATGGTGAAGGTGTTTCCTTGCATTTCATCCATTTGGAGCTTCTTTGATTTAGCTTTTCCAGCTAAGCCTCTAACTTGGGTATTGATCTGATTCAATGACATTTGATCAGCGTTGAATAAAACCGGTACTAATAAACCGTCCTCAACTGCTACGGCTACTCCAATGTTAATGTCTTCGTTTATACGAATATGATCCTCCATCCAAGAAGAATTGATTGCCGGATGTGCTCTAAGAGCTAGGCCACAAGCCTTAATGACCATATCATTGAAGGATACTTTTTCATCTGAGACTGCCTTTAAATCATTTCTGATGGCCACTGCTTTGGTCATATTTATTTCAAGCGACAGATAAAAATGAGGCGCAGAAAATTTACTTTCTCCTAATCTTCGTGCGATGGTTTTTCGCATTTGACTAATCTCATTACGACCATAGTTTACTCCAGATGGTGGAGCAATGTTAATTTTCTTTGGTGCATTCTTCTTTGATGGCGATTGTATAATTCTAGGTTGCTTCAGATAGAGTTCAACATCCTTTTTAACAATTCTTCCGCCATCTCCTGTGCCAGAGATATTTCCTAAACTGACTCTAGATTTGTTCGCCAATTTTCTTGCCAACGGAGAAGCTAAAATTCTACCATTATCTGCTGTAAGAGTAAGCGAAGGAGCCGCTGTGGTTTTTACAGGAGTACTGGGGCTAAGCTTGACTTCTTTTTTAGGGGCAGTTTTAACAGGTTCTGGAGCAACCTCAACGACTTCCTTTTGGGTAGCGCTTTGCAAATTTGCTTCTTCTTCCGCCAACTGACTTTTAAAGTCTTCGCCTTTTTTACCAATTACTGCGATGATTCCATCTACTGGTACAGGTCCTTTTTCTATCCCTATATGCAGAAGAACTCCGGAGTGAAAGCTTTCCAATTCCATGGTTGCTTTGTCGGTTTCTACCTCAGCAAGGACGTCACCAGGCTCTACAGCGTCGCCTACGCTTTTCATCCAAGCAACAATATTTCCTTCTTCCATCGTGTCGCTCAATCGCGGCATTTTGATAATCTCAGCCATTATACTTTAATTTAATCCGTAAAGTTAATAATACTGTTAAAATCATGGGGCGATTCTTAAAAAATCGATTCATAGTCATATTATAATTATTTAAATTTATGTTGTGATATTTTCATCGAAAAAATTGGAATCGGCTGTAGATGCACTGAGTTCATTGCCAGGTGTAGGTAGAAAGACTGCGCTGAGATTGGCTCTGCATTTAGAAAAGGACGATTTGGGATTAGTTGAGCGATTAGGTAAGAGCCTTATAGAATTGAAGACTCTAACCAAACGTTGCGCCAAATGTCATAATCTTTCTGACGAAGATGTTTGTAATATTTGTTTGCAAGCTCATCGAAGACAGGATTTAATTTGTGTTGTAGAGTCAATACGTGATGTCATGGCCATTGAAGAAACGGGACAGTTTAATGGCCTCTATCATGTGTTGGGTGGGCGTATTTCACCTTTAGAGGGTGTTGGTCCTGAAGATCTTTCCATTGAATTGTTACAACAACGAGTAGCTACAGGAAAAGTTAATGAAATCATCATGGCAATTAGTCCTTCCATTGAAGGAGAAACTACCATTTATTATATATCCAAAACCTTGGAAGACTATCAATTGGACATTTCAATAATTGCAAGAGGTATTTCTTTTGGTGGCGAATTAGAATATGCCGACGAATTGACTTTGAGCAGATCAATTGAAAGTAGAATACCATATCAATCAAAGAACTCGTAATTTGGTAAATAATTTTGCCAAATCGATATATCAATAGTCATAGTTAATTATAATGTTAGGCATTTTTTGAATCAATGTCTGCAATCTGTTTTTAATTCGAAAACCGAGTTAAACTATGAAGTTATTGTCATTGATAATAATTCTGTAGATGGTTCTAGTCACTTGATTCCCAATGCCTTTCCACAAATCACTTATATCTACAATGAAGAGAATAAAGGATTTGGAAAAGCAAACAACCAAGCATTTAAAATCGCAAAAGGGGAATATGTTCTTTTACTAAATCCGGATACACTCATTGAGGAAGATACGCTTGATGTTTGTTATGATCGAATGGTCAATGATCAAACCATAGGCGCATTGGGAGTAAAATTGCTTGATGGCAGTGGAGAATTTTTAGTCGAGTCAAAAAGAAGTTTCCCAACGATTTGGAGTTCGTTTAGCAAGTTAAGTGGCTTAGCTTCCATATTTAAAGGAAGCGCACGATTTGACAGTTATAATTTGGGCAATCTTGATGCAAATAAAGAACATGAGGTTGATGTCTTATGTGGTGCAATGATGTTGGTGAAAAGAGATTTATTGAGCTCTTTAAATGGGTTTGACGAGGCATTTTTTATGTATGGTGAGGACATAGATCTATGCCGTCGTATAAAGGATACCGGGCATAAAATATTGTATTACCCTGAAACACAGATAATACATTTTAAAGGGGAAAGTTCTGGTAGAAAGGAATTTGCCTATTATAAAATGTTTTACGAGGCGATGATTACATACGTCAAAAAACACTATCAAGGTTCCAGCGCGCTCTATGCTGTTTTATTGAAATTGGCCATCTGGGTGAGGGGATGTACTGCTTATCTTTTTAGAATTTTGAAATCAGCAATTCCTTTACTGCTTGATTTTATTTCCATTCTTGGGATTCTTTGGGTGACTTGCAATCTGTGGGCAAAACACTTTTTCTCTAACCCAAATTATTATGATAAAGTAAATATTTGGAATAACATTTTTGCCTATGCCGGCATATGGATATTTACCATGTGGTTAATGGGTAACTACGACCGAAGAACGGGTTTGAAAAATTTCCTTCTTGGATTCTTCTTAGGAATAGTTTTGAATTTGACGTTATACGCCCTATTGCCCCTGGAGCTAAGATTTTCTAGGGCAATTTTATTGATAGGTTCAATTGTAATACTTGTTATAATTCTTCTCAATAAGTTTATGGTAAACAAATGGTCCACAGGAAAATTCAGTTCTGAAAGACCATTGAAGAAAAAATTGCTTTTAGTCGGTTCCGTAAATGGCGTTAACGAAATTGAAGAGTTGCTTCATAGTTCTCAAATTAAATTTGAGAGAGTGGGTGTTTTTGCTCCTGAAAATTTAGAAAGTTCGAATACTGGATATTTGTCTTTCTCAAATCACCTTGCAAAATTGGCCGAAGTAACTAAGGCAAACGAAATTATTTTTTCATCTAAGTCAGTTCCATACAAAGCGATTTCGAAATCAATGTCAATGTTACCCAACTATGTTTCAATGAAGATTGCTGGAAGAAACTTCTCAAACATAATTGGATCTGACTCTAATAAAGAGGCTGGAGAGTTGTATACTATCGATATTGATTATAGAATCAAACGACCCGTCATGGTAAGGATGAAAAGGAGTTTGGATTTGTTTTTTAGCTTTTTTGCTCTTCTGATTTCTCCCATACGATGGATAATAATAGGATTGGACCTTAAAGCGTTCAGTGAGCCTTTCCGGGTTTTGCTTAATCAAAGAACCTGGATAGGGTATGATCAAGAAATTTTTGAATTGAATGCATTGCCACATTTGAAAGGAGGAATTTTTTCAGCCAGTGGTCATCTTGGAAAGCAATACTATTCGATAAACGAAATGCGAAGAATCAATGAGTTTTATGCTCGCAATTACAATGTAGTGCTGGATATCGAAATATTTTTTAAATCTATATTTAATAAAAAACCTTGATAGAGAATTTTAAAAAAGCTTCAAAGCGCATAGAAAAAAAGGTGGTGCAAATGAGAAGAAAATTGCATCAAAATCCAGAATTGTCGTTCGAAGAAAAAGAGACATCATTATTCATTAAGAAGGAATTAAAAGATGCTGGAATTAAGTTTACAGACGGATGGGTGAAACATGGAATTGTTGCAGAAGTAAAGGGGCTAAAAGGCCAGGGGAATTCTATTGCATTACGGGCAGATATGGATGCTCTGCCCATTAAAGAAACAAACAAAAAAAGTTATCGATCAACGAATCCAGGGATTATGCACGCCTGTGGGCATGATGTGCATACTGCTTCACTGATCGGAGTTGCTCAATTGCTTCAAGAAAATAGATCAGGTTTTGCTGGTACGGTAAAATTTATTTTTCAACCTGGAGAAGAGAAGCTCCCTGGAGGAGCTAGCTTAATGATAAAGGAAGGCGTATTTAAAAAAAATAAAGTGAAATCAATCTTGGGGCAACATGTACATCCGCCTTTACAAGTTGGTAAGGTAGGAATTCGATCGGGCGTATACATGGCTTCGGCGGATGAATTATATTTTAGTATTAAAGGAAAGGGTGGGCATGCTGCCTTGCCACATAACTGTATAGATCCAATCTTAGTAGCCTCAAAAATTATAACCAATCTGCAAGATGTTATAAGTAGGAAGAAAAATCCATTGTCTCCATCAGTGCTAAGTATTGGTAAAATAAACTCCGTCGGAGGAGCCACTAATATTATTCCAAATGAAGTTTTATTGGAAGGTACCTTTAGATCAATGGATGAAAAGTGGAGATTTAAGGCACATAAAGAAATCATCAAAATAGCCAGGCGGACTGCAGCTGCTTTTGGAGCAAAGTGTGAAGTTGAAATCAAAGTGGGATATCCTTGCTTGATAAACGACGCAAAGTATACAGCGTTTATTAAAGAGCGTATGATTGAATACATGGGAAAATCCAATGTAGTTGAATTGCCTCAAAGAATGAGTGCTGAGGATTTTGCATATTACTCTCAACTAATGCCCTCCTGTTTTTATCGTTTGGGTACTGGAAATAAGAGCAAAGGGATTGTTTCACCTGTACACACTTCTGATTTTGATATTGATGAAAGTGCATTTGGACACTCTTCAGGTCTCATGGCCTATTTGGCAATCGCTAGTTTGTCATATTAAATATTATTGTTATTTGTAAAGCATTAATAATTAAACTTTTACCTATTACAAAAATTATTAATGTATCTTTAAACCTGTTTTTAGCGTTATAAATGCAATAGAATTTGAGATATGGCGAAAATATTAATCGTAGATGACGAAAGGAGTATACGCTCCTCCCTTAAGGATGTACTCGAACTTGAAAAATACAAAGTTGACGAGGCCGTTGATGGACTTGATGCTTTGGTTAAAATAAAGCAATCTAAGTTTGATGTCATCATTTTGGATATAAAAATGCCCAAGCTGGATGGTTTGGAAGCATTGGAACGCATACAATTGTTGCGACCAGATATCCCAGTAATTATGATTTCAGGACATGCGGATATTGATGTTGCTGTTGAAGCAGTCAAAAAGGGTGCATTTGATTTTATTTCGAAGCCCTTAGATTTAAATAGGCTTTCTATAACGATGCGAAATGCATTGGATAAGTCAAATCTGATTATTGATAAAAAGGTTCTTCAAAAGAGAGTATCCAAAGCGAAAAAGGTCACGGAGATCATTGGTGAGTCAAAACCTATTTTAGCAATTAAAGATACTATTGACAAAGTTGCTCCGACCGATGCAAGAGTACTTGTAAACGGACAAAATGGAACAGGAAAAGAATTGGTTGCTCGTTGGATTCACGAAAAAAGTGCTAGAAAGGAAGAAGCTATAGTAGAAGTGAATTGCGCAGCCATTCCATCCGAACTCATTGAAAGCGAATTGTTTGGCCATACAAAGGGCGCATTTACTTCAGCGCATAAAGACAGGAAAGGAAAATTTGAATTGGCAAACGGGGGGACTCTATTTTTAGATGAAATCGGGGATATGACCCTTTCGGCGCAAGCCAAAGTGCTTAGAGCGCTGCAAGAAAACACCATTACTCGAGTAGGAGATGGGAAAAACATAAGTGTAGATGTACGTGTGATTGCTGCAACTAATAAGGATTTACGAACAGAAATTACGAAAGGAAGATTTAGAGAAGATTTGTATCATAGATTGGCAGTAATAATTGTTGAGGTTCCAAGCTTGAATGAGAGAAAAGATGACATTCCTTTATTAGTCAATCATTTTGTAAAAGATATTTGTAACGAATACAGAATAAAGGAAAAAACAGTAGATTCTGCCGCATTAAAATTATTACAAAAAATAAATTGGACTGGAAATATTAGAGAGCTAAGAAATGTTGTAGAGCGTTTAATAATCCTTTCCAAAGATTCTATTACAAAAAAAGATGTTGAAACGTATGTGATTCCGTCAAGTGCAAATAGAACAAAGCTTGAAGAATTGTTCCATCAATTTGACGATTTCAAAAGTCTTCAAAAATTTATTGAAAAAGAATACGAAAAATTCAATGCTGTCCTAGCCTAACATAGGTAGTGGAGCATAGGTAATAAATAGGTATAAAATGACAAACGAATTATCTAATTTAAAACAGTGGACGCAAATTAAAGGGGAGAATTCTTGGACTATGTTTAAGGTTCTTGCAGAATTTGTAGATGGGTTTGAAACATTAAATAAAATTGGTCCATGTATCTCAATATTTGGATCTGCGCGAACCAATCCAGATCATAAGTATTACAAATTGGCTGTAGCTACAGCTGAGCGCCTTTCTAAAGAGGGTTTTGGTATCATAACAGGTGGAGGACCCGGAATTATGGAAGCAGCCAATAAAGGTGCGCATAATGCTAAATCTCCTTCAGTGGGATTAAATATAGATTTGCCTTTTGAGCAATCTCATAACCCTTACATAGATCCAGATAAAAATTTAAATTATAGATATTTCTTTATTCGAAAAGTAATGTTTGTAAAATACGCACAAGCCTTTGTGACGCTTCCTGGTGGATTTGGAACCTTCGATGAGTTGTTTGAGGTGTTGACTTTAATACAAACTAAGAAAATCTCAAAAGTTCCAGTAATCCTAGTGGGATCAGAATTTTGGACTGGACTAAAAGAATGGATAAAGGATGTCATGTTGGATCAACATCAAAACATTAGCCCGAAGGATATGGACTTGATTCCAATTGTGGATACACCGGAAGAAGTGGTAGAAATAATCAATGCCTTCTACTCTAAAGATGAAAACAACTTAAAACCAAATTATGAGTTGTAGTTTGACTTGTTGGTTTTTTAAATAAAATTCTAAAAGAGCCTTTGATTTTTCAAAGGCTCTTTTTTTTGTTTCAGTTTTGAGTAATAGTTATGAAAGTGGATCGACGTAAGCTGTGTTAGACAAGTTCGGAACCTTCAACTTTGATATCATATTCTTTTAGACCACGCAAGACCTTGAAGTATTCGTTGACTGCGCTAAGCCCCACAATGACGAAGTATGCGATGATTCCTCTCCATAAAATTCCTTTAATGGCCGAAAGGGGGTCGCCAATAAACATGAGAATTTGCATTAGTGATAATAATATCAGGACTATAATGAAACCAATTTTTGGCTTTTTAATAGCCACAATTCCTGCTGCAACATATATCCCAACAACTACAGCGTTGATGGCGACAATCCAAAATTCAAAATTGTATTGAACGCTCTCTACAATCATTCCCAGAACTTGTAGTCCTACAAGCCACCAGATGGCTTTTCGCCCATTAGTAACCTTTGGGTGTAATTCGCTATAACTGCGTTTTAGTCTTATGATCTCTTTGGCACTTTGAGCATTTTGTTCTCTTGGCAGCCGAATGTCATCGTCTAAAATATAGTCTTTCATGGTATTAATTTCTTAGGCTTCTTAAAATCATCCTAATCACAAAAAAGGCTATGAATAACCACCACCACCACTGAGCGCTGCTTTCTTTTTCTTTTTCCATAGCAGAGGTGCTTCGATTGAGGTCAGCAATTTTTGAAGCCTCATGCACTGCTTTTTCTGCCTTGTCGTTAGGAATTCCTCTCTGAGAAAAGACCGCTAAAATGTCTTCAACACTGCTGGACTTTTGTTCTAACATTCTTCTCGCTTCTTTTACTAATTCTAATTCCTCGGATAAATTGGCCATTCCGTCTTCGGAAAGTAATCCTCTTTCTAAGGCAATGGTTTTCGCCGCTTCGACTTGTTGCTTGGAGTAATTATGAGCCTGGTTAATGGTATTTAAAAGCCTGATATCTGAATAGTTCCTAGCTGCATCTAATAGTTCTTGCATGTGATGTGGTTTAGATGTTTTGTTGATTTATACTAATGTAGGAAAAAATACATGGCTGTGGCTGCCATAATTTCAAATGCACTTTGAACCTGTGCATTTGTTGGGTCATATGATTAACACTCCATTCCCTTCGCTTAAGGTTAACATTCATTAGGCTATCATTAACAATATCCATTTTGATTGACAATTATGTTTGTGTACGAATTAAATAAATCACCAAATCACTAGATATGAAATCAATTTTTATTTCCATAGCCTATTTAATGGTAAGCTTTCAATGTATGACACAATCTTCTTATATAGATAAAAAAGGCAAAGCACATTTATGGGGATTGACAGATATACAGAGTTTAAAAGAAGGGGAGTACAAAGAATGGTTTGATAAAAATTATGAGGAGTTTGAGACGAAACTTAGCACAAAGGACAAAGATCAATTTGAAGATGTTGAGGTAAAAGTATTTATTGGAACGTGGTGTGGCGATACCAAATATCTCCTGCCTCGATTTATCAAGGCCTGGGACAACATGGGCTTAAATCAAAATCAATTAGAAATCGTCGCCCTTCACAATGAGGATGAACTATATAAACTTGGACCCGATGGTGAAACAGCAGGTCTCAATATACATCGAGTCCCCACATTTATTTTTGAACGCGATGGCAGTGAAATAGGCAGAATCGTTGAAAGGACAGTATTTGATTTGGCCACAGATATGAAATCAATAGTAGCTGATGGTCGGTACAAACAGCGGTATCATGCCGTTACTCTTATGGATGCTTATCTTAAGGAAGCAGACTTAGACTCTTTAGGAACCTATACTGCATTGAAAGAGGGCTACAATAAAGTTTATAGAGAGGTAAGTACTTATGGCGAACTTAATACCTATGGTTATGTATTGTTGAGTCACAAACGGATAGATGAAGCTGAATTCATTTTTAAGTTGAATCGATATTTGTTTTCTTACCATCCAAATGCCAGAGACAGCTATGGAGAAGTACTCATGAAAAACGAAAAATGGGAAGAATCGAAAAAGGAATATTTGGAATCGATTCGACTCAATCCAGAAAATGATAATGCTATGAAGCAATTGGTTATACTCAATGAAAAATTGAAAGCACAAAAGGAATCAAATGATGAAAAGGCTAATGATTGAAGTAATGATAAAAAGTCATTAATCCTTAAGAATCCATCGGACGCCAAGTCTAAAATTATAATCGAAATGAGGGTTATTTAGCACTTGCGAAAACGGGATGTCTTCCCAGAAGTAGCTGAGGTTTTCGTATCGCACGAAAAATCTAAATTGACTCACTTTCATACTTGTATAGGCATTGACGCGGTAATAATTTTTGATTCGTTCATCAGTATTTCCAAAAGTTGCCGTTAGAGGCAAATACGAATATGCTTTAAAGTCATTCATATATTGACCTTCCAAACCAAATTGCGTTTCTAGATTTTTGGAGAACATTTTAAATTGAAAATAGAGTCTTTGCTGAAGATATACATTTGGTAATGACAATTCGGATTTGCTGCTTAGCTGGTAAAACAGATCATTGTCAATGCCCACTGGGCCAAGTTTTAAATGATGCGATAAGCTAAGTTGAGTGATAGATAAAACATCAGTAAATTGTTTGGCTTGAAAAGTTGAGTCGTAGTAAATACTATTCGTTTCGACTATTTGCTTTAACTCACCTTTGAGATTGAGTAAAGGAACTTCAATACTGCCAAACAGCTCAGTGCCGAAAGGTTTTAGCCAGTTTTGGTCCCAAAAAAGTTGATCATTAATGGCAAGTCTCTCCGATTTTAAAGTAGGAGTAAATCTATACAAACGCACTCCACCAGATAAAATAAAATGATCATTTTTAATTGTGGCGATTCCTTTTAAATTAAAATCTCCTGCCAAATCAGCTAATCCTAAATCCGCAGATAAATCGAGAATTACAGGTTGAATATTTAATAAAAGAGAACCTTCTAAAATTAATTCGTTGAAGGGGATACTGTTTCCAGCTATGTGTATGTTATGGTGCTTGAACTTGATGCCTCCACGAAAATCAAACCGATCTTTTAAATTCAAAAATGCTCCAGCCTGTGCTTGATATTGATTATATCTCAAGGATGATCTTAAGCCTCGGTCATCAACTAAAAAGCTTTTGTAATAAGTGGAGTCGGTACTTACTCCATCGTCTGAAGATCGAAATGATCCTTTGTTCCAAAGCAAATTAGAGTACACCCCGAAGTTTCTGTTTTTCGAATTGAATAAGTTGAAATCATTTTTAAAAGAATAGATGCGTTCTTCCTTACGGCTATTGGCATCAATTAAAAATATAGGAACATTAGTTCTGCGTCGATACAATGGATTGGAAATCGAATCTTGGGGCGTATTAATATCGATGCCTCCATTGTTCTCCTCATTGTTGTTGTTGATTACAAGGGAATACATCCCTCTGTATTTCTTTTTGTCTATATAAATGGCACCAGTTAAATTGGTTGTCTTGGTAAACTGATTTTGGTAAAAACCGGTTTGATTAATTCTTCTATAATTCAAATGGAAACTTACGTCGTTGGCAAATCTTCTTGAGAAAAGAGCCTTTACTTGAAAGTTTGCTTGACCATTCAATGGAGTGAAGTATAAATCATTTAGCGGGCGGTTCTGTTCGAAGAGTTTAATATCTTCTAGTTTAAAATTGTACAAATCATATTGATCAAAGCCATATTCTAAACCTAAGTTTTCTTGGTTTGAATATCGAAAGGGGTGTGAAGCTGATCCTAGGTTGCCCAGTGTCAAATGCTCATTGCCAAATTCTATGGATGGATCATATTGATCGATTCGATCCAATAAAGTGTCGGCATAATTTCTTTTCAACATAGGTCTTTCGAAGTAAAAGAAATTATAGATCGTGGTATCCAGTTCTTCGGACACATCACTCATTGGTTTTCCTTGATTTCCACGATTACCTGTAGGCCTACCTCCCTGCGGAATCTGACACCACAAATTGCTCAAATACAAGCAAGACAACATACATAAAACCAGCTTTTTCAATAGCAGTTTTATTTAATAACGATTTTGTTAAATGAATTCTTTCCGTTTTCAAAAGAAAGTTTGACCTGATAAATTCCTGGAGCTACGTTGGTAGAAAGCGAACAGCTACTAGAACCTTTTTCCGGTCGTGTGGAATATAATTCTTGGCCGTTCAAAGAATATAGCTTTATCGTTTCAACTTGTCGCTTTTTACTCCATTCTACAGTAAATGAGGCACTGCTGGGATTGGGGTATAAGTTGAAATATTCTTGCAATTCGTTTTCTTTGGTTGAGCTAATCATAAAGTCCTGTATGATAAATAAACCTTCTTGCATGTCCGAGACCAATATATTTCCAGAGGGTAAATAAGGGTAAGCTCCCCAAGCCCCTTCGTAATCATTGGTAGCCGTGAGTTGCGAAGTAGGATAATGCATTATGCGCTGTATGTTGCTTGGATCTTCGATGACATAAACTTGTAATCCATCGTAGTAATAGGAGATGTATAATCTGTTGCCCTTGACGAGTAAATTATGTGCAATACTTTTAGGGTTTGTAGAACCTGCATCAAATGTACCCAACAGCATAACATCTGATTTGTCCGAAACATCATAAGCCTTTACTTTCATGCCGTGTGTTTCGTCAGCAAAAAAGTAATATTTTCCATCTTCTGATGGCCATCCAGAATGGTTATATCCTGAGTCAGGATAATCCGAACTTTCTAAAGTAGTCAGTAGTATCTCGTTTTCAGGATCTGTAAAGTCTGCGATAACTAATCCATCATTCCCACAATTAAAATAGGCTATGTTATTTTTTACATGCGCATCATGGACATGTCCAACCAAGTAATTGCCGATACTAGAAGAAAACTTTAATTGCGTGAGGTTTAGAGGATCCGAAATATCCCAAATCGCATAAGCCGCAAATCCCATTGGAGTTCTTACGGCAAGTGCATAAAGCCGCTGCGCTTCTTCATCAATAAATATGTTGTGTGCTCTTATAATTGCATCGGACGAATCATAAATAAGCTCTGGCGGATTAGGAAGGGTATTTAAATTAATGATCTGAAGCGTACTGTTTTGGCCTTCATCTGCAACGGCATACAAATATCCATTAAGGTCGTGATAATCTCGATGTATAATAATCTCGCCCTGAGCGGCTCCATCAATTACGTAAGCTTCAAAAGCATTTGCTGGATCAGTAACATCTATAATGTGGGTGCCTTTGGTAGAACCAATAATAGCGTATTCGTGCCCATCTTTGGCAAATCCCCATATATCATTGTATGTATTGTTGAAAGCAGCGGAGCCCACAAGCGATGGATCACTCCAAGTACCTAACAATTGGCCCTGAATAACTTGGCCGGTAGTGGTATTTGTGTAAAACAAAATGCTTACCACCAAAACAAAGAAATCACGTGTAATCATGGTTTAAAAATACGCAAATAGAAAGAAGAAATAAGTTGTCAAGGAGACTTGAGAGGAGATAGGAACAAAAAAAAGGGGCTTCATTTTGAAGCCCCTTTTTGCATCATTCTTTATTCCTCTTCTTGAGGTTTGCTCTTTTCATTGATTCTCCCATTTGTTGGGAGGCAGTAAATGAAGTAACCATGCTGGATAACATCTCGGAAGCCTGATTGGGTGAATTTGGTAACAGTATTAGATTGCTGTTTACATTTTCTCCCATTGCTTGAAGGGTATCATAATGTTGAGTAACCACAATTAGCGCGGAAGCCTCTTGTGAGTTAATGCCCACTTGATTTAATACTTCCACAGACTCTTCTATTCCTTTGGCAATTTCTCTTCTTTGATCTGCAATACCTTGACCTTGTAATCTTTTACTTTCAGCTTCAGCAGTGGCCTTCGCTACTATTTTAATCCTTTCTGCTTCCCCTTCATATTCTGCCGCAACTTTTTCTCGTTCTGAGGCATTGATTCGGTTCATGGCATTTTTAACCGCTTGATCGGGATCAATATCGGTAACCAGAGCTTTTACGATTTCGTACCCATAGGTATTCATAGCCTCAGAAATTTCTTTCTTTACTGCATTGGCTACATCATCTTTACGAACGAAAACATCATCCAATTTTAACTTTGGTACTTCTGCTCTAACCGTATCAAACACATATGAAGTGATTTGATCGTGTGGATTTTCGAGCTTGTAAAAGGCATCATATACTTTACTAGGCAATATTTTGTATTGTACAGAGACTTTTAGTTTTACAAATACATCGTCAAAAGTTTTGGTTTCAACAATGACATCCAGTTGTTGAATTTTTAAACTAACTCTTCCTGCAACAGAATCTAGAAATGGAATTTTTAAATTTAATCCAGATTCACGAATGCTGTTGAATCTACCAAGACGTTCGACAATTGCTGCCGTCTGTTGTTTTACGATAAATAATCCAAGAATTAAAATGAGCAGACAAAAGAAAATTATTCCTCCTGCAATGAATTGAATGGGCATGACTAATGATTTGATTTAATACAACAATGTAATTTGACCTTAGATAAGTTCACACTAATCTACGAGAACACATAATCTTTCGACTAATTTCTTATTCTTCCATCCCGAGTACTTCTGGATTCATTCCGGTATAACTAAAACCACCGTCGTGATAGAGGTTCTGCATGGTCACCATTCGGGTTAGATCAGAAAACATTGCCACGCAATAATTAGCGCAATCTTCTGCAGAAGCATTGCCTAGTGGAGACATTTTATCTGCGTAGTCCAAAAAGGTTTGAAATCCTTTTACTCCGGAGCCCGCCGTTGTTGGAGTAGGGGATTGAGATACTGTATTTACGCGCACATTTTTCTTTTTAGCCCAGTGGTATCCAAAACTTCTTGCAAAAGATTCAAGTAACGCTTTTGACTCTGCCATTTCGCTATAATCAGGAAATACTCTTTGCGCCGCTATGTATGTTAGAGCCAATATTGAGCCCCATTCTTTCATCGCATCTTTTTGCATCGCGAGTTGCATTAATCTATGAAAACTCATTGCTGAGATATCGAAAGTCTTATGCATCCAATCGTAGTTGACATCTGTGTAGGTTCTTTTCTTCCTTACGTTTAGGGACATGCCAATGGAGTGAAGCATAAAATCCATTGGACCGCCCAGAATTTCCATGGACTTATCAATAAGGTTTTCTAAGTCCTCCATATTTGTGGCATCTGCAGGGATTACTTCTGCATTAAGTTTTTCGCCCAGCTTTTGAATGCCTCCAAACCGCAAGGCCACTGGGGCATTGGTAAGTACTATTTTAGCACCTTGCGCCACTGCTTGTTCGGCAACTTTCCAAGCGATGGATTTATCGTCTAAGGCACCAAAAATAATTCCTGTTTTTCCTTCTAATAAACCGTTTGCCATGTTCTTTAATTTTTAACGAAAGTAATAATATTTTAAATCGCTAAGCGATCAGTTCTTTGGCGTTATCCAATGCTTTTTTGGTTGGAGGATCTCCTCCAGACATCATTTTTGCAATTTCATGGATTCGTTCTTTGCCATTTATAGCCTCCACATATGTGAAGCTTCTTTCTTTGGAGTGCTCCTTGTAAATTCTGTAATGATGATCCGCTTGTGCTGCAATAGGTGGAGAATGCGTAATGGATAAAACTTGATGGTCTTTGGATATCTCTTTTAGAATTCTTCCCATTTTTAAGGAGACATCTCCAGAGATGCCCGTATCAATTTCGTCGAAGATCATTGTGGGCAAAGACATAGAATCCGCAACGATAGATTTGATACAAAGGCTAAGACGAGACATTTCTCCTCCAGAGGCTACTTTTTTAATGGACAAAAATTCGCTGCCAATGTTTGATGAAAAAGTAAATTCTACTTCATCAATACCATTTATATTCAATTGCTCTCTTTCGGATATTTCAATCTTCAGCTGAGCAGAGGCCATAGATAATTGAGACAAAAGCGCATGGACTTCTTTTTGAAAAGGCCCTGAAGCTTTTTTTCTTTTGTCGCTTATCTTTTTTGCTTTTGACATCAACTCGGCCTTGTTGGCCCCTATTTCTTTTTCAAGTTTTTCAATTGTTGCATCAAGATCACTTACACTTGTGGATCGATTGGAAAGGTCTTCTTTTATTTTGATCAAATCTTGAATGTCCGAGACTCGATGTTTGTGTAAGAGTCGATTGATTAAATCTTGTCTTGACCTTAACCGATCAATTTCGTTTGGGTCGAAGTCTATGCGTTGCCCAAATCTTTCGAATTCGTGGCTAATTTCTAAAAGTTCTTCTCTGGTTGACAGCAGTCTTTGATACATCGATTGTATGCTCTCATCCTGAGATTCGAAAGAAGAAAGTTCTTGAGCTAATTCTTGTAATTGGTCTCCAATTGCTTGATCCGACGAAAGAATAGTAAACTCAAATTTTTGGGCCAAAGCTTTTATTTGCTCTGCATTTTCCATCAGGCTCAAGTTTTGCTGAAGTTGGATATCTTCTGAAGCATTAAGATCAGCTTCGTCAAATTCGCGCAACTGAAACTGAATGAAATCAAACTCTTGTCTTGAAGATTTTTGTTGCTCTTTTAGGTCTTCTAACTTTCTGAGATCCTCTTGATACTTTTTAAATTGTTTTTGATAGAGCTCAATATGTTGCTGGTTAGAGGCAATGGCATCTAACAATTTGATTTGAAAACTTTTTTCTTGCAAGCCAAGCGTATCAAATTGTTGGTGCATGTCGAGAAGCGCTGCACTTAGTTTTTGCAAAGCATCTAGTTTGGCCGGCGTATCGTTGACAAACGCTCTGGATTTGCCAGCACTCGAAATTTCCCTACGTATAATCAACTGATCGTCATAATCTAGATCGTATTGTTCAAAAAAGGGCTGTAGCTTGTAGCTTGTAATATTAAATTCGGCCTCGACAAAACACTTTTGAGTTTGATCAAAAAGTACTTTTGAATCAGCTCGTTTTCCCATGATTAATCCCAAAGCACCAAGTAAAATTGATTTACCAGCACCGGTCTCACCTGTAATAATAGTCAAACCATCTTGTAGGTCAAGATTGAGGTTTTCTATAATGGCATAATTCTGTATATGCAATCTACTCAGCATAGAGCAAAAGTAATTATTGAAGCATCAATCAATTGAAATATTGCTGCAAATTTGCATCAACTGGGTAACCTAGTTGTGACGCTCTTGTATAATCCTGTCTAGCTTGGACTTTATTGCCTAAGGCTATATTGACTTTACATCGCTCATTAAAGTAGACCCCTTTGTTGCCATATTTGATGGCATTATTTAAATCTTGCAAAGCTTGATTTTCATTTTTCAACTGTCTATGGCAACGAGCTCTTTCATACCACAAGTCAGCATTCGTCGGCTTTAGATTTAAATAACTAGTAATATCCGATAGGGCATTTGGTATGTCACCAGTCATGTTATACATCAAAGATCTGTTGAGGTAAGCCACAGCGTGATCAGGTTTCAACTCAATGGATTTGTTTAAATCTCTAAGTGCGAAATCTATGTTGTTCATTTTTGCATGTATAGCCCCTCGATTAGACCAATATTCACCATCACTTGGATCAAGTTGAATCGCTTTGTTATAATCGGCAAGCGCACGATTCCAATCGTTGGGATCTGTTGAATTAAAGTATAATCTGCCTCTTGAATTATATGGTGCTGGATCGGTTTGATCCAATTGCAATCTTGTATTGTAATCAGCCAATGCTTTGTCAGTCATGCCATTGTCTCTATAGTAATTTGCTCTATTGCCGAAAGGCAAGGTCGTGTCCTTGTAATATTTTATCACATGGGTCCAAAGCGTCCCTGAGTTTTTCCAAACCTTATTTTGATTAAAACTCAAAACCGAATAAGCGATAACAGCGATGGTTGCAACACTGTAACATGCTATTCTATACTTAGAATGTTGGATGCCTTTTTGGAAATAATAGGCAAGAATGAAGAAAATTCCTGCATATGCGATATAGGTGAAACGATCCGCTAAGAACCCCTGACCGGCACCTAAAATTTGAAGCATGAAAAAAATGTTGAATGTAAAAAAGCCAAGCCCAAAAACAATGGATTTGTAGCCTTTGAGATGTGCTCTCCAAGCAGCAAAAAGCGCCAAAGGGAAAATCAATATCGTAGGATAAAACCATGCTGGAATTGCCGCAGGATAAGGGTAGAGAGGAGAAAGTCTATAAGGAATAATGGACTTAATTAAGTACACGAGATATGAGTAAGAGCCAATAAAAAATCGCTGCCATTGTGCAAATGTGCTGTTGCTTTCTAAAGAGCCATAAGTATTGAGCACATAAACTCCCAGGACACCGAAAAACAAAGATAGTAGCCAAAACACCCATTTGTTTAAAATATCCTTGAAGGAGATTTTTTCTTTGAGATAATAATCTACTGCGAGCATTGAAAGCGGGAGGGTAACGGCTTGAATTTTTGACAATAAGGCGAGTATAGCTAAGATTACGATGGCTATCGTGTAATTTTTCTTTAAGTTTAAGGATTTAATGTATAGAAGCAAGGCGCTCAAATAGAATACGCCGTACAACACATCTTTTCTTTCTGTCACCCAGGCCACTGATTCCACCCGCATGGGCTGTACGGCAAACAATGCAGCAAAAAACAATGAGGCTTGCCAATTTAATTTAAGACCAATGCCGATAAAATAAATCAATAACACACACAGAATATGTAAAATAACATTGTTTAAATGCCATGCTCCTGGGTTATCCAATCCAAAGATTTTATACTCAACAAGGAAAGTCCATGTAGTCAGGGGATTGTAATTGCCAATAACATTGTTTTCAAATTTGAAAATTTCTTTGGTGTTGCTCCAAAAATCATTTGCATTGGCCACAAAGTCATTTTCATAAAAGTTTTTATCGTCATCCCAATTTACAAATTGATTGTCCGTCGTATTGAAGTATACACTAAAGGTCAAGCCTATTAAAAGTAGTATGGGAACTATCCAAGTCTTGGAAGTTTTCTCCTTTCTGTTGGGTTTATCTTTTCTTTTGGTTCCTTTTTCACTTTTATTTTGGCGTGAATGGTCATGAGCTGCTTTCTGTTCGAGAATCTTCTCTTTTCTAGTCTTCTTGCGTTGAGACATATAGAAATTATTTGTATATAAAAATACTTAATATAATGGCTAATCGAAGCGATATTGCATGGATTATCACTTTGCTTAAGCGACCACAGTTGATCAAGAAATCAACAGCTCCTGGATCCTTAAATTATGGATGGTATTTTAGGATTAGAATGTCAAAAGCTCATGGATGTTTGGGGAATACGCTGATATGCTATACCCCAAAACAGTCTTCCAAGGCGCCAACTTTCATCAGTAGGATAAAACATCGGGAAGCTGCAATTACATCTGCACGGGCATTGCCACTAGGCGAATATCCTTTTTTAAAACATATACTGTGAAGCTCTTTGAGTGACGGCCACTTATAGCCTCGACCTCCTTTACCAGGAAGCTTGCAAAAGAATGTACTTTCTTGCATCAAGCAATAACTTGCAGCGTTGTGTAAATGATGTCTTATTCCAGTTCGGATAAATTCGGCGCCAACTATATTTTCGTTTAGGTTCAAATTATGCGCCCAAACAAAATCGGTTTCTTCAAGCGAGCTTTTGAATGCTTCTAGAATGTCTTCTAATTTTTCTCCCTTGGTCGCAATGTCTTCTTCGTCAATATGACAACTTTTGATTTTGTCCGGAGCAAATGTGTAGCCTTCCGGTTTAACAATAAAATCAAAGTCTTTTATTGGTTTAAGTTCTTCATTGAGTATAATCCATGATAGATGAACCAATCGTGGCCAAACAAAGGTATCTGTTACTGGAGCCTTAAATGTTTTTGCCCTACCAGCAGCGGAGGCGTCAAAAATCAAATGTTTCATAAATCATGATTCTTTTTAAGTTGTTCAGCAAAGCCGAGAAAAGTATTCTGCACCAAATGGTATTTTTTATGCCCATCGGGGAGTGCATATATCAGATGGTAACGAAATACTCGATCAATATAGCAATACGCTTGATCAATTTTTAACTCTTTCATTAATTGTCTTTCTACATTGCTGCACTGCATAGTAGTTTGATCATTGTAGTGGGATAATTTTTTTCTTGTTTTCAGGTCGGAGGTATTACAAATGAATCCAAAAGTCGTACTTCCCACCGTAGGGATTTCATTGTATTTCCACATTTCGGGCGAAACTTTACTTGCTGATCTTTCTAAGAGTGCTGCTAGGACCCAATGATCTGATGATTTTGGAAACCCAATATTTAGTAATGAATCTATTCCAGCTACTATTTCTCCATTTTGCAGGCTTTGTATTATATCACTTTTCGCAATCAAATTTTCACCCAAGACAGATTGAATTCGATTAAGTTGGGTTTGATTGATGCCGTTTATAGAATATCCAATATTCATTTCGCAAAATTTATAAAATTGTCACAAAACAAGTTACTTCTTTTCTAAAGATGCGAGACAAAGGTTTTGTTCGTTTTGACATTAATAATCCTTAATTTGAGTTACGGAGTATGAAAATAACTATTGGAGAAATTGCAAAAATCCTAGATGCAACGTTTGATGGAGATGAAGCCTTGGAAATTTCTGGATTAGACAAAATTGAAGAGGCAGCTCATGGACGCTTGAGTTTTTTAGCTAACGAAAAATATGAATCCTTTATTTATAACACCTCGGCTACTGCAGTTTTGGTTAGCAAAGATTTCAAGCCCAAACATGAGGTGAAATCAACATTGATCAGAGTAGATAATGTTTATTCAGCGCTTGGGACGCTTATGAATAGGTTTCAGACCGAAAAAATGCCAGACCCAGGTATTTCTTCCTTGGCCTTTGTGAACGAAAAAAGTTTGGTTCCTGATTCGGTTTATGTTGGACCTTTCGCAGTGATAGATGAAGCACAAATCGGAGAAGGATGCATTATTTCTAGTCATGTTTTCATTGGTAAGAATTGCTCTATTGGAAAAAATGTAAAAATTTATTCTGGTGTAAAAATTTATGCCGATACTGTAATCGGTGATGAGGTAGTCATCCATGCCAATGCAGTTATTGGCAGTGATGGTTTTGGATTTGCGAAAGACGAGCAAGGGAAATATCTAAAAATGAGTCAAAATGGCAATGTTGTTATTGAAGACAATGTTGAAATTGGGAGTAATACAGTTATTGATCGAGCATCCATTGGTTCTACCATTATTAGAAAGGGGGTAAAACTTGACAATCTGATTCAAGTGGCGCACAACGTAGAGATAGGGGCCAATACTGTTATGGCCGCTCAGGCTGGCATCGCCGGCAGTACAAAACTTGGTAAAAATTGTATGATTGGTGGACAAGTCGGATTTGTTGGGCATTTAAATATTGCAGACGGGGCTCAAATTCAGGCGCAAAGTGGAGTAGCAGGCTCAGTAAAAGAGGAAAATGCTAAACTGTATGGTTATCCGGCAATTGAATACAATACGTACCTTAGAGCCTTCGCGCAGATGAAAAATCTTCCGGAAATGGCAAAAAAATTGCGTGTAATGGAAAAAGAACTGGAAGCCTTAAAAACCAAATTAAAATCATCCGATTAATGTCAAAGCAAAGTACCATAGCAAAGGAGATAACGTTTGAAGGCGTTGGCTTACATAATGGCAGAGAAGTAACTGTATGCTTAAAACCTGCAGAGGCAAATACTGGTATTCGCTTTAGATCAATGGATATCAAAGATTCCCAATTTTTTAAAGCCGATGTCAACTGCGTATCTTCAACCAACCGTGGGACATTTCTTGAGAAAGGCAATCAAAAAATTGGTACGGTAGAACACCTATTATCTGCCCTTCACGCTGCAGACATAGATAATGTTGATATAGAAGTCAACAACGGAGAAATTCCAATAATGGATGGAAGTGCTTTGGCTTTTTCAGAACAAATTAGCCAAGTTGGTAGGGAACTGTTGGAGGCAGATCAAAAAGAATTGGTTATTGAAAAACATATGGAGTTTGTTGACGAAGATTCTGGATCGTCTTACATATTGCTTCCAAGTTTGGAGACTGAGTACGTCGTAATGATTGATTATGGCTCAAAGAGTATTCCAAAGCAATTTGCCAACTTCAAGCAAGGAGATAATTATCTGCAAGAAATTGCACCTTGTCGAACTTTTGTTTTTGCTCAAGATCTGATGCACTTGTTAGATCAAGATTTAATTAAAGGAGGTGATGTCTCCAATGCAATAATTTATTCTGATGAAGAATTAAGCAGTGAGCACATCGAAAAACTATCAAATAGTTTAGGAAAAAAGGATTTGAAGCTGAGTACACAAGGCGTTTTAAACAATGTCAGTTTGCATTTTGAAAACGAAGCAGCAAGACATAAACTTCTAGATCTTATTGGTGATCTGAAGCTTCTTGGAGCAAAAATTAAAGGAAAAATAATAGCCCGAAAACCCGGACACACCGGAAATGCGGCATTAGTAAAATTTTTAAAGAAAGAATTACAAAAACAAAAGAAACTTAAAGGAAGGCCTATCTATTCGGCGATGACTCCTATTTCGCATGATGTAGAAGCGATAAAAAAACTAATTCCTCACAGGTATCCATTTTTATTTGTGGAACGTATTATCGAATTAACGGAGACCAAAGTTGTTGGGATAAAGAATGTGAGTTTTAATGAGCAAATTTTTCAAGGGCATTTTCCTGGTAATCCTGTTTTTCCCGGCGTACTGCAAATGGAGGCGCTAGCTCAAACTGGTGGGATTTTGGCTTTGTCTACGGTGGAAGAACCTGAGAAATATGATACCTATTTTTTAAAAATGGATAATGTCAAGTTTAAGCAAAAAGTAGTCCCTGGAGATACCATGATTCTAAAAATGGAACTTTTAAGTCCAATACGAAGGGGCATTGTGCATATGCAAGGAACAGTATATGTAGGTGATGCAATTGTTTCGGAGGGAGAGCTTACAGCCCAAATAGTTAAATCGAGATAGTGCAGAACTTTATAGATCCAAAGGCCAAAATTGGGGAGAATGTAGAAGTTGGACCCTTTGTGACCATCGAGGAGGATGTTCATATTGGAGATAATACCAGCATAGGAGCCAATGCCGTAATTCAGAATGGAACGAGGATAGGCAAGGGATGTAAAATATTTCCTGGTGCTGTGGTAGGCTCTATTCCGCAGGATCTAAAATTTGGTGGGGAAGAGTCCTATTTAGAAATTGGCGATAATGTTATTATACGGGAGTTTTGCACACTAAATAGAGGAACGAAGGCAAATGATCGGACTGTCATCGGTTCTAATTGTTTGTTAATGGCTTATGTCCATGTGGCTCATGATTGCATAATTGGAGATCATTGTATTCTCGCAAATGGAGTCAATCTTGCAGGTCACATCGAAATCGGAAATCATGTAGTACTGGGAGGATTGACAGCCATTCATCAATTCGTAAAAATTGGAGAACATTCGATGGTTGGAGGTGGAAGTTTGGTGAGAAAAGATGTTCCTCCTTACATCAAAGCCGCCAGAGAGCCATTATCTTATGTTGGAGTAAATTCGGTAGGATTAAGAAGACGAGGATTTACTAACGATCAAATTAATCACATTTTGGGTGTGTACAGAATTCTTTTTACAAAGGGCTATAACATTAGTAATGCGATAGACATCATTTCTACTACCATAGAGGCAACCAAAGAAAGAGATAATATTTTGAGCTTTTTGGGTAATGCGAATAGAGGTGTTTTGAAAGGATTTAGAACCAATTCATGAAAATAGTTCTTGAAGATTTATCTAAAGTTTACAAACGTAATGTCATCTTGCGAAAGATAAATTTTGCCTTTGAAAATGCTCATTGTTATGGTATTTCGGGATCAAATGGTTCTGGAAAATCTACCTTGCTTAAATTAATATCTGGATATCTGACTCCAACCAAGGGAAAGGTTGTTTACATGAAAGGGGAAACACTGGTAGAAAGAGATGCTTTTAGTAAACATGTTGCTTTTAGTGCGCCTTATATTGATCTGCTAGAGGATTTAAGCATCAAAGAATTATTTGAATTTCAAAAGGATTTTACTCCCATGGTAGGCCCTCAAACGGCGCAAGACTTTGTGGAGCTTATGAATCACTCGCAAATTAAAATCAATAAAAAAATTGGATCTTTTTCATCAGGGATGAAACACAGGGTAAATCTTGCCCTAGCATTATTAAGTGACAAGCCAATCCTTTTGTTGGATGAGCCAAGCAGCTTTTTGGACATGCAGGGAATAGAATGGTTTAATGCTTTACTTGATAAGTATAAAGAAGATAAAACAATCTTAGTGGCATCAAATGAAAAGAAGGATTTTGAGCTATGCCGTCAAGTTTTGAAGATTAGCCATGGGGTATTGCAATCAAATGCCTAGCACTTAGTCTAGTTTAATTCTTAGCTTGATTATTTTTTTTCTCAACTTTTGTAATGATTCTATCGCCTTGGACTTGTTGTAAAAGGCACTTTTGTTTTTTAGTTCTTTTTGAGCGCCTAGAAGGGTAAATCCTTTTTCTTTAACAAGCGTATAGATCTTCTCAATTTCTCGAATATCTTTTACTGTATATTTTCTGTCTCCTTTTCGATTTTTTTGAGGCTTTAAATTTTTAAACTCGGATTCCCAATATCTTAACAAGGAAGAAGACACTTCAAACATATCTGCTACCTCGCCAATAGAATAATAGAGTTTCGTTAAGTCCTGAGATACTTTCAAAGTCCCACAATTTGAAAGTAATATAACGAAAGAAATTTATATGTAAAAATCGATGTTCTGTATTTAACTGATTATCAGTTCGTTCTATTCTCCATTTTGCTCACTTCCAAGGGCGGAATCAAATTTGGTATGGTTTTAGTATAAGGTATGTAACGCATTAGAAATAATTCTAATATGTATTAATCTGAACAATTAATATATTGATTATCAATGCTTTAAAGAAGTGTTGCTTTTCAAATTGCGGGTTTAATAGTTACAAAGAACCAGTATTATGAGAATCTCCTTGATAGTGAAAACCTTGAGTCTGTTTGTTTTGAGCATTTCTGCTTCATTGCTTATGGCCCAAGTATCCATTGAAGACTATAGCAGTTCTTCTCAATGTTATGTTGATCAAAGCAGCAATGAATCTTATTCGTTTACATTGGATATTGGGGGCATGGATGCCACTTCGGTTATTTTTACGACATCTGCCCCAAGTTTTACCTTCTCTAATCCGACAGGTGGAATTGTTATTTCGGGTCAAAACATTACTTTTTCTGGCAATTATCCAATTGGCAGTCATACTTTCGAATTTGATGTTTCAACTGGCGGTGATATTGGTACGGTGTACATAACTGCTACAGTAACTGCACCTGGCCCTTCGTCGGCCTCTATAAATATACCACTGACTTTTGTCAGCTCAAATCCTGTGAGTTCAGTCACTTGCAATAGCCACATTAACGTAACCTTGGATACGGATTGCTTTAGAGCCTTGCATCCAGATGATATTTTGGAAGGGAGTAATTATCAATGCTGGGATTTGTATGAGGTCCATGTGATGGATGCGCAAGGCAATGACTTAGGAAATGAAGTCGGAGCAGCCCAAAAAGGTCAAACCTTAGAAGTACACGTAGTAGGACCGAATAATAATATTTGTTGGGGTCAAATTACAGTGGAGGACAAATTTCCTCCTCAATTCGTTTGTGAAGATGTTCATACAGATTGTAATAATCCCACAGCGCCTGGATCTTTAATGGCGCCAAAATTAAAATATAGCATAGAAAACGAAAGCATAAATGATGGCTCACCTAATTTGTTTCCGATACTAGTTAGTGGAATGCGTGGATCCTCCATTGACAGTGTTAGAATTACTACAAACATTACGCACAATAATAGTTTTGAGCTTTCTGCTACTTTAACTTCTCCAAACTCAGGTCCAGTTACTATAAGTGATTTAACTTCTGAAGTTTTTCAAAATTTCAATGGTCAAGATCCAAATGGAACCTGGAACTTATTAATTAATGATAATGTATTCTCTGGTGCCAGTCATCAAGGAATATTACATAAAGCGACGTTGCATATTTACCAAAGTGGGGGCGTAGTAGCCTTTCCTTTGCCTTTGAACGCTGATATTGATACCATAAATGCACAAAACTATGTTGTACACCAGGGTTTGGATTCTTGTGGAGAAGCTGCGTTGAGTTTCATTGACAATGTTTCTCTTCCTGATTGTACTTCTCCATTCGAAAAAATAATTACTAGAGTTTGGAATGCTGAAGATTGGAGTGGGAATGTTTCTCAATGTATACAAACCATTTATGTTCAAAGGACTGGGTTAGAAGATATTGTATATCCGCCTGATTATGATGGATTGGATTTAAACCCATTAAGTTGTTTGATCTATCAAAATTGGATTCCACCTGTGGATACGACAGGTGTTCCAGTAAATGTGGCCTGTGCCAATATCGAAATATTTGATCCAGTTGATGTAAAATTAGACGTATGTGATGCCGAATACAAATTGGTCCGAACGTGGAAGGCTATTGATTGGTGTACGAGTGAATCTTATGAGCACGAACAAATAATTAAAGTGGAAACAGAAACACTGCCGCTCTTGGACTGTGGATTAGTAGATACTATTTCGACACATCCTTACGATTGTAGTGGGTATTACTTTGTTCCTGATTTTGATTCAACGCAGCCGATTTTTCAATGCTCAGCAATAAAAGATACTATAATTACCTATGCTTACGATGATGGAAGTTTAACTATTCCGGCTGATAATCAATTCGTCGATTGGAATGTAAACGTTGATCCAATAAATGGACTGGTAGTTTCGGATTTGCCATTGGGTAGAAGTTGGATAAGATATACTTTCGAAAGCGATTGTGGTGATTTTAATCATTGCACACGAGCAATTGATGTCGTAGATAATATCCCTCCCAATCCCGTATGCGATCAGCACACCGTGTTTTCTGGGGTAATAGAAATCGATGGATTCGGAAACTCTTTTGTGGAGGCCCAATCCTTTGATGATGGAAGTACAGACAACTGCGGAACACTCACTTATTCAGCAAGAAAAGTAACAGATATCTGTTCTAATCCAGCGAATACCGAATTTGGACCTACAGTTATGTTTTGTTGCGAGGAGGTCGGCTCAACAATTACTGTAGAATTTAGAGTATGTGATGGAGCAGATCATAACCCTTGGAAACCATTAGGAAACTGTAATTCTTGTTTTGTTGAAGTAGAAGTACAGGATAACTTGTTTCCATATATAAATTATTGTCCTGATGAAATTGATATCGATTGCTTTAGTACGGATTACACGGATGATGCTATCACTGGCGTTCCTCAATTTATCGATAACTGTCATGCATATATACATCAGGTATACTATGATACCGACAGCATTGATGCATGTGGAGAAGGTTTTGTTATCAAAACTTGGGTAGTAACCGATGATCAACAACATACAGCAACGTGTAGTCAAAGGATCAATTTGGTGAACAATGATCGATTTGATTATGACGACATAGATTGGCCAGATGATTATGAAGAGGTACAAGATTGCAACGCTGAAATGATGAATCCTGAGGACTTAAGTGCGCTTTACAGTGAGCCGATCTTAACAAGTGATGCTTGTGATATGGTTTCTTTTACTTATGTAGATCAAGTCTTTGATTTGGTTCCTCAAGGAAAGAAAATCTTGCGTATGTGGACGGTCATTGACTGGTGTCAATATCCAGACAATGGGGGTATATGGAATCATGAACAAATATTAAAATGCACAAATAATAATGCTGTGCCTTTGGTGATAAACGGTGGAATAGTGGATGAATATAATCGAATGGTGAACAATGTAGAAGTGCAATTGGATGCTGATTTACCGGGTTATCCAAGGATACTAATGAATGATGGATTTAATGGAGGCTACTTATTCGGACAATTGGATAACAACGAAACATATACCGTTTCTTGTTCTAAAGAAGATGATCCAATGAACGGAGTCAGTACTTTGGATTTGGTTCAAATCCAAAAGCACTTGCTTGACATTAATCCATTTGATAGTGATTACAAAAAAATAGCATCTGATGTAAACAACAGTGGAAGCATATCATCTCTTGATTTAATTGAATTGCGAAAGTTGATTTTGGGTATACGCTTAGAATTTCCAAATGATCAAAAAAGCTGGAGGTTTGTAAAAGCAGACTTCGCCTCAATTAGCGGAGAAGAGCCTTTCCCATTTACAGAGGTTATTGACATCGTTGGCATGGTCTCCGCAGCAAACAATCAAGATTTTGTTGCCGTGAAAATAGGGGACGTAACGGGAGATGCCAGTCCTTCAAATTTGGCTACTCCTGTCGTAGGAAACAGAAGCAGCGAAAGCCTAGTGTTAAGGACAGAAAGAAAAACAACTTCTAGCCATGACGAAATATTGGTTTATGTTGAAAACTATAATGAGGTACATGGTTTACAATTTAACCTTGAAGCTAACATTGGAAAGCTGATCGATGTAAATATCTTAAGCGATAGATTGGCAGATGAAAACATACATTTTGATTCTCGTCAATTTAGATTGTCTTATCATTCTAACCAGCCAGAAGATCTTTCATCTGAGCAAGCTTTATTATCCTTTAAAGTTGAGAAAGGTGCTGATTTAGTCTTACTCGAAGATGTTTTCGCTGATGAAGCTTACGCTGCCAACTTAAATATAATGGATGTTAAGCTAAGGGATAACGAAGATCAGATGCGTTTCGAAGTTCAGCAAAATGTTCCAAACCCATTTAGCACAAATACTAAGTTTTTGGTAACCATGCCAGAAGCCTCAACAATTGACCTGACACTATATGATCCAAGTGGAAAAGTGGTGTACAGCAGACAAATAGAGGTAATTGCTGGAGAGCAGTGGATAGAGATAGATTCAAACCAATTACCAAAAGGATTAATTTATTATCAAGTAAGTTATCCGCATGGTACACAAACCAAGAAAATGATTCATCTATAAGTTTAAGATGAAGTATAAAATAAAAAGGGCCTCGAATGAGGCCCTTTTTTGTTTATGGGTTTTCGCAAGTGTTTGATTCTTTAGTGGAAAGATTGATTTTCGGTCTTACACCTTTCTACAAGTTCTTGATATTCTTCCGGCGTTAAGCCATCCATTACGTAGTCAATAGGGTTTACACTTTTACCGTCTTTGATTACTTCATAGTGACAATGTGGAGCAGTAGATAAGCCAGTGTTGCCAACAGTACCTATTTGCTGGCCCTTTAATACTTTATCTCCTTTTTTGACAAGAATTTTTTCCATGTGTGCATAAAGAGTTTCGTAACCATAGCCATGATCAATGGTTACACTAAATCCATATCCAGACTTTCTTTTCTTAGAAATCTTTTTTATCACTCCATCTCCAGTAGCCTGAATCGGAGTGCCTGTCGGTGCAGTAAAATCAATTCCTTGATGGAATTTTTTAACCTTATGAATCGGATGAATTCTCCAACCGAATCCACTCATATATCTAATTTTTCTCTTCAGCTTATCTTCTTGGACTGGCTTAATAGAGGGGATTGAAGATAGTCTAGTCTTCCTGTCCAAAGCCATAGCATATAAAGTGTCCAATGACTTTTTTTGAAGCTCCAGTTTATATTTTAGCTTTTCTAATTTCTTCTCTGAGTCTTCGATTAAATCTCCAGTTTCGTCATAGGTTTCTAAATCACTGAACCTATTAGAACCACCAGTTCCACCTTCCCAAACGGATTCGTCAATGGGATCCAAACCAAAAATCATTCTATGAATCTCTGCGTCTTTCAGCTGTAAGTTCTCAATCGCAGAGGATAACTCTTGAAGTTCGCCAGATAATGAGGAGTAATTATATTTCATTTCCGTCAAGTGACGGTCCAAAGATTTTTCTTTGGGTGAGGGAAAGAAAGCATAGAAGACAGCAGCAAGTATAATAGAAGTAACCATCACCGCAGAAAAAATACCACCGAATCTCCGGATGGCTTCTTTGCTGCGCAGCTTCACTTTCTCATATCGCAGTGTCTGCGGGTTAAATACGTATTTCTTGTTGTTCATTTTTACTGTTTTCTAGAATTAGTACTTTTGTACCGCTTCAACGAATACGTATGTTCGTGGGATCAAACGTGGCAAATGTAATACCGTAGTTGTGATTATCAAAATATTCTCTTAACAAATGTTAAAATTTCATATTAGAAAATTTTGCATAGATAAATGACTGATATTTTACGAGTTAAAGCCACCTAAAAACGAAACTCTCGACAAGAAATAGTTTAAAACAGAAATAATGAAGGCAAGCGAAATAAGACAGAAATTTTTGGACTTTTTTGAAAGCAAGGGGCATCAGATCGTTCCTTCAGCTCCTATAGTGGTAAAAAATGATCCAACGCTTATGTTTAACAACGCTGGAATGAACCAGTTTAAAGATTATTTCTTGGGAAATTCTGTTGCCAAGAGTAAAAGAATAGCAGATACCCAGAAGTGTCTGAGGGTTAGTGGGAAGCACAATGATTTGGAAGAAGTAGGTATCGATTCCTATCACCACACCATGTTTGAAATGCTAGGGAATTGGTCCTTTGGCGACTATTTTAAAAAAGAAGCAATTGATTGGGCATGGGAGTTGTTGACAGAAGTTTATGGCCTTCAAAAAGATAGACTCTATATTTCCATATTTGAAGGAGATAACAAAGACAATTTGGAAAGAGATGCGGAGGCCGAACAGCTTTGGTTAAAACATGTTCCTCAAAACCGCATTCTTGAGTTTGATAGAAAAGATAATTTTTGGGAAATGGGCGATACAGGACCATGTGGTCCATGCTCCGAAATACACATTGACTTAAGGCCCGACGACGAAAGAGAGAAGTTGGACGGAAGCAAACTAGTAAACGAAGACCATCCTTTAGTTATTGAAATTTGGAATTTGGTCTTCATACAGTTTAATCGAAAAGCGGATGGTAGCTTGGAAGATTTGCCAGAAAAGCATGTAGATACTGGCATGGGTTTCGAAAGATTGGCGATGGCAATACAGGGCAAAACCTCCAATTACGATACCGATTTGTTTACGCCTTTCATCCAAAGAATTGAAGAATATACTGGACTTAAGTATACTGGTGATTATGCACTAAGTGCCAAATCGGATATTGCGATGAGGGTAGTGGTGGATCATGTCCGTGCAGTCAGCTTTACAATTGCCGATGGAGAGCTTCCAAGTAATACAGGAGCGGGCTATGTCATTCGAAGAATTTTAAGAAGAGCTATTCGTTATTATTATTCATTCTTAAATGTCAAAAAGCCTTTTATACATACATTGGTAGAACCACTTGGAGAACATTTTAGAGAAGTCTTTCCAGAGCTTATTCAACAAAGATCTTTTGTAGCCAAAGTAATTGAGGAAGAAGAAAGGTCTTTTCTTAAAACCTTGGAAGGTGGATTGAAAAGATTCGAATCTTTAAAGATTGACAGCGGAGTTATTGATGGTCAGGAGGCCTTCGAATTGTATGATACTTTCGGTTTCCCCATTGATCTTACAAGACTGATTGCCTCTGAAAAAGGCCTTAAAGTAGATGAAGAAAATTTTTCTAAAGCTTTAGAGGCTCAAAGGCAACGTGGAAGACAAGATGCGGATCGAGTAGTTGGCGATTGGGTAATCATTGAGGATGACAACCATACCGAATTTGTTGGATACGATAATTTGGAAGTAAATGAATCGCAGATATCCAAATATCGGATTGTTGAAGAAAAAGGCAAAGAGGTTTTTCAATTGGTATTAAATAAAACCCCTTTTTATGCAGAAGGTGGAGGACAGGTAGGCGATAGTGGGGTGCTCAAGGTAGGAGAAGAATTCGTAAAAGTACTTGATACCAAAAAAGAGAACGACTTAATTATTCATTATGTCGATAAATTACCCCGCGAATTCAAAGTCAACGTACACGCCAATGTTAACGAGCAACGTCGAGCACATATTGAAGGAAACCATTCTGCAACGCATATTTTACATGCTGCGTTGCGTCAAGTGTTGGGAGATCATGTACAACAAAAGGGTTCATTGGTCAATGAGAGTTATTTAAGGTTTGACTTTGCACATTTTCAGAAGATGAGTGAAGAAGAAATCAAAGAAGTAGAACACATTTGCAATCAAAGAATTCGTCAAAATATTCCGCTTAAGGAAGATCGCTCCATTCCGATAGAAGATGCTAAAGAAGCTGGAGCAATGATGCTTTTTGGCGAAAAGTATGGCGATTTTGTTCGTATGATCACTTTTGATTCTGAGTATAGCGCAGAACTATGTGGAGGATGTCACGTTCAGTCCACTGGAAAAATTGGAATTTTTAAAATCAAAGGGGAATCCGGGATCGCGGCGGGAGTTCGGAGGATTGAGGCCGTTACTGGATTTTTGGGAGAGGCCTTTGTAAATCGACAAATAGAAGAATTAAAGCAAGTGAAAGCTCTGTTTAAAAGTCCATTGGAAGCGCATGTTTTGGTTCAAAACTTATTGGAAGAAAATAAGGCTCTAAAAAAGGAAATGGATAAGCTTGTCAGCTTAAAGGCAAACAGCATGCAAGAAGATTTGTTGGCCAAAGCGGAAACGGTAAATGGCATTAAGCTTATACGCTCTAAAGTAGATTTAGATTCCAAAGCCGCCAAGACCTTGGCGCACAATTTGGGTAAATCGCTTAATTCAGGGGTGGTTTGTTTTGGTATGCAAAGCGATGGAAAAGCCCAATTAATGCTTCTTGTAACAAAGGACCTAGTTGATGGCAAAGAAATTAATGCCGGTTCCATCATACGAGAGATAGCTAAGGAGATTAATGGTGGCGGCGGAGGTCAAGCCTTTTTTGCCACTGCCGGAGGAGCGAATCCAGCGGGACTAGATCAAGCTTTAGCTAAACTCGAGAATCATTTGTAATATGAAATCATTCGTTTTTTATTTAAGTATCTCCATGGTTTTCTTTGCATGCAGTCGCAAAAATGCTGCTGTCGAACTTGACGAGTCCAGCGAAGTAAAAGCAATGGAAGAAAAAAAAGAATTTCAGATTTCGGGTGTCGAAACTATGATGCAAATGCCAGATTGTCTCACTGAGTATAAAGATTTGGATCGAATAAACCCAATGCATGGAGAATTGGTCACCGTTATGGATAAGCTGATGATAAAGCATGGCACATCTGGGCGCTATGATCCTTGTAATTTGCCGGAAGGCTATAGGGATGGTGATCATATTATGTTTGGAGGCTTTGTCAAAGAATCACCGCCAAATGTTCGCTTGGCGGGCACTCCATTTCGTTTGACTTTCATTAAAAAGAAATGAAAAATACATATGCACTTCGTATCGGGGGAGTTCCTGAGCACTTCAATCTTCCCATACATCTCGCTATAGAAAAAGGGGAGTTTAAGAAAAGAGGAATAGATCCTCACTGGATTACCTATGCAGGAGGAACAGGTCAAATGTGCAAAGCTTTGAGAGAAGATGAAGTGGACATGTGCATTATCCTCACTGAAGGGATCATCAAGGATATCATAAAAGGAAATCCTTCCCAAATTGTTAGTCTTTATGTACAAACGCCATTGGTATGGGGCGTTCACACTGGAATAAATAATTCTTTGGAAACGTATGAACAGATCTTTGACAAAACCTATGCAATCAGTCGGTTTGGATCTGGTTCTAATTTAATGGCAATAGTAGATGCCAACAGCAAAGGGCATGCGCTTAAAAATGAGCAATTTAAAGTGATTGGTAATTTAGAAGGTGCATTAGAATCCTTGGCTGGTAACGAATCAGATGTATTTTATTGGGAAAAATTTACGACCAAACCTTATGTGGACAATGGCCAATTAAAACGACTCGGAGAATATTTAACTCCATGGCCCTGTTTTGTAATTGCCGTTCGTGATGAAGTTTTAGAAAAGCACCCTGATCAGGTGGTCCGTGCATTGCGAGTCATTCACGACAGTACGGACAGCTTTATGCAAAACCCAGAGGCCATCGATTTAGTAAGTGCTCGTTATGATCAAAAAAGAGAAGATGTCGCGCGCTGGTTTCATTCTACCGAATGGGCGATTCACGGTTGGGTGAGTAATAAGATGATTCAGAGCGTTTTGTACAATCTAAAACTAGCTGGAATAATAGAGGAAGAAGAAAATATCCCTAAACTCATTTGGAAACGAAAATAATCTTTGTACGTATTGAATTAATTTCTTCTGAATTTTTCGAAGGCCTTTCATCGTATTAATCTTGTTTCTTGGGCTTCTCTACTTTGTATTTTTTTTCTAGGCCAAAGAAAAACATTCTTAAAAACTGATCCTTACATTGTCTGTATTGCCGTTGCGTTGGTTTTCTAAAAAACGCGTTGATTTCATGTTTGCTTACCTCAAAATCCACTAGATCAAAAATTTTAACCATATCCTCATCGGTCAGCTTAAAGGCAATTTTCATTTTTCTTAGAATGCCATTGTTGTTAATTTTTTTAGCATAAACCGGGGGTGGGGCACCTTCTCTTCTTCCTCTTTTTTCAATAATGAAGCCGTCCAAAAAACGTACTAATTCTTTATCCAATATTAGTTTGTAGTCCTCATCATCATCTCTTTTAAGCCATTGACTTACTTGAGCACGAGTAACCTCCAAATCTCCAAAAGAAAAAAGTTTGATCATTTTGTCATCTCCATAATCGAAGATGTATCTAATCCTTCTTAATACATCACTATTCGTCATAAGTTAGTTTTTGGCGTGTTCTTTCAGCACACTATTTATTTTTTCTATCATACTACTCGAACGCGCAAATCCACGGGCAATTATGGTTTGTTTTCCATTACTTTCTAAAAGCAAAGTAGGAAAACTGTTTACACCTAATTTTGCGCTTCGTTCAAAATCTTTTTTCACCAAGTCTTTAAGACGATCAGATTCAAAAGCTGCGGTAAAGGCTTCTGCAGAAATTCCTAGTTCGGAACAAATAGGGAGGTAAGATGCCGTCAAATGCATGTTTTTGTTGTCCTTATAAAATGCCGATTGGCAAGCTTTAAAAAATGCCAATGCTTTACTCGATTCAATTTCTCTAACCGCAACTACCGCTCGGCAAGGCGGCTCGGTATCATAGGTGATAGAGCCGCTGCCCAAAATGTCATAAGAAAAAGGCATGCCAGATGCTTTATTGACATCATCCCAATGATGGGTCAGAAAGTCTTTGAGGTCAAGCATCGTTTCTTTATTGTATGGTCTTAATCCCCCCATGACTAATTCGAATTGCAAATCATCTTTAAAATGATCAACGGTTTGTTTCATTTCCTTAGAAACACCATAACACCAAGAGCACATTGGATCACCTACATAGATTAGCTTGGAAGTAGGTTGGGAATTAGAACATCCACTGATCTGCATCAGCATGGCAAGGAAGACAAAGCTCATTAATTTATATTTGATCATTGTGATAAAGCTGCAAAAATACTTTAAACCTTATTCCAAATGTCAAAATCTATGGATTGGTTCATTTTAACTTAGAATTGCGTCTTTTGGATTTTCGTAAATTCACAGCATGAGCTTTGATGATTCTTCTAAAATGAAATCCAAGATAAAAATTACTCCTCCAGCTTCTTTCGCTGCTGGTGCAAAGGGTGTTCAAGTAGCATTAAAACATGCCATTGATGAAATGGGTCCAGTAAAAGCGATGAAAGCTTTAGCCAAGCTCAATCAAGAAAAAGGATTTGACTGTCCAGGATGTGCTTGGCCTGATCCGGATGACAAAAGATCCCTTTTTGCTGAGTACTGCGAAAATGGAGCAAAAGCGGTGGCTGAAGAAGCAACCAACAAACGAACTGGTCCTGATTTTTTTGCAGATCATTCGATAGCATCTTTGCAATCTTGGAGTGATTATGAGTTGGGTAAATCCGGTCGTTTAACCCATCCATTGTATAAAGCGCCAGGGGCAAGTCATTACGTAGAATTAAGTTGGTCCAAAGCTTTCGATACGATTGCGAGAAACTTAAATGCTTTGAAAGATCCCAACGAAGCTGTGTTCTATACCTCAGGAAGATCAAGCAACGAAGCCGCTTTTTTATGGGGATTGTTTGCTCGAGCCTTTGGTACGAACAACATGCCGGATTGCTCCAATATGTGTCATGAGTCAAGTGGCGTGGCTTTAAGTCAAACTTTGGGAATCGGTAAGGGCTCCGTTGTTTTAGATGATTTCAAACATGCTGATGTAATCATTGTAGCAGGTCAAAACCCTGGCACCAATCACCCGCGAATGCTATCTGCTTTGCAAGAGTGCAAACTTAAGGGTGGGAAAGTCATAACGATTAATCCTTTGGAAGAAGCAGGGCTTAAACGCTTTAAAAATCCGCAAAAGCCCATGGACTATTTTACACAAGGCACATCAATTACAGATGTTTTTTTACAAGTAAAAATCAATCAAGATTTGAGTCTTGTTAAAGCGATTTTAATGGCCTTGTTGAAGATGCACAGAGAAGGATGGGCGACTTTTGATCTTGATTTTATAAAACAGAGTACGGAAGGATACGAGGCATTAGTAAATCATTTGGATCAGTGTGATTATGATCAATTGATTGCTCAGTCTGGGGTTTCAAAAGAGGAGGTACAAAAAGCAGTGGAACTTTTAGCCCCTGCAAATAAGATCATTTGTTGTTGGGCCATGGGCTTGACACAGCATCATAATGCGGTAGATACCATCAAACAATTTGTCAATCTTTTACTACTCAAAGGAAGTGTAGGGATAAAAGGCGGAGGTACATGTCCTGTTAGAGGTCACAGTAATGTACAAGGCGATCGGACGGTTGGAATAATGCATCATGTATCACCACAACTAAACGCCAGCCTAAAAGAAGTATTTAACATCCAAGCTCCGGAAGAAACGGGACTGGATGTTGTTGCAAGCATACAGGCCATGTACGAGAAAAAAGCAAAAGTTTTTGTTGCCTTAGGAGGTAATTTGCTTTCCGCCGTTTCGGATACACATTATGCGCAAGCTGCTTTTGAGCAATGTGCATTGACGGTTTCAATAGCCACAAAGCTAAATCGATCACATTTGGCCTGCGGAAACGAATCTTTGATCTTGCCTACTTTAGGGCGATCCGAAAAAGACGTCAAAAATGGGAAGAAGCGTCTAGTAACCGTAGAAAACAGCATGGGTAAAGTGCATGCTTCGAGTGGTCACTTGACTCCAGCGTCAAAATTGCTCATGAGTGAGCCTGAAATTGTTGGAAGTATTGCAGCTGCTACCTTAGGGGAAGGACATCAAGTGGCCTGGAAAGAATTAGGGCAAGACTATGCTAAGATTCGTGCTTCCATCAGTCGAGTGATTAAGGGATTTGAAGCCTATAACCAGCGAATAATGAAAGATGGGTTTTACTTGCCAAACAATGCACGAGAGAGGGATTTTTCTAAACTACCCAATGGCCGAGCACAATTCACGGTGTCCTCATCCACTGGTATTGAATTAAATGAGGATGAATTTCTCCTTATGACCATTCGATCTCATGATCAATTTAATACCACCATATACGGTATGCATGACCGTTATCGTGGAGTATATAACTCCCGTGATGTCATATTTATGAATAGAGCGGACATGTCCGAGTATGGATTGTCCAAGTTGGATCAAATTGGTTTGGTCAGTACATATGATGGGGTAGAGCGCAAGGTTCATGGGTTTTATGTGGTACCGTATGATATTCCTCGACAAAATCTGGCAGGATACTTCCCCGAATTAAATCCGCTAATTCCTATCAATCAAACGGCAGAACAAAGCAATACCCCGATCAGTAAATCTGTGAAAGTAAAGGTGCTTTTGCCCTAGAGAAACAAATACATGCTCTTTCGTTATGTAGATCTGATGCTTTAAAATAGCTTGAATTAACTTTTAAATATTTTCAGGGTGGAGTATATTTAGACACAGTTCACCTTAAATACTTTAATAAAATGAAAAATTATTTTTTTCTACTTCTTTTGGTTTTGCCTTTAAGCTCTTTTGGACAAGAGGTTTCTACTCAAAAATTTATTAGAATAGTTGGCCTTGCAGAAAAGACTCTTGATAATGAGGGATTGAAGATTGAATTGACTTTAAGTGAGATTGGGGGCAATCAATATCAACAAATTATTCCCAAGTCTTTGGAAGAAATAAAAACTGAATTTGTTTCTGCTTTAAAATCTAACGGCATTGATGCCGCTTCTTTAGAATCAGATTTAATGAAAAATATAACGAAAGGAAACTACAATAAAATCCGCAGCGAGCATTTTACCTTAACTGTGGCTAATGAGTCTCAAGCATCGCTTGTCTCGCAAATGGCTCAGGATGGACTAAAAGTAAACTCAATAAATTACTTGTTTAGTGATTCGTATGACACCTATTTGGATGCCATGACGATCAGCGCTATTGAAGATGCCAAGCGCAAGGCCCTAAACATTGCGAAGTCGATCAATAAAAAAGTCGGAGAAGTACTCAATATAGATGACATGAAAAATGTCTCCAACGAAAACAGCAGCCCAACATCTAAATACGGCAACAAATCAAGTACAAAGGTTTTGAGGTATAGAGTGAATGTAACTTTCGAACTTCTTTAAAAAAATGAGAAAAACGTTACTTTTTTTAATGCTTTTGAGCCTAAGCTCAGGTTTGCTTTCTCAGGCCAATAGAACCAAGCTAAAGGTATATGGTGTGTGTCCTGTAGCACAAGAAAAAATTGGTGAGACCATCACTTTAGCTTTTACTGTAGACAAGAGTAAATGTGATCCGGAAATAGGATTTGTTTCTATGGAGCAATTGCTTTTTCATTTTGAAGACGCCTTAAAAGTAAAGGGTATTGATTTTTCAGCGTTTAAAAAGGCCATGGTTTCCCAAGTCAATGGAACTGTTCAGACCGATGAATATAGTTATGTTGGTACGGAGCAAGAGATACAAGACATCGTCCAAATATGTAAAAATCAAGAGATACGTGTGAAAAATATACGAGCAAGATATCCTAAGATTACTTTGGAGGATCAAGATGAGCGAGCGATTTGTGCCCTAAAGGAAGTGATGCGCAAAGCAAAAGTTATTTCGTCCGAAATGGGGTATCAAAATTGTGACTTGGTGGGTATTGATGATGATTCTTCCCCAGAGGGAATGAGTAATTTGATTGCATTAATAATGAGTATGAATCTTACAGAGCTGTTTGGTGGAAGCGGCGGCTCCACATACTCCATCATTGGACATTTTGAATTGTACTAATGTATCCAAGCTACATTGAGAACTTCACTTGATAGCAGAAGTCTATAATTTTTTGCCTTCATAATCCATGGGCGGTACCAACATAAGGTCGTAACTAATAATAAGTTGCTTTATTTCTTTACTCATGTTGTAGGCCATGGGGTAGAAGAGCCCTCTTTCCCTAAATACGCGCAGATCTATTACCGTCCATTTGTCTTTGTCTCCCAGAGCAACAAGATCTCTAAATGGACTTTTTTTGTCCAAGGCATAATCTGTGAGTTCACCATCTTCTTCGTAAAATCTAGAAGTAATAAACAGATGCAAACTCTGCGTGCCATTAAAATCTGCCATCTCCGAGAGGGTAGATCCCATGTCTTGGCAATCGTAGGCGGAAGTGCCTTTTGCGCCATGTAGTGATCCAAATTTCAACAGCATTTTATCAGAGTGTAAATCAAAGTTTATTTTTTTCCACTCTCGCCTTAGGTTTTCTTTGAAATGCTTTAATCGGGTACTAAAAGCAGTGTAGTATAAGCCTCTAGGACGAGCAAGAGTATAGATGTCAATTGATTTTTCGATGTCCTGAATGATTGCAACGTTTTTTTCAAAGCCAGAGGCGACTTCCATAAAGGCAATGTAATTTTTATCCTCCGTCAGCGTCTTAAAATATTGAAAGCCACTGTTAAGTGTTTGGAGTTGATAGGATTTAATGGAGTCAACGAGTGTGCCATGGTGTTTTGCCCAGCCGAGTTGAGTCAATGAATCCATATTATTGTATAAAGCATGCATCAAGGGAACCATACCATCGACATATTCTTGATCAAGTCCAATTATGTTCCATTTTCTATCCAAAAGGGCATCTAGAAAAGCCGCATCTTCTTTATGATCAAAAAAGGGAAGTGCTGGAAATCGATAGTCGTCGACATCATAATACCCAAACTCCTTGTGGAAAGACGAAATGCCTTTCGCGCTTTTGAGCGAGTCGGTTTGATACACGTAATCTAGAAGATATTCTAAGCCGTGCTTTCCTACTTCAAGCGCCATGGTTCCAAAACCCAAACTGTCTAAGGAGTAGATCGTTGATTTTGTGAATTTGGAAATTTGTGGACTGTCGTGGTATTCTCCCAGGATAACAAATTGAGATTGCGCGTATTCTTTTAAAAGAAAATCGGCACCAGACCCTTGCATTTTATCACCAGCTATTTCAAATTGAAAGGTGTTTTGCTTCGCCAATTTTAGGAAGGTAGAATCTTGGGCGAAAATCGTTTGACAAACGATGAGTATGAAAGCGATCCACAATGATTTTTTCATGGGTAGGATTTTATCTTAATATTGAATGCATACATTTTTTGGTTCTGTAAAAAATCGAAGGGCCTCAAATCCTCCTTCTCTACCAACTCCAGAATTTTTTACTCCGCCAAAAGGCGTGCGTAAATCGCGATGTAACCAAGTGTTAATCCAAACGATGCCTGCATGGATTTGCTCTGCCAAGCGATGAGCTCTACTCAAATTCTGAGTCCAAATGGTACTGGACAAACCATACATAGTCGAATTGGCATAGCGTAAGACTTCTTCCTCAGTATCGAAGGGCATTATGCTAACCACAGGTCCAAAGATTTCCTCTTGATTGGTACGGCAATCATAGGGTAGATTTTCGATTATGGTTGGTGCGATGTACCAGCCTTCTTCGTATCCCTTGGGATGAACAGCATGTCCTCCAGTTAGTATATGTCCACCTTCTTGCTTAGCCAAGGCAATGTATGAGAGGATTTTGTCATAATGGGGTTTCGAAACGATCGAACCCAATTTGGATTCGGGATCTGAGGGATGTCCTACTTTCATACTTTGCGTTCTTTGGACAAAGTCTTTTTTGAATCGATCGTAGATTTTTCTTTCAACAAAAATTCTTGAGCCGCAAAGGCAAATTTGTCCCTGATTTGCAAATGATGATCTTAAAGTATAGGTCAACATTTTGTCATAGTCGCAATCTGCAAAAATTAGGTTCGGATTTTTGCCGCCTAGTTCTAAAGAAGTTTTTTTAAAAACTGGAGCAGCGGTTTTAGCAATTTCTTGCCCAACCCTGGTGCTTCCTGTAAAGGAGATTGCCTTTATTTTGGGATGTTTGGTTAACTCTTTTCCTACGCGAATTCCATCTCCGTGGACGATATTTAGTGCGCCTTTTGGTAATCCAGCTTCAATACACAATTTGGAGAGCAAATAGGCGCTCATGGGTGTAACTTCGGACGGTTTTGCTATAACCGTATTACCCGCCGCAAGGGCTGGGGCAATTTTCCAAGTAAAAAGATATAGAGGCAAGTTCCATGGCGAAATGGTAGCTACCACTCCCAATGGTTGTCTCAGGGTAAAATTAATGGCATCTACCATTTTGTGCGAAATGGATGCAAATTGTGTAATGGCATGTGCATAAAATCTAAGATTGGCAGAAGCTCGAGGAATGTCTACTTTTTTTGCTAGCCATACCGGTTTGCCATTGTCTAAGGATTCTGCTATGGCGAGCTTTTCTAGATTGGCATCTATGAGGTCTGCAAGTTTGGTTAAAAAGGCACTGCGTTGGTCAATAGAAGATTTTGACCAAGATGCAAAGGCTTCTTCTGCTGCTTCGATGGCCAGCTCAACATCCTTCAGATTAGAATTGGGCACTTTGGCATAGGCTTTCCCCGTCGAGGGGTCAAAAAGATCTAAATATTCTTGATCAACTGAAGGAGTCAATGCTCCATTTATATAATTCGAAATTGCGGTCATTGCAACTAAGTTAGGGCTTCTTTTTTTTAAGCATATCCAAAGCCACATCTACAATCATGTCTTCTTGACCTCCTACCATTTTTCTAGATCCCAACTCTTGAAGAATAGTCCTAGTATCTAAGCCATATTTTTTAGCGGCTCGCTCAGCATGTAAAAGGAAACTAGAGTAAACGCCCGAATAACCCAAAGACAGTGTTTCGCGGTCTACTTGTACGGGCCTTTCTTGAAGTGGGCGGATGACATCATCAGCCAAATCCATCAATTGAAATAAATCCGAGTTGTGCTCGGCTCCCATTTTATTTAGATAAGCAACAAGGACTTCTAGTGGGCAATTACCTGCCCCAGCTCCCATTCCGGCCAATGAGGCGTCCAATCGATTTGCCCCTTCTTGCAAAGCCACGATGGTATTGGAAACACCCAAAGAAAGATTATGGTGACAATGTATACCTATTTCTGTGCTAGGCTCTAAAACATCTTTAAACGCCTTGATCCGATCTGCGACCTCATCCATCAACAAGGCACCAGCCGAATCCGTTACGTAGACACAATGCGCTCCATAGTCTTCCATTAATTTGGCTTGTTTGGCCAAAGAAGTCGCATCGTTCATGTGGGCCATCATCAAAAACCCTGATACATCCATGTCCATATTTCTGGCTGCTTCAATGTGCTGGGCTGAGATATCTGCTTCTGTGGAGTGTGTGGCTATCCTGACCGATTCTACACCAAGATCTTTGGCTCTTTTTAAATCTTTTATAGTTCCTATACCAGGAATCAGAAGGGTAGTAAGTCTAGCATGGCGTAAATGTTGTGCAATGCCTTCAAGCCATTCCCAATCCGTATGAGCTCCGAAACCATAATTGAAACTGCCACCAGTTAAGCCATCACCATGTGCTATTTCGATAGCATCAACCTTTGCTTTGTCCAAGGCAATAGCAAGATCAAGGATCTGTTGTTTTGTATACTGGTGCTTGATCGGATGCATGCCATCTCGAAGGGTTACGTCTTGTATGTAGAGCTTATGCATGAATTACAAATTGCTAAGTTGTGCTAATTTATCTCCAGTTGCCATTGCGGCACTTGTCATAATATCCAAATTTCCCGCGTATGCTGGGAGGTAATGTCCGGCCCCGACGACTTGTAAAAGCACGGTAGTTTTTAAGCCATAACGATGACCAAGTCCTTCTATAAAAACGGCTTTGTCTTCTGGGATTTCTTCAAATTGAACTTCTTGATGAAGCGTATACCCAGGGACATATTTTTGCACCTCAGCGACCATTTCATTTATGCTTTCTTTGATTGCTATTTGATCTCCATTTTCACTTAAAGTGAAAATAGTATCACGCATTACTATTGGAGGATCCGCTGGGTTAAGGATGATTAAGGCTTTTCCTTTTTCTGCACCGCCAACATCTTCAATAGCCCGTGCTGTTGTTTCAGTAAATTCGTCAATATTCACTCTAGTACCTGGACCAGCAGATTTACTAGCTATGGACGCGATGATTTCTCCGTAATGAACTTTGGTGATTCGATTAACCGCGGCTACTATAGGGATGGTTGCTTGACCACCGCAAGTAACCATATTGACATTTTGCATGTCTTTGGTTGTATTAAAGTTTACGGGTGGTACCAAAAAAGGACCAATTGCCGCAGGGGTTAGATCAATAATTTTCTTGTCTGGATATTTTTGGACAATGCTCCAGTTTTGATGATGTGCTTTTGCTGAAGTGGCGTCAAAAATAATATCTATATCCCCCCATATATCCATTTGTTCTAAACCACTCAATCCATCAGCAGTAGTCACAAAACCCATGCGTTTGGCGCGTGCTAGTCCATCGGAATTTGGGTCTATGCCTACCATGGCAGCCATTTCTAGGTTTGATGCATTTCTAATGATCTTTATCATTAGATCAGTGCCAATGTTTCCAGGGCCTATAATCGCAATTTTGGCTTTTTTCATTGGTTATGCATTACTTAATGGTAAATATGCCACCGCTTTAATTTCTATCAAAAGGTTAGGATGTGGAAGTTGATGTACCGCCACGGTTGTCCTTGTAGGACCTGTGGCATGATTGAAGAAAGAACCATATACTTTGTTATAGCCTTTAAAGTCTTTCATGTCTACAAGGAAAGTGGTGATGTCAATTACATGGCTTAAATCAGCATCCATGCTTTCCAGTAGACTTCCAATGTTTTCAATTACAGCTTTGGTTTGGGCTTCGATATCTAAAATCCAATTTCCTTGTGCATCTTGATTGGCCCCAACATGTGTATTGTCTTTTCTTCTACTGCTCGTACCAGAGACATAAATAAAATTTCCAACCCGTTTGACATGTGGGTAATTTCCTAAAGGTTGGGCATTAGTGCTAAGTACTTTTCCTTCCATTTTTTGTTATTTAGTAAATCCAACACGGACACTTCCAAGACCTTCGATTGATGCTGCAAAATTATCTCCTTCCTTTATATCTACCATTGGACCTAAGGCACCAGTTAAAATAATATCACCTGCTTTGAGTGGATTGTTCATCTCGATCATTTTGTTTGCTAACCATTGAGCTGCAAGTAGAGGGGAACCAAGGCAATTGGAACCTTTGCCCTCAGAAACTAATGCTCCTTGATTGGTCATTTTCATTTTGCAATTCAAAAGATCTAACTCTTCAAGTTTTACCTTTTGATCACCTAATACCCAATGACTAGCGCTGGCATTGTCAGCAATGGTATCCGTTATTTTTATGTCCCAATTTTGGATTCTGCTTCCTACGATTTCTATGCTGGCCTGAGCATATTCTATCGCCTCCCTTAGTACGTTTATCTCAATATACTCAGCATTCAAATCCTTTTTTAAAATAAAAGCTATTTCGGCCTCGGCTTTTGGTTGCATTAATTGCCTTACCGAGATTGTTCCATCATTTTGAATTTGAGATGCTTGCCAAAGAAGTCCAAAGTCAGGTTGATCAATTCCAAATTTTTGCTGTACTATAGGTGCGGTCAAACCAATCTTGCTTCCAACTGCGATGTCCCCTTTTTGACGACGTATATTAGCATTGAGTGCTTGAACCTTATACGCAGCATTAAGATCTGTTTCTCCTAAAATATCTCGGATAGGGGGGCAAACCATCTTGTTTTCTTCTGCTTCTCTAAGTCTTTTTGCCGCTTCTTCAATATGCTTTTCGTTCGACATCATTGGTATATTAACTTACTTTAAAATCTACATCACCCAACACTCCAAATGAAGCCAATATGCTATCGTTTTTTTTGAGATATTCCGCGGAGGTCGCAGCACCTGCTAATATGAATTGCCCCGCTTCAATTTTTTGATTGTATCTCTCCATCATTTTGGAGGCTTCAACCAGTGATTCATAGGGGTTACCTAAAATTGCATCGGAATTTCCATTTTGAACAGGAGATCCATTAATTGTCATTTCGATCGCGATATTTTTTACAGAGGTAGACGGTTCATGCCATTTTCCTAAGACAAAACCAGAAGAAGAACAATTGTCTGCTACTACATCTTCTAAAGAAAATTTAAAATTCTCATATCTCGAATCTATTATTTCTAGAGCTCCTGCAACACCGTCTATATATTCTAATACTTCGGAAAGCTGAATGGTAGAAGTGATGTCTTTTTTTAAACGGAACGCAATTTCTGGTTCTACACGAGGGTGTATGAATTTTTCAAATCTCATTGTTCCTTTCAAACCAATCTGCATCTGATCAGTAAGGTGTCCCCAAATGATATCATGGACGCCCATCTGTTCCATTTTGGCCTTACTTGTAAAACCAAGTTTGTATCCAATAATATTTTCTCCTCTGTCGATGCGATGTTGAATTGATTTTTTCTGAATCTCATAGGCATCAACCAAAGTAAATGATTTGAGTACACTTAGCTGAGAAGTAGCTTTGGCATTTAACGCAGCCTGATCTAAAACTGCAGCATTGTTTGTAATAAGTTCCATTATAATAGTAAGAGGTAAAATAGAAGCGTTAAGTTACTTCGAAAGCATTAGAATTAGGGATTAATCTCTAAGGTATTGGAAGAAGTCTTCGGAAACAATGCGCTCTAAAGTACTTTCTTTGCGATAAACTTGATTATAAAATGGATTGAATGCTTGTTCTCTAATCCAAGTCCCTTTATCCAACACCGTAGTAGAAATCACATGAGTATTTCCATCTTTTTTAAAGATTTTATAACTGACATTGTCACTGTTTTCGAGGCCGTTAGCACCGTATTGGTAATACGTAGTTTTATTTTTTCTGCTGCTGTGTTTGCTTACCAATCTTTTTTGATCATCGTAAGAATAGGAGACTGTTCCATGATCTTGATATTGTATTTTCTGAACGGTAGAATCAGCATTGAAGAAATATTTGTTTTGCGAAAGTGTCTTTCCCTCTAGTTTTCTTTTGAAAGCTACGGTCATTTTTTTTGTGTTTATTTCAAAACACTCCTCAATTTTTTTGTCCGATAAAGGCTTTTTACATAGCCATCCGTCTTCAAGGAGTATATCAAAGCCTGACTCGGTAGAGTGTTGCGGAGCATTCCAGTTCAAAGAAACTTCTTGTACTTTAGGAGGAATATACCTCAAATCTCGAAATACATAAGTGCTATACTCTTCATTTCGTTTCCATTGCCTCCATACCTTACCATTTTCATCAATATGTTTTTTTTCTAAACAATTTTTCAGGTCTTCGGGCAATTCAAAGAGCCACTCATTTGGATGTTTCCAGGTTTCGAATTTGGGATTGACCTTGTTTAAAACCTCATTAGGGAGCGGATCATGCGAAGTAGGCAAACTGCAACCAAATAGGACAGAAACAAAAAATAGAAGGAAAGCTTTCATACGCTGGAGATTTATTCGAAGACGGCATTCATCAATAGTTTCTCTCCAGCAAACCAATACCCTCTAAAGACAGGATTGTCCACAAATCCTATAACTGCCCCGTTGTAATGCTGTTGTCGAACAAGGCAGGGCGAATTGGCAATAAGCTTCTCATTGCCTTTTGATACATACCCACTTTTCCTGGGCTTGTTTGTATAATTTAGTACAACCTCGACTTTGCGGCTTTTTGGTTTTTCTAAAAAGTGCGTTCCTTGTTTGAAACTATAGTAAATGTTGTCTTCGTATCCTTTGCACAGGGGGTGATCCAAATCCATTTTGGTTTCAAAAATTGCCCCGCCGATAACATTAGCGTTTCGACTTACTTCTGTGGAGACATATTTGTACTCATCTGTTTCTGTGTCTTTTACCTTACGTTTCTTAAAAGTAATATCGAGTAAATCATGCTTTTGTGCCCATCGCAAAGCAGAGCCAAAGCAAATTAATTTGCCCCCCTTATATATCCACTCTTTCATAAATTCAATACGTGTAGAATCTAATTCTCCATACCTCCCATTGACCATGATCAGTGTGTTGTATTTGTTTAGTCTTTCTGAGTTTTTAAATTGATGGATGTCAATCTTAGTGATCGGAATGTTGTGCTTTTTGTCGAAATGATGCCACACTTCACCAGCATTATTAGAATACACGCCATCGCCTACAAGAAGCGCAATTTTAGGTAGTCTTTTGTGGTCTTCATGTAAGGTGTCTTTGCGTGCAAGATACATTTTATGAAATGGGCTGCTTGTTTCTCTTTGAGACGTTTCAAAATCTTTGGTTTTCACAGAAGTTTCTTGAGCAGAAGTTATCTGGGACAACTCAGAGGCATTGAGCGAGGTATAATTTAAATCAAATGCCATAGGCATTGTCCAAGCCGAAACATCGTAAAAAATGCTGTCACCAAATGCTGATACGGGTTCAAAAATTGTTTTTGCTAAGGTGTATTCTTTTTGATCCATAGGCACAACATAACTACCCACCGGGTAGGTTTTTTCTTTTGTGATTTCCTCAACCGTTTTGCTAAACTTTACCTTATGACTCTTTAGTCTGTCTAAGAAAAATTGGATCTTTCTGTTGTCGTTGTCATGAAATACATAGCCCTTGATCGAGTTTTGTTGTGCCTTAATTTTTGCGTTTTTATAAAACTGCGCTTGATATTTTATCAACTTGTCTCTCATTTTAATTGCTGCTGCTTGCGTAGAGAGACTTGTAACCACTTGATTTCTTATCGTAAATGGAAAGCTTAGGACTCCTTTATTTCTTTCTTGCAGATGACCTCTCGAACTGGCTTGCTCGAATAGGATCCCAATGGCACCATTTGCATCCGGATAGGTAGAACCTTTGCCGTAGTAGAAATCATCAAATCGCTTTTTCATAAAATATTTGGATCCTATCGCGTCCAAAGCCTTCATATGGAATTGCGCAATTTCCTCAGTTAAATCTTGGTTTCTTTGAGGTGTGTTTGGATTGGTACGGCTCGGGACACCAGGTTGAAAGAAAAAGGTCGAATTTTTACCCATTTCGTGGTGATCGGTCAACACATTGGGTTTCCAAAAATGATAATTTTTTATTCTGCCTTTGGATTCGGGATGGACCAGCAACAGCCAATCACGATTCAAATCAAACCAATAATGGTTCGTTCGTCCTCCTGGCCACTCTTCAGAGAATTCTCGATCATTTTCATCAGGATTAAGATTAGCGCTTCTGTGCATATTTACCCATGTAGAAAACCTTTGCAAGCCGTCAGGATTATAGCAGGGATCAATAATAACTATATCTTCCTTTAATAATTTGTCGATGGTTTTGCTTTTTCCCGCCGCCAAATAATAAGCCACTAATGCTGCAGCATTGGCACCACTGGGTTCGTTGCCATGAATGCTGTAACCTTGATACAGGACTAACGGAACATTTTTGACTATGCCTTCATCAGATATTTGAAGATGCCTTTTACGAAGAGAATCAAGATTTGATTGATTCTTGGGATGTGAAAAAATCAAGTTAATCAGTGGCCTGTTTTCGTGAGACCTTGCATATTCTTTGAGCGTTACACGGTCGCTCTTTTCAGCTAAAATCTTACAATAACCGATCAATTGATCATGCGAAATGTGCCATTCGCCAATTTGATATCCTAGGTATTCTTCTGGGGTAGGTATTTCTTCGTTGAATTCAATTTGTGGGAGATAGTAGGATAATTCTTTTTTTTGAGCAATTATATTGTTGCTCATGACTCCAAAGAAAAAAAGACATAAGCATGAGAAAAGAAAGCGTTTACTGCTCATAAATCCATTATTTTGCGCCCTGAAATTAAGCAATTCATGAATACTTTTTTAGGCATTATATCGATTGGAATATTTGTCATATTGCTCTTAGTAAACGTTTATTTTAGGTTTAAGATTCTGCAAGATTATCGATATTTGGTCAAAAATAAAATAGAATTTGGTGGGGCACATATACTAAACAGAAAGCGTTTAACCTCTGAAATCCTGCCACAATATCCTGATCATCAGAAACAAATCTTGGCGTTTTGCAATAAAATTCGTTTTGCATTCAGAGCAGTTATAGCATTAATGATTCTGCTTGTAGTTTTGGCATTTGTATTAAATAAATAATCAGCTTTGAAAATAGGTATCGTTGGACTTGGACATTTGGGAAAAATTCACATAAAATGTATCAAGGATACCCCTTTTAAGATCGCAGGGATATTTGATATAAATCCTGAGGTGCTGTCAAAGGTGTCAAAGCATTTTGGCCTTAAGCCCTTTTCGGATTTGGAAAGTCTTTTAAGTGAAGTAGATGTAGTAGATATAGTAAGCAGTAGTCAAACACATTTTGATATTGCTCAGCGTGCTCTAGAAAAGTCCAAACATGTATTTATTGAGAAGCCTTTTGTTTCAAACTCTGCAGAGGGACAAATCTTGAAAAAATTGGCATTAGCGAGTAATACTAAAGTTCAACTCGGCCATGTAGAAAGATATAATCCTGCGGTAAAAGCATTAATCGGGAAAAAGGTAAATCCCAAATTTATTGAGGTTCACCGTTTGGCTTCCTTCAATCCTCGAGGTACAGATGTTTCTGTTATTATGGATTTAATGATTCATGATTTGGATCTGCTTACGTACTTTATTGATGCTGAAGTCTCTTCCGTAGATGCTAATGGTGTGTGTGTGTTGAACGAAACAGAGGACATCTGTAATGCAAGAATTAAATTTGACAATGGTGCTGTTGCCAATTTGACTTCTAGTAGGATAAGTTTGAAACAAATGCGAAAATTTAGACTCTTCCAAGAGGATAAGTATGTGAGTTTGGATTTAGCTAGAAAGGAATATCAAGAAATTACATTAAGCACAAATAATACAGAAGGTTCGATTCCAGTGGAAGGTTCTGGTCCAACCAAATTTGTTACTGCGGTAACCAAAAAGGGAATAGACAACAATGCTATTGTTGAGGAGTTTGTTGACTTTTATAATTCGATTGCCGAAAATAAGGAAGTTAATGTCAGCATCGATGATGGTTTAAGATCTTTACGTATTGCAGAACAAATTCAGCAGAGTATTTTTGTAAATAATAAAAAATTAGAATCATGAGAATTGTGGTTTTGTTTTTTCTAGTAATTATGTTGCCTTCGTGTACGATTTTTGAATCTTCGGATTTAGAAGCCAGTTATATTCATTTTGTTAGGCCAGAGGTAAGTACGATTATTGGAGAAGGTGCCAATACGCACAATATCAAAGACCTTTGGATAGAAATGGATGGAGACAATCTCGGGGTATATCCCATTGAACGAACGGTTCCGTTTTTACCAGAAAATGATCCTGCCAAAATTTTTATTTTCCCGGGCATTAAAAACAATGGAATCCAAACGGATGCTGTGATTTATCCTTTTTACAATTGGGTAGAAATCGATCGTTCTTTCGTTCCGAATCAAGTGGATATTATGCAACTGGATTTTGAATATCGCAGCGATACCAAATTTTCATTTATTGAGGATTTTGAAGGAAACCATGTGTTTACACGTGATCAAGACGACGATCCCGATTCTTTTCTGACTGTTGAAGAGGTTGATGGAAGTAATGTTGGCGTACTTACACTGACCGAAGAACATCCTCAATTGGGAGTTTCCAATAGCTTTAACTACAGCGATATCCCTCTAGATGGAAGAGCAGTATATCTTGAGTTGGATTATAAAAACAACGTTCCATTTGAAATTGGGATTATTGGTTTTGTGTCAGAGACACAGGATTTTACAAATGTGAAAATCATACTGACGCCTAAAGAAGATTGGAATAAGATCTATATTGATTTTACAGAAGATGTAAATCTTTCCCAGTTAAGCGCGTATCGCATAGTATTTGCATCAGTATTAGAACCCGATCAAGCGGGCGAACAAAAAGTATTTATCGACAATGTAAAATTGGTGCACTTTTAAGCACTGACAAAACATGTTTAAACCAACCCGATTAGCCTTATTGATTTATCAATGTTGTGATGTGCTCGCTGCAGCATTGGCTTGGTTTTTATTTTTCCTTTATCGAAAAAGGGTAGAGTTTCCGGGACTTCCTTTGGAAGAAATATTAGAAGACCAACAGTTGTATTTGGGACTTGTGGTCATCCCTATATTTTGGTTTTTGCTTTATTCAGTTTTTGATAAATACAGAGATATATACAGATATTCCAGATGGGCTACATTCAAAAGAACCATTGGGATAAGTTTTATGGGAGTGCTGATTTTGTTTTTTACAGTGCTTATTGATGACACGGTGTACGATTACATATCATATACAAGATCTTTTATTACACTTTTTGCCTTACATTTTTTGATTACTCTAGTGGTCCGATTGTTTATCCTCACATACGCCAAAAACCAGCTCAAAAAAGGCAGAGTGTCCTACAATACACTCATCATTGGTGGAGATAAAAATGCCATCGAATTATATGAAGACATTACCAATCGACCGCATCATCTAGGACATAATTTCGTAGGATTTATTGATACCAATGGCTCTAGTAAAAATGTCATAGAAAAGCACCTAAAGAAACTTGGAAAAGTAAAGGATTTGAAAAGAGTAATTAAAGAAGAGCAGGTTGAAGATGTAATCGTTGCGGTAGAAACAGGGGAGCAAAAAAGATTAAAAGGAATTTTTGATATTCTTTTTCAGAGTAAAGAAGATTTGCTTGTTAAGGTCATTCCTGATATGTACGATATATTATTAGGCAATGTCAAAATGAATCATTTATATGGCGCCGTACTTATTGAAGTAGAACAAGAGCTTATGCCCAAATGGCAAACTATAGTCAAAAGGGCTATAGATATATTAGTAAGTCTAGTGATGCTCATACTCCTCACACCACTTTTTGTTTTCATCATGATCAAAGTAAAGTGGAGTTCTCCGGGACCTATTTTCTATATGCAAGAAAGAGTTGGATATAGAGGCAAGAGTTTCTTTATTCATAAATTTAGATCTATGCATCAAGATGCAGAGGCAAAAGGGCCTCAACTTTCTTCAGATGATGATCCTAGAATTACTCCATGGGGCAAAGTAATGCGCAAATGGAGACTGGACGAATTGCCTCAATTTTGGAATGTGTTAAAGGGTGAAATGTCTTTGGTAGGGCCCCGACCCGAACGGCAATATTATATAGATTTGATCACTGAGAGAGAACCGCATTATGCACAATTGTTAAAAGTCCGTCCCGGGATAACTTCTTGGGGACAGGTCAAATATGGTTATGCCTCAAATCTGGATCAAATGATTCAAAGATTAAAGTTTGATCTTTTATATATTGAAAACATGTCCCTTTCCTTAGATTTTAAGATTTTGTTCTATACATTATTGGTTCTCATTCAAGGTAAAGGAAAGTAAATGCAACAGTTTAAGTTTGGCCTTATTGGATATCCTTTGACCCAGAGTTTTTCTCCTGAGTTTTTTAAGAACAAATTCCAAAAATTAAATTTGGGTAATTATAATTATCGCTTATTTCCATTAAGTGATATCTCAAAAATTCATAAAGTCTTGCCCGAAGATATCGCAGGATTTAATGTAACCATTCCCTATAAACAGCAGATAATTCCTTTTTTGCATGGTGTGGAAGGAGTAGCGAAAAAAATAAAATCCGTGAATTGTGTAAAAATTGTAGGTGAGCAGTGGATCGGATTCAATACAGACTGGTATGGATTTCAGACATCACTAAAAAAAATGATAGGTAAAAAGCGAATTGAAAAGGCCATGATTCTGGGAAATGGAGGTTCGGCCAAGGCTATATTGTATGCTTTGAGGAATTTGGGTATAAGGCCAACCATAATCTCAAGAAAAAGAGGGTATCGAGGCTATAAAAACTTGAATAAGGAAATTATGCAGGCACATCGATTAATCATAAATACTACACCATTAGGAATGTATCCAGATACAGATGTTTCTCCTAACATACCTTACCACTTTATATCGTCCTCACATTTACTTTTTGATTTGATTTACAATCCTCAAAAAACTCTATTTTTGAAAAAAGGCGAACTGCAAGGAGCTGCCATTTTGAATGGTTTGGAGATGTTGCATTTGCAAGCCGAAAGATCTTGGGAGATCTGGAATGAATAAAATATCAACAACAAAACAATGGCTAATCCGAGCCGATGACCAAAAAGAACTTAGATTTTTCGAATACAGAAGTAGCATTTAGCAATAAGTCAGACGCACAGTTGATGCATACTTTGCGATTATTTCGCTTAATGAGTAATCAAACCCTTGTTAACAGCATGTCCGGTTTGGGATTGCTTGCCGTCAGATGGAAACTGCCTTTTGCCAAAATGGCAATACGGAAAACTATATTTGAGCAATTTGTGGGAGGTGAGAATCTTATGGATGCGCAAGCTGCCATAGAGCATTTATACAAATTTGGAGCGCTTACCATATTAGATTATGGAGCCGAAGGGAAAACTACAGAGGAAGAATTAAATCTTACGATGAAGGAGACGATCAAAGCAGTAGAACTTGCAGCTTCGAATAATTCGGTTCCTGCGGTTAGTACAAAACTAACTGGGCTAGCTGACAATGCGCTTTTAGAAAAACTAAATACTCGGGAAAAACTTTCTCAAAAGGAGCAAAAGGATTATGATAAATTGATTTTTAGAATCAACGAAATTTGTTCTCGTGCTGAATCTTTAGGGGTTAGTGTATTAATAGATGCAGAAGAAAGTTGGATGCAAATTGCGATAGATGAAATCGTCATGCAAATGATGTATCGCTATAATACGGATAAGGTTGTGGTTTATAATACTTATCAGATTTATCGCCACGACAAATTGGAGCAGATGATCAACGACCATAAGCTGTGTAAAAGCAAAGGGGTTATGTTAGGGAGTAAAATCGTTCGGGGTGCATATATGGAAAAAGAGCGAGAAAGGGCAATTGAAGAAAAATATACTTCACCGATTCATTTAAATAAAGAAGCGGTAGATAAAGATTATAATTTGGCAATCAAATATTGCGTAGAGCATTATGAAACGATAGGTTCTATATGTGCGACACACAATATTGAAAGTAATCTTTACCAAGCACAGTTGATAGAAGAAAAGGGTATTCCTAAAAACCATCCACATCTTAATTTTTGTCAGTTGTACGGTATGTCCGATTATATCACCTTCAATTTGGCAGATTCGGGATATAATGTTGCCAAATATGTCCCGTATGGACCTATAGAAGAGGTGGTGCCTTATTTGATCCGAAGAGCAAAAGAAAATTCCTCAGTTACTGGTGAAATGGGTAGAGAATTAAAGTATATATCCAAAGAGAAAAAGAGAAGGGGTTTGTAAAAAAAAAGTCGCCCCAAATCAATGGACCGACTTGCTCGGTACATCATAGGGTGTTACTACCGAGATCTCTTTAAGGGGTTATGATTTTTTGACGCCAATTATCAAAATAGGTAACACTTAAAAAAATTACTCTTTTAGAAAGCTGAGTTTCTGTTCAACTTTGTGTGTACTTACGGTGGTGCGTTCTTTGTGCCAATCTTTAAAAGTGGATTCATGTCGATCCAAAACATAATCGTATGGGCTATCGGAAGAAATCAGTTTATTGAAGATGGGAGCACATTCTAGGGAAATGAATAAGAGCATAATAAAAATCCCTGCAAGCCGCAGAGACTTACTGTTTTTGTATAATTCATTCAAGGCCCAAATTCTTGATGCCAATCCTGAAGGAATTGTTTGATCTATAGAATTAACCGCTGCAATACGATCTGCCTCAAGTGTGTTAATTTGATTCGTTAAAGAATCTATTTGGGGAAGAATGATACTGCTGCTGTTTTGAAAAGTAATCGCAGCATTATCGGCGTCTTGTTTTTTTGCGCGATAAATTGGCCCCATGTTTCTTCTGTTTGATCCTCCAGTTCCATCAGCCTCTTTGTTGGCTTCGTCTGCCAAAAAATTAGACCTTGTTTGTAAGGTCTCCAGTTGTTGGTGCAATGCAGCTCGCTGTGATACAAATGGAGCAACCAGTACATCATATTTGTCGTGAATATCATCTTGATCTTGTGCTTGTGCGTTTTGTGCTCTTTGGACTAGGACGGTATCTATTTCGGTTTCGAAAAGTTTTAATTCGAGAGGTTTAGCGATGATTAGAGCAATCAACGAAGCTAAAATCAACCTTGGCAGCGCCTGAAGAAGTTTAGCTCCTAATCCAGATCGAAGCTTCATACTCAAAATCAAATAGCGATCAAGGTTCAGTATGGTTACTCCCCAAATTGCACCGCCTAAAATTGAAATTAGTCTTGATTCAAATACGGTAAAGAGGGCGTAGCCACATGCGATACCGGCAAGTAATCCAGTGAAAAAAATGGTAGCACCGATACTTAAATATTTGTTCCGATCAGTGGGACATCTTTTTAAAATATTGGAATCCACTCCAGAAAGAAAAAGAAATATGTTTGAAACGGTATTCATGGTACGAAAATCCAGTGCACGTTTAATGCACCGGATCAAAAAATCAATTAAGCTATACTATCAACTGTCCAAATCATGCTCGGACAATGTAAAGATAAAGTACCGGGTATCTACTATGCAATACATAGAACTAAATAAAACATAGTACTATACAAAACCATGTATTTGTTCTATTAAGTGGTAAAATTTATAGACTAGGGGAAGAGTGAATATTACATCAGTACGCCGTTAACTGCTGGAATTGGTTCTGGAAGCTCGGTTTCACCTAACATTTCTCTAAGATCAATTTCTATAACTCTGCATAACGAAAGCATAGGAATATCATTACCTAAACCTTCAAAAGGATTTTCGCTATAATCACCAACGAGCTCCATCATAACAAAGACCCACGAGATCAAAACGGAAAATATAATAGAAATCCAAGGACCTGCAGCACCCATGCCATGAAACTCTGTAACCATTCCGAAAGGGAGCAGAAAAATAAAGATGCCTACAAAAATATTGCTTGAAAAAGCATACTGTCTTGGCAATGGGAATTTTTTAATTCGTTCTGCTTTTCCTTGATGCACATAAAAGTCATATAGTATTTGTTGCAATTCCATATGACGAAAATCATCGATCAGATCTTTATTGCGCAAATCTTTTAAGTCTCTGCCTTGTTGATCTATTATTTGAGTTGCGGTGTTTTTGTAATTAATTAGTCTGTCATACTCGTCGGTAGGCAAAAAGCATTGAAGATTTGATTTGGTTTCTATATCATCCAACAAACCAACTCCAAATCTTTTTTGTCTCCTTTTATTTAATTTACCGATTTGTCCTCCTTGAGCGGTGTGCTCCCAAGAGGTCGGAATGAGCAATTGGCTTCTTAAAGCATAAAGCCAACCGATATGTCTATAGATCAGGTTTTTTCTTATCGAATGCAATTCTTCAGCTGAGTATTTTTCTTTGGTAAATTGATTGGAAACAAATCCATTAATTGCTGCGCCCCACGCTCTACTGCTGTTTACGATGGCTCCCCAGATCTTTCTGGCTTCCCACATTCTATCATAGGACTGATTGTTTTTAAAACCAACGTAAAAGGCTACTGCAGTACCAATTATACTAATAGGGAGCCAAGGTATTTCTATCCAATAATCATGAAAAATTGCATGTAATGCGGTTACCGATGATGCATAAATTGTAATCCACAGAATATGCCATCCTGTGAATCGCATGATGTTCATAAAAGAAAAATTCTTCTTTACCCACATGGTTTAAACTTTTGCGCAAAATAGGAAGACACGCAATAGTTTTAAAAACTAATCAGACATAATTTGAATTTTTCTGACTCTTTTTCCTTCGAAGATAAAATCTAGTATTATGGGGCCTTTATACTTTGATTGAAGTTCAATGGTTTGGTATGATCCTGACCCACACCTTCAAGTATTGAAGATTGTACATACCGAATGTAAACCAAGCATTAGTGCTTGACGAGTCCCAAGGATATACTCAGCTTGAGGCTATGATTTTGTTTTGCGAAAAACCCTGTTAGTTTTTAACAAAGGATTTTATAGTTGGGATATGATTTTTCCAGTAAGCTCTGACATAATATATTCCTTCCATTAAGTCCGTGGTTTCGAAATGTAAAGGTCCTTGCGTATTTCTGATATGGATTCCTTTTATTACTTTAATCGATCTTCCAAAAATGTCGATGACTTCTATTTTTTCTAAATCATCCATTTGATTAAATTTCACAAAAAGCTCATTCTTAGTAGGATTTGGAAATAATAGAAAACGTCGATTATTATCTACAGATTCTGTAGAGCTCAGGTTTTTGAATTCGAACCAATTTACATTAAACTGATTTCCAACAATTTTCATTCTCAGAATATAACTTCCCTCCGGTACTTGAAAATTTGTACTGAAATCTTCCCAGTTTTGCCATCCACCTGTATTAGTTGTGTTAATACTACCAATCGGAATTAAAACACCGTCGGAATTTTCGAGTTCAAAAGCTAGCGTCCCTCCAGATATATCTGATGCAGCCCTAACTGTGAGATTGTAAATAGCCGAAGCTTCCACGTCTACGAGGTATTCCGCAAAATCACCATTATCCAAGTATCCAATATTTAAACCGCCACCGATGTCTTGGCAGTCTTCCAATTCGATGCCACTTTGAAATCGAAAATCTTCCGCTTCAATTTTGCCTGGTATTCTATGTTCAAATTCCAATTGGTTGTCAATTGGACGGTTGGTAAAAGCAAGCAAAGAGGTACCATCCTCTGCCAAAATAGTATTACCCGTATAACTAGCCCAAATACCAAAAGAATGATGCAACTCAATTTCGGGATACAATAGTATTTTTCTATTGTTGGTAGGATCAAGTTCTATATCTACTATTGAAAATGGAGACCCATTAATGTTTAGCGTAAAGTCGTTTGCTGCTGATAGATCTATTTCCTCAATGGGTTTAGAAATATCAATACTAATGCTCGTTTTAGAGCGGGTCTTGCCATATTCAAATCTGGCATCGATATCAGTGGTTTCGCCAATTTTGACAAATTCCAAGCTGCTGATATTGTATTCGGATCCTTGATTTACAAATCTTATGGATTCAACATCAGAAGTGATAACCACACTGTCTAGATTTACAGAGGTCCAATTTTGATATCCATTGGTATTAGGGACATATACAGGATGGCTAAGCCTTGCATGGTTAGCATCTAAAGCAAAGCTGCCATCAAATCCTGAAGCTGACGCACGAATATGCACATCGTACAATCCTTCTTCCAATACATCTACAGAATATTTCATCCATTCACCTTCATCTAACCAGCCTACATTATAGCCATTGGTATTAATGTTGTCGCTGCAATGTTCTATGTCTATCCCATCATTTCGATAAACCCAACCATTATTCCAAGCTGTAAAATTACCCGTAGTTACATGATAGGTAGCCGTCTGTGGATCATTGTAGGCAAAACCATTACGACCTAAGTCGAAATCAGACATGTAGATAACCCCAGGTATATTTTGCTGACTGTAAGGTATGGTTTCGTCCGTTTGAACTTGCCGAAACATGGCATCGATCACATCAAATTGTTTGCGACAGTTTTGAAATTTCACATTTTCCGCAAGGGCAAACATAGTTTGAGCTGCGTTCTCTGCGGAAGGTTTGGATCCAGAACCATTGCCATAATTTAGGATGGCTTGATAGCCACTTGGACGTTGTATGGATAAAGGAGTGGAGATGGATTCAACTTTTTTATGAGGCCACCAGGCCCAACCAAAACCTTCTGACTCTAAAAGACCAATGGCATCTGTGAACCAAACGTTTGAGTTTTCTCCACTTTCGCCAAGGTATATTGGTGCATTGTTATTGTCACGCAAATTTATCAGCCAATTATTATCAGAAGGATTGTTAAACGACCAATATTTATGAGGACCCAAGGCTATGTTGTTGTCCCAAAGAGCTGGCAGTCCTGTAAAATCATTGGCAAACCAGTTGCCTTCAATTATGATGAGATGATTGATATCAACCTCGCGGATAGCTTGGGTTATGTCTTGGTATAAAGTCCATAGAGCAGTACCATTTGGAATGTCCCAATTGGGTTCATTTAATAAATCGTAAGCACCAATCCATTCTTCATCTTTGTATCTTTCGGCAATTCTTCTCCAAAGGGCTACGGTTTTTTCACGATTTAATTCAGATTGCCATAGTGAAGGTTTGTTTGGATTGTAATCAGAAATTTCTTCACTATATCCTTGTCCACCGGGTGCAGCGTGCAAATCCAGGATGATATACATCTCATGTGCTTTGCACCAATGTATTAAGCTGTCTGTTAAAGTAAATCCTTTCTCGAGCCAAGTGTGTTGTCCTGCAATAGGTTCATCTTCAATAGGTAAGGTGAAAAGATTATAGTGCAAGGGAAGGCGGATAGAATTGAATCCCCAATTTTTCAAGGCGATGATATCAGCTTCTTGCATATAGTTTTGAAGCCAGAGGTCATAAAATTCTTGGGTATTTTCTTCGCCCATTAGGTCAGTGAAAAACTCTTTCATTCTCCATTGAGAACCTGCAAAACCTGAAGTTTGCATCATGTATCCTTCTTGAAGCATCCAACCTCCAAGCCCCATACCTCTCAACAATACGGGCTCTCCATTTTCATTCACAATTTCTTTGCCTTCAGCTTTTAAGAAACCTTGCGCTACTACTTGTGCGCTATGAAGAAGGCCAAAAAGAATTATAGATTTAAGGAGAAACTTCATCTGAAAATATCGTAAATGATTTGATGTCTTGCGGAGTTGAAGAGCCAGATATAAATACATCAAAATCTCCTGGTTCCACTAAGAATTTTCCATTGTTGTCAAAATAACCCAGTTCTTTTTCTGTCAAATAAAACACCACCTCTTTGGATTCGCCTGGGTTCAAAAAGATCTTGTCAAATCCTTTGAGTTCTTTTATTGGGCGAACGACACGTCCCACCTTATCTCTTATATAGAGTTGGACAATTTCTTTTCCTCCCGTCTTGCTAGTATTGGTTACCGTTGCTGAAACCTTTATTTTTTCTTGATTGGTGCTATTGACTTGAGTGTTGCTGTACGAAAATTCAGAATAACTTAGGCCATGACCAAATGGGTAAAGGGGAGAATTTTCCTCATCGATATAATGCGACCAAAACACAACATCTGTGAGAGGGCCCGGGCGTCCTGTATTGTATACATTGTAATAAATCGGTACCTGACCAACAGATCGAGGGAATGTCATGGTAAGTTTACCACTGGGATTGTTGTCGCCAAATAGGGTAGAAGCAATGGCATTTCCAGTTTCGCTTCCCAATTGCCATGTGTGTAAAATAGCCGGAATATTTTTATCCGCCCAGTCTAATACCAACGGACGTCCACTCATTGTAACCAAAACAATATTTGGATTTACTTCGAATACTTTTTCTAATAATTCTTGCTGTACACCAGGTAAGTCTAATCTCGTTCTACTTCGTCCTTCGCCTGATTGGAACCCATGTTCTCCAAGAACCATAATTACTACCTCCGAATTTTTGGCTAAATCAATAGCAGCATCAAATTCACTTCTGTCGTCCTCATTGACTTTGATTTCAAAAATAAAATTTGGATCGTTTGTATTGAGCGTGGCTCCTTTGGCGTATTTATAATTGATTCCTAATTTGTCAAGTCCTTCTAAGACAGAAACAGCAGTGCCGTCATCAGACCCGATTCTCCAACTTCCTAAAGGAGATGTTTTATCATCTGCCAAAGCTCCAATCACTGCTATATTTTGTTGCTTTTTAGTAAGAGGCAAGCGCTTTTTGTCGTTTTTCAATAATACTATAGATTCTTTGGCGATTTCTAGGGCATCTTCTCTGAAACTTGGATGATTCACAATTTCTTTTTCTCTTGCTACATCACAATATTTAAAGGGATCATCAAAAAGTCCTAGTTTCTCTTTTACTGTTAAAATTCTTCCAACTGCTTCATCTATCACAGCCATTTTTACATGCCCGTTTTCTACTGCAGTTTTTAAGTGCCTTGTATACGCATAAGATTCCATATCCATATCCGATCCAGCGTTTGCCGATAAAATCGCCACATGCTCTAAATCCTCCGCAAAACCATGGTCAATCATTTCTTTTCCTGATCCCCAATCAGAAATAATAAAACCTTCAAAATCCCACTTCCCTTTAAGGATTTCCTGTTGTAAAAATTCATCTCCAGTCGCTGCCACTCCATTGAGAACATTAAATGAATTCATCACTGTCTGAACATCTGCCTCGACGCATGCTTTAAATGGAGGAAGAATAACATTGTATAAAGTGGAAGTCCCAACATCTACGGTGTTATAATCTCTTCCAGCTTCGGCAAAACCATATCCAGCAAAATGTTTCGCACAAGAAGCAATCGTATGTGGGGCGCTAAGGTCGTTACCCTGGAATCCTCTTACACGTGCTTTTGCTATGGCACAACCTAAAAAAGTATCTTCTCCAGCCCCTTCCATAACACGTCCCCACCTGGCATCTCTAGAGATATCTACCATAGGTGCAAAAGTCCAATTGATTCCACGAGCGGCAGCTTCTTTGGCCGCATTTGCAGAAGCTTTTTCAATCAATTCCAAATTCCAACTGCAAGATTCTGCGAGGGGAATAGGACTAAGTGTTTTATGACCATGGATAACATCAAGTCCAAAAATTAGTGGAATACCTAATCGAGAATTGACGGCAACTTCTTGCATTTTACATACATTCTCAGCTCCCGAAACATTTAGAACGGAGCCAACCTTACCCTCTGCCAATAGGTCATATTTCCAGTTGTTGTCTTCTTCTTTGGGTACAGGACCAGTCGCATCCCAAAATCCATTGAATTGAGTCATTTGGCCAACTTTTTCTTCAAGCGTCATTTGCGATAACAAAGTGGATACTTTTTGAGAATATCGGTTTGTGTTTTCTTTCACGACTGGCATTTCCTTTTGAATTTTTTCTTGTCTTTGGCAAGCGATTGTAAGAGTAAAACAAAATAAAAGGAGTAAAAATCTTAAAGCTCTTTGCATTAGTTATTGGTAAATTTTCACGTAATCAACTAACATTTCAGTTGGTAAACAATCTGTATCAATCCCTTCTCTTCCTCCCCAATTGCCTCCAAAAGCAACATTAAATATCAAATAAAATTCTTCGTCGAATGGCCAATACTTTTGACCCTCATTATTGTTCTCAAAAGTAAAAATGAGTTGATCATCAACAAAGGACGAACATGACGACTCATCCCATATTAGTTTGTAAGTATGAAAATCTTGTGTCGCAGTTTCTACATGTTTCGCCCCGTTTTTGTGCGTGCCTATCATATGATTATAAGCTTCTACATGCACGGCAGAGTATATACTGTCGGGTTCAAAGGCAACATGTTCCATAATGTCAATTTCTCCACTTTTCGGCCATATTCCATATCTGTTATCGGTTGGCAACATCCAAATCGCTGACCAAGCTCCTTTACATGAGGCATTTTTTGCCCGTACTTCTACAATTCCATTTTTAAGATTAATGGAATTTTTTGTATGAATCCGAGCACTTGTTATATTTCCACTTTTCTCTTGATGCACTTGTAGGACCAAATTCCCATTTTCTATTCTGGCATTATTGGGATTATTGGCTATGTATTCTTGCAATTCTTGATTTCCCCAACCACAACCACATGGGAGTTCGCATCCTTTGCCTACATCATAGGACCACACCTCTTGATTTGGCAATCCAGGAATATTAAAGTGATCTTCCCAAATCAATTTTGGTGAAGGGTCATTATTTGTCGATTTGAATGCAAGCATACTTACAGCAAGGGCAAGAAGCAAGCAAGTGAAAAAAGCAAATCGACTGTTCATGATGTTAAGCGTTCATATTTATTGGAATACTCTAATATAATCCACTATCATTTGTTGCGGAAACTGCGTCGTACTGTTTGGCGAACCTGGCCAATTGCCGCCCACGGCAATATTCATTATGAAGAAGAATTCTTGATCGAATCTCCATTGCTCACTTACAGTGGCTGGAGTAAGAGTAAAAAACTTGTTGTCATTTACAAACCATTCGATTTTTCCTGGCTCCCAAATGATTGTAAAAACGTGGAACTCTTCAGAGAATTTTTTGCCGCTTATGTCATAATGTTCTCCTTGATTATGACTCCAAGATTGGCCTTGAGGTCCCCAGTGTGCAGTTCCATGCACTCTACTTGGTTCGTGTCCAACCAATTCCATAATATCTATTTCTCCACAAGCGGGCCAGCCAACTTCAGCAAAATTTCCACCTAGCATCCAAATCGCTGGCCAAATTCCTTGACCTTCGGGTAGTATCGCTCTAACATCCACACGTCCAAAGGCATATTCGCAATTATCCTTAGTAATTATTCTAGCGGAAGTGTAGTCTCTGTTGTCGAAGCTTTCTTCTTTCGCTTCAATGATTAAAGATCCATCGGCTAGGTAAGCATTTTCTTCTCTATCTGTATAATATTGCAGTTCATTGTTTCCCCAACCATGCCCACCAACCTCTCTTGTCCAACAACCAGTATCTAGTTGATCTCCATCAAACTCATCATTCCAAACAAGTTCTCTTCCAGGATATGTGAGTGGTGTAATATATCCCTCAGGATTTACCATCACTTCAGTATCATCATTTCGTATCGTACCAACGCCTTCGCCGGTTAGAATGGTTGCATTGGAAGGATTAGAGAGTACGACTTTAAACTCTTCATCTGTTTCTTTCCATTCATCTGCAATGATTTCAATATCGATAAAAGAAGAAGTTTCTCCCGGAAGAAAAGTTATCGTACTGCTTTCAGGTTGAAAATCAGTAAACTCTCCAGCACTTATTTCTTCCGTGGCATAATCTACCTGAATGGTTTTGTCCGAGGAGTTGTTTAGCCTTACCTCGAATTCAAATTCTTGGTTTTCATTGCCTTCGAAAAGAGAAACACTTGAAATAGATACTTTGGGCAATTCTTCGTTTCCTCCACCTTCATCTGGATTGTCAGGATCGCAAGAATAAAAGAGTATAATTAGTAAAAAGAAAAATAATTTAATTCTCATTATTGTTTATTCTGATACAAAAGTAAATCTCCAGACTCCACTGCCATGGTCCGCGAATATTACCATACGATTTTCAGTTAATTCCGAAATGGAAAAAGTAACTGATGTTTGCGGACTAGTGACTTCACCTGTGCTTGCCACTTTATATAATCCCATCCAGGCACCTTCACCTGAAACGGTGAGCGAATTTTCATTCGCACTAAATGAGTATACACCTGAATCCCAAGCAGCATAAGCTGCTGGCCAAGGCGCTTGTTGACATCCAGGGTTTAAACCAAGATCAGCAGGTGTAATGTTGCCATCTGCATCGGTATCGGCCCAAAAGTCTCCTTTGTTGTCGTATTCAAAGGTGCCATCCTCACTGAATATATATTCATCATTAAAGTGACACTCTCTTTCTCCAACATCACTATCACTGTTTTGCCACCACGTTTCGTTTAAACTAGGACCAACATTTAAGGCACCAGCTTCTGGAGCAAGTTTCCAAACTTTAGTGCCGCAGTCCGTAAGCAATTCGAAGTTTCCAAAACAACTGTTTTGATTGTCCTCTGTTACGGTGAGTGTTTTACTAGTCGATGCAGATCCTCCTTGTGAAAAAACGGTCAAATTGACCAAATAGTCTCCTTGGAAATTAATTTGAACATCCACTTCTTCTCCTTGAAAAGATCCAACGCCTTCTACGTCCCAATTGATTATGAATGCGCCTGGCGTTGTGTTGACTAATGTAAAATCATTTGGTGTTGCTCCTGCGATAATTTCGAAAGAGGGTACCGGAGGATCTCCAAGATCTATTTTATCATCAACTTCGGGTTCGCAAGAGATGAAAAGTCCAAGAAGTCCTAAAAACAAAAATTTATATCTAATGTTCTTCATAGTATTTTAATAACCTGGATTTTGAATTAATACACCTTCTGTAATGTCTATTTCATTTTGTGGCACAGGCAGAATTTCGTGTACACCTTCAACAAAATTGTCAAGTTCACTACTGGCTCTACCGCTTCTAACTAGATCAAAAAATCTGTGACCTTCAGTAGCCAGCTCTAGAAGTCTTTCGTGGAAAATAGCATCCAAAAGCGCCTCTCCAGAAGGTGAGGTTATTGGTTGCAAGGACACTCTTTGTCTAACTCTATTTAGCCTTTGTTTAGCCGTTGCTTCGTCGCCACTTCGTGCATGAGCTTCAGCAGACATTAGGTACACATCTGCGAGTCGAATTTCACGTACATTATTTCCCCAGTTTAACGCTGGCTCTCCATCTACCGAACTTTCATCAGCCAATCCAGCATATTTTCTAATAAAGTAATCTGTATTTTGATACCCTTCAGTATAGCTCGCTCCTTGCGCCTTAAGTAGATTACCATCTATGATGGTCGCTTCTCTCCGGGGATCAAACTGCATGGCATCTACTAGTTTTTGAGAGACAGGACAAAAACTCCATCCAGTCGCAAAAGTAGGTCCGACATATTCACGCATTCCAAAGAATTGAACATCATAATTGCCTTCAGTTCCGTTGGCAAAATTTGCCCAACCTCCAAAAAATTTCTCTGAGAAATTAATTTCAAAAATGGACTCAATACCAAACTCGTTAGAAGTTTTAAAAATGTCTTCAAAGTTTGCTTCAAGATTGTAGATGCCAGAATTAATGACTTCATCAAACAAGGCAGCAGCTTCTCCCATACGGGAATTATCATTTTGGTATAGAATTACTTTACCTAAAAGAGCACTTACTGCACCTTGAGTAATTCTCCCAAATTCGTCTGGTGTAACGGTTGATGGTAATTCAAATGTGTTTTTAGCATCATTGAGATCTTGTTCGATTTGAGCGTAAATTTCACTCACTTCATTTTGTGTTTGTGAGTATAGATCATCACCACTTAAAGGTGCCGTAATTAAGGGAGTTTTGCCAAACATACGTACTTGATCAAAATAGAAGAACGCACGCAAGAATTTAGCTTCAGCTGAAACTCTTGAAAGAAAGGCTTCATCCATATCCTGAGCCTCTTCAATCTTTTGAAGCATAAGGTTGGCTCTATAAATACCGGCGTAGTTTTTCCTCCACAATCCTGATTGAGGCCCTAAAAATGGATCAAGAGTAAACGCATCCCATGCCACCCAAGAAGGTTGATCTGAAGCATCACTGCCTCCTGCAAAACATTCATCAGAGGCAGCATTTAAAAGTCCTAGCTTCATGGTCCATCCGTCTGTTCCTCCCCATTGGAGTACATCATAGATAGCGACCAATCCTTGGAATACTTCCTCTTCTGTTTGATAGAAAGTAGATTCTAACGCAGTACCTCTAGGCTCTAATTCTAAGAAATCAGTACTGCATGATGAAAAGCAAATGCAAAGGATCAAAGTAAATGCCGTGTTCTTTATTAATTTATAATTTTTCATTGCTGATTGTTCGATTAGTGTTAAAAAGTAACATTAGTACCAAATAAAAAGAATCTTGGTTGAGGGTACAATCCTCTGTCAACACCTCCATCTATTTCTGGATCAAATCCGGTATACTTTGTTAGTGTAAGGACATTGTTTCCTGAGATATAAAACCGGACTTTTCCTAAGCCAATTGTTTTAAGTAACGATTGCGGTAAGGTATAACCAAGCTGCACATTTTTAACTCTGAAATAGCTGCCATCTTCAATGTAGAAGTCCGAAGATCTAGAAAAATTTCTGTTTGTATCGTTAAATGTTAAACGTGGATAATCGTTAGTGCTTCCTTCGCCTGTCCATCTTTCTAATGCGTCTCCAGTCAAATTAGCTTGTTGAATATCGTATCTACGTAGGGCTTTGAATATTTGATTGCCAGCAACACCTTGTCCAAAAAAGAGAAAATCAAAATTTCTCCAATTTAGATTTATGTTAAATCCGTAAGTCCAAGATGGGGTAGGATCCCCAATATTGGTTCTGTCTTCAGGATCAATCTCCCCGTTGCCGTTTACGTCAACAAATTTAAAATCACCTGGCACTGCATCAGGTTGGATCGGTACACCATCAGCGTTGGCATAAGCCGCGATTTCAGCTTCATTTTGGAAAATTCCATCGGTTTGATATCCGTAGAAAAAGTCAATCGGTAAGCCAACAACTTTTCTAGTAATCTGCAATCCTTGTGTTCCAAAAGATTGACCTAACAGAAATTCTTTCTCTCTTCCGATGTCGATTACTTCGTTTTCTAGATAGGTTACATTTCCATTTAGATTTATCTTCAGATCACTGATGTTGGTATTGTATCCCAATTCTACCTCAATTCCTCTGTTTGACATTGAGGCGATGTTTGCGACTGGACCGGCATTTCCGACATATCCCGGTACGTCAACATCAAGCAACATCCCCTTCGTTTGTTTGTCAAAAAGATCAACGGTTAAACTAAATTGTTTGAACAGTTTAGCATCAAATCCAAAGTTTAATTGAGAGGTTTCTTCCCATCTTAAGTCAGGATTGGCAATTCGATTGGGACTAACGCCATTGGTTAGCGATTCGTTTGCACCAAAGGTGTAATTTCTTGCTCCTCCTACTGTTGAAACATACAAAAAGTCAGATATTCGATCGCTTCCGTTTACGCCATATGAACCTCTCAGTTTTAAGAAGTTTAGATTATTGTTGGTGTTGATGAAATCCTCTTCCGAAACTACCCAGCCAACAGAAACAGAAGGGAAGTAGCCGTACTTGTTGTTGGAACCAAATTTTGAAGAACCATCTCTTCTCATGGCCAAAGACAAAAGGTATTTCTCACCGAAGTTGTAATTCAAACGGCCGAAAAGCGAGGAGATTGTTTGCAAATATTCGAAGCCAAAAAATCTTTGATCCTCCGCTGCCACGGGAAATCCAAACGAAGCATCTTCAATATTGTCGACCGGTAAGTCAGGTACAGATCCGCCAATGCCTTGGCCTTTATTCTTTTCCGCACTAGTCCCGACAAAGGCTTCTATATTGTGTTGATTAAATTGTTTTTTATAAGATAGGGTGTTTTGGAAAATCCACCGCAGTCCTCTGTTTTGACTTCGGTTGTAGCTGTTGATGTCATTTCTATTGGCCGCATTGAGGTAATACACAGGTGCGAAACCTTCTCCTCCCCAAAAGGCCAAATCAGTCCCAATGCTTGATTTGAAAGTAAAGTCCTTTAAAAAATTAACTTCTCCAAAAACACTGGATACAATTTTGTCGCTCCATCCCCAACCTTGCTCTACTGCCAGTGCAGCGACAGGATTTAATATTTCAGAACCTACATTATTGGATATACCATAAGGAATACCTTCATCATTAGTAACTACTGGAAAGTTCTCAAATACGATAGAACCTAAAACATCAGGATCCGTCTCTAACAATGGTGTCACTGGATCCATGTTTATTGCTCGGTTCAGGGGTGATCCAAATTCAGAATTTGTTGATACGCCTGTGGCCTTTACTCTGGTATACGCCAAGGTGTTTCCAAATTTTACATATTTCGAAATTTTATGATCCGAATTGAACCTTGCTGTAAATCTTTTGTAATTGGATCTGTCTTGTGAAACAATTCCGTCTTGATCGAAAAAACTAAAAGAGGCAAAATATTTTGATGTGGCTGATCCAGCAGATAAACTCAAATCATGATTCATCATAGGTGCATCCGTTCGGAATACCGCATCTTGCCAATCTGTTCCTACGCCTAAACTTTGAGGATCTTCATACAAGAGAGGTTGACCTGAGGAAACAGCCATCTCGTTCATTAAAGTCGCGTACTCCGTTGAATTTAAAAGCGCTAATTTTTTCCAAGGAGCTTGTGTGCCGTAATAGCCATGATAAGAAACTTCAAGTTTGTCTTTTGTTCCTGATTTTGTGGTAACTAATACTACACCTGCTGCCGCTCTTGTACCATAGATACTTGCAGAGGCTGCATCTTTTAGAACCTCAATAGATTCAATATCTCCTTGACTTAAAAAATCAATTCCACCTTCTATTGGAATACCGTCTACAACATACAACGGGTCGTTTCCACCTTGACCAAAGTTGATGGTAGTTGTACCTCTAATCCGAACGGCTGAACCTGCTCCAGGTTGTCCTGAGGTTGAAGTAACTCTTACTCCAGAGGTTTGTCCTTGCAAGGAGTTTTCGATTCGGACAACTGGTAGTTTTTCTAAATCCTCTGCTTTTACTTTTGATATTGCTCCAGTTACGACCTTCTTCTTTTGAACTCCATACCCGATTACAACAACTTCATCCAATTCTTCTGAGTCTGGTAAAAGTTGTATGTTGAATTGTTGTTGGTCGCCTACAACAATTTCTTTTGTCTCGTATCCCAAATAGCTAAAGATCAACACAGGGGAGTCCGATTGGGTTGTTAAAGTAAAACTTCCATCTAGATCGGTAATCGATCCATTTGAAGTGTTTTTTTCAATCACATTTACGCCGATAAGAGCATCTCCGTTTTCGTCAGAAATTACCCCATTGAGTTGGACGTTTTGTGCAACAAGTATACTCGTGTACAGACTGAAAAATAGTAGTGTAATAAAATTTTTGAACATAAATCTTTGCTTAATCAATATCGAAACGATGAAAACCTAGAAGTTTATCACATTTTAATAGAAAAGTGGATGTCAAAATATACATAACTTCCACCTCCTTCAATTGCTTAAAATAGGTTTGAAAAGATGAACAAAGGGTACGGATACCCTTTGTTCATATCTATAATTTATTTGCTTAAAATCAATCTCTTTGTAAGTTGTTTGTTTTGTGTTTGCAACTGAACAAAGTAAAGTCCATTAGCGTCATTTGACATATCCAGTTGGATAATATTTCTTGAACCATCAATATTTTGGTTCACAACTATTTGTCCAACATTATTAAATATGACCAATCTTTTATCTTCTGTAAAAGAAGGTTCAACATACAATGCGACTTGGCCGTCCATCGAAAGATTAGGTCTAATTTCAAATAAATTTTCAGCTATTTCGATATCATTTGTAGAACTCACGCATTCGGAAAGATCCATACACGACCCAAAACAGGTATTAATTTCGCTGTCAGCCATGAATGGTCCCATATAGCGGTCATTGAAATTATCTGGATCTGCACACTCTTGACCACTGATGTCTTCCTTACATGAATAATCTGGACAATTACCATTGGTAAATGTATAGTAAGATTCAAAGCCCATACCTCTTTCCATAATGATAGAATGGGTACCATCGCCGTTATCAGTTAAAGGATTGTCTCCTGGATTTCCAAAGTTGCCACCACCAGCGATAAAGAAACCATCAGGTGAAACGGCATTTCCATTTTCTCCAAGGTTAACAGTTAATCTTACGGCTTGTCCACAAGCATAACAGCTATTGAAACAATATTGAACCGTTTCATCTTGAGATACAACATATGATCTGTTTACAAATTGACCTGATGGGTCAACTATAGTACATGCATAACTTACCCCACCAAATTCTTCTTGAGCAGCCCAGTTGTCTAGCGTAAACTTATATTCTATCATTCCAGGATTTAACATCAAAGTGGTTTCCCAAACATTATCACCATCAGAATCATCCATTGGATTTGCATCGCCAGACCAACCATTGAAAGTACCGCTCATGTAAACTTGCGTGAAGCTTCCTGTATAATCATTCATATCTACTGCGAAAGTTACTTCTCTCAAAGCGTCATCTCCACACATTAAATCTGTAGAACACAAGCCAAAACAAGTATTAATCACCGTGTCTTGCGTGATAGGACCCATAAATCGATCGTTGAAGTTGTCAGGATCAGCACATGCTTGACCTGAAATATCTTCTTTACATGACCAATCAGCACAAGCACCATTGGTAAAAGTATAATGCGAACTAAATCCAGTACCTCTTTCGAATTTAATAGTGTGTGAACCATCTCCATTTGCAGTCATCGGGTTGTCACCCGGTACTCCGAAGTTGCCACCTCCAGCTAAGAAAAATCCGTCCATAGCAACGGTTTCGTTTCCTTGTCCAACATTGACCGTAACCACAACGCCATCACCACAAGCAAAACAACTGTTGAAACAATAGGTGCCATCTGTCATGTCTCCAGTAACAACCAAAGATCTATTGACAAACTGACCTGATGGATCTGTTACTGTACATGCATAAGCAGTACCAGTAAAATCTTCTTGGCCAGCCCAATCATCATAATTAAACTTATACTCGTGTTGACCTTGAGAGATAGAAATAGTCGTTTCCCAAACTCCATCTCCATCACTATCATCTAATGGGTTTGCGGTTCCAGACCAATCATTAAATGTTCCACTTACATAAGGTTGAGTAAATCCAGTAACGCTATTCATATCTACAGAAAAGGTTACCATATAATCTTCAACTTCATTGTCAATTTTAACTAAGAAATTATCAATGTAATATTCTGTATCTGCTGCACCTCCCATGTTACCAAAACCTGGGAAAAGGACCATTCTGTTAAAACTTCTACCTGTAGCAGGTCCGGTAGCATTTCCTCCAACATCATCAGCTGTAAGGTCATAACATAATGTTTCCCAACCTCCGTTGGTAGAACTAGTTTGGAGCGTTTCCCAACTGTCAGATGCATTCTCTAGTTTTAATAATAGTGGACCTCCATCTGCACTCCAATAATCCACACAAATTTCGAATGCAAAATTGGCATCAATATCTTCTGCCAAATCAAAGAAAAATCCTGCCCAAGTTTCAGCATTGGCCAATTTTGTATATCTCAAAACTTTACCAGATCCATTCACAGCATCCGCTCCTGGATTATCTATAATAAAGTCTGCCGAAACGTGAGTTGAATCAGCATTTGCACCAAAAGTTGAGTATTCATCCATCGTAGTAGGCTCGAAATTGTACAATTCTTGACATTCTATAGTCGTAGTTGTAATAGACGGATATACTATATTGTCAATATAAAACACTTGTTCAGTTCCTGTCCCTACGGTTCCAAAGTCGTAAAAGATTACAAAACGCGTAAATTGGCCAGATGCAGGAGCTGCACCAGCACTAAGATCGTAGCAGATAGTTTCCCATGCAGACCCACCAGCGGCATTTACTGAAGTTTCCCAAACATTACTCAAATCATCATTTTCTAATTTAAGAAGTACTGGGACAGCGTTTGCAGACCAAATATCGAAACATATTTGACCACCATTGCTTGCGTCTATAACATCTGTAGGGTTAGGATTAGAAAACATTCCTCCCCAATCTGGAGCATCACTTGCTTTTTTTCCTTCAACAACTGTTGCAGAAGTATTAACTCCAGAGGCATCAGGGTTTGCAATGTTTGCCGTTACAGCACCTTCTAAATTTCCACCAAAAATTTGAAAATTTGTACTGGTTTCTGGTGTTTCAAAGTCAAGGGTTGAGGTTTGACTATTTGCGGAGTAAGCAAACAAGAAACACAATAAATACGATAGTTTTTTCATAATAGATTCTATTTTCAGTTCAATTTGTTTCAATAATATTTAGTTTTTCGATTAAAAGCGAGCGAAATAAATACAACAATACTACATCAAGGCACAATTTTGGTATTACATACTATAAATTTAAAAGGTGCTAGTATATTATAAAGCATTGAAAATTAATGTTTTAACCTTATTTAGAGTTAAGTTACTTATATTTTTGGCTTTCACATTGCCGTTTTCAGGACTTTCTCAGGTAAATAACCTAGGAATCCCTAATGTGATTAATTATTCTAAATATGAGTACAATGCGGGTACCCAAAATTGGGATGCTGCATACCTTAAATCTGGTAAAATTTTGTTTGCTAATAATGAGGGGCTTTTAATCTTCAATGGTAGCAATTGGCAATTGTTGGAAACCCCAAAAAAGACCATTTTAAGATCTTTTGAGGTTTCTCAAGATGAAAAGAGAATTTATGTTGGGGGGCAAGATGAAATAGGGTATTTTGATTTGGAGGATCCAAAACTTAGTTATGTTGATATTAAATCTAAGCTTCCTCCTGGAGATCAATCTTTAGATGATATTTGGGAAATGGAGTTAATCCAAACAGGATTGTATTTTCGATCCAGAAACAAAATATTCAATGTAAACAATAAAGATGTAAAGGTTTACCCATCGGGCCCTTCTATAACCTTCATGTCGGACTTTAACGATGAGATTTACTTTAACGAACTGGACTTTGGCTTATTTAGAATTAATAGGAACGGTGAAAAGATATTTGTTGAAGGATCTGAAATCCTGATTAACGCAGCAATTATCGATTTGATAACAATCTCGGATTCCTTGGGTGTTATAGTTACCTCAGCCTCAGGATTGTACAAATTTGATGGTGAGCGCATTTCAAAGTGGCCAACCGGAGCGGATCAGATTCTTAGAGCGAATCGTGTCATCTCGTCTACATTTCTAGAATTTACAAATCAACTGGCTCTTGGTACTGAGATTGGAGGCATCGTAATTATGAATCTAGATGGAAGGGTTGAGCTTAAAATTGACAAACAGTCAGGTCTCCAAAACAATACTGTTAGTACGATCACTTCAGATAAAAAAGGGAATTTATGGCTAGGTACATATAATGGAATTGATAAAATTGATTTTGCCAGTTCTAATCCTATGATTTATCCGGATGGTGAATTAGAAGGAGCCTTATATGATATTTTGGAATGGAAAGGACATTATTACTTTGGGACAAATAATGGGCTGTTTAAGCTTAAAAAACAGGATTACTATAATCCTTTAGAGGAAACCAAGTTTACATTTATTCAAAATTCTGGAGGTCAAGTGTGGGGTTTGGATATTATTGATGATCGTTTGTATATGGGGCATACGCTAGGTGCTTTCGAAATTTTGCAAAATGATATAGCAAAAGAAATTTCGTTACAGGTTGGGGCGTGGAGATTTGAAAAGCTAAACGATGATATCATGGTGGTTGGCACCTATGCTGGATTGGATTTTTTTAGAAGATCAGGGCAGGATTGGGAATATATAAAGAGATCTGAGGGATTCAATGAATCATCTAGAATTATGAGTTTAGATAAGGAGGGATTCCTTTGGGTTAGTCATCCATATAAAGGATTGTTTCGTATAGCTTTTGATGAAACTAAAACAGATATTAAGGTAGATACGATTGGAGTTGAACATGGAATAGAGGATTTTACTAATTGCTATGTTCATGAAATAGAGGACTTAATCTTTGTAAGTACAGAAGATAAAATTTATAAATACGATTATTTGTCAAACACTTTTAATGTTGATAAAAAATTTATGTCATTTTTTGAAGGACAATCCTTTAAGCGTTTTATAGAAAGCGTTAATGGCTTGTGGTATATTACCGATCAGGAATGTGGACAAATACAAATGGAACACTCTGGATTGGAGCTTCACCTCAACAAAAAAATATTTGTGCAAGGGGATTTGCCTTTGGTTGGAGGCTTTGAAAATTTGTTCCCTTTAAGCTATGATGAAGCCCTAATTTGCACTGATAAGGGGGTTATGCATAAGTTGAATACACCGGCTAACGATGAAAAAATATATTCTATAATCAACAGCATTGGTGTGTCAGATGGAGTGATGGATAGCATACTCTACAGCGGATTTGGAGAAATGCCTCAAAACATAAAAGTTAAGTTTGATTTTAATGACATCCGTTTTGATTATAGTTCTGATTTGTTTGAAGGCAAAGCGAGTAATATTAATTACAGCTTTAGACTAAAAGAATATGAAGAACATTGGTCTGAATGGTTGCCGATCAGGTATAAAGAATATACCAATCTAGAACCGGGAGTTTATACCTTTCAGCTAAAAGCAGCTAATCAAGGTGTTATCAATGGAGAACTTTTAGAATTCAAATTTGAAATTTCTCACCCTTGGTATTCTACGATCTTTATGAAGTTTGTATACCTTCTTCTGGCTGGGTTGGGTATTATTCTTTTGATTACTCTACCTAATCGAAAGATAATGAAGGAGAAAGAAATTATTCTCACCGAAAAATTAAAGACGGAAGAAAAAGTAGTGGATCTGGAGAAGGAGTCTATGCATAAAGAGTTGGATTACCAGAACAGAGAATTGGCAAACTTGACCATGCATTTGCTCCAAAAATCCGAAACAATAAAGCAGTTGAAAATTGATGTCGAAGGAATTCGAAAAAAGGTTCAGGATCCAAGTTTAAGAAGAGAAATGAAAAAAGTTTTAAATAAACTTAATAGTGACGAGCGTTTAGAAGATGATTGGAATAGGTTTGCTTTCCAGTTTGATAAAGTACATCATGATTTTTTGCGACGAATAAAAGTAGAGTTCCCTAAATTAAGTTCGAGTGATTTGAAACTTTGTGCTTATTTGAGGTTGAATCTTTCTAGCAAAGAGATTGCACCTTTGCTTAATATTTCAATTCGTGGGGTAGAGATTAGTCGTTATAGATTAAGGAAAAAGTTAGAATTAGAGAAAGGACAAAATCTAAATACTTATATGATTTCATATTAAATAAAAAAGAGGGCTTTAGTTACTAAAACCCTCTTTTTATTTAATGCGAGTCTAAAGATTACTCAATCACAATCATTTTCTTAGTTGCTGTGAAGTCTCCACTCTCTAACTG
>JAHDGJ010000025.1 GCA_020627705.1 Saprospiraceae bacterium
TATTTATTTAATTAAAATCAAGAAAATATAAAAACAATGAGTCTAATGAATCTTGAATTCTAACTAATTAATTGACAAATAGGATCATACGTTTTGTAAGGATCAATTGACTAGATGTCACTTTGAAGAGAGAGAAACAGCAATTTGGCAGGCAGGCCGAGCCATCAGGCGAGGGATTTTAATATTACTGATGTTTGTTAAAGATGGCTGCCGGATTATCTGCGATGATCCTTTTGGTCTCCGAGATTAAAAAGAATCCCATGGCTATTCGCCAAGGTGCTTTTTATTAGGATTGTTCTAAAAACTAAAGTTTCTCTCACATCCAAATAAGAAGCCCTTTAGCATATATGCCAAAGGGCTTCTTTCCCTTGTGATCCCGGCAATGAGTGAACGGTCCCAATATCATTGGGATTCAAATGATTAAATGTCACTTGGAAGTTAGAGAACCGATACCTCAGTATCGGGTGGGTGGGGAATCCTGCGGGATTATTTTCAATGATCCTTTTGGTCTCCGAGATGAACGAATGTTGCCGCGATTTGCGGTATCCAAGTGACTAGATGTCACTTGGAAGTGAGAGAACCAGCCATTCGGCAGGCAGGCCGAGCCATCAGGCAAGGGGTTTTAATATTACTGATGTTGGTTAAAAATGGCTGCCGGATTATCTGCGATGATCCTTTTGGTCTCCGAGATTAAAAAGAATCCCATGGCTATTCGCCAAGGTGCTTTTTATTAGGATTGTTCTAAAAACTAAAGTTTTTCTCACATCCAAATAAAAAGCCCTTTGGCATATATGCCAAAGAGCTTCTTTCCCTGGTGATCCCGGCAGGATTCGAACCTGCGGCCTGCTGATTAGAAGTCAGCTGCTCTATCCAGCTGAGCTACGAGACCATTTTTCTAAATAGGAGCGCAAATTTAAGCTATTCTAGCAATAATGTACAAGAAGAACTCCTTAGAATTATCAAAAATGAAGATTCTCAGTATGGCCATATGAAAAGTTTAATTTTTAAGCATTAATCAATTCTTTGTAATTTTCTAGAAACCAATAAAATGAAATACTTAAAGTACATCTTAGGCATAGTTTTACTTCTCATTATTCTCTTCTTTTTGAGGGGATTACTTACGCCCTCTATTTATTACGAAAGTGAAATAGAAATAAACAAACCCGCTTCTGAGGTATGGAAAATCATGTCAGATGAATCGAAGCTTCCAGAATGGATTGATGGTATCAAAAGAACAGAACATGTTAGCGGACCTTCAAATCAAGTAGGAGCAGTATCAAATATTTATTTCGATCAAAGAGGTAAAGAAGAGGTCATGCAAGAAACTATTAAAGAAATGGTTGAAAATCAAAGAATAGCCATGGATTTTACCATGGATTTTATGAATATGGAATATTCCATGGATTTGAAAGAGACCAATGGTAAAACTCAAATATTATCGAAAACCAAAACCATGGGAAATGGCCTTTTTGCCAAATCAATGGTTTCTTGGATGAAAGGAACCATGAAAAATCAAGAAGATACCAATTTGGTTAAATTGAAAGGTCTGGTAGAAAGGAATTAAGGCTTATCCAACACTTTGCGTTAGATTATCAATGTTGGGTTAAAACATCCGATTTTCAAATGGTTGATTTTGTGCATAAAATATTTTTAAATAAGAATCATTGGTTCGAGAACAAGGCAAATTATAAAATTACTCCTCGTTTAGATTTAATAATTGCTTTAGTATTTCTTCTGATTTTCACTTTCCAAAACTTTGGATTTGGACAGACATTCAAAGCCCAAGTTGTGGATAAGACTTCTCAAAGAGGGCTTTCCTATGCTCATATAGGGATTCTCAATTCATCAATAGGTACAGTTTCGGATGAAGAAGGATATTTTGAGTTGAACTTCACTGAGGCTCAACTCAGTGATTCTATTTGTATTTCATTTTTGGGTTATCAATCATTTGCTTTGGCTGTGGGAGAAACGGACAAATTCTATACTATTGAACTTCCGAAAGAAAGCCTAACTTTTGAAGAAGTGGTCATAAAGGATCAATGGTCAAGAGGTAAATTTAAAAAAACTAAAAAGCTCGGTAGAAAACGAGGTAGGAGTAATTACAGTGGTTCTAGCTCCATTGGCTGGGGTGGGGAAATAGGAATAATTATTAGGGGTAAAAGAAAACTCAATCGAATCAAAGATGTCAATTTCAAGATCATGCCCATTCAATGTGATAGCATTTTGTTTAGGATTAATGTTTATCAAATGGATCATGGTGTTCCAACCAATTCTTTGTTGCATTCTCAGATTTTTGTGACAGGAAAAAGAGGTAATGATTGGATTAAAAAAGATGTTGAAGACCAGGACATATTTTTCAGACAAAATATTTTGGTTAGCCTTGAATCGGTAAAGGCATGGAGTCGTAATGGTCAGGCTTGTGGAGTTTTTTACAGCAATGGAGGTTTATACAATAGTCCGACGTTTTCAAAGGTTTCGAGTATGGCGGGGTGGGAGAAAGTAGATCATCCGAAGCTCACGCTTTATCTAAATATTGATCAATACAAGCAGTAAGGTGAAACAAGAATTGCGATAGGGATAGTAGTGTTACCCGCCTTTGGCGAGGTCGCGAACGGATAAGCCCGGCCCCGATGACCATCGGGGATCGCCCAAATAAAAGGATTAGGAATTGGCTTTACGTTTATTCGCTAATATTTGATAACTTGAAGTCATTATCTTTCATTAAATCGAATGTTATGTCATCTCTGCCTCCGGTTATCAATTTTAAAGAATGGATTGAAGAAAATCGACATTTGTTGAAACCACCTGTTGGGAATAAGGCAATTTATAATGACGATTATATTGTTATGGTCGTAGGAGGCCCAAATTCTAGAAAAGATTATCATCTCAATCAGACGCCTGAATTTTTCTATCAAGTGGAAGGAGATATAGTCCTCAAAGTAATCGACAATGGGGAGCCAAAAGACATTCACATTAAGGAAGGTGAGGTGTTTTATTTGCCTTCCAATATTCCTCATTCGCCGCAAAGAGGCCCTAATACTGTAGGGCTTGTTATAGAACAGAAGCGCCCTGAAGGTGTGGATGATGGTTTGGCTTGGTTCTGTGAAAACTGTAATAATCGTATTTATGAAGAACCGTTCGAATTGAAGAATATTGAAAAAGACATGCCTGTAATTTTTGATCGATTTTATTCGAATGAAGAGCGTAGAACATGTGACAGCTGTGGGACTGTAATGGAACCACCTAAATAACAAAAAGTCAGTATCATCGAAATCCCTCAATTAAGAATCAATGGCCATTCGCATCTTCTGCCTTACCCAGAAGAAATTCCTGCGTATCTCAAAGAGAAAGAAATTTTTTGGATCGACGAGGATCGCAAACATATGCTTCAAAAAAATTGGAAACGTCCGGTCACGGATTCTAGTTTTTTTTTAAATGAAAAGTTAGAGTGGATGGACCGCAATAGGATCGATCATGCGGTGGTACTCAATCTTTCACAGTTGTACGGCAATGGTCTACGAATAAAGGATATGAAATATGCCCTTCGGTTTCAAAACGACTTTAATGCAAGAGTGCAGCATGACCATCCAACTAGATTTACTTGCGGTTTTGTGGTGCATGCGGGTTTTATTGATGGGGCATGTTGGGAGATTGAGCGATGTGTGGAAGAATTGGGGATGCAAGTACTTTGCTTACCTACGCATTACATGGATTCGGTAGGCACCTGGCGTTGTATTTTTGATCCTGAGACAGCGCCTATTTTTGAGATGGCCAACAAGTATAAATTGGCCGTAGAGGTACATCCCTATGATGGAGAAAAATTCATTGCTTTAGAAAATACGGCTTGGCGTTTTCATTTGGTATGGATGCTGGCCCAGTGCGCTGATGCTTATCATTTTTACACACTAAATGGGATGTTTGATCAATACCCAGACATGAGGGTATGCTTTGCACATGGAGGCCAATTGACTCAAGTCAATCACGGGCGGAGAGTGCAAGGTTTTGATGGACGCCCAGATTTATTTGAGGGAAAAGTTGCCCCTAAGATGGCAGTGGGACACCCCAATATTTATTTTGACACCTTGGTTCATGATAAATTATCTCTCGAAGTCATGATCAAACGCCAAAAAGGTACTGACCAAATAATTATGGGTTTAGACGATCCATATCCATTGGGTGAAATGGAGAGTGAGCGACAGTCTTCGTATCCGGGAAAACTATTGGATCTTGCAGTTGATGAAGGTATTTTATCAGCACTACAACAAAACGACATCTGGTCCACTAATGTGATGAAGTGGTTAAACGGTGATTCGAACGAATCATTTCTATCTAGAATTTTAGCTAATGCCCATGCATAATTTTGATTTTGAAGCTAGCGCATCTTTTGCACGCTCTTTAGATGCTGCTGACATATTGCGATCATATCGAGACCGTTTCTATTTGCCTATGAAAGAAGACGGTTCCCCCTTTATTTACCTCTGTGGTAATTCTTTAGGATTACAACCTCGACAAACGAAATCTGCTATTGAGCAGGAGTTAGAAGATTGGAAAAACTTGGGTGTTGAAGGACATCTGCACGCCAAAAATCCTTGGTTGCCTTACCATGAATTTTTGACTAACGCCATGGCAAAGGTGGTTGGAGCGAAACCTGAAGAGGTGGTGGTAATGAATACCCTGACTGCCAATTTGCATTTTATGATGGTCTCTTTTTATAGACCTGAAGGAAAGCGGAAAAAGATTTTAATTGAAAGTGATGCTTTTCCTTCGGATAAGTATGCAGCAGAGTCACAGATTAAAATGCATGGCTTGAATCCAAAAGAATGTTTGATAGAACTTAAGCCAAGAGAAGGCGAAGTGTGTTTGCGTATGGAAGACATTCAACAATGCATTGAAGAGCAAGGAGAAGAAATTGCTTTAATCCTATTCGGGAATACCAATTACTACACTGGGCAATATTTTGATACCCATAAAATAACAACGTGGGGGCACGCTAAAGGGTGCAAAGTAGGATTTGATTGTGCGCATGCTGTGGGAAATATGGACCTACAATTACATGATTCGGGTTGTGATTTTGCCGTGTGGTGTAATTATAAGTACTTAAATGCCGGACCAGGAGGTATGGGTGGCGCTTTTGTGCATGAGAGGCATTTGGCGAATCCCGATATTATCAGATGCGAAGGGTGGTGGGGCCACAACAAAGAAACACGTTTTCAGATGCGAGATCCCTTTGATCCAATCCCAACTGTTGAGGCCTGGCAACTCAGTAATCCTCCCATATTTGCGATGGTATGCGTTTGGGCTTCTTTAAAAATATTTGAGGAGGTCGGAATGAAAAATTTAAGAGAAAAAGCGATTAGGCTCACTTCGTACTTAGAGTTTTTGGTGAACAGTATGGGCGAAGATGTGGTGCGAATCGTTACGCCTTCCGACCCAATGCAAAGAGGTTCTCAATTGTCCATTCAAGTGATCAATGCAGATCGTACGGTGTATGATAGAGTGACCGAGGCTGGAGTCATTGCCGATTGGCGAGAGCCGGATGTTATACGCGTAGCACCAACTGCTTTGTATAATAGCTATGAAGATGTGTATAGGTTTTATGAGATTTTGCGGGAGAGTATTTGACCCATCCTAACCCTTCCCTAATTAGGGAAGGGAATGAATTTCGAATTTATTCGAAAGAAAGGGTAGGGTTTGACAACTTGAAACTAATGTTTGCTATTACAGTTTCTAATCTTTTATTTATATCTGAATTAGTGAATCTGATAATTTCAAACTCTTGAGATTTTAATACTTCTTCTCTCCACTGGTCATATTTTTTTTGATGGTTATGAATTGGACCATCAATTTCAATGATAAGTTTAGCCTCGTGACAGTAAAAATCAACAATAAAAAAACCAATTGAATTATAATGTTGATGTTTGATTATAAACTGTCGATTAAATCGATATCCATTCAGTTTACGTTTTCTTATTTTCTCCCAGAGAATTTTTTCCTCATTGGTTTGATTTTTTCTTAAATGACGAGCAAATTGTAAGGCGTCTGAATACTTCATTTTATTTTGAATACCTGTTTCTAGATATTTAAACCCATCCCTAGCCCTTCCCTTAGCAAGGGAAGGGAATGAATTTCGGATTTATTCGAAATAAAGGAAAGGGTATAATACTCCCATTACCAATAAAATCTCACCAACAATAATGGAGTCCGATCCAATAACAACTTACTTATAGAACCTAAACTGTATCCGTCCGTTTGTTCATTATAGTTGACAAAGTATTCTCGTGTCAATTCGTTTTGAGTGTTAAATAGGTTAATAATAGACAAAGAAATCTCTGATTGCAAGCGCTTAAATTTTTTAAACTTAAGTCTATAGTTAAAGTTGAAGTCGATTCGAGCATAAGGCTTTAAGCGCTCAGCATTAAACTCGGGATAGTCCAATAAGTATAAAAACGGAGGCTCCGCTTGAGGGTCTTCAAAATTGAATACCAGATCAGGTAGCGTATAGGGAAGCCCCGAATGGTAGTTGGCATTCAAGGATACTTGAAAGTTGTTTAATCCATAACTGGTAATGATGTTAAAGTTGTGCCTTATGTCGTTTCGTGCGGATATCGTTTCCTCTGAGATTTCCGGGAAGTGATTTCGTGCATCTCCAAAAGAATAATTAAGCCAGGTATTGAAATTTGACCATTTCTTTTTGATCAGTACATCTACACCTTTTATGGATGAACTTCCCTTAGTAAATCCTAAAACATTAGAGACGGTATTGAGCTGAGGAGATAGGGTAGTAATTCCATCAATTTCATTATAATATGCATCCACATCTATAAGCCAACCTTGTTTTTGGAAGATAAAGCCTGCGGCCATTTTATTGGCTTTTTGCGATAGTTGAGTTTCGGTCGCATTAAGGATCCACAAAGGGTTGTCAACTCTGATTTGTTGCAAACCAAAACTATTGGTTTGACTGATAAATTGATGATAGACTCCTGCGTCTGCTTTTAGTTTAAGTCCATCAGTAATTGAATATTGTAAATTAATCCTGGGAGAATGCACCCACTCGTCTTGCTTTTGAAGATAAGAAGATCTTAACCCTCCTTCCGTTTTCCATTTTTTGTGAGCGAGTTTAGTGGATAGAAAAACATTGTGGAAATCAACGGTCTCATTTATTTTATCTACAACTCCAGGTTCAAAGTCAATCTCTTCTCCTAAGTCTAGATTTAAATTTTTCGAGTTATACTCATAGCCCAAATTAAAAGAGATCTTGGGATTAACAATCAGTTGATTTGAAAAAGTAAAATTTTGTTCATCAACACCATTGACTTGATTAAATTCTCTTAGGAAAACTTCACCTTCCAATTCCCTAATACTGTATGTATTATCATAAGAGGAATTGTGCCAAGAAATTAAACTCGTCCAACGATCATTGTGCTTTCGATTAATGTTACCATGAAGTATTTTCGTTTTTACTGAAATATTATGTCTTGACTGAAATGGATCGCCTTCATAGGAAAAGCCATATTTAAAATCTTGCTCATTCTGATAAGCGCCAAGGCTTAATTGAATTCGATCCGAAACTTTGTAAATCATCTTACCATTCCAATCAAAATAGCCTAGATCTTGCTGTGTTTCTACAATACCTTCTTCTGTCTCTTGCGCCAGATCATCGATAAGAGAATATTGAAAGACTTGATCTGTGTAGCTTTCTAATGTGGTAGAATTAAATAAATCTCTTGTGCTTCTTCTAGCAGCGAGCAATAAGGAGAGTCGATTTTTAATGATAGGAATATCAAAATTTCCATGTAGTTCAGTTAATGTGGATCCTATACTTCCGTGAAAATCATTTTCAATTTCATCTGCAAGCGATATATCGACAATGCCGCCAACCCGATTATCATATTTGGGATCATAAGCTCCTTTAAAAACTTTTACCCCTTCCACAGAAAATGGGTTAATCGCTGATATCATCCCAAAAATGTGCCCAGCATTATAAATCGGAGCTCCTTCCCAAAGAAGGAGATTTTGATCTGGGCTGCTTCCTCTGATTTGAAGATTCGTAGCGCTGTCATCAATACTGTTAATACCAGGCAGAAGCTGAATGGTTTTGAGGATATCATGTTCCACAGTAGAATGGTTTTTAGACAACCGTCCAAAGTTTAAATCAAATCCCGAATAGCTATCACCTTGATTTATTCCATCAAGGATATAGTCTTTTATAATTATTTGATCGCCAAAAAGGGCTTCATTTATAGCGAGACGGTAGGTAGGACACTCTGCATCGTTAAGCTCTTGAACCATAAAGGAAGTGGTTTCATATCCCAAATAACTAAGCTCAATTATTTGATTTTTGTCTGCGATTAGATCAAATTCAAAATATCCATCAATGTTGGATTGTGATCCTTGGCTTTGATTTATTGCAGATACATTTGCAGAAATCAGAACCTCTTGAGTTTGGGCGTCTTTAACAAATCCACAGATTTTATAAGAGCGTGAGGGTGCTTTATAAATCAAAACTGTTTGCCCATTCTCTTCGAAAGCAAATGGAGTAGCATACAATAAATCAGATAGGAAATTACCCTTACTATCCAAAAGTATTTCACCTGAATAAAACTGCTCATTTAAAGATGCAGGATCATAATTGAAGATGAACGTGGAATTTTTTTCGATCGAATCTATTACATGGATAAGCGGCGCTTCGGCAAAAGAAAAGGATTTGGATTGGCACCAAAGTGCGTTTCCACTCAGAGTGAAAAGGAAAAGAAAATGATATAGATTAAGCTTGTTTCGAAATTTATTCAATCACTACTACATTTTGATCATCGTTGATCACAAATGTAAGGCCTAAAGGTTTACAAATATCACGTAAGGCTATCTCTAAATTGTCATGATTAAATTTTCCTGAAAAGTGTTGATCACTTCTGTCGAAGTTGATCGTGACATCATACTGTCTTTCCAGTTCTTCAAAAACGATGTTTAGTTTTTCGTTGAAGAATCTTGAAGTTCCACTTTGCCAAGAAGGAGCTTGTTGGTTAGTGCGCTGTTTTTCTTTCATATTCCCTTGTACGACATTGACAGTTTGGCCCAATGTCAAAATGGTTTTTTGACCGTTTGCTTCGACCTGTACTTTCCCTTCATAACATTCGACAAATAGGTTTTCTCCCCAAGCTCTTACGTTAAATTGTGTGCCCAGTACTCGAACGTCTCCATTTTGAGTATGCACAACAAAAGGAGAGCCTTTACTAACGTGAAAGAGTGCTTCTCCTTCTAAGTTGATGTTTCTTTTTGTTTCCCATTTCTTGGCATTGTACTCAATGGATGAGCCATCATTGAGCCAAACTTCTGATCCGTCACTAAAAGCTAGATTTTCGGTGAGTCCGTTTTGTGCCCTTAAAACTTCGTTTTTATTGAATAAAAAGGAATTAAAGGCAAATACCAAAACCAACAAACTGGCGGCAATTCCACTGAGTTTAAACCAATTTATTTTTCTGATTTTGGCCTTTTGATTTACATGCTTGTGCTTAAATTTTTCATAGCCCTTGGAGGTGTCATACTTAGGCATAGACCATTGATCTACCGTCTTTTTCAAACGTTGTAATTCGGCCAATACATCTGCACCTTCTTGAGAGATTATCTCTTGGTCGCTGATCTCGCCGCTCAGCCATTTCGCGTATAATACTTCTTTTTCTATCATGTCTTACACCTATAAAACAACTTGAGGTAAAAAAACCCTACAGCTTGGCAGAAACTTTTCTTAGTGTGACCAAAGCTTTATGCATGCGCTTCTCAATAGCCTTAACACTTAGATCCAGTTTTTCTGCTATTTCTTTGTATTTCATTTTATCTATTCGATTCATTAAAAACACCACCCGCTGTCCTTCGGGCAAGGCCGAAATGGCAGACTCAAGCTTTTGCTTAAATTCCTCTTCCTCAAGTAAATATTGCGGGGTTTCATTATTTAATTGACTGTGGCCTCTTTGCTCAAATTTTAGAACCACCTTTTGGTGCTTTACTTTATTGAGAAACATATTATTGGCAACAGTAAACAAAAAAGACTTGGCTTTATCCAAAGAAACTTTGGCACATTCTGACCAAAGCTTACCAAAAGCATCCTGCATCAAATCTTCCGCCGTGGCATAATCTCCTGATTTGTAATACATGAAATTAATCAGTGATTCTGCTTGGGCACTGTAAATAGATCTAAATACTTTTTCTTCGCAAACCGTTTTGGACATACACTTAGGGCTCTCGATTTTTAAGACCTACGAAAGTTAGTGGTATTACTGGACTCTACGGCTGGATGCTTGGATTTTATCAAATTTAAATCTAACGATTTGGTAGGGATATTTTAAGGTGGGTTGTTATATCAACGACAGCACTTCACAAAGACTGAAGGCACGATTTAAAATTAAACAAAGCCCTACATTATGGACAACCAAAAAAACTTTCGATACACTTGTTTATCAGTACTACTCTTCCTTTTAATATTTTCTTCTTTGCGAAGCCAAAATATTAAGGTCTTTGTGTTAGCTGGTCAATCAAATATGCAAGGACATGGTGATTTGTATCCTGATAATGTACCAGGGACGCTTTCCAATTTTATGGAGGATGGAGGAGACGAAGCCTTCGAATATGTTCGAAATGATGACGATACTTGGGCTACTCGGGATGATGTTTGGGTGCGTTACCAACACGAAAATGGAACACTATTATCAGACGTACTCAGCGTAGGTTACGGAGCAAGTGAAAATCAAATAGGTCCAGAATTGGGTTTTGGGCATCAGCTCGGAGCTTTTTCTGAGGATCAAATTTTGATTGTCAAAACATGCTGGGGTGGAAAAAGTTTGGCTGTGGACTTTCGTCCTCCAAGCTCTGGTGGGCAAACGGGAGCATATTACAATCAAATGATTTCAGATGTAGCCACTGCGATTGAAAACATCCAAACTGAATTCCCCCAGTATACTGGTGGCGATATTGAGATAGCAGGAATGGTTTGGTTTCAAGGTTGGAATGATGCCGCCGAACAATCTTACCTTTTTGAATACGAACAAAACTTGATCAACCTCATTGCCGATGTCAGAGCGGAATGGAATACGCCTGATTTACCTTTTGTGATCGGTCTAACTGGAATAGGTGGTGATTATTTAAGGGAACCTGGATCATGGGTCCATACCTTACAAACGCAGATTGTACCTGCTCAAATAGCCGCAGCAAATTATGAAGGGCATAGCAATGTCGCTTATGTAGATACTCGTCCGCATTGGAGATTCGCCGAAGAATCTCCAGATGAAGATTCAGAACATCATTTCCACAACAATGCCGAAACCTATTTTCGGATCGGAGATGATTTTGGCAGGAAGACTATGGAATTACTTCTTCGACAACAAAGCGGGTACAATGGGATCAGTGAAGAAATAGAGGTTGAAGGGTATGTCCAAGCAAGTACGAGTCCGGAACTACCCACGGCTTACAATTATCTAGAGTACGTTTTCCCTGAGCCCGAAGATCAAGGCGATTGCCTGGGTATTGAAAATGCTACTGCTCAGATTGAAGAAGTATTTATGTCGCAAACCCACAGACATGAAATAAGTCATCCCTTATATTTTACGATAGGAGAACGACCAGCAATTTTGCAATTGGCAGTTACAGGTCAAGGAGTTGCGCCTGATGTCCAAGTTGAAGGTTTTCTGGATGGAAACTCTTTGGGAGTGATGTGTCTAAAAGGCCCGGAAAATCTGAGCAATACCATTGATTTTAATAAACCCAATTTCAGCGATTACTTTTCCGTGACCCTGCCCAAGGCTTGGGTCAAGCCAGGTCTAACCTTAGAATTATCTGCGGGAAATGACGAAAGACTACTGACCGAAGATGATTTGAAAATTTCGCCATATACTGAAGTGAATTTGGTCATGGTCAATATGGACATCATGGATTACAATGAAGAAGCCCATCGTTATCCAATTTTTGATGATTTTTTAGAGGAAGTAGCTTCCGCACTTCCTGTCAGTGTCGTACGATTTGGTCAGTTTCCTGAAACGCTAGAATTGCCAGTATTTGCCGTTGCTAATAATGCTGACGAACCTGTCGTCTTGCAAAGCGATGAACAAGTAATTCCAAATAATTTACATCAGGGGCTAGTAAACTTAAGAGCAAACTATGTCATTCAAGCCATGCAGTTTGCTACGGGAGATTATCCCAATACCATCTATTTTGGCAATACGCTCAATTTGGCTCCCGGTGGTTGGGGAGGAGGAGGCTCTTTTGTAAGCCCTGATTTTACCGGAATATTTATTCATGAATTGGGGCATGCCCTAGGGCTTCCACATTGGGGAGATGCCTATAGAGTGGAAAATCCTGGACCCGATGATTTTTCTTACCCTTACAGCGGTGAAGTAGGAGAAGCCTCTGGTAGAGGGACTGCTTGGAATTTCCACCAAGATCTATACGAGTTTGTCAGTCCCACCTGTCAAAATGCAGATGGTCAACCGGGCTTAGAACGAAGCGATTGCATGCAACGTGGGTGCTATTGTACCGAAATGAGATTCAATGGCGCGGGACCATGGGATGGCTTTAGTGATTTCTCCATCAAAGCCATACATGATTTTATTGTCGGTTCAGAAAGACAATTTGGACAGGTCGAAGATCGAGGAGAGATGGTTGATTTTCATCTCAAAGAAAACTTGGGATATCCTAGGGTTACAGTTGAAAATGAAAAACGAATTTTTAGCAGAGCCTCCAAAGATCCCAATGAATTCTATGTGGAAGATTTAATCAAACTTCCAGGCGAGGAGAAAATGGAGCAAGATGTCTATTTGATCTATGGTAGTGCGCATGCGGTAATGAACGAAGCCAATATAATTTATGAGCCCATAAAGTATAAAGGTACCTTGCTTCCAATCATAGATCCTACCGATCCCCAAACCTTTGCTGCCTTACAAGCATCAGAGGAAAAAGATGTGCCCTCCATGTACAATGATGGACGAGATATTGTGCTCAAACTGATCTATTCGGATGGTACGGAAGAACTGGCATTGGTTCCTTTTAGTTCTTTCCAGCGACCTTTTGGAGATGAGAATTTAGATAATCTACATCCTGGATATTTTTCTTTAGTGGTACCTGGAGATCAGCCCCTTTGTGGAGTAGAAATGTATCATCGCAGTTTTGCGATATCGGATTTTGATTATGAAGGAAACATAAAAGATCCAAGTCAAAACATCACAGCAGAAAATTTTATGGATGAGGCAGTATTAATTACAGTACTCGATCATTCGTGCAATTGCCCTGGCACTCCAGGGTATATTGAGCCTGGAACGCCTTGTGATGATGGAAACCCTATGACTATAAATGATGTCGAAGATGGTTTTTGTAATTGTGAAGGAACACCAGTTGAAGATTGTGGTCAAATACAAAATGGTCAATTTGCCTCTTTGGACGGTTGGTGGAACTGGGGCAACGAGGTTGCAAACGGTAATGGCGGGGCGGAATTTGAAATTACAGATATAGATGACGCGGGGATAGCGCAAGGAAATTTTGAATTAATTTCTAATGGAACGTATGCCATAAGCTTCGAGGCTTACGCTTCCGAAGCTAGAGAAATTGAAGTCATTGTATTTCAAGAAGAGGGTGTGTTTGCAGAATATCATCGAGAAACCATTGCTTTGAGTACAGAAAAACAAATGTTCGATCTATCATTCACCTTCAATGGCATATCAACCATTTTCGGAACTATTGAATTTACTTTTTCAGGTAATGAAGCCAGCGTATTTCTGGATAATGTTTGTTTTGATAACGCTTGTGGAGCGGAAGAAATTCCATACAATGGCGTGGATGATGATTGCGATCCAACAACATTGGATGATGATCTAGATCAAGATGGATATGATTCTTCCTATGACTGCGATGACAACAATCCAGATATTAATCCAGAGGCCTTTGATATCCCAGATAATGGCATTGATGAAGACTGTGATGGAGTAGATGCAACCTTAATTGTAGATGAAGACAACGATGGATTCGGATCAGACGTAGATTGCGATGATTCAGATCCTAATGTTAATCCTGGTCAAACCGAAATCGTATATAACGGCATAGATGATGATTGTGATCCGAGTACGCTGGATGATGACTTAGATCAGGATGGGTGGGACTTGATCAATGATTGTGATGACACCAATCCTGAGGTTCATCCTTTCCTTGATGAAATACCGTACAACGGCATAGACGATGATTGTGATCCGAGTACACTTGATGACGATCTTGATCAAGATGGCTTTGTGCTTGAAGAGGATTGCGACGACGAAAATGCAGACATCAATCCAGACGCCATGGAAATTCCCAATAATGGGATCGATGAGGATTGTGATGGCATGGACTTAATTTCATCAACTAAAAATTTAAGCGAAGCAAAAATTAAGGTCTACCCAAATCCAGTCAAAGAAATAGTTTATGTCGAAATAGAGCGGTTTAAAGTAGGATTCCTTCGACTCTATAATTTGCAAGGCCAACTAATGATGACCACTTACGGATCCAATGCCATGGATTTGAATGAGGTAACTTCTGGAATATACATTTTGGAAATCAATAGCTTAGAATCCAATCAAAGCGTGAAGAAAAAAATTGTTGTTAATAATTAAAACATTTTGAAATGAACAGCCAATCAATCGCACTCCAGTGCAATACAAATGCCTTAGGCATCCAAAAACTTACCAACAGAGAGCTCGAAGTGTTAGAACTTATTTCTTATGGTTTTTCTACAAAAGAGATTGGTGAAAAATTATACTTAGCTCAAGCAACCATTGAAACCCATCGCTATAATTTATTCTCCAAATTTGATTGCAAGAACATGGCACAGTTGGTACGAATGGGCTTTGAAATCGGATTTCTTAGCTTGTCGAGGTAAAATACACTGATACCTATTTAAATAGAAAAGAGCCTTCAATTTTTGAAGGCTCTTTTTTTTGCAACTATCTCAAAATAATAAGTAGGGTTTATTCAAGTAATGTTGTTTTAATCTCGAACGGAATACTAGAGCAGTATTCAGAACACGAAAACGAAAATAAAATCAATATGAAAAAGCAAGTTCAATCAAAAGCAATACATCTAATTACGCTGGTTCTACTTTTTATGGTGGGGACTTTAAATGGACAAGCGGTTAAAAAAGAAAGAATAACTTGTACCTGTAGCCATCACTCAAGTACATGTTCGATAGAAACACCTCGAAGTAAAAATGAGCCAAGAAGCCCATCAAACAGCATGGGATTTATTCAACCAAATACAAATCCTGTTCTTCCTTCCTCGTACAATTTCGTAGAATATGTGTATGCTGAACCCAACGATCAAGGTACATGCGATGGTTCTGCAAATGCCAGTGCAGTAATAGATGAGGTATTCATTGCGCAAACTCATCGACATACTATTGGTCATCCATTTCACTTTACAATTGGAGAACGTCCAGCTCTTTTACAAGTTGCCGTGCTTGGAAATGGAGCTGCTCCAGATGTCCAAGTAGAAGGTAGGTCAAATGGAGCATCACTTGGAACATTGTGCTTAAATGGACCTTCCACGCTTAGCTCATCTATAGATTTAACAACTCCAAATTTTAGTGATTACTTCTCTGTGACGATACCAAAATCATGGATCCAGATTGGATTAGAGTTGATCATCACTGCCGGCGATGACATCCAAGTACTTGATCAATCCGATTTGAATATTCAGCTGCCTACCGAGCTTAATTTGGTAGTCGTAGATATGGATTTGATGGATTACAATCATTTGCCGCACCGTACCCCAATGTTTGATAATTTCTTGCAAGAGGTGGCTTCGGCTCTTCCTGTAAGTGTAGTACGTTTAGGGGAATTTCCAGAAAAAGTTCGAATACCAGTCGTGGCTGCCAACAGTTGGCAAGGTGTTCCAGCAGCAGTGCAATTTGATTCTGAAGTTCTGGATAGTGGTTTGGATAGAGGCAATATAAATGCTGCAGCACATGCTGTATTGGGAAGAATGCAACAAGCAGCAGGTGATTTTGCGAATACAATATATTTCGGGAACACGTTAAATCTTGATCCTGGCGGATGGGGAATCGATGGAAATTTTGTTGGCTTCGAATTTACAGATGTATTTATTCATGAATTGGGACACGCCCTATCGCTACCACATTGGGAGTGGGAGTGGCAAGTAGCCAATCCGGAGCCTGGTGAGAATAATTATCCCTACGCTGGTGAAACAGGATCTGCAGGTGGAAGAGGAGAAGCATGGAATTTCATACAAGACACGTATGAATTCGTGAGTCCGTATTGTGAAGATTCTAGTGGTAATCAAGGAATTGAGCGAAGCGATTGTATGCAACGCGAACATCCTTGTATAGAGATGAGATCCAATGGTGCTGGACCTTGGGATGGGTTTGGAGATTTTTCTGCCATAGCTATTAATAATTTTTTAATTGGTTCGGAGGTGCAAGCCGGTCAAGTGGATTACAGAGGAGGACAAGTGGATTACCAATTGAGAGAAAATACAGGCTATCCAAAAGTGACATTGAATAACGGTCAAAGACAATATTCAAGAGACGCTTCTCAGCCCCAGAATACTTTTGTTGAAGACTTTTTCAGTTTACCAGGCGAAGAGCAATTAGAGCAAGATGTGTATATGATATCAGGATCTATCCAAGTAAATGATCCTACGATGAACATCATTTACGATCCTATAAAGTACACTGGAACCTTGTTGACCACATTGGATCCTACAGACCCAAATACATTTTCTGTTTTGCAAAATTTGGAATTAGAAGATGCCCCACAGTTGTATGATCAAGAACGAGACATTACATTGAGACTAACTTATGCGAATGGAGATGTTAATCATGTTTTGGTTCCATTTCACAACTCCGAAAGATTTGACCCCAATAATCCACCTGGACCTTTTGGTGTAGATTACTTTTCGGTGGTTGTTCCTGGAGACCAGCCTTTGTGTAATGTAGAATTATTTCGTAGAGATTTCATCATCAGCGATGCAGGAAACCCAGTATCTGGAAATATAAATGACGCTTCTCAAAATATCACTGCTGCTAACTTTATGGATGCGGCTGTATTGATGGCGGTTCTCGATCATTCATGTAATTGCCCAGATACTCCAGGTTATGTAGCACCTGGTACACCATGCGATGATGGCAATCCATATACCATTAATGATGTCGAGGATGGATTTTGCAATTGCGTAGGAACACAAATTCCAATTTGTGGAAAAATCAATAATTCTGAATTTACACAGTCTTTAGCCGGATGGAGAAATTGGGGTACGGATGTAGCAAATATAAATGATGAAGCAGCTATTACTGTTCAAAATCCCGGAGATGCAGGATTTGGTTATGATCCTATAGTGGTTGTTGCTGGAGAAAGTTATACCCTTACGTTTGAAGCATACTCAACAGAAAACAGACCGCTAAACGTACTTCACAGAGGCGATTATGATTTTGAAAATGATCAAGAAGGCCCTGTGTTTTTGAACACAACTTTTCAGCTCTCGCCAACAAAGACCCTATACGAATCAAGCTATACGGTGAGTGCAAATGGAGTCAATACTTTTCTTGAATTCAACCTTTCAGGAAACGAGGCACAGGTATTTATAGACAACGTATGTTTGGAATTGTCAGAGTCCACTACTGTACCTGTAACTTTTATCTCTTTTTCAGGAGAAGTGATAGGGGATGATGTTGATTTGACATGGGAGGTAACAGACGAAATAAATGTGTCTCATTATGTGATTCAGCGATCTGTAAATTCGGCGAATTTAGATTTTATTAATCTTGGAGAGGTGACAGCCGAAGGATTCGATTCCTACAGCTTTATTGACGAAGAACCCGTCCAAGGAACAAACCATTACAGAATCGAAGCTGTAGATTTTGATGGCCAAAAAAGTTATACCGAGACCATTGTGATCAATTTTGATAACACCAATAGTACCCAGAGCAGTATTGAAAACCATTTAAGAGTATATCCAAACCCAACAGAGGGCCGAATCAATTTGTCTTCAGGAGAATTGATTGAAATTTTGGATACCAATGGAAAAAAATACGCTGCCTCTTTGGATGTATCGCATTTGAGAAGTGGAGTATATATCGCTATTATAGAATTTAATGGCAATGTAGTTTCTCGCAGATTTATTAAAATTTAAGAGTTGCACGTCTTGGTAGACTAATGAGAATTATCCTATTGGATAGTTCTCATTTTTATTTTAAAACTGCACCAAAAATTGCAAGAAAAGAAGTTGGAATATGTCTACCTTCAGCAGCTCAAGTTATTGTTCATGCCATTACATTTTAAACCCTACCTAAATGCGAAGGCAGCCTATAAGGGCGGTAAATCTTTGGATCAAATCGAGACAAAGGCAGAAAAAATCTTCAAGCTTTCTTCCAATGAAAACCCTCTCGGTTCTTCGCCAAAAGCCATAGAAGCTTTAAAAAAGCACATAGATACTTTAAATATTTATCCTGATAATTCTGACGAAAGGTTAAGAGCAGCATTAAGTACATTTTATGAGGGAAGGCTGCAGGATAGTCAGTTTATTACCACCAACAGTGGGGTTGCCAATCTTGAACTAATCGTTCAAGGCTTCATGGATGAGGACTCTGAGTGCATTTATTCCAATCCTGCCTTTGGTCCCTATTTTGAGTTTCCTGCAAAGTTTGGCGCGCGTGCAATTAATGTTCCTTTGACTGGCGACAATTTTGATTTGGATGTGGATGGTATTTTGAATGCAGTAAATCAAAAAACGCGGATCGTTTTTATTACGAGTCCCAATAATCCTACAGGGACCTACATTTCAAAGCAAGATGTGGATCGTTTAGTAGAAGGGTTACCCGATCATGTCGTTTTGGTTTACGATGAAGTATATTATCAGTACGCGGATGCTAAGGATTATGTTAGGGCCTTGCCTTATGTGTTGAATGGTAAAAATGTTATAGGGGTCAATAGTTTTTCCAAGGCGTATGGATTGGCCGGCTTGCGTATTGGTTATTCGTATAGCACCAAAGAAATATCTGAATATTTAAGAAAGATCAGGCGTCCATTTATGATCAACATGCTGAGTTTGGAGGCAGCGATGGCTGCCTTGGGAGATGATGACTTTATCAAAAAAACAGTTGCACTCATTCACAAAGAGAAAAATTATGTGTACCACGAACTGGATAAAATGGACGTCAAATATTGGAAGACGCAGGCAAATTTCTTTTTAGTAAAACCCAAACTTACGCCGCTAGAATTTGAAGCAGAAATGATTAAGTACGGGGTTATGGTAAGACCTGTAGCTGGTTTCGGTGCACCAGAATGTATCCGAGTTACCCTTGGAACAAGAGAAGCCAATGAAACCTTTCTAAGTGCTTATTCCAAAATCAGGAATAAGGTCCTTCTTTAAATCTTATCCTTCTTTCCCATTTTGGGGCTTAGATACATATTGCAATTGTCAAAGCCTTTCATTTGTCTTGAGAAATCACATTCGTATTCTCCCCACCAGATGTAAAATTCATTTTTGACTTGGTAAAGCTTAAGCATGAAAATGGTGCTTTCTATGGACGAACCACATTTATAACTATAGCGTCCTCTTACGATGTAGTGTTGTTTCCCATCAACAGATTTCTTGTCAAAAAAATAACAATGAATCATATCTTCCTTAGCACTGCATCCAGATGGAAAGTCATAATAAAATCGAAATAGATCGAGGGCTTTTTTCTCAACTTGCTCGATTTGACTAGGTGTAGGTGTTACATTATCTGAAGGGAAAAAAGTAAGCAAAAGGCTGAATAGGAAGTTCATAGTTTTTCGTTTTTTACAAAATAAAATAATTTTTAATGACAACCAATAGGAGAACCCGGTGGCATTTTGGCCAAGCTTGGTATTTTAAAAACCTCTGGTTTGTTCTGGGCATCGGACAAAAGGTTTCTGAGATACAGATCGTGGGCTTGTCGATTGGATGAAGTTTTGGACATTTTTTTGAACGATACAAAATTGTTGAGTTTGGAAGTAATCACCGCTGCAACTTGCTTATCCATGTGCTTATGCGTTTTGAGTTTTAACAAATGGATGAATAAAGTTTTTTCGAGCATTAAGGAATAAGGATCATCATTTTTTCCTTCGGTTGCTTGTTTGATGATGCGATCCAAATAATATTCAATGTTCCAATCTTTGGCCGAGTATCTGTTAATACGAGACAACCTTTGCGGATCGAGCAAGAAATCATAGGTATAAGAACTTAAAGCTTCCGCTGCAGAAATTGGATCGAATATACTTCCTGTAACTCCACTAAAGGTTTCTCTGGTTCGAGGATATCCATAAGCTGGCGGTGGAATGAGCGCAGTTAAGGATGGAGGTATTTCTAGTTGTGAAGGACTCAAACTAAGAAGTATTTGCTCTAAGGCTTTTTGTTGCTTCTCAATTTTTACAGATTCGAAATTAGGACTCTTTGCTTTGGAGCTGTATTCAAAATGGTAACCCCCAATTAGTTTTGAGGCGGCATCAATTTGATACCTGTGCATTAGATATGCAGGCACCAAGATTTTTTCTAATTCAGAATATGGGCTTCCTTCTTTAATAGAATTTTTGCCCATTCTTTTGAGGACTTTGCTTCTAAGTACTGTGATACGTTGAAGCTCCTCAACGGGGTCCCTGCCATTGTCCCAAAGATGGGCATGTGCATGTACTCCTCCTTTAGGGCGCGCATCTTGATCGGTGATAAATTGCAACCCCTTGTCTGTGGTGTTTTGCAAAACCTCTTTTAAAAAAGCCTCTTCGGTTTGACCTTTCTTGGGGTAGCCATAGCCATAAATTATTGCTTGCTTGTCCCATTCTCCAATTTTTTGATCATACGCCTTTGTAAAATCAGCTCGATCATCGGTCATCTCAATCAAGGGATGTGGATAATCCATGACCGATGCTCTATCGTTTGCACTTGCTGCGAAGTTATGGGTCAGACCTATAGTGTGTCCAATTTCGTGCGCAGACAATTGCCTCAATCTATCCAAGGCCATGTCTAACATTCTCGGGTCTTCATCCCCATGGGCATACGGAGACAATATTCCTTGTGCGATCATAAAATCTTGTCGAACCCGCAAAGATCCCAAACTCACATGTCCTTTTATGATTTCACCAGTACGTGGGTCTGCGACTGCTGCACCATAAGACCACCCCCTGGTGCTGCGGTGCACCCATTGGATCATATTATATCTGACATCCAAAGGATGCGCATCTTTTGGCAGTTCTTTAATTTGAAAAGCATCGATATACCCAGCTGCTTCAAAGGCTTGATTCCACCAACTTCCTCCTTCTATCAAGGCAGACTTTACAGGTTCTGGACATCCTCTATCTATATAATAAATTATGGGTTCGACTGCTTTACTTTTGGCGGCAAACGGATTTACCTTTTCCAATCGATGTCTCAAAATAAAACGCGTGGTCATGTCAGAACCAATAGGGGAGGCATAATCCGAAAAACTTCTAAAAATATATCCAGAATTGGGGTGGAATTTTCTTGGGACATACTTGTCGTCTGGAAGTCTTATAAAAGAATGGTGCTGTACCACACTTATTAATTTGGAATTAGGGGTAACAGATCTAACTTGTTTCCCTTTACCGTCTCCAGCAAAAGTGAGCAACGCTTCTAGTTCTGTGTTGTCAGGGAAATTATTCAAGCCTTCTTTAAACACAGCACTTTTACTTAGGTCTAAGACATAATTTCCTTCATTTCGATCTTTTAGTTTTTGAGATACCCCATGGGCATCGCGAAGGAGAAAAGGACTTGCATCAAGATTATAGGTATTCCCTTTTTTACTGATAATGTTGAATCCAAACAAAACGGATTTTGCAAAGGCCTCTTTGACAGATTTTACTTCCTCCTTGTTTTCACTTTTTGCTCTAAATTTTAAGTTGTCTTGGATGAGCAACATCTTTTTCCCTGATTGGTAAAACCGTACGATTTGTGTATTGCCCAATTGCCCTCTATCCAAACCAATGTCATTGGATCCAACACCTTCCGCCAAACTGTTGACATATAAAAAATCTTGATCGACAAAATCTTCAGGAACGTGAAGAATTAGTTTGCCTGTAGAATCTATCCAAGTAAATTCTATAAATCCCTCTTGTGTTTGTCCAAACACGAGCAAAGGACAAAGGGCGAAAAGAAGTATTTGGAATAAGTGTTTCATATATCAAAGTACCAGTGAAAGAGCAAGATAATACTTCATAAAAAAGGCAACGAATTTTGCCATTTTAAATTTGGTTTAATCAAGTTTCCTGAGGACGTATACTTCAATTTTAAAATATTGCTTGGATCCTATCAGCCCCTTTTTTATTTTTCTAAAATAAAGGAAGCGAATTGATTTAAAATTCAGATGCCATTGTATTAATTTACAAGTAGCACTACTTAGTACGCATGAGAACGATTGGCTTTATCCTATGTCTTTTTTTTGGCACTTCTATTTCGTTAGCCCAAGAAAAATTACTATCTGCCAAAGACATCAAAAAAGACTTAGATGTCTTCGTTGATTTTTTAACTGCACATCCAAACCCTTATCGCTTCAATGAAAAGGAATCGTTTGATGCTTTGATATCAGAGATTCGTGAGGAAAGTAAAAACGGAATGTTGTCTTTAGACTTTTGTAAATCCTTAAAAGAAATAATGGCCTTGCTTAAAGATGGACACAGTAGTGTAAGTATGGGAAGAGAATGGTATGAAAAATCTCGAAAAGCATATGGAGTCACACCGCTTCGTTTTTTCATGGATCAAAATGATCAGCTTTTTTTATTGCGTGATTTAAGTGACTCAGGGAAGATCCCATTAGGAGCACAAGTGCTAGAAATTAATGACGTGCCTATCGAGCAATTGGTAGAAGACTGGGATAAGTATTTGGGGTATGAAACAAAAACGTTTCGTAATGTGATTTTTCCTGGTAATATTTCTGACTTGCTTTATTTGCAATTTGGTAATTATTCCAGTGTAAAAATCAAATACAAGCACCTCAAGGAAGAAACCGTTGATGTTGAAAATGTAGACCTCAAGGTTCTCGAGAAAAAGTGGAAAGAGATTAGAAAGAAAAAGCAAGAGGAGGAAGATGTGAAAAGAGATAAAAACAAACCGTATTACTTTAAGGATTTAGGTGATGGCATTGGCTATTTGCGCATTCTTTCATTTTCTGTCCCAGATATCAATGAGTATGGTTCGTTTTTAAGAAAGACCTTTAAAAAGCTGCGTAAAGAAAAATGCCATTCTTTGGTCATTGATGTTAGAGGTAATTTTGGAGGTTGGCCCAAGGTGTCTTCCAAACTTTTACATTACCTGACTCAAGGACATTTTAAAACAATGGCCATGACTAAGGCAAAGGCTAGTGCACCATATAAGGATCAGTTTAGAGTAATCCAGCGATATGATAACAATCCTTTTGGTACGGTGTTTTTTAATCATCAGCGCCATCTGATAGATATCGAAGGTATCCTCAATGCTAAGAAGGATGCAATGATGGTGGAGACTTCTTTTTACAATGAACCTCCCGAAAAAATGAAGTGGGAATTTGAAGGGACCCCATATCTTTTGATAGATAGAAAATCGTATTCAGCAGCCTCTTCCTTTGCAGCTACTTTTCAATGTTATGATTTGGGGTTGATCATAGGTGAGGAAACTGGAGGAACTCGGATTTTTCACGCCAATCCCATTAGCATCAAATTGCCAAAGTCCGAAATCTTTGCAAGAATTTCAACTACAGAAATGCTTACTACTTGTGGCACGGACGAACTGTCAGGTATTACGCCTCATATCAAATCTACTCCCTCGTTGCTTGATCGAATCCATGAAACAGATTCTGTTTTAAATCATACCAAACGCATAATTAAAAAAGTGCGTCAAAAAGTGGCTACAGAAAATAACTAGCTAAAACCTATTGGATTTCTTGGGCGAAAAAACTGTTCAAATAAAGCCTTGAAGAAGAAGGGTGGGTTTTTCTTCCATCGATATCTGATTTTCAAATCTATGATGCGTTATTATTTCTAAGGTGTAATTGCTACGTGTGATAACATTTTGATCATTAGGACACTAATGAGCAAAAGACCTTCAAATTAATGTGAGAAGTCATTTGATTTGAACAGCACTACAGAATAAAAAATTATTCAAATCCCTACAAATAGGTATTTGTGAGATTCATCAATAATGGGATTGAAATGATTACATGTTCGAAATATTTTGCAGTGTAAATAATCTTATAAAACCAGAGAGAATATAGGACGACTTCCTTTTGGGTTTGCTAAAAGCTGTTCATAATTCTCACAATCATTTTCAAAACTTACTAAACTTAATTCAATGAAAAGATTTGATTTACCCAAACTAATGGGCATACTTTGCCTAACATTTTGTTCAGTTTTTGCTAACGCCCAATGTGGAAACATCCTAGTTGATCCAGATGTTGACATCAATGCCGTCGATGATGGATCAGGAAATTATAGCCTTGACGTTGAGGTTAAGAATATTCAATGGCTGGGAGGAAATCCTTCGTTCTATTTAATTGTAGATGGGGAGCAATCTGACCATTATGCAGCTACACCAGAGGAGTCCAAAGTTTTTACCTGGACCAATACATTTGACTTTTACCCACAATTGTCAGACATCTATGTATTGCTTTGTAACAGCACCAACGGTAACGGATGTAATTGTACTTCTGAGCCCTTTCCTTTAGGTCAAGTATTACCAGTGAAATTGGAGGATTTCAGCGCAAGATTCGCTAACGAAAGCGTTAAACTAAATTGGATCACATCTTCCGAAGTGAACTCGGATTATTTTGAAGTCGAGTATTCAAGCGATAATAAAGAATTTGAAACCTTAGGTATGGTAAAGGCGATGGGCAACTCCAATGAAATTCAACACTATGAATATGTTTCTGATAATACCAGCTCGTCCAATAACTATTATCGATTAAAGCAGGTTGATTTGGATGGCTCTTTTGAGATGTCTACTGTCATTTATTTGCGCAAATCGATTAATAAAGAAGAAGTAAAAGTCTTTCCAAATCCAGTCTCCAGTGAATTAACTATTGAAGCTTCAGAAGGTGCCAGTTGGGTGTTACACAATGGAACAGGTCAAGAAGTTTTAACAGGAAGTGCCAAAAAAATCTCGATGCAAGAATATCCTAGTGGTATGTATTTTATACGCGTCCGAAACAGACAAACGAATGACCTTAAAACACTTCAAGTAATAAAAGAATAATTATTTTTTAACCATAGGATTATTCTTAATGGGCTCTATCATCTAATTGATAGAGCCTTTTTTTTATGCAATTATTCGGATATAAAAAAAGTCTAATATGTTATAGGGGGCAAGACGCATTAAATTGTCATATTCAAACAACCTTCCTGAAGTATTTACTCAGGCTACTTACACATTTTATTTACCCTAAAACCTTTTTGAAAATGTCAAAGTTTTTGCCTGTATTCTATGTAGTAAGTACTTTCCTTATAGTTTCCTGTGTTCAGGATGAATGGAATGAAAACCAAAATAATATGGATCCAATGTATCAATATAATTTGGTTTACGAAGAAAAAGACCAGGAATTGGTCGAATATGGAATATTATCTTATGGAACCGAATTTGTTCGATTAAATGAGGATCAAACAGAACTGATGAATCACAAATTTGAAAGTGGAGAATTTCTAAGAACACAAATTTCTCAGCAAGATTTAAAGGAACAATTTGATATTGATCTAATGATGCCGGAAGAAGAAATTAACAAGTCTTTGGTGGCTACTCGAAATGGGTCTAAAAAATTGTTGGCAATCAAAATTGACATGCCTGGCAGTCAAGTGAGTTGTAGCAAGCAAGACATTGAAGACAAATTTTTTGGGAATAACGGCAACTCTATCAATTCGTACTTTTCTGATCAATCCAATGGAGCCCTTAGTTTCAATGGAGAAGTTATTGAAATCAGTTTAGAACAGGATTTGAATTACATCACTACCATTTTTCAAGCAATAGAACCCATTGTAAACTCAATGGGTTATAGTTTTTCGGACTACGATTATATTTCTATCCTAACACAAAATGTAGCCTGGTATGTAGGAATAGCTTTTGTAAATGGTAAATTTTCTCATATTGATTTATGTGATCATCCTCAAGTATTCGAACATGAGATAGGACATAACCTTGGATTGTTGCACGCAGCCAGAATCAATGAAAATGGATCAATATCTGAATATGGTGATTGCAGTTCTGTAATGGGATGCCAACATATTGCATTCAATGCTGGAAATTTAGAATCCATGGGATGGTTGCCAAATGGGAAAATCAGAAAAGTAAATGGACCCAACGCCACCATAAATATATTTCCGCTTAAATCGAGTGGCAACGGAGGTAAAGAGATGATATTACTCCAAAAGACAAATTCAATTTTTGAAACGATTGTTTCAAGTAGAACTTCTACTACAAATTACAATCAAAATTTAGGGACTAATTTTGAGAGCGGTTTAAGTATACATCGTCGTATAAAAGGAAGTAAAAAGACATATTTGCTTACGACCCTATCGGTAGGAGAAAGTTACTTCGATTCTACACAAAACAAAACCATCGAATTTCAAGGCAGTAATAATAATGGCTCTTTAAAAGTGGTCATATCGAGTTAAGTCTATACTAATAAATTGTATTTGAATAAAAGGAGGCTGTCTAATATGTAGGCAGTCTTTTTGATTAACTATTATTCATACTAAGCACTTAGTTAACATTCTGATGATAATTTAGGTCAAAGCCAATGAGGCTTGTTAACAATAAATCGTATATATTTTAAAATTATGTGAACAATTTGATGATTTAAATTTAAATCGTTGGGATAATTTTATATATTCGAAAAAGATGAGAGTTAGCTTTTAACAATTTTTTTGCTTTTGCACCCTTAGAGTAGAAAAAATTAAAAACGTTAAGAGTTATATTTTTTTTAAAACCTAAATTTTTGAGAATGAGAATTTTTACACTTGTTTTTCTATGTTTATTTTTTTGGAGCAATTCATATAGTTGTCACTTATCTGGTATAAGTTTGACGGGTAGTGGCGTTGTAGACAATATGGATGGAACCTACACTATTGATATTAATCTATGCATAGCATATGGAAACAATGCTACTAGTGATACATATGACATCCAATTTAATTTTAGTGGAGGGACTTTTACCTCTATTAATTCTTACCCAGCAGTCATAGGCGATGAGGCAACATGGGGAAATACCGCTGATGGCACCTTAAATGCCGACGGGACTGCAGTAGATTATGATTCCGGTATTATTGCCAGTGGAGGAGGAGCTGGTGGCCCTCAACCATTAGCCGACTTGAATGGAAATGGTCAGATTTGCGCTGTATATACCTTTGTAACAAATGGTTTACCAGCCCAAATAGACTTGTTTGGAGTTGAATCAACCACTACTGATACTGGTGCTTTTACAGGAAGTTTTGATTATTGTAATTATTATTACACTCCTACAGATGATACTCCTGAATCTATTATCATTGATCCAAACGATTTAAGTTTAGGTGGTACAACTGCGCCACTTCCAGTTGAATTCAAATCACTTAAAGTTTTCTTCAACGAAGGAGAGGATTTTAACACCATTGAGTGGGAAACCTATTCAGAAATTAATAATGATTTTTTTGATGTTCAAGTTTCCAGTAATGGCTTTGATTACAGATCAATTGGTAAAGTGCAAGGAAACGGAAACAGTACAGAGCTTAAGAAGTATAAATTTATAGATCGTAATCCCGGAAATGTATCTTATTATAGAATAATGCAAACTGATTTTGATGGTTCAACTGGCTATTCCACAATATTTCCTTTAATTAGAAATTTAGTGGAATTATCTCAAGAATTTCAAATCAGTCCAAATCCTGCGAATTCTTTTCTTAATATTGACGCTCATGAGAGTGTAGTACGTGGAATGGAGGCAGAGATTTATAATATTTCAGGTGTTTTGGTAAAATCAAATTTCATGAATAGCTTTTTAAATGAACATTTGGATAATACTGTTAATGTAAATGATCACCATTCTACTAATAATCCTTCACCAACAATTAAGAGAATAGTAGATATTTCAGATTTGAAACAAGGAACCTATTTTATTGTTTTCCGTAAAGGCAATGAGGTGCTCCATGAGAAATTTATTAAGCTCTAGATAAATTATATTTTCGATTTATCTTGATTAAAGAACTAGGAAAGGATGAGCCGAAATTGGAAGCTCATCCTTTTTTCTTTTAGAATATATTTGAGTGTAGAAATGAGAATAAATCCTTAAATATCAGTATCTTAAGATTGTTGAGAACTATAGCTAAATATTGTTTAGCGGTACTGCTGCATTTCATACTTTGGCTTGATGTGCAAAGTCAGACCATAACGATCTGTAAAGACGAAACCCAAGTAGATCTATTGGGCGAAGACCGAAACGATTGGACTACAGACCCTGTACAGAGTGAGGGTTATCTTCATGACTTTACAGTTCCTTCAATTCCTCCGAGTGGCACAGATTGTGGCGTATTTACCTCAATCGATGTATGTGTAGATCTTCAGGCGGTCAACATTAATGGTGCTGCCGATCCATCCTGCAACCTTCAAGGGGTTTACGGAAATGTGTGGCAAAATCCACCTGCACTAAATGATCCAAATTCAGGCGAGCAAAGGGATGATGAGATTATAGGAGGGGCTGGTTGGAATATTGGGCAGTCGTGCATTGATGTGGTGGCGGCAGGTTATGATCTTTGTGCTTTAGAAATCATTGGCGTCGATGTGGTTCCAGCAGTCGATCCCAATACGAGCGGAGATTGCCCAACCACTGGAGCTGTGTCTTCAGGATTTGTGACCCTAGAATATCAAATATGCATAGATTTCAACTACTCTTATATCGCCTCTCCAATTGCCGATGCGGGACTTGATTTCGACCTACAATGTTCACCATGTTTAGTTATTGGAGCAGATCCTGTGGCTAACTCTGGATTTACATACGAATGGAGTACGGGAGATGCTGGTACGATTGTTACATCTGGAAATCCTAATAATCAAGATAATGGTCAAATTACCGTGTGTCCTACAAGTACTACAACATATACCCTTACCGTAACAGACCCTAATACATGTTGTACAGGTACAGATGAGATGACCATAACGGTCTTACCAAATCAAGATTTTTGTACAGGGTGTGGAGGTACAAATCCTCCAACCGATCCGGCTTTTGATTGTATAGCTTGCGTGTACGAAACGCCCCAGGCACCTGCGGATGTTGCTGCAAATTGCCCAGGAATCCCAGTGGATTGTCCCAACGAAACAGGAGAAAATGTAACCATTTGTGCCGAATTTGTTTCGCAAAGTACTTCGGTAGATATAAGTTTGGTCCTTACAACCAATTGTGGTTCAGGACCAGGACCAGGAGGAGGCAATGTCGCCAACTTTACTTGGGAATTTTATGATGATATGTGTGGTCTGATTACCAGTGGAGATTTGTCGAGTTTAACAGTTTCTGGGCTAACCTGTGGAGAAACTTATAATTATTGCCTCAATTTTGATGTTCCGTCTGGAAGTATGGGATCGATTTGTAACCATTCTTGGTACTATCCATATGTGGTCTCGCCCAATAATTGTTGTGTTTCAGAAGCGGGAGCTATAAGTATTTCAAAATGAGCTATGTTGTTATCGTAATCGTTTACGATGATTTTGGTAAAATATTAACTTTATGTTAAATTTTATTTTTTCGTGAACAATTTTTTAACTAACTTACGAATCCAGTTACGAATAAGAAGGCTTAAATAATGTATTCTCATTAGAGAATAATTATGCACGTTTTTGTGCGTCACCAACTTTGTAGGAATGAGAACTAAGGTCAGCCGTATATCTAGTAGTAGATTTCATCAAAATCGCTTAGCGTTTGGAGTAACATTTAATTATTCTTTGGTATGAATGCTAAAGGGTTATACACATTATCCTTTATTGAAGGAGGAGTTGTTATGGCGGCTGAGCTTTGTGCGGCTAAGCTTTTAGCTCCTTATTTCGGTACTTCCATTGATGTTTGGGCGTCAACTTTGGCGATTACTTTAGGTGGATTAACGGCTGGTTATTTTATTGGCGGTCTATTAACCACCAAGTATAAGGATCGGCTCAAAAACGTATTGAGAACAGTTTTACTCGGTGCGTCTTTGTTGCTTATACTTGTTTCGTTTTATTCGGATGGGGTGATGCATTTAGGCCTTTCTTTCGGATTGGGTGTAGGAGCCAGCTTTTCTCTTTTACTTATTTTATTTCCAATTCTTTTATTTCTTGGATGTACTTCTCCTTTATTAATAGAGATTCTTTCTAAAGAAAATCCAGGTAGAGTAGCTGGTAATATTTACAGCATTTCAACCCTAGGAGGAATTCTCGTCACTTATTTAGTGGGGTTTTACTTTTTGAGCAATGTAGGTATAAAATTTACATTGATATTTTTTGGTGTTCTATTAGCCCTTTCGACCTTGCTAATTTTAAGAACTTCCAATGCCACATCAACTGTGGCTTCTTTAGTAGGGTTATTCATTTGTGCTGCACTTACTGGTTTTTCAAGTACAGAGTATAATCCTTCCTTTAAAGTGCTCCACGAAAGCGATGGTGTCCTTGGAAACATCAAAATCATCGAACATACCTCAGAAGATTTTTCCAACACCCCAAAATTAGGAAGAGGTATGGTGGTCAACAATACCCTCCAAACCTATATGGACGTGGAAGGTCCAGGTATTTCATTGTGGGAGTGGGCGCACATCATTCCAACGATTGCAGGAGTGAAGCCTAAAAATGCTAAAACGCTTTTACTAGGATTGGGTGGGGGAACTGTTTACAAGCAACTGGAGCTGCTTGAGCATGATATTCAGGTGGTCGAAATAGATCAACGGATCAAAGACCTTGCAATAGAATATTTTAAGATAGATCCAAATTTAAATGTGAGCGTCACAGATGCAAGGCATTTTATGAAACGAACGGAGGATAAGTACGATGTCATCATATACGATGCGTTTTTGAGCGAATCCCCTCCAGAGCACCTTTTGACTAAAGAAGGTTTAGCGGACGCGATGAATATTTTAAATGAGGATGGATTTTTGATTGTTAATTTTTACGGTTTTTTGACTGGGGAAAAAGGCTATGCCGCCAGATCGGTTGCGAAAACGATTTTAGAATCTGGCTATGTTTTACATCTAATTCCAACCCCTGGGCAGGAAGATTATCGTAACCTACTTTTTGTTATTGGAAAGACCAGATTGCCAAATTATCACTTGTCAACTTATAGCGAACCTGAACGCGAACAAGTCAGAAATTGGGGAAAAGGAATTATTTATGGAAATCAAATTGACGTTTTTGATGCGGAGATTTTAACAGATCAAAAGCCTTCGCTTTCTAAACTTTATAAAGAGGCCGCCAAGTCATGGCGAACGGGGTATAATGAGATTTATACTAAAAAACTATTTAAATAAGATTGAGAGGCAAAGCGAAAATATATTATTTGTTGGCATTTATTGAGGGTGGAATGATTATGGCCTTTGAGGTAATAGCGTCAAGATTACTATCGCCTTTCTATGGAAATTCTCTATACGCTTTAACTTCAATATTAGGAGTTACTCTTTTTTCTTTATTGTTGGGTTATTATTGGGGAAGCAATTTGGTCCATAAAGGGTTCAAGGAAATATTACCTTATGTATATGTGTTTTGCGCTTCTTTGTTATTAATTATATCTCCTTCAATAGCTTATGTGCTTTTTGATGCTTGCATGAATTTTGGTTTAATTGGAGGAGTTTTGGCTTCGGCTATAAGTATTCTTTTAATTCCATTATTCTTACTTGGTTCTGTATCGCACATGTTGGTTGAACTTGTCCACAATTTGGGCAACAAGGCAGGATATAGTTCTGGAAGGATTTTTACTGTGTCTACTATCGGAGGAGTATTGGTTACTTTTTTAGTTGGTTTAGCTATGATTCCTCAAATTGGAGTAAAGAAAACTGCTTTAATAATTGGTGTATTAAATATAATCTTGGTTTCAGCCACTTTTCTTTATTTACAAAGGTCAAATTATTCCTTAAAGATCTTAATTATCATTCTATTTTCATCAACCTCAGTATTGGTACTTGCAGATCAAATTAATCCACAATTAGAGTACGATAATTGCTTGTATTTAGCTGATGGGTATATGGGGCGATTAGATGTTTGTGATTATCCAAATAATGTTAGAATCCTATCTAATAATGGAACTGAGCAAAGTAGAATTAGCAAAGTTCATGGTAGTTCTCTACTAATGTATACGCATATTATCTCCTCTGTTGCCACATTGTTGCCAATAGAAAATAGAGAAGATGCATTGTTAATCGGTATGGCTGGAGGCTCGTTGGTCAAAGAATTAAATGAGCTAAGGTTTGAAAATATTACAGCAGTAGATGTAGATTCTAGGTGCTTTGAGGTGTCAGAAAAATATTTTGGTTTAGATACGGTAGAATATAATTCCATTGTAGATGATGGACGCCATTATTTAAGAGGGGTTAATAATACCTATGATTTAATTATAATAGATGTCAGCAGTTCAGCAATACAACCCCATCATCTTTTTACACAAGAGGCTTTTGCTCTTTACAAAAGCAAATTAAATGAAAATGGGTTAGTAATTGTAAATGTAATAGACTCATTTGGTATTGGCAAAGGAGAAACGTTAGATGCCATTGCCAATACTATGGATTACAATAACCTTTCTCCTAGACTGGTTAGGGAATTCTATCCCATGGCAGTTATGGACAATGCTAGATATTCTACTCATATACACGAAAGAATTCTTGTTGGATCTCCTAATGGTTATTTGAATACTATTCAAAGAAACAAGCTCAACCGGTGTTGTCAGAATACTCAAATGTGTAGACAGATTAATGAGAATTGGAATACAGCAAGCTTGGAATTTAAGAGGCAAGTTTCAGAGAAGTTCTCGGATGATATTCCTAGGATGGACTATTCTAATTTTTTGCGAATAAAAAAATTGCGAAACGAAGAATTTATAAAGTAAAAAAATATAAATGAAAGAGTTAACTACTGTTTTCTTCTTATTTATTTCAGTATTGAGCGCTAGTAGTCAAAGCTCCCAAAAGATAGAGATAAGAAAAGTTGGTTTATACCAAAAGGAATATATTCAATTATGTTTGGATGAATCCTTGTATGCACCGGAACTAATCATTCCGAATAAATTAAATGTAGGCAAATCCATAAACCCTAAAGGGAAGAAAGGATCAATAATTGTTCTTGATAGTTTTTGGGAAAAGGGTTGTCTTCATCTATTGAACGATAGTGATGAAGAAGAAATACTGGATTTAATTGAAACCATAACGATCTTAGAAAGATCTCAAGTTCAGTCATTATTAAAAATGAAGCGGCAATGAAAATTCTAAAAATACTTTTCCTAATAAGTTTTGCTTGCCTAAATTGGAATCATCTTTACTCTATGGGAGGCCCTGGTGGCGGTGGCGGTGGTGATTGCTTTCAATTTGATACACAAGGCACCATAACTTCTTGTACTAACTGTACTATCGTTGATGGCACAGCAGCAGGAGATATTGACGGCGATGATGCCTTACTTGTTCAAGCAAATGCTTGTGGCCCAGTTACTTTAACGGTTGAATATTCTTTTGACTGGAATCAAGGATCAAGTTTTAATTGGATTCATGGGGTTTCTTTTGATGCCGGTCCACTTTGGACTGATTTTGAAGAAGGGACGCCCCCGGGATGGGTTTATATGGCCGGCGGTGTAACGGGGTGTTGTAGTGGGACGGATTATGGACCTGGGTATTACTTTGATGATAATTCTGCTTCAAGTGTTGGAACTGCCGCATCATCTTACACTGAAACATATAGTTTAATGGGTACAATGGGCGTTATGTGCAGCGCAACTTGGGCATTTGACTATACTGCGGATGGTTCATGTACAGAATGGTGTACTATGGATCCACTAAGTAGTTCTACCGATCCCGCGTGTGATGGATTATTATATAGTGATATTATAGGAGCTGCTTGGGGAGGTCCAGCACCAAATAGTCCTGCTGCTAATGATGGAGACCCTTCAAATAATTGGGGGTTTAATTGCGGAATTAACCCAAATGGCACAATGCCTACTTGTCCTACATTTACTTTCGAACTGACCTATTGCCCTACAAATATCAATCCTTCAAATTTCACAGAATATATATCTTTCACCACGTCTGCCGATGGTGAGTCAGGATGTTGGTGTACCGATGCTAATTGTGACTATGCTAACGGATTTAATGTCACGATTCAAAATGCATGTGGTCCAGATGCTTCTTTTGACGCTATTCCAGATGATTATTGCAACGCAACAGCTATATCTCTTAACAATGTTTCTACAGGATATGACAATGGTTTTATGCCAGATCCAGGAGCTGAATGGACCGGAAATGGAACTGTATCTGGTGGTCCGATCAATGTGAGTTTTAATTATTGTGACAATATTGGAGCTACCACGCTCACACATATCGTAGGAGAAAATCAATGTTATGATGGCCCTATAACGGAGACGTTTGAAGTTTGGACACCAGAAATCAAAAATGAGTCAGCCTCACCTATGGAAGATTGCGGGGCATTCACGCCGACTTTAAGTGCGGATGTAGATATTGCTGGTACGAACATGACTTGGGGTGGAGGAGGAACTTTGGTATGGCAAGAAGGAGGGGTCACAGTCACTGATTTTACCGTGACTCCAAGTAATTGTGCTCCAGCTTCTAGGACTTTTACACCTGTATTCGAAACAGGATGTGCGGCTTGCGATGTGACAGGATCACCAATTACAGTCACAGCGTATCCAAATTTCACAGAAAACGTAGTGTTAAATCCAGCCGAATGCGGTACTGCAGAAGTGCAAATTTTAGGAAATGATGGAATAGAGGTTTGCCAATCATATACAGCAAGTTGCCCCAACCCAGGAGATGTACAATCTGTACCCTACACTTTTACGCCTTCGGGAACTCCACCTGGAGGATGCGCAACGGCAATTTCTGGAACTGTAGAATGTGCTTGTGCTGGATGTAATGCCGAAGCAGGAACAATCAACAACCCTAAATAATATTAAATAGGATTTTAAAAAATGAACATATAGAGAATAGATAAAGAGGAGCCAGAATCGATCAACCGAGAACTATGAAAAAACTGAGAATACA
>JAHDGJ010000026.1 GCA_020627705.1 Saprospiraceae bacterium
AGGCTTAGCGCTCCCTCAAGGACTTGAACCTTGGACCCTCTGATTAACAGTCAGATGCTCTAACCAGCTGAGCTAAGGAAGCTTTTAAAGTGCCGCAAATTTATTATTCTCTTTGAGTTTGTGCAATGAATCTATTACTAAATTTTAATAAAATTCATATTAAAATTTAATTATATATTGACTAAAACTAAAATCATAACCTAATAAACCGCATTTGAAAGAAAAAACAATATTTTATACTAAAATACTTGCAAATACAAATATTTTATTTTAATTTATGTATGTCACCAAAAAAAAGGAAATATGTCTGTAGTAACTATCGTTCTCGCAGTATTGGGAATTGCTGCTATGTTCACTTTCGTTTTAGATAAATTGAACATGCTTCCTGATTAACAAGAAATCCGATGATTAGTCAGTTAATATGATTAATCAATCACTTCCCTGGGATCATTGTCTTGTATAAGGCAATATCCCTTTTTTTATTTTGGTCCTCTCTGATTACAACATTGTCCTTTCGAACTATTAATGGTTATCAACATTAAAATGTAGATAAGTTAACGATTTGTTTAAGACAATAGATTAAGTTAATCTTTTCTATATTTTTATTTTCGCATTGGGATAACACCTTTTTTGTAATAGACAACTCCACTTTACTAGAATTTAAATCAACCAATATGAGAATACTTATACTCTTTATGGCTTTTTGCATAGTTAGCCAATTTGCATATACCCAAGCATCAGGAAATATTGACCTTGGTAGTGAAATTACAAGTGGAATTACTACAGGGGGCTGTACTTCTGGTTGTATTCCAACTTATTGTTCTACCGTGGCATCTAGTAATCACACTGCTGATACTAAAACAATTACAATAAGCGGAATACCAGCGACGGATGAGGTTTCCATAGTTCTTACTTCTGTAAATTGTAATCCAGGCACTTCAGGTTTGGATAGCGGAGATGATATTTTTATTAATGGAACGAAGGTCTTTGATGGTTCTGGAAATGCATTAGTAGGACAAACAGAATGCGTTGTAGGTGGAGCAGATATAACTATTGATGTTATAACAAATAGAAGAGATGAGATAGTAAATGTTTCATGGTCTTCAGGGCCAATAGGAACGGTTTGTCCAGTTGTTCCCGTGGAATTGATTTCATTCGAAGCGATAAGAAAAACCAATGAAGTTGACCTAAATTGGTCTACTGCTTCTGAGATAAATAACGATTATTTCGCAATTCTCCATTCAACCAATGGTGAGGATTTCGAAATGATTGATAAAATTGATGGGCATGGAAATAGCGCCGAGGTAATTAAATATTCTTTTACCCATTCAATTCCTAAGAAGGGAATAAATTATTACAAATTAAGGCAAGTGGATTTTGATGGAAGTTATGAATACAGTTCGATCGAAACTGTTAGAATAAAGGAAATCAATGAAATTTCAGTATATCCTAATCCCGTCCAAAATGAGTTAACAATTTCGTTACAAGAAGAGGCAGGACAAAATTTATCAATAAATATATTTGATATATCCGGTAGAGTTGTGTTAGATAAAGTTTTATCTGTAGGAACTAATACATTCAAGATTGACTTGAACGAATTACAGAAAGGAAATTATTTAATCCGGGTTGAAGGTAATTCAATACAATATTCCAAAAGATTTGTAAAAATCTAAGCTTTTAGCAAGAGAAATATTTTTTGAGCCACTTGTTGATTTTACAAGTGGCTTTTTTTATTTCCACCCTAGTATTGATATCTTAACAATTCAATGATAAAAGATGAATAAGATAATTGCAATCCTGTGTATTGTACTGCCCAATTTTGCCTTTGGCCAGACACATTATCTGTATTGTGGAGAAATGCTGGATATGACAAATTCCAAAGTCAAAAAAGAAATGACCCTTGTTGTAGAAAATGATAGAATTGTAGATGTGGTTAGAGGCTATAAAGAAGCTCCCGATTCGGTGGTAGTGGTAGACTTAAAGAATAAAACGGTAATGCCTGGTTTTATGGATATGCATGTGCATATAGAACATCAATCCAATCCTAACAGATACATCAAAAGATTTACAGAAAACAAGGCAGATATAGCTTTAGGAGCAATTAAGTATTGTAGAAGAACACTGATGGCAGGATTTACTACAGTAAGAGATTTGGGTGGGACGGGCGTCAATGTTTCGTTACGAGAAGCGGTCAACCATGGAGAAATTGTTGGCCCCAGAATTTATACTGCAGAAAAATCTTTGGCAACTACAGGGGGTCATGCCGATCCTTCAAATGGAGTTAAGGACGAGCTGAAAGGAGATCCAGGTCCCAAAGAGGGAGTAATAAACAGCCCTTCGGATGCTTATAAGGCTGTAAGACAGCGTTATAAAAATGGGGCCGATTGTATAAAAATCACGGCTACTGGAGGAGTGCTAAGTGTAGCCAAAGATGGTCAAGGTCCTCAGTTTACTGTAGATGAAGTCAAAGCAGTAGTGGATGCAGCGAATGATTACGGCTATGTAACAGCGGCGCATGCACATGGGGCAGAAGGCATGAAACGAGCAGTACTTGGAGGCATACATAGCATCGAACATGGCACCATGATGACACAAGAAGTTATGGACTTAATGATAGAAAGAGGGACCTATTATGTTCCCACAATATCAGCTGGAAAATTCGTCGCTGAGAAAGCCAAAAAGAAAGGGTACTATCCTGCGATCATCGTTCCCAAAGCATTAAAAATTGGTCCAATGATTCAGGAAACTTTTGCTAAGGCGTATAAGCGAGGGGTCAAAATTGCCTTTGGTACGGATGCAGGTGTTTCACCTCATGGTGACAATGCACTCGAGTTTGGTTTTATGACCGAAGTGGGCATGAGCAACTATGAAGCATTAAAATCTGCCACAGTTAATGCAGCGGATTTAATGAACGTATCCGATGATCTCGGAACGTTAGAAAAAGGAAAACTTGCGGATATTATCGCTTTGGATTCAAATCCATTGGAGGACATTCAATCCACTTTAAATGTTTCTTTTGTGATGAAAAATGGTATCGTATATAAGACCACTGAATAGCATAAGTATTCATTAATACATTTTTCTAAAGCTCCTGTAAAATTGGATGTTTGATTAGTAAAACTTTTATGCGCCGTCGACCAACATAGTTATTATTACTTAAAGGAGGATAATCCTAATTTTTTAAGATCAAATGATATTCTTGTTTAAGTAAATACAGAAGTATTTACGGCAAATATTGTTCTGGCTGAATACAAAATTTTGATGCTATTGAAGATTTTAGAATTGCTGATATTGAAAATGGAAGGGAATATTTAGCTTGGAAAAAGGCCGTTCACTCGAGATTAATCCAAATAAAATCCATTATAGTATCAATGTACTGGATTTTATCTTTTATCTTCTTAACTCAAAGTACAATTTCCTTTTCGTCAATTGTGAATTGGAATTTGAAAAACGGGCAAAATTTTTAAAACTAAATTTAATTTGAATGAAAAAAACTATTCGAAGTTTAAGTCTCTTACTATTGTTTATTTCTATTTCCGGCACTTGCGTTTTCAGTCAAGTTTCGGGAAAAGTAATGGACAATGATGGTAACCCACTTATAGGAGCAACAGTAGTCGAAAAAGGTACTACTAATGGGACGATCACTGATATAGATGGTTCATTTTCGTTGATTACCAACGAGCCAAATGCCATGATAGAAATATCCTACACTGGATTTACTACCATGACTATGACTGGTTCAAACAATATGATGGTTACATTGTCTGGAGGAACAACTTTGGATGAGGTAGTAGTAACTGGATCAAGAGGTAAGCCTCGAACTGTATTAGGTAGTCCTGTACCTATTGACAACATAAATGCAGCAGAACTGAGAGCCAGTGGTCAAGTTACAGTAGATCAAATGTTGAACTATAAAGTTCCTTCATACAATTCTTCAAATCAAACTATTTCAGATGCTACGGCACACTTTGATCCAAGTGAATTGAGAAATTTAGGTCCTTCCAGAACATTAGTACTTGTCAATGGCAAGCGTAAAAACCAAAGTGCATTAGTTTACGTCAATGATACACCTGGTAAAGGTGAGGTTGGTACAGATATGAAATCAATTCCTGCTGAGGCAATTGAGCGAGTGGAAGTGTTAAGAGATGGGGCTGCTGCGCAATACGGTTCGGATGCGATTGCTGGTGTTGTGAATATTATTCTGAAAGAAAGAACAGATGGTCAAATCTCTGCAAATACGGGAATTACGACTGAAGGAGATGGTTTAACGTATGACTTAGGCATCAACAAAGGATTTGAAATTGGAAATGGTGGATTTTTAAACCTTACAGGATCTTATTATCATCAAGATGAAACTAATCGAGCTGGAGAGCCTGGAGGGGATGGATTGTTTGGAGTTATTTTCGGGGACGATGATATATTAAATGGTAATACTCCATGGCTACAAGCTAATCCGGATTTGGGAATGACTGTTGGTCAGCCCAATTATGATAAATTCTCCTTGCTTGCGAATGCTGGCCTGCCGTATGGTGATGGTAATGAATTTTATTTGACTTGGGGTTATACAGGTCGTCAGGGTAAGTCTTTTGCGTTGTATCGAGCTCCTTATTGGATCACGGATGATGCTGGTCTTTTGACCCCTCCTGGAGAGGAGTATCAGGGCTTTCAACCGACCTTTGAAACGACAATTGGTGATATTACTTTTTCGGCGGGAACAAAAAATAATTTTTCCGGATGGGATTCTGATTTGAGTTTCACTTATGGATCAAATAGCGTGGATTATTTAATTGGAAACACAATCAATCCCGCTCTTTTACCAAATAGTCCAACTGAGTTTGATGCTGGTGCTTATAGTTTTGAAAATATTGTTGGAAATTTTGATCTTGCCAAAAACTTCGGCGACCTCACCTTATCTGTGGGTACAGAAGCGCGTCTTGAAATATTTGACGTGAGAGCGGGGCAAGAAGAGTCCTATATAGATGGTGGTGCACAATCTTTCCCTGGCTTACAGCCAAGCAATGAGTTAAGTGATGATGAAGGATCAAGAAACAATATTGGATTTTATGTAGGTGCAGATTATGATGTCTCAGATGCTACTCTTGTTGGAGGTGCTTTAAGATTTGAAAATTACTCTGATTTTGGAAGTAATTTGTCTTGGAAATTAAATGCACGTCAATATTTAGGGGATAAAAAAGGTGCCCTCAGGGCATCTGTCAGCACAGGATTTCGCGCACCTTCATTACATCAAATATACTTGAGTAATATTCAAACTTTGGTCTCTGGTGGAACTGTATCTAATCAAGGAACATTTAACAACGTAAGTGACGTGGTTAGAGGGTTGGGTGTACCAGCATTAGATGCAGAGACTTCGTTTAATATTACTGCAGGTATCACTTATAAATTGACAGAGGAATTATCTGTTTCTGCAGACTATTATAATATAAGTGTTGATGATAGAGTCCTATTTACCGGTGAAATCGGTTTTGATGATGATGATACTACTACAAATCCAGTCGAAGTAGTACTGAATGACTTTGCAGTTACCAGTATTAAATATTTTGTAAATGCTTTAGATACCAAAACTAGTGGATTGGATCTTGTTGTTGATTACAATACGCCAAAGTGGAACGTGGTACTCTCAGGTAATCTAAATGAAACGACCATTGAAAATGATGAAATCGAATCTCCAGGGGTGGTAGGCGAGCAAGGATATGAAATTTTCAACAGAAAAGAACAATCCAGAATAACATCTGCAAGACCTAAAGTTAAATCACTGTTAGGGATAACTTATAAAATGGATAAGCTTAACGTATCATTGAATAATACATACTTTGGTGAGGTCACATGGCAGCATGCAAGTAATCCTGATTTTGATCAAACCTTTGATGCTAGAATCTTGACAGATCTAATTTTAGCATATAAGTTAAATGACAACTTTAGAATTAATTTGACTGTGAATAATTTATTGAATATATATCCGGAAGAAATTGATCCTAAAGATGATTTTGTCACAGATCTAGGTGGCAGATTTAGATATCCTTGGGAGGTGAATCAATTTGGATTCAACGGAACGATTGTGAAGTTAGGGGCGACATTGGATTTTTAAATCAAATGTCTAAACCGTAAAAAAAGAGGTCCAATAGAAGGACTTCTTTTTTTATTTATAGTTTAGAAGAGGCTATAAAAGTATAATTCTTCTATTAGGATTGTATTTCTATCAACTTTAGTTCAATTGAATTGATACTTTTTAGATTTTCATTTCGATTGAATTGTTCGATGTCAATAGAATATTCTCCAAGGGCCTTAAATTTAGTTTTACCTTGAAGAAGAATTTCTACTTCGCAATTGGAAGAGCCACAGTTTCCATTCCATTGACCATATTGATTGGCAAGCTCCATCGAAACGACATCTTCGATGACTTTTTGACTAGGTGCTTTGGTGTAAAACTTCACGTAGAAATTTTGATTAGAAAAATCTATATCGTGATTAATGTTTAATACAAGATCGTACACTGTTACAGTATCTATTATTGAGAACTCAAAATTTGCGACTTGATCATAATTCCAACTTCCTTGGTTAAAGTCAACTTTTTTAGAGTAGATGGTTTTTGGTCCGCAAGAGCAGAGCAAAAAGATACACGATATGAGAAAAAGTAATGCTCTCATTAATCGAAATAATCTTTCATTTTCTCAAAAAAGCCTTTTTCCGATTTTCCTGGATTAGGTTTAAAGTTTGGCATCTCCAACAATTTTTCCATCAACTCTTTTTCTTCAGCATTAAGTTTTTTGGGTGTCCAAATATTGACATTAATCATTTGATCTCCCTTGCCATATGCTTGCACAGAAGGTAATCCTTTGTCTTTAAGTTTGAATATTTTTCCAGCTTGAGTGCCTGCTGGTATTTTAATTTTCACTTTTCCAGTAAGTGTTGGGACTTCAACAGAAGTACCCAAGGCTGCATCCGCAAAATTTAAAAACAAATCATAAATGACATTCATACCATCCCTAGAAAAGTGGTCGTGTTTTTTTACTTCAATGTTGATCAACAAATCTCCATTGGGCCCACCTTTTTTACCTGCATTTCCTTTGCCTCTCATAGAAAGCTGCATTCCATCTTCAACACCAGCTGGGATTTCTATTTCTATAGTATCACTAGCAAGATTACTTCCGACTCCTTTACAGGTCGTACAATTGGCAGTAACCGATTGTCCTGAACCACTACAAGTAGGACAAACCGTGGTCGTTTGCATTTGGCCTAAAAAAGTATTTTTTACTTGCCTAACATATCCAGATCCTCCACAAGTATTGCATGTTTGAACGCTGCTAGAATCTTTGGCACCAGATCCATTGCATGGAGCACAACTAACTTGTTTTTTGACTTTAATTTTCTTTGACACACCTGCTTGTACCTCTTCAAGTGTCATGCTGACTTTAATACGAAGATTGGTTCCTTTTTGACCTCTTGATCTGGTCCTTGATCTTCCACCACCGAAGAAACTTTCGAAAGGACTGCCGCCCATATCTCCAAAAATATCTCCGAACTGCGAAAAGATATCTTCCATGTTCATAGAGCCACCACCGCCAAAACCGCCCTGGCCCATACCCGCATGCCCATAGCGATCATATCGAGCTTTTTTGTTGGCATCACTCAATACTTCATAGGCTTCCGCTGCCTCCTTAAATTTCTCTTCCGCTTCTTTATTGTCAGGGTTTCTGTCCGGATGATATTTCATGGCTACCTTTCGATAGGCCTTTTTGATCTCTTTTTCATCTGCGGTTTTCGAAACACCTAAAACTTCGTAATAATCTCTTTTCGCCATTTTTATTTATTTACCAACAACTACTTTGGCGTGTCTAATAATCTTTTCTTTTAACAAATAGCCCTTTTCTATGGTATCCACCACTTTTCCCTTTAATTCTTCGTTAGGGGCTGGAATTTCGGTCAGCGCTTGATGTAATTCGGGATCAAAAGCTTCACCAGTTGAGACCATCTCTTCAAGACCTTTTTGTTTTAAGGTATTATGGAGCTTTTGGTATACCAGCATTACACCCTCACTAAAGGGCTCTTGGTTGCTCTCGTCTTCAGCGGCTGCCTTTGCTCTGTCAAAATCATCTAAAACTGGAAGTAAAGCAGACATGGTATCCTGTGCCGCAGTTTTCATTAGCTCTAACCTCTCTTTGACATTTCTTTTTTTGAAATTATCAAACTCTGCAAATAGCCTAAGAAACTTATCTTTTTGTTCAGCCAGTTCGATTTTTAGATCGGCCAGTTCTTGATCACTTTTCTTTGATTTAGAAGCCTTCTTTTTTTTGGACTTTACAGCCATTTCTTCTTGGTTCGTCACTTCTTCTGCCCCCTTCTTTGCCTTTTTATTTGCCATTATACTTTTCAATTTATTAATCACACTTATTTAGGTCAATTGTCGAGCCAATTCTAAATAAGAGCCAAATTGACATAATTTGATTAGTAATCAGGTAATTATGTCAATAAGTACTTGTTTTTTGGGCTTTTAGGCCTATTTGAGGCGTGCAGATAAGAGTTGGTCAAGCTCTTGCGGATGTTTGTTGGTCGCCATAATTTTCCCTTCAGGATTTAGAAGAAAGGTAGAAGGCAGATCCTTTACACCATATTTTAGAGCAAGCGAATTTTGAAGTACAAATTTGTTCTGTTGGACAATATGATGTGGCCAATACAAATTGTCCTTTGCTATGGCTTTTTTAGCATTTTCTGCCTTTTTTTCGATGGCAATACTTACAATTTTAAACCCATCTCCGTCTTCAAAAGATTTGTTTTCAAATTTGCCATAGAGTTTCACTAAGTCTTTGTTTTGTTTTCTGCAAGGGGGACACCAAGATCCCCAAAAATCAATTAACACATAGTTTCCTCTTAAAGAGGAAAGGGTAAATGGAGTTCCGTCAAGAAGCGTTTCTTCAATTTCTGCAGCCTCATTTCCGACCTCTATAGAATTGAATAAAACGAATTTGAAGAGTAGAAATGCAAGGATAACTACAACGATCAAAATATTTAATAGCTTCGACATTAAATTTGATTTACTTCATTAACAAATTGGAAGATAAAAGTATTGAGTTTTTGACTATTCAAATTTGTAATGCAAAAGACATATGAGTTTAAAACGAAAGATTGAACCAAAAAAGACCGCTACTCGTGACATGCATCAGTTTCTCTTAGGAGCCGTTTCTCCGAGACCTATTGCTTTTGTATCGACAGTGGATAAAGATGGAAACGAAAATCTCGCTCCCTATAGTTTTTTTAATGCCTTTAGTTCTAATCCACCGCTCTTAGTTTTTTCTTCCAACCGCCGAGTTAGAGATAACACGACAAAAGACACCTTGGCCAATGTAATAGAAACGAAGGAAGCGGTGATCAATGTTGTTAGCCATAGCATAGCTAGACAAATGACCCTGACATCGGTAGAGTTTCCAGCAGGTACAAGCGAATTTAAAAAATCAGGATTAACCCCCGTCGCTTCAGAATTGGTTAGTCCTCCTCGAGTGTTAGAATCTCCTGTCAACATGGAGTGTAAAGTAAAGGACATCATAACCTTGGGAAGTGAGGGTGGTGCAGGGCACTTAATTATTTGTGAAGTTGTTATGATGCATGTGGACGAAGAGGTGATTGATGACAACAATAGGATAGATCCTCATAAAATAGATTTAATGGGAAGGATGGGCAGATCGTTTTATGTGCGCGCAAGTGGAGAAAACGTTTATCCCATCGTTCAAACGGTTACACCTGAAGTCATCGGTTATGATGGTTTACCCCAAGCAATACTTCGGAGTAAAATATTATCCGCAAACGATATTGCGATCTTAGCCTCTGTATACCACATGCCTACTAAAGAAATGATGGATACGATCGATATAGATGGCGATGCAGAGCTTATTGCCAAGGATTTTATTTTTGAAGGTGAAAAAGAAAAAGCATTGGCAATTCTTGTAAAGGCCCTCTCATGATACAGAAATTAATCGCAACGTTTGTTGGTTTTATCTTTGGTTTGTTTGCCTATTTCCAATGGAATGATCCAGATGGCTGGAAGTGGATGTTGGCGTATGGTTTGGTCGCTGTTCTTTATTTGATTACTCTCTTTGACATTTATTCGCTCAAGGCCAGCAGATTAATTCTGATCACAGCCTCGTGTACGGCTGCGTTGTATTTCCCTGACATCATTGATTGGTTTCAAAAAGGCATGCCCAGTATTGTAGAATCGATGAAAGCACAAAGTCCTCATGTCGAGTTTGTCAGAGAGTTTTTAGGCTTGATTATACTAATAATTAGTTTGGTTTTATATCCAAAGTTGATTCCTTCCGACGACGATTAAGGATTTTACGTATCCAGTTCGGAATGATTACGGTTCCGATAATTAAATATGGATAATAGGTAATAAGCCTCCATATTAAGGCTACAATAATGGCGATACCTCCAGGGATAAAATCACTGTAAAAGCCTTCAAACAACAATTCGGTCACACCAGCACCACCTGGGGTTGGGCTAAATTGAACTAATGTATGCATGGCTTCTCCTCTTCCATACAACAAGAGTTGGTTCCAAAAATCAAGAGGAACAGTATTTACAAGACCTATAATGATGCAATTAATTGCAAAGAATCTCGTGATCCAGGCTCCAAAAGAACTGCTGAAAACTTGCAAATGATACGAAAGGGGCTTTTTACTAATTTCTTTTGAGGTCGTCACCACATCAAGAGCAATATTTCTTAAACCTTTAGAAAAACGTTTCAATACTTTTCTGGTGGATAACCAAAGTAGAATTCTTTTTAGCCATTGTGGCTTTACAAAAATGCCATAGAAAAAAGCAAAACCATACAGAGACATAAAAAGTATCACGGCCCAAAAGCTAAAACCATATCCTTGCAAATCTCCATAGGTTTGGGCGTTCGGACGCAAAACCTGTGGGCCTAAAAAATAAAACAAAAGTGGAAGAGTAAGTAAAAAGAAGATCGTATCCACAATCATTGTATAAATAATTACGGAGACCGTTTTAGCAGCACTAAGTTTTTCTTGTGCAAGAAAAAACAGAGCTACCGCACTTCCACCAATGCTGGTTGGAGAGACGGCCGAAGAAAACTCCCAAATAAAGACCAGCTCAATGCTTTTCCACCAAGAAAACAATTTGTCCGAAAGTACTCTTAGTCTCCAAGCATAAAACATATGTCGAATGACATAAAGCAGTATGGCCAATGACAACCAAGTTATAGTACTTGACTTCCAATCTATTTGGGCAATAACTTCAGTATCCCATTGTTTCCAAATCAGAAAAACCACAACACCTAGACCGATTAGTATAGGAAGGATAATTCGATCTACTTTAATCGAGTTTAAAATCTCCTGTTCCTGATTGGTAAAGTTTTTGGCCAAGGGTTTTTTTTAGTTGCTGCAATTAAAACAAAAATACAAGGCTTTAGTTATTGACTAACCATCTTTTGTTGCTCGAAAGTAAAATATAAATGGGTAGAAAATAAGCACTAAAAAAATAGGCATAAACCAAATGCCTAAACCTTGTGCTTGTGAAAGTGCGATGCGTACCACTTGAACACTTATGATCGCAAATATTATTTGACATGAAAGATTTAAGTGATCAATCATTTTTGCCATTTCTTTAGGATCGGCCGGTTTGTGTGTGTTGTATTTTCCGCGGCCCTTAGCCCAATTGATCAAAGCGAAATTTGCTATACTGATTATTGGTAGTAAAAAAAGTGTGCTTTTGTTTCCCCATCCATCTGCCATGCCTTTGCCATTAAAGTGAATGGCAATGCGCTGAGGGAGTTGGGTATAATAAAAGACGACCCACACAAGGTGAAACAAAAGAATGGCGAGAGCTAGCTTTTCAATCGAACTAAGTTTCACGCTTAAGGTTTGGGTAAGTAAATAAACTGTGCACCGAGTTCACTCAAAACAAAGACACAGAGCACTTCTTTAGGACTTTTATAATTGGCTTTAAAGTCCTCAATTTTGGATTCAAAAATGATTTGTTTGGCAACAAATTCTTCAAGAGAAGAAGCATGAATATTCCAGTTGCCTTCATTTTTTCCTCTTTCCGAAAGTATTAAACCCAATTCTAGCTCCTGTTGATGAGCTACAAAAATAGGATACTTGGTAACCTCTTTGTCTAAAATAATATCTGCTGCATCCGACATCATTTTTCGATATACCTGTAATTCTTTCTCTAGGACTAAAAATTTTTCAGTTTTCGAACTCATTATTTCTTGATTAATAAAGCAACACTTTCTATGTGGCTGGTGTGAGGAAACATATCTACTGCTTGGACTTTTTTGCAAAAATATTTTTCTCCTAAAAGTTGAATATCCCTTGCTTGTGTTGCTGGATTACAACTAACATAAACAATTTTAGGAGATTCTAGTTCCAACAAAGTTTCCACTACATCTTTATGCATTCCTGCTCGAGGTGGATCAGTGATTACCACATCAGGAGCGCCATAGGTATCACGAAAAGAAAGATTAAGGACATCTTTTACATCTCCGACTAAAAAGTGAGCGTTTCCAATTTTATTATTTGCTGCATTTTCTTTAGCATCATCAATAGCTTCTTTGACACTTTCGATTCCAACTACTGATTTGCATTGCTGCGAAAGATATAATGCAATACTTCCGGTTCCAGTATAAAGGTCATACACCGTTTCATTACCCTTCAATTGTGCAAATTCTATGGCTTTATCGTACAGGTTTTTAGCTTGAAAACTATTGGTTTGAAAAAATGACTTTGGCCCTATTTTAAATTTTAAGTCCCCCAGTTGTTCTGTCATATATTCCTTTCCAGAATGATGAATAACATTTACATCAAGAATGGTATCGTTGGCCTTTTGATTAATGGTGTAAAAAAGACTGGTTATTTGCGGAAATTTTGAGGCGAGAGCACCACAACATTTTTTGATTTCGTCTACATCATTTTCACCAACCACAACATTGACCATCCACTCTCCCAATGTTGAATTGCGAATAATTAAATTTCTAAAAAATCCCTTTTTGGCTTTTATATCAAAATAACTTAGTTCGTTGTTGATGGCGTATTGACGCACCCAATTTCTTATTTCGTTGCTTAGTTCTTCTTGGAGGAAGCACTGCTCCACATCAATTACTTTGTCGTAAGTGCCCGGTGCATGAAACCCTAAGGCAGGTTTTTGCAACCCTCTAACCTCACTTTTTATTTCTTGTTCCGTGAGCCACCTTTTGGTTGAAAAACTATACTCCAACTTATTGCGATAAAACCTTGTGGGTTCTGCTCCTAAGATTGGAAGAATCTCCGTTTCCATTGATTTTGCAATTCTTTGGATAGCGGCCGTAACATTTTCTTGTTTGTACTTGAGTTGATCTTGGTAGCTTAAATTTTGCCACTTACAGCCGCCACATAATTCAAAGTGTTTGCAAAATGGCGTTGTTCTTTGAGGTGATGGGGTCACCAGCTGATGAACTATTCCCGTTTTAAAGCCCTTCTTTTTTCTAAGGACTAAAAGGTTTATCACATCTCCAGGAACAGCATTTTTTACAAAGTAGACCATTCCGTCTCCATCCTTTGCCACAGCCATTCCTTTATCTGCGATCCCAACGACAGTTAAATTTTCTACAATTTTCTTTTTCCTTCCCATTTGGTTGTAAAGATAGAAACAAGATCGTTGAGAGTATTCTATTTATAGAAGCTATGCTTGTTTTAGTCGAAATAACAAATCATTAAGAAATTATCACATAACAAAACGGACAGAATGGAGTTTTAAGGACATATTATTTAACCACCAAATTTTATTAGTAATGAAGATCATTAAAAACGCGATTGGATTATTTTCTTTTCTACTTCTTTTATCCGCCAGTAATTATGCAAATGCCAGCTCCACTCCTCAGGATTGGAAAGCAGAGATAGCAGAATTGCTTGCAGAAGTTGATGTGGAAAACATTTCAAACCTTCCTGAGAAAGTATTGGTTGACTTTATGTTGACCGAAACCGGTGAAATTGTAGTGCTCTCTACCTCATTTAACAATTTAGATTCTACCATCAAATCAAAATTGAATTATAAGAGGCTAGCAGTTCCAGAGTTAAAGCCTCTAGAAAAGTACACCTTACCTATAGTTTTTAAAAAGCAGTAAATAGTTAGTTGTAGCTGGTCGGTTAATGCTGACCAGCTATTTTTTTAGGATTATAAATTCAGTTCTTCTATTCAACTTTTTTCCCTCCTCTGTTTCGTTTGATGCGATGGGCTTTGATTCTCCATACCCTTTGTGTTTTATTTGAGTTGAGGGACAACCCAAATCTATGAGCGCATTTTTTACGGCAAGCGCTCTTTGGTTGGACAGCTCAAGGTTTTCGTTTTCAGGTCCTACATTATCAGTATGACCATGAACCTCAATAATCATAGAAGGATTACTACGCAGCATTTGGGCAAGCTTATTAATCTCATTGAGCGAAGCATTGAGTAATTCAAACTTTCCACTTTCGAAGAATATGTTTTTTAGTAGGATTGGTTGCTCTTTGGTTTCTATCGAAATATTATCATTCTTTTCAATAGGAATTAAGTCTACAACAAGTAAAAAAGGATCATGTGCAGTGTTTACATTTTTGAGTTCAAATCGATCAGATTTGAGTAAATATCCTTTTTCTTGAACATGAAAAGCGTAGTTCTTTTGGGTGGGTAGGGTTATGATAAATTCCCCCTTTTCATTTGTTTTAATATCTCTTTTTTCTTCCTCATTGTCTATTTCTATAGTAGACTTTACAGGACTTTTGGTTTTGGCGTCCATAATTTTGCCTTTGACAAAAGTGGTTGCAATTGGCCGTACAGCCGAGGGTAAATCGAATGAAAAAATATCTAAGTCGTTTTTTGACGCATCGCTTTCTTCAGAGCTTCGGTTACTGGTGAAGTAGGCTTTCTCTCCGTTTAATGAAACAAATAAGGCCCCATCATCATCAACAGTATTGATGGGGTAGCCAAGATTTTTTACTTCAGACCACTTTCCTTTTTTTCTGGTGCACATATAAATATCAAAATCGCCCATTCCAACTCTACCGTTTGATCGAAAATAAAAACTTTGGCCATCTGGATGCATAAATGGCGATTCGTCATCACCTGTTGTATTTATTTGTTCGCCGAGATTTGAAGCTTTTGACCATTCGCCATTACTCATTAATCGAGTTTCGTACAGATCGGCACCGCCAAGCCCCCCTTTTCGTTTACTAGAAAAAATAATGGATTTATTATCTGAACTTATGGTAGGTTGGCTGTCCCAATAACGTGTATTTACGTTGTTTCCAAGATTTCTAGGTGTTGTCCACTTGCCTTGATCAAAATAGGAGATATACAAATCGCATCCACCATAAGACGTCCTTTTTGGGCTGTTGCCAAAATCGCAACTGGTAAAAACGATCACTTGTCCGTTAGGCGAAAGACAATGTGCACCTTCTCCAAAAGGGTAATTAAAGCCAGAAAAAGGTTCGCCTTTAAGAAATTTGTTACCATCAAATTGTGATGAATACAATCGTTGCTTTTTAGAAGGATCGTTTTCTTTAGGATCAATAGTTAAGTAAAGAAGCGAGCTACCGTCTGCTGACAAGTATGGTAGACATTCCCATTTGTTTGTATTTATTTCTGGATCCATTCTAACGGGATCAAAGGGTACGGGATTTTTTATGGCTTCAGCAATAAAACTACTTTGAGATTGGAATAAATGAGCTTTTTTAACCAGTGAAGACTCTTTCTTGTTATGCTGAAGGAATAAGCCAAAATTGGTAGATGCTTCCTCGTAATTCTTTAAAGCAAATTGTGTTTTGCCCAAACTGTAGTACATTCTGGGGTCATAACTTGGGTTAAGATTTATGGCTTCTTTAAAACCTTTCTCCGCCGCGCTAAATTTTTTTATTGATGCTAAATAGCTGGACCTTCTCAGGAGAACATCCAGGTTGTCTTTTTCTTTTTTTAAGATTTGATTGCAAAGTTTGATAGCCTCCTCATATTTGTTTTGCGAGGCCAATTGAGCAGATTTAGCAAATTTGGATTTTAGTTTTTTTGACGATTGCTTAATATAGCTTTGTCCATAAGAGGAGCAAGCAAAGCCTAAAAAAACAAAAATGGATATAAGCAACCTTAGCATAAACAAAACTTGTGTTGTTTAGACGGAGTTTTTGAGTTTAAAGTACTCTTAAAGTTGAGAAAGAAGTTCTGGAGCTAACTTGTCACCTAACTCGATGGCCTTATTAAAATCTTTTTTGGCTTCTGATTTTTTGATCGCACTATTGGCAATCCCTCTAAATCTATAGATTTCTGCTAGGGTAGGATTCGCTTCTCCTTCTTCTTGCTCAATGGCACGATCCAATACGGCGACAGCTGGTTTGAATTCTTTTTGTTGAATTAAGATTTGTCCATACAAAAACAAAGATGCTTTAAGCCAAGGATAATTTGGATCGTCTTTGACGAATTTTCGATTGGTAAAAAGCTTCAAATCAAACGCCGCTTTTTCTAATTGACCTAACTTAAAATGCAATGCGCCTTTTCTACGTCTACATTTCCAATATATAGGTTGCAGTGCCACTGAAGTCTTCAAGGCTTTTTCAAAATCTTCAATAGCCTCATCATACTTTTCATTGACAATATGGACTTTAGCGCGACCAAAATATGCATGTGCATTTATTTCGTCAATGGCGAGACTTTTATTATAGTCCCTCTCAGCATCATGGTATTTTTTAAGGATATAATTGACTTTTGCTCTTCGTTCATAAGCCTGAGCATGGCGATCATATTTTTCGATTGCCTTGGTAAGCGCATCGTAAGCTTCTTCTTGCTTGCCTTTTTCTTTGACTAATGCCTTGCCCTTTTGAAAGGTTTGGACTACAATTTTTTCACTATCTGGTTCTATGGCATAATAGTGCAAAATTTTCCCTTGATTGGTCATCCAAATTTTCAATGCGCCTGCAACAGCAAATTGAGCACAATAACCCAACAAACTGGCGGTATTTTTCAACCATTTTTCGGAAGATTGTCCAACATATCGTTTTACAATAATGGCAAGCTCATCTTCAAAGAAAAGGTCTTCTTCTTTTAAAACAAGTTCTTGTTTGTGATGAGCATCCGCTCTGTTTTGAAACTGAGTGAGTACAGTTTTATAGGTTTTTTCCGAACCAAATTCCAATCTTCCCTGAATAATAGTCTTGTAGAGCTCCATAGTCTACTAACCAAATGAAAAAATTGTTCCAAGTGTTCTAATTCTCGGGTGAAAATGAAGAAAAATAGAAAAAAAGTTAATGTTTTAGGCCCAAACCTTGCATCCTTCCGTACAATTGGTACAAATGTCGATGTTTTCTCGTCCTTTTAATAGTTGTTTTCTAAAACCAGTGTAAGCTTCATCGTGCCAAATCGACCGGAAATTTTGCTTTTTTAGATCACCCAATCGATGCAAGGCATCCTTATCAAAACAACATGGTACGACGAGTCCGTCCCAGGTAATTACGCAGGCATGCCATAACTTCCAACAATGGTTTAGCAATTCATTTTTGATTGAATAGGTGCCATCTTTTTCTTTGTGATATCTTGAATATTTGTCAATAGTCGGAATAAGTGGAGACCCGTTCTCGTAGTCATAAATCTGAGCAGTTTTTAGCTTAACCTCATCAATGCCCATTTCTTTGGCCAAGCGATATATTTCTGGTATCTGATGTTCGTTTGGTTTGACAACTAAAAACTGAAAAATGGTATGTGGCGTTTTGCTCTTTAATTTCTTTTTCCACTTAATGATGTTTCTTGCTCCAGCTAGGACATTTTCTAGCTTTCCTTCTTTACGATAAGATTCATATGTTTCTTGGGTAGTACCATCAACAGAGATTATTAAACGATCCAATCCCGATTCTATCGTTTTTCTCGCATTTTCATCGTTTAAAAAATGCGCATTGGTTGAGGTTATGGTATAGATGCCTTTTTTGTGCGCATAGTTTACCATGTCCAAAAAATTCGGATTTATATAAGGCTCGCCTTGAAAGTAAAAAATCAGGTATAGCAAATCTTTATAAATGCTATCAATCGTGTCTTTAAAAAAGTCCTCTTTGAGGTTACCGGTTGGTCTGGTAAACGCACGCAAACCACTGGGACACTCTGGACATCTCAAATTACAGGCCGTTGTAGGCTCAAACGAAATAGTCATAGGGAGCCCCCATTGAATTGGCTTGTTTAACCATTTGGTTATGTAATACGAGCTTACCAGCTTACCGACATTTAAGATTCGGCGCAGAGAAAGTTTTGATAGGAAGTTAACAGTATCCGAATACTGTATCCGCATTTAGTTTAGATATTTCTTTTTAATCACATCGATGTGATGTTTGGTATGACCAGCAATGACATAAGGAAATGCCGACGCATTAAATATTTTACCGTTGGCTTTGCCTTTTCTCACCCAATCTTCCGATCCAAAGGTATCAAATAAGAATAAGCTTGATTTTCGAATCGCTTTAAAGTTATCCGCGATTTGTTTTTTAGTTATATGATCAAGGTTGGCGTTTTCAATATAAAGATCCTGATCATATCCTGGGATTGGAGTCTTTTCTCCTCTTGCAATGGCAAGAGCTCGGTATGCAAAAATTTGCTCCGTATCGATCATATGAACCAATACTTCCTTTAGAGACCATTTGCCCTCCGCATATCGGTACTCAATATTTTTTTTGTTTATTTTTTTAAACAACTCACTTAATTCCTTCTCTTGTTTTTGAAGCATTGTAATTGCACTTCCTCTAACTTTCGAAACATACCCTTTGTAGTATGCTGGAAAGTGTGGCTTCGGTAATCTTTTAACCATGTAGTATTATTGATTTAGATGAATCTTGTAATCCAATTTTTTGCAAATATCCAACAATTATATTCATTGGAATAAATATAAAGATGCAGTCTAAAAGATGACACAAAAAAAGGTCCACCTCCTGATGAACCTTTTAGAAATTGATCTAAAATCAATGCACACTCTGTTATAAGCTTAGAACGGCATATCAGCCTCTTCTTTTTTGGTCAACTTGATGTATTCATTTACAACTACCTCTGAAATATACTTATTGTTTCCGTTGGCATCTTCATATGACCTATGAACTAATTTCCCTCTAACTAGGACTTCATTTCCTTTAGAAAGGAGTTTTGACATGTTTTCAGCAAGTTTGTTCCAAGCCACTATGTTGTGCCATTGTGTGTTTTGCATTTTTTCACCGTTGTTGTTTTTATAAAACTCATTGGTGGCCATGGTGAACTTGGCAAGCGCATTTCCATTTTCGAGGGATTTGAATTCAACATCTTTTCCGAGATGTCCAATGAGTTGAACTGAGTTTTTAATAGAATTCATTATACAATTTTTGTATCACCGACTTTATTCTCAGTGATGGGTTAAACAAAAAAGAATCTCAAAGGAGATCAATACTCAATACCCAAAATATAATCCGCATAACCAATTAGTCGTTTTTTAATCGGGTACTAACAATTGTAAATGTTTAAGGATTTATCAGTTAAGAAGAAAATTTTTTAGTAGTTGATGATTTTTCTTGTAAATTGAAGTCTACCAGAACACCTTAAACTGGAGAAATTATGAGAACTATTATACTTTGGGCAATTTGCCTCAACTTTTTGGCATCTAAGGTTACTGCTCAATCTTGCGACTGTCCTTACCCTATTATTTTTTTACACGGCTTTACTGGCAATGCAGAAAGTTATATCGGTACATATAATGATGCTAATTTCCAAAACATATGGGGACCTCAAAGCGATGTATTCCATGCGGTACTCAATGCCCAATCTTCAAGCAACATTTGGGGCCCTGATGGCATTCCCGGTAATTCTGACGATGATGTATTAGTCAGTTTCAATAATCTTAGTAATACCATGAATCCTGGATGTGTGTATTCTATAAACTTCCAAAACTTCTGGAATGAGGATATAAACAATCCGATGATTGATATTAACTCGTGCGAGTCGGTTAGTGGGGTGGAAAGTGATAGCAATGAATCGGCCATTTATAAGCAAGGGTATGCATTGGGCAAAATGATTCAAGCGGTTCTTGGAGCTAACCCTGACAAGTCAAAAGTTATTTTAGTTGGACATTCGATGGGAGGTTTAGAAATACGCGAATATTTACAAAGGGACAATGGACAATGGTGGACCCCTGGATTGGACGATGGACATGGTGTAAAGAAAGCGGTTACCACAGTTACTCCACATTTAGGAAGTAATTTTTTTGGTAGTCCTTGGCTTAAAGACGAAAAAGTTATCACAAGAGATGGTTTGCCGGATGCAAGTTCAGAAGCTACCAGAGACTTAAGGTATAGCTACACCAATGCGCTGTTTCAGTGTGGATTTGCAGTTTCGTGTCCAGGACCTTACCTTTTCGGGGGATCTGAATCAAATCCATGGGGCTATTGGAATCACGACGTCAATTGTGATGGTGATTCGAGTGATGATAATATTGTTGGTATAAACAACAGTGGAGGCACATACGATAATGACAACATGACGCTACCTACGGACATAAGGTATACTTGGGTAACTTCAGTTATACCCTTAACTAATGGAGATGGGGTGGTTGACATTGATCGCCAATGGATTTATGATGGCAATACTCCGCGACCAACAGATGGAGTGGATCATCGTTTGACAGATACACTTTTGACCGATGTAGGTCATTTAGGAGTGGACGATGAAGTCAATACTGTTGTAAGGGCTTTAGATGAAGCTGATTACCCTATATGGGCTTGGCAATTGAATTTGGGAACAACTGTTCCATATGTAGGGGTGGGTCAATTACGTTCTGCAAGTGCGCCTGAGGGACCTAACACCACAGATCCAGATTGGTATCAATTTGAGATCCCCAGTGGGATAACTGAGGACCTTTGCATAGAGTTTACACCGATGACTGCCAATGCTTCCACCTTAGAATATTTCAATAACCCTTCAGATTATACCGCCATGTCAGTTTCTGGAGATGTAGCGCTGTCCTTACCTTCAGGCAGCTCTTCCTCTACGATGACTATCTTAAACGCTGATTTAAATTTGGGAGGAGTGAATTATATAAGAATAATCCATGAAGGGATGACCGAAAGTGGGTGGACGACTCCTTATAAGATAAGATTGTCATTAAAAGCCCCTGTACCTGTGGAGCTTTCTCAATTCGATGCGAGACTTAAAAACAAAAAAGTCGAGTTGAATTGGACTACGGAGTCCGAAGTAAATAACGAAGGTTTTGAAATATATAGAGCTTCGGCAATAGAGGATTTTATCAAAATAGGATGGGTCAAAGGCAATGGCAATACTTCGCTGCAGAGGACTTACGAATTTATTGATCCAAACCCTGTACAGGGCAAAAACTTTTATCGCCTTAAACAAATTGATTTTGATGGACAATTTGAATGGAGCGATACCCGAAATGTAATCTTTAATAATGATTCTAGAGAAATTAAACTTATCCCCAACCCGGTTCGTACGGAATTAGAAGTTATAAGTCAATCTTATGAATCAATAGACAAGATTTTGATATATAGTGCTTCTGGTAAATTGGTTTTGCAAAAGAACACCAATTTCCTACCAAAAAATATGATTGATGTAAGTGATTTGAGTAAAGGTATTTATTATGTTGCCATTCAATTTGAAGACGAATTGGTTTGGGAAAAAATGATCAAAAATTAATCACATTTCGAGGTATTCTACAGCCAAATTGTTGGCGCTTCTCATTTTTAAAAAATTAAAATGTGAGCAAATAGCTTTCCAAAGAGTGGGGTTGCTTTTGTAAGGTATCTTGTGCTTGGCACAAACTTCTTTTAATATTTCCGTTATAACGGGATAGTGTATATGCGAAATTTTAGGGAACAAGTGATGGACCACATGGTGATTGAATCCCCCGAATAGGTGTGTTAAAAATGAATTGGAGGTTGAGAAATCAACGGTAGTAATTATTTGGTGCCGCACATAACTAAAGGGCATCATTCCTTTTTCATCAGGTTCAGGATAAATTGAATCTTCACCTACATGGGCACTTATTAGTGCAAGGGCTACGGTAACACTAGAAGCAAAATGTAATGCTACAAATCCCAAAAGAATTTGTCCAAAAGAAAAAGGAAGCAAGATATAAGGCAATACTATGATGCGAATCAGATATAGCAGTTTACCAAAAATTAGAAAAAGAACAGCCCTCTTGGAATGTTTAAAACCAGGCTTACCGCTAATGTTTGAGCTTAAAATATCTCTAAAGTCCCGAAAAAAAAGCCATACCAATGTATAACAGAGATAAAATACAGGCATGTATAAGTATTGGTATTTATGAAAGGACTTAAAGCTTGCATTTGGAAAGATTCGGACCAAATTGCTCTGTTTTATATCTCCATCCATGTTTGGAATATTGACATGAGGGTGGTGCGAATGTACATGTTTCATTTTCCACAAATACCCGTTTGCTCCGAGTAAATCAAAGGTGTAGAGCATTAACTTATTCCAATTTGCACTGGAAGAAAAAGTCCCGTGAGCCGCGTCATGGGCTACATTGAGTGCCAGCGAAATAGTAAGAATGCCAAGTATTGCTTGCAAAAGAATATAGCATTGAATTGATTGGACACGTAGTGTTAAGAGATACAAAATAATGTAAGATAACAGCAATGTTATAGCCTTCAATTTCAGAAAACTGTTTCCTGTTTTTGTGCAATGATTGAGTTTAAAATAGGCATTTACCTTTTTTTGTAACTCTGTAAAAAACAGCTTGTCCTTTGGATCGTTTGGAAATTTTAAAGTGTTATTCATGCTGCTAATGAGTTTGAGAGCTTGGTTAGATAAGGTTCATACTTTGCGAAGTATAGTTTTAACCCAGTCGAGAAGTTTTGCTCATGGTAAAAAGTAAAGCCCATTCTTTGGTATAAAGGAACCAATCGTTGTTCTGATGTTTCGATATAAATGGGTAGATTAAGAAAGTCTGCTTTATCAAAAATTAATCTTCGCAAGCTCAGCAATCCATCAATTTTGGAATAATTTTTTTCTTGTGCCAAAAACCATACATATAAGTAGTCGGCACATAAGTTTGCACCTGCGTTTCGGTTTCTGATTTGCTTTATTAAACGTTCTTGATACAGCAGATTTGGAACTCTAGAAATACCAATAACTTTCACCAACAAGTATATATATCGCAATGTGTCTTGGAGTGAAAATTTGAATTCGCTTTTTCTAAAATAGAGCAAGGATGAATTCTTGCTGCTATCACTCAATATATAACCAAAATTTTCAATCCGACAGATCACATATGTGATCAGCAACTTTAATTTAATTGAGCAAGAACCATGGCTTTTTCCTAATAGAAGCTTTATGCGTGGGTTGTTTTTAAATCTAGATACCAATAAGCCATGCAATTTTAAATTTGCCGGATTCTTGAAGAGCATTCGCTTTATCATCTTTTTTAGCTTTGATTCTTTAGCAAACTATTGGAAAGCTTGGCAATAAAGAAATACAATAAATCAAAAACCAAACATAGGGTTTACAATTTATAAACTGAATTTTTGACCCAATCGCACCTAATTACATTTAATGAATTTATTGTTGAAAGAATGAAAAGAAGCTGGGTTTTGTTGAACTTTACTGTCCCAAAAAGGTCTTCTTTCTGTATTTAGGACCTATTTAGCGAAAAGAATTATGAATTTAAAATTATATCAAGTAGATGCTTTTACTGATAAACCTTTTTCAGGTAATCCAGCAGCTGTTTGTGTTTTAGAAGAATGGCTTGCAGATGACATTATGCAATCCATTGCTTTAGAAAACAATCTATCAGAAACTGCTTTTGCCGTAAAGAAAAATGAAGTATATCAAATTAGATGGTTTACCCCATTTACGGAAGTTGACTTATGCGGACATGCGACTCTAGCTACCGCTTTTGTAATATTCAACCATTACGAATCAAATGCGCAGCGTCTAGAATTCTATTCCCCAAGAAGCGGCTCTTTATATGTAGAGAATAACAATATCGAACTATCTATGAATTTTCCAATTGATAGGATTGAAAAAGTGGAAAACAATTCGGTGTTAAATCAAGCCCTAAAAAGGGCTCCTCTTGAAACATGGAGAGGAAAAACAGATTACCTGTTGGTTTATGAAAAACAGGAAGATGTAGAAATGTTGAATCCTGATTTTTCTGCACTAAGTAAGGTCGATGCAAGGGGAATAGTTGTTACTGCACCAGGTGGAAAGGTAGACTTTGTTTCTCGGTTTTTTGGCCCACAGGTGGGCATCAACGAAGATCCTGTTACCGGCTCAGCGCATACCAGTTTAACACCTTATTGGGCAAACGTTTTGAACAAAAAGGAATTGGTCGCCAAGCAGGTTTCTAAAAGAGGAGGCGATTTAAAATGTGAATTGATGGAGGACCGTGTGAGGATTTCTGGCTCGGCGAAACTTTACATGATAGGAGAGATATATGTTTAGTCGAATTTTCAGCTTTTTTAGAAAGAATAAAATTGTAGACGATCCAATGAAATTTTTAATAGTTGGCCTAGGGAATATTGGTGCAGAGTATGTAGGTACTCGGCATAACATTGGCTTTGAAGTGGTAGATCAAATTGCAGAAGAGACAAAAGCTCAATTTAAAAATGAGAGTCATGGTGCCATTGCAGAGGTAAAATATCGAGGTAAAACCATCGTCTTGTTAAAACCCAGTACGCTGATGAATAGGAGCGGCAAAGCAATTCGATATTGGCTTCAAAAGAAAAAAATAAAACAAGAACATCTACTCGTCGTTGTGGACGACCTAAATTTGGATTTTGGAAAACTTCGAATAAGATCCAAGGGCAGCGATGGAGGGCATAATGGTTTAAAGGACATCATCTCGATGTTTGGAAATCAAAACTTTGTGCGTCTTCGGGTAGGCATTGGAAATGATTACTCCAAAGGCAAGCAAATCAATTTTGTTTTGGGGAAATGGACGGATGAAGAACTTAATCAACTACTTCCAATTATAAAAAAATGCGCTGAGGCTACGAAATCATTTGTTGCGAATGGATTAAAAAATACGATTGCTAACTATAACGGAAAGGTATAATGCCCATTGATTCGAATTGTTTTATTAACTTCAAGTAAACCTTAATGAGATGAGAACATTCCTAAAGGCAACTTCCTGCCTATTTTCATTATTATGTGCTTTTTCAATCAGTGCCCAAAATCGATGCGCTCATGATACATGGCAGCAAGAAGCCATAAAGAACATTGACTACTCCAAGTGGTTAAATCAGGTCAAAGAAGATGTTTTTTCGGAAGTCGATTTAGAGCAAAGAGTTACGTGTGCCAGCCCATTAATTATTCCAGTTGCGGTTCATTATAATGGTAATGTAAATACATCTAATGTTACCTGTCTTGTGGATAAAGCCTTGGAACAAATAGATGTCATGAATGAGGATTTTGGAGCTTATAATGCTGACATCACGAACTATTGTAATATTTCTTCATCATGTTGCGAAGATTATCCGCCAGAGGTATTAAGTCAAGGTTCTTGTATACAATTTTGTTTGGCATCTATGGATCATCCAGCAGGCGAAACGGTAGTCGGCGGATATGCTATTACCGTAGGAGATTATACGTGGACAGGAGGTATTGATGCACCGGCTTGGGCTGGTTATATGAATATTTTTGTTTCAGATGTTTCTCCTCCTGGATTTGGTGGAACTTTGGGAGTGGCACCTTTGTTTGGAGGTACGGATCCAGATGGAAATGGCTTTTATGTTTTAGCCTCAGCGTTTGGTGGTGCTACGGGGGGCTGCACTTCTGGTACGGGTATTGATACAAATGGAACCTATAATTTGGGAAGAACAGCTACACATGAGGCAGGACATTATTTTGGATTAGAGCATATTTTTGCTGGATGCAGTGATGGAGATGGAATTGCTGATACTCCAGATCAAAGTAATTCTAATTTTGGTTGTCCTACAGTAACAACCAGCTCTTGTACCAACTCATCTAATGATTGTGGCACACCAGATTTTTGGTTCAATTTTATGGATTACGTTGATGATGATTGTATGTACATGTTTACTGAAGGACAAAGTCAAGTTATGTTCAATGCTGCGAGCCAAGCAGGAGTAGGGACGAATGAGGCATATAAATCTGATGTTACCGCTTGCGCTTCTTCTGATTTGCCAACTTATGCACCAACTTATCCTAGTGGGTGCCCATCTTCAGATGTCCCGACGGCAATTTTTTCTCCAGCAACAGGGTCCTTTACACTTTGTCCTGGTGAATCAATCAGTTTTACAGATGAATCTACAGGATGCGCGTTAACAACATGGGCTTGGACCTTTAGTGGCGCAGGTGTTTCGCCAACTACGTCAAGTATGCAAAACCCAACGATCACTGTTAGTAGTAGTGGTACTTTGAGTGTAGACTTAGAAGTATCAAACGCCGGAGCTAGTTCTCCAGTAGAATCGGCTTCTTATACCGTAACAGTATTAGACGCTTCTGATCCAATGTGTAATGATTGTGGATCTACGTTTACAGACACTGGAGGGACTGGAGGGAATTATGGAAATGGTGAAGATGAAACTTGGACCTTTTGTGCACCAACAAGTCAAGTAGTTGAATTAAACTTTTCATCTTTTGACATTGAGAATAATGCAACCTGTACGTGGGATGTAATGGAAGTATTTGATGGCCCAACCATATCTTCTCCGAGCATGGGTGCTTTTTGTGGTCCTGATTTGGGATCAGCTCCAGGAGGTGGTTGTATAGAAAGCACAGGTACTTGTATTACAGTACGTTTTACTTCTGATGGTACTGTCAACAGAGGAGGTTGGGAAGCAACTGTAAATTGTCTTAGTGCACCAACATGTAGTGATGGAATTCAAAACGGTAATGAAAGAGGTATTGATTGTGGAGGTACTTGTGCGGCATGTGGATGTGGAGATAATTTTACTGACCCTGGTCAAGATTGTGGATACGCCAACAATGAAAATGTTACCTATACTTATTGTGCCCCTTCAGGAGAGACAGTCACAGTAAATTTTACTTCTTTTAGTATTGAAAATGAGACGAATTGTGCCTACGATGGTTTAACTGTGTATGATGGGGCTTCTGATGCGGCTGCAAATCTTGGCACATTTTGCGGTACCAATGCCCCGGGTGGAGGGTCAATAACTTCCACTAACGAATGTTTGACTTTTGTTTTTACCTCAGATGGATCTGTTGCGGGTGATGGATGGGATGCCAACATTGTCTGTTCGGTTGTTCCAGTAAATTGGAAGTCTTTTGATGCGCACCTTAGAGATGAAGTAGTGGTATTAGATTGGATTACTGCTTCAGAAGTAAACAACAAAGGCTTTACTATCGAAAGAAGTTTAGATGCAGAAAATTTTGTTGAAATCGGTTTTGTAGAAGGGAAAGGAAACAGCAGTTTAGAAAATGTCTACCGATTTGTAGATGAAAATGTTTTAAGCAACAAAATATATTACTACCGACTAAAGCAAGTCGATTTTGACGGTGCTTTTGAATATTCTAATGTGCGTTTCGTACGGACACAAGCGGTAGAGGTGGATAAAAATGAGCTTTTTGTTTATCCTAATCCAAGCAATGGCATCATTTATATCAACGCTTCAATCTCAGATGAATACGAAATTGAGGTTTTTGATACGAGTGGAAAATCTGTTTGGATCCGAAATATTGATCTTTCTAAAACGGAGGTATCAATTGATTTAAGCGCCTTGTCGAAAGGTGTATATCGAATGAAAATTCAGGGCACGCAAACGATAAACTGGGAGAATATTGTTATTCTTTAACCCTGATCATTTAGCCCAATAAGTCGTTTAAATGATCTATTTCATGTTCTTCAAGAATCTGAAATAGATCATTTTTTTTGTGCCATTTGCCAAGGTATTCTTGTTCGGACTGTCCTGGAGTAGGGATTAAAATAGCTTTTTTTGAAAGAGCAGAAAGGTCCATTAAGGTGGTGTAACCGGTTCGGCTTAGTACTAGTTTGGAAGCATTGAGAAGTTGATTTAGTTTTTTGCTTTCTAGGAAATTGTGCATGGTAAGGTTTGGGCTATAAGGCGGTGCTGCTTCTTTTTGGGTTCCACAAACAAAAGCAATATTCAGATCTTTTCTTTTGGAAAGAATATCTAATAATTTGGATTCTAATATCGTTCTCTTCGGTTCTGGTCCCGATAGGACAACACAGACATCGAATATGAGATCCATATCTTGTTTGGTAAATCGAGAAAGACCTCCAAGAAATTTCACATTGACCAAATCTTTGTTTTTGGAAAGTGCACCTGAAAGGCGATGATCCTTAAAGTCAGGAACCCAAACCTCATCAAATTTTTTAATAAAAAAGCTGTTAGCAGCATTACTTAGAGCACGTACTAATTTATTGTCAAATTGAAGATTCAGTTGATGTGTAATAAGAATGTTCTTAGCGTTTTTGCTCCGAATACCATACCTGCAATCTGAGATAATGAGGTCAAACTTTTCTTTCTCTTGTAACCGATCAATACGTTTTTTTTCAGCCCTGAAGATTTTTGCAAATTTTGGAAACTGACTTAAAATGTTGAAGGCCAAACTGCGGTGCTTGTAATGTACCATGTATGCTGGCAGTTCGACAAAAGCTAAGCGGGGAAACTCCAGCCTTAATAGGTTTAATGCTTCTTTATCTGTAGCAATAGTAACATTACACTGAGCTTCTAGCAAGTGGTTTATAATAGGTATGCATCGGGTGGCATGACCTAAGCCCCAATTTAAAGGTGCAATGAGTACTTTGCTCTTTGGTACAAATAGTTTATTAATCAAAACACAATGAATCCTCCTAATTTAATCGGATTTCATCATTTGCGCTATCGTAAAACTTAAATTGTTTTAAATGAAAGTTTTCATTCGTAGCGGTTTTCAGCCACTTCCCATATTTTCTCCACCATTTCATTCTCAAGCTTGGTAGACCTTTCGTAAGGTAACTTACAATAAATGGATGTGCTTCCAATTTTAACTTAGAAGAAGGTTTATTGTTTAGAATAAAATCAAAATCTCTTTCAATTTGGTCCATTACCAAAATACTTGGAGTAGACTTTCCAGAACCATCGCAGACTTGACAAGTAACGTCGGTTTTAATTTTTGTTGCCGGCTTTACCCGTTGACGCGTAATTTGCATTAACCCAAACTTACTTAAGGGAAGAATAGTGTGTTGTGCACGGTCATTCTTCATAAATTCTTTCATGGCCTTGTAAAGCTTAGAACGATTATCATTACTTCTCATGTCAATGAAGTCAATAATGATCAAACCTCCGATATCTCTTAGTCTCAATTGACGCGCTATTTCTTGGGCTGCTTCTAGATTTACCTGGATAGAAGCATCTTCTTGGTTTTTCTTTATCATTTTAGGCCCACTGTTCACGTCAATGACGTGCATGGCTTCTGTGCCTTCAATAACCAGATACACACCACTTCGTAAAGTCGAAGTTTTGCCAAAAGAGGCCTTGATTTGTCTGTTTATTGGAAAGGCATCGAAAATGTGCCTTTTTCCTTTATACTGAGAAACAATCTTGACTCGTTTCGGAGCTATTTGTTTCATGTAATTTTTGACATCTCTGTACAGATTCTCTTCGTTGATCACAACTTTTGTGAAATTAGCATTGAGCATATCTCGGAGAATGGAGCTTGCCTTATCAATTTCACTAAGAAGTTTTACTGGCGGTTTGTTTGATTTTAACTCAGAATAAATCTGCTTCCATTTTGCTTCTAGCTCGCTAAGCTCTTGGTGAAGGTCTGCTACTTTCTTACCTTTTCCAGCTGTACGCACGATGACCCCCATTTTTTTGGGACGTATGCTATCTACAAGATTTCTTAAACGGACTCTTTCTTCTTGGTCGTTTATTTTTTTAGAAACGGCAACAATGTCATTGAAAGGTGTCAAGACCAAAAATCTACCTGGTATGGTAATTTCACAACTTAATCGTGGTCCTTTGGTTGAAATAGGCTCTTTCAAGATCTGTACTAAAACAGGGTCTCTTTTTGAAAGCACCTGATCAATCTTTCCAGATTTTAAAATGTCTTTTTCTAACTGAAAGCTCTCAAGCAAATGGGAATTATGATTACCATTCATTGCTTGTTTAGTGAACTTCACTAATGATTTTAATTGCGGCCCAAGGTCAGTATAATGAAGAAATGCATCTTTATCATGACCAATTTCGACGAATGCCGCATTAAGTCCGGGCATAGTCTTTTTGATGTAGCCCAGAAAAATATCTCCTACAGAAAAGTTATCACTGGTTTTTTGCTGATGTAGCTCAACCAACTTGTTGTTCTCAAGAATAGCAACTTCTACTTCTGAAGGAGTTGAATTAATTATTAACTCCTTATCCACTTTAACGTTTTTATGGAATTCAAAGAGGCCAGAAAAGAGTTGGATGTATATATGCTGAAGGGGTGTTAATTATTTCTTTGTTGGGTGTTGATCTTATAATAATGAAACACATCCACAGCTCAAGAGCCTCAAGGGAAGGTACCCTAAAGTGTACCTTCCTTATTGTATCCTGTTAGTTATTTCTTTTTCTTATGTCTGTTCTTTCTAAGTCTCTTTTTTCTTTTGTGAGTAGAGATCTTATGTCGTTTTCTTTTTTTACCGCAAGGCATAAAATTTATGTTTATTTATTATTAATTAGTTCTGTACACTTACTAACGAATTTTTCTACCAAAGAAGTTTCATTTTTTTTGGTATACGCTTCCGCTAAAAGGCAAACTGTAGTTTTATTATTCGGATTTATCTCGTACGCTTCATTCAATCTCTCCAAAGCAGTATCAATTTGATTCGTTTGAAGCGCCAATCTTCCCAATTGATTTAAAACCTTTGGAGTACCTGGGTAATCTTTTCGCAATTGAACCAATTGAAGAATACCTGTCATTGGATTGTCTTGTGGAGGCATTTCAACAAAGACCAAAGCCTTGTTGATTTTATAATCTATATTATCAGGATTTAGAGAGATCGCATTGTCAAAAGCTTTTAAAGCTCTTGATTTACAGTATTGCTTTACTTTATCTTCTGTTTCATTCTGGATACCGTAATAATACGTGGATCCTGTAATGCCCCATGATTCTGCATCACTTTTATCTTTTGCAATTTCTTCAGCATAATAACCCGCAACTGCCGGTTGACCTGCTTTAAACCATTGGCTAGATAAAACCTCTCTTAAAGAATCTTTCGCTATGCTGTCTTGTTCTTGGTGGTATTGCAACTCTAAAGCTTCAAGAAATTGCTTCACTTCAAGCGCAAGATCATTGTTTGCCTCTTTTTTTAAGATTTGAATGTTTGTACTTTCAAAATTTGCAGCTCTTGACTTTTCAAGCAGCTTTTGCTCTTGGGGTTTTGTGTCTAATACAAAATATAACACACAAAACACCAAAATGCTAAAAAGCAAAATACCAATAGGATATTTACCCCTATTACTCATTGCCTTCTGGTAAGGATGTCACCTTTTCTTTTACTTGGTCCGTAAAAATTTTAGCAGGCTTAAATGCCGGAATATAATGTTCTGGTATTTCTATTGCTTTATTCTGCTTAATGTGACGTCCGATTTTCTTAGCTCTTTTCTTAATCACAAACGAACCAAAACCTCTTACATATACATTTTCACCTCCTGAAAGCGAAGCCTTAACTTCATTAAAAAACATTTCCAATGAAACCAATACATCCACTTTAGGGACACCTGTCTTTTCTGAAATAATGTTAACTAGATCAGCTTTTCTCATTCTATCTGTTTGATTTAGAATTAGTTATGCTAAAAACTTATGATTTTTCACAAGGGACTGCAAATTTCGCAATTTATTTGACTTGAAGAAACATTTTATTTGCTTTTTCGAGCGGCTAATTTGCAATAATTAGCTATTAATCAATATGATATGCTCTGTAGATGCAATATTTATACCTAAATATCATTAGTATCTTTGTTTCTAAAATACATTCTATGATTTTATCTATGACAGGTTTTGGTAGGGCGAGTGCAACGTATAATGACAAAGAAATTAGTGTGGAGATAAAATCCTTGAATGGAAAGACCACTGATTTAAGATTGAAAGTTCCCAGCAACTTTCGAGATAAAGAAATTGAAATCCGCAAGTTAATTATGGAGGGTACGAAGCGTGGAAAAGTAGATGCGTCGGTTGTGGTTGATTCAAAATATGGTGAAGAAGAATATGCCCTTAATAAAGAATTGTTTACAAAATACTACACCGAATTGAAGGAATTGAACCTTGCGGATGGAGGAGATTATATGCAATCCATATTGCGCATTCCCAATGTTATAAAAACGGAAGTAAAGGACCTTGATAAAGAGGAGTGGAATAAAATAAAAGAAGTAGCATTTCTGGCCTTGTCAAAATTAAAAGAATACAGAAAAGCGGAAGGACAAGCAACAAAAGAGGATTTTGAAAAAAGTGTACGTGTAATTATTGATAAGCTTGAAGAAATCGAGCCTTTTGAAAAAAGTAGAATTGATAAGCTTAAAATTCGATTAAACAGCAAATTGGAGGAGTTTTTACAATCCGAAAGGGTAGACCAAAATCGTTTCGAACAAGAAGTGGTATACTATTTAGAAAAATTAGACATTAATGAAGAGAAGGTTAGACTGCGGCAACACTGTCATTATTTTTTGGATATCATAAATGGAAAGGCTGATGTAAATGGCAAAAAACTTGGATTTATTGCTCAAGAGATGGGTAGAGAAATAAACACTCTAGGCGCTAAAGCCCAGGACGCAAACATTCAACAAAGAGTCGTTGCTATGAAAGATGAATTAGAAAGGATCAAAGAGCAAGTACTAAATATTGTTTAAGCACACCAATGTCAAAGGAGTTTAAAGGAAAAATGTTTGTTTTTACCGCGCCTTCAGGTGCTGGAAAAACAACGGTAGTTCGGCATTTATTGAAAAAATTTGACCATTTAGGTTTTTCTATTTCAGCAACGACTAGAGATAAACGCAAGGGAGAAAAGGATGGAAAGGATTATTACTTCCTTTCTGTGGAAGAATTCAAAGCTAGGAGAAGATCAAGAAAGTTTGTCGAATGGGAAGAAGTGTATGAGGATCAATATTATGGTACGTTAAAATCGGAAGTTGAAAGACTATGGGCAGATAAAAAACATATCGTTTTTGACATTGATGTTAAAGGTGCACGTGCAATCAAGAAGAAATATGGAGATCAATGCTTAGCAGTGTTTATTTGTCCCCCAGGTGTTGAAACATTAATTGAAAGATTAACGAATAGAAATACAGAATCTGAGAAGAGTTTGAAGAAAAGAATTTCAAGAGTCAAGCGAGAGATGAAATTTCAGAATAAATTTGATAAAGTTTTAATTAACGACCTTCTTGAAGTTACGCTTGAAGAAGCCGAAATTATTGTGGAAGATTTTATATAAACATGAGTAATCTAACTACAAAGGGAATTCAAGTTTCTGTGCGTCCAAATTTTTTGGAGGAAAGTTCTTATCCTGATAAGGGCAAATTTGTTTACGCCTACCATGTTAAAATTCACAATAAGGGATTCCATGAAGTGCAATTATTGAATAGGCATTGGATTATTTTGGATGCCAACAATCAACGTAGAGAGGTTAGAGGTCCAGGGGTCATTGGGGTACAACCTATTATTGGACCAGGTGAAAGCCATTCGTATGATTCTTTTTCTGTTCTACAAACACCAATTGGAAAGATGTATGGACTTTATGAGATGAAGAATCTAGATACCAATGAATTCTTTGAAGTTCGTATACCTCCATTTAGACTCATTGCTTCTTACGTTAACAACTAGAACAAAGATTTTTGTAATGGAAATTTTATTGGATTTTCAAGATTTAAAAGTCTTCGCTTTAAATCGAGTCCTAAAGCATAGCCTGTGAGGCTTCCATCTGAGCCTATTACTCTATGACAGGGTATTACAAAAGGAATCGGATTTAGTGCATTTGCTCTTCCGACAGCACGGATGGCTTTTTCATTGTTAAGGTTTTTGGCTAATTGTAGATAGCTTGTTGTCGTACCATAGGGTATGTCGATAAGGGAATTCCATACTGTTCGATGGAAATCGGAAGCATGTTGTAGATCTAGATTAACGGTAAACTTTTGCAGTCTTCCATCAAAATAGTCCAGCAATTCTTTTCTACATAAGAAGCTATGATGCGACTCGAATTCATCCATCGGCTGCTCTGCAATACGAATTTGTGTGATTCCTTTATCAGAACTTAGAATTTGAAAGTTGCCAAAATCACAATCTAATAAGGAACAATATTTAGGTCTTTGCATAAAAAAAGTACGAACATAGGTAAGTAAAAGAAAAAAGAGTATAAATTTGCCATCCATTTAAAGGTGCCTTAGCTCAGTTGGTAGAGCAATGGACTGAAAATCCATGTGTCCCTGGTTCGATTCCTGGAGGCACCACGAAAGCCCGCTTCATTTTTGAAGTGGGCTTTTTGTTTTATAGAAACCATTTAAGAGGATTCGAACCTGATTCGATCCTGGAGATGACCGAACGGTTCCGCCTCAAAGAGGTGGAATTAAAAGGTGTTAAATACACCTTTTAAAGAGAGGGAACCGACAGCTCCGTCTGTCGGGCGGGCAAGGGAAAATGATTATAGCGAGAACCTAAGATGTGGACAAGGATGTCGGCGTCCCTGCCGTAGCGAATCAAGATTTTGAAATGTTGAGAAATGAAGAGAGGGAACCGACAGCTCCGTCTGTCGGGCGGGCAAGGGAAAATGATTAAAGCGAGAACCGACAGCTCCGTCTGTCGGGCGGGTAAGGGAAAATGATTAAAGCGAGAACCGACAGCTCCGTCTGTCGGGCGGGCAAGGGAAAATGATTAAAGCGAGAACCGACAGCTCCGTCTGTCGGGCGGGTAAGGGAAAATGATTAAAGCGAGAACCGACAGCTCCGTCTGTCGGGCGGGTAAGGG
>JAHDGJ010000027.1 GCA_020627705.1 Saprospiraceae bacterium
TTATGTTTATTCGCTAAAGGGAAAAAGTAACCATCGATATAATTAGACATGGGTTCAAGGTTCAAGGATCAAGGATCAAGGATTACAATTCAAATTTGCACTACTTTTAGAAAAGAAGTAATAAAGGTCTCTCAATTCTGCGCAAAAATGAATGGTATTTTAATGTAAACTTACTACCCTTGTGACTTTCCACTGCTCATTTTCATTTTTCCAGATCGTGATAAATTTACTAGGCTTGGATTCGGCAATAGGCTCCTCCTTATTATAAAACTTATGCATGCCCATTTGTACTGCACCATAATTTTGTATTCGATAAACCTCATTCGAACCCTCGATCAAGGTCCGTGTAACTTTTCCGCAAATATTGTTTTTTAATGCTTCTAACAAATCTTGCTTTGAAGTCATCAGCCCCCCAAGGTCATGATAAAACTCTAAATCTTCCGAAATTAAAGAATCCTGCGTTGCCACATCACAGGTATTGTAAGCGTCAAAAAGCTCTTTATCTAAAGAAACTATTTTATTAAATAACTCGAGGTCTTGGGGAACATATTTGGTATTAAATGCTTCTACTTTGTTTGGATTCAAAGTACATGAAAAGCAAAAAATGGAAAAATAAAAAAACCAAACTACAGAAATTGAATCCATATTTTTAAAGTCTTTAACGTAGCTATAATTAATTTTTATTCCTCCTTTGGTCGAGGCAGAAAGATTCTAAATGTTGTTCCGCTATGGTCGCTTTTATGAAGAGATACCTTCCCATTCATTAGACCAATAATTTTCTTAACAATGGATAATCCTAAACCAGAGCCGCTATAATCCGATCTATTATTCAATCTTTCGAACATATTGAAGATTTGATCTTTATATTTTTCATCGATCCCTATGCCGTTATCTTTAAAATCAAGCATGTAAAAATTTAAATCTTTAGAAAAATGTATGCCTACCTTACATTCCTTAGACTCATTATATTTCAAACCATTTTCTATTAAATTTTTAAACACTTGGAATACTTGAATTGGATTACAAACAATGCTGGGAAGAATGTCCGCAGTTATTTGAGCGTTTTTAGATTCTATCAACTGGCGCAGATAAAGTTTTACCTCTGCTAAAATCTCATTTAGATCAACCATTTTGGTAGTTACGTTTTCTCCTAATTTGGTATAATCTAAAATTCCTTCAACCAGAAATTGCATTTGATCCGAACTTGTTTTGATAATCTCTAAATACTCTTTGGCAGAATCCGAATGCGCAGATGAGGATAACTCATTTTTCAAAAGTCCCGAAAAACTTCTTATCGTTGTTATAGGTTCTTTTAAATCATGGGACGCGATGTAAGCAAATCGTTCTAATTCTTCATTTGACTTTTGCAATTTTTGGGTTCGTTCTACCACTCGCTCTTCTAAAAGCTCATTGGCTAATTTTTCTTTTCGCGCATTTCTAAAAAGTATATATACCAAAACAAAAGCCAACAAAAGGGATAACAATGACGCTGCTGTGATGAATGTTCGTTGTTTAAGCTTTACACTTTTGATGTTGGATTGTTCCAGCAGTAAAGCATTTTCAATTTCCTTTTTCTCAGATTGATACTTCGATTCGAGCTCTAAAAACTTATCCTCTCTTTCTTTTAGATCAACACTATCTTGCCAGACCTTGAGGTCCTTTAAATGAACATATGCCTCTCTATAATTACCTACTTTTTGATAAGAATCATGTAATATTTTTAAAAAACGAGGTTTATAAAAATAGTAGTCATCCAATTCCTTAATTCTGCTCAAGCCCGTGTTTGCATGACCAATTGCTTTGCGATAGTTCTTTTTTCTGTAGGCCAAATCACAACTCCAATATTCATATCTCATAAAGGTGTGAGGCGTTGGACTCAATGCAGGATTAACTAGATTTTGCAAATGTTCTTGTGCAAGTTCGAATTTTTCATCATTGACATAGTTTATAATTAATTGAAGTTGGACCAATCTAATTTTACTATTGTGCTGAAGTTTATTTGCAATCTCCAGGGCGCTTTTAAGTTGTTTTACCGAGGCATCATATTCTTCCTGTTTGGTTAAAAATTCTGCAAATCTTAAGTGAAAGGCAAATTGGACATTTACGTCCTTGTAGTCTCCAGCTACCTTCTCTAATTGCAAAAAATATTTCTTCGCCTCTTTATCATTACCTGCAGTGCTGTTTAGCCCGGCAATATTTCCAAGTACGATGGACATGGTCAGGGTATCTTTATCTGCCGAAGAATGAAACAATGCTTTGTGGTAGTTTTCCAAACACTTGTCAATTATGTATTTTCTCTGATAAGAAAGACCAATACCATTATAAATTTTCCCTTTGACAAAATGATCATTTTCACCACAGTAAGTAAGCGCCTTAGTATTGAGCTCTAAACTTTGTTCTTGCCTATTTTGAAAACTGTGGTGTATCGCATGTATGTTTAAAGCTCTGGCGATACCTTGAGGATAGTCAATCTCTTTGGATATGGTAGAGGCAGTATCAATATAGTTTAAAGACCTCGTAGTATCAACAAATAAATATTGGAAAGCAATTTTATTATAGATGTCAACCTTTTCTTTGACTGAAACACTCGTAAAAATCAAGCCTTGCAAACTATCTATAACTGGTGTGGACTCTGGAGAATTTTTGCCAAAAATTAAATTTGGCACAATCAACAAAAGAAAAATTGCAATGCGGTTCAAAAAAAATAATTTTACCTACTCAAGTTAATACAATGAAGCTAAAATCCTGTTCTACTTTTCACTTCTGTATATTGGAAGTCATGCGTTTAACTTTCTGCAGTAGACTGTAGATCTTTCGATCATTGTGAAGCCTTTTTATTTTGGATTGACCCATGCCATTTTTTTCTTGTTGAACGATTAATCTCTTGAAACTTGACATGGGCAATACATTTATTTGAGGTATTAATATTCCCTTCGAACCAGATCTTTTTTGTCTGTAATTATTATTTAGGTCTTGAAGTTTAGAATCAATGAAGTGCGGAATCTGATTTTCTAAAGAGCTTTCGGATTCCATAAACAAAAACCACTCATGACAACCAAGTTCTTGCATTGTGCTATATTTTGGCAAAACAATGTACTCGTGAATTCCTAGGTCGTATTCTCTATTTAACTGAGCAACGACTTCATTTGTTTGGCCAATTTCTAAATCCTCTCCAAATGCATTTATAAATTCGGAAGTCCTTCCCTTAAATTTAAAAAGTGCAGGTGTCAAAGAACTAAACTCAATAACATCACCAGTTCTATATCTTACAAGACCATCTTCATTGGTCATCAAAATCTCGTATGCCTTACCAAGTTCAATCTGAGCCAAAGAAAAAATACTTTCGCCATCAAGAAATTCGTAAAACACCCCCGTGTTGGTACATAATAGAAGTTCGGGAGATTCTTCATGTAATTGAAAGGCATGAAAAGCTTCTGTCGAATTATATACTTCAAAAAATCTTAGTTGACGGTCTGGAAATGCCTTATTAAAAATTGGGAAATAGTTGTCAAATTTTACCCCTCCATGAACGATGTATTGCAAGTGCGGCAAAAGTTCACGAATGGGCTTTTGAAAATATTCTTCCAAATATTTAAACATGGAAATCATCCAAGTCGGCACTCCACATAAAGAACGAATTTTTCTAATTGACGAAAAGTTATTTAAAATGTCTTCCAACTTTTCTTCCCAATTGTAATATAGTCCTTTGGGGTAACCAATGGCTTGATAAATCTTTGGCCTCAGATGAAACATCAAAGCAGATATATCAAAGACTTCTTTACCATTTATTGTATCTGAGTACTTGTACCCCATCAGTCCCATGTTTTTGCCCATCAAAAAAGAAACACATTTATGAACCATTACGAGATTGTAAAACATTTGTTCGGATGCCCGTTGATGATTTCTTCGCAAAAATTTGGTGCCTACAGGAATTGATTTGGAGGGTGAGTTCGTTCCGCTGGTTCTCACATAATAAGGTGCCAATTGTTCTCTACCAAAAAAATGAGAAGATTTTAAAGAACTGTAGTCTTGAGGTTTGATCCGTTGACTAAAAGACTCATAATTTTTAAAACCATATAAGTCTTTTAGTTCGTCAAAAAGTGCCCGTTGATTTTCTAAGGGCAGACTTACGTTTTGATTAAAATCCTGATATAGTTGGAAGACATTCACTAAAATTGGTTTTATATCATAAAACTATAATAGTGATTATTGTCCAAAAATTTTAATACAATATAATGCAATGCACATTTTTTATTTGTGGACTAAAAAAATAACACCCGCACTTTCGTGGGATGCTATTTTATTAAAATCAGCTTTTTCTTTTTCATCCTTCTCCCTCTCCTTCGCCTACTCCTTCATTTATCGGAAGGGCCTTCTTTTCAATCTGAGTATCCTGCACTTTCATTTTCTTCTTTTTTTTATCCTTACGCTGCCTAAACTCATTTTTACGGATGGTCCATCTATTCATACTCTTGTCAATTTCAACCTCTTTGTCCTGCGGGATATAAATATTAAATCGTACGTCTTGTCCTCTAAATTTATCCCCTTTTCGTATTTCAAATTCCTCAGGTATGATAATACGGTTATCTATAACCGCAGCTTCAATGATTGCATTTTCTGCCAAATTCCTAGCCTCTGTTGTTGATCGACCATGTGAACTCAATTCTTTTTCAATCAACACTTTGTCCCCTTCGGATTGATATATATAAACACTTACGTCTTGTGAGTAGAGCTTTTTACTGTTAATCCTGAAGTTGTCTCCCATAATGTAGTTAAATGAAAAATCATCCGAGTCAACATAACTTTGTTCGACAACTACTTTTCCCGAATCGATGGTGTATACACTTTCTTCTCTGATTTCTGCATGCTCTGCATAATTAGGTAAGTGACAAAGTCCGCAAAAGACTAACAAAACCAAGGAAATGAGTCCAGACCCAATCAAGCCGTTGCGAAACTTTGACTTCAATCGATAATTTGTAAATAACCTTAAGATTAAAAATGTTAATCCAAGGATAATGCACATGACAAGCGCCAATCCGCTAAACCAGCCCAAATAAGTAAGGAAAACACTGCTGCCTGCAAAATATCCAATAATCGGAGTGGTGGTTACGAAAGCGAATAAAGTAGCAGCAAATGTAATTCCTAAGGAGACGACCAAAATCCCCGCAACGAGATAAAATATCCATTTAAAAAATTGGATGAATAATCCGAAGACCGCACCAATGGCGGAGCCTAAAACATGAATCCCCGAGGATAAGGTTGATCGAAACGAAAAAGAGGTTTTTTCACGGCTTTTTTTTTTGATCCCAAATTTGATAACGAATCAGAACCTCTTTCCACTATCTCATCAAATTCATCCTTGACTGTTTTAGCAATGGTATCCACATTGATGGGCTCTCCTTTCATGGCTAACTTATCGGCAGAGGACGTTGCCTCTGGTACAATGATCATCAGTACGATATAAACCAGGATAGAAATACCTCCTCCAAAAACCAAAAGTAAAGCAACGAGTCTTACCCATAACGGATCACTGAATCCTAAATAATTTGTAATCCCAGAACATACTCCGCTGATAACCTTATCGTCCGGATCTCGAAACAACCGTCGACCTCTTTTCTTTTTACCCTTGGATGTAAATTGACTTGAAGAACTTTGGGGGGCATCATCCAAATCATCCATAATTGCTCCAAAGTCCTCGGGCGTACCCATGATTTTAATGGAGTCCTCTAAATTTTTTCTTGAAATTATCGAAGAGGGTTGCGCATTGTCTTGTAATAGCTCAGCCAGTCTTGCTTCAATATCAAACATTATCTCTTCATATCCTTGTGATTTCTCAAAATGAGATTCGAGGGTACTTAGATAAGATTTCAAAGAAGCATACGCGTCTTCATCGACGGTAAACGGAAAGCCTCCAAGATTGATATTAACTATTTTATTCATTTGCTATAATTATCGTTTTGTAGATTATTTTTTTGATACTAAGGTTTCTGTGGATTGCTCTACGGCGTGATTTAATTCACTCCAAGTTTCCATAAGGTTCCCCAAAAATTCTGATCCCATCTCAGTGATCAAATAATATTTCCTTGGAGGACCCGCATTAGACTCTTTCCAATTGTAGGTTAACAACCCTGCATTCTTTAATCTATTCAATAAAGGATACAGTGTTCCTTCAACCACAATTAGCTTAGCTTCTTTTAGTTTTTTGATAATATCCGAAGGATACATCTCTTCTTTGGAAACTATGGAAAGGACGCAGAGTTCCAATATTCCTTTTCTCATTTGTGCCTTTGTATTTTCTAATTTCATTATGTCACTAATGATTGACAATGTAAAAATAACAAAACTATATAGTACTATGCAATACATAGTTCTATATTTTTGCATAGTACTATATGAGCACTACACATTATTCGACAAATACAAGCAATACATCGGCAAACGATAACATCTTATTTTGATAATGTTATATTGTTCTTAAAATGGTCATATTTTTAAGTTTGACGCGTTTGTGTATATATAAAAAAGAACGGCTATGAAACGATTATTTACTATCACTACCCTAATCCTATTATTTATTGGCGCATGTAGCATCAACTCTTTTGCACAAGATCAGATTGTAAAAAAGAATGGAAAAAAACTAAATGTTTGGATCAAAGAAGTCTCAGATACCCAAATCAAATATGTTGAAGTTGGGGATCCCAATGAAATAATTTTTACCCTTGATCGAACTCTAGTCGAAAGTGTAGAATTTAGTTATGGGAAAAAAATCGATCAATCTGATGGCAAATACTCTGACGAATATTACATCGATGACAAAGCGCATAACCTTAAATTGAATTTTCTGGCTTTTAGAGCAAATGCCTTATTGCTAACCTACGAAAAGGCCATTGATCCCGCCTCTTCCATAGAATTTAGTTTAAAGACCTTTGGATTGGGACTCTTTGACGAAGACGACCTCTCTGGTATTGGCGCGGACGTTGGATATAAATTGAAGTTAAAAGGCTTATTTAAGAAAGATGGAAACTTTAGACCCGATCCGATCTTGCATGGATCGTATATAAGACCCCGAATCGGAGTTTATTTTCAAAAAGAAGATGATTTTGGAGGCAGTCTGGTTGATCGTACCTATCGCTATGTGGCTTTTGGATTAGACTACGGAAAACAGTGGGTCATTAATGATCAATTATCTTTTGATGCTTTCATCGGCTTGCATTATTATCTAGGGTCAATTAAAAACAATTATGCTAACGGCCAATCCGATGAAGTATCCTTTGAAACTGTAAATGGAGGGGATTTATTTGGAGGAGACAATACTGCCGCGGCCTTTGGATTAAGATTGGGCTATGTCTTTGGGAAATATGGCAAAAAAGTGGACTCTTCTCGTATACGACGATAAACCAATAGATATAAAATCTAAAAGGGTTGTGTAAAAAGATACTTTTTGCACAACCCTTTTTTAATAGACAATTATCTTCAAGAGGCTACCTAAATATTTCTTATAGGATTAAAAGCTGAGATTCCAACCAAAGGTAAGTGCGGAGTAATTAGTGGCGCTTGGATCAAAAACACCTAAAGCATTGTCCAAGGTTAAATAAAGCTGCATGGGTTTTAAGTCTAATTTTAAAGCCGTACCCAATGCCAAATTGCTGTCAACTGAGGCAATACTTACATGCGCTTGAATTCTTCCAAAATCAAATCTATTTACCAAGCCAATTCCAGAATAATTGGATTTTAAATCTCTAAAATAGCTTACGGTTAGACCATATTTCGGGGTAAGATTAAAGCCCAACACCGCATTTATTCTTGTGCGCAGATCCGTTTCATATTCTTCAAAACGTTCTTCCAAAGAAAGCAATTGTTTCAGTGAGTCTTCTACAATGATATCGGTCTCGTCATTAAAAAAATCAAGCAAATCAAGTCCTTCATACAGTGTTTCTGAAGCACTAGTGTAAGTCCTTACGTCCTTATTCCATTTAATCTTGCCAATGTCAAGAATAGAGAGGCCAAAATGAAATTTTTCAAAATCTCCAGAAATTCCAAGATCATACCCAAAGCCTGTATTCGACCCTAGATTCCTAAATGCTATAGCCTTATAATTTACATCTATGCTGTCCACACCATTATAAACAATACCACCTGCACTGTGAAACTCTGCACCATCCGCAGAACTCAAGGTCAGCTGATATATATCAGGGTCTGTATAAAGACTCATTTGATTGTCACCGGATGAGATATTGTCCACTCCAGACAACCATTTTACCCTTCCTCCCAAGGATATTCCACCAAAAGATTTGGCATAACCAAAGGACAATTGATGGTATGCCGAAATATCAAATCTATGCGACAGGTCCATCTCTTCTCCTACAAATGGGCCATTCCCAAAATGATATAAATCAATAAAACCTTTGCTGAATTCCAAATCCAAAAAAGTACGAAAACCATAGCCCAAGGAAAATTGGTTTGAACCCTTCCGTAGGTCAAAGCCTAGTACTGGAATTTGTGCATCAATCAACACATTATTGGTTGATGGAATTTTATCAATGACATTAGTAAAATCCAAACTTGATGTGCCGCTGCCATCCGTAACAAAAATATCTCCTATAGGAACTTGACCTAGATTCCATGCCGTGGATACTCCTGGAAGCACGATGGTTAGTCCCGAGTCTTGTTTCATTTGCGCAGGCAAATAGGGATGGCTTTGATCCAATTCGGAATAAGCCAACATATTTATATGTTGTCCGTGTGATGTTCCAACAATCAAAATGAGAACCGCAAATAAAAAAAACTGCTTCATGTTATTGTTGTGAAAATCTCAATTTGGCACCTAATCTCAAATCCAAATCATAATCCTCATAAATCCACAAGGGGACTTCGGTATTATTTAGGCTTACAAGCTTGACTAAAAATATTACTTCATCTGCATTGACAACATTTGTAAATCGTGCTTGATCAAAATCTATAAAAGCGGTTTTTTGGCCATCGCTAACCGCCACCCCTTCAGAATCAACTTCGGCAGCAGGCAAAAAGTATCTTTCTGTAAACAGAGAATCCGAAACAATTCCTTGTTCTTGGAAGAACATTTGAACCTCTATGTCAAATGGAAATTCGTTTTCCATAATCAACTTAAACTCTGCAGAACTAATATCATCGTACCCCTCGAAATCCAACGCAAATGTGTCTGTAAGTAATAGGTCGTTGGCATATAAGAACAGAGGCATTTCTACATCCGTATAAACCTGATAGTAACTATCCTCCGTCATAAATCCAATAATATTGGGATCGTCCTCAGGATTGCCGATAGCATCAATATCAAAGAATACTTCACTTACTTTTTCATTAAAAATTTCTTGGATGTTTGAATTTTCTTTGGTGAATCTAAAGGTGTCATATTTGACAACCCCAACCTCGCTCAATGAAGGATACTCGAAGTCAACCCCATTGGTAATAAACTCCCCCTGCATTTGCCAAACATTATCCTCCACGGTAGTAAATCGAACCTCATTAAACTGAGCTTTAACCGGAAACCCAAAAGAGTTTTCCAAACGAATAGTAACTTCTGGTTGTTCGAACCACAAGCCTCCACTCAACCAATTGCTAAATGCCCCTACGGTAATCACATTGCCCATTATTTCTTGAACTTCCCTTCCAAAAAAACCTTCTATGTAAGAGAAATCTAAACGATCAAATTGAAAAGTAAGTTGGTCCAATAAAATTCTTTCCCCATTCGGTCGCCGTGCATCATAGTTTACATTCATCTCGTTATCACTTAGCACTACGCTCCAACCAGAAACATCTTTCCACTCCGTATTAATCGAATTTTCTCCTGCAGGAATAATGAATTGCTCTTGATAAATCTCCCCACCAACACTTAGTTCTGGGATTTTTATATCCACTGTAATGTCCTCTTCCAAAGCACTTGCCATGACCCACTTTATTTTTACATCAGACAACTCCGCGCGATTAAGAACCCATGCATCAGGAAAATTTTCTACAGGTAAAGGCAAAGCAAAAAGAGAATCTAGAATAAACAAAGGAAGCGAAAACTCCACGGGTTCGAAAATTTCTCTTGCGTTCCTTCCCTGCGGCATGGCAGAATAAAGGACTGTAAGTTTTCCATCAGGATCAACTCTAACTCTGGCATTGTCAGAGGTATTTTCGGATATATCCAAAATCGTAGCAGAGGTATTCACTAATGGGATGGCATACTCTCCATTTGGATTCAATTCCAATTCGTCACTTGTATTCACTGGCGTACACGAATGAAACAATGCTAGGCTACAAAAGAGTACGTAGTAAACAAAAATTTTGCGCATGACTTAATTTGAGTGCGAATTCCTTTTTATGACGTCGATATAAAGAAGAGGTCTACAATTTTAACGTTATTTCTTCTCCTTCCTCTGGTATATTAACGTTCTTAAAGCCCTTTTTCGAAAGGTAACTCTTAAATTTTTTCTGTGTATCATATTCTCCATGAACCAAAAACATCTGTTTGATTCCCTTTTTAACAGGTTTAAGAAAATCCACAATTTCTTTTCTATCCGCATGAGCTGAAAACGAGTGCATGGTTTTAATTTGAGCTCTTACTTGCTTCCATTCTCCAAATAATTTTATGCTTTCGGCCCCTGCTTTCAGAATCCCACCGGCAGTGTTGGGCGCGCAGTATCCAACAATCAGCAAGGTCGTTTTAGGATCTTCCAAATTGTTGAACAAATGATGTCGAATTCTCCCCGCATTCATCATTCCAGAAGAACTTATTACTACACATGCCTCTTTGCTGCTATTTAATGCTTTTGACTCGTCTACAGATCGAATGTATTTCAAATCATTAAATCCAAACGGATTGGAATCAATCAATAAATATTCATTAAGTGCGTCGTCAAAACATTCGGGATGCGCACCAAATACTTGGGTTGCATTGACCGATAAAGGGCTATCTACATAGACTGGAATTTTTGGAAGTATTCCTTTGGTGGCCAGCTTATCCATCATATACACTAATTCTTGTGTGCGGCCAACACTAAATGCAGGGATCAATAATTTCCCTTTGTTTTCTATACAAGTTTCTTTGATGATGTCTATGAGCTTATCGGTTTGCTCCGGATTAGATTCGTGTTCTTTATCTCCATAAGTAGATTCACAAATGACAAAATCGCACGCTTCCATCAGTTGAGGGTCTCTCAAAATAGGTCGATCTGGTCTTCCTATATCCCCAGTAAATCCAAGCCTAATGGTTTTTCCTCCTTCTTTGATGCGTAGGTTGACACTGGCACTTCCCAAAAGATGACCCGCATCATTAAATCTTAACTCCACACGATCATTGATTTGATACCACCTGTCATATGAATACGCTTTGAAAAGCTCCATTGCAGGCACTACATCTTTACTCGTATATAAAGGTTCTCTTCTTGGTTTTCTGCGTTTTTTCTTTTTTTTGAGTTGTCGTTTGTTGAAAAATTCCGCTTCCCGCTCTTGAATTTTTGCACTATCTAATAACATGATCGCGCATAAACTTCTGGTTGCATGGGTAGAATGAATACATCCCGAATATCCGCCTTTTACTAGTTGAGGCACTCGCCCAGTATGGTCAATATGTGCGTGAGATAAAATCAAGCAATCAATCTCTTTTGGATCAAAATGCCATTCTGAATTACTCACATAATCAGCCTTACCTCCTCCTTGATATAAACCGCAATCAAGTAAAATCTTATACCCATCATCCAAAGTGATCAAATGACTACTTCCAGTAACATTTCGTGCTGCACCGCAAAATTTTATTTTCATAGATCGCAAAGATAATGATATCTAATGGGCAAAGCTTTTTCTTTTCACGGCCTATACGATATGAAATTCAAACAACATTTAGGCCTAAGCAAAAAGATCAAACAAAAAAAGGGGATGACCAATTAGGCCATCCCCTTCCGCGTTTTAAAATTATTACTGTATTTAAGACTTAATAAATTGCTTTGCAAGTCTATTTTTCCCTTCAACTTTTAAGGTCACTGCATAAATTCCAGAAGGGTAATTGCTGATATCAAATTCAGTACTGCCTTTTGAGACTGTAATGTTTTGGCTTAACATTTTTTGTCCTGTAGCATCATAAATTTCTATCAACGCCTTTTCAGCATCAATATCATTTATTTGAAGATTTAGAACTTCGGCGGCAGGATTGGGATAAACGGACAAAACACTCGAACTCAAATCGAAATTATTATTTCTTACTGCTGCTGGTTTAGTTTGTTTTTCCTCCTTTTCAAGCTTGTGTACTACTCCTTTGATAGTCAAGTAAGTATTTGCTGGATCAGTATTAGCTGTAATAGTTACTCTTTTGGCTTGCTTTGAACCGCCAATTTTTCCTTTGCCTTTGGAGTCAAACTGCACTAAAATTTCTGCGCTTTCTCCTGGCATTAATGGCTCTCTTGGCCATCTTGGCACTGTACAACCACAAGATCCTTTTGCGTTTTTGATCACTAATGGTTCGTTTCCAGTATTGGTAAGGGTAAAAACATTTTGGATTTTTTCTCCTTCTATTAATTCTCCCCAGTTAAACTCTGTATCGGTAAATTCAATACTCGTTGTTGGTACTGTAGGTGTAGGAGTGGCTTCTGGCGTTTGAGCGGTCATGATGGTTACGAAGCTTACTAAGCATAAACTTAGACTAATGATTTTTTTCATAGTTCTTTACTTTGTTAATAAATGATGCAGAATATTCTGCTTGATAACAAGTGCAAGCTACTTTAAAAGAGATGCGAACGCTAAAAATTTTGGTGCGTTAACAAAGCATTAATTATCTAATACCTCAAGCTCTGTACGTCGATTAAACTTGTGTTCCATATCCGAACACGTTATGCCATTAGAACAATGGTTTCTGATTTCTGATTCGCCAACTCCCACGGCTCTAATACGTTTAGCAGAAATTCCACGATCTACTAAATACTGTTTTGCAGAGTTTGCTCTTTGTTGTGAAAGTTTCAAATTATATAAATCTTCTCCGCGAGAATCAGAGTGCGAGGTCAACTGAATTTTCATGAGAGGGTTGGCGATCAAACTATCATATAGGGCATCCAATTCTCCCGCTGCTTCTTTTTTGATGACGGCACTGTTGTATTCGTAATAAATATTATCAAAAATTACTTTTGATCCTTTGGCCGTTGGTATAACCAATTTTTTAGGCTCTACCGATTCTGTAACAGATGTCTTTTTATTGTTGTCAAGAGGAGTCAAACTTATGACCCATTCTGGACTATCGTTTTGCGGATCGTACACAAATCGACTTTCTTTATAATCTGGTATGGCAATCCTTATAATTAATTTGGTTTCTGGATCAACCGAAAAAATCTGCTCTCCTTTTTTATCCGTTTTAATTTTGAAGCTCATTAGGTCTGGATCCAGTGCTCGTTTTAATACCTCTTGTTCGTCATATTCATCCAAATCAATTAAAGCCAAATCCAAAGGAGAAATAGAAATTTCCGAAAAGGGTATAGGACTTTGATCTATTTCATCAATGAGCTGAATAGAAAAGTTAATATCCTCTTTTGGCACATCATATTCTAAGCTTTCAATTAAATCAATATAAAACAAGTCATCCTTCCCTTTTCCAGGTCGATTAGATGAAAACCAAATTTGCTTTCCATCTTTCGAAACGCTCAAAGAAAAATCATCCCTTTCGCTGTTGATAGGCGCTGGAAGTTTTCTTACACCACGAAATTCGTCTTGTAAAAAAGGCACCTGATAAATATTAAGATCCCCACCTAAAGTCTCTCCATCACTCGAAAAAAAGAGCATTTGGTCGTTGTAGAAAAAAGGAAAACAATCATTCCCAGAGGTGTTGATTTCTGGACCAAGATTGTATGGTCGTGACCAGACATCATTTAATTTATACGAGACATACAAATCCATTCCTCCAAATCCTCCTGTCATGTCAGATGCAAAAATCATCATATCACCCCTTGTGTTTAACGTAGGGTGACAAAAATTAAAATCGCCTGCCAAAAATTCTATTCGTTGAGGCTGGCTCCAAACCCCATCAATATTTTCGGTTTCAAAAAGCTTCATTTTAATTGTGCGGTCCTGACTTACATTTTTTTTGGACTGTGAAATATTCGATCGTGTCAAATACATTTTGTTTTGATTGAACGCAAAGGGTCCTTCTATAAAATCTGATTGAATGGACTCAGAAAACAACACGGATTGTTCGGACTCATTTTTTACCAATCGAATATCAAACTGTTGCTCTCCTCTATTGGGTTTATCCTTTTTACTTTTTTGTTTGAATGAAACATATACCAAACCCTGATCTGTCAAAACTGGAGAAAACTCGTGGTCCGAAGTATTGAATAACCAAGGTTGGATTTTGACATGTTGCCAAACAGTGTCCTGATTCTGCGCATTAGCAAATAAGGCAACCATCACAAAAAAAATCAAACTTGTGGCTTTATTATTACCCATCAAAAATATCTTGGATTGATAATTTCCTCTTTACTTTCCTTATACCCGAAAAGATAATGACCTGTCAGTTCTAAACTTCCATTTTGATATGACCTTAAATCCGAAAGTGTATAATCATAGGCAAAGCCCAACATCACTTGAGGACTAAACTGAATCGCAAATATCAAATCAATAGATTCCCCAACCCCATCTTCATTGCCACCTAGTCGATACGTACTGGCAATTGTATATTTTTCTCTAAAGGTTAACCCAAAATTAAAGTCGACATCCAAAGGAGTGGCAGTGGCATATTTAACTAAAACTTGCGGTTTGAAGCTTATGTTTTCATTTAATTGAAAGGCGGCACCACCCATTACATACATATGTCTAATTTCGTTAGAAAGGCCACGATCCAATTGAAAAGACAAGTCAGTTTCTGCAAGCCTTGGTGCAGCTAGTCCGACATAAAAATTATTGGTATTAAAATAAATGCCAAAGCCAAAATTAAAAATGCTCTTACTTAGGTTAGCGGCTGAGACACTGGGATCAAGCTCTATGCTTTGAGTAGTTATTACTCTTGGATCGGTAAAGTCCACTTCATATCTTCTATAAGAACCTTGCATCCCCAAACTAAATGTTCCTCGAGAAGTTTGGATTCGATAGGCATACATTCCTTCTAATGTCAATCGCTCATTTAATCCAATAGTATGATTAATTATATTAAAACCTATCCCGAGCTTGTTTTGATTTAAGGGAGTAGCAAAACTAAGTACCTGGGTTTTGGGTGCGCCTTCCAATCCATTCCATTGATCTCTGAGCAATATTCCAAGACTAGGAGCATCCTCATTTCCTGTAAACGCAGGATTAAAGAGTTGCTTGTTAAACATGAATTGTGTATACAATTGTTCTTGTTGACTTAAGCCAACAATAGAAAAAAACAAAATGATATGTGTGACTAAGTATCTCATTTTATTTTTCTAGATGTATAAATCCACTTAATATTTCTGATCCATCCCCTTGATCCAAAACATAATAGTAGGTCCCAACTGGTAAATTAGAACCGTTATAGGTACCTTGCCAATTGTTTAAATAAGGCTTAGCCTCAAAAACTTGATCCCCCCATTCGTTAAATATTTTTATCTCATTGTTTGGATATTGCTGTGTAGACAAACACGGAATAATAAGCGCATCATTAAATCCATCTGCATTCGGCGTAATTAGGGTTGGGACAATACACCTATCCGTTGTTTCAACCTGAAGAATTAATAGTGCTTCCGAACACAAATCAGGACATTCCACATAACAAATTTCGTAAGCTAATATTTGTTCGCCAGGGAATAAAGGATCAGGAATATAATTTACAAAACCATTTTCAATGCTGTACTCTCCACCCAAGGGCTCCTGTGTAACAGTTATATCGACATCAATGGCATACTGATCATTTTGTAATAAGTAAATCGCTTCTTCTAAATCGATGGCCAAACTCAAGGTGTCATTTAGAGCCATCGGAGGGAAATAGTTAACTACACTTATCGTATCCGAAGAATAATCAATACATGCCTCAGAAGAATAATTGAGTACTATCTGATGTGTGCCATAAGGTATATTATTGAGTGTCGTATTTTGATCAAAAGGATTAACAATGTCAACTTCAGGGTTTAGACTCACCCACTCTAAAGCAACATCAGGAGCTCCATGCTCACTAGAAATGTTAACTTCATTTTCGTCGCAAAGGATATAAAGATCCAGATCAGCATTGGCTATAAAGTTTGGCACTTCAGAAATATCAACAACCAAACTATCAGATATTGAAGAAGCACAAGAAGATTGAGTCGCAAATACTTGAAACACATTGTCTTCGTTCAAATTTAGATCTCCAAGCGCTATGGAATAACACGTATCCATGCTTGTGTTCAAATCGTTTCCATTTAACACTAAAGTATATGATATATTTCCTTGACTTTGAGTGCTCCAACATAATTCTGTATCAACGCCACTCTCACAGAAAAATAAATCCGTCTCGGTAAACACGGGAGTTGCCGGTATAGGTAATACGGCTACATCTACTTCTGTCCAATCTGAAGGACACCCATTGGATAGAATACGAACACGATAAGTCCCCGAATTTACCAATCCCACATTTGGTACAAAAGGATCCTTGAGGGCAGACATAAAACCGGAAGGTCCTTCCCACTCGTATATGGCATTTTGTATTTGACCAGCATTAAAAAACAAAGTATCTCCTTCACATATTGGGCTATTCGATAACGCATTTGGTGCATTAGGTACTGCCTCTATATTAATATTGATTTCAGTGGATACTTCAGATTCGCATCCATTAACACTAACGATTAAGGAATACATTCCAGCATTCGAATTATTAGCCCCTGAGATGACCAATTGTGGCTCACTTGTAGTAAAGTCACCACTCGGTGTATTCCACATATAAGTAGCATCTGTGACCAAGGTTGTGGATAATACGATATCATCTCCGATACAATAAGACAAATCACTTTCAATAATAGGTTTGCTTGGAATGTCAGTAATCTGGACCACGGTAAGTTCTGGTTCTGAGACACACTCTCCATTGGTTACTACCAAAGTATATATACCATTGAGGGCAGAACTAGCATTTGGGATTATAGGATTTGGTACGTCACTAGAAAACATTTGTGGACCAGACCAGTCATAATCATACAAACCTGAAGGGATAATGGAAGGGAAGAATTGAATCCCTTGGGTTCCATCCATACAAGCCTCTGAGTTATTACTCAATGCAGTAATGGTTGGGATTTCGTCCACAAAAACTGTAGTTGCTGCTTCGCTTTTACATCCCGCTTGTGTTCTAACGGTAACCGTATAGGTGCCTGCCTTAGCTTCTAAACTAATGGTTTGCCCTGGAATCATTTCGCCTATAGGCGTTTCCCATATATAATCAGCATTTGGAATAAAACTCGCATTAAGCGTTACACTATCACCCTCACAAACAAACCCATTGTTTCCTGAATTACTTACTCCGATTTGAAATTCATCCTCCACAAAAACATTAAACACGGCAGAAGTATCTGACAAACACAATCCCTCCTGAATTAAGACAGTCCATTCGCCCGCTAAATCCTCAGAGGCCGAAGTCAAAGTAAAATTATTGTCTGACTCTGTAATAAAAAGATTGCCATTAAGAAACCAAGAATACTGATCGGCATTAGTAACATTATTTACAGACAGAACAAAAGAGGAACCTTCACACAATATCTCTTCTCCCGTAATTACAGGTGTTTCTGGGGCATTAAAAATAACAACGTTTGACGTCGCTGCATCCGAATTACATGCTCCATTATCAATGACCAATTGATACAAACCTTGGTTTAGTGCCGTCACATCTTGTACAACTTCAGGAAATTGGCCGTTGCCTACATATCCATTAGGACCTGTCCAATTGTACGTAAAACTTGGATCAAATTGATCAGCTCCAAGTATCAAATTTTCTCCTTCACATAAGGTAATAAACGCATCTTGAACTCCAGCATTGGGCACTGCCAAAACATCTACTTCAATAGGTGCAGAAGGCAAGGTCGAACAATCCTGACTTTCCACCTCAACATAATAGGTATGGCTACCTATTGTAGGGTTTAATACTAAATTGGGTTGGCTTGTTGTATTTAATAACACCCCTGAAGGCGGTATCCCTTCAAACCATTTGTATTCAACTTGCCCACTATAGCTTGTAGACGATAAAATCAAATCTTCTCCAACGCATTCTATATTACTATTTGAAGACAAATCTGGAGTTGTTAACTGTTGTATTTGCACTTCAACGGTACCCATACTGGCACATCCACCAAAACCTTCTACATTTAGAACATAAGTCCCATTGTTAGCATCATCCGGATTTACAATTATTGGATTCTCCAAATTGGAAACAAAACCATCTGGCCCGCTCCAAGTAAATGTATATGCGTTTGTAACATTGGCAGAAGGAACATTGGCAAACAACTTTAAGGTGTCTCCTGGACAAATTCCAGCAGTAAAATCAGGGCTTAAAATCGTAGCTTCTACTTTTATGGTGGACACACATGAAGAGGTGTTTCCCTGCTCGTCTGTGGCGAGAACCACAACTTCAATCTCCTCACCAACTTGATCGCAAGTAAAGATATGTTCACTCAAACCAATACTGCTCAATTGGCAATTGTCACTAGAATCCATGACTATTTCTGAAGAAATCAATTCGTAGTCTTCAAGGCCAGAAGGATGAATAAACACAACATAATCGGTACACGAAATTTGAGGATCCTCCTCATCTTTTACAAAAACTTCATATGTACACGAACCCGTATTGCCAAAGGCATCAGATACAATATACTCTACGGTATTGATTCCTCCATTTAATATCACCACTGTATCTGCTCCGTTAGGATATAATAAAGTAGAACCAATTTGTGTAGCACCACTTACCTCGTATTCTACCCTAGCGTCCATAATTTGCAATTGTGCACTCATGTTAGAAACACCATCTGTATTATTGGTTGGATCGATAAATTGACAGTTATTCACACCACCTCCTGAAACGCCAGAATCATTGGGTGCAACGGCTGTTATAAACAACTCCCCATCTTCAGCCCATTGATTTAATTGTTCTTTACTAATTACAAAATTAGAAATGCTTGAAGTACAAGATTGATCAGACGCGATTTGTGTAATACCTAATAAAACACCCCCCTCTCCATAAATTTCAAAAACTTCATTTTCTTCGTTAATGTCGCCAGTTAAATCTATAGACAACATTGCAACACCATCGCTGTGTTCAATTTTTGGAACGTCAAAAAAGTTAAAAAATAAATTATCAGCCAAAAAAGTATCAAGATCAGAATTATAGCTAAAAGTTATGAGGGATTCGTCAAGGCTTTCTGGTAGATCTTTGTTATATAAAAAAGGCAAGCTACAATTGTCGCTGGCATTGAAGTCAAAAGACAAGGCATATTCCATAGCACATGTATCCAACGGCAAGGTGATCATCGTATCACTTGGACAACTTATAACGGGATCAATTTTGTCTTCAACAATTATTTGTTGCACACAACTACTAACATTAGCACCACAATCAAAATAAAAATATTCTATGCTGTGATTACCAGTCGACAGAACTTCGACAATTGGGAAATTGGCTGCTTCGACAAAAACGGTATCCTGTGCATCTATTGAATAGGCTGTTCGAATTGAATTTTGAATATCTATCTCAAAAGCAATCTCAGCGGAAGCAGAGGATCCATTACAAATGTCATTTATCGCTAAGACATTTACACTAGGTAAATTTGGCACTAACCAAATGGTAATAAATCCATCCGAGCCCCAAGCATTTAGATGATCAGCGCTTAAATTTTCTATTGAAAAACTAGCGTTATCACATTCCGTGAAAATTCCGGTAGAATCTAAGATCGTACCGTCTTCACCTTTTACAATAAAAAATTCGGTCGGTTCACCTGAGTCAAGATTAAACAAATCAATTTGTAAACTCACATTACCATTAGCTGTATTGTTGTTTAAATCAATAGGACCAAAAACGAGTTGTACAGAATCCACTGGAACAGTTTGGTCTCCAGGCGTTGCAGAACTTATAATAGCACTGGTAGTAAGATTTATAAATGGTTCGCTAAAAGAACAATTATCTGCGACTTCACTAAACTCAAGCGTAAATATTGCCTCACAATTACTATCGGTATCTCCCAATACAGTATCCTGAGGACAAGAAACAATCGTCGGTGCAATCGTATCGATTAATTGAAATTCTGCTGCGGTAACCGTTGCATTTCCACATTCATCATAATAAACAAAATCTAGCATAAGCGTACTGATCACATTTGACCCAGACTCGCAAGCAAAACTCGAAAAATCAGTATTTAATGTTCCAGGATATGTAGAAGGATCTTCCAAGTCATAAGATCCAGGAGTCGCCGAGAATGATAATAGCGACGAACAGTCATCCAACGCAGTACTATATCCATTTGAGCTGATCCAAGATTGTAACTGGTTGTTTAAATCAGCTAAGTTGGTGCAGCTCAAGCTCGTGTCTCTAGCTTCGCTGGTAACAATAGGCTTTGAGGCATCAGATACATGGATGATTTGTAGCATACTAAATACATTGCCACAAACGTCCTCAGCTGTCCATGTCCTTTGGATATCAAACGTACATCCTTGTCCCAACATTTGATCAGAAAAGTTTATCGAAACATCAGAACAATTATCCGTAACGTTGGATGGACCATAAACTACATCACTGCTGGGCAATTGCGTACAATCAAGAAAAACCTCTGAAACCAAGTTAAAGTTTGGTGCCGTTGTATCCTGGACAGTAATTATTTGCTCGTCAGAAATTTGATTTCCACAGGCGTCTTCAGCAGTCCATGTCCTAGTTATGGTGTAATTAAAATGACCACAAAGAGATGAATCAGCATCTTGAGTTGATACATCAGACATTACCGGAGTTATGGTTCCAATGCATTGGTCACTAGCTAAAACAGGAGCAATATCCAATTGATCACAATCTACAGTAAGGTCTTCAATTACAGTGTCCCAAACTGGGTCCTCTGAGTCCGAAATCTGAAATTGTCCTGAGGCAATTTCTGTGTTGCCACAGGGATCTTGAACCCAAAAAGAGACATTGACAAATTCATAACAAAGCGCTGGATCTAAAACAAATTCGACAGGGTCGTCAAAGTTTCCAGTTTGGTTATTACCAAAGTTATCGACAGCTATGTATAGGACAAATTCCACCTCATCAGCAGGAGAACAAGAATCATCGACAACAGCTCCGCCTTTAGCATTTATCCAATTATTTAGTAAGCTTTGGGTATTTTCATCACAAGCAACCGTAATAATCGAAGGTGGTACAATAAATATGGGTTTTTTGGTATCTCGTATAAAGAAGGTTGCTTTAGTAGTATTGATGCTGACGTTATTGCAATCATCAATCGCCACCCATTCTACTTCTACAAAACTTTCTTCACCACATGCATTTCCACGGTTTGATTCTAGGGTATCCAATACCTGATCCAATGTCAAATTTGGAGTCAATACAGCTACACCACTGTTGTCAGTTGCTAAGGCTCCTCCATGTGCATTGTACCAGTCAGTTAACGCAGAAATATTAGTAGTGGTAGTGTTATTGCATTCAACAATTTCGTCTACAGCACTCGTCGTTATTACAGGACGGATAGTATCAGACACGGCAGCGGCCTCTGCAAAAAATGCACTACATACAAATAGAACAGAAATAAGTATTCGATGACGCAAGGACATGGAATTTAATCTTAAATAAGAACGTATGGGAGAAACCTATTGTCGAGTAAATTGACCCTACTAAGGTAATAGAATTACTCTTCTTCCGAAAGGTGAATTAGTTTTTTGTCTTCTACATTCTCATTTAGAAAATCATTTAGCCTATCAATCGAAAAATTAGTGTTCATTTCACCAAATGGATTGATTTTGATATCAAAGCCTTCGAGACTGTCATGTACTTTGGCTTTTCCAGTTTTTTGTAGTTTTTTAGGCATTCTCCTCTTTTTGGAATTCTTTAAATAGTCTAAGACCATCTTGCAATCTAATCAACGATACTTCTTTACCCAGAAGTTCCATAGTTGCAAAAATATCGGGTCCTTTCATCGTTCCAGTTAAGGCAATTCGATAAATTGCAAGAATGTTTCCAAATCCTAATTCGTGCTCAGTGATGTAGCCTTTAATTACATTTTGAATCTCCTCTTGCTCAAATGAATTCAAATTTTTCAATGCCTCGGCCATGGCTTTAAAGTGTATGTCGTTTTCGACCTTATATTTTTTTCTTATTGTTTTTTGATCCCAATCCTTGGGCTTTTCAAAGAAAAAATATCCCTTGCTAGCAAACTCATTTAAATTATCTACTCGTTCTTTCATCAGTCCACAAAAAGCCTCTAGAGTATCTTGTTGAACATTTGAAAAATCACTAGATATAAGGGCCGCAATCTCGGCATTTGACATGGCGATCAAATATTGTTGGTTAAACCATTTTGCCTTTTCTATATCAAATCTTGCCCCCGATTTAACCACTTTATCAAGAGAGAATGCTTGTATCAATTCCTCCTTAGAAAAAATCTCCTGTTCAGTACCGGGATTCCAACCTAAGAAAGCCAAAAAGTTAATCAAAGCCTCCGGAATAAATCCGTATTCTTTGAATCCCTCAAATTGTAGGCTTCCATCTTCGTTAAACCAGTTTAATGGGAAGACAGGAAAACCAAAAGTAGCACTGTCTCTTTTACTCAATTTGCCCTTACCTACTGGTTTTAATAGTAAAGAAAGATGAGCAAACTGCGGAGGCACCCACCCCAAGCATTGATACATATAGATGTGATGTGCAGTACTGGACAACCACTCTTCGCCTCTTATTACATGACTGATTTCCATCAAATGATCGTCCACAATATTGGCCAAATGATAGGTAGGCATACCATCGGCCTTGATCATGACTTTGTCGTCTAATAGGGACGTTTGAAAGGATACCGAATCTCTTACTATGTCAGTAAATTTGATCTCTTGACCCACGGGCATTTTGAGTCGAATAACAACATTTTCACCTTTGTTTTTTAATTCTTCTATTTGCTTTGGATCAAGTGTAAGACTGTTTTTCATGCGATCCCTTGTCGCATGATTGTATTTGGCGCCAGTATTCCCTTTTTCTTCTTCTTCTTTTCTCATGGCATCTATTTCTTCTGAAGAATCAAAAGCATAATAGGCATGGCCTTCATCAACAAGTTGAAGCGCATACTTTAAATAGATGTCTTTTCTTTCGGATTGTCGATAAGGACCATATTTTTCTTCCTTATCGCCTCCTACACCCGGATATTCATCGGGACGAATGCCCACCCACTCTAGGGCTTGCATAATATAATCTTCGGTTCCGGGAACCTCTCTATTTTTATCCGTATCCTCAATCCGAAGGATAAAATCACCTCCGTGTTTCCTGGCAAACAAATAATCATATAATGCGGTTCGTAAGCCTCCGATATTTAAAGGACCCGTCGGGCTTGGTGCAAATCTTACTCTAACTCTTTTGTCCATCTATGGCAAACTTTAAATAATTCTAATAATAACTTTATTGATTCCTTAGCTGTGGTTAAAAACCACCTCCATTTTTAAATAAAATTTATGCTTCTTTAGAAATCATCAAGGGGCAAAGATAAGTTTATGTCTTAAGATGCTTTATATTCATTCTTGCAGATGTATTTAACTAAAACACCAAAATTTATTCAAAAGATATTTCCAAATCTCGTTTGGAAAATCGATGCTCCTACAAACAAAACCATTTACTTAAGTTTTGATGATGGGCCTATTCCTGAAGTTACTCCATGGGTATTGGATCAACTGAAGAGCTATTCAGCAAAGGCAAGCTTTTTTTGCCTCGGTAAAAATGTTTCTAATCATCCCCAAATATATACTCGACTAAGAGCAGAGGGACACAGTATAGGCAACCATACGTATTCGCATCTTTCGGGTTGGAAGAGCGATAATAATGCATATTTTGAAGATATCGAGAAGTGCCATAAATTAATCCAAAGCAAATTATTCAGGCCTCCTTACGGCAGAATAAAAAGAGAACAAGCCTCTCAACTAACCAAAAAGTACAAAGTAGTTATGTGGGATGTATTGAGTGGAGATTTTGATCCTAATCTTTCGAATCAAAAATGCCTAGATAATGTATTGCGTAATACCCAAGACGGATCTATTGTAGTGTTCCATGATAGTCTTAAAGCCAAAGAAAAATTAGCATTTGTCTTACCCAAAGTACTGGAATACTTCACAAGAAAGGGGTATGCTTTTAAAAATTTAGAACTTTTAAGCGGAAATACTAAGAATTAAACGAACCCCTCAAATCGTAGAGCTCGGTTTCAAGACTTCGTAAGGCCTTAATGTCTCGGTTAAAAACCAAAGGCCAAAAAACAGCGCTCAAAACAAAGGTGAGCATCAGCAACCAAAATGTAGTACCCCCCTCAAGATCGCCTTTCCAAATTTCTCTTCCAAAATGAAATAAAAATGGCGTAAAAACAATGTACAACCATTTGGTAAATGCAATGCGCTGAACATTTAAATCTATCCCCGATATCACGTAGTCAATTTTTGAAAACAAGCCTTTTTTCGAATTCTCTTCGCCTTGATTTGCTTGAATTTTTCTTTTCAGTTCTAGAACTGTCCGAGCATTGCCCTTTATCAATGCTCTATATATAAGATAAAATATGATCAATAAAACAATGATACCTACCCTTATGGTCAATCCTTTTTGAATAAATTGCCATACTACAGCGAGGACCAGTGGGAAAGAAACCAAATATCCTAAGATGCCATAATCATTGTTAAAATTCTTTTCTTTAAGTCGGGACAAAATGTTGGCTATGGTGTTGTTTGCTTCTTCGAGTTTACGGTTATCCTCCTCTATTTCTTCCTTAAAAATTTGATCTGGTCTAAGTACCGAAGGTACATCTTGATCAACCAAGGATGTCTGCTCTTCTTTTTTACTAGCCAATCCCAAGCCTGCACCAATGGCACCAACAACAACTGCAGCGCCAGAAACCATCGAATCTCCAATTTCGGCAGCTTTGTTTAATCCGGCTTCTGCCCCTTCTTTGATTGTTTCACCCGCATTTTCTAATACCTCTTCTGTCTTGTCCAACACATTATCTATCCCCTCAGATATGTCCTCTGCCAACGGAATTGAACTAGATTCTTCAAAACTATTTTCACTTTTTACTGAAGAATCATTGGCTGAATCCTCATTAACTTCTTGACTAAATAAATTTTGTTGGATTGATGCTTCCTCTGCGGATGCCAAATCGCTTGGTTCTGAATTCAATTCGTTTTCTTGAGTTTGCTTCAAGATTTCGTTCATTTTATCAACAAATTCATCTGGGTTTTCATCTTTGTATCTTTCGTCACTCATGAGCTAAAGAGATATGTGAGGTTTTTAGTATATGTAATTTACTAGCAATCCATTTCTTTTCAAAATTCTGATGCCTTTAGTGCGAGAATTATTACCAAATAAAAAAGCCCAACGCATAAATGCACTGGGCTCTAATTTTTCGTATTGTATAATCGATTATTCTTTGACTCCTTGTACCAAAAGTGATACCTCGTCATTTAAAACTTCTACAAAGCCCTTTTGAATATCAAACTCTTTTTTATTTCCACTCGAATCCAATATTCGCACCCCACCTTCTACTAAAGAAGATACAATGGCTGCGTGGCCTTTTAGAATTTCGAATTGCCCGGAAGTACCAGGAACTTTAACCGATTTTATCTCCCCTGAGAAGATTTCTTTTTCTGGTGTGAGTACAACTAAATTCATAAAAATTAAGCTTGAGCCTCTTCAAGTAATTTTTTACCTTTCGCGATAGCATCATCAATTGTCCCAACCAAGTTGAATGCCGCTTCTGGATACTCATCTACCTCACCATCCATGATCATATTAAATCCTCTGATTGTTTCTTCGATTGGCACCAATACTCCAGGTAATCCTGTAAACTGCTCTGCTACATGGAACGGCTGGGACAAGAATCTTTGCACCCTTCTTGCTCTGTGTACAACCAATTTATCTTCTTCAGAAAGTTCTTCCAAACCAAGAATTGCGATAATATCCTGAAGCTCTTTATACCTCTGTAGGATGTTCATTACTTTTTGTGCAGTATCATAGTGCTCGTCACCAACAATAGCTGGCTCCAAAATTCTTGAAGTAGAATCCAATGGATCCACCGCTGGGTAAATACCTAATGAAGCCAATTTTCTAGAAAGAACTGTGGTTGCATCCAAATGCGCAAAAGTTGTCGCTGGTGCTGGATCCGTTAAATCATCCGCAGGTACATATACCGCCTGTACAGAAGTAATAGAACCTCTTTTTGTAGAGGTAATTCTTTCTTGCATTACTCCCATCTCAGTAGCCAAAGTAGGCTGATATCCTACGGCAGATGGCATACGTCCTAGAAGTGCTGACACCTCTGAACCTGCTTGAGTAAATCTAAATATATTGTCAATAAAGAATAATATGTCTTTTCCTCCAGATGGATCAGAAAGATCTCCATCTCTATAGTATTCTGCTAAAGTCAATCCTGAAAGTGCTACCCTAGCTCTTGCTCCAGGTGGCTCATTCATCTGACCAAATACGAAGGTTGCTTTTGAATTTTCTAAAGCCTTTTTATCCACTTTTGATAAATCCCATCCTCCTTCTTCCATAGAGTGTAAGAAATCTTTACCATAATCGATAATGCCTGACTCCAACATCTCTCTCAACAAATCATTTCCTTCTCTTGTTCTTTCTCCTACTCCAGCAAAAACAGATATTCCATCATATCCTTTTGCAATATTGTTAATCAACTCTTGAATCAATACTGTTTTTCCTACTCCTGCACCACCAAATAATCCAATCTTTCCTCCTTTAGAATAAGGCTCGATCAAATCAATTACTTTGATACCAGTAAAAAGAACCTCTGCTTCCGTTGATAAATCTTCAAACTTTGGTGGATTCCTATGAATAGGATAAGCATTTTCGTCTTTAGGTACATTTCCGATACCATCAATGGCCGCTCCTACGACATTAAAAAGTCTTCCTTTAATGGCGTCACCTACTGGCATTGCGATTGCAGCTCCAGTATCTATTACTTCGGCTCCCCTTGTCAATCCATCGGTTGCGTCCATCGCGATTGCTCTAACACTGTCTTCTCCGAGGTGTCTTTGTACCTCTAATACAAGATCATCAGCATCCTCTCTTTTTATAACTAATGCATTTAAAATTTCTGGAAGATCGGACCCTTCGTTTGAGAAACTTACATCTACTACTGGTCCAATTATTTGTTTTACTTTACCAACGTTTGCCATGAGCTGAACTTTGAGGTTTATTTTATTCTTTAGTTGATTGTCAAAATCGCTGCAAAGATAAGGATATACTTGTGTTTATTGATTAGTTCGGTAGCGGAAAAAATGCTTTTTTTTCAACAAATCTATTTTTCTTAGCAACGAATTATTGTTGCTCAATACGAACAAAGAGCAAATTTAAATCTACCTAAGAGACAACCAGAAGTTATTTATTCCTTCTCCCTCAATTAAACGGACCATTTGAAGGTTTAAGAGGTCCATCAATGCCAAAAAAGTTACAATAGCATGCGTACGATTTTCTAATCCGTGGAAGACTGATTTGAAGTTGGCCTTCTCGTTTTCTTTGATTTTGGTGAAGATATGTTTACGTTGATTTTCTATGGTGTAGTTAAACTTCACGATGGTATGGACAACCTTATTCTTTTCTTTTTCGTAGCGTTGCATGACATCCGTAAATGCCTTTAACAGATTGAACAAGCTTAAAGACTCCAGCTCCAAATCGACCAAAGCCTTGGTCGCAATTTGTTTTAACTCCGTGGAAATATTCCCACGCGTTTCTCTTTTGGATCGGTCCTCCTCAAGGTTTTTGAAATCATCCAAAACTTCTTTATACCGCTTATACTCTAATAATTTTTGAGTTAATTCTTCTCTTGGATCTATTTCATTGCCCTGCTCATCCACTTCTTTTCGAGGCAACAGAAGTTTGGCTTTAATGCGCATTAAGGTCGCTGCAACAAGAATAAATTCACTGGCTACATCAATGTTTAGCTGTTCTAATTTTTGAATGTAATCGAGAAAGTCATTTGTTATTTTGGAGATGTCTATATCGTAAATGTCCAACTCGTCTCGTTGAATAAAAAAGAGCAACAAATCGAAGGGACCTTCAAAATGCTCAATTTTTACCTTATACGTTTGCGCTTGCATGCGTCAAAGGTAAACAAAGCACTGAAGTATACCTCGTCAATAGATAAATCTTAGTAAAGCCTTAGGAAATTTAACTTAAAGTATATTTTTATGCGTTTTTGCCAAATTCGCACCTTTATGAAAATAGTGAATTGCACAAATGCATAAGTTATCAAAGAAGCACAGGAAGGTAGACAAAATTGATTTTCGCAGTTTTAAAATACTTGATTTTTTAAGTATCATTTATGCCATTTTTTTGAGCATTAACCTTCTAATCAATCTGTATTTAAAGGACACCGTTAATGTTTACTGCAGCATCATACTTTTGGTCGCCTTTTTTGTTGCACGCGTTTTATTACATGTCAAAAAGGCATTTATCGCTACGAATATTGTAACCATTGGTTTTTATATCGTGGCTTTTATTCAATTCTTTTTGATCCCAGAAAGTCTGACCTATTATTTTATCATCCTTATTGCTCCTTTGCTACTTGCAGTGATAATGGTCCACAATCCGACCAAGTACATCTATTTTGTTGCTTCAATTGTAGTTTATTTTCTCTTTAACATCTTAGCCGATAAACCATTATTTGATAATTATTATTTCTTAGCGGGATTTGTTCCTGCATTTATGGTCTTGATGTTATTTCATAAACAATTGGTCTCGATAACATCTAAAAACGCACAGTTAATAGATGAGTTAAAAGAGAGCAATGAAGAATTAATGTTGTTCTCTCAAATGATGAGTCACGATTTGGTTGGACCTATCAAAACGATCAAAGGCTTCTGCAAAATACTTTCTTCCAAACTTCCAGCCACCGATGTCGAAAATCAAAATATCACAAATATTTTGATGAATAGCGCAGATAAAATGTTTGACCTAACCAAGGATTTATTGCATTTGTCCAAATTAAGAGAAGAAGAATTGGTTAGTGAAAAAATCGCTTTACCCCAGGTTTTGAGTGATGTCAAAAATCTTCTTCATTTCGAGATCATTGACAAAAATATAGAGATAATAGAGGAATTAGCCGAGCAAAATCTTTTTACTTCTAAAGAAGGACTCAAAAATGTTTTGCTCAACTTAGTTTCGAATGCAATTAAATATCAACCTCTAAACGATCCGAATCATATTCCTAAAATCAAAATATCCCATAGGGTTGTGGCTAATCAACATGAGATTGTTGTGGCTGATAATGGAATTGGAATAGATCCAAAATTTTATGAAAACTTATTTCAAGCCTTTAGCAAATACCATACACAAGGTGACAAATACGATGGAACAGGCTTGGGTCTAAATATTTGCAAGAAAATTATCGAAAAGCTCAATGGTACAATTTCAATTTGTACCCAGGCCGAATTGGGTGGGACAAGCTTTATCATACATTTGCCGCTTTAATTTTTGCACTGCTTCAAAAATCACCTTTTTTTTCAAAATATTCGATCGCACATTATACTTAATTAGCTTAAGCCTTTTTGAGCCAAGCATAAATTCTTAGGAAACAGTATATTCATTTTTGAAGAGGAAATATGACAAAAAGCATTGACCTACAAGGCATGAGTTGCAATATGTGCGCGCAAAAACTTGAACAACATTTTAATGCCCATCCCTTTATTACAAATTCAAAAGTTTCTAGAAAGGAAAATGCTGCACATTTGCAAACCTCCAAAGCCTTAAGTGAAGAAGAGTTGAATTTATGGGTGAAAAAATTGGATGCAAAATACAGTGTCATCAACACAGAAACCACATCTGCTCAGCCTACCGAATCACGGATTGCCTTGTACAAACCCTTGCTGCTAATCTTCTTCTTTATCCTTTTGATTACCCTAAGCATTGAGTATACTTTAGGGGACTTCGAATTACAAAGATGGATGCGGCATTTTATGGCTGGATTTTTCATTTGTTTTTCATTTTTCAAATTTTTGGACTTAGAGGGTTTTGCAAATTCTTACACTGGCTATGATATTATTGCAAAAAACTGGAAACCGTGGGCTTATATATATCCCTTTGTAGAACTTAGCCTGGGGCTTTCGTATCTTTTACATTGCTGCCCATTCGCCACAAACCTTACAGCATTTATTGTAATGAGTGTGAGCCTAATCGGTGTTGTACAAAGTGTGTTAAATAAACAAAAAATTAGATGTGCTTGTCTCGGAGCTGTTTTTAATCTACCTATGTCTACGGTAACCATTAGTGAAGATCTACTTATGATACTTATGAGTGGGTATATGATTTTACAGTTAGTATGAGAATGCGAATCTCCCTATACACTATTATTAGTTTATTGATTTACAGCAGCTGTAATCGCCCTATTGAAGTGAGCGCTGAGCTTCCCATATGCCTAGATTGTGGAGAGCCTAATCATTTTTTAGATCAGAACGGAGATTTATATGTGAGTTATTCAAAATATCTTAATGACACCATTGATGAGTTGCGTTATAGAAAGTTTGCCAACAATTCCTGGTCAGAAGAATTCGTAATTGCACAAGGAGGAGATTGGTTTACAAATTGGGCAGACTTCCCTTCAATTTGCAAAACGAATGAATTTTTTGCCGCACATTGGCTGCAGAAATCTTCAGAAGGCACGTATGATTACGACATCAAAATTTCCACATCTAAAAATGGAAAAAACTGGAATAAGCCTTTCATTTTACACAATGATGGAATCAATGCAGAGCATGGATTTGCCAGCTTATTGCCCTTTGGCAAAAGTGTTTTTGCCACTTGGCTTGACGGACGAAATACCAAATCAAGTGAAGACGCAAATTCAATTCCAGAACTCCACGATCATAATGGCGCAATGACACTGCGAAGTGCATTTTTTGATGTAGAAGGAAATGTAAAGGAAGAGATAGAACTAGACTCAAGAATTTGCGACTGTTGCCAAACTGCAGCTGTCAAAACAAATAACAGCATTGTCGTTGCATACAGGGACCGTTCAATAAATGAAATTAGAGATATTTCTAGAGTAGTTTTTGATCGTAACAAAAAACAATGGAGTGCCCCATCATCTATCTATGTAGACAACTGGCAAACAAGTGCATGCCCTGTGAACGGACCTTCATTGACTTCGATAAATAGTCGTGTAGCTTGTGGATGGTATACACAGCCTGATGGTAATGAAAAAATTAACGTCGCAATTTCGAAAGACTATGGCTACAACTTTGAGCCTGCGATTACAATAGATTCATCGGGATGCATTGGAAGAGTTGATGTAGAATGGATAGACCAAGAAAATCTTTGCATTGCTTATTTAAAAGAGCTGGATGATTTTGGATTGTTGGTCTTAAAATCCTTAAATGCAGAAAATCAGAAAATCACATCTTTGACAGAGATACCCATGGATATTTCTAGAAGCACGGGATTTCCGAAAATATCTATTTACAATAATCGTTTATTCCTTAGCTATGTCAAAACGGGTGATCCAAAAAGCATCGCCCATATGAACTTTCCTTTGCTTCTTAACTAAAACTACAAGTCATCCAACAAGAATGGACATACATGGATCCTTACCGCCGCAAGTTTACGATTGGCTTACATCACGGAGACGAATCGGGCCATGTCCTTGTCCATGTCAATGGGAAAATCATTGTCATTGATTTTAAAATTCAACACCAAAAACAATACTCCTTTTACATGGGACCTGAGCTGTTTAACCTTACCATTAAACCAGAGGGAAAAGCTTACGTGTACGAATTACTAAAAGACAACGAAAGCCCTACCCCTCTAAATTTGGCAAGAGCTCAAAGTGAGAAAGAAGACATGCGGTTGATGGCTTTGGGCTTTGGTTTTGTGGCAATCGTTCTTTTACTGCTGTTTATTCTTGGATGATCTCCCATTGGTGACATAAAAATTGGCACATCACATTCGACAAATTTTAAATACACGGTACGTTCCGTTTTGATCGAGTAATCGTAAAAAATATACGCCTTCAGTCAATGGAGCAAGGTCTATATTTTCACTAACCGATCCTTTGTTAATTAGCTTTCCTTCTATGCTTTCTATCTGATAGGTTTTGTATCTGCTCAGATCTCCCCTCAAATGGAGTCTTTCGTTAAAAGGATTTGGAAAAACCTCAATATTACCATCGTTAGAAAGTGCCTCATCAGCATCATTGGAGCTTAAACCAGACAAGGTGTATTTTGAGAAAAATTCCCAAATAACCTCTGAGGCCTTGATGTCATAATTTGTCCCAGGATAATTTATAAAGGCCCCAGGCCAAGTATGGCTGCCCCCATTTACTCGATAAAACTCATTTTCGATGCCGCCATCACACATTGTATACTTAGTCCATTGGACTGTGCTTCCATCTTCAGTATCTGTGTCCTCTATGTCGACTAATATTTCCTCTCCCACACAATTATTTTGCTGATTCCAAAAATCCATCAAATCCGTCATACTCAAAGTCCAATTAGCTCCTTCAAAAGGGACCACCAGATCATCTGTGCCATGAATCTGAAGGACGGGTACTGTGCGCTCTGGCGAGCAATTGGCGCTTACATTAGGACCCATCGAACCTGTAACCGAGGCCACTGCAGCAATTTTATCACTCAACTCACAGGCCAAAACATAACTCATAAATCCCCCATTGCTCATTCCTGTAGAATAGATTCTATTGGTGTTTACGGCATATTCAGACGAAAGAAAATCGATTAAAGCCTCTGTAAACCCAACATCATCTACAGTGCTTCCTGTGGTAAAAGATCCAACATTCCAGTGTGTGCTCCCATCAAACAATAAGCCTTGAGGATGCACCACAATAAAATTGTGCAGGTTAGCCAAATACCCAAATGCTCCATAGAGTTGTTGATCACTGGCACTGCTCCCAAACCCATGAAAATTTAATACCAAGGGAATCGGATTATTTTCATTATAATTTTGTGGCAAGTACAAAATATACGTCCTGTTTTCGCCGTCGTGCATGAGTTGTCCATTTATGGTTTGTTGACCGACGAGTTGAAAACAAGAAATAAGCAACCAAGTGCTCAAGAGTAATATTTTGTTCATAAGTATTGGATTTTTAAAAGGCATTCAAAGTCTTTTGTCGAATATAAGGAATGATTACATTTGAACCCTAATGAATAAACTCGACAAGCATATTGAAAGTTTAATTTTTGTTTCGCAAAGATCTATAAGTAGAAAAGAGATCAAGAAAGCTCTTGATACTGCTTTGGAAGCAAATATTGCACAAAAAGAAATTGACAGCTCTATCACTGCTTTGATAGAAAAATATAAGAGTGAAGAATATTCTTTTGAGCTGGTAGAGATTTCTGGCGGATTTCAATTTATGACCAAAGGGGCCTATCATGGTACCATAGGGCAATTTTTGAAACAAAGCAATGTAAAAAGACTCTCTAAAGCGGCACTGGAAACCTTGTCAATCATAGCATACAGACAGCCCATAGTCAAAAGTGAAATAGAAAAAATCCGAGGAGTAAGTGCGGACTATTCGGTTCAAAAATTGCTCGAAAAAGAACTTATACAAATTAGTGGTCGCTCTGAAGGTCCAGGCAAACCCCTACTCTATACGACTAGTGAAAAATTTATGGACTATTTTGGCCTGAAAACTCCAAAAGATTTGCCTCAATTAAAAGAAATTGTAAAGGAAGAAAACAGCATTGGGCAACCCGCTCCTGTGACTGAAGCCGAACAAATAAGCGATATGGATGTTTTCAATTTAGAAGAAGAATAATGTCCGACACTAAAGATGTATTAACAAATAGAGTGGCCAACAGTGGCATCATCACATATAACTTAGAAGAACTCTTTCCTCAAAACGAGTTCTACACTTTTGATATTAAGGACTACTTATTTCAAGGATTGATCTTAAAGGAAAAAGATTTCAGAACTGCCTTAAAGGAATTTGACTGGAGTCAAGTGGAGAATAAAATTTTGCTCGTCTATTGCAGCAGCGATGCGATCATCCCTTTGTGGTCTTACATGTTGGTCAGCTCTTATGCTTCTACTATAGCAGCAGAAATCTGGCAAGGAAATCAAGAAAGTTTTTTGAATCATCATTATGAGCAAAAAATTAATTCCATTGATCCAAAAGACTTTCAAGAAAAAAGAGTGGTTATCAAAGGGTGCAGCAATAAGCCTGTGCCTCCCCATGCTTATGCCAAAATGGTCCAGCATCTAAAACCATACGCACAGAGCATCATGTTTGGGGAACCCTGCTCCACAGTACCGATATTCAAGCGGCCAAGGAAGTTAAGCTAGAAGGTTTAAGGTTTAAGGTTTAAGGTTTAAGGTTTAAGGTTTAAGGTTTAAGGTTTAAGGTT
>JAHDGJ010000028.1 GCA_020627705.1 Saprospiraceae bacterium
TAAATATTGATTTAGTTTGCTATGGATGATTTGCTTCACTATATTCCGAAATAAGTGCCACATGTAATCAAAAACAAATTCATTTGTTCCTATTGTACACCGGGCTTTTTATTTTGTGCTATGCAAGAGCTCGTTTCGATCATAATGCCTGTATTCAACGCAGCAGAATTTCTGGAAGATTGCATAGAATCCATACTTCAGCAAACGTATCAAACTTGGGAATTACTTGCCGTAAACGATCATTCTACAGACGGCTCACTCGAAATATTGCAAAAATTTGAAAAGCTTGATAATAGGATTATTGCAATCCACCAAGACTCAAAACCCAAAGGCATCATCCCATCGCTTCAACTCGGATATCAATTTGCCAAGGGAGCCTATATTACAAGAATGGATGCTGACGACCTCATGGAAGTTTCCAAATTGGAACGCTTGCACCAAATATTGAGGGGTGATACATTTGATTTGGCCATAGGTTTGGTTAAGTACTTTTCTAACCAAACGCTCGGTAATGGTTTTATAGAATACGAAAAATGGCTCAATGGATTAACCCAAGCAGGCCAAAATTTTAAGGAAATTTATAAAGAATGTACTGTTCCGTCTCCCGCTTGGATGATGCGCAAAGATGATTTTGATCGCATTGGTGCTTTTGACTCCCAAATATATCCCGAAGACTATGATCTGTGCTTTAGAATGTATCAAAACAAATTAGTTTCAAAAGGAACGCAGACAGCAGTTCACTTTTGGAGGGATTACCCTACCCGCACTTCGAGGGTAGATGAGAATTATGCCGACCATACTTTCTTAGATCTCAAGATGAAGTATTTCATAGATCTGGATTTAGCACCTAAAAAGAAATTAGTCCTCTGGGGCGCGGGTAAAAAAGCCAAACGAATTGCACAAATATTGAATCAGAATGAGACTCATTTTGAATGGATCTGCAACAATCAAAAAAAGATAGGACATGTCATTCACAAGGTGCTTATTAAAGACACAAAATCCCATACCATAGAGCCATCCAATCAATACATATTGACGGTAGCTAACAAAGAAGAGCAAGCACAAATCTTGGACAAATTATACCAAGAGAAAGTACCTGATATTTCTTTGTTTTGGATGTGTTGATTTAACTTATTACAATTATTTATATATATAAAATATTTATATCTTTACCCGACTAAGGATTAGGTTCTAATGAAGTCTTTACTGCCCTTGATATTTTCTCTGTTTTATTTCATTCCCTTTGGTAATGCTTTTGATGCCTTAGTTGATTTTCAAGTAATGGATTACGCACGAGCTTTAGAAAAAGCCGCTGGAGAAAACAAATTAGTTTTTGTGAATTATAACAAGAATGGGATTGATCCTTGTGAAATAATGAAGGCAACTACATTTAAGGACCCTAACGTGGTTGATTTCTTAAATGATGTTTTTATCAATGTAGATGCCAACATTGAAAATGGGGCAGGAATGGCTTGGAAGAAAAAATTCAACATTGAGTGCTTACCGACCTATATGGTATTTGATCACACAGGCAAACTTGAGGGACTTACTCAGGGAAGGTTAAACGCCAATGATTTTTTATTTTGGCTGAATTCACTCTCGTTGGTAAAGTCAAAAGTAAAGGACAATCTCAAGAAGCAAGAAAAAGTAATCCAAACGCAATTTGTTTCTCTTGAACAAGATGACTTTAATGCCCCGCAAGAAGCCAAAACCTCAGATATAAAGAATAAGAAAGCTGATATATCAAACAGCACGTCATTTAGCCCTTCCAAAAATGAAGCAGATGAAGTCATTTTTGATCGTGTGCCCATTCCTTCAAACCAAGAGGCAAGAAAGAAAAAGAAATCCCCCACCTTATTTTCTATTCAACTTGGCGCCTTTAGAAAATATAGCAATGCCCAAGCTTCATTGTCCAAAACTAAATCTAAAATCCCAGGGAATTATTACATCATTGAAGAACCCGGAAAAAACAAAAACAAGCTCTTCAAAGTATTACAAGGTTCGTACAGTTCCCAACAAGAAGCTGAAGATTCATTGATGCGATTTGCAAAAAAAGACATCGCTGGATTTTTAAGGAGACTGTAAAAAGGCTTTATCTCATATTATAATTTTATTTAAACTGTAATTGTCTTACATTAGTGCTTTATTTATAAACACATAAACTTAAACATGAGCAAATTTGAAGACTGCATGGAAAAATACCTTGCAGAAAACAAAAAGCACAATTTGGGTATAGATGAGAAATTTCTTCGTAGAGTAGCCAAGGCTTGCGGACCTTCTATCTATAGACCTGATGCATCAAAAGTTTCGGCTTCTGATCCAAAAGAATTGGCAACAGTAAGAAAAAACTTTTTAATTAAAAAGTTAGGATTAAAAGACACGCCAAAATTGGATGAGGGATTAGCAGAAGTAATGGCGAAGTTTGGAAAAGGTAACAGAAATAAATATAGACCTTTGGTTTATGCTTTATTAGCTGCAAGATTTAGAAAGAAAGCGGTCTTCAACGACAAATAAACGTTTTCTTAAAAAGTTTAAAGCCCAGCAATTCATTGTTGGGCTTTTTTATTTTTGACCTATTTTACTTATCAAACCAAAGATGTTCTCCTATGAGAAGCCTTTTATTTTTTAGTGTATTATTTCTTTTATCCTGCAACAACACGTCTATGTCCGAGCACCCCAATCACAAATACACTAACGCCTTGGTTAATGAATCGAGCCCTTACCTCTTACAACATGCCCATAATCCTGTCGATTGGCATCCGTGGAACGAAGAAGTTTTGGAGAAGGCAAAAAAGGAAAATAAATTACTCATTATAAGTATTGGATATGCCGCCTGCCATTGGTGCCATGTTATGGAACACGAATCTTTTGAAGACAGTACCGTCGCTAGCATAATGAACGAGCACTTCATTAACATTAAGGTAGATAGAGAAGAAAGACCCGACATAGACAATGTATATATGACCGCATGTCAATTGGCTTCCGGAAGAGGCTGCGGATGGCCCTTAAATGCATTTGCCCTACCCGATGGAAGTCCAGTATGGGCAGGCACCTATTTCCCTAAAGAACAATGGATGAATGTTTTGAATCAATTCATCAAGCTAAAGGCAAACGATCCAAACAAGCTTGACGAATCTGCCAAACAGCTATCTGAAGGAATCAATGTCTACGAACAAATAAGCCTGAATACGGAAGACAAAGAGTTTACCACCACAGAGTTAAATTCTTTAGGCAACCAATTTGTAAAAAGAATAGATTTTAAAGATGGAGGCAGGATTGGCTCTCCCAAATTTCCAATGCCCAATAACTATGAGTTCATGCTCAAGTATCATCATTTATCAAAGGATGAAAAAAGCATGGAAGCAGTAAAATTAACCCTTGACAAAATGGCTCTAGGTGGTATATATGACCAACTTGGAGGAGGGTTTGCCCGGTATAGTGTTGATACATATTGGCTTGTACCTCATTTTGAAAAAATGCTGTACGACAATGGACAACTGATCTCGTTGTATTCCCATGCTTACCAATTAAACAAATCACCGTTATACGAAAAGACCGTCAAAGAATCTATTGATTTTGTAAAGCGAGAGCTGATGTCGGAAGAATTTGGATTTTATTCTTCCTTGGATGCAGACAGCGAAGGCGTTGAAGGCAAATTTTATGTTTGGGAAAAACATGAAATTGATTCGATTTTAAATGACAGCAATCTTTCGGATCTATTTTGCGAATTCTATGATGTAACGGAAGAAGGAAATTTTGAAGAGAAAAACATACTCAATGTAGTCAAAGAACCTTCCGAACTCATTAAGAAATATCAATTGACCGAAAAGGAATTTGCGGCCTCTTTGGATTTAGCCAAAGAAAAATTAATGTCGGCTAGAGACCAAAGGATAAGACCAGGATTGGACGACAAAATTCTTTGTTCTTGGAATGGGCTTATGCTTTCTGGATTGTTGGATGCATACCAAGCCTTTGGTGATGATTCTTATTTAGAACTGGCATTGAAAAATGCCCAATTCATAGAAAACAATTTTATCAAGGATGACGGGCGATTGGATCGAAATTATAAAAATGGCAAATCCTCCATCAATGCCTTTTTAGACGACTATGCTGTTACTATTGATGCTTTTATAAAACTGTATCAAACAACCTTTGACGAATCATGGTTGGATAAAGCCGATCGAATTACGAAATACGTTTTCGAACATTTCTTAAATGATGAAAACAAGCTGTTTAATTACACTTCTGATTTAGACCCACCTTTGGTCAGCAATAAAATCGAGATGAGTGATAATGTAATCCCAGCTTCTAACTCCATCATGGCAAGAAACCTGAATGCCCTTTCGTTGTATCTAAATAAAAATGAATACAAAGAACAATCGCTTCAAATGATGAAAAACGTGTTGGATCAAATGACAAAAGCTGGACAACCCAATTTTTACTCCAATTGGTGTCAGTTGTATTTGGACTTTGTCAAAGATCCATATGAAGTTGCCATCGTCGGACCTGATGCCCAGGACCTTCGCAAAGAGCTTAGCACGCATTATTTATCCAATACACTACTGCTAGGTGGAGAAAATGAAGGGAGTTTAGCTTTACTTAAAAACAAGCTGCAAGAGGGAGAAACGAAAATATACGTTTGTCAAAACAAAGTATGTAAGTTTCCGGTTGACAATGTTGCAGATGCGTTGAAACTGATGGATTAATATATTTATTTATTACCGTTCTAATTAACAAACTGTTACAAGCCTTTAAAGCTTAGATTGCTTAATTTTGTCGCAAAGAGTTCAAACATGAAACAGTCACATGTTATAGCCTTAATTATGCTCATTATTGCTGCAGTAATATTTATTTCTGCGAGTAATGATGTGAGCAGTTACGCCACATTTGCTTCGGCCCAAGAGTCTGGATCTCGTGTAAAGGTTGTAGGAGAATTGGTGAAAAGTAAAGAAATTGTGTACAATCCTTCTAAGAACCCAAACTACTTCTCCTTTTATATGAAAGACGATGAAGGTTCAGTAAAAAAGGTAGTTCTAAAAGAAGCCCGGCCTCAAGATTTTGAGTTATCAGAATCTATTGTAGTCACTGGTGTTTTTAAGGACAACGAATTTGCGGCTGATGAGATTTTACTCAAATGCCCGTCGAAATACAACAAAGACGAAATAACGCTCCGTAAAAGCGGATAATTCTGATGACAGAAATCGAATACGTAGGAGAACATTTACTTCCAGGTAGAATAGCCCAATTCTCTCTTTTACTTAGTTTTTGCAGCAGTCTTTTTGCAGCATTTACCTATTTGGCTGCTGCCAGAAGTAAAGATCTCACTACCAAAAACAATTATACCCAATGGGCTAGAAGAGGGTTTTACATCCATGCGGTGGCCCTATTGACAGTTATCGCTACCCTCTTTTACATGATGTTTAATCATATGTATGAGTACCGATATGTTTGGGAGCATGTCTCGGACAATTTGGATATGAAATACATTTTGGCTGCTTTTTGGGAAGGACAAGAAGGAAGCTTGATGCTTTGGATGTTTTGGCATTTGATCCTAGGTACTGTTGCGGTGAGAATCTGTGGAAAGTGGGAATCAGGAGTAATGGGTATTGTGTGCTTAATGCAGCTGGTAATGGGTGTTATGCTCTTAGGTGTCCATATCGAACTGGGAGACACCGTCATCAAACTTGGATCAAATCCTACTTTGCTTTTGCGCGATACGATGACCATTCCGATCTTCAATAATGCAGAATATCTTTCGCTGATCACTGGAAATGGTTTAAATCCATTGCTTCAAAATGCTTGGAATACGATACATCCTCCGATAACTTTCTTAGGTTTTGCCTCTCTAACCATGCCTTTCGCTTATGCGGTATCAGGCCTTTGGTCAGGTGAACACAAAGAATGCATGAAAGAATCCTTAAAATGGTCTTTGTTTTCAACAGGGATTTTAGGATCTGGAATAATTATGGGCAGTGCATGGGCATATGTCGCACTGTCGTTTGGAGGCTTCTGGGCCTGGGATCCAGTAGAGAATGCTTCATTAGTGCCTTGGTTGCTCATTGTTGCGGGACTGCACACCAACTATATTGCCATTAATACAGGTCGCTCCATTCGTTCGACCTACTTGTTTTACATATTCGCATTAGTACTGATCATCTATTCAACTTTTTTAACGCGATCTGGAGTGTTGGGTGATACCTCAGCGCATGCCTTTACAGAAATGGGCCTAGAATCCCAACTGATAGCGTTTGTCTTAATCTTCCTAGGGATAGGACTGATTAGCTACTTTGTAAATGCATCAAGTATCCCCAAAAAAGAAGAAGAGGAAAGTATTTATTCCAGAGAGTTTTGGATGTTTATAGGCGCCTTAGTATTGCTGCTCTCAAGTTTAATTATTTCGGTTTCAACTTCATTACCTGTTTTCAATTCTTTAGTCAGTTATTTTGATCCCAACTATATTGGAAAGGTGATCAAGGACCCTATCACACATTACAACAAATACCAACTTTGGATCGCTTTGTTTATGGCCATACTCTCAGCCTCTGCTCTATTTATGAGGTACAGAGCACAGAGTGCCGAATATTTGAGCAAATCAAAGTTTGGCAAACATATGTTGTTTGCCACCTTGGGTGGTTTAGCTTTGGTTGCAGCTTATTACTCTGGATTTCCTCAAGCTACCTGGCCTTACCAGCTGTTATTATTTGCCTTAGGATTTTCTATGGTTGCCTCTTTGGATTACATTCTAAACGTGGTTAAGGGTAATCTCAAACTAGGAGCTTCTGCCCTCTCCCATTTTGGTTTTTCCGTAATGATATTGGGTTCCCTTATTTCTGGTCTCAATCAACATCACATCAGCACAAACCCATTTGTATATAAAGAAATTTTTGATGACGAGGATATCAAAAAATATGTAAGCTTAATTAAGGGCAAACCCATGTTTATGAGCAACTATTGGGTACAATACGAAAGCGATACTCTTCAAGGCTTGACTAGGACGTACAACATTTCTTTCCGAAAAGATAGCGACTCGGAAGAAGCTGATTTTTATGTTCATCCCAACATCGTCTACGATCAAAAATTTACTAAAATAGCTGCACTCAATCCGTCAACAAAGATGTTTTTGACCAAAGACATCTTTACAGATATTGCAGCACTACACCCTTCTTTACAGGACGTCAAGTTTGCTAAAGAAATGGAGGACACCATGAAATTTGACAAACATTACCTTACGCCAGGAGAACCATTGGAGCTTGAGGAGATGGAAATTGAATTATTAGGTGTAAACAAGGATCCCAAAAACAAAGATTACGAGCACGAAAAAAACAACTTTGGTTTTGAAGCAGAACTTAAAGTTCGAGACAAAAGCAACGACAGCATTTCTATTTTAAGACCGGCTTTAGGACTGCAAGGAAGTTTGATTTACTCCTATCCAATCAAATCTCAAGAAATGGAAGCCGTCTTTAAAATTGACGAAGAATTTTTCAATCAGGTCTACACTCCGGAATCTCAATTAAACTATTTGCAGTTTCAATTGAAAGAAGGTGAATCATTTAGATATGAGGGTTTGGAACTAAAACTTCTCGGTTTTGATCGCAATATAAATCACAAAGATTATACAGAGGAAGATGGAGATATTGCCATAGCCGCAATGGTTAATGTGAGCAGCAATGAATCAAAGGAATTGCTCCAGCCTGTCTTTATTGTTAGAGGCAATAAGTCTTTTGGATTAAAGGAAGTTTCAGACTTACATAACATTCATTTACGCTTTTTATCACTTGATCCGCAAACAAACGTTTTCAATTTTGCCGTTGCTAAAGAACCGATAAAAAGCGAAACTTTGCCTTTGCTTTTGGCCGAAAATGTAGACCGGACGGACTATTTAATTTTCCAAGCCCGAGTCTTTCCTGGGATCAATCTCTTTTGGATCGGTTCTTTACTTATGACGCTTGGAGTATTCTTAGCATTGTATCAACGAAACAAAGTGGGATGAAAGTAGTCGCTTTCGGATCCGGTAATGTCGCTAATCATTTACTTCCATATTTAATTTCTAAAGGATTTGAGCTGGTTCAGATATATGGTCGCAATAAGAAAAGTACAAATAGACTAGCGAAAAAAATCAAGAGCAAGGCGGTCTTTTCATTGGATCAAATTGATACCAAGGCTGATCTTTACTTACTTATGATTACAGATGATGCCATTGCACCTTTCGCAAAAAAACTTTCAAAGCAAATTCCACTTAGCAGTTTAGTTTGCCATACTTCTGGTTCTGTAAGCTCCGATGTATTACAGCCTTTTAAACACATAGGTGTAATTTATCCTCTGCAAACTTTTTCAACAAATGAAAAGCTGGACATAGCTCAAGTGCCTTTTTTTTACAGCTCGTCCAATCGAACGACCAAAAAGAAGATTCAAAAAATTGCAGAAATCATCTCGGACAAGGCCGTGTTTATTAAAGATTCGGATCGAAAAAATTTACATTTGTCTGCGGTCTTTAGTAACAATTTTGTTAATCACCTATTGCTCCATGCCAAAGAAATTGCTGAGGAATCTAAAATAGATTTTGAGTATTTGCATCCGCTTATCAGAGAGACCATAAGAAAAGCACTATTTAGTGACCCTGGCAAAACACAAACCGGCCCAGCGAAGAGGAATGACAAGAATGTTTTAAGAAATCATATTCGTATGCTGGAGGGAGACGAGGCGAAAAGAAAAATCTATAGACTTCTTTCCAAATCCATAACCAATCGATATAAATGAGAATACTTGGCGAACTAGATCATCCAATTTATAAGATTACCGTCTTAGAAATGAATTCTAAAGTGACTATTCAGTTTGAAAAAGACTTGAAAGTTGTCAGTTTTAAATTTCGTGACAACGATTGGATCAAGCACACTACTGGAGCCAAAGAATTTACAGACAAGAAAGTTCTAAAGGAAGTAGATGAAGTTTTCACCAAGCTAAACGCTATCCAAGAAGAAAGGTTTCAGCGGAGACTAAAAAGCGAGTTGGACGAATTACCCAACATTATCTAGTTTCCTTTTTAAGGAAATCACCGACGAAACCTATAACTACATCCAATCCTTTGGTGTACTGGTTAAAATTATTTATGACTAAATCGGCTTCCGTTTTGTACGGCGCTATATATCTCAAATACGAGGGCTTTACGTGGGCATTGTATCGGTAAAGCACGTCGTCCAGGGGATAATTTCTCTCGATACCATCTCTTTTGATTCTTCGCATTACCTTTTGGTCATCACCAGCATCTAAAAAAAACTTATAATCAAGTAAGTCTTTTACTTCTTGGTAATGAAAAATAAATAGACCTTCCACCACTATGACCGGTGCAGGAGCAAAAGTTAACGTAGAGGCTTCTTTTTCTTTGTTATTGAATACGTATTCCTCCTTTACCACGATCTCTCCAGCAATGAGTCTTTTTAAGTCTGATACAAACGAATCAGAGTCCAAAGATTGGGGCAAATCGAAATTTCTGTAGCCTTCTTCATCCAAATTTTGTTCGTCACGGGGCTTGTAATAATTGTCCATAGAAATAACAACTACTTCTTTAGCATCAAATGCCTTGTGTAGATCTCTCACAAAACATGTCTTACCAGAACCACTTCCTCCTGAAATACCGATTACCATTTTAATATTTGTCTCAAAAATACAAACACTCAGACCAATATTTTTTTTCTAATTTACATGACAGAACGATTTAAGAGACCAACATGCTAGAACATATATTCAGAGGGATTATTGGAATGACCATTTTGATTGGTGTTTGCTACGCCATGAGTGCCAACCGCAAAAATATTAATTGGCGATTAGTACTTGGTGGATTGACACTCCAATTGGTATTAGCTCTATTAATACTTAAAGTTGATTTTGTTTATTCCATGTTTGATGGCATTGCTGGAGCCTTTGTAAAACTCCTATCCTACACAGATGCAGGAGCGGCGTTCGTCTTAGGAAGTTGGCCGGATGAAGGATGGTTAAATCAAACAGATTTTGAAAATGGAGGTACGGTCCCATATAAACTGGGCTTTATGTTTGCCTTTAAAGTTTTACCTACCATCATATTTTTTGCTGCCTTTAGTGCCATCCTATATTACCTTGGAATCTTACAAAAAATAATCTACGCCTTTGCATTGGTCATGAGTAAGTTTATGAGCCTTTCGGGTGCCGAAAGTTTGGCAGCTGCCGCAAATGTTTTTATTGGCCAAACCGAAGCCCCGCTTGTTGTTAAACCTTATCTCGATAAGATGTCTAAGTCCGAAATGATGTGCCTAATGACAGGAGGTATGGCTACCATTGCCGGTGGTGTATTTGCGCTTTTTGTTTCCTTACTTGGCGATGAGTATGCCATCCACTTTTTGACAGCTTCCATCATTTCGGCTCCAGCCGCAATTATTGTAGCCAAAATACTCTACCCCGAAACTGAAGAACTAAACACTGAAATCAAACTACCTAAGGAAACGCTAGGTAATAACCTTCTAGATGCAATCAGCATTGGTACAACTGATGGAATTAAACTCGCAGTAAATGTTGGGGCGATGTTGCTGGTATTTATCGCGCTAATTGCTATGCTCAATGGAATTCTATTTTGGGTGGGAGACTTGATCAACTTGAATGATCTAATTGCTGAAAAATCAAATGGTAATTATAGTGCTCTAAACTTAGAATATATTTTGGGATTGCTCTTCGCCCCTTTCGCATGGGTCTTGGGTGTACCCATGGATGACATCACTGTGGTCGGTCAGTTGTTGGGTAAAAAGACCGTGATAAATGAGGTAGTAGCCTACGTTGATTTGAGTTCGATACAAAGTAATCCAGCGATAAACCTCCACCCTAAAAGCGTTATAATTGCAACATATGCCTTGTGCGGATTTGCCAATTTCTCTTCGATTGGGATTCAAATTGGTGGTATATCTGCAATTGCTCCAAATCAAAGACAAAATCTTACCTCGTTTGGACTCAAAGCGATGGTGGGAGGAACAATTGCATGTTTTATGACAGCAATTATTGCAGGAATACTCCTGTCCGGAGGATAAAATTTAATCCATTTATGATCCAGTGGAATAAGCGGACCAAAATTGCATTGATTGCCCTTTTACTTGTGCTCAATATTATTAATTTTTTGAGGCCTGCTGGTTATGGAGTTCAGAGTGAATTTAGAATTATTTTCATTTTCATCTCATTTCTACTTAGCTTCTATCTTTTTTGTACGTTGATTTTTGAATCCAGTAGAAAGAAAAAAAGCATCTCCAATGCAGGCATCGAATTCGACACAAAACAATTCATTCCTTGGGACAATATACAATTGATAAGATGCAACCAAAATCGATTGAAATTTAACGATGGGACTTTACAAATCACATTAAAAGAACCGCTGCCCTACATCTCTGTCCCAAAGGAAAAGGATTTAAACTTAGATTTGGATACTCACGCCTATTACAAAAATGCTTGGGAAATTATAGAACTGGCTACAAACAAAAACGTTGAAGTAGAAATTAGTTCGGAGTAGAGCTCGGAATTATTTTACCCCTACTGGTGCAGGTAAAGGCAAAGGAGTACTTGGGACTACTGGAAGTGCAGAACCTAGTCTGTAACTAAAATAGATCGAGGTGTTTAGGTACCAATCATTATCTGAAGAGTCTCCTCGCAAAGTGCCCGTTTCAACCATTAATGGACCCGAATTGAAGTATTCTCCAGTACGATTACTCAATGCTGCAGATAAAGGTCCTCCATTCGCCAACAATTCGTCAAAGGAAACATAGTTGGTACTTACATCATCAATGTAATCGGTAAAGGTTAGCCTCGGTGCTATTTCTATACCAACACTGTATAGTGGATTTAACTTAAATTTTGCACCAATACCAAAAGGAATATTTACTTGAGAAAGAGAATACGGCTTAACGGCACCAACTCCTGGAATATTTTGCCCTTCCGTTCCAAGCGGCTGGAGATCAACCCATTGACCATTATACTGGGCTCTTGGATTAAACTTAAAAATATTAATCCCAGTGGTGTAATAGAAATTGACACCATACTTGTTCAATTTCTTAAAAATTGAATTCAAACTAAACTCAGTAATAAATCCATACTCGGTGAAAGATGTGTTAAAAGACAAATTTCGCTCTCTACGCCCAATAGTAGATGCATCCGCATCTGTCCCAGATAAGGTTCCTCTTAAAAATTTGGTATGAATCGAAAAGTTTTTTGAAACGTGATAACCTGTGGATACACCTGCAGTAAGATGACCGCGACTAAAGCTTAGGATTGTTGGTAAAGGAGACAAATCACCTTGATAATACGAAACACCGACATAGGAACGCGCCTCAAATCCTTGTGAGGATACATTTAAGGTTCCAAGAATGATCACACAGAGGGTGAACATTAGTGTTTTTAAATATTTCAGTTCTCCAGTTTCCATCAAAAGCTACTTGTATGTAGACAAGTATAAGACCCTCTTCCACTAAACAAAACACAATTATTTTCAGGTCTTATTGGTTAAAATGCAAAAATTGCGTCATTTCGGACCAAAAGTATGGCCCAACATCGCTGGTGTTTTTTCAAAAATAGATAAAATTGAGGCACAAATGCCATGAAAAAGAGCGAGAACATGGTTAAAATGGTGTTTAAAGCTCCATTATTCCTTCCGGAAGATCGAGAATCAACACTTTTTCTTCTTCCAAATACTCTTGAACCCACTCTTCTACCAGAGGAATCAAAGCATTTGAAGATAGTTTTAACAAGGTTTGCATCGGAAGTTCTTCGATGGCTACTACATGACCTAAAGAGACATTATCCGCAGCTCTAATTTCAAAGCCAATTAAGTTGGACAAGGTAGAAGCAGTCTCTGTCTTCTTTAACGAAAAAGCATTCTTCGCAACATAGATGCCCTTACCTACCAATTCTTCCGCTTCGCTTTGGTTCTCAACTCCGGTGAAATTGATGCTTTTTCCTAAGAAAGGGTGCTTTTTTTGCAAGGGGTAAAAAGGCACAAAAATTCCTTCTAGCTTAATAAAAATTTGCCCAAGGCTTTCCTTTATGTCTTTAAAATCATCGAATATGGTAAAAGACACCCCTCCGTCCGCTCCATAGGTTTTTTTGATGCGGCCAATATTTACGAAATCAGATGGACACATTACAGCTCGAATTCAATTAATCTTTGATGAAGGATAAACCCTATCTCTGCCCAATCTTCAAAAGTATCGCCTTGACAAGTATTGTCATTTGGGCATTGCGTATCGAGAATGGTCATTTTCTTCTCTACGAGGCCAATCCCTTTAGCAAAATATTCTTCAGATATTCTTTTTTCAAACAAATCCTCAAAATTTACATGACTTACCTTAATTACTTCGTCGCTTGAAATATTTCCTTCAACAAAACTATTTCCCAAGGATTCGATGTTATAATCCCAAAATCTATAAGGCTGAATCATATCTCCTTCTAGATCTACAAAAATATTTTCATCATAAAATAAATCGCCATCCCAAAATACATTTTCTTGGACCGGGAAAACCAACTTTATGAATCTGATATTTTCTTCTGTTCTTGTAAATCTCTGATCGGTCAACTTCATGCTCCAAATCCTTGTGGATTCCCATTCTCCTGTCCATTCAGATTTAAATCTTCTGGCAATTTTATAAGTCTTTTCACCAATGCCATCTACAAATGTATCTAGGATTTCTTCTTGAATAAATCCACTCAAAGTATCCCTCGTAACTCCGCCTTGTCGATAAATTATAGAATCGCTACTGTAAGTCCAAGTGGCACCAATATTTAGAGGGACATAATCGTATCCAAAGACATCTTCTGTCAGCGTCTCAGTTTCGTTATCACAAGCAAACAAAACCAAACTAAATACAGCGCATAGAAAGACACACTTTTTCATAAGTATCTCATTTTGTGGAAGAAACAAATTAGAAATAAAGTTAATAAGAAATTATAAGCTGCTCTTAATTATACCGCCACCAATTACGTCATCTCCTTCAAAAAACACCGCAGATTGACCCGGAGCAACACCTCTAACATTGGCCATAAAATCAACTCTTACTGCATCTGAGCTTGTTCCTCCAGAAACCTGACTCAATGTACCTGCACTGTTATACCTTACTTGTGTAACGAATTCTCTGTGAGGAATGGTATCGTATTTCATAGAATTGAGCTTATACACCTGCATTCCGTTTTTCATTAGATCTGCCACTTCTCCCAAAACAACCGTATTGGTATCTGCCTTTATTTCGGTAACATACATGGGTTGACCAAAGGCCATACCCAATCCTTTTCTTTGCCCTATCGTATAAAACGGGTACCCTTTGTGCTCTCCAATAATTTCGCCCTTGGTATTGACAAAAAGGCCACCCTTTAGTTTTTCTTCTATACCGTCTACCCTTGTCTTTAAAAAGTCTCGATAATTATTATCTGGAACAAAGCATATTTCATAACTCTCTGCTTTCTTACTCAAGGCTTCATACCCAAAATCTTTAGCCATTTGCCTCACCTCCGGTTTGGTAAACCCTCCAAGAGGAAATTTACTACGGGACAGACACTCTTGAGACATACCCCACAATACATAGGATTGATCTTTATGTAAATCTTTAGATTTTGAAATATAATGGCGGCCATTGAGTTGATTTAATTTAGCATAATGACCCGTCGCAATAAATTCGCAATCCATCGCATCCGCACGCTTCAGTAAAGATTTCCATTTGATGTGAGTATTGCATAACACACAAGGATTAGGAGTTCTTCCTGCCATGTACTCCTCTACAAAGTTATTTATGACATAATCTCCAAAATCTTCTCGAATATCAATGATAAAATGATGAAATCCCATTTCGACAGAAACTTGCCGCGCGTCATTGATGGAATCTAAACTACAGCATCCCGTTTCTTTTTTTGAAGTCCCTGAGCCTGCGTAGTCCCATGTCTTCATAGTAATGCCAACCACTTCATAGCCCTCTTCATGTAACATCATTGCAGTTACAGTGCTGTCGATGCCACCACTCATAGCTACTAATATTCTACCTTTTTTGCTCAATGCTTTTTTGGTTTAGACTACAAAAATAGGTCAATAAAAAAAAACAGGAAGCACAATTTGTACTCCCCGTTTTTTGAGCCGTTATTCAATACTTTGAGGCTTTATTTCATAAGTGTAACATTGCCTTGCGTGACGTATTCTACATCATTTATACATCTTACATTTAGGCAATAACCATACACATCAGGACTTAATTCTTTGCCATTGTATTTTCCATCCCATCCGCTTCCAACGACATTGGTTTCGAAAACTTTCTCCCCCCATCGGTCATAAATCATAAGGGTCATTTCTTCTACAAAATTACTTTCAACTTTGAAGACATCATTTAATCCATCACCATTTGGTGTAAATAGATTTGGAACAAAAACATCATCTGAATTACACTGTGGTAACCGCACTTCTATAGAAACCTCTGCCGTAGCAGTACAACCCAAATCATTCGTAACAGTCACGGTATACAACGCATTTTGATCTATTGGTGTAGCTATAGGCTCAGGTGATGTGGCATCATCCAAAGTCCCTTCAGGACTCCATTGATAGGTCCAAGTATCGTTTCCATTTGTAGACAATTGCGTGGACTCTTCAAGATTTATAAGTTCTGGATCTGCAAACGCTTCAAAGCCTTCGATTGCACCATTGGTGATATTGAAAGCGAGTTCATACAAACATCCGTCCAAACTGGTAACCGTTACTATACCAGAAACACTCTCTCCAACATCAATGCACAACAAACCAGTATTTGGGTCAGGAAAAACATCCGGAAAACCTGGAATACTAGCAACGCAGTCTTGATATCCTTCTCCGGTTACTTGAATACAAACCGTCCTAGCCTCACATATTATTTCGTCATATACGAGATTAAATCCTCCTGTTGTAGGATTTAAAGTAATCTGATCGCCCTCCAAGCAATCCCCTTCTTCAATTGTTGCAGTGATAGTAATAGAGCCCGTGGGATTAATTTGAAGTTCATCACCTTGACCCAAAACAACGCCATTTTCATCTGTCCAAGTCACCATACCCATGCCGTTGTAGTTTGCAGTTAGTACTACAAGCTCGCCATCGCAAAAGACGTCACCGGTACTTGATTCGATTTGTAGGTCAAACGACTGTTGTGCCATAATTGATACTACTGTATCAAAAGGACAACCATTTATACTAATAAATGACAATTCGAATTGGGTATTTTCTTCTACCATAGCCTGCAAAACGGATCCTTGGAATTCTTCTCCAGTATTTACATTTGTCCAAGTATAACTACCATTTTGATTTGCAGTAGCTTCCAGATTTAGATCAGCAAACATGCAAAAAGAGGTTTGCCCTTCTATTTCCATTTCTATTTCTTCTCCCGCTGCAATAAGTATTTCTTCATTTACCGCACAATCTTCGTTACCTGCAACATAAACAGTAACCGTAACAACCCCCGAACCCATAACATTTTCCAAGATTGGATTTACTGCCGAAGCATCAATGGACCAATCTGGATTGGATGTTGACCATTCGTATATGTAGTCTGGATTTCCGCTAGGATTGAGTTCCAAACTTTCGCCAAAACAAACAAATACATTATTATCTAAATCTATCTCAGGTCCTTGTTGGACGTCAATTTCCCAGGAATACTCCTTAGTACATCCATCGCCATCTGTTATGATAAGCGCGACCATATACATTCCAGCCTGATCAAATCCAATGATTGCATTAGGTCCACCTTGTCCAGTTTGTAATGTTCCATCGGTAATCCACTGCAGTGCTATTGGACTGCTGATGTCGTTGTTCATAACAGAAACCATAAATTCTTCGCCTACACAAAGCTCAGTACTCGAAGCGGTTACCACAGAAACTTCAGGCTCATACTCAAAAACTTCAACAGGATAAGCAAACTCAAAAGTACAGTTGTTAGAATCTACAAAAGTCAGAATTACATTATACATTCCTGCCTCAGCAAATTGAAAGGTCGCATTTTCTTCGCCCTGATTTGTTATTAATATTCCTCCTTGTGCCTCCCACTGTATTTCGTAGGGCGTTGGTATGTTAGTATTCAATAACTGGATAGAATACTCTCTGTTTTCACAAATCAAATTACTTGGGAATACATCTACATCCGCCATTGCCTCAAATTCTTCTACCACAATAGAATCTACCTCTGGGCAAATCGAATTGGTCTGTACGACATAATATGTTTGTGTTCCACCATCGAAAGCCAAGCTGATTGGAGAGCCCGTACCTAAACTATTTGTTAAAGCCGAATCCGAATACCATTCAAAAGTGGCATCTGGTTCTGCGGAAACTCCAAATTGTAAGGTATCACCACAAATCAGATCAGGTGCTTTGATTTCAATGTTCTCAAAATCAAATTGTTGCACATAATACTCATGAAAGGCTGTATCAACACAGCCCTCTCCATCAAGTACCGCATGTACACCCAAAGTATACGTTCCAGTTTCAGGAAAGGTATAATCAAATGTTGGAGAAGCAGGAAAATATAAGGTATCGTTTTCTGTAATGACAAACCATTCATAGGAGGCATCATCAGGTTCTACGGCAACTTCAAAAGATCCAGTCAATCCTTCACAATTTGAATCTTCCGGACTGATGAGGTCGACCACAGGACGTGGATCACAGATTCTAACATTATATTCAAAATCTCTTCTTGTAAAACCAATCAATTCTCCATTTCTATATTCCTCAACACAAACCCCAATAAGAAACTGACCAACCAAATTTGGCGTGGCGGTAATAATCCCCGTGTTTGGGTCTATCTCTAAAGGCGTGCCACCCAATAAATCAGTCAATGAATATGGCGGTTGAAACGATACTACATCAAAAGGGGGAGGATTTGGCGGTTGAGGACCAGGTTCGTCCACACTAGCACCAACACTTGGCGTACATAACCTATAAACCAAAGAATCCCCATCTAAATCCGTTGCCGAATGATCAAAGACCAAGGGCTCGTTGACACAGATAAAGATATCAGGCCAATCATTGAATCTTGGAGTACTGTTGCACTCCAATTGGGCTTCTGGGCTGATCTCTGTCCAATAGGTGGATCCCGCTAAAAGTGGATCAACAATGTTATTTAGGGTTATGTTTCGACAGCATCTTTGGTAAGCCAAAATATATCCATCTGGATTAAACGGCAATGTTACCACCTTTGTATAAGTTGTTGTTGCCACACAAACATCATCTCCTTGAATTTGACAAGCAGTAGTCAAGACCTCGTTTAAGGTATCGGAAGCATTAAAATTTATAAAAAATTGGCCTCCTTCTAAAGCAGTTAAAAGGTTGCCATTCCCATCGAAAATACCTATTGAAGCAGGGTCATCGAATATAGCAAGGGGTAGATTGTTAAAACAATCTCTTCTAAACTCTAAAGTGACTTCGTATTGATTGTCACCCAAACAGGTGTAATATAAATTTCCACCTGCGACATGAGAAGCTTTTAAGTCATTAGAGGCAAAGCCAAAAATGAAGCACAAAGCCAATATATTTATTATGTGTTGTCTCATTTTCATTTCTTTAATTGGAAATATTAATTTTTAATTACCTCTTTGATTTCATCAATCTCTACTCTTCTTTCTCTTGAGGCATCAGGACTGAAAATTGAATTGCTCGGAGCATTTGGATCATCACTAACCTGACCGGCTGCGGTTTCTTCCCCAAACGATCTTTCGGTAATTATCAACATTCCCGAATTCAAATAACCTTTTAAAATTCCACCACTATATTGCTCAATCTCATTTCGTACACAATCTACTCTTCGCTTTCCTAAGGCCGTATTGTATTCACTAACTGACAGTGGACTAGCATATCCTCTAATGAACAGATTTACAGACTTTCCTTTCTTCAAGATCCTTGTCAAGGTTTCTAAAAAGATGTCGAGTTTTTCTCTGCCATGACGTAAGTCATTTTCGAAGAATGATTCTACTTCCATTTCTCGTGAAGCAGCAGTAGAGGCCCCTCCTTGACTACCATATACTTTTTTGAAATAATCCTTTTTAGCATAATAGGCGCTATAGGTCTCAGAATAAATTTTCTGGGTCGTGGTCTTCATAGTACTTCTATCTGGCAAGTCGTTGTTGTAATACAGCCTCAACGGAATTAAATTGGCCAGTGTTTCTATCTCTGCCGCTCTTCCTAAGAATATATCTTTCTTTGCTTTTGAGCCGTCTTCAGGAATGCAATATTCTTCGATCACTTTTTCATATCCTGTTTTATTCACCCGAATCTTATAACAATGTCCTGGGATAACCTTAAATGAAAAAGTATTGGACTGTCCAAGAGTAATGCGGTCAACTTCTATGTCTCCAGCTGTTATATCTATCAAACTTACTGTTGTGCCATACAACTCTTTTTTCGAAGGTTTTTCGAACACATTAACTAGCAATCCAGTAGTTTGAGGGGCTAAGTAAAGTTTCTTCGTTAGCTTACCTGTATTCAATGCTTCTGACAATTCTTTACCAGTAATCGTCACCAGTGCATCTTCATATCCCGCCTTCTTTGCCACTAATTTGTATTCTTTGTTCGGATCAATGTTTTCGTATAAAAACTCATGGCCCATTTCATTTTGCTTCGTCATCCCATTGTCAGAAAGAATTTCTAACAATTCGACTTCGGCTCCTGTTAGCTCTCCATTGTTGGCGGCATCGTACGTCAAAGCCAACAAATCAATTTGAGGCCTATCAATATTTACTTGATAAATGTCAAAACAGCACGTTTCGAATTTGTCATCCAAAAACTTAGACCCTGGTCGATTTGACGAAAGGTAATTGCCATTTTCAAAGCGCGTGAAGTAAATATCTTGATAACTCGTATTTATGGGCATGCCCATATTTTCGATTTCGCCATTTTCGTATTTGTAAACATCAAAAGAACCATACCCAACCCGGCCATTTGTTGAAAAATACAATACACTATTTGCGTGATCATAAAAAGGCGTGATTTCGCTGTCTCTGGTATTTAGCTGAGACATATTTTCAACCTCACCAAAATTCATCTTGGCATCTATTGAAGTTTTGTAAATGTCCATGCCTCCTTTACCACCAGCACGATTTGACACAAAATATAACTCATGAACCCCATTGTCGTTTTGACCAAAACTTGGATGCGTTGTTGTGGAGCTCGCAAGATTTATTTTACTTCCTGCTGGTTTTGCTTTATTCCATGAACCATTTGCATTTTTGGAAGAAACAAAAAGGCTACAGACAATGTCTGATCCGTTGATGTGTTTGCATTTGGTAAAAGCCAAATATTCTCCATCTGCACTAATCGACATATTGGAACTTAACATATCATTAGAATTCAAACCAGCTTGAGCGTCAAGGCTTTTAGCATTACCCCCTATAATCTTAGATAAGAGTCTTTGGGGTTTGTTGGAATCTTTTACGAATGGAAATTTCAATGCGGAATAGCTCAATTCACCATCAATTTCTATCGGAGCGTGCTCGGAATATCCCGTGTTAAAATCAAGGGTGTTGATGTTTACTCCTTCAACTTGATCTGCATTTTCTAACGCCCATTCAGCTGATTTTAAACTTAGGTCAACTTTTGACTTCGCTATTGCATCGTCATTTTCGGAAAGAAACAGTTCGTAATACTTTTTTGCCTCTGCATACTTCCCAGTTTGCAATTTAATATCAGCCAATTCTTTGTAAGCATTTGGGTATTGGGTTGATTTTAAATCATCCAATAAATAATGCAAATGACTTTCTGCACTGTTGTATGCATATAGTTTTTTTTCAGCCTGTATTAACTTATATAATACATCCGAATTTTGATTATCTCTTTGATAGGCCTCACTCAAGTAGTGTAAGGCTCCACTATAATTTTTATTAATTAAAGCGGTTTCGCCTTTCTTAATAAAATCCTTAGTTGTAGGCTGGGCCCATAATGTAATCCCCAAAATGAAGAATACACCAGTCGCTAATATTTTGTTCATAGCAAATTTCATTTTAGTGATTAATAAATTGGACATGGTTTAAAGGGAGCATTAGGAACGTTATAGATCATGTATCTAAACGAAAATTCAGGTCCTCCTTTATTGCTTGTTTTTTCTGAAAAACCAGAAAAATTTACATCATAATTAAAGCCAACATAGATGTTGTTGTACTGCAAAGCAATCATTGGATACCATGCATCTCCTACCCTATAACCTAAGCCCAAAAACAAGGCAGTATTGTCTTTATCCAAATATATTTTGCCTTGAGCATTGACAAGAATTTCTTGATACTCTCCCTGATTTTGGAAAGTTGCGTTTAATAAAACATCCAATTTATCAGCTACCTCAAAAGATGACAACCCATACAAACTCAAGCGCTGGCTTAAGTTTGATTCAGTGGCTCCTCCGCTAAAGGATTGATCAGGAGTTGTAATATGAAAAAGACCTACGCCTAGATCGAAGAAATCTCTATACGATGTTTGACGGTGATAATTTAAACCAGCAGACACATCAAAAAATCGAATACCATCATTCACTAAGGCTTCTGCAGGGATAGATGGATCCTGAAACTCTCCGTTCCATTGATTACCTGTTGTCACCTTGTCCCGATCGTAAGAACGGCTGTGCAGCCCCACTTGAACTCCAGGTGTCAAATATGAATGGTCTGATAGTCTTAAAGAATAGGAAGCGTTTAAGCTTAGATTTACCAAATTTAAAGAAACAGCACCAGCTTGATCATAATTAATAATACCACCTAAAGAGAAAAAATTAGAAGTATCGCTCGCAGCAAAATTGCGGTCATACTCCAAAGTAAAGGTGTTGTAATCAACAGGTACACTTGCCCATTGGCTTTTGTAGTTACCAGAAAGCCGTTGTTCGCCGGCAAAGACTCCAGTTAATGCTGGATTAAGGTTTAAAGGCGAATTAAAAAACTGGGAATAATGAATGTCTTGGGAATAGCTAACTAAATAACAAATTCCCAGCAGACAACTTAAATAAAGTCGTTTCACAGGATTAGTTTTAAAATATTAAATGGGAATACCCTATTGCATCGGTGTAAGGGAGATCAGCGTATTCATTTAACGCACTCATTGGAACTTCGCTGCCTAAGCATAAGACGAAAGTATTGCAAAAAAGGCACATTTTAAAGTATTCTTAAAATATGTGCACTTATTGTTAAAGATAGCATTTTAAACTATTAAGATTTGAAAGGAGTAAAATCTCCTTAATAGGCTCGCGGTGATGATCTTGGTTACTTAACAATAGTTATTGATACATACGATTTGGGTTGGTAAATTCTAAAAAGGAAGAAGGTTGATCCATTAAAATATGGTTCTAACTATTCCGATTTCTTTTTATCTTGGTGACTACCCCACCTCTTATATAACTAAAGTTATAGATTGCCCTACATCTATGACTTATAGTTTTGTATTATTAATCAACTTTAAATAATTGTTATGAAAACTTCTACTATTCTCTCTTTTGTATTTATTCTTTTGGTGTCGATATCAAGTTGTAAAAAAAACGAATTAGCTTCAAAAACCTCTTTAGATCAAGCTGTTGATAATTGTATTCCTGATTTTAGTGGTGGCTTGAAGAAAAATGTTTTAAAAGTTCCTTTGGACATTGATCTTAGCAAAAACTGTGAAACACTTCAACCTATAGCTATCAAACCCTATACAATGAAAAACTGTGATTCTAAAACCTACGGAGATTTAGTTACAGTTTCAATTGATCCCAAGAATCCCGTTAAAGTTCAAGGAGAAGATAAATCCACCTATAATGTTTCAACATTTAACTTTTACAGTGAAAGACCTATATGGTATGTCCATTCTATAACATCGAGTAAAACTGACTCAAAGGGAAAAGTAAAAATTGAAATTGATCTGGGATTAGAAAAAAAATCACCACAGACAGTAGATATTCCGAATAAGGCAACATCATTTAATGCAACTGTTTATATTATTGATAAGAACAAAAAGAAAACGAAATTGGTTACTGCCGGAAAACTTTGCGGAGGAAACATCATTCGAAGCAAATAGTTAATCGAACAATTCGGTGAGTTTTATAGTACTCTTATTATTTTTTCAGACTGATTCGTTAGAGGTAGTCATCAAGGAAGCCGACCAGGCGTATTACAGCATCCCTAGTGATACGCCTGCTTGTTTTGACCTTTATCAAAAAGGAGCGGATCTAGCCAAAGCATCCAAAGACCGAGCAAAAGAGTTTTACTGTAATTATAGGATAATCTCTCTTTTAACAAACAAGAATAATCATTCCGAAAAATGCAGCCCATATTTAGCTCGCCTTAATGAGCTCAGCCTTACCACCGAAGACTCCATTAGATACCAAATCCTCACAAATAGAGTACGAATGCAGTATTTGTACGAGAAAGATAGTTTAGAATATGCAGATGATTTAGTTTGGAGTTTTCTCAAGAAGCTAGAAAAAGATCATATTCCACTTGAACTAAAGATTATGGGTTATGAACAATATGCTGGTTATCATGATCAGGTCACAAAAGATTTTAAAACCTCTATCATTTGGTTTAAAAAGGCTTTGGATTTACTAGAAGTTGCAAATGACACGATTAAAAATCAATACAATTTTATCCTGCCAGGGAATCTTGGCTATGTGTACGAAAGCATTGGTGATAACCAAACGGCAATAGAATACTATCAAGTTGCTCTTAAGAATATGACCAATGCTTCCTACAACACGTATCAAAATCAAACGACTTTGTACGATTGGATGGCTGGATGTTTCTCCGAACTTGGTCAATTGGATTCTGCATTTTATTATGCCACTCTTTCCAAAGCCACCTTGGAAAAATCCGAACAAGCCAAACACAACAATGCTATTAAAGAAATAGAGGACAAATACCAAAATCAAAAACTAAAGACTAATCTACTAGAAGAAGAAACAGCTCATCTCAAAACACAATCCCAGCTCCAAAAAAGAAGAATTTATATTTTCCTTTTAGCAGGATTACTAGTTCTCGGAATGATTGGAAGTTTCATATACCATCAATTCCAGAAAAAAATACAACACAAAAACAATTTACTCCAAGAACAACGAAAAATCAACGAAAGACAAAGAGCCCTAGAAAAAGAACGCAATCGTATCGCCTCAGAAATGCACGATGATCTCGGGGGCGGATTGACTACCATAAAATTTATTTCTCAAAAAGCACTTCGAAAAATAAAATCTGAAGAAGATCGACATCTGATTTCTAAAATCTCGGATCAAAGCAATCAGTTGGTCAACAACATGAGTGAGATTATTTGGGCAATGAATTCGCGGTTTGATGATTTGGACAATTTGGTGGCATATATGCGGCAATATGCTAATCAATTTTTTGAGCCTTACGACCTGGATTTAAAATTCACCAGTAACGTGGTCGAAAACAACATTAAGCTTTCTGGTGAAAAACGGCGAAATCTTTTTTTAGTGGTGAAAGAGATTCTTCATAACATCGTAAAGCATGCCGAGGCAACTAAAGTAGAAATCAATGTTTCCCTTACAAATGCATTAATTATTGAAATCAGAGACAACGGAAAAGGCATGGACCTGGTTCATTCTGAATTTGGTAATGGAATACTAAACATGACAGATCGAATAAATAATCTAGGAGGCCTTGTAAATATATTCTCTTCAGATGGCACTAGAATCACTCTGGAAATTCCGGTAAATAAACTTCAGAGTTCCTAAATAATGAATCATGAATAATCCTGTAATAAAAGTCGCAGTCGTCGAAGATTTAGTTGAAGTAGCTTTAGGACTAAAAGAGGTGCTCAACGAAGATGAGGTCTTCTCTTGCCAACAAGTATATCACAATGCAGAAGAGGCTATTGCATTTCTACCTAATAATGCTCCTGATGTTATCCTGATTGACATTGGCCTCCCTGGTATGAGCGGAATCGAAGCCATTGTTTTATTAAAGGAACAATTACCCAACACAGAGTTTTGCATGTTTACCGTTTTTGAGGATGATGAAAAAATCTTTAAAAGCTTGACTGCAGGTGCCAAAGGCTACATTCTGAAAAATTCGAGTCCAGAAAATATCATCAGTGCTTTGAAAGAACTTCACGCTGGGGGTTCTCCAATGAACCCACTAATCGCTCGAAAAGTGATCAATGCCTTTAGTCAACAAAACATCTTGACTCCTAAACCGGTGGCTTTACCGCTTACCGATCGAGAGACTCAAATTTTGGATCTGCTGAGCAAGGGACTTTTGTACAAAGAAATTGGTGCAGATCTGGGCATTACGGTAGGCACTGTAAAACAACACATCCACAAAATCTACCACAAACTTCAAGTCAACAATCGGACGGAGGCCATCAATCTTTATCTCAATAGATAGCGAACACCGACTGCGTCACGAAGCCTATAACTAAGGTTATATATGATGAGGTTTTCTAGCAAAATATCTTGCAGGAAAATCAAACATCATGAAAAAATTACTTGCTTCTTTCTTTTTTACTCTATCGGTTTTTGTCGGATTCTCTCAAGGCTATTTTGATTACGGCCACTTACTTCAAAGCAAAAAAACGATTCAAGTCTCTCCACATTTTCAAGCCTTTCATTACACCTCTAACGATTCTCTTTGTTTTCATCCATTAGAGGTTTTTGAAATAGACACATCCAATCAAGTCGAACTAAATGTTGTGATTGATTCTTCATCGCTTAAACGGATCGCTGAGCTTGAAAATAAATTAAGAAAATCAAATAAAATCATTACCAAGAAAAACTTGAATGAGTCATTAATGCAATTTCAAAACCTTCAAAACATTGTTCTAAAACCGTTAAAAATTCGAAGCTCAACTCTTGAAAAATTGAAAAACGATAAGTTTCGTAAGGATAGCCTCGCGCAATACTTATCTGTTCATGCGGATTTGGAGCTTCAACAAGTTGAATGGAATTTGATTTACCAATTGCTTCATGATCAAATCCAAGAAATAAATAAATATTTTATTGACGACGACCAAAGTCAAGAGCTTGATCAAGTTAGATTAAAACGCCTAAACGCCAATTACAAAAGCATAAGAAAAAGAATAGACGAGCAAAGTGTATCATTTCAAAAAATTGTGAAACAATGCAATGAATGGAACAAGACGATTGATCAAAAAACAAAAAGTGCAGAAGATGAAAAAAAAGAAAAAGCGTTTATCGCTCAACCCGAACAACTTCTTTCCAACAACCAATCTATTCCTTCTATTGCCGTCAAAGGCTTTGCACGCTTTAAAAAGAATTGGCTAAATGAGATCATTTATTTCACTGGAACAGATGGCGAAGAAAATGAGAAAGACTACCTCAATTTTTTGCTACCTAACTATAGTAAACACGGAATTTTAGTCAATGGATTTGTTGGACTAGATAATTCACATAGTGGTTTGAGATATACAGCGAATTATCAAAGTAAGAATTTCGTTGACTCCCTAATTACAGACAATAAAAAAGTAAATCTAAATTTTGTTCAGGTTGGCCTGGGTGGAGAACTATCACTAATTAATGATCATGTCGCTATCTATGGCATGGTGAATTTTGTGAGACCTCTTAACAACAGAGATATGTTCGCTTCCCTTTTTCAATTAGAAATCAACTCTTCTTTTCATTTCGATGGTGGCATAAAATTCAATCTTCTTTCTAACGATTCAAGCCAAGAAAAAGGGACCGCTTTACAATTAAATCTAAATTTTCTCAGATTGATCGGTCCTTTTGAAGATCCGGCAATTGAGTCAACTGACACTCTTCCATCTATTAAAGTTTCATTCTCTAAAGCAATTAAAAGTTAGCCCATCATCCATGAAAAAACAACTCCAACATCTACTTTTTGGATCGCTTATCCTGAGCCTCTTGTTCTTGCTATTCAAAATAATTTATGCCCTACTATTTATGGGCAGGAATGTAGGTGAAATCGCAATTTTTTAAATCACATTAAAACGATAAATGAAATGAATCCGAAATCAATCAGACATTACGCTCAAGAGTTTTATCCGACCATACCTAAAGAAGCATTTAAACCTGCTCACTACAAACTATTGCCCATGTTTTTACATGCATTTTGGATATTTACGAATATCGCAATCATACACTTTTACCCTTCATTACCTACTCTAATTGTCTGCTCTATTTTAATTGGGATCTCGATTGCTTGTTTGTTTTTATTTAGTCATGAATTATCTCACGGAACGATCGTGAGAAAAAAGAAAACTCTTCTCCTTTTGAAAAATTTCTTTTGGGCTTTTAGTGGTATACCGCCCACAGTTTGGCACAAAGTTCACAATCTAAGTCATCACATTCATATGAATACGATTAAAGATCCTGATAGAAAAACCTTCAAATCGGAGGATTCTTTCTGGAATAGATGTTACAACGTATTTATCTATCCCAACAAGAAGCTGCGCTATTCAATTACGGTGGGTTGCGCTATGATGTTCTATTCGATAAAACATATTGTAGCAGCACTTTATCCCGCTGACAAAAAACCAGACATCGTAACATATAAGCCAGAATATACTCCGAAAGAAAAGACGGTCATCAAATTTGAACTTTGTTATATCATCGCGTTTTGGAGTTTGATTTATTTCATCGTAGGATGGCAACAGGGAATCATTTTATCAATCATTTCTTGGTATACATATTCCGCATTAGTTATTTGTTTTATCGTTACTCAGCACTTGGGAAATGATGTTTTTATCAAAGATCCAGATCCTCTGTTGACCACAACCTCTGTAATCATTCCCCGATGGCTTGATCGAATCATCGATATGCATTCCTTTCATGTGGAACATCATATTTTTCCAGCGGTTAATTTTGATTACTATCCACAAATTAGTTCGGAGCTACACAAAGCTTACCCTCAACGATATAATCGTATCTCTATTTGGCAGGCCTTAAGGCAAGCATTTGATACCGATGTTTTAATTGACGATCCTTTGTTATAAATCCAGTGATTTTGCAAAGGCACTTGATTAACTCGGAGCAAAAATACACGTAGAGCTCGGTACTTGAGCCCAATACACTAACCTCAATTTATCTCATTTTTCATCAGCTATAACCAAAGTTATATTTCAACCCTCGTGGCGCAAATCTACTTTTGAATCAAAGAATTAACATTATGACAAATACATATCAAACATTATCAACAACCTCAAAATCCATTGAATTTCTAAACATGTTACTAGAGAAAAATGGTCCTGATCCTTGTGACTACGACAGGCTCACTGATGCTGTAAATTCTATACAGTTGGATAGAATCCAAAATAAAATCAAACCAAAAGAAGTCGAAGCATTGTTTGCAAAGATGAGTCCATTATTTACTATTGACTCAATGATTGGGCACACCTATCTAAAACCGTATGGCTACAATGGAGATTTTGAAATTTTAGAAAAATTTTATGACTACAGAATCTCAAGCAATCCGTTTTGCAAAAAATGGGATATCTATACACAACAATTGGGCGCAAGTAAAGCTGTTCGAAATCGTGTGAATTATTTTAAAGATGCCATGCGTCAAATCATTTTGAGATTAGAAAATTCTCAAGCAGAATTTCGAATACTAAATCTAGCCTCAGGTCCATCAAGAATAATCTATAATTTTTTGACCGAATTGAATGAAAGCAGACCAGATTTGATCAACCGTATTAGGATTGATTGCATTGACCTTGACGAACATGCGATCGCCTTTTCTAAAAAGCGAATGAGAAAATTCTTAAATCAAGTTTCCTATAAAAAGGTGAATGTCTTTAAATTCTTACCGGAGCACCAATATGACATCATCTGGTCATCTGGGTTGTTTGATTATTTTGATGACACAACCTTCGTCAAATTGTTGAGTCGTTTTTACGGATATTTATACGAAGGTGGTCAAATGATTATAGGCAATTTTAAAACAGGCACAGCCTCCAGATCTTACATGGAATTATTTGAGTGGTATCTAAATTATCGTTCTGAACAGGATCTGATTGACTTTGCCAAAGAAGTGATATCGAAATCAGATGAAGTATTCGTTGAACAAGAGAAAGCGGGGGTCAACTTGTTTCTCAATATTATAAAAGACTAACAGCTTCGTTGGAATTTTATCGAATTTTCAACCTTATTGAAAGTGAATACATTCTACCTCTTTGATTCGAGGAGCAAAAAAGTATTCACTTTTTTTCGAACCGTTTTGAAGAAAATCATCAACAACATCCACTTCCAGGAGTACAGCTATTTTGATTCATAATGAGACCAGTCAAATCATTAGCAGTAGACTTTTCTGGAATGTTGCATTTGTCAGGAGCTAAACAATCCGTTTGGGTAGAAATCAATTTGAAAGACGCCTCACCCAATTCTAAACCATATTTCCCAATAGTTTCTGATTGATATTCTATTTCAATTTCTGCATTACCCAAATTCAATTTGGACTCCCCCATTTCAACAATTTCAAGCAATCGTTTTGGACTAAGTCTGTGCTCTACATCTGTAGAATACCAAAGCTGAAAACTTATCTTTTTCTCTTGTCTGAGTGTTCCACCACAATCAATAAATACTTTATCGATTAAACCTATTTCAGTTAAATGAAAATGTGCTGGTACTAAACTTCCATCGGGAAGTCTAAATTCTAGAGTTTCCAATGTTTTGAGGTGAGATTTAAATTCTGATAAGTTCATGTGAGGAATTTAGATAGGCAAATATCCCATTTGCGCTCCTGATTTAAAAGCATGAAAGAAAATTTCTGAGTGTAGGCTTTTCGATTATTTCTCTTGTTTCCAGTCAAAATCCAGAACCTCATTGGGCAATATATTTTCTAGTATGTCTCTTTGGCGAATTTCAAGTCAAGTTAAACCTTCTTCGGAAAATGATTTGGTTTAGAGTTTATTCAACATCCAAAACCAAAAAAGCGCTAAGAAATATTTCTTAAGCGCTTCAGTACCCGGAGCCGGGATCGAACCGGCACGGCCGCAATGGCCACAGGATTTTAAG
>JAHDGJ010000012.1:0-15045 GCA_020627705.1 Saprospiraceae bacterium
TTTTTAAAAGTGCCCGGAGAGGGAGTCGAACCCTCACGCCCATACGGACACATGGCCCTCAACCATGCCTGTCTACCAATTCCAGCATCCGGGCGGAATGCGGACTGCAAAACTATTAAAACTTGGATAGCTTGTATAGATTTTTGGCGTGAAGTCTTCGGGTTTTTTAACTAGCCTATACCTAATGCTTTGTTTTTCAAGCGCTTTAAAAAGGGAGAAGCGAAAATGAAATTTTGCAAAATGTCATTATCACTTTCTAAAACTTGTGATTTGTTTCCTTGCCAGGCCAATTTACCCATGTGAAGCAAACATATGTTTTCACCAATTTCCATGACCGAATTCATATCATGTGTATTGATTACTGTGGTAATCCCGTATTCTTTCGTTATGTCACTGATGAGTTCGTCAATGGTAATTGCAGTTTTTGGATCAAGACCAGAGTTTGGTTCGTCACAAAACAAATATTTTGGGTTCAAAACAATTGCTCGCGCAATTCCCACTCTTTTTTGCATTCCGCCACTTATCTCGCTTGGAAACTTGTTGTTTATACCTTCCAATCCTACTCTTTCTAAACAAAAATTTACCATTTTATTTTTTTCCTTTAAAGACTTTGTGGTAAACATATCAAGAGGGAATCTTATATTCTCTTCTATCGTCATAGAATCAAAAAGGGCATTTCCCTGAAAAAGCATTCCTACATCCATACGCAATTCGCGCATTTCGTTTTTACCCAAAGTACAGATGTCAACATCATGGTAAAAAATATGCCCACTGGTTGGCTTAAACAAGCCTACTAATATTTTGAGCAAGACGGTTTTTCCAGCACCTGATCTACCAATAATTAAATTGGTTTTTCCTTTTTCGAATAGAAAATCAATGCCCTTTAGGACTTCAGTATCATCAAAGGATTTAAATACTTTTTCTACTCTAATCATCCGGTAAGAACTACTGCAATAAGATAATCGGCAATCAATATGAATATAGAACTGTACACCACGGCTTGAGTACTGGCCTTTCCCAATTCAATGCTTCCGCCTTTTACATGATACCCTTGATAGCAAGATATCGTTGTCAAAATATAGGCAAAAACAACTGCCTTAATAAACATCATATTAACATGAGAGGAAACGAAAAAAGAGCGCAAGCCTCGAATGTATTCCGCCGAGGTAAACAATCCAGTCGGTACACTTGCCAAATAACCTCCCCCATTACTGACCAAAGCAGAAACACTAACCAAAATTGGAATGATTAATACTGCAGCTATAATCTTAGGCAAAACTAAATATGCTGCTGTATTAACACCCATTATTTCCATGGCGTCTATGTGCTCTTTTTGCCTCATTCCTCCGATTTCCGAAGCCATATTAGAACCTACTTTTCCAGCTAAGACCAAACAAGTAAATGTTGGAGCCAATTCTATTACGGTCATATCCCGAACGATATATCCAATATAGTATGGAGGTATCATCGTACCATCCATCTGATAGAAAAATTGAACGGCCGTTACAGCGCCAATGAAAATCGAAATAATAAGGACAATAGACAATGAGCCTACTCCAATATCGTAGAGTTGTCTAATGGTTTCTTTGTAATACATCTTTAGATTTTCAGGTCTACTAAAAATCTGTCCATGCCAAGAAACATATTTTCCTAAATGGTATAGAAACTTCAAATCACTTTGTATTTGAGAAATAAAGAGAGCAAACTTACTCCCAGTATCGCTCAAAAATAGTTTAATTTCAAAAACTAATTGAACACTACATATGAATGCTCTAATAACAGGTGCAACTAAAGGAATAGGCTTAGCAATCGCACAGATATTTGCTCACAATGGCGTATCCCTTTTTCTGAACGCTAGATCTGAAGAAGATTTAAAATCGCTTAAGAATTCTTTGTCAGAAATGCACCCAAATTTAAAGGTGGAAGTTTTCGCTGGGGATATGAGTAAAAAAGAAGAAGTTTTGCAATTGGGAAAATTCGTGCTTGACAACTGTGAAGCTCTGGATATTTTGGTCAACAATGCTGGAGTATTCTTTCCGGGAGAAAGCCATAAAGAAGAAGATGGAACCTTAGAAAAAATGATGGAGACCAATCTGTATTCTGCTTACTACCTGAGCAGAGCCATTCTTCCCAACATGATAAAACACAAGAGTGGCCATATTTTTAATATGTGCTCCATAGCAAGTAAAATTGCTTATCCCAACGGAGGCTCTTACAGCATTTCAAAATTTGCCTTGCTTGGATTCTCCAAAGTTTTAAGAGAAGAGTTAAAGGACAAGGGCATAAAAGTGACCAGTATTTTACCTGGCGCCACTTGGTCGAACTCGTGGGCTGGTGTTGAATTGCCCGAGGAGCGCCTAATGCAAGCACAGGATATTGCCAAAGCCGTCTGGTCTGCATGTCAAATGAGTCCGAGTGCGGTAGTAGAAGAAATTATTTTAAGACCGCAATTAGGCGATTTGTAAAAATATCCCATGGAAAATTCAAAGCAACTTTCGGGACGGGTCAAAGAGGTCTTTTTAAATGGTACTTGGATTGCATTTACGAATTATTCTAAAGCCTTAGAAGATGTAGATTTTAAACGAGCTACTAAACGAGTTGGCCAGCATAATTCGATTGCCTTGCTAACCTTTCATATACATTATTACTTAGAAGGTGTGCTTCAGGTTTTGAATGGTGGACCTTTGGACATTAAAGACAAATTCAGTTTTGATATGCCAGAACTTTCAAACGAATCTGAATGGCAAAAAATGAAGTCAAATTTCAACAATACGACTAAAGCATTTGTCGAAGCAGTTGGCGCCTTAAATGATGATACATTGGATGCAGTGTTTGTAAAAGAAGACTACGGCAGCTATCGCAGAAATATTGAAGCCATGATCGAACATGGATATTATCATTTGGGCCAAATAAGCTTACTTAAGAAACTGTATTAATTGGCGTATTTTTCTACCACCGAATCCCCCCAATCAGCAATGGCCTGCAATAAAGGAATTAAGGTTTTGCCAAAAGGAGTGAGAGAGTATTCAACTTTCAAAGGGGGCTTAGTTGTATGCACTTTTCTTTGCACCACCCCATCTTCTTGAAGTTGTTTTAATTGCAAACTCAACGTGCGCTCTGTTACGCAACCCATTTTTTTTCTCAATTCGTTATAGCGAAGAGTACCTTCGATGAGGTGATATAAAATGACCGTCTTCCATTTGCCCCCTATAATACCCATGGTCACGCTGGTGCAGCAAGGATATTCTTTGCCATTTACTACATACATGATTTTATTTTTAGTCCACTATACTTTTTGACCGTTATTGTTTAAACTTATTACTATATATAAGTTTGCAACTATAATAAATATAGTATAAAATAATGAAAGCAGTTCTTTTAGATCAAGCCGGTGCGATAGACCAATTAACTCTTAGAGATATAGAAAAACCTACTCCCAATAAAAACGAAATCCTTATCAAAGCAAAAGCGTTGAGTATAAATCCTGTAGATTTTAAAGTACGTGGAAATGAAGACGTATTGACGATGATCTATGGACCCGAGAGACCTGCCATAATAGGTTGGGATGTCGCCGGTGAAGTCGAAGCTGTGGGAGAAGAGGTTACGGCCTTCAAAGTGGGAGATCGAGTATTCGGGATGGTTAACTTCTTAGGGATGGGAAAGGCATATGCTGAATATGTCACCGCACCTTATGATCAGCTAAGTGCTATACCACAAGGCGTATCATATGAGGATGCTGCTGCTACTACCTTGGCTGCATTAACGGCTTTACAGGTTTTGCGAGATAAAGTAACTCATGGTGATCGTGTGCTCATTCATGCTGGATCTGGTGGCGTAGGTCATTTTGCGATCCAAATTGCCAAGCAGCTTGGAGCATGGGTGGTTTCTACGAGTTCTAGCAAAAACAAAGAATTCATTAGTAATCTAGGAGCGGATCATCATATAGACTATCGAGCTGAAGCATTTGAAGAAGTTTTAGAAAATATCGATTTCGTTTTTGATATGTTTAATGGAGAGATTCTACATAAATCCGTTGCTTTAGTAAAAGAAGGTGGTACTGTGATTTCGATTCCATCTCCAGAGTTTTCTACAGAAACAAAAAATTTGGCCGAAGAAAAAAATGTCCATTTAGCTTTTCATATGGTGCAGTCCAATGGAGCAGATATGAGTCAACTAGCCAACATGCTTCAAAATGGGACTTTAACGCCTTATGTGTCTCATCAATTTCCATTTGACAAAATTGGTGACGCCCATGCGCAACTCGAAAGTGGAAGAACAGTTGGTAAAGTTGTAGTTATTCTTTAAGATTAGATTATGAAAAAAACAATCCTCCTCACAGGAAGTACAGATGGCATTGGCAAATTGGCAGCCATCGATCTTGTAGAAAAAGGCCATCATGTTTTTGTACATGGACGAACCCAAAGCAAAATTGATCAGCTCATTGACGAAATAAAAAACAAAGTGGAACATGCTAATGTGGATAGTTTTTGCGCGGACTTAAGTGACCTAGACCAAGTGAAAGTAATGGCCAAGGAAGTTAAACAAAGATGCCCACGCCTTGATGTTCTCATAAATAACGCTGGTGTTTTTTTGAGCAGTCAAAGGCAAAATAAGGACGGATGGGATTTGCGTTTTGCGGTGAATTATTTGGCGCCAAGACTTTTGACTCAAATGCTACTTCCTGTTTTGGATGAAAGCGCTAATTCGAGAATTATAAACTTAGGCTCTGCAGCACAATCAAGTGTTTCGCTTTCTGCCTTAAATGGAACAGAACAAATAGATGCTAATTCTGCGTATGCACAAAGCAAACTTGCGCTGACCATGTGGAGTTTTCTTTTGGCGAAAAACATCGATTATCCAAAAGTGATTGTTGTTAATCCAGGCTCTTTGCTAAACACCAAAATGGTTCAAGAAGCGTATGGCAAATTTTGGTCCTCGGCAGACAAAGGAAAAAACATCATTGTCGATTTAGCCATATCGGATAGATATGCAGAAATCACGGGAAAATATTTTGACAACGACAAAGGAGATCCCTTCGGCAGGTTTGGTAAGGCTCATCCAGATGCCTATATTGATGAAAAGCTGATTGCGTTGGATCGTTGCAGTCAAGATTTGCTTTCCAAATATTTAGAAATATAATGCTACAGAGCATTGCACAAAAAGGAAAACTTTCACTCGGCTTAGTTTTCCCGATCGAAGGTTATCAAGGCTCGGTGCCTGAAATGAAAGAACAAGAGCATTTAGCCAAGCTTGCAGAAGAAATCGGATTTAAGGCCTTATGGTTTAGGGATGTTCCTTTTCATGACCCGACTTTTGGTGATGCCGGTCAAATGTATGACCCTTGGATTTATATGACGCATATGATGCACGAAACAAAATCCATAGCTCTAGCCACAGGAAGTCTCATTTTACCTTTACGACATCCTGTCCATACAGCTAAGTCATTATTTAGTTTACAAAACCTTTCCGGCGGTCGAGTCATTTTGGGCGTGGCTTCTGGAGACCGGCCGATAGAGTTTCCGGCCTTTGGCAAAAAATTAGAAGATAAGGCATCATTGTTTCGTCAAAGTTTTGATTATCTAAAAAGACTTAATGCTGATTTTCCACAAATAGAATCAAACGCATTTGGCCAAACCAATGGACAAATAGATATCCTCCCAAAACCTACACACCAAACTCAATTTTTGATTACGGGTCATTCTGGTCAAAGCCTCGAATGGATTGCTGAGCATGGAGACGGATGGTTGTATTATCCACGAAATTTTAATTTTTTAAAATGGAACATGGAAGACTGGCATGCAGCTTTAGAAAAAGCTTCTCAACCTTGGAAACCATTTTTGCAATCTCTTTATATCGATCTTATTCCTGATAAAACTGCGCATCCAACTGGCATCCATTTAGGTTTTAAATCTGGAGCAGAATATTTAAACATGCATCTCCACCAACTTCAAGAGTTTGGGGTCAACCATGTCATCCTCAACTTAAAATTTAGTTCACAACCTATAGCATGGGTTTTGGAAGAACTAGGCAAAAGTGTCTTGCCAAAGTTTTTGTGAGATCGGAAGAGGTTAATAATTTTATTGTTTATCAATACTTTTTTTGTTTTAATTGATATATATTTGATTTATATCAATAAACACATCGTATGAAAGTCTTGACTATTTTAAAGCACACGATCAATATTCTCTTTATTGCTTTTGTCCTTTCTTCTGCTTACACACTGATTTATCCTTATCTGGACGAATCGTATTCACGAATTAAACCAGTGGAAATATTTGCTTATGAATCTAGTTATGTCTTCATTCATTTGTTTGTATTAGCCTTTGCGTTATACTATTTGAGAAAATTTGTTATTCAATCAAGCTTAAATGAACCTTTTGATCAATTAAGTCGAGAATATATTTATAGGTCTGGGATTTTTTGCATTTTATTTTCTTGTATTCGGATCATAGATTTATTTTTTCAATTGCTTCATTATGATTTTGGTTTACAATCCAAAATAGAATTGGTGGTTTTTGAATTGACACATTTAGGTTCTATGTTTTTTATGTTGTTTTTTGGATTGTTTTTTATTTACTTGTCGAAAGTGCTGGCACAAAGTGAGTTGTTTCTGAAAGAAAATCAGTTGACCATATGAGTATCATAATAAACATTGATGTGGTTATGGCACAACGAAAAATGCGGAGCAACGAGCTTGCCGAAAAAATAGGTATTACCAAAGCCAATCTATCTATCCTCAAAACGGGCAAGGCCAAAGCGATTCGATTTAGTACACTTGAAAAGATATGCAAAGCGCTTGATTGCCAACCAGGAGATATTTTAGAATACCGATCAGATGAATGATAAGCTCATCTTTTTGGATCTTTCTTGGAGAAATATTTTTTGCCACTTTTGGGGATGGTCTCTCAGCACAGTAGTATGATCCTCAAATAACTCTGTATATTGTAAAATCAAGATTGAATCCATGCGAAAAATTTTAAGCCTGTCGTGTTTGCTTTTTCTTCTTTTAGCATCCTGCAAACAAAAAGCCGAAGTCAAGGAGCTCAAAGGAAATAATAATATTTCTGAATCATTGGAGGCTCCAGTTACTTTAAAAGGCCCTTTTGTGCATATGGTGTTTTTCTGGCTCAAGGAAGGAAACTCTCCAGAAGACATAGCGCTGTTTGAAAATAATCTCAAAGAATTTATTGACAACAACAAGCATGTGCTAGAAATGCATATTGGCAAACCAGCGATGACACCTCGAGAAGTGGTAGACAATAGTTATTCGTACTCTTTGGTCACTACCTTTAAATCTGTTAAAGAACACGATGCTTACCAAGTGGATCAAGCGCATTTAGACTTTATAGAACAAAGCAAGCACTTATGGGAAAGAGTGCAGGTCTACGATTCTATTTTAGATTAAAAAAATAAAAATGCTATTGGCTGCTAAAATTATTGTTGCATTAATTGCGCTGTTGCACTTATACATAATGTGGTTTGAGATGTTTGCTTGGGAGACCAAAGGGCGTAAAGTTTTTAGGCAATTCCCAAAGGAGCTGTTTCCAAAAACTAAAGTTATGGCCGCCAACCAAGGCTTATACAATGGTTTTTTAGCCGCGGGATTAATTTGGTCTTTACTTATCAAGGATACCATATGGCAAGAAAACATAGCGCTATTCTTTTTGGCATGTGTCGCAGTAGCCGGGCTATATGGTGCTTACAGTGCTTCCAAAAAAATCCTCTACGTACAATTTATTCCGGCCTCTATAGGTATTGCGCTTATTCTTTTGAGTTAGAATCAAATCTAAATTCTTTCCATTGTAACCCATCATTATATAAAATGGTAAACTCTTCTGGCGCTTGCTTAAAGGTCAATTCGTAAGCCCAGGTAGAGCGCTCCAATTTAAAATTCTCGTCTTCAAAATTTTCTAAGCCCATCCCGTCTTTCCACCACCATGATCCGGGGTTTAAATTCTTAACCTTGAGTTTGTTTGGACTCAGCTGCACCACTTCAACTTTATTCGTCCAGTTTACAAAATTGATTTGGGCGATGTCATAAATTTTACCTTCATATTTTTTCCCTTCAAAATGATAGAGAGATTCTGTAAATGATTGTGCTTTGCCAGAAAGATCACGAAACATTTGAAGCCCTCCATAGTTATCGTATTTCGAAAGCATGACGATCTTTTCTTTATCGTAATAACTAAAGTTGTCCACCAATGCATGTGTGATTTCACCGGCGGCATGGGCCATCTTCATAGTCTTGAAGCTGCAAAGAGAAAGTACGCCGCAAAACAATGCGACCACTCCAATTCTAATCCAAACATGCCTTATCCTCCAAAACAACAATCCAAGAAAAAGATAGATAAACATAGAAGCCAGATATCCATATCTATCGTTTTCATAAATCTGGGTTTGAAAAAAGAACAAATTAGAAATCGGAAAAAGCCCCATAAAAAAAGCCAGGTAACTAAAAGCTAAAGATGGTAAGCTTCTATCCCCTTTGATATACTTAATCCTGATGTACCAGCCAATGCTTAGAGATACTACAAACAGAGCCGCAATAACTATCGGGTTGGCAATTATTCCATATACCAAAGTTTTGATCTTATACGGCAAGTAATGCAAAAAAAACATGTACTTACCCAGATACTTGAAGCCATTCTCACTCATCAATTGTAAATCAAAATTGAGATGAGATTCTGCACCATAGTGTCCAACCCAATCTCCAAGAACATATTTATTGGCGAGAAAATAAATCACAATAATCAAATATTGTGGTAGACTAACTGATAAAAAAAACTGCTTCCAAGAAGCTACTCGATCATTGGTATAAATCCAAGCTATCCAATAAATCATATAGATAAATGGAACTGCAAGGCTAATTTCGAGCGTTAATAAGGCCAACACAAAACAAAGATGAACAGGCCAAATTGATGCGCCTTTTTCCAAATGCTTGGTAAGTAACGTAAGGCCAAAAACGATCAGTCCAAAAGACATTAAGTAATGTAGGCACGCTTTCCAAACCACCGGCTCTATCGAGTAAGGAGATAACATAAAACAGAGCGCCACAAACAGAGGAAAATAACTAGAGTAATTAAGCTTAAAACTAAAATTAAATGTGCGGACCCACTGATAAACCAAAAACCCATTGATCCCTTGCAAGACAGATAGTATAATATACCATCCAAAGAAACTTTTACCTACTAGTTTGAAGCAACTAAAATTTATCAAGTGGAAAAAATGATGTAGGCCTGGATAATCGAAACAATCCTTTAAATCAGCCCAACTGCCCTCCTCATACTTGGCTAACCAAGACAGAAAATCTGTGACATAGCCATATTTATAACTTGGGTAAAAAAAGATCAAACTCAATAAGACAAAAACAGGCAACCGAAAAACACCAAGTCGTTCCATTATCCCTTTGCCGTTATCACATTCAAAATTTGGACCTCTCCTTCCTGGGTTATCACCCCTTTTTCTTTTTGGTTTGATAATAACTCGATACCACCCCACTCATCCCCACAGCTGTTATGAAGCACTGCGGACTTTAGATGCAGCGCTCCGCCTGGTTGCACGATGATCTTAGAACCTGCAGCCATTGAAAGTCTACAATGTAATGTCAAGGAAGCGCCTTTTTTAATAATTACATCCTTGTTGAGGTCTCTTGCTCCGAACCATTCAAGATTTTTCTCTATTGATAAGTATTCATTTGGAACATAGGTACACCAATCTTCGACAATAAGTTTTCGCTGAGGTGCACTCAAGGTATTGATGACTTTGTGTACTCGACCCAATTGGCAAGGTGAAATAGCCATTTGACTGTGGTTGTAATCCATCATGTTGTTGGACGTAGGTCCCTTGCATCTACCGCTTTTGGTTTCGCTGTAACAGTTTTTGTGCGAAGGCGTATCGTCACAACCATCGTTTCGAATCCAACTATGACGCAAACTCATAACATGCCCAACCTCATGATTGAGCATTGTAGCATAATTCCAATATCGATCGGGTTTATTCCATTCGGAGCCCAGTTTGATGTCTGTACCCAGGGCAATGCCTGCGGTAGTTTGCCGATATGTTTTAGAAGCTACACTGTCGGCATGATGAGGGACAAAAAAAACATTGAGTACTTCTTCAGAATTCACGGCATATTTTTTTATCACATCCCTTTTATAGTTTGTTCTGTGTTTCCCTTTATTCAGAAAATAATACAATTCATCATCCTGATGATAATAGATGCCATCGTCGTCATCGTCTTGACCAACAATCACATATTGATATCGAGGATTTAATTGAGGCGTATCGTTATTTGCAGGCAAGTTCATTTTAAAATTTTGCCTCAGCCTCAAGTTTGCGTTTTCTACCAGCTTGTAACAAAAATGTTCTGCTTCTCCAGAACCTTCTTTAAAGTTTTGATCTCGTTTTTCACGATCCATAATATGAAAATTGAGCCGAATCCATCGAGTATCAAAAAAAACTGAATCCTCAGGGTATGGAATATAATGCTCCGTGTCCAAACAGGTCGGGTAAATGATGTTTTCTTCACTATCTACTAAAGGCAGACCTATATCTGCGTTACTACGTATATGTTCTACACTTAAGGCTTTTGGTCCTTTACAAGCCAAAAACATCAAAGTACCCCCAAAAAAAAGAAAACCTATGTATTTAATGCTCCACATACACTTAAGACTTGGCCCGAAACATAAGTGGACATATCAGAAGCTAAATACAAACAAGCATCCGAAACGTCTTTGCCCGTACCCAGCCTTTTTAATGGAATATTTGCAATGTAGTTTTCAACCACCTTTTCATCCAATTGATCTGTCATATCCGTTTGAATGAATCCTGGAGCAATGGCATTACATCGAATTCCTCTAGAGCCTACTTCCTTGGCTATCGACTTAGTAAACCCAATGATTCCAGCTTTAGATGCCGCATAATTGGCTTGACCAGCATTGCCAAACACCCCCACCACAGAACTCATGTTAATTATTGATCCTGCCCTATTTTTAAGCATTGGCCTTAAACAAGCTTTGGTTAGATTAAAAACCGATTTTAGATTAACCTCAATGACTTTATCCCATTGGTCCTCCGTCATCCTCAACATTAAAGTATCTGCAGTAATGCCTGCATTATTGATCAAAACATCAATTTGCCCAAAATCGGCAATAAATTGATCCATTAATTTACCAGCCTCTTCAAAAGAACTTGCATCGGACTGATAGGCTTTTGTATTACCGCCACATTCGTCCACTAACTTTAGCGCACTTTCAGCTGATGAGCGGTAGGTAAATCCAACATCTGCTCCGTTTTCTACAAAGCTTTTTACGATCGAAGTACCGATCCCACGAGATCCGCCGGTGATTAGTACCTTTTTGTCTTTTACAAGGGTCATAATAAAGAGATAGTTTTGTCTTGTAAAACTAATCTATTGAGCAGTTTTGCTGTTAACAATAGTATAAAAAGTGATTGTACCATGACGATGAATCCAAGTTTCTCTCCGGGTGTTTTAAGCGTATTGCCTCTCTTTTATGTCGGGTGGTCAGATAGCGTATTAAGTCCTTCTGAAATTCAGCTCATACATGAAAAGCTAAAAAGCTTAGAATTTTTATCCGATGAGGATAAAGCGTATTTAATAAAATATACCGATCCCAAAAATCCGCCGAGTAAAGAAGTATTTCAATCATGGATACGAATGTTGAGAAAGGCATCAAAAGAACTTAATCAAAAAGAAAAATCATCGCTAACAAAGATTGGTTTGACTATGGCAAAGTCTTCGATCTCGCACAAGCCCGAGAGCCTATTTGAATCTCCAAAAACACAAGCTGCAATTGAAGAGCTAGAAAATGCTTTAGGAGTCGAAGGTGTAGGAAGCCTTCAACTTTTATTAAATGCAGTAGAAGACCCGGAGAATGAATCCCCAAATCTCTCTTTTGACAGCAATCAACTTTGCGATTTTTTAGATGGAGATCAGAAAGAAATTAGAGATCGGATAAGACAATTACTCAGAGATCCATTCTTTAAATATGAGTATATAGCAGACAAAGAAAAGTACAGAGAAAAAACACTACATCAACTAAAGGCACTAGCAGAACAAGGGCTTGGTGCTTATGCATTTCCTACCGAGTTTGGCGGAAAAAATGATGTCAGAGGATCTATTGCAGTCTTCGAGGGGCTTGCCTATAACGACAACAGTTTAACGATCAAATATGGCGTACAGATGGGGCTTTTTGGAGGTGCGGTCAATGCGTTAGGCACGCAAAAACATCAAGAAAAATATGTGGATGACTTAGCTCATGCTCGATTGTTGGGTTGCTTTGCTATGACCGAAACAAACCATGGCTCCAATGTAAAGGGATTGCAAACTACCGCGACTTACAATCCAGCAGACAAAACGATAACCATCAACACCCCAACAGAAAATGACAGTAAAGAATACATCGGTAATGCACTGCACTCCGAAATGGCAGCGGTGTTTGCTCAACTTTATGTAGGAGAAGATTGCCATGGGGTTCATTGTATTTTGGTGCGGCTGAGAGATAAAAAAGGACAACTCCAAGACGGGATTCGCGTGAAGGATAATGGATACAAAATGGGGTTGAATGGAGTAGATAATGGTAAAATTTGGTTTGACAATGTCGTGGTACCTGTCGGCAACCTCTTGAATCGATATGGAAACATCACGGAGCAAGGCACCTACGAAAGCCCGATACCCAATCCAAACAAACGATTCTTTACGATGCTAGGGGCCTTGGTAGCAGGAAGAGTCTCTGTTGGGCTTGCAGGGGTAAGTTGTGCCAAAACGGCTTTGACCATTGCCATACGGTATGCGCTCAAAAGAAAGCAGTTTAATGGCAACAATCCGCAAGATGAAGTTTTGATCATGGACTACCCCACCCATCAAAAAAGATTGATGCCCCTTTTGGCCAAAACCTATGCCTACCATTTTGCTCTTAACGCCTTGGCGGATCGCTATGCAAATGCCCAAGAAGAAGACATTCGAAAAATAGAAACCGATGCAGCCGGATTAAAGGCAATGGCCAGTTGGCATTGTACCAAAACCATTCAAGAATGCAGAGAGGCTTGCGGAGGTAAAGGATATTTAGCAGAAAATCGATTTACCAATCTCAAAGGTGATTCTGATATTTTTACAACATTTGAAGGGGACAATACGGTGTTGCTGCAATTGGTGGCCAAAGGAGCATTGACAGAATTTAGACAAAGTTTTCACAATGATGGAGCCTTAGCAGTCCTACGGTTTTTAGGTGAAAGGGTCAGCAACACCATTGCTGAATTTAATCCTGTAACCACAAGAAACACAAGTTATGATCATCTGACAGATCGTGATTTCCATCGCGAAGCCTTTAGGTATCGGTATAGAAAATTGCTTCTGAGTGTGAGTTCAAGAATGAACGACTATTTGAAAAAGAAAATATCTCCGTTTGATGCGTTTTCAAAATGTCAAGAACATATGCTAGAGCTGGCCAAAGCCTATACTGATCGCTATGTTCTTTTCGAATTTAGAACGGCTATAGAAAAATGCGAGGACCCCTCTTTAAAAGCGATCCTTAATAAAGTTTGTGACCTCTTTGCCTTAAGCGTTATTGAAGAAGAAAAAGGATGGTTCTTAGAAAATGACTTTATGGAAGGAAGTAAAACCAAAGCCATTCGTCGAGTGGTATCTAAAATTTGCAAAGAACTGCGCCCAGAACTTAGAGGGTTAATTGACGCATTTGGTATTCCTGAAGAGGTTATTGGTGCCCCAATCGCAATGAGGTGAATAGCGGGTTTAGGGTTTAGGGTGACTGAGGAGAAGATGAGGAACTAAACCTACCTTTCGGCAGACAGGTGTGGCTCGGCCTGAAGGAACCGAAGGCTTTCGCCTCAAGAATATTGGTTAAACGTTTAAGTAATGAGGAAACTAAACACTTTGTGAGAAAATGAAATTTTCAACATTCGTAAGCTTAGCAGTTCTGATTATAACTGCAACAAATGTTAGTGCACAAGGTGAATTTCATTTTGCCTTTACAGCAGACATTGGATCAAAGTTTCAACGAGGTGGAGTTTTACTTACATACAATCTTGACAAAAAGAAGCTTGAGTATACGGCAGCAGGACAATTAAAATTTGCGATTAAGGGATATGGCCCTCAAAGAATGAGCAGCAGCATGAGTTTTCACTTGGGGGCAAATTTCAGAACGAATTGGGAACCTGGCATGAGCCTCAATACTTTTTTACCTTATACCTTTTTCACTGAAAACCAATACCGATACAAATATGGATACACCTACAATCTATATTTAGATAAGCACAAAACTTCACAAGGCTCCGGAACGATCTACATCCAGCTCAACCGATTCCGGATGATTTTCGAAAACGATCTTTTTGGAAATGTCAAAGGAAAAGATCAATACCGCACTGGCGCAATGGGTATTTTTTATCAATCTCAGGATTATTTCATCGGTGTTAAAAACATATTGTGGACGGGACAAACCAGATGTCAAGGCATGCAAAAAGTAAAAGACACCTACCCTTCTCGAAACGGCTACAAAAACACTGAAGATTGCTTATACTCTTCGTTGTCTCATGGCATAGCAGGGATACAGTTTGGCTATCGGACTTCAGACCTCAGCTACCCTTCTTTATTTATCGGACGCGATGATGAGCGAATTCGTCATGCTATTCAAAACAGATTCATTCATGACTCGCCCTTAATTACGGCTGGCAATCCGCACATCCCCATGCGGGACAATAACGGCAATCCATATCTGTACAAAGAGAATCAAAAGATTAAGGAAGGACAATGGATGGCACAGTTAGCCTTAAACTATGCTTGGTTTTATTAATGACCGAGCGGTCTTGCGAAGCAAGAATTAGAGATGCTAAATGCATCTCTAATAGTGAGGGAACTGCTCCCTCCGTGGAGCAGCATGCACTTGTAATCTCTATTTCTAAACAATAGAATTAATATTGCTACTAGCTAGAAAACGTAACAGATCAACAACAACGAGGGAACTGCTCCCTCCGTGGAGCAGCATGCACTTGTAATCTCTATTTCTAAAC
>JAHDGJ010000012.1:15145-70332 GCA_020627705.1 Saprospiraceae bacterium
GATCAACAACAACGAGGGAACTGCTCCCTCCGTGGAGCAGCATGCACTTGTAATCCTTAAATCTGAATAAGACTATTGTAAATGCCCAAAGTTTACTCCTTCTCTACCAAAAAATTACCCCAAACCCAACCTTCCAAATCGGCATATCTTATTTTACACCATTGTCCTTGTCTTCCGTTTAGGATAAACTTCTCTGTATCATAATACTGTATTTCAACAGCAGCCCCATTGGGTATCTTGAATACAATACCAGAGGTTAGGGACGGACTAGAACGCATATTAAGCGTTGGGCTGTCAACAGAGACTATTGCAATTCCGTACGCTGAAGATTCTAATTCGTCAATTTGGGATTCCAAATTTTGGATCTGCACATCTTTGGCTTCTAATAGATTGATGTACTCTTCACGACTAGGATAACTATTGATGGTATCTCCTTGTAATGAAGCGAGTCCAGATTTTACCAAAGAGATTGGATCTTTTTGCTTGAACATTGAAAGGACCAACCAAAGAAGGGACAAAGCAAAGCCACCATACAATAAATATTGCATAACCGGTATATCGCTGTTGCGCCTTCTTCGACTGCGTCGACTCATTATACTTTCGCCAATTCTCCTTTAAGATAATTAATCACATCTATCTCTACGGCATCAACTCCGCGTAACTCTGAGAGGTACCAACTTACCCAATCACCAAGATTGACAAAATAAATGGCACGTTCGATTAAAGAATTTCCCTTGGACCAAACCTCCTTGATATTGGGTGTGTACTTAGCAATTATCTTTTGATTTATATCAATACGTACTTTATTGCGTCGAAAATCGTCTTCGTTTCTAAAGTACAACACCGCAAACTTGTCGTCTTCAATACCCCAGCCTAAGACTTCGTTGTGGTTCATTTCTGGGATGATATGATGCCAACAAAGCATTTTAGCATTTTCGTTGATTTGCTGACGTAATCTTATGGCAACTGCTGCCATACGATCTGTGGTATAAATGATTGGCATTTTATTGATAAAGAAATTGGCGATTTCTTTCGCTTCCTTTTTTATTTCTTCTTGATTGAATTTTAGAAGATCTACACTTTTCTTTATTTGCTGAATGGCTGTATCCGAAATCAATCCCAATTTGTTTAAGACCACAATTTGTTGCGTCATAGAAAATCCTAAACAAGCTCTTGGAGAAGGCCAATCATCAGGCAACTTGATGTAATCATATCCTTTTTCTTTTGCAGCTTCAATTAACTTCCCTCCAGAAGCGAGACAAACAATTTTTGCTCCTGTTTTTTGTATTAAGCCAAAAGCATTAAGTGTCTCCTCCGTATTGCCAGAATAAGATGATACAATAGCCAAGGTATTCGCATCGACCCATGCTGGTATATCATAGCCTTTGCCTCCAACAAAAGGCACTTTACATTCTTCTCTAACAAATTCTTGCGCAAAGTTTCCACCAATTCCAGAACCACCTAAACCAGCTACATATATTTTATTAATTGCTTTATCGTGTGCATTTATTTGAGCATTATTTCCGATTTCTAATGCCTCCACAAGTTGAGCCGGAAAGCGCTCAATCAAAGTATCCATCATAAGTTGTTTGTTTTATTACTACAAAGGTATAGAGTCAAGCTTACTGGAGTGTAAACAATCCTATAAAATGGCAAAAAATCACGATGTTGGGCGAAAATCAGAGGATTTTGCGGCCAAGTATTTGACCGTAAACGGTTACGAAATCTTAAATCGCAACTGGCGCTTTTCTAAAGCAGAGATTGATCTTGTCGCAAGACACGATGAAGTGCTCATTTTTATTGAGGTAAAAAGTAGAAGTTCACTCCATTTTGGACGACCAGAGCATTCCATAACCAAAAGAAAAGAGCATTTGATCATTGATGCAGCAAACGAATATATGCGTCAAAAAAATCATACTTGGGAAATACGCTTCGATATCATATCTATTTACTGGAAAACATCAAATCACCCACGTTTGACTCATTTTAAGGATGCTTTTTTTTAACAGATAACGGGCAAATTAATTTCTAATAGAATATAACTTTGCACAGTCAAAATGCTTGTTTTACAAACATTTTGATCTATCTTTGCACTCCTTTAAAATTTTCAGCAATGAAACAGGATATACATCCAGACAACTATAGAGTAGTAGTATTTAGAGACATTTCAATCAATGAATCATGGTTGACGAAGTCTTGTGCTCCTAGTAAAGAAACAGTTAAGTGGGAAGATGGAAATGAATACCCATTGGTCAAGCTAGAAATCTCAAACAGATCGCATCCTTTCTTTACAGGAAAGATGAAGTTCGTAGATACTGCTGGTAGAATTGACAAATTCAATAAGAAATTTGCCAAGTTTAGTAAAGCTGCACCTGCGGCGGAAAATGAAGCTCCTGCGGCAGAAAGTTCTGCAGAATAATTCAACCATCCCTTTAAGAAAAATAAGCCTTTCCGAATTTAACGGAAGGGCTTTTTTGTATCTTGAATCCAATGTATAATCTCATTTTATTTGACGATAACCAAAGGACGGCATTGTTGCCTTTGAGTTTTACGCGACCTTGTGGCGAGATGCGAATTGGTATTCTTACAATCCGTGAAAAATGGGAACGAAGACTTGACTCCGAAGCTTCTTACCTAACAGAAAAATATCTTTCTGATAAATTTCCTGCTTCGGTTAAAGAAGAAAATCTTTTTATCAACTCGAGGCTACTTCCCAACAATATCATAGAAAATATTTCATCTCTCCAATTGGGTCAAGGGTATGTTCAAGATAGCGTTCAACTCATAGCCAAAGGAAAAGATCTTGATTCTATTCAATGGATAGAATACGACAGTACTATCGATATTATAAAGCGTCCATACGACCTGTTTTCAAAAAACGCAGATCAAATACAACAAGACTTTACGCTAATTACCAAAAACCGTAAGTCTGCAATTTTAGACACCAGCAATCAACGCATTGCTCCTGAGAACATCTTTATCGAAGAGGGTGCTACGATCCAATGCAGTATTCTTAATGCCAGCAAAGGACCAATATATATTGGCAAAGATGCTGAAATCATGGAAGGCACGGTGATTCGGGGCCCTTTCGCTATGTGTGAAAATAGTGTATTAAAGCTGTCTACCAAAATCTATGGCGCAACTACCCTAGGCCCATATTGTAAAGTAGGCGGAGAGGTAAACAACTCCATATTGTTTGGATACAGCAGCAAAGCCCATGATGGGTTTTTAGGAAATTCTGTTTTAGGCGAATGGTGCAATTTAGGTGCGGACACCAACAATTCGAATCTCAAGAATAACTATGCAGAAGTAAAACTGTGGGACTACACTTCCCAACGTTTTGCCCCAAGTGGATTGCAATTTTGTGGTCTAATCATGGGTGATCACTCCAAATGCGGGATAAACACCATGTTTAATACAGGCACTGTCGTTGGTGTTTCGGCCAATGTTTTTGGAGGCGGTTTTCCACGAAATTTTATCCCTTCGTTTAGTTGGGGAGGATCCACTGGATTTATGACCTATCGAATGAAAAAAGTCGAAGAAGTGGCCAAGATTGTGATGCAAAGAAGAAATAAGACCTTTGACGAAACAGAACGCAGAATTTTAGAAGAAGTATTTTCCGAAACTTCGAAATTTAGAACGTGGGAAAAAAATTAAATTTTCCTTGGTATAAAAAAGTCCAAAGCTATTTCTATGATGTTGTCATAGAACAAAGGTCCTCAGCTTTCAATCCAGAGATCATTCTTTATCTCGTCCGCAATAGGTTACAACTTTGTTGTGGCAGCGCGATCTACTCTTTCGACGATTTGTATGACAATTTCGGGGATTGCTTTCAAAAAATAAATTTGAGCGAAAAACAGAATCATACAGTCCTACTCTTAGGATTTGGCATTGGCTCTATCCCCTATATTCTAGAAAAGCAGCATCAAAAAAACTGGTCATATACAGCCGTAGAAATAGACGAAGAAATAATCGAACTGGCAGAGCTATATTCCATACCCAGGTTATCTTCTTACATTCAAATGATTTGCGCTGACGCTCATGTATTTATCGAAACGACCGAAGAAAAATACGATTTGATTTGTATGGATGTTTTTAAAGAAGATATTGTCCCGGATCATCTAAAAAGCCATCATTTTATTGAGCAACTAAAACAAACACTAAGCTTAAACGGCCTACTCATTATGAATCTTATGGCAGATTCACCGGCGAGCAAAAAAGAAGCGGATGACTTTTTCGAGGCCGTGTTTAAACAAGTTTTTCCAGAAGCTGTTGTATTACATATTCATGGAAATTATATGTTACTAAGTGACCATTCGGTTTTGAAACATTAAGTTTATTTTTGGCGAAAATTAAGGGCTCATGTTTACAATGAATGTGTATTTAAAGCTTGCTTTAATCGTACTCTTTTTAGGAGGCGGGATTGTATTAGCTTTTATCTATGGACTAGGTTATTCTTGGATTCTTATCCTCATTGGAATAATCTTATTGTTGTCTTATATCTTCTTGGGAACAGTCAATTCTACAGCCAAACAAGTACAGGCAGGAGACTTCGAGAAAGCAGAGAAAACCCTGAATATGACGCTTAGTCCTAAGTTGCTCTACGTTACCAATCGAGCGATGTACTACATCATGAAAGGCTCTATGGCTGTGCAAAAGAAGGAAAACAAAATAGCTGAAGAACATTTTCAAACGGCGCTAAATCTAAAGTTACCTACGGACAACGAACGAGGAATGGTTCTGCTCCAACTTGCAAGCATCAATGCGAATAGAAACAATTGGACAGCTGCAAAAAAATATTATCGAGACACCCAAAAACTTGATATTACTGAGGGGCAAATAAAATCTCAACTTGACATGATGGGACAGGCTCTAAAACAAAGTGGTCAGCAAAAATTAGCAGGGACTATGGCAGGTAAAAGAAATAGAGGAATGATGATGCGACCCGGTGGCAAACGCAGACGCCCTAAAGCAAGATAATTTTTCAAAAATATAATTACTCTATCATGTACAATTTGATATATTCTTTGTGTACTTCTCTTTTGCTTCTAGGTTCTTGCAATCAAAATACCAAAGAGCTTGTTGTAGATTCAGAGCAAACCCAGACTTCTCCAGACTTAGAAAAATATGCAAAAGCCTATTTTGCAAGTGGTTGCTTTTGGTGTGTTGAGGCCGTGTACGAATCAGTCGAAGGCGTTAAGGAAGTTATATCAGGATATGCTGAAGGAACTGTAGAAAATGCTAGATATGATCGAGTTTCAAAAGGAATCACCAAACATGTAGAAGCAGTAGAAGTTTATTATGATCCTCAAGTGGTGTCTTACGAAACCTTAATCGCTGTATTTTTTGGATCAGGAGATCCAACCACACTCAATAGACAAGGACCAGATGCGGGGTATCAGTATAGATCAGCAATATATTATCAAAACGAAACAGAAAAGTCGACAGCCGAAACCTTTAGAGACGCACTGGAAAAAGAAGGCGTTTTTGGTGCACCTATAGTCACAGACATTACGGCATTTACCACTTTCTTTCCTGCAGAAGATTATCATCAAGACTTTGAAAAGAAAAATCCGAATCAAGGATATGTACAGGCTGTTTCTATACCTCGACTCAAAAAATTTCAAGCAGCTTTTCCAGACCTTTTAAAAAAAGACCACTAATCAATAGGTAAGAATAAAAGCAGCTTAGCTTCTACAAAATTGTTCTTAAAAGCTATGTGGTTCGCCAAAATGAAACTCACTTACTGTACCGACTACTAAAAAACTTACTACCGTAAGAATAAGACCAATGACAAAAATGGCCAGGGCTCTCCTGATGTGGTTGTATTTAGTACTTAACATTTGCCCCATAAAATATAAATCCTTAATCATGGATGTGTACAAATAGTCGCTGTCATTAAGCATTTGAAGCATGCCCCAATTGTAATCTCTAAAACGCATGTTGTGAAAGTTGCCAAAGTAAAGTAGGTTTCCTTCTTTCGCTCTAATTTCTTGCTCCGTAAATTCTCCATGACTCCTTGCTGGGGTAATCGCGATAACTGCAAAAAAGATAGAAGCGACTGAGCTAATCATAAGTATGAGCAAGGGCAAATTGTGTATGCAAAAAGTGTCGATATTTCCTAGGATTCGACTCACGATCAAAGAAAGAATAATCGCGTTAACCGAAATCATAATATTGGCTTTTCGATCTACCATTTGATTTAAGGTATAGTGGTTACGCGAAGTGGTTCTAAACATCGTTTGTATGCCTCGCTCGTCCCTACCCTTTACTGAGCGCAAACTTTTCTGAAGCTTTTTTAATTCGGCATCGCTGATGCTGAGCTCCTTTTTAATTGCTTTTGATTCAAGTTTCCCTAACTCCTTTCTTTCCTTCTCAATTTTTTGAACGAGCTCATCCTTTTTTGGATGTAGATATGTCCTTCCATAATGCGTATAATACTTGTGTTCTTGGAGATACTCTAGGATCTTTTCATAAAAGGATCCGCGACCCTCATCTGTGACTCCAATCAACAACAATTCTTGATAGCGCGCTTCAATCCTCTTTTTTCCTTTTTTTGACGCCCATTCGGAAGTAATGCCATCTGCCAACACTTTACCTAATTGGGTTTGCGGGGTTTCAAAAGGTTTACCATCACGCATGGTTTCAATAACACGTGATAATCTATCAGGCGGATAATTGATGCTTCGCAAAAACTGTGTAGCATAATTTATGGAGCATTTATGGCATTCAGTAAAGAAAGAATTAGGATCCTTTTTTGACTTGATTGTTTCGATATCTTTCATCCCAGTGATGTTAAGATGACCTGCAATCAAAACCACTTCTTTATCCTCTTCACTCAAACCCTCATGTTGAGCCACGGTCTTTATAGAAGCAATTACTTTTAATAAGTGCTCCATATCCGAGAAAATCAATTTTTCAGAAAACTCCTCCGTAACTACTTTAGTTACATACAATTCGACCTGTTCTAAATAATTGACCTCTTGTGTTACTTCCAAAATGATGATTTTTGATACCCAAAGTAAATAAAAAAATATTCGGAATGTTTAAAGGCCTACTTAAACCAATGAGATAGTTCTACCAAGCCGAATGAAATGTAGACTAACTACTATATTGATCAACATCATAGGCAAAAAAGCCAGATGAAAGCTTTGTGGTATGATGGACCACCCAATGATCGAAATAACATTACAAGCTATGACTAGAAGTGGTACTAAAAGTTTCGCTTTACCTTTTGTATAACGCCGAAATTGGAGCAAAATGAATAAAAATAATGGAGACATCCATAGTATATTCCAATTGGCTTTAGTGGCGAGGTGATCCGTAAAAAACCATAAAAAAGAAATGATCAAAAAACACACCACCATAGCTAAAACCCATACGAATGAGAACATGGAAAGCGCTTGATTGCTCCAAGTCTTGTTTGCGAGAAATAACATAAAACTTACAAGAAGAATTAAAGCAAAAACTTTAAATGGCGTAATAAAAGGTGTTTGACTTCTTAGGGCATTTTCCTCCGCAAACCTCAGCAATACCCTTTCTTCTTTTACCAGCGGTTTTCCCGAAATACGTGCAGTACCAAATTGGTTCTTAAGGTAATCTGGCAAAAACATTTGAGTCCTAAAGTCATATGATCTATCTGCAATTGCGCCAATGACAATATCTATTCCAAAGTCCGACCAAACCATAGGAATGGTTTTTTCATCCAACAAATCTCTATAACTCCTATCCTCTATGTCCTTGGACCACTCTTCATCATATTCTATTTCGATGATGTCTCTTATACGAGTAGAACAATTATCAAAGAAGAAATCATACTTGTAATATTTGGCATCTCCTTTTAGGTTGTTTTCCAAAAAATCTATGACTTGATAGGTCTGAATGCTATCTAAATCTAAGATTTGCTCGTCCACATTACGTTTAAAATAACTGTACTCTGCCATAAAACGATCAAAGGAAGCGACACTCAAATAATACATCAATTTGCCTTGGCAAAATTTGAGATAAAAATTGGGTTGATTAAAATCGAAAGTTCCATATCCGTAGACAACATCATAGTTGGTTGCGTTGTGTTTGATTCTTACTCCGCTGTGACCAAAAGTAGAATAAAGCTCATCTCCCGACCCACAAGTCAACAGCGATACTCTGGGTATCTCGGCAAGACCAAGAAACGGAATAAGCAATAAGAAAAATAGAGCTGCCCGAATACGCATTTGCATGCTCAAATGTACGTTTTATCGAATGGTCATGCCATTTGGCCAACCTTCTTTTGGAGAGACAAAATCAAGGCTTCCGTTTTCTCCCTCTGCCATAAGTATCATGCCCTGAGATTCAACCCCGCGAATCTTACGTGGCGCAAGATTAGCCAACAATGATACTTTTTTGCCAATGAGGTCTTGTGGCGCAAAATGTTCTGCTATCCCAGAAACAACCGTCCGTTGCTCATATCCCAAATCGATTTTCAACTTGAGTAGCTTGTCTGCTTTTTTGACTTTCTCTGCTTCTAAGATGGTAGCCGTACGAATATCCATCTTCATAAAATCATCAAAAGAAATGAGTTCCTTTTCAGCATTTTTATCTGCATCATTTGGCGTTGCTTCTTCTTGCACTGCACCAAGTTTGGCCTTTTGCTTCTCAATCAAAGCATCATCAATACGCGTAAATAAATGCTTTGCTTTATTTACCTTATGGCCTGGGTCTATTAAAAATGCCCCTTCTGCAAGCGCATCCAACATTTCCACTAAATCGCCAGAAGAACTCACTTTGGAAACATTTAGAAGCTCACGCATCCTGTTTGAAGTTTCTGGCATAAATGGAAAAATTGCAGTACTCAAAGCATAACAATATTGAAGACTCAAATTCATTACAACTTTTACCCGCTCTTCATCTTCTTTGATCATTTTCCACGGCTCATTAAATTGCAAAATTTGATTGCCGTTAGAGCTGATTTCCATGACTACTTGAAGAGCGCTTCTGAAGTCATATGCCCGCACATGATCGCACATAACTTGAAGTTTGTCAAACAACGCAAGCATTTCAGAATCATGGTAACTCGTATTCATATCTCCTTCTACACCTATGAGATCCAAATCCAAATCAAACTCGGGTACTTGGCCTTCGTAATATTTATTGGTCAAGACAACTACTCTGTTAAAGTAATTGGCAATATTGTTTACCAGTTCGGTATTGTTGTATTCTTGAAATCCAGACCATGTAAACTCACTGTCCTTTAATTCGGGCATATTTCGGATTAAAGCATAGCGCAAAGCGTCAATATGCTCAGGCATTTCTTCCACAAACTCATCAACCCACACGGCCCAATTTCTAGATGTAGAAATCTTTTTGCCTTCCAAATTCATAAACTGATTTGCAGGAACATTATACGGAAGATTATACCCGCCATGCGCTTTTAAAATGGCAGGAAAAATCAAACAATGAAATACGATGTTATCCTTTCCAATAAAATGCACCAGAGCAGATTTATCGTCTTGCCAATAGTCCTCCCAATTTTTGCCGTTTTCTTTGGCCCATTGCTTGGTGGCCGAAATATAACCTATGGGAGCATCCATCCAAACATAAAGTTTTTTGCCTTCGGTACCAGGTATTTCTTGCGGCACATCCACACCCCACTTCAAATCTCGAGTCATGGCTCTTGGATGCAATCCGCCATCAATCCAAGATTTGCATTGGCCTAATACATGGTTTTTCCAATCTGCAGGGTCATGTAATTCTTCCCCTTCTAGTTTCCCTTCTTCTATCCATTCTTTCAGCCATCCTTCATATTTATCTAAAGGCAAAAACCAATGCGTCGTTTTCCTTAATTCTGGGGTTTCACCAGTTATTGTAGAGACTGGATGTATAAGCTCTGTAGGGCTTAATGCAGAACCACAATTTTCGCACTGATCTCCGTAGGCCGCATCATAATCGCATTTTGGACAAGTTCCTTTTATATATCTATCGGCCAAAAACTGCTCAGCCTTGGCATCATAGTATTGCTCAGATTCTTTTTCTTGAAACTCTCCTTTTTCGTAAAGTTTTCGGAAAAAATCTTGGGACGTTTGGTGATGTATCTCCTCCGAAGTTCGGTGGTACATGTCAAACGATATCCCTACTTTTTGGAAAGTATCTTTAAAAGAGGCGTGATATCGATCTACAATTTCCTGAGGGCCGACTCCATCTTTGGCAGCGCGTATGGTGATCGCAGCACCGTGTTCGTCAGAGCCACAAATAAAGACTACATCTTTGCCCATGAGTCTCAAAAATCTACAATACACATCAGCGGATAAATACGCGCCAGAGAGATGTCCAATATGGAGTGGTCCATTGGCATACGGCAAAGCGGAAGTTATGAGGTACCTGTCGAAATAACGCATTAAAAAAAATAATATACGAAGATATACAATATGATCGTTACTGATCTTCTATTTGGATATAATTATTAATAGAAATTTTATTTACTATTCCCTCCTTTTTGATACAAATTGTATCCCTTAGAGCTCTTATCATAAACTCATCAATTTTAAAATCTTGATTTAAACGATCCAGAGCAACCTCGATCCTAGAGGCTTTTGAAGACAGCTGCATTTCTACCCCAGCCCTTCGCCAGTTTTTAAGCACATCCTTGGAAGAGGCAATGTCAAAATATGCTCGGTCTAATTGATTCCCGTTGTTGTCAAACTGAAGGATTTCCATCCAAGGCATTCCGTACTTTTTATGATCGGTATGCACCCACACAGAGTACTCATAATTTTCTTTGGGCCATGACGATACCTCTTGTTGTAGCAACACATGCTTCTCTTTACTTTTTTCTATGAACAAACACCCTTGTCCAAAAAGTGGATCTTCTTTATGAAGCGCATCAAAGTCTCGATAAAAACTGGCCTCAGTAGTATTACAACTATAATCAGAAGGTTTTAAAATGGACTTCAAATCAAGTTTGTATAAGGCATAGGCCTTCGCCGAAAGAATTTGCTCAGCATGATCGATCAACCATTGTTCTCCTTCCGTTAATTCGTGGTCTTTTCCTAAGACCAGCATGATGGGTTTAGAAAGATCAAGCTCATGGAGCATTTCCTTCTTAATCCAGGGATGCGAAGCCAACTGAGTAGCGGCAGAGGCTTGTGTAACACCAAGTCTTGAGAGTTTTGCGTTAAGCATGGGCAAAGCTGTTACCATAGAAATACGCGTACTGTAGTATTCTGTATTCCAAGGACTTGGATATCTAAATTTATCATTCCATGCCACCATCACTGGCAAACTATATATAGCTTGAAAATCATCCAAGGCATGAGGAATCGAATCCAATTCTTTCTTTAAAGATTCAAGTTTGATAGGGCCATAATGATTTTCGTATTGTTTAAATTTTACTTGATGCTTTAGGTACACAAAACATTCTCCAGCCCAAAGTAAGATCAACAAACCTATCAAGCCAGTTTTCGACCAGTTTCTTTTGCCTTTGCTTTTGTTTATGTTTTTCTTACTTCCTTTCTTCAAGAAATCAGAAATCAAAACAATGCTCGCAAACGAAAGGGCATAATATAAAGGCCAAGCAAATCTACCTGAAGCCTTAAACATCGTCGCGGCGGGTATAGCCTCTGCTAAAAATTTCAAACTTCCAGACGCGTAAATCCACATAAGAAAGGCAGACCATAACAACGCTGCATTAGCCCTAAAACTAAATTGGGATGATCGGTTAAAAAAGCGTTTTCTAAATACGCTAAAAACGACCAACAGCAGGCAAATCAAATTGGCAAGACCCAAATTACATACCGGTTCGATATTGGTTTTGGCTTTAGCCCCAAGCGTTCCAATCAAACTTGTAAAGGGATAGGTAAGTCCTTCAAAGGTCGATCGATTAAAATAATAACCCCATTGAATATCCAAACGGTCCATCTCGACTTCAGTGCCCTTCATTAGGCCGTAAACCATGGCTACTACAATAAAAGAAGTGGCGGATAATAGTAAAAATGAGCGCGACTTCGTCTTGTACCATTCTACAATTCCGATCAATATTACCCAACCTCCAGCCAGGATCAAGAGGTAAATATTATTTACCCCAAAAAACAATAGGACCGCTCCAAAAAGTAACACAGGGTAGATTTTGGCTTTCTTTTGTACACTAGCCCAAGCATAGAGTCCGGCAGTGAAGACCACAGGATACGCCAAACCAAAGTGGCCAGCTCTAAGTCGAAATATTTGCGGAGATAAAAACACGATGAGCAATGCTCCAATAATGGACAATAAAACCGTGACCTCCTTTTTGCGCAATGCTCGTTGGGCAAAAATCGCAGCAAGACCGAGGCACAAATAGTGAAAAGAATGTACAATCCCAACTATATTATTTTGCACAAATGAAGCCTTACGAAATTTGGACAGAATAAAAGAAATGCTAGCCTGAGCATCAGTCATGAGTATTGACTCTCCTAGAGGATAATTCATGTTGTGGAGTTGCAGTCCTTGGCCATACCAACTATGAAATATCATATTATAATATATAATCGCAGCGTCTCCTCCAAAAGCATAGACAAACGCATTGGGCCTCCAAAGTCCTTCACCTATGAAAATAGCAAGTATGACATAGGTCACCCCCAATACTATGAAAGACTCAAGCCATTTTGATTTCAATGTCTATTACTAATTTGCAAGTAAATTTAGAACGGCTAATTATATAATGAACATCCGCGAAGCACTTATTTCAGAACATAGCACAATCATGCGAGATCAGATTGTCAGATATGTGGGTTCCAATGAAGATAGAATGTCCCAATTAATGGACTGCTTTTTTGACAAATCAATGCGCATCAATCAAAGAGCTGCATGGCCATTAAGTATAATTGCAAGAAAGTATCCTATGCTCTTACATCCCTATCATGAGCAAATTATAGCTTACTTGGCAAACCCACACCATGATGCTATTATAAGAAACACGGTAAGAATATATGCTGATATAGATATACCCGAAGCCATTGAAGGACAATTGTGCGAATATTGCTTTGAGTGGTTACATGACCCCAAACAAGCAGTCGCCATTCGAATCTTTTCTATGACTGTATTAGAAAAAATAGTGAACAAATTCCCCGACCTAAAAGAGGAATTGATTGCGGTCATACAAGAACATCTGCCGCATGGTACTTCAGGATTCAAAAGCAGAGGAACCAAAACTCTAAAACGTTTATTAAAAAAATAAGCCCAGTACCGGGGTTGTGGCTTCTGGGCTTGGTTTAACATGATAATAATATCTTGTTTGGAATCTATGTTCCTTCTTTTAGGTGACACTATCATCAGAAAGTAACCTTAGGTGTTTTGGAGTATTTGCAAAGAACTTTGCATTTGTAGGCGGCATCTCTGCCCAAATGTCACCTAGCTAACATGTTTTACCGCCGTAGGATTTCCGTTTGAGATATTTGAAAATCCATACAATCACTGTTTCGGGCTTCTACTTTTAAGAAACTCAATAGTACAATGCTTAATAAAAGCAGTATTACTTTAAGTAATTTGTTGGGTTCTCTTCTCAATGTTGACCTTTGTTTTGGCTCTTAGTTTATTACGATTATTGCTTGGGAACTGACCCCGTATTTAGTTTGAAAAACAACATTATAACGCCCATCTGGAACATTTCCTAAGGGAAGTTTGGATTGTCTAAATCCACTCGCAAAAGTTTTGGGCATATGCATCAAAACTTTTCCGTTCATATCAACCAATGATACATTGACTTCTGTTTCCTCTCTAAAATCAGTAAGCATTTGCACATATTCAGTGGTTGGATTTGGATATAACTTGAGATCATATAATCCGATAATGTCAGTGGATGCAATAATGCTACACTCCTTTTTTAAAGTAACCACTCCTGTTAATGCTCCTTCAAAATCTATCAGCTGTACTTTGCACACATTGTTATCCGCATTTTTAACAAAATACACGCGGTCTTCATCTACGGTAAACAAACTCGTATTGAAGTCTACAGTTTTCCAATCAAATCCAATGACATCTAATTCTGCTTCATATTCATCTTCAAAGACATCGGTATGGCTAATTAGCTCAGGATCAACATCGTCTTTTTCTGCCACCTGCACATCTAATCCAGAAAGTAATCCGGTGACTACGTAATTTTCAAAATTGCCCATACCATCGTCCGTATAGGTATTATATCTTGTCAATAATAAATCCCAATTTGTTGGTTCTACGTCCACGGTGGTTCCAGATTCAAAAGAAAAATAGGCAAGCACATTGTCAATATGATCTGCTTTCGGGATGGTAACGAATACCTCATTTTCTCCGTTTAGATCTGCATATTTAAAATTCCAATCAAAGAATAAATTTTCTACAAATAACTTCTTCCATCGACCATCTCGCAATTTGATAAAATATACCTGTTTGCCCACGACTGTATTTGTAGATGGGTTGTATTGACCCCATCCGTAGTCAAACACATCTAGTTCGTTTTTGATGGAATTAAAGGCTCCGTTTTGCCAATCAACCTCAGGATTATACAAACGTTGCCATGATTCGGTATCAACCTCAAATACGTCTTCATAATTTCCAGCTTCAGGTATATATACTTCGACTTGTTCTTGACCAGTTAAAGCGGCCGATTCGTTAACAAAAATACCGGCATCTTGTACTCCTTGAGAAGAAAAAGCTATATCCCAAGCGGCATTATCCACAGAATTTAATGCACCCTCTCCAAGCGAATAAAAGGTTTGTTTGGTATACTGCTGGCCTACAGAAACTTGATCAATTTGACCATGTGCGAAATAAGCCGTAAGCAATAAAAGAAATGGAATTAAGACAGTCTGTTTGTTTAACATATTTCAAAGGTAAAACACCTATCTCCTGGATTGATTTTTAAATTGTGAAATCGTCGCTATCGGACGTCTTAAAAAGAACAATATGACATTCAGATGATCTAAGTGAGCCATTTGAATGCTATTAGAGATTACATTTGCACCATTATAAAAATTACACTTAAATGAAAAAAATTGCGATACTTTTTACTGCATTGATATTTACTGTTATCTCTTGTAAAGATGACCCTTGTGACGGCGTTGTCAATGGGACAGAAGTAGATGGTACTTGTGTTTGTATTGATGGGTATGAAGGAACAACTTGTGAAACTGAGATTAGAGCAAAGTTTTATGGTACATGGTTGGGACAACTTTCTGGATGTGAAGTTCAGACACCAATTGGACCATACGAAATACCTACATTTCCAATTGAAATTATTATCAGCGAGAGCGCAACTGATCTGTTGACGGTAGATGTAACTTTTGGAATGAATCAAACAACTTCAACCATTGTTGACGGAGACTTTGTTTTGGCACCTGTGACCGAAACAATCGAAACACCAATTGGAGAGGTTGCACTAACTTATGCCGGAACCGGCATGATCATCAGTGATGATTCCATGAATATGGATTTAGAAATCACTGTTCTGGGCAATACAAGTGTATGTCCACTGACTATGACAAAACAATAGAAACAACTGAATTAAGCCTTTTGGCCACTAAAAGTGATCATTGAGTGATTGTATTTTAAGAATATGCGATCATTGAGTGGTCACTTTTTACTTTTATTGCCTACCTATATGTCAAATAGTTTACAAAGTTGTAATATTAAGCCGTAGAGCAGGTTTGAACAATTATTTTTGACTATCCTCTTATTAGTCCTCTTCCAAGTAACCAGTTATTCGTATTGTAAACTGTTTAGTTTTTTAACTAACCTAGAATGAAAAGAAATATCACCCTTTTATCTATTTTTTCAGTCTTTGTACTTTTTTCTTGTGTGGAGTCCAGCGGCCCTACTTTACCAAAAGAGGAAGCTTTCGTGCCATTCAATGCCTTAATGACGAAGTCAAAGACTGTTGTACAAGAAGTGCTTATCGCAGCATATCAAAACCCAGAATTAAATGAGTTTGCTATACAAAGCGTTGACACTCGATCCAATTGTCCATCAGAGATTGACCTTGATCCAAATATTTTTCCAAAAACCTTAATCTATACTTTTGAAGAAGATTGTTTATCAGATGGTGGCACACAAATGTCTGGATCAATCGAAGTATTAATTACAGACCGCATTGGAAGAACCGGGATGGAGATAAGATTGTTTCCTCGCGCAGGCTTTAAAGTCGATGGCCACTTCCTTTCTTTTAACAATGAGGTGAATCCAGAATTTAAAGCCATATTTATTGGCGAAGAAAATGCCTTAGAAAATTATAACCTTGTAATTAGAGGATTGGTTGCAGAAAATGAGGATATGGAAAGATATGAAGTTATAGAAATGGACAATGGTTTAATCTCCTTTGAAGATGTAGACCAAAACAACGAAAGCGAAATAAATTCAGGTCCAACGAAATATTTAGATGATTTGGCCGTATTGCAGTTTGCTTCCATGGAGTTTTTAAATAATGAAAACGAAACCTTAACTGCCTCTACGCAAAACGATATCAAATTTGATCTATTTTGTGATTGTCCACTTTCTGGCAAAGTTGACATTTACAAAGAAAATAGATTTGAAGGAAGTCAAATTGTAGATTATTCAACAAATGCCACTTGTCGCGGAGAAATTCTGGTTGACATAGAAACTGTGGAGTGTAAATAATCTTTACTAGTAAGAAACAAAAAAAGAGCTGTTTAATCAAACAGCTCTTTTTTTGTTTCTAATTATCTCGACTTAAGCTTAATTATTATTGAGAATCAATGGTAATCCACCGTCTCCGCTTCCAACGATCACTACTTTTGAATTTGGAGACTGAGCCAATTCTAAAGTTGCTTCTATCCCTTTGTCCTTAAGAATCTTATCGGTCAAGGATGCATTTAATATTTTGTTCGCATCTGCTTTTGCTTGTGCTTCGATAATTTTTCGCTCTGCTTCTTTACGCTCTCTATCCAATTTAAATTCGTATTGGAAAGCCAATTGTTCTTCTTGAAGTTTTTGCTCTATCGAAGCTTTTAATTTGTCTGGCAAAGCTACTTCCCGAATCAATACCTTATCTAAGTATATATATTTTTCAGAGCAAGACTCTTTGGTTAATTGTTCGATTTCATCTTGGATTGCTTCCCTTTTGGTGGAATACAATTCTTCCGGCAAGTATTTACCAATGACCTCTCTGGTAGCAGATCTAATCTCCGGTACAATAATTCGATCCAAATAATCTGGTCCAATTTCTTCATGCAAGTATCCGATCTTTCCTTCTTCCGGTCTATACCTGTAAGAGAGTTCTACAATAATGGTTAATCCATTTTTAGACAGTACAGACATGGATTCGTCGCCCTCTTTAACTCTTGTTTCGTACTCATACATTTTGTTCCATGGCATGATGACATGGAAACCTTGCCCGTATGGATTTTCTTTATCTATACCACCAGAAAATCGCTTAAACAAAACCCCTTCATATCCAGGGTCAATAGTTAGAAATGTGGTATTTGACAAAATGGCAAACAGAAAAAGAAATATAAAAGCAAAGACGATATACTTCCCAAAATTGATTTTGGGGAAATTGAATTCTCTAGGATTTTGGCCTAATGACATATTTTAAATTTTAAGTTTTTAATTCAATAGCTCGAAAATATAACAAGTAAAACCTAAGATAAAGTTTTCTTTATATACTTTGTTTGTCGATCAAATGCTTCAATTAGTCTTTCTTCTGGCTGTCCTGTCAAACATTTCATATGCTTCTTTGGACAACGCTTCGCACCAATTTTGCTGCAAGGGTTGCATGTAATAGAGTGGTTTACTAAAGAAATATTTAAGTCTTCCCAATTATAGCCATAATACGGATACATGCCCAACAAAGGATGGGTACTTCCCCAGACTGATATTATGGGTTTTTTACACGCTGCGGCAAGGTGCATCATTCCCGTATCCCCCGAAACAACAATTTGGGAAGAATCAATAATTGCTGTGGATTCGTCCAAGGTCAAGGTAGAGCAAAGATTTAAGGCATTGTCGTGCTCCTTGTCCAAATCTCGTCCCAATTCGAATACATCATCTCCACCGATAAGGACAAATTGATTTGTAGACTCAGCTCTAAGCAAAGCCTCTATCATACTCTTTGGGACTCTTTTGGTAAAATAATTTGCCCCTAACACAATGGCACTGTACGTTTTTTTTATACCCAATCGATGGGTTAATTCTTTTGTATCCGAAACATAAAATCCGTCCATTCCCATGCCGTCGTCTTCAATGTTTAATGGCTTCAACGCTTCAAAATATCGATCAATAAGGTGATGCCCTTTTAAGCGATTGATTCCCATTTTAATGTGAAGGAATTTATCCAGATTTAATTTATTAAAACGGATGCTTGGAATACCTAAACTAAAGGACAATCTATGACTTCTTAAATTTTTATGTAAGTCTATGAGTAGATCAAACCCTTCTTCTTTTAATGCGCTGCTAATTTCTACAATATCCTTCTCAAAAGTCCACAGACGATCTATATACGGATTGGGGCGCAACAAACCTCCATACTTCGCCTTTGTAACAAAGTGTATCTCTGCCTTTAGTTGCTTTTTTAAAACGCGAACCACAGGCGTACATAAGACAATGTCACCAATGGAGCTAAACCTAGAAACAAGAATCTTTTTGAGTTTCAATCCTATCTGATAAGCTGAATCTTACGAGCCCTAGAAGCCAACGTATTCGAATGCACCCGAACAAAATAGTGGCCCGAAGGAAAAGATTGATCTAAGTCAATAGCAACATTTGAAGATCCTTTTCTAACATCAAATTGATCCTGAAACAAGACTTTCCCGGATATATCCAAAACCTCCACATGAAGTGTTTGTGGTTTGTTGAGATCAAAAGCCAGTTTCAAATCATTGGACACAGGATTTTCAACAATATTGAACTTCAACTCGTCTAGAATTTGATCTTCGACATTCGTTGTTCTTTGTCCATTCGAAAACCAACGTGCCCATCTAAATGCATCCGTTATGTTAGAATGATTCTCTCCTTGCAATTTGTTTTCTAAAATATCAGACAGCCCTACTCCGTCTAAGTTACCCGAACTAAAATCATCATAAACCATAGCATCATCTAATCGACCATACGAAGGGAAACCCAAGCCAGGTTGTTCTCTAATTTCGCCATTTTCACCAGTTTCCAAATTATAACCCAATATGGCAGCAGTGAATTCTTCGAAATAATCAAAGGCAATGATATACGGTGAGTTTTTACTAAAACTTGGATTCCCGACACCTACATTATCCGGCAGATCACTAAATAATTTGGAAATCTCCCCTAAGCTCCAAGTATCAATGTCTTCATTCCAAATTTTAAGAAAACCAATATCCCAATATTCAACGGAAGAACTTCCTGATCCATTTAATTCGTTTAAAGCATCATACATAACCCAATTACCCGTAAAATCAAATTCTAAGGCATCCGCAAATTTTACGTTTCCGGTAACATTTCCTCCACTAGAGGTACTGGGGTTATACAATTCATACGTATTGGGAGCACCCAATGCAAAATCATAGACCCAAATACGGTTATCTTGCTGATCAAAAAGACCTGCCAATCTGTTGCCATCACGAGAGATTACGATGTTGCGCCAAACTGGGTCCTCTTGGAGAACAATCTCATCAACCATTGCTATTTGATTGCCATTCCATTCCAATTGAATGAGATGCATCTTTTTATCCGATCCAATAAATACAATCTCAGTACCATCATCTGTTACACTCGGTTTACTAATGGGATCTTTGTCTGAAATTTGCTCGACATCACCCGTACTCAAGTCAGCTATGTAAATGTTTTGCATTTGATTGGAAGTCATGACCAAAAAGTCTCCCCCATCGTTTGCCCCTGTATCTTGTTGATTGTTAGAGCCCGTACCATCCAAGATTCCTACCTGATCCATCGCAGAACGAAGCGCCTGTACTTCAGTGTTACCATATAAATCACTAGCCGCTTCTATGGTAGCAATTCTAAAATCTATGAAATTGGAAGATGAGGTTAGATAATTTACCAACGCACGATACCAAATTTTTTCTGCTTTGTCCACACCAACCGCTTCCGCAAATAAGTAAAAGGCATGATTAGGTATACCTGAGTTAATATGCACTCCTCCATTATCTTGAGATCCAGTAAATTGCTCATCCACATGCTTTGGTTGAAATCCTCCAGAAAAATTACCAGGAGCTGCACCATTATGCGGATCTTTCATATCACGTAATTTTCCTGATGGGAAAAAAGATGTTTTAACGATGTCCTCGCCAATCTCCCAATAGGCGGGTTTTTCATCTATCATTGCTCCAAACACATCCGCAAAGGATTCGTTCAGCGCTCCTGATTCGTTCATGTACACCAAATTGGCAGAACTCTGAATGACGCCATGTGAAAGCTCATGTCCAGCAACATCAAGAGCTGCAGCTAATGGAAAAAATGCATCGTCTCCATCTCCATACCAAATGGCTTGACCATTCCAAAAAGCGTTGCCCATTGAAGAACCTGAAGGATCAGCTACATGAATGAGCGAAAATATACTTCCTCCGAGTCCATTGATCGAATTTCTTCCATGGACTTGGCGAAAATATTCATAGGATTGGCCACCATTATAATGTGCCGAAACAGACGTTGGATCTGTCCAACTGTTGTTGTTTGAGGTAACATCTACAAAATCAAAAGCATTTGATTCTGGAGATGTATTCATTGCATCCAAAGTAGCTATGAGTCCTGAGCTTTCGAAAATTCCATTTGGACTTAAATCAAACATAGGCCTATTCGCATCGATCAAAAAATATGTGTTACCGACCTCATACGTATTGATGTTTCGGTTAATCCCAAATAAATCCTGAGCCGTAGCTGTTGCTGGACCATCCATAAGAACCTCGATTACCTTCTTAGGCGTTTCATGTGCATGAAACTTGCATCCTCCTTCGTACTGTTCTATTACTTCTCCAGTTTTCGCATCAATAAAAAACTTAAGATTCTCCATCGCGTTTGGAAAATACTCTACATGGTAAGCAAGTCGTAATTCGTTGGATGAAGGATCCTTTATTTGCCATACTAAATCAAATTTCCACCGATATTTGATAAATCTGCTCTGTGCTGGCGTCAAAGGCTTTTCTGGTCGAATGCCTTTTACAATTTCTTTGATTTGACCTTCTTCTAAAACTCCTGCTAAAGACAGCTGATCCGAAGGGGTTGGAACAGTTAATCCATTGGCTTTTAAAATTTTATCCCCTTTACTATGCAGCATTAATTGGGCTCCAAAAATTGGAATGCCTAAGTGCTCTTGTTGAAATTTCCAATGTTTCATTCCAATCTCGTCTTCCTGCGTATCTACTAAAGAAAATGCCTCCTCTGGCACATCAATTTGTAATTCATCTCCAATTTCTTGCAAGTAAACGTATACCTGCTCGTCCAAGTTTGAGCTTGCTTTCGAATCAGGGAGCACGCCTTTAATCAAGCTTGGTCTTCCTTGATTTTGAGCAACCACTTTGATGCTGGAGTTTTCTTTTTTTTCAAGCGATATTTTATCAATTAAGTCATAATTATAGCTGTTAAAATCTGTCGGAACTGTCAGCTGGCGTTTATCCAATCTTATTTCCATTGGATCCAAATCAATTTTTTGATCCGTTGGGTTGGTATTCTTTTGCGCAAAAAGCTGAAAACAAAAGAAAATACTGAAGCAAAGAGAAAATACTTTTTTCATAGACATCGTATTCAATTACATTTTTGGTGGTGTAGACTTGATGTTTTTAACTAAGCCCATTAATGTGTGATAATAAGGTTTTAATTCTTTCGGTATTTCGGACCTTCCACCTCCCCAAACAACTCTGTGGTTTTTTCCATTCTCCGAGTAATCGATGAAGTATGTCATGTTTCCAGGATCATTTAACTCCAATTGATCAAACCCTAAGGCCTTAAAGTTGGAAATCATTTGTTTTGCAAGATTCTTATCTATTTTACCCTCAGCATTTCGGCTTTTACCGTCCATACCTGCTTTGAAAAGTTGACCATCGGGCAACAATATATGTTCCTTAGAAACTCCAGTAAATCCGCCTGAAGAACCAAAAACGATTTTAGGCCCATCATAACTGTCAAGCTCTAGAGCTTTTTGTGTGTTACAAGCCATAAGCCCTACCGATAATAGAATGAAGAGCAGAAAATATTTCATAATTACTTTTAACTGGTAAACAAATCGTCGTCTTTAAGACGAAAACTATCCCCGAAGGTGCTAAATTTTTTAATTTAAGCTTAGTTTAACAAAACAACCCATGGTTATTGCCGTTTTAATTGGGTAAATTTGAAATATTCTTTAACGTGTGTAAATTATTAAGATGAAAAAGTTGTTTTTTATTCTTTCGTTCTTTTTGGTAGCTGGAATGACTGCAAATGCGCAGACTTGCTCCAAATCAAAAAAAGCGTGTGCTAAAACTTGTGCAAGCAAAGCTAAAACTGCAAGCGCTGATGCTGAAACCACTTCAGTAGCTGCTGCATTTATGGAAGCTGATGAGGCTGCCAAAGCAAATGACAGTATTGAAAAAAGAGTGTGTGCTAAATCAGGCAATGTTTCTTACTACGAGAAAGCAGTGTGTGCTAAATCAGGTAAAGTTTCTTATGAAGAAGTAAAGTATTGTACGGACTCAAAGAAATTTGTAAACCAATCTCCTAAAGATGGTAAAGTTATGTCGGCATCTGCTATCAAAACTTCTGCTGACGCAAAAGCAGAGAAAAAAGCATGTGCTAAAAAATGTTCAAAAGCGGAAAAAGCTGCTTGTTCTAAAATGAGCAAAAAAGAATGTGCTAAAAAATGCGCAGCTAAAAAGACAGGAGTCTAAAATTTTTTAGTCTCAAAAATTAATTGGCCTTGAGAAATCAAGGCCTTTTTTTTTGACCCATTACGATGTTAAGAACTGACAAATTATTGGATAGTTCAAGCATCAAAATGTAGTTTTGTGGTGTCTTTTAACTAGAATTCAATACTTAAGTGTTGATTCTAACGTTTATCCCTTTTTGAGCGTTCTATTAATCAAAGAAGAAAAGTATAATTTATATTTTTGCTATTGATTTAGAGCGATTTATAAATTTAACTTTTTTGTTATATATCCTATGAAGCGTAGAGTTCTGATTTTGGTGGTTTTGTTAGTGGGCATTTTTAATGCGCTTAGATCGCAATCGTTTCCTTGTGATTTAACGATCCCCTGTGAGGATATTGACACCAATCTTGTGATTAATATCATTTCACCCCAATTTGCCAGTCCTGGTGAAGAATTTTGTGTCCAGTTTGAGGTAGAAACCTTTGATCACATTATTTCGCTTCTTTTTGATATTGAGTATGACCCTTCTGTCATTCAGTTAGCCAATGCAGATCCCTGTATAGCGCTTAATACTGGAAATTGTCTCAACGGACTGGGTTGTGGAAATTTTGCAGTTACCAATGGTAACATTCGATTTGTTTGGTTCAATTCGAATGCCGAGGGAACATGTTGCTTTGATGGTTCTGAGTTGTTCGAAATTTGTTTTGTTGTAGTTGGAGACCCCAACGATACAAGTCCTATTACTATAAATGGTGTAGAAGAGATCACCTATGGCCTCGATATCTTATCTGACTTTTGCTACGAACAAGGCAACGTGACCATAAATGACACCAGCGTTACGGTGGACTGCCCAGACCTTACAGCGGTATATAGCTATTGCTCTCCTACCGCAGGAAACAATGATGGGACCTTAGAAGTTTTCTTTTGTGGTGGCCAATCTCCCTATAACTATACCATAAGCAATAGTGGCGGCTCCATAAGTGTTAGTGGTACGGCTTCAGGTGGAGAATTAATCTCAATCCCCAACATAGAAGAAGAACAGTATACCATAAGCTTTACAGATGCCAATGGAGTGGTAGGAAACCAAGAAATATTCTTCATTTTGTCTGCTGAATCTCTTTCTTTTGAAATGGATCAGGACTTTAGAAATCCTACCTGTTACACCAAACAAAATGGGTACATACAACTCACAAATATTTCTGGTGGTAACCCTAATTATAACTTTTTCTGGAGCAACAACGAATTTGGTCTAGATCGAATAGAAAACCTAGCCAATGGCACGTATACCGTAACGGTCGAAGATGCCAACGGTTGTACGGCTTCCGATCAATTGCTTATTCAGACGGATACACTAAAACTTAATTATACTGTCATTGATAGCGCTGGATGCTTAGGCTCACCTACAGGAAGCTTAAAGCTTACTGCCGAAGGAGGTAGGCCTTACTTCCCAAACCTATATACTTTTCAAAATGATCAAGTACCCACGGATTGTTTTACGCTAACTGGTGTAGAAGGAGGGGATGAGATTATACTTCAAGTCCAAGACAGTTTACCAGGATTATGCGTTGTTAGAGATACCATTATTATGCCTTTTAAAGGTGGGTTAGAGGTTCAAGAAGTACAGATTATTCAGCCTGAATGTTTTGGAGAACGTGCGCCTTTGGTGGAACTCGAAGTGATTGGTGCGACACAAATATCTAATCCGGTTTTATATACCACAGATTTATTACTTGTTACAGATCCCCAAATTGCGTATCTCCCTTCTAATGGAAATGTATTTAGTATTCAAAATGTGCCACCTGGATCATATATCATAGAAGTAGAAGTTTTGAATCCCAACGAATTTGCAGGTTGTACTATTCAGTACGAACTTCTTATAACAGAACCCGATGAGCTCATCCTAACGACCAGCTCAACTCCTCCCAATTGTCAAGGAGTTTTGGGTGTTATTGATTTTTCGATATCGGGAGGTACCGGTGATTATGAAATAAGTCTAAACAACAGCAGCCCACCCCCAATTGCAAACTTCTTGGATATGGGTAATGATACTTATCAAATTTATGATTTAAATGGTGGAGATTATGAGCTTGTCATTACTGACCAAAATGATTGCACGGCCACCGAAACATTTAATTTTCCTGATGCGGGTTCATTGGTTATAGACATTGACACGCTACAAAACATTGAATGTGGCAGCCCAAATATTGGGGCATTATTGGCCGTTACGACACCAGCTTGCTTAAGTTGTGATTACGAGTGGTTTGATGAAAACGGTACTTTTTTAAATGGTGGGCCACAAGCTTTCAATCTAGGCATGGGTTGTTATACGGTTGAAGTTACAGATGTAATGCAAAATTGCTCCGCAACTGCTACAGCCTGTCTTGAAGCAGCTGGAGATATAGAATTTACAGCGGTTCTAACTCCCCCAGATTGTTATGAAGGAGGAAATGGCCAAGTCGGAATAGTGGTTTCTCAAGGTCAAGCTCCTTACAATTACAATTGGGAAAATTTCCCAATGATCACTGGATCTGTACTGGCGCCTATTCCCGCTGGTGAATATTGCGTTACCGTTACAGATGCAAACCTATGTGAAAAGGATACCTGTGTCATGTTGGAGAATCCTCCAGAATTGCAAATGAATATTGTTACCCTAAACGACGCCCCATGTTTTGGAACAAATCAAGGTTCGATTGTAGTCAATGGATCAAATGGATTCATGGGCACCCAATTCTTTAGTTACATTATATACGACTCCGATGAGAACGAATACTTAACGGCTAGTGGTACTGGTGATTTAAATATTCCCAATATCGAAGCTGGGGACTATACTGTTCTAGTAACTGATGGACAATGTGCTGCTGTGAATCAATTATCTTTTACTATTGATCAGGCAACCGAAATCTTAATAGATGAAAACACCACAACAATAACTCCACCTACTTGCTTCGAATTCTGCGATGGAAGTATAACGGTTAATGCTATGGGCGGGTCAGGACCCTATACATATACATGGGTGGCCAATGGTCTTGTCTCTCCAACGATTACCGGTATCTGTGGCAATCAATTTCATTATGTTGACATCATGGACGACAATGGTTGTGTGATACGAGATTCAATATTTTTAAACGAGCCAGACGAACTTCTAATTTCTCTTATTAATCTACAAAACCCAGGTTGTTTTAATTCAACTGATGGTATTTTATCTATTGCAGTGAATGGTGGAACTGAACCTTATAATTATGTTTGGGACGGTGAGGTTTCAGATACCATTTCAGCAGAAAATTTAGGTGAAGGGATCTTTACTGTTTCGGTAACTGATGACAATAATTGCATGGCCATATTTTCTGAAGAATTAATTGCACCTGATCCAATCCAAGCAACTTTTCCAATTCCTGATCCATTAACATGTTTTGGTGATCAAACATGCATTACAGTTACTGATGTTTTTGGAGGAAATGGAAGCAACTATACGTTTAGCATTAATAATAGTATCTCGTTTCCCATTGATTCGTGCGTAAATGTTATTGCAGATACTTTTTCGATAAAAGTTTTTGATAATGATGGAGGAGTTAATTGCTTTATCGATACAACAATTATTATTGATCAACCAGAACAGGTAATCGTAGATATAGGTCCAGATGTTTTAGAAGTAGCACTAGGCGACAGCTCTGTTTTCTTGCAAGCCAATGTACAATCCGTAAATCCTGTAGAATTTTTATGGGCACCTCAAAACGAATTTGAGTGTATAGATCCGTTGTGCCAAATAATTTCTATTGCTCCTATTGAAGCCACTGAATATTCTGTAACAGTGGTTGATAGTAATGGATGTTCCGCTGAAGATGAAATTCAAATAATTATTGGTGAAGAACGGCTGGTTTATATCCCCAATGCTTTTAGTCCAAACGGAGATGGTTATAATGATAGATTTGGGATTTTTGTAGGAGATGGAATCGAAAGCATAGAAACGTTTAGCATATTTGATCGCTGGGGTAATTTAGTTTTTGATACCAAAAATATTGATGCCCTTGATGTTCAACAAAATCAATGGGATGGCAAACTAAAGAATAGAAAGGTCGTACCCGGTATATATGCCTATATAGCTAAAGTCAAGTTTATAGATGGATTGGAGCAGGTATATAAAGGTTCATTCACTCTAATTAAATAGTGAGACATTGAAGTATTTGGTACGTCTTAAGACTAAATGCACCGCATGTCTAAGAAATTTGTACTAAGTCTAAGCTTATTCTTATTTGGAAGTATCCTGTTACAAGCCCAGAATTCGAAAGCTTCGGTTCCTGATTCAAATCAATTTTTCCTAGCGAAGGATAAAGCATTAAGTATTGGCATAGGTTTTTTAAATGCGGAATCCTTTACGTTTAATCTTTTTGGTTCTAATGGATCAGGAGAGCCCTCACCTTCTATTCATGCCCTCTACGAAATTGGATTAACAGACATGATAAGCATCGCCGGATATGTGGACTATTATAGAGTAGATGCGCAGGCACCAATTAATTTAAATACTATTGCTGATCAAGTTTCAGGAATTGATATTTCTGATTTAGGTTCGGTTTTTACTACACTACAATGTTTGCTAAATCCTTCCCTGTGTGCGAATGAAACTTCAGTGGTAGAAGAACGAGTAAATGTATTTACTCTTGGAGGAAAGCTTAGGATTCACCGCTCCTTTGTACCTGGGCTTGACACTTACGCTTCAACGTATTTGGGCTATAGTTTTAATCGGAGAAAAACGATTACAGAAAGTGCTTTAGACGCGGTGTCAAACGAGGTGGGACTGGGAATTGAAGTGCCTACAATTGTCTATTATGGCAGTCTAGGTGCGCGTTATTTCGTAACGGACAAACTTGGAATTTACGGAGAGTATGGTGTAGGAAATGTGCACCTGTTAAAAATTGGTGTTTCCCTTAGAATGTAGTATCTCTAATTTTTTAGAGTATCTATTACTTCTTCGATTTCCTCTTCTGTTTCTTTGGGCAACAAAACTTTTCCTTCAAGAATTAACTTATGAATTGGAGGGTCAGTATTGGCCACCACTTTGACCATGGCATTTTGTGGCCCTTGCTTGTTTGTACTTATATATTTGCCAGTTATTTCTCCCGATTCTCCAGGAAGTATCGCCTCTTTAGGATATTCAGGCCAAGTACATCCACAGGTGGCCGTAGCATCAGTGATAAGTAAAGGCACTTCTCCCATGTTTGTAAATGCGTATTTAAAGTCAATCGTATCTCCCTTAGTTATCTCACCAAAGTTGAAAAAATTTCGTTTGAAAATTATTTCGGTTAAAGGCTTTTCCTTTTTCACCTCTTTGGTACTGGTTTTTGGTTTTTCTATCCTCTTTTGCTTTTTGGTGACTTTCTTTTTTGGTGCAACTTTCTTTTTCTTCTTCTCTTCTATTGGTGCTGGCTCAGGCTTCATCGTTTTGCTTTCCTTTTGGACCGCAATACTTTGCTCTACATCACTTTGCTTATTCGACTCATTAGTTGTCGAGTCCGCAACAACGATACCACGCTGTACACTTTGTTTGGAGCTTAGTTTTTTGGGGCTCTGATTAACATTTGTTTTATCAGAACTACAAGCAGAAAGAAGAAAACCGAATAGAATGTAAATTAGTCCTCGATTCATAGTTGGTTTTAAAATACAAACAAAACTTTATCTCAACACCGAGACACTACCACTTTTAACATATTCCTCATCCAAACAAACATAAGAAACAACGTACAAATACATGGCTGGATTTACCGGTTGCGATCTAAAGTATCCATCCCATTGAGCGTTTTTATCTTCCGTTTCGAATACCTTTTCTCCCCATCGATCAAAAATTTCAAAGCGCTTTAAATCTTCAATGATAAAGGAGTTACTTATCCCAAATAGGTCGTTGAGTTGATCTCCATTTGGAGTAAAGGCATTAGGTAATAGGAGCTCTTGACAATTTAGTTGATCTGAATCTATCACATTTACTACAATTTGATCCATTGTCGAACATACTTGCCCAGGAAGATCCAAGGTGTACGTAGTACTTTCTGTCGGAGTTAATACAGGCTCCAAAACAGTTGGGTTGTCTACCCCTGCTACAGGCGACCACATAGGTGTTGTACTACAACTTTCTCCCGTAATCACTTGAACGGCATCACCTAAAAATATGGTGGTATCCTGATTAATAATTTGATCCGGAAACAATGACAAGGTGCTTAATGAGGCAGGATTCAGAAATTCGTCATAAACAATTAATTCATCCAAAAAACCTTGAAACGAATTGTCTAGTATGCCATTGCATGCACTATTCGAAACCTGAAAGGAATTAATAGGATCTATAACCAGTTCTTTGGTCGCTCTTTCTTGATCAATTAGTTCTCCATTGTAATAAAGAAAATAATCCAAATCGTTTCTTGAAAAAACAATGTGATGCCAACATGTCCCGGATTCAAGAGGCGCGAACAACTCAATTAAATTGTTGAAATTTTCCCCATATTCCACAGATATTTCGTTGGTTACGCCAATATATCTAATGACAAATGATGAGTCCACTTGGCAATCTTCTGTACGAGCAGAGATAATATCAAAGCGTCCATTGGTTTCAGTAAATTTTACATAAAAACTCAGGGTGAAATCTTGAGAAAAAATAGTACTGACTTCAGCAGGCAGCAACAAACTATCCAATCCATCTCCAAATTCCATGGCATTCCCAGAAACGCCGCATACACAATCTAAAGCCCCAAAAGATATCGCATCGCCCAAGAGTCCATTTTGCTCCGTAAAGTCGCAAGAATCAAACGTATAAGCGCCAAACGGCGTGTTTTGACCATTTGCTTGGGTTCCAAAAAATATAACCGCTATAAGTACAATGAAATTTCTCATTTGCCAAAAATATTTGATAAACCTGCGAGACCTGAAGGCAACATACTTTGAATCATTTTTTGAGATTCTTCTAACTCTTTTGTCTTGGCTTGTTCCAATGCTTTGTTTAATGTTACCAAAAGCAGGTCCTCAATCTTGTCCGGGTCATTATCATCAAGCAGCTCTTGTTTGATCGCAATATTTTTGATTGTACCCTTTGCATTTACAACAACTTCAATTTCATTATCTAAGCTGTGGGTTTTAATTTCCTGTGACTCAAGCAGCCGTTGCAGCTCATCTTGTTGTTCTTCCAAATTTCCGCTTAGGTTATCAAACATTTCTTTCTATTTGTTTAAAAATTAAACGCGCAAGAGCACTATATAGGTATCAAATAGTGATCGAATTTAATTGATGCTGTTTTGAACCAAATTGCCTATAAAAAACACATAAAACGCGATAAGCATAGTTCCTTCCCAAAAAGTAATTCTTTTGGACAACGAAATCATTCCAAACAGGATGGTTACAGCTATCATAAATGGAATACTAAAAGACAAAAACTCCTCAGGTATCACTAAGTTGCCCATTAGTCCAGGAATCGACATAACTCCAAAGGTGTTAAACATATTGCTCCCCAAAACATTTCCAACAGCCAAGCCTGTTTTACCCTTTCGCGCAGCATTCACCGAAACAACCAACTCGGGTAAGGAAGTACCTAAAGCAATAATGGTGATAGCAATAATATCTGGATTAATACCAATTTCAGTGGAAATTCCTTCCACTCCATAGATGGTATATTCGGCGCCAAAATACACTAAAGTAGCGCCTATAATCAGTTTTAGATAGTCCATATAATTTGATTTAGGTCTATCTAAATCATTGTTCTTGTCGCCTGATACAGAGTTTATTATAAACGCTACAATACCTCCAAAAAAGAGCACAGCTTCAAAATTTGAAAAGTGTAAATCGCTCACAGCAAAATATAACATGAATGCAGAACCAAACAACAAAGGCATATCAATATCCATGACATTAAAATCCATTCGAATTTCCCTTGCGGCAACCGCTGTAAAACCCAGAACCAACAAGATGTTGGTGATGTTACTACCTACTACATTTCCAACCACAACCTCCGACATTCCATTTTGGACTGATACAATGGAGGTCGCTAACTCAGGAAGCGAAGTACCAAAAGCAACGATGGTTACTCCAATAATAAATGGGCTTATTCCTAGAGACAAACCAATTTTTTCGGCAGAATCGACGAACCAATCAGAAGCAAATAAAAGGACAGCCAAACTGACTATAAATATTAAACAACTTACTAGCAACGAACTTGTTTTAACTGAAGTACAAATATAATTTTTAATAATATACTGGCGCTATTCTATGTGATGCACCTCATACTTTCTTTGCAATGAAGACGAATAAATTCGACACAATTACACTTTATTATTGCCTTATATTTGCACCCCGATAATGCAAGGAGAGTACAAAAATAAAACCGACCAATCTGCTTCAGATGAAATGTCTTTTTTCGAGCATCTTGACGAATTAAGATCGCGCTTGATTAAGTCTATTATTGCTATCGTTGTGCTGGGCATCATCATATTTATATCGGGATCTTGGACTTTTGATACCGTTATTTTCGCCCCATTAAAAGAGTCCTTTCCGACCTATCAATTGTTTCAAAATTTTGTGCCTTCTTTCAAGCCTCCAACATTCAATCTTACCACAGTTGAGTTTGGAGAATCTTTTTTTGTGCACATAAGAGTAGCGATGTGGTTAGGGCTGATTATATCCTTTCCATATGTATTCTATCAAATTTGGAGTTTTATAAAACCTGGGTTGCATGACCAAGAAAAGAAAGTCGCACGAGGAACCGTTTTTACTTGTTCCTCCTTATTTATTTTAGGTGTTTTATTTGGCTATTTTATAGTTGCTCCTTTTGGCGTTACATGGCTAGGTAATTATACAGTAGGCCCAAGAGCCATAAACTCTCCAACATTATCATCTTACGTAAGCTACCTAACAATGTTTACAGTGCCCACAGGCATTGTATTTGAGTTGCCTGTTGTCGTGTACTTCTTGTCAAGAATTGGCTTGATAAATGCCAAAAGCATGAAAAAATATCGAAAACATGCCTTTTTAGTAATTCTGATTTTAGCTGCCGTGATTACTCCACCAGATGTAATTACTCAATTTTTGATTGGAATACCCGTATTTATTCTGTATGAATTAAGTATTTTGATTTCTAAAAGAACCTATAAAAAATACCATAAGGACCCCGTATAATATAATGCAAAGAATCTCCTCCAACCTTACCATTTTTTATAAGCTATTTCTTCCAACATTTTGGTTCATATTTATGGGTTGCTTAACAGCCTTTGTTGTGTTTTCTGACTCGCAAACAACGCCTCTGTTTCCAGATTTCAATTCTAAAATGATCTTTTTGGGGCTATTTGTATTATTTGGGATATTGATTTATTTCTCCATATTTCAACTCAAAAGAATGGATGCCAATGCCTCTGGTTTTTTTATATCCAATTACTTCAAAACATACAAATATTCTTTTGCTGATGTGGAGGACATAAAATATTTGGATCTACCCTTCTTCAAATTAATGCGTATAAAAATGAAGGGCAAAACCGCCATGGGAAAGCACTTTATGGTGTTGTACAAAAAACTCTATTGGACCGATTACAAAGAGCAGTATCCTGCTTTAGTACAACATCTTGAAGCCTAAAATCACTTTGATTCCAAAGTAACCACTGGGCAAATCACCTCTTCCAATGAGATCCCACCATGTTGGAAGGTATCCCTATACATGTTGTTGTAATGATTATAATTATTAGGATATAAAAAGAACTTATTCTCTTTGGCAAAAATGAATGCCGAGCTCATGTTAGGGCTGGGCAATCCCACTTTTTTGGGTTCTGTAATCGCCAAAACGTCCTTTTTGTCATACTTTAAATTCCTTCCTACTTTATACCTCAAATTGGTTGAGGTTTCTTTGTCTCCTACCACTCTACTTGGCGTTTTCACTCTTATAGTACCGTGATCCGTTGTAACAAAAAGTTTAATTGATTTTTCGGATAATCTCTGCAAACAGGTCCATAATGGTGAATTTAAAAACCATGATTTAGTAAGGGATCTATACGCCTTTTCATCTCCAGCAAGCTCTTTTAAAACTTCCATTTCGGTTCGAGCATGCGAAAGCATATCAATGAAATTATAGACAATGACTGAAACCTCATTTTGCAACAAATTACTAGAGGAATCCACCAATTGTTTGGCCTTCTGGACGTTTGTAACCTTTACATATGACATTTTTAATTCGCGACGGACAACTCTATTAAGCTGCTCTTGAAAAAAAAATGCCTCATACTGATTTTTGCCACCAGGCTGGTTGTCGTTGAGCCATTTGTCCGGATATCTTTTTTGGATATCTGCTGGAAGCAAACCGCTAAATATTGCATTTCGGCTATACTGAGTTGCGGTGGGTAGTATGCTATAAAAATGATCTTCATTTAAAATCCTAAATCTTTCGCTAAAGATTTCTTCTAATACTTTCCATTGGTCAAACCTCAAATTATCTAGAAGCAATATGACATTGGGCCTTGATTCATCCAACTTTGGCAAAATCTTATCCACCATTAAACGATGTGAGAAGGTTGGACCATTTTCGTTTTCGATCCAAGCTTGATAATTTTTTATGACAAATTTGGAAAACTCGCTGTTGGCTTCATGACGCTGTGTTTGAAGAATTTCACTCATATCTTCATTATTGGAGGCGTCCAATTTTAACTCCCAGTCCATTATTTTTTTGTAGACTCCAATCCACTCTTCATGGTTGAGACCGCTATTGATATCCATGATGATATTCCTAAAGTCTTGCTGGTAATCCGAAATATTTTTTTCGCTTACCAATCGCTTATTGTCAATTATTTTTTTGAGGGTGAGTAATATCTGATTGGGATTTACTGGTTTGATTAAATAATCATCAATTTGAGACCCGATCGCTTGTTCCATGATATCTTCTTCCTCGTTCTTAGTAATCATCACTACAGGCACTCTCCTATTGATCTGTTTTATTTGTTGAAGCGTTTCCAAGCCGGTTATACCTGGCATCGATTCATCCAAAAAGACCACATCTACTGGATTTTCTTGAAAACTAGCCACTGCATCATGTCCATTCGAAACTGTTATTACTTCATAGCCCTTCTTTTCCAAGAAAAACAATTGAGGCTTGAGCAAATCAATTTCATCGTCAGCCCACAATATTTTTATTTTATCCATATACTTTTTGATTAAAATCCCTAATTCGATTTTTCGTACTATTGCTACGCAAGGGAGAAAATCGAAGAAGCCCTTGGTTTAGATATTATCCAACGAACTTAAAAAATTCCTTAGTACGCGTTGAGCAACAAAAGAAAAATATTTAATGATCCCGTGTATGGATTAGTTTCCTTTCCTTTTGATATCCTATACGATATTATAGAACATCCCTATTTTCAGCGGTTGCGTAGAATCAACCAAATGGGGCTGTCTCATTTTGTATATCCAGGAGCATGCCACAGTAGATTCCACCATGCCCTTGGTGCTCTCCACTTGGTATCAAAGAGCATTACTACACTTCGAAATAAAAAAGTCGAAATCAGTGATGAAGAGTTTGAAGCCGTTTGTATTGCCATCTTGCTTCATGATGTAGGACATGGTCCATTTTCGCACACCTTAGAAAAAAAGATTATCCCTTTTCACCATGAGGACATCTCCTTAGAAATCATGAAACGATTGAATCAAGAATTTAATGGACGATTAGACCTTGCCATCAAAATTTTTGAAAACAGTTACTCGCGCGTTTTTTTCCATCAACTGGTTAGCAGTCAATTGGACATGGACCGCATGGACTATTTAAACAGAGACAGTTTTTTCACTGGAGTTGTCGAAGGAAAAGTTGGATATGATCGTATAATATCCATGATCAATGTAGTAGATGACCAAATGGTGATTGAAGAAAAAGCCCTATACTCTGTTGAAAAGTTCTTTCTTGCCCGTATAATGATGTATTGGCAAGTATACCTCCATAAAACTGCGATTTCAGCCGAACAAATGTTAAAAAGAGTTTTCGAATTGGTTCATACCAATGGGAATGAAGAAGAACATCTATCTAAACAGCTGTTTTCATTGCTTAAAAAATTTGAAATAAGTGGGGATAACATATCATGTGACGAAATACTTGATGAGTTTGTGCTTTTAGATGATCACGACATATGGTATAGCCTTAAAAATTTAGTATATTCAAGGGATAGTGCAACCTCCTTTTTATGCAATAGTTTGTTGCATAGGAAGCTCTTTCGAATAGAATTCGCGAAGGAATCGATAAATAGTGACCAAGTGAAACAAATTCGTCAGAAAATTAGTCGTCATTTTAAAGTAAACGACGACGACGCAGCCAACTTGATGATTACAGGAATAGAATCTAATCAAGCTTACACAACTGCAAAAAAAGAAATTTTAATTCTTAAAAAAACCGGCCAAATAATTCCGTTTTCGGAGCTTTCAGAGAACTTGATCAATACACAAGTAATGGTCAAGCATTTCTTATGTTATCCAAGAATATAATATTACATTTGCGGTCTTTTTGAGATAGTATATTTCAATTTATTTGACACCATATTTTCTAAACTTAAATCTTTAAAATACTATGAGAAAATTGAACATTTTGTTCACCTCTCTAATGGTAGTTTTTTCACTTTCGCTAACCGCTCAAAACCAGGCTCCTGCTGAAGGAATGCCAAATGAACCGGGCAAATGTTATGCAAGGTGTTTAATCCAAGACCAGTATGAAACTGTAACAGAACAAGTATTGGTTAAAGAAGCTTCCACGAGAGTTGAGGTTATTCCTGGTGGAACTGAACAAATCTCAGAGCAAGTGTTGGCTAGAGAAGCTTCTACCACACTTTCTGCTGTGCCGGCTCAATTTGAAACTATGACTGAACAAGTTTTAGCTTCAGAAGGAGAATCATCAGTTTCCATTAATCCTGCATCATTCGAAACAGTAACTGAACAAGTGCTTGCTTCTGATGGAGAATCTTCGATCAGAATTATTCCTGCACAGTTCGAAACAGTAACTGAGCAAGTATTGACTGCGGAAGGTGCTTCTTCTGTGAGCATTACACCAGCTACTTTCGAAACAGTAACTGAACAAGTTATTGCTCAGGATGGAGAATCTAACCTAAGAGTTATTCCTGCAACGTTCGAAACAGTAACTGAGCAAGTATTGGCCTCTGAAGGCGAATCAACAGTTTCTATTTCACCTGCAACTTTTGAAACAGTAACTGAGCAAGTATTAGCTGCTGACGGAGCTTCATCTGTAAGAATCATTCCTGCACAGTTCGAAACAGTGACTGAGCAAATGATTGCTAACACATGTGCTGCTGGACCTTCTAGCTCTAGAGGAGTTTCATTAAACGTTAATTTCCAGTCTGGATCTGCAATTTTAACTGGTGGATCTCAAGCTGAGATTAACAGAATTGCTGCTTCTATTGATTGTTCTGCTGGTGCTGCACAAATTGTTGGGCACACAGATAGTCAAGGTTCTGAGTCTTCAAACCTTTCTTTATCACAAGCAAGAGCAAAAGCTGTAAGAGATGCTTTGGTTGCTGCTGGTGTTAGTTCTTCATGTTTGACTTCTTCTGGAATGGGAGAATCAAGCCCAATTGCTGATAACAGTACTGCTGCAGGTAGAGCTCAAAACAGAAGAGTTGAATTAGTAACTGCTTCAACTTCAACTTCTACTGGAGGTTCTGAAGATCCTAATTGCATTGTTGATTTCAGAATTATTCCTGCACAGTTCGAAACGGTGACTGAGCAAGTTTTAAAATCTGACGGAGAATCAAGAGTAAATATTACTCCTGCTACTTTCGAAACAGTAACGGAGCAAGTTTTAGCTTCAGAAGGTGAATCTTCAATCAGTATTACCCCAGCAACTTTCGAAACGGTAACTGAGCAAGTGTTGGTTAAAGATGCATTTACGACCTTAAGAGTTGTTCCTGCAACTTTCGAAACGGTATCTGAGCAAGTATTGGTTCAAGATGCTTACGAGCAATTAAGAGCTGTGCCTGCTACCTACGAAACCGTAACGGAGCAAGTTTTAGTTAAAGATGCGTATACGACTTTAAGACCTGTTCCTGCAACGTACGAAACAGTAACGGAGCAAGTACTTTCTAAAGAAGGATACACTACTTTACAAGTTGTTCCTGCACAGTACGAAACGGTTACGGAGCAAATTCTTAAAAAAGATGGGTATACTACTTTAAGAGCTGTACCTGCGACTTACGAAACAGTAACTGAGCAAGTACTTTCAAAAGAAGGTTATACTACTTTAAGACCTGTACCTGCAACGTACGAAACGGTTACGGAGCAAGTTCTTAAGAAAGATGCGTACACTACTTTAAAAGTTATTCCTGCACAGTACGAAACGGTTACGGAGCAAGTTCTTAAAAAAGAAGGATACACTACGTTAAGACCTGTACCTGCGACTTACGAAACGGTAACTGAGCAAGTACTTTCTAAAGAAGGTTATACTACTTTAAAAGTTATTCCTGCACAGTACGAAACTGTTACGGAGCAAGTACTTAAAAAAGAAGCATATACTACACTAAGACCTGTACCTGCGACTTACGAAACGGTAACTGAGCAAGTATTAGTTAAAGATGCTTACACCACTATTAGAACTATTCCTGCTCAATACGAGACTGTAACAGAGCAAGTATTGACAAGAGAAGCTACTACAAGAATTGAGAAAAGACCAGTTCGTTACGAAACACAAACTGAACAAATCGAAGTAGCTCCTGCATCTACTAAATGGGTTAAGAAAAAAGCAGACAGAAACTGTCTATCTGCTGATCCTGAAGACTGTTTAGTTTGGTGTTTGGTTGAAACTCCAGCACAATACAGAACTGTTACTAAACAAGTAAGAGTTGGTTGTGATGAAGGATATACTGATAATGGAGAATGTGTAAAAACTATTGAAGTTCCTGCACAATACTCTACAAGATCATATAAGAAATTAGTTCAGGATGCTACAACTGAAGTTGTTGAAGTTCCTGCTAAATACGAAACTAGATCTTTCAGAAAGTTAGTTACGCCTGCGACTACTGAAGCGATAACTGTTCCTGCTGAATATACTACAAGATCTTATAGAAAGTTAGTTACGCCTGCGACTACTGAAGCGGTAACTGTTGATCCTGTGTATACTACAAGATCTTACAAGAAGTTGGTTACTCCTGCTTCTTCTGAGGCTACTACTGTTGATCCTGTGTATACTACAAGATCTTACAGAAAAATGACAGCTCCTGCGACTACGGAAGCAGTGACTGTGCCTGCTGAATACACGACTATTAGCTACAGAAAATTAGTTACTCCTGCTTCTTCTGAAGCAGTAACTGTGGATCCTGTATATACTACAAGATCTTACAAGAAGTTGGTTACTCCTGCTTCTTCTGAAGCGGTAACTGTTGAGCCTGAATATACCACTAGATCATACAGAAAATTAGTTACTCCTGCGAGTACTACTTCTGTTACTGTTGATCCTGTATACACGACTATTAGCTACAGAAAATTAGTTACTCCTGCTTCTTCTGAGGCGGTAACTGTGCCTGCTGAATATACTACTAGATCATACAGAAAGTTGGTTACTCCTGCGACGTCAGAGTCAGTAACTATACCTGCTAAATACGAAACTAGAACGTATCAGAAATTAGTAACTCCTGCAACTACTGAAGTTGTTGAAGTTCCTGCACAGTATACCACTAGATCATACAAGAAAGTTGCTACTCCTGCGACTGCTGCGAACAGCACAGGCGATGCGAGATACACAACTATTACTATGCAAAAGTTAGCAAACGATGCAACTGCAAACGTTACAACTGGTGATGCGCAATATGCGACTAGATCTTTCCAAAGATTGACCAATGATGCGACGACACAAGCTGTTTACGGAAATGCACAGTATACTACAGTAACAAGACAAGCTTTAGCAAACGATGCATCTGCAGAAGTTACAACTGGAGATCCTCAATATGCTACAACTTCATACCAGAAGTTAGTTAATGATGCAAGTGCAAGTGTTTCTCAAGGAGACGCTAGATACGCAACAAGATCTTACCAAAAATTAGTTTCTGACGCTTCTTCTGAAGCTGTTGCTTCTTCAGGTGGATCAGGTACTAGATTAAATGTAAACTTCCAATCAGGTTCTGCTATATTAACTGCTGGTTCAGCTGGTGAAATTAGTAGAGTTGCTGGTATGATGGCTGCTGACGGTTCAATGTCAGGAACTATTGTAGGACACACTGATTCTCAAGGTGGAGAAGCTGCTAACCAAACGTTGTCTAGAAACAGAGCAAAAGCTGTTTACGATGCGCTTGTAGCTGCTGGTGTTGATGCTTCGAGATTAAACTATGATGGAAGAGGAGAATCTTCTCCTATTGCTGATAACAGTACTGCCGCAGGTAGAGCTCAAAACAGAAGAGTAGAACTTGTTGCTAGTGGTGCTGGAACAGCTGCAGACAATGGCATTAGATATACCACTATTTCTTACCAGAAATTGGTTAACGATGCAACTGCAAATGTTACTACTGGTGATGCACAATATGGTACAATTTCTTACCAGAAATTGACGAATGATGCAACTACTGAAGCTGTAAATGGAGAAGCTAAGTATACCACTATTTCATATCAAAAGTTAGCTAATGATGCATCTGCTAATGTATCTCAAGGTGAGGCTAGATATACAAATAGAACGTACCAAAAGCTTGCTGCTCCTGCAACTACAAACAGTGTTACTAACGAAGCTCAATTTGAGAACAGAACGTACACTAGAACAGCTGCTGCCACAACAAGAACAATCAATATTGACCCTGAATACAAAACTGTTACTAAGAGACAACTTGTAAAAGCAGGTGGATTTACTGAGTGGAGAGAGGTACTTTGTGAAGTTACCGATTCTGATTGGTTAGCAGTACAAAGAGCACTTGTTGCAAAAGGTTACGATGTAGGTGGAGTTGATGGTCAAGAAGGACCAAAAACAAAAGCTGCTTTAGTTAAATTCCAAAAAGATAATGGACTTCCTGTAGGTCAATTAGATTTGGAAACACTAAGAGCATTAGGTATTAATAGATAAGAGATTATCTCACCTTATATATGGCCCCAATCTGATTCATTTCAGATTGGGGCTTTTTTTATATCCTTAATTGTCTAATACAAAAAGCTTTCTAATTTTACGCCCAAATTCAAATGCCATTATGGATACTGTAATTCAAGAGCTCATTTCAAAAGAACTCCAAAGACAAAGACATGGAATCGAACTAATCGCTTCAGAAAATTTTACAAGCTACGAGGTGATGAAAGCTATGGGTACTTGTCTTACTAATAAGTATGCAGAAGGATATCCAGGCAAACGATATTATGGAGGATGCGAGGTAGTTGACGAAATAGAAACCATTGCAATCGAACGTCTCAAAGAATTGTTTGGAGCAGAATATGCCAACGTGCAACCCCATTCTGGAGCTCAGGCCAATGCCGCTATATTTTTAGCTTGTCTACAGGCTGGAGACACAGTTCTAGGATTTGATCTATCTCATGGAGGGCACCTCTCACATGGATCACCTGTTAATTTTTCAGGCAAAGTATATCACCCAGTATTCTATGGTGTCCAACCAGATACAGGGCTTATTGATATGGATGAGGTTGAACAAATTGCCTTAAAAGAAAGACCCAAATTAATGATATGTGGTGCCAGTGCCTATTCGAGAGATTGGGATTATGCAAGATTTAGAGCTATTGCAGATCAGGTAGGAGCATTATTGCTTGCTGATATTGCTCACCCAGCAGGATTGATTTCCAAAGGATTGCTCAACGATCCTCTCCAACATTGTCATATAGTGAGCTCAACTACACATAAGACCTTGCGAGGTCCACGAGGAGGTATTATTATGATGGGTAAAAACTTCGACAACCCATGGGGTCGAACCACTAAAAAAGGAAACCCAATCAAAATGTCTGCTATCCTAAATAGCGGCGTGTTTCCAGGAATGCAAGGAGGACCATTAGAACATATCATCGCTGCTAAGGCGATATCTTTTGGTGAAGCATTATCTGACTCATTTAAAACCTATGGGCAACAGGTCATAGACAATGCACAAGTGCTAGCGCAAGCTTTTGAAGCCAATGGTTATAAAATTATTTCTGGCGGAACGGACAATCACCTCATGCTTATCGACTTAAGATCTAAAGGAGATCTTACTGGTAGAGACCTAGAGAATGCATTGGTTAAAGCAGATATAACCATAAACAAAAACATGGTTCCCTTTGATGATCGCAGTCCTTTTGTAACCTCAGGAATTCGTATTGGAACCTCAGCAATGACCTCTAGAGGATTTGGAACATCGGAATTCGAGAAAGTTTTTGAATGGATTGATCACATCGTAGCACATATTGAAAACGAAGAGGCTATTTCGAGAGTTCGAAAAGAAGTAAACCGTTTCATGGACGATTATCCACTATATCCAGAGATTTAATCCAAAGCTATCAAAGGATAAGGATACCTTATTTCGATTAAAGAGAGACCTTCCGCCGGAACACTTAAGTTTATTGGCAATTGTACTTGATGATGAAGCGCTGCTCTAATTTGATGCAACGAAACTTTGCCTAAGCCAGTATTAATAGAAGCTCCAACCAACAAACGAACCATCCCTCTTAAAAATCGATTAGCAGCAACGCTAAGAATCAGCCCATTGGGAGTTGCTCGCCAATCAAATTCAGCGATCGTACAATTGGTATGCTTTACGTCAGAACCCAGTTTATGAAAAGCATAAAAATCATGTTCGCCCAGAAACAAACCGGTTAAATCCTTTAATATCGCAAGGTCAGGTTTTTTTGTGTACGGGTAATGGTACCTCGATTGGTGAAAAAATATCTCTTTTTCATAGCTGAGTTCATATTCATATCGTCTAAAATTGGCATCATATCGAGCATGAGCCTCCTGATTAACCTTATACAATTGGTTGATGGAGATGTCCGCTGGTGTCCGAATGTTTAACTGTTCCAAAAACCCATTTCTATCTAAAATATGTCCATCAAAATGAGCGATGTAATTACGCGCATGCACCCCTGCATCCGTACGACCACAACCGACTAAAGCAGTCTCCTGCCCTGTTATAGAACGCAAACCTTTTTCTACTTCTTCTTGAACTGTAATGCCATTGGGCTGCCTCTGCCACCCATGATAATGGGTACCTAAGTAATCAAATTCAATAAAATAACGCATAAAAAGGAAACCCTATGCTGCCTTAAGCTTTCTAAGATTAGATTTTGATAGCTTTTCCTTGGCAAGCTCTATGGTAACGTTAAAATAGCTTACATCAGTTTCAGAGGGCAAATTATACATCGCATCTGTCAATATAGCTTCACAAATGGAACGAAGTCCCCTCGCTCCAATTTTAAACTCCAACGCTTTTTGAGCAATAAATCTTAATACCTCAGACTCAAATTCCAAAGTGATGCCCTCTATTTCAAAAAGCTTTTTATACTGCTTTACCAACGAATTTTTTGGCTCCGTAAGAATACGCATCAAAACATCTTCACTCAACGGATTGAGGTAAGTAAGTACTGGCAAACGACCGATTAACTCCGGAATAAGTCCAAAACTTTTTAAATCCTGTTGATTAATGTACTGCAACAGATTGTCATCATCTATACGCTCCTCTTCCTTATTTCCAAATCCGATTACTTGCGTATTTAATCGACGCGCAATGTTTTTCTCAATGCCATCAAAAGCACCACCACAGATAAACAGTATATTTTTGGTATCTACAGTAATCATTTTTTGTTCTGGATGCTTCCTTCCGCCATGAGGTGGAACATTTACCTCTGTTCCCTCCAACATTTTCAATAAAGATTGCTGTACGCCCTCTCCAGAAACATCTCTAGTAATGGAAGGATTATCGCTTTTTCGAGCAATTTTATCCAACTCATCAATATATACAATACCCTTTTGAGCCGCTTTGACGTTATAATTGCATGCTTGCAACAACCGGCTCAACATACTTTCTACATCTTCTCCTACATACCCAGCTTCTGTAAAAACTGTGGCATCGACAATTGCAAAAGGAACTTGAAGGAACCTGGCTATTGTTTTCGCTAACAAGGTTTTACCCGTTCCTGTACTTCCAACAAAAAGTATATTTGATTTTTCAATTTCTACATCAACATTCTTTTGTTGCAACAACCGCTTGTAATGATTATACACCGCAACAGATAAATATTTCTTAGCATCGTTTTGACCTATGACATATTGATCCAAATATGCCTTGATATCTATAGGCTTAACTCCATCAGGAATTAATACGTCGTCAGAATCCTCATTTTTGGCAGATACTTCTTCTTCAATAATACTACTCGCTTGTTCGGTACAAGACTCACAGATATAGCCCTCTATTCCCGCTATTAGAATTAAGGTCTCTTTTTCATCTCGACCACAAAAAGAACAACTCTTTTTCTTTCCTGCCATGGTGTTAAATACTTTTGATTAAGCTTTTCTCGGATTTTTGCTGTCCAATACTTCATCTACAATTCCATACTCCTTAGCATCATATGAAGTCATCCATTTATCTCTTTCCGAATCTGCTTCTATCTTTTTAAACGATTTTCCAGTATGTTTTCCCATTATATCGTACAACTCTTTTCTCAAATCTTTGATTAAGTTATACGAAATCTCCATATCAGTAAATTGACCCTGCATACCTCCAGAAGGTTGGTGAATCATTACTCTACTGTGTTGTAGGCATGTCCTTTTACCTTTTGCACCCGCCATCAATAATACAGCACCCATCGAAGCCGCCAATCCAGTACAGATAGTACTCACATCTGGAGCCACATACTGCATGGTATCATATATACCAAGACCTGCAATTACCGATCCTCCAGGACTGTTTATAAACATCTGAATATCTCTTTTTGGATCTGTTGATTCCAAAAACAACATTTGCGCTTGGATTACATTGGCAACATAATCATTTACAGGGACACCCATAAAAATGATTCGATCCATCATAAGACGTGAAAAAACATCCATCCCGACAACATTCATCTGCCTCTCTTCAATTACTTGAGGAGTAAAACCAGTGATGTTAGGCGCTGATGCCTTCATATATTTTTCCAAATGCATTTCAGAAAATCCTAAATGCTTGGTTGCGTACTTCTTAAATTCATCTTTTGGAAACATATTGCAATTTATTCTAATGTAAATTTAATTAAAATGGGATTTAGCCATTCACTCTTTCGTTCATCTCCTTGACCTTTTCTTTAAATGTCTCCAGGTCAATTTTTACCGCTTTCGTTTTCACCTCATCCCCTACTACAGCAAAAACTTTTTCACTTAACAACTCTTCGTAAACTTTGTTGACATGATTCCTATCCTGTAACATTCTGTTAACTGTTTGATCGATGTAATCGGCACCCATACCATATTGACCAAAATATTGTCTAACTTGATTTACGATACTCTCTCTAACTGCTTCTGGCGCAACCTCTACCTTGTGGATCTTTGCCAATTCTCCTCGAATCAACGTCCATTTAAGGTTTTTTAAGAAATCCGGAAATTGCTCTTCCAATTTCTCATCTGTCAAATTTTCATTGGTGACCTTTAACCATCTTCTCAAAAATGCTTCAGGCAATTCCATCGGGTTAATATCGATCAACTTATCCATCATTTCTCGATACATAAAAGCCTTCGATTGAGAAACGTAGTATTTTTCGATTTCCTCCTTGACCGCTGCTCTTGCCTCTTTTTCATTTTTTACTTTATCTGGACCAAAATACCCATCAAAAAACGCCTGATCCAATACTGCCGGCTTCAGTCTAAGTACTTTTTCTATGGTACCTCTAAAATCTCTACCGATCTCTTTCTCTTCGTCATCATCAAGATTAAGCAAGTATTTTCGAACATGCTTTTCATCTTTATCTTTCTCTACGTTGTAAATATCAAAATCGAAAGTATCTCCCGCTTTAAGCGTCAAAACTTTTTCTTTGACCTTCTCGTCACCAATCAAATCCACCATCAAAGTAAAATCAGTTTCCCAACCGCCTTCTTTGAGCATGCCGTTCTCAATTTCTACGGCTTTTACGCGAAGCATATCTTTTACTTCGATATTATCCGTTACCTCTTCTTGCTTTCCTTGTCTTCTTCGGGCTGTTTCTATCTCTTCATCAATTACGTCATCACCCAATGTAATATCATACAGATCATAGGTATCCGAAGCACTAGCTCCTTTCACTTCCAGATTAGGAGACATTCCAAGGTCAAATTGAAAAGTATAACTGGATAAATTGGAAGTATCAAAGTCAAAAACATCTTGATTCTCGCTTGGAAGTGGATCTCCCAAAACATTGAGTTCGTTGTCTTTGATATAATCAAATAAAGCTTTTTGTAAAGAACCATTTACCGACTCAGCCAATATGCTTTTGCCATACATTTTTTTGATAAATCCGAGCGGAGTTTTCCCTTTTCTAAAGCCCTTTAATTGGGCTTTTGATCGGTACTTTTTTAACTCTTCTTCGTATTTCGGAAGGTAATCGGTTTTTTCGATTTCTATGCTTAGAGTTGTATTTAGAGCGTCTGCATCGTTGCGCTGAATCTTCATGGTGATAAGCTGTAATTAGTAAGGAAGTTTGGTGCGGGTAGAGGGAGTCGAACCCCCACGCCTCGCGGCACTAGATCCTAAGTCTAGCATGTCTACCAGTTCCATCATACCCGCATCTGAAAAACTTCTTTTCAAGGGAGTGCAAAGATACTCTCTTTCCTACAATCCATTGCAATTTTTTATGCATTCAATTGAATTCAATTTTAAGTAGTTTTGAATAAGAGATTTAGTGCTTATGCCCAAGGGATTATCAATAAACGATGTAGAAAGAAAAGAGATCAATAAGGTCTATCAAAAGCTGGTACGTAAAATCAAGCCCAGACTAAAAGGTAATGATGCGGAACTGCTCAAAAAGGCTTTTCAATTGGCCATCAAAGCCCACGATAAGCAGCGAAGAAAATCCGGTGAGCCTTACATCCTTCATCCTTTGGAGGTTGCTCGGATTTGCTTCGACGAAATCGGCTTAGGCCCAACGGCGGTAATAAGTGCGATTCTTCACGACGTGGTAGAGGATACTGATGTCACTCAAGAGGACATTAATGCCCTATTTGGGATTAAAGTGGGCAGGATAGTCGATGGGCTTACTAAGTTAGATGGACTCTATAATGTCGAAAGTCCACAAGCAGAAAATTTCAAAAAAGTACTCAGTACACTTGTAGATGATGTCCGAGTCGTATTGATTAAAATGGCAGATCGTGTCCACAATATGCGGACGATCGATGCTATGCCCAAACATAAGCAGCTAAAAATTGCTGCCGAAACGAGTTATATCTATGCTCCTTTGGCTCATCGCTTAGGTTTGTATAAACTAAAAACTGAGTTTGAAGACATCTGTATGAAAATTACAGATCCAGAGTTGTATAACGAAATAGCTTTACAGCTAAAACAATCAGAGGCAGACCGTACAAAGTTTATCCGTAATTTCTTAAAACCACTTCGGACCAAAATAAATGCCTTGGGCTTTCCATTTCGGACAGCTGCCAGAATCAAGGCCATTTCGTCGATCTCGAATAAAATAAAAAAGAAAAAGGTCCCTTTCGATGAAATCTATGACATTTTCGCCGTAAGGCTTATTGTTGATGTCGATGTGGAGTTTGAGAAAAATTCTTGCTGGCAAGTGTACTCTGTCATAACGGATACCTACACCCCAATCCCAGAAAGATTGAAAGATTGGATCACTACCCCAAAGGGCAATGGTTATGAATCTTTGCATACCACGGTTATCGGACCCAAAGGAAAGTTTGTAGAAGTTCAGATACGATCAGAACGGATGAACGATATTGCCGAAAGGGGGTTTGCCGCTCACTGGAAATACAAAGAAGTCAAATCCAATGAAAATGTATATGACAAATGGCTAAACAACATTCGAGAAATTTTGGATGCAAATCACAGCGATGCTCTAGAATTTATCAATGACTTCAAAACGAACCTGTTTAGTGAGGAGATTTACGTATTTACTCCCAACGGGGATATGCGTATTCTACCCAAAGGTGCTACTGCCCTTGATTTTGCTTTTGACATTCACAGCGACTTGGGTTACAAAGCGGTCGCACTAAAGGTTAATAACAAGTTGGTTCCAATGGGCTACAAGCTTAGTAATGGAGATCAAATCCACGTCACTACAGCCAAGAATCAAAAGCCAAAAGAAGACTGGCTCAAAATGGTGGTCACGGGTAAAGCGCGTTCGAAGATTAGATCTTCAATGAAAGAAGAACGTCGTAAAAAGGGAGAATTGGGCAAGGAAGCACTCATGCGTAAGCTCAAAAACATGAAGGTCGATTTTGAAGAGAACATTGATATGCTTGTGAAGCATTTTGGGTTTACTTCAAGACCCGATTTATATTATGCGATCTCTTCGGAGGCAATGAAGGTGAGTGAGTTGAAAATTTTTGAAATAGAAAACAACAAACTTGTCTTAAAAGAATCAGAAAAAGGAGACATCGCACCAAAAGATGAGCCTGCAAAAACAAAAGTTGTTCAAAACAACAGATCCAAAATCCTAGTTAATGGCGAATCTGCCGATCAATACGAATTTAATTTGGCTCGCTGCTGCAACCCCGTCCACGGGGAGGAAATTTTTGGCTATTTAACGGCTACCAGTGGTTTAAAAATTCATCGAACCAATTGTAAAAATGCTACCCATTTAATGGCCAATTTTGGATATCGCATTTTAAAAGCAGAATGGGCTGATCGGGTCTCTTCCAATTTTACGGTTGATCTATTAATCATTGGGTCGGATACAGGAGTTGGGGTAATTCAAGGTATTACCTCAGCAATCTCAGACAAATTAGGCATTAACATTCGGTCATTTAATATCGAAGGAAACGAAGGGTATTTTGAGGCGAGAGTCAGTTTGGTGGTGATAAACAAAGACCAGCTAAACGTTGTTTTAAAAGAAATACGATCTTTAGAAAACGTAACAAACGTGAGTCGCATCGACAAAACATAGCTATGGAAGTAAACGAGCAAGTCCGAGAAGAACTTATTCAAGAGGTGAAAAACATCTTTTCTACTCATTTGGAAAAAAACAGTTATCGAAAAACTCCTGAGCGTTTTGCCATCTTGGAAGAAATTTACAGACGCACAGATCATTTTGATGCGGAGGCTTTGTATATCCACATGAAAAACCAAAATTATCGTGTGAGTCGAGCTACGGTGTATAATACCTTAGAATTGCTGGTAAATTGTGATTTGGTCACGAAGCATCAATTTGGGAAAAACCTCGCCCAGTACGAAAAATCCTATGGCTTTAAACAACACGATCACTTGATTTGTGTGGATTGTGGGGAGGTGTTAGAATTTTGTGATCCCCGAATACAGCAGATTAAGTCGATGATGGGTGACATCATGAAATTTAAAATTACCCATCATTCCTTAAATCTATATGGGAAGTGTGATGGAGCTTGCGACAGAAAGTGAAATAGAAGCCAAAAGCCTAGTCGTACAATCAAGCATTAGCTAAAAAGGCGCACTTTTTGTAGTTTGTTGGTCATTATAGAACGTACATTTTTATGAAAATCCAACAACAACTTTTACAACACAAAGAACTTAATCTTCAAGCCCTTGATCAAAATACGGATTGGGTCATGGTGCTTGGTGCTCGATATTTATTAGAAGACAAAAATTTAACAACTTCGATATCGAATCACTTCCCGAACTCGATTGTTACTTTTTGCTCCACAGCGGGAGAAATACATGGCGATGAAACATTTGACAACTCGATCTCGATTAGTTCTTTGAAATTTGAAAAATCAAAAATACACGCAGAAGCCATTTCATCCGATGACTTCACAAACAGTCATGACGCTGGCAAAATGTTGGCAGATAAGTTCGAAAAGGACGGCCTCAAGCATATCGTTTTATTTGCCAACGGTAGTAGCGTTAATACAACCACTTTATTAACCTCTTTACATGATCATTTAGAAAGTCATGTTAGCATAAGCGGAGGTCTGGCGGGAGATGGGCCTAGATTTGAAAAAACCATTGTAGGGCTAAATGATCAGGTAGGAACCAATCTAATTATTGCCCTTGGTTTTTATGGTGATCATCTAAAAATAAATTATGATACCCAAGGTGGTTGGGAATCCTTTGGTCCAGAAAGAACCATTACCAAATCTGACAATAACTTGTTGTTTGAATTTGATGGGGCACCTGCACTTGGATTGTATAAAAAATACTTGGGCGAATATGCCAGTGATCTTGCAAACAATGCTTTATTATACCCTATTTCTGTAAAACTAAACAATCAAACCAATGAGGTGACACGCACCATTTTGGGTGTTGATGAAGACAACGACTCCATGACTTTTGCAGGTGATGTTCCTGAAGGTGTCCCTTCGAGATTGATGCGATCTAGCAGTGCCAATTTAATCGCTGCTGCTGCTGATGCAACTAAAAATTGCCTCAATGCCAATCGGAATCGAGCAGAATTTGCATTGATTGTAAATTGCGTAGGGAGAAAACTGGTGCTTGGACAAAAAATTGAAGAAGAATTGGAAGGTGTCCTAAATCATTTAGGAGAACATGTACAACTAGCTGGATTCTATTCTTATGGCTCCATTGGAGCAAATTGTCAGCAATACAACACTTGTTTGCATAATCAAACCTTTTCTATCACAACTTTTAGTGAGCATTAGGAGTTAACTAGGTATCATTTAGACAACCCCAAAGTCCAAAGTGTATAAAAATAAGTTAACGCACATACAGCTAAAAAAAGCTTTTGGTATTGAAGTGCCAAAAAAGATGAATGATCTCAATGCATTTGTGCATCTGGTTGATCAGGCCTATAGCAAGTACGAATATGACCTCAATATTTTAGAAAGGTCCATCAAAGTTGTTACCGAAGAGTTAGAGACTGCCAATAAGGAACTCGTATTGCAGAAAAACAATATTGAAAAACAAAACGAAGAATTAAAAGACATTACCTATGTTATGGTGCATGACCTTAAAGAACCTGCGCGGAACATTAGTAGTTTTTTGAAACTTCTAAATGCTGAAATAGAAGAAAAATTAAGTGACAGGGGCAAAGAATTCATTGAGCACATCAAATTTTCGAGCAATAGATTAGAACAGATGCTTTCGGATCTATTAAAGTATTCAATGATAGACAAAAGCGAAAATTTGTTTACTACTGTTGACCTTAATCAAGTATTCAAAGCTGCCTTGCATAATTTGCATTCACAAATCAATGGAATAGATTTTAAGTTGGATAAAGCTCCTTTACCACTAGTTTATGGCTCCTTTACTCATTTGATTAGTCTATTCCAAAATTTAATTTCCAATTCAATAAAATTTAAAGAAAAAGATCAAGCACTTCATATTGTTGTGCAAACACACGAGGAAGGGAATAATCACATCATTGAATTCCAAGACAATGGTTGCGGTCTAGAGCAAAAAAATAAAAATGTTCTTTTTGATCTTTTCAAGCGAGGGGCGGCAGTAGAGGAAATAGAAGGTACTGGTATTGGCCTATCTATTTGTAAAAAAATTATGCGAAGCCATTCGGGTCAAATATGGATTGACGAAAAGCATTCTGATGGCTTCAAGGTCGTTATGCGCTTGCCTAAATTAAGGGCAAACTAAAGCTTTTCCTTTTTTAAATCCTGATCAACTTCGAAGTAACATTGCCTTTTTCGGTTTTAATACGTAATGCATATTCGCCGACAGGCAAATGATCAATGCTGTATTGCAAACTTTTGAGGTTCGATCTATTCACTGATTCTACCAATTGGCCTAAAATATTATACACATCTAATTCTAGATAATTAACCTCCTCTTCCAAATCCAAGAATATATAATTAGAAGCAGGATTGGGATAAATATGGAAACTTAGCTTTTCCAATTCAGGTCCATTAGAAGAAGTAAATTCAACAGTGGATTTGGGATCACCATATAGAACCAATGGTTTGTAGACCAGTGAATTATTTAAATAAAAGGCTTCGGCCAAGTTATATGCCAAATTTGGATTGTAATAGGTAGCATAAAAGTCTAGAAGTCTTCTGATCGTACTTACGTAAATATAATCTACGGCACCGACTGCAGCATGTGCGTTTTGTTCCAAAAAGGAAAGTGGCGAATCTCTTGTTGTTACCTCTGAAGGTAGAGCCCCAAAAGCATTGATAACGATTGCCAAACCATCTACCCTACTTAGATTGTTTAGGTACATCGTATCGTGTGCACCAAAGGGTAGAAAGAAGATTCCTGATAATTCTAACACTTGATCCATCAAGGCAACATCGGATTCATTTTGAGTCGAAAGGACGAGCTCACTTTGATTATCATCCACCCAAGTATTTATCATATTGGCGATGGCTTCGTCTGTTGTTGGATCTAAGTTTTGACCCGAATTGAAATAATCAATGGCAAAAGGACGCCCGGTGTTTATTACATGAGAAGATCCTAAATCAATCAACTTTTTTGTACCCTCTACACTTTGGGCCTCTAATCTACTTGTTAAATAAAATTCACTTTCAAGTGCATCAAACATTCCAGGCTGAAATGTTGCTGAAAGAAATGAGGTTTGATCAATACTTAAAAACGCAACCACTTGTTCAAAACTAGTTTCTAATCCATCATTACTGTTTGGAACAATGACAGCACTAGGGCAACCTTTGGTCGTAATAATGTAATTGACATCCCGTCCAGCATCACGCAAACTTTGAATATCCAAGCCTAACTGATTTACGATATTCTGAGCCATAGAAGTATCCAAAATTTCTTCATTCGACATGGCATATCTCAAGATTTGCTCTTGCTCTAATCCTCTCATATCCGAAAAATACTCCCCTACTTCTATCGATGATTCGTCATCGGAATTGATAATCAGGACAACATCATCATAAGATTGACAAATTAAAACGAAAGCGAATAGACAAAAAATAGTAGTGATTGAATAGCGCAACATAGATAGTAGAATTGACATCTATAAAACGCGGACGAAACCCAATTATTTTGTCAAACCGTGGCCTAGATAAATGAGTCGGTCTAGTCAATTATAGAGAAGATATTATCTCCGCTAAGATCGACAGTTGAATTTCTGGTTATAACATCTCCAAGGCTTGTCATTTTAATCTGCATAATTTCTGATGCTGTCAAGGCAGGATCATTTTCATAATAGTAAAAATCCCCATCCCTGAGGGATTGAAATTGCCGTCGTAATATTTCCTTTTCGAGTTTTCCTAACTCAGAGCAACAAGACCCACCCTCACATACAAGACCAGTCCACAAGTCTACCTCGTCGATATTTTGATATACAATTTGTAAAGCATCCTGAATCGTTTGATCATGATTGATATCTTCCCATCCGTCAAAGTCATCTCCAATCAAAAAATTCCTTACACTTTTATAATCGGGCAAACCATGATCCCTTCCCCTTTGAATATTTAAGGCTGCTAAATCTAATCCAAACATTACTGGAGATCCTGGCACCGGAAATAAAAAATTTCTAAGTTCGGTAACAATTTGTTCATCCATCATTTGTTGAGCATGATTAGCTAAACCATTTAAAATTGGACCCACATCATGTGTGACGACCAAAGACGGATTAAAAAAAGCATTTTGCAAACTGACCACAGAGGTTCCATTCTGTGGGTCTTCAATATTTAAATTAGAAGTAACCATCGTATGTCCAATTCGATACGCTGCAGAAGAAAATATCTGCAAAATATTCGGATTTATGGCTTCATTATAGCCCAAATACCGAGGTAAATACAAGTTAAGCTGTGGCAAAAATTCATTGTAAGTTATAGACTGCATAAGTGCACCAACTCTTTTGCGGGCATATTGATAAATTTCTTCATCAGTCAATCCAGATCCCAACAATTGGTCCGCAATTCTATTATGCTCTCTAACAAAGACGGTATGCAATGAAAGTAATCCAGGTTGTTCGTTGGCCCTAACGTCACCAGCTACCATCATTTTTACAGTTTTGTCTCTGTCTCCTGCCATACTTGGAGCATTTTGATCAATCGAACCAGATTGCTCCCCATTATTGGTATTATAGGGAAGAAAATTTCCTTGAGATGTCTTGAGTTTGCCATCTTGAAAAGTTCTTAACCAATCTGCTCTTGGCTGATCAGATCCGTAAATTTGAGAAGCATCGATCCAAGCTGTAATGATATTCAATTGTTCTCTAGAAAAAGTTACTCCACTATTTGGAGCAGTCATCGAACGATGAAATTCTATAGGAACCTGAAAAAGAGGTTCGTTTGTAGGCAAGGGAATTGGTGAGGATTCTGATCCTTCAGGAGTCAAAGAAATATCATGATCCAAAAACTGTCCCCATGTAAACACCATTGAACTATGAGAAAAACTCGGAATGCTTTGCAATTGATTATGAATTTCATTCGAAATAAGCCTCGCATTCGGTACAGATCTTATAGCACCAATACCATCGGTATACCCGGCAGGAAGTAATCTTTCCAGTTGAATGTTTGTGCTGCCATACGTGCATGTCGTATTCGTCAATAAGTTATTGCAACTTCCATCGATGCTACGATTGATTGCTCGAACCCCACAACCAGCTGAAGTACGCAATATATTTTCATCAAATACGTGCTGAAAAGTCTGACCACCTGTCGAAAGCGTGACAGGTTTTTGCCCAAAGGACAAACAATAAGAAAAGCAACAAAAAAGCAATACGCAATATCGCCTCATTTTATTTCAAGGTTAGTTGTCAAATGTCCAGTACTGCTTTGCAGAAAATGGAATGTAGGTGTCGAGAACGTGACACTTTAGTTAGATAAATCACCTGATTTGTTTGCCAGCAGTTCCTAAATTGACGCCTATCTGTCATATTTGTCTTCACTTTGCTTGCGCTATGCGAAAAAGACAAAGGAGTAACAATGCTAACTTTGCGCACTTTTAACTACACATTTAGATAGGACTTTTTTATATATAATATTTCTCTATCTATAAGCACTTTTCATACCTTTGAGCTTAACTATTAAACAGAGAATATAATGGCCGTAGACGTAATATTAGGGCTACAGTGGGGAGATGAGGGAAAAGGGAAAATAGTAGACTTTCTTGCAAAGAATTACTCCATCGTTTGCAGGTTTCAAGGAGGTCCAAATGCTGGACACACACTCAAAATAGACGGTAACAAATACGTACTTCATACGATACCCTCTGGTATATTCAGAGAAGGTATTGTCAACATAATCGGAAATGGTGTTGTCATTGATCCCATAACGCTTTCTAAAGAAATAGAAAATCTAACTCAAACAGGGATTGAATTTCTCTCTAGACTGTTGGTCTCCAATAAGGCGCATCTAATCTTACCTACACATAGATATCTAGACGCCGCTTCGGAAGCATCCAAAGGCAAGCAAAAAATTGGTTCTACCCTTAAAGGAATAGGACCAACATATATGGATAAAACAGGGCGTAATGGTTTGCGCGTAGGAGATATCAAATTGGCCTCGTTCAATGCCAAATACAAATCACTTCGCGACAAACATTTGGCATTGCTTCGACAATATCCGCCAATCGAATTTGATTTAGAAGCTGAGGAAGAAAAATGGTTTAAATGTCTAGAGGTCCTAAAAAATCTGCAAGCAATTGACTGTGAGTATTACATAAATAAAGCGATAACCGAAGGAAAGCAAATCTTAGCCGAAGGTGCTCAAGGGAGTATGTTGGATATTGATTTTGGAACGTATCCATTTGTAACCTCTTCCAATACCATTACCTCAGGGGTATGCAGTGGTCTTGGTATTGCCCCTCAAAAAATTAGAGATGTAATCGGCATTACCAAAGCGTATTGTACCCGAGTTGGTGGAGGGCCATTCCCAACAGAGTTGTTTGATGATAACGGGGCTAAGCTTGGAAAGATAGGGATGGAATTTGGAGCAACTACTGGAAGGCCAAGAAGATGTGGTTGGATTGATATCCCGCAGTTAAAATATACCCTGATGATCAACGGCGTTACGCAGATTGTAGTAACCAAACTCGATGTACTCGATCATTTTGAAGAAGTTAAGGTCGGGACCAAATACAATATTGAAGGGAACGAAACCGACGAGTTGCCGTATGATTTGACCGCACAACAGATTACACCAAAGTATCAATCCTATAAGGGTTGGCATACTGATATGGCGGGTGCCAATGATTTTGATGTTTTGCCACCGCTTGCTAAAGATTACATTGGTCAACTCGAGCAATTATTGGGAATGCGAATAAAATACATCAGTACCGGACCGGAGCGAAAAAGTTTAATTGTAAGGGATTAGTTAGTTTAAGGTTTAAGGTTTGTAATTACAAAATTACAATTGAATCTTCAAACACCTTTCGAGTTTGCACCTTGTTCTTTGCACCTTGCACCTTGCACCTTGCACCTTGCACCTTGCACCTTGCACCTTGCACCTTGCAC
>JAHDGJ010000012.1:70432-115717 GCA_020627705.1 Saprospiraceae bacterium
CTCGAATCATCCAAACAAGTAAATATTCGTCATTACCTTCTCCAATTTGCGTCTCATAGCTTTAGCAGAGATATCATACCCATTAACCATCACTGCAAAAGAAACCCATCGTCCTGATTTACAATGAATGTAGCCCGTATAACTTTGGATTCGGTTCATAGAACCACTTTTTAAATACACACGGCCTGCTGCCTTGGATCCTTTAAACAATCCGGCAACTGTACCATTTCTTCCTCCTACTGCCAAAAGTTTGCAAATTTCTTCTCGATCAATTTTTGTGGTTATTTTTTGCAAAAAACTTGCTAAAGCTTCAGGACTAACGTTGTTTCGAACAGAAAGTCCACTTCCATCTTCCATATGAACACCCTCTGTATCCACTTTGAGCTTTCTTAAAAACTTATTGATTTCATAAAGGCCATGTCCTCCTGATCCAGTATGCCCTTTCTTCTTTGCTATAGTTTTGAGCAAAGCTTCACAATACAAATTGTTGCTGGTCAAATTTGCTGATCTTATTATGGTCTTTAATTCTGGTGAAGTAATTTCTGCAATGATCTTCCGCTTTAATTTCTTTGACTCGACTGGATCGTAAATCGACTCATAACCACTTGATGGGATTTTTGCCTTCTTCAAATATTGATGTAATTGAAATGCCGCAAAATATGGAGGATCCGGAATGGAGCCTTTGATGTAAAAATTTCCCTCTCCGGCCGGAATAGTTCCTACAATCCGTTTGTAATAATTATTGGGCCCACCAAAAATATAAGCATTGTCCTTGGTGTTAGAACTGTCCACTACAATTTCATTAGAAAACTCTAATCCAGGAATTTCAGGAGTATAATACTTAACCCTTGGCCTGGTGCCAACTTTTCCTCTTTTATCAAATGCAACTAGATATTGGTTTTCATTTATATTTAGTCCCCAAGCTCCAGCAGCATAGTAATTGCCCAAATCATTCCATTGCCAAGATGGACAAACAGGAAATGAATGCAAAAATGACTCATCTGCTATGATGTTCCCATCGATACAAGTGATTCCAAATTTTTCGACCTCATCAACTATCGTTTCCATGAGCTTTTCGAAATTGAGTACCTCACTCAATTTACTTGTACCCAAGGTAGGATCACCTTGTCCAATTATATATAGGTTGCCTTCAATGGTACCATCCGCTTGCATAGCCCCATCATAGGCAATCGTGGTTACAAACTCGTGGTCCTCTCCTAAAATATCCAATGCAGCAAATGTAGTAATGACCTTCTGAGATGATGCAGGAACCAAAACTTTGTTTTGATTTAATCCTGCCAATGTACTGCCTGTTTCCAAATCAATCACAGAGACTCCAACATTAGCATGTTTAAAAGCCGAAGAAGCAACAGCCGCATTTATTCTCGTTTGAAGTTTATTGCTTTGGGCCAAAGAAATGTGACCAAAAAATACTGCAAAAACCAATAAAAAAATCCTCATTAAATTTCTTTACCCTCTAGCCCAATATGAAACAATGCATCCCCTTGATTCACAACTGAAGCGTTATTATGTCCAACAATATATCCATCAGATTTTGCAAAAACCTTAACTGTTTTGGTGCCAAATGGATCTTTGATTACACCCAGTTGTTCTCCTTTATTAACCTTAGCTCCTGATTGCTTTGACCATATAAACATTCCCGAATAAGGCGCGCGTAACCAAGAACTTTTAGTAAAGCGTACGATTGATTCTTCCTTCGGTACATCCGAGTCAATCATATCCAAGTGATCCAAAACTCTTAAAATACCGTGGATGCCTTTTTCAATCGAAACACCACATAATCTAACGGATTCTCCTGCTTCATAAACGACCGCAGGGATTCCTAAATTGCTACAGGTCTTTCGAAATGATTTAGGTATTAGGGGCTTTTGCAAAATAAAAGGAGGAGAAAATACTTCGGCCAATTGTTTTCCAACATGGTCTCCCTTGTGATATCTAATTTGTGGATAATTGTATCGCGAAGCGCCACCCGTATGAAAATCAAGAGCCAAATCTACATAAGGTAAAATTTTCTTGGTCAAGGTACGGGCAACTCTAGAAGCCAACGAACCTGACATGCTTCCAGGGAAACTTCGATTTACGTCTTTGCCATCTGGTACATCTCGACTAAAGTTGATAAAACCAAAAACATTCAACAAGGGAATCGCAATGATGGTTCCTCTTTGTATGCTTTGCAACGTGTCTTGATCCAAAATACGTCGGATAATTTCTACCCCATTTATTTCATCACCATGGACTCCTCCCAAAAGAAGCACCACGGGTCCTGGGAATTTGCTTCGATAGATATGTGCTATCAAATTTATTCGCGTATCAGAAGGCAGTCTTCCAACGTTTATACTAATCGTCCCTGATTCTCCCGGAGAGAAAGAAGACTTATCAATCAAAATAGGATTGGTGTGTTTATGCTTGCTTTCGATATTCAATTTCATCTCACAGTCACTTTTGCATTTCGTTCTATCATGTTAATGATCTTTCCGGCAATGTCAACTTTCGTAGTGGTCTCAATTCCTTCTAATCCAGGAGAAGCATTTACCTCTAAAATTAAAGGTCCTCTTGAGGATCGGAGCATATCAACACCTGCAACCTTAAGTCCCATTGTTTTTGCAGCACGAATGGCCACCAACTCTTCTTCCTCAGATAATATATCTATGGAAGACGACCCCCCACGATGTAAATTTGATCGGAATTCGCCTTTAGCGGCTTGCCTTTTCATCACACCCACGATTTCGTCATCCACGATAAAGACACGAATATCCGCACCTTTGGCTTCTTCGATAAATTCTTGAAGCATCGCCTTTTGATTCGTCTTAAAAAAGGTTTCTAAAATCGCTTCTGCGTTCTTTCTTGATTCCGAAAGTATCACTCCCAGACCATGAGTACCCTTCATTAGTTTTATTACAAATGGATGCGACCCCAAGCGATCAATCATGCTGGGCATGGTATAGTAATTCTTGGGTATAACTGTCCTTGGGACACCTATTTCAGCACCAGCTAACATTTGCAAACAAATCAATTTATCCCTAGCACAGAGCAAAGCAGAAGAACCTAAGGTTGTATATACTCCACTACACTCAAATTGCCGAATAACCGCTGAGCCGTGCGACGTTGCCGAATTTCCAATTCTAGGAATAATAGCATCTACATTAGAAATCTTTCCTCCCAGATAATACACTTCCAAAAATCCGTCTTGCACAATGAGATCACATTGCATATGATCCACCACTTCAACTTGATGGCCTCTAGATTCAGCGGCACGAAAAAGACTTCTTGTACTGTAGAGTGAAGGATTTCGCGAAAGAATTACAATTTTCATTTTAAGCGTATCGCAATTAGGACGAATTAATTAATGTTAGATACTGAATCAAAACGTGTTCGGCACAATATATTCTCAAGATAATATCTATTTATATACTAATCCCTATCTTACCCTCATGAGTATGCAGATTCAACTAAACGATCCGAAAGTTATTAAGAATTGGGCCCTATTTGACTGGGCCAACTCAGCCTACGCTTTAGTCATTTCTACTGCAATATTTCCTCCATTTTTTGAAGCAATGACCACCGATCAAGTGAGCTTCTTAGGAGGTTCTATTAGCAATACTGCCTTGTATTCTTTTGCTGTTTCTTTTTCATACTTTTTTATGGTTTTGGTAAATCCCATTCTTGCCGGTATAGCAGATGGCGGAGGTAAACGAAAAATGTTTTTGCGTTTCTTTACGTTGCTTGGAGGGATTGCATGCATCTCAATGTTTTTTTTCGAAACAAGCAGTTATGTCTGGTGGGCAACTACAGGTTTCATCCTAGCCACTATCGGATTCCAAGCCGGTACCGTATTTTATAACGCCTATTTACCCGAAATTGTCACTGAAGATAAATTTGATCAGGTAAGTGCTAAGGGATTTGCTTATGGCTATATTGGAAGTGTTATATTACTAATTTTCATTCTCGCAATGATTCAGTTCCCTGAATTTTTTGGAATGGAGGAATCTTCTTTGCAAGCGAGAATTGGGTTTGTCTTAGTAGGAGTTTGGTGGATCGGATTCGGGCTTTATGCCATGAATCGTTTGCCCAAAGATTCTATTCGTAAAACCCTGGTAAATCCTATTAAAAAAGGAATTGGAGAATTGAAAATCGCCTGGAGTAGAATAAGAGGAAACAAACACCTTCTTCGTTTTTTAGCCTCTTTTTTCTTCTATATTTCTGGTCTTAATACGATTGTTTATCTCGCTACAATCTTTGCAAAAAAGGTTTTGAATATTGGTCAAAGTGAGCTCATAGTCACTGTATTAATCATACAGCTTTTAGGTATGGTAGGAGCTTATTTATTTGCCTACGTCTCAAAACTCAAGGGGAACAAGCTAGCCATTGGAGTGATGATCACCATTTGGATGCTTCTATGCTTTGTAGGATATTTTGTAAATGGCACCACCGGGTTTTATGTATTATCTGGTTTTGTAGGCCTTGTTGTTGGTGGTACTCAGGCTGTTTCGAGATCTGCCTTTGCCAAAATGGTAGAAGGGCATAAAGAAGAAATGAATTCGTATTTCTCTATCCTAGATGTCGTACGTAACTTAGCCGTAGTTGTCGGAACTTTCGTATTTGGCCTTGTCGATCAACTGACGCAAAACATGCGGTTTTCGGTATTATCCGTGGCGATCTTTTTTGCTCTTGGCCTTTTGTTACTTATAATAACCAACTTAAAAGAAGCTAAAATTTAAGCTAATAAACATTGGCTTCTGTTTCAATTCTTAAAGATCTGCTTCCACCAGTGATCTAAAAATCTTTACGAACCCCAAAATCTATTCGTACCTGACTCATTTTGGTCTGTAATTCATAATCCACCTGTTGAATTTGGTTGGCAAACCTTCGATACGTCGGCTTTACATGAAAAGAATATCCATTTCCAAAAAATCTTCGGAAAACAACCGAGGCTCTATAAGACAATCCTACATTGTTTTTATAGGTTTCTGTCGAAGCAGTCTCTACTCGTTCGATATCTAAGGACTTATTAAAAATTTTACCTTCTACCTTAAAGTTTAAATTGAAAAGTAAAGCACCTTCAATTCCAATCTCCCACTTTTTAAAGGACTTTTGATAGCCAACAAACAAAGGCAGATCAAGAGAAGAATACCTGATTTCCCCTTTTTCAATAAGATTTCCACTGACAAAACTTGTATCGATTGGCAATGAGGTGACTGGATCAAATGTAATGATCATTTTAACCAACGATTCTTGGGTAAAATCAAATTTCTCTTTGGACTGTGACCATTCTAGTCCTGCACCGGCATAAAGGTTTCTATTAAAATATAATCCTGCCGCTATGTTTCCACCCCAAGCGTACCAACTGTTTTCGGAATCATTCCTGGCATCCAACAGTTCTTGAGAAGATACATCAGAACTACTCAAAGTTTTAATCGGTCTACCAAGCAAACCATTTATTTCCACAAATGGCGTCTTTTTTATTTTGTTGGAAAATGTGGGACAATTTACTTTATCAGATAATCTTAAAACTTCAGTACCTCCTTTAACCTCAATGTTTAATAAAGGAAGTGCCGCTCTTTCCTTCTCCAAAAGAACCTTTACCGGAGATGAGTTTGCTTCTTTTTCTAAAGCCTCTGAGCGAAGCAAACTTAACTTTTCACTTACTGATGCTTTAGGTAGGATTTCTTTTTTGCGCAGCTCTAAATCCGGAGTATCGCTTTGATTCGTTAGCTCAGGTGTGGGTTTCTTTTTCCGTTCCTTTTTCTTTTCACTAACAAGCCTATTCGTTGCTGTTTTAGTATTTGCAGTTTTTAACTCCCTGATTAATCCTGAATCTGCCGTATTGGATTCATCGGTTGGAGTAGTCAATGCCGTTACTGTATTTTTATTGCTTGGATTAGGTTCTACAAGATCAGGATGAATAACCACCGCATCGTTTTGTTCTTGCGACGCAGTTTCGGACAGTGTAGAATAAGTCAAGAACAGCCCTGTCAATAAACATAAGCCAGCGCCTAAAATCCAAAACAAAGGACGTCTTTTATTATTTTGATCCAATGCACTTTCTATGTTATCCCACACAAAGCTCGGAGCCTCTGTGACGCCAGTGTTTATTTCTAAACGTAATGATTCTTCTAAGTTCTCCCACTTTTTCATGCGCTGTGTCTTTTAGTGTGAATAGAATAATTTTGAGTTAAATAGTTGTCGCCAAGGATCATTTTCTGAAGCATTTTCCTTGCACGCAGGAGCTGCGTCCTTGAAGTTGACTCTGATATTTTTAGGTGTTGGCTGATTTCCTTATGCGATAATTCGTCCAGTACGTGCATCGAAAAAACTATTCGATAGCCTTCAGGTAATTTTCTAACCAAATTTAAAATGTGCTTGGCATCATACTGATCAAACGCCATCTCTTGCTCAAAGGATTGACCCAAATCTTCAAATTCGGTTTCATCTTCTGTGAAAACATATCTTTTATGCTTCCTTATCTCGTCTAAACAACTTCTGATCACAATAGTCTTAATCCAATATTTAATTTTTCCATTCCCTTCAAAACTGGAAAAATTCTTAAAAACAGAAATAAAGGCATTTTGTAATGCGTCTGCAGCAGTTGGTGCATCCTTACAATAGCGAAGGCAGATGCTATACATCTGCCCGCTATATGTATCATATAGAACTTTTTGACCTTTTCGATCTTGACTTCTACATAAGTCAATGACTGCCTCTTCTGTCATTTAAATTTTAATTGAAATTCAATTTAAAATCACCAGATAAATCAATATTGTTACCAGCAGCATCAATCAAATCAGAGGTATAATTTCCTTTAATATACTTTTCGAGATCATTCACCTCCTCAATCGTGACAGTTCCATTAGTTAGATTATATGCGATTCCATTTGGATTTACATTATCTGTTTTCCAAAATGACCCCTGTAATAAATTAAACGTACCAGTTACAAAATCTGAGTCATTACCATCATCATATTTAAAATTTGCTGAAGCTTGCTCTACATCATCTGGCCCTACATAATAACCAAAGAAACTCTTAGCCAATCCTCCTGAAGACAAGGAATCTTGGAACGCAAATAATTCGTGTAACCCAACATAATTGATTCCTAAGGCCGTGCTGTTCATTTCAAGTCTAAAAATCTCATTAACACAGGCATCAATTTGCCCTACATCTATGTTTCCTCCACCTGTCACTGTAATTGTTTCACTTTCTACCTGACCATCGAGATCAATGACCTTCAAAGAATAAGCCTCATTATTAGCACATGAGACTTGGGTGATCTCAAAAGTGCCATCTGTAATTTCAACCATGTTGCTTCCATTCATCACAACAACACCATTAGAAAGCGGATTTCCATCACAATCTACGGCTGTTCCAGTCACCGTAACGGTGTTGTCATCCCCTAAGTCTATCACCAAATCTCCTAAATCTGTATCTACTGAATAAGGTCCAAAATCTCCTAAGTTCACAGGATCTTGACACCCAGGAATATTTTGAATTAGTATCGTTAACAATTCATCTTTAGAAACCGCTCCGCAAAAAGTCCCGTTCGGGTTTGTGTTGCCATGTCCTACTCCAAAAAAGGCTTGAGTTTCTACCCATACATGTACGCCTCCTAATGGATTACCATTCTGATCCACGACACGACCACACAAAATAATCGTTGGTGCAGGACCATCGTAATTCCAACAAGAAAAATGGCTCACTTCTCCAACATACTCATCACCTACCAACGTAGCTGATCCCTCCTCTTGCCACAAACCAGCTACTTCATCGAAAAACCACATTTTTATTTCACTAGGGGCACTAGACAATGAAGATGACGGAACCTTACCTCTCATCTCTACTTTTTGCCCATCCTTAATTTGTAATTTTTCTCCACTTGGACTTTCGAGTTCTACATAAGCCATTCCAAATGAGCTTAGGGTAACATAGTTTTCGTCGGCATCAACTGCGGACATATCACCAGGCATTTGCTCTACAATGGATTGAGCTGTTGGGTCCAAATAATGTACCGCAACACGAACTTCACCCGAGTAATCTGTATTATTAGATTCGACGACAATTGCATCGGTTGGGAAGGTTAAAGAAATAGTCCCTTCATCCACGCTTCCTCCGGCTGAAGCATTAAAGGAATAATCAAAATCCTTTCTGATCAGTGTAGTAACTTGAGAAAGTGTGGTGGAAGAATTAGTTCTAAAAGTTCTTGCGCCTTCAAAAAACCCATCCTTTGTAATGCTCACAAAATTGTGTCTTGAATCCAAATCAACATCTTTAAAGGTGTAAAATCCAAATTCATCAGTAAACGTTTCCATACCTTGGAATACTACTCTGACATTTTCTAAGGCTTGCTTATTTTCATCTTGAACCAAGCCAATTAAATTATTCCCCTCAATAATTTCTGATCCGTTTGGTACAAATTCCGAACTGTCATCTTGACAAGAGAACAGAAAGAAAACCGCACAAATCATTAGTATTTTACTTAAATGCTTTATCATTTTTAATCTTTTATTTCTTAATGAATTTCATGAGCTCGTACTAATGACTTTATAAGATTCATTAGCGTTGCATCAAATGGAATATTTTTTACAAAAAATTTTATTGAAACTCGTAACACCCTATATCAGGAGTTTGTGTATCCCTAATGTTTCCTTCCAAATCATCCAAAATGTTGGTGAGGGGAATTGCGGCTTGCTCAGCTATAGAACCTGTATCCAATTTGAAATTTAGATTGTCAACATCAACAAACAACGTGTCGCTGTCTGAAGTATTGAAGTTTATACACCCAATGCAATGGTCAAAGAAATTGGCAAATCTTGGAGTTGTTAATAAAGTATCTACTCGAACTATACAATTTTGCATTTCAAATTCGAACATTCCAGGCGTTCCATTAGAAATATCATCTAAAATGAGCTCATCGACATCTGATCCCATCAATATCGAATTGTTTATAGAGAAATTGAGCGGATTGTCGCTGACTTCAGAACAAAATTGATCTCTACATAAATAATTATCTAACCGAATACTGCTTTTATCGTCAAAGTATGAAGCTATCGTGCTGTAATCAATGACATAATTTCCTCCATAGCTGAATTGTACTGAATGATTCCCGTTGCTATGAACCAAACAGTTGCTCATATTCACCTCTGCATGAATACCAACCACACCCCATGATGATGTATTGAGCATTTGGCTATGGTCCAAAGATACCTCTGCTAAAGAATCCGCCCAGACTCCAAAAATTGAATTTTTGATCGTAGTGTACGAAAGTTTGTTGTTTTTGCTCTCAGCCAAAAAACGGACGCCTTGCCATTGTCCTGAATCATCTTGGAAAGATTCCTCCAATCTATCCCCTTGTACGAAAACAGTATCCGTAGGTGTTCCGTTTGCGATGAGATTACCATTTTCGCCAACTAAAATAAGGCCGTCGTTGTATATTCCAAGATCATTACTTACGACTCCTCCGTGCACATAAATCTCTGTACCAGGAGGCCATACCAATGTGCAATCATCGATTAATAATATACCATAGATTACATATGGTTTAGGATCATCCCACACCACAGGATTTATATCACAAGGCAAAAGTGTTGCCCCACCTTGGCTAAACTGATCGGGTATATAATTGGCATTTTGGCCCCAAGCTTCCAGATTGATATCTTGTTCTTGCGAACCATGATTTACCAAAATTCGGTCCTCAATAATAAAAGGACTTACAGACAAAGGATTATCGGGATCGATGGTTGTTTCTATAAAAATATAGGTACTGTCATTGGCATTGATTTCTACATTTTCAATCCTTCTACCTGAAACGCCATCAATATTCATTCTAAAAAATGAATTACTTCCTGATTCTATTTCAAAAGCATTAACGAGAACCCTTTCGCTATGCGGATTAAAAACCTTCACAAAACGCGTAGCAGAACCCAATTGAGTAAATACCGTATCGAATCTTAAGGTATCAAGTGAAAATTCTAACACTATATCTCCGTTATAAAAAGATTCGTCTTTACACGATTGCATGATTATGCAACATCCAAATAGACCCAAGGTCAAAAGGAAATAAAATTTATTCTTCAATGTGCGCTTTGTCTGCATTAAAACAATTGGAATATATGCGAAAATACTACATTTGACAGGCTATCAAGATGTCCTTACGTGTCAATTACAAAACCTATCGTTGATATTATTATTCCTGCTTATAACGAGGAGCATTCGATCCAAAGTGTGATTAATGAAATTCCTAAGGAAATAACTCGGCACATCTTTGTTTGCAACAATGCAAGTACTGATAATACAAGCAAAAATGCTACGGAAGCAGGTGCGATCGTTTTGGATCAACCCCTTAAAGGCTATGGCAATGCATGTTTAAAAGGGATAGAGCGCATCAAGTCCTTAAAAATTAAGCCAGACATTGTCGTTTTTCTAGATGGAGATTATAGTGATTATCCTGAGGAAATGGTTGCGCTCATTGAGCCAATAGTAAATGATCAAGTGGATCTAGTGATAGGATCCAGAGCCTTAGGAGATATGGAAAGAGGAGCCATGATGCCCCAACAAATATTCGGAAATTGGTTAGCGACAACGCTAATAAAATTGATTTATGGTTATCGGTTTACGGATTTGGGACCCTTTAGATCCATATCGTATTCCAAACTAATCGAGTTGGATATGCAGGATAAAACCTTTGGTTGGACTGTAGAAATGCAAGTAAAGGCTGCCAAGGAAAAATTAAAATGTATAGAAGTCCCTGTGCGCTATCGCAAAAGAATCGGTGTTTCTAAAGTTTCTGGCACTATAAAAGGTACCATACTAGCCGGACACAAAATATTATGGACCATATTTAAATTGATATGATTGGATTTGTAGGATATACGATATTGACTATTTACCTCATAGCATTGGTCTATGTTACCATTTATTGCTTACTGCAATTTCAATTGCTGATTAGATATTCTTTGCCAAAGCGCAATTTGGAGGAACTCCCAACCTTCGAATTAAATGACGAAGAATTACCAATGGTTACTATTCAACTTCCTGTATTTAATGAGAAGTATGTTATGGAACGTCTCATCGATAACATTTTTTTTATGGACTATCCAAAAGACAAATTGGAGGTACAAGTTTTGGATGATTCTACGGACGATACCATTGAAATTTCGAAGCGAAAAGTTGAAGAATATAAAGCGCAAGGCTTCGATATTAGCCTATTTCATCGCATTGATCGACAAGGATACAAAGCTGGCGCTTTAAAACAAGCAACACCATCAGCTAAGGGAGAATATATCGCCATTTTTGATGCTGACTTTTTACCTAATCCTGATTTTTTAAAGAAAACCATTCCTCATTTTAAAAATGAAAATGTTGGTGTAGTCCAAACTAGATGGGAACACATTAATCAAAGCTATTCTCTTTTGACAAGGTTGCAAGCCTTTCAATTAAACGTACATTTTACGGTAGAGCAGCAAGGAAGAGAGTCAGGGGACTATTTGCTTCAATTTAATGGCACTGCTGGCGTTTGGAGAAAAGAGACCATATCTGATGCGGGTGGATGGGAAGCAGATACTTTGACAGAAGATTTAGACCTTAGTTACAGGGCGCAATTAAAAGGTTGGAAAATTGTGTATTTGGAAGAAGTAGGCTCCCCTGCCGAGCTACCCGCCGAAATGAATGGTTTAAAATCTCAACAATTTAGATGGATGAAAGGCGGTGCCGAAACCGCACGTAAAATGATTCCAACCATCTGGAAATCTAATATTCCTTTGCATAAGAAAATTCATGGTACTGCCCACTTATTGGGAAGCTCTGTTTTTTTATGTGTGTTTATCATGGGTATATTTAGCGTTCCGCTTCTCTTCCTCATAAAGCCAGCTGGCATCAATATGGATTTTTTGATGATCTTTTTGATCAGTTTGGTAGCCCTCATTTTTGTATATCTGCAAGCCAATGTATTTACTAATTGGGAGAAAGAGAATAGAGCGAAGAAATTGATGAAATTTATTTTGATTTTCCCAATTTTTTTGGCGCTCTCCATGGGATTGGCCTTCCATAACTCTTTAGCAGTAATTCAAGGATTTATCGGCAAAAAATCAGCCTTTGTACGCACTCCAAAGTTTAATATTTCAAACAAAAAAGATTCATATCTAAACAAGAAATACTTAGATCTCAAAATACATAGAAACACCATCATAGAGGGGCTTCTAGCTTTATACTTTTTGTTTGCCATTTTTGCAGGGTTTTACGTAGGCAATAGTGGCTTCTTTATCTTTCACTTTTTCCTTATGTTAGGATATGCAACCATATTCTATTATTCTGTAAAGCATTTGAGGTATAAGTAAGTCAAGTAAAATACCCCTATCAAAAGGAGTTAGTATTCTGGCAATTCTACTTTGGGCCTGTGCTTGCCTAGCTTGTGTAATTGTTCCAGAGCAAAAAGATTTTCACCTTATTCTTCCTTTATACTCGCTGGCATTTGGTGCCTATTTGTTGTTGTCGTTTAAGTCCAATATTCCTTTAAAAGTATTGATTGCCGTCTGTATTTCGGTACGAATATTTTTACTTTTTGTTTTCCCAAATTTATCAGATGACATTTATCGATTTATTTGGGATGGCAACCTAATTCAAGCAGGTTTAAATCCTTATTCGTACCTCCCTACAGACGTTCTTCCAATGGAAGTAAAAGGAAATTCAACGATGCTTTTTGATCAACTCAATTCCCAAGGATATTATACTGTTTACCCCCCTTTAGCTCAACTCTTTTACTATATAAGCACATTGGCAAAGGAAAATTGGTGGTTAAATGCAGTATTGCTTAAAGTCCCGCTCTTAATGGCTGAATGTGGAAGCATTCTTTTGATGTTTCGAACACTTAAATTATTAGAACTGAATACAAGAAGAGTTCTTCTTTATGCCTTAAATCCTTTGATCATTGTCGAGCTTGTTGGAAACCTGCACTTTGAGGCCTTGACTGTATTTTTTTCGTTGCTTGCTGTTTACTTGGCATTAATCAATAAAGAAAAATTAAGCCCGTTAGTCTTGGCTTTAGGTGTCAGTGCCAAACTGCTTCCCTTGCTTTTTTTCCCTTTTATTTGGAAGTATCTAAGACACTCCAAATCTTTTTTTCTGTTGTTCGGATTAGCCAGTCTGCTCCTATTCACACCTGTATTGTTTGGATTACATATTTCAAAATTCGCACAAAGCTTAGATCTCTATTTTGGTAAATTTGAATTTAATGGGGGCATTTACAATTTGTTGCGATTTGTTGGTTACAAATGCACTGGATATAATCTCATCAGATACATAGGACCTCTTATGGGTCTAATTTCTATGGCATGGTTTGCTTGGCTTTATAACAAACAACGCCAACAAGATGCTGTTCAATTAATAAGTTGCTGCTTTTGGGGGATTACCATTTATTATTTACTTTCTACAACAGTGCATCCGTGGTACTTAAGTCTTTCGTTGGCACTTTGTATATTCCTACCCTATCGATTTGTTGTTCTTTGGAGTTTTGTGATCATTCTGAGCTATATAAATTATAGCTATGATCCGTATTGGGAAAATCTGCTTGTTATTTCATTAGAATACATTGTGGTATTTGGTTTCATGCTCTATGAATTGAGGCAATTGTCAAATCCAATAGAGTTAACTTTTAAAGACAGCGCTGAGTAAAACAAAAAAGGGATAAACTAAATTAGCTTACCCCTTTTATATTTAAACTGCAGAATAATTTAATATTCCCAAAGGTCGTGTTCAAAATTAAATAGCTCAGCTTTAATCTTTTCGCCTTCTAAAAGCATATCAATACCAGCAGACTCGTATCCTTCATATATGTCGGACAATCGCAAATCAAGGACGTTGCTGTTCTTTATGATATAACTCGAAAACATTCGAGATTCAAAAAGATCATACCATGTCATACTTGCAATCACATTGTTCTCGTTGAACACTCTGTGTTGCGCTAAAGTCCTTCTAGCTTCAGGATAATAAATCCAAAACAATGGCTCTGGATACTTAAATTCTCCAGTTTCATCATCATATACGTCTCTAATAGGCGAAATCCCAAGGATACGCACCTTCATCATAGAAGCTTCCTCATCAAAATACCATATCTCCTTAACGCGATATCTTTTGATATCCTCCGCATTAATTGGAGATTCCGCTATTTCGATAGTTTCCTCGTATGTTTCGTAATTAAAGTTTACAAATGTATCGATACGATTAAGTTTTCCTTGTAAGTCCTCCATAGAGATAGGCTCCTTGAAACTTTCGTCGTTAAATACCATGATCTCACCATTTTCAGCCATTTCTCTAAAGACGTCAAACAAAGGCTTTTCAGGGTAAGCAAACGGAAGATTCATTTTTTCTCTAACGTCAATGACTCTCCAAATTCTTCTTTCCCAAGCAATGTCTGCTTCTCTCACGTGATCGTATTCCGTAATTCGGTTTTCTTCAACCAATCTACGCTTAACAATATCGTCGATATAAATATCCTCAGAAGGTGTGTCAGATTCTAATAAGTCAGTTTCTGGAGGTGTATCCTGAGCCTGTACGCTAAACGCGAACAAAGCAGAAACTAATAAACAGAATAAAACTTTAAATGATTTCATAATAATCGATTTGAGCTAATTACTTTATGTTGAATACCATCTGACCAATATTCCTTGCGGCAGGGTCACCAGGGCATTTACACTTAATGTTTTCGAAGAAGTATTTATCTCCTCCTTTTGCTTTTTGAACTAATGCTTTCACTTTAGGATTATATTTTCCTCCAGTGTTTCTTTCAATCTGTACATCCTGACGCTTTGGTGCTCTTACCACAACAAATTCGGTAATATCACATTTTGCATCAAAATCAAATCCTTCGAGTACAGGGAATACACCTGGCATTACCTTAAACTGACCAGAAGGCATTGCCCCTCCTCTATCTTTACCCAGTTTTGGCACTGGATCAGGTATTCTCTTTACTCTAAAATCACGAGATTCGTTAAGACCAGGAGCAGTGATATTGATTTTCGCAAACTCATTTTTCTTGGTAGGCCTCTGTACTCGCACATTATAATTTCCATCTTTTGGTTTGATAGATCCACCACCTGCACCACTCATGCTTACCTTGATGTCGTTTGATGCTACACCAGCTGCAGAAACCGCCACAGGGTTGTCCACACCAATGTAAAATACATTCATCTTTAATGGAGATACGGTAACAGACCTTTCACCCACCTCATAGCTAAATTGCTTCTTGAAAGTTTGTGTTTCTCCAGTTACAGGATTCGTTAAAGTTGCAGCAGCTGTGAAAGACTTTTTACCAAGACCTCCAGGAGTAGTTTCATACACTGCAATACCATCTTTGTTGATTGGTAACTTTCTACCGTCCACAGTTATTGATATACCAGTTTTAGAATCTGCTGAAGCCCCTGCTGATAAGAACAATTCAGTCTTATACTTTTCTCCTTTAATAATGTATGACTTCTCAGGTGCCGAACCAATAGTGTATTTATCGATGACAACATCTGTAGAAGTACCTACTTTGTTTGCTAAGTAGTTTAAAGCAGCTGCTTCAGTAGACTTCACATCATTTATGAACTTGGTGAAAATTGGAATCGTGGCTTGCAATGGCATTTGCTTGAAATTCATTTCTGACCAAGACTTTTTACCCTTTTTCTCCCACGTTTCATCATCTATCTGAACAGCAATCTCTTTTTCGAAATTGGTTTTATCCTTCATCTCCACAGGATTACCTTTCAAATCTCTTACAGTAGTATCGTTATCAATATATTGCAAGATAGTTTCACGATAGTCTATCAATCTTTGTTTCAATTCTTCTCCTTTACCACCATCTACCAAGTATCTGGTTGTAATTTCTTTATCCTTCTTACCCTTTAACTCGTCTGGATATTTTTCACTAAATCCTCCAGATTCACTAATCATGTGATCTTTTATACCATCAATGTATGATACAAGAGAAGAAGAAGCATCTCTAATAGGAGATATTCTTTCCGCGTAGGTCGCTAAAGAAGCCTTTTTCTTTGCTCCATCCTCAATTAACTTTGGTAAAGATTCATTTTTTTGGTCAAGAGCGGAATTTGATTTTACTAGCCCCTTATCCACCATCTTGAAGGCGTTGAATATTTCAGCAGAAACATTCAATGCTAAAAGAGCGGTAAGTACCAGGTACATGATGGTAATCATCAACTGGCGGGGTTCCTTAGGTATTGACATTTTTTACTTTTTTTTTTGTTATCAAATAAAAACTTAAATCAATACTAGCTCACAGGCTGTCTAAATGCACCCAAAACATTTCCATATACTGAGTTCAGTGAAGAAAGGTTTTTGTTTAGAGAAGACATTTGATCAGCATATAATTTTGTGTCATCCAAGGTTGAAGACAAATTAGTCATAGCTTCATTCATCTGCGTATAGAAGTTGTTCATTGTTTTCATCTGCTCACCAGTTTGTGAGAAATCAACTTCCTGCAATGCTTTTAAAGAACCAAGGCTCTTTGACATTCCTTGCAACTCTTCCAACATACCACCTAATTTATTTTCTACGATGTCAGCATCTAGGCCTCTAGCCGCTGCTGATGTAGGTCCATCTGTTAATGGATTTAGATTTGCTTTGTAATCATCTAGACCTGGGTATAGTTTGTCCCAGTAATAGTCTTTGTCTGGCCCAATAAGACCCAAGAATGCAAAAATTACCGCCTCAATTACTAGACCTAAAGTAAGAAGATCTACTTTCATACCAGCCACTACTGGCATTTCCCAAGATTGGATTTTATAAAGTGCTCCAAGCATCACTGCAGATGCTCCAAGACCAATAATCAAATTTTTAAAGTATTTGAAACCTTTAGATTTAAGAAAACTCATTGTTCGTTTTTTAAAAGTTATGGTTGTTAAAAAAAAGTTTAGCTATATACAGTATATTCTACATCCCAGAACAAGTCACGAGAGTATAGAAGTATTCTATTTATTCAAAATTTTAGTTGAAGTCGTTTATAGATCTTCCAAGGAAGCTTAAAGCAGATCTAAATCCTATGTAAGATTTAGTCGTATCCTGAAATTCCCAATGTCTTGTACCTGTTTGTAGGAAATACGAAATGTCCTTCCAAGAACCACCTCTAATCACTTTTCTCTTGTAAACATCTGGGTCGTCTTCTTTAGCGTTATATACAATTGCCGAGTTTAAGTCATGCTCGTGCGAATAAGCATTGTCAACAAAGGCATTTTCTGTCCATTCTGCAACATTTCCAGCCATACAATATAGTCCATAATCATTTGGAAAATATGCATCAGCCTTCACAGTGTAATATCCTCCATCTTCTGGGTAATTACCTCTTCCAGGCTTAAAATTGGCAAGCAAACATCCCTTGGCATTTCTCACATAGTAACCTCCCCATGGGTATGGTGCATGATCTCTACCACCACGTGCTGCGTATTCCCATTCTGCTTCAAAAGGTAGTCTGAAATCTTCTGTATTAGGCTCTTCTTCTGACTTATACCTATCCCATAGGCTTGATCTCCAATGATTAAATGCTTGGGCTTGAATCCAACTAATTCCTACTACTGGGTAATCATCATACGCAGGATGCCAAAAATAATTTCTGGCCATGGGCTCATTATATGAGTAAGAGAAATCTCTGATCCAACATAATGTGTCTGGAAATATATTTACTTCTTTTTTCTCAATAAGTTGAGTTCTACTTGTTCCTTTGTCATGAGCAGCTTTTCTCCAGTTGATCCATTCGTAGGTGTAGTTAAAGTTTTCAGTTTTGAAATCTCGCTTTCCACTAAAAGCTTCATCACCCTGATAAAACATATCATCCAATTCTTCCCCACTATAGTCAAGCGCATAATCCCAATCTATTATTTCGTTTCCATAAGCATCTTCTTTGAAATCATCCATTAAGGTATGCGCAATAGAATCACGAACATGATTTACAAACTGACGATACTCATTATTGGTAATTTCTGTATCATCCATGTAGAAACCATGAATTGAGATAGATTTAGGTCTTTGCATGTGCGTGTAGAATACATCTTGATCAGACTGACCAATATGTAATGTACCAGAAGGTACGTAGACCATTCCGTAAGGATTAATACCATTCCATGATGGTCTTTCTAGGACTCCTGTTAGTTGTCCACTTTCTCCTCCCCCACAAGATGTGAGGAAAACGATTGCAATCATTGCAAGGAGAGACGTTGTTAATTTCTTCATTTTTAAACCGCAATTTGTCGAATCCAATTAAACTTCTGAATCCAAAGATTCGTAAAGATAATTTTGTTTCGAAAACAAACAAAAATTAAATAATAGCTTTTAACAACAGCTTTGTATTCACTTTTGTATTCTAATCTTTAGCACAATCAAAACGGCGAATACAAGATTATATTTTACAAACCCATTGTTTTTCCCAAATCATTTTTTACAAATGCCTTGGGTTGTAAATTATTTTAGGATCGCTTCCGACCCCTATTAATTTGTTTAAATTATAACTCAGCATGATTTCATGACTCCCTTCGTTAAAATTTCTTAAGTCCGAAAGCCCGGCATCGTAGCTATATGATAATGTGTAATTCTGATTGAGACGCATACCAGCTGTCACCACTAAAGCATCGAAAGAGTTCGAATTGTACCCTCTTAAACCTATACCTCCAAAAACATTGCCATTATATTTAGCTATAATATGAAAATCACTTTGATATTCTAGGAAGTCGGTTCTTACTAATATAGACGGAACAAATCGCCATAAATCACCATAATTAATGGAGCTCTGTAAAAATAAATTAAAGGTTCCCTTTTCTTGCCAAGGAATTCCACCAATTTCTCGGTTTGTCGGCAATCCAAAAGAATAAGCAGCTCCGATTTCTGCGAATCTTGATCTCAGATAGAAGGATAGCCCGGAATTAAGGCCAAACCCTGCAACAGACATGTTACTCAGATTTGGATCATTATGTTGTATAACTCCCCCTTCATAATTTCCTTCTGGGGTAATTAAACTTGCTCCATCAATAGATTGGAAATCAAAACCAAGTTGTAATGCTCCACCAAAAAGAAAACCTTCGGTATCAATAATATAACTGTAAGAACCGAGTACGCTCGTTTTTTGAAAAACACCAAGAGATTCATTACTAATTTGTATCCCAATGGCTCCATTTAATCTATAATATGGTAAGTGCACATTGATCCATTGTGAGCTTGGATTTCCTGACAATTCGTTGTACTGTGTTCTTAACGAGGCATTCGCTGTCATCGAATAATCCATTCCAGCATATGCAGGAATTATTCGGTATTTATCCAACATATATTGACTATACTGGGTGCCCTGCTGACTGCAAAGAGCCATCGAATACATCAAACATGTTAGAAAGAGGATTATTCTCATAGAGGTCGTACTCTAAAAATAGCACAAACCCTGAAATAAGTCCATTTTCATTCAACGATCTGAAGAGTTACTGACCCAAATTCTTTAGATTATAGTATATAGGCTTGGAAGTCAGCTATTTTTTGACTCGGAATAAATAGAATATCCCAAGTACTGTTTTGCGCTACAGGAATCAATTTGTCTTTATCCAAAAGAAAGCTATGATATTCCAATGCTTCAAATAAGGTCAACAACTTCTTTCTAGACTCGCCACCAGATTCTATAAGCACGACTGGTTTGTTTCTTTTAAAAACCTCTATCATCTCAGGGATAACGATTTCTTCATAACCTTCAATATCGCATTTCACAAAATCTATTTTGCTCAAACTTGAAAAGAGCTCGCTCCCCTTTCGTATTTCTGCCTCAAACGTAACATCCACATTAGCATCCGAGGATAAAACAAAATGACTACCTGTAGCCAAGAAACCTTTTTCTCTTATCGAATCATTGCCCAGCTTAATTTTCCCATTTTGATCGCCTAAGGCAAAAGGCAGTATGGTTACATTCTTAGATCTTGATGTGTTGCTTCGAAGGACATCAAGAATCGGTTTAATAGGTTCCACCGCATGTACTTGACCTTTTGGACCAACAAGTTTCGAAAGTATCGTTGTATAATATCCAAGATTTGCTCCAATGTCTAAACAGACATCTCCTTCCTTTACAATATGCTTTAGAAAATAAGGATACTCGTAATTCTTGGAGTTTTTTAGAAGTCCCATTCTAAAACTAATCAGATACAATCGGCTGATCACTTTTAAATATCCTTTTAAGGGTAAAATTTTAAACAACACTCTTCTGAGCCAATTTCCGCTTTGAGGCATTATTTTATTTTTAATCTTGAAGGTATGTTATAATTGAAAGCACACGTGAATCACAAAGATAGTTTTAAGCAAGATTTAAGCTTAAACCATCATATGCCAATCGAATATTTGGAGGTAGAAGTTTTTCTACATCTTCATGTTTCCCCATATAATGACTCATATGAATAATCAATGCATTAGGGACCTTTAATTCTTTTATCAGTTGTATTGCCTCTTCTAGTAACAAATGAGAATGATGCGGCCGCTCTTGACGTATAGCAGAAACAACCAATAACTCTACTCCTTTTAAAAGCTCCCGATTTTTATTGTCAATTGATTTAACATCAGTCAGGTAGGCAAACGTACCAAAACGAAAGCCTAATATTGGTAGCGCACCATGATCAACACCTATTCCAACAACTTCTAAACCGCTGATAGAAATTTTTTCTCCGGCTGTAAATTTCTCTAGTTCGAATCTAGGAATACCAGGATAAGGCGAATCTTGAAAAGCATAGCTAAATCTGCCCTTTATCTCTTCTAAAACTCTTGGCAAGCCAAAAATTTTCATCTCTTTTTTTTGTCTGAAAATAAACGGCCTCAAATCATCAAGCCCTATAACATGGTCGTTATGCTCATGACTGAGAAAAACAGATTCCAAATTCGAAACCTCATGACGCAACATTTGCTGTCTAAAATCTGGACCAACATCAATTACATAATTTTTTTCGTTATACGAAAGGAGTAAAGAACAGCGTAATCTTTTATCTTTCGGATCAGAAGATGTACACACGGGACAAGTGCAACCAATTACAGGAATTCCTTGTGACGTACCAGTACCCAAAAAAGTAATTTGCATTTTCATTATATACCCTTAAAGATAAAACCATTATGAAGCACTGGATTTTTATTCTTGTATTGATTGGAATTTCTTGTAACAAAAAAAGCGTTCCAGAAGCATGGAAAATTGTTTGTTTTCAATTCGATCAAAGGCAATGCGAAACGGATGAGTGGGCGGATAAGATCAAACTATCCTATTCTTCCGAAGAAAAGAAAGAAAAGATGATGACATATCTTCAATCCAAGGGCCTCGAAATAATTCGTGTAGGATATAATCCGAAATTCCATAAGGCAACCTGTGAAGCCTGCGATACCTGTCCTTATCCGCACCGCTTTTATATAGAGATGAATGAAAAAAATCTGATGATTTTAAAGCGCATGAGGCTCTTAAATTTGTCAAGCTGTGATTGCAGTAGTTTCTAAAAATCACAATTCACTACGAATCGCTTCATAAAAAGTTTGCCAAGACAAAGCCTTTCGGATGCCTTTAAAATCTGGTTGCCCTGGAGATCCGTTTTCAAGAAAGTCTTCTATTTGATTGGCAATGGACACCGGTGTGGGTTGGACCAAAGCTCCAATCTCAAAATCTCTAATCAATTGAGAAAGTCCCCCTACATCCGAGACCAATACTGGTTTTTCAAAATGCAAGGCAATCGGGATCACTCCACTCTGAGTAGCCCTTTTGTAAGGAAGTACAATGAGATCAGCAGCACAAAAGTATTGCGGAACCTCATGGTCTGCTATGTACTCATTTTTGATAATTACCTTATCCTTACAACCTCCATCTTCGATTAATTCTAAGTACTTCTTTTCATTATCATAAAACTCACCAGCAATTATGACTTTAAATTTTTTATCGTGTTGGACAAGTGGAATCGCTTTGAGTAACAAATCCAATCCTTTATACTTTCTAACAAGTCCGAAAAAAAGTAAATGCACCACAGAAGGGTCGAGACCTAAACTTTCTTGGGCCTCTATTTTAGTCACTGCAGCACCATAATGATCATATACTGGATGAAAAAGCTCGACAACTTTTTGATCTGTCGCTTCTTTAATGTCCTTCGCAACTTTTGAAGAAAGACACAAAAGCACATCCGAACGGTTGACCAAGTATCTATTGAGCTGTTGATCTCCAATTCTTGGTTCGTGCGGTTTAAAGTTGTGGACCAACGTAATGCATTTGGTATCTGGCAATGCTTTTTTGATTCCTCGCAGAATAGTTCCAAAGGCAGGAGCCATAAAGGGCATCCAATATTGAGTAATTACCACATCTGGTTTTTCTTTGACAATCTCTTTAGATATGCGATACCAATTGAGCGGATTGGTACTATATATACCTCTGGTGATGTTCAAATCTGGAGGCTGCGTATCTTTTACATACTGGTTTTTTCCTGGAAAGAGAAAATTTGGGTATTGCTGAATAAAAGTAACCATCTTACAATCCCAATCATTTGCCTGGAAGGTTGCTGCCAAGTTTTCATTAAAGGCTGAAATACCTCCCCTATAAGGATAAGCAGGTCCAATAAAAATGGCTTTTCTCTTCATAAATCAATATAGCCAAGTGCTAAAATCTGCTGCAAATATAGAGTAACTTTGAAGCCATGCGAGAAATTATAGATGAGCATATTGAGATTATTCGTAAGCTTAAAGATGAGGAGGAAGTAATTAAGCAAGCTGTTGATATGATGACTGATTGCGTGCGATCCGGAGGGAAAATCTTGTTTTGTGGAAATGGTGGAAGTGCTGCTGATGCTCAGCACCTAGCTGCCGAATTATCTGGCAAGTTTTATATTGACCGCGACCCGATCAATGCAGAAGCACTGCATGTAAATACCAGCTACCTTACTGCGGTAGGCAATGATATGGGCTTTGAAAAAGTCTTTAGCCGAGCCCTAAAAGGAAAAGGCAAAAAAGGGGATGTTTTAGTTGCGCTTTCTACTTCTGGTACAAGTAAAAACGTGATCGCGGCATGCAAAACTGCCAAAGAACTTGGCATGCATGTTTTTTCCCTTTGTGGAGCGAATGAGTCGGTAATGAAACCTTACTCGGATCTATTAATTGCCGTTGATTCTGACGATACTCCTAGAATACAAGAAGCCCATATTTTGATTGGACATATCTTTTGTTCCGAAATCGAAAAAAATCTTTTTCAAAAATGATTCCTTTCGAGAAAATTAGAACCTCAGGTGAATGGACCTTGTTTTTGGATAGGGATGGAGTTATTAACAAAAAGCTTCCTGGAAGATATGTAACCAGGTGGGAGGAATTTTTATTCTTACCTAATGCATTGGAAGCAATTAAAACATGTTCTCAAATTTTCAAACACATTGTAGTAGTCACCAATCAGCAAGGGATCGGAAAAGAACTCATGACCTCAGAGGATCTTCATGATATTCACGGCAATATGATTAATGAAATCATGGCATTTGGTGGATACATCGATCAAGTATATTACTGTCCACATTTAGCCGAAGAAGAACCAATGTGCCGAAAGCCCAACCCAGGTATGGCATTTCAAGCGGCGGAAGATTTTCCCGATATTGATTTTAGAATGAGTTTGATGGTAGGTGATAGCTATAGTGATATGGTTTTTGGAAAACAACTCGAGATGTATACCATTCTAATTAATAATGCGTCTTCTATAAGCGAGACCGGCCAGACGGATTCAAACATTGATCAAAAATTGGCAAGTTTGAATGAAGTGGCAACATATTTGATAAATTCATAATGTATACTATACCCAAAAGCATGCGATTTACAATAATTATTTTCTTATCGTTTTTTATCTGTACGCTTCAAGCTCAAGATTATTTCAAGGTAGAATTAGAGAAACGCTCTCCCGGAGTTCAAGATTTAGTTCGTTCTTTTGAAGGGTTTCCAGTGATTCCTTTTATGGCAGAAGATATGAATGGAAACAATCAAAACCTTGCCGCTCTTAGTGGAGACAAGTACACCATCTTATATTTTTGGAATTTAAATTGTCCTACATGTTTGGATCAATTAGATGACCTCAATCTATTATCGAAAAATTTCAAAAACAAGCTGGATATCATAAGTCTTGTTGACGAAGACAAAAAAACCATTTTTGATTATTCCCAAACAAGACCTATTGATTTTTCTATTATACCAAACAGCAAAACACTAGCCGAAGGCCCATATGCTGGAGATTTGGGTTACCCAAGAATCTTTATTGTTGATGACTACGGATTAATTCGTTGGGTGTTTGCCAAAGAATCTTTTGATAATGGGATGGACACTTATCGAGTCATGGAGACCTTATTAACTCAATTAGAAAAAGAAAAGAATTGAGGCGCAAACTAGGCTCCGGTGCTAAGTGGGAAGATATTGTTGGATATTCTCGTATCGTCCAAGTAGGCAATATTATAGAAATTGCAGGCACCACTGCAGCGAAAGATGGGCAAGTTCTTTTTCCTGGAGATGCTTATAATCAAACCAAGTTTATCCTTGAGTTATTTGAGGAAAAGCTCAAAGCATTTGATTCAAGTTTAAAAGACATTGTACGTACCCGTGTATATGTTACACATATCAAAGACTGGGAAAAAGTTGGAAAGGCCCATGGGGAGTTTTTTGCTTTGATAAAACCAGCATCTACACTACTTGAAGTAAGTGCTTTGGTAGATCCTCAAATGCTTGTTGAAATAGAAGCAACGGCTATAATTGATAGAGTGTAATGTATTCGATTAAGGAAATATATTATACTCTACAAGGCGAAGGTTTTCATACTGGAAGACCTGCAATTTTCGTTCGCTTCTCCGGGTGTAATTTATGGTCTGGTAGAGAAGAAGACCGACACAAAGCAATCTGTAAGTTTTGTGATACTGATTTTTGGGGTACTGATGGAATAGAAGGTGGCAAATACGAGGCCCAGGAATTGGTGGATAAAATCAAATCTCTTTGGCCCTTGGAATCGAAAGACATTTTCGCTGTCTTCACAGGTGGCGAGCCAGCGCTTCAAATGGACCAATCTTTAATTAATGTGCTCAAAGAAGAGAATATTGAAACTGCCATCGAAACCAACGGGACCTTAGATTTGCCTGATAAAATCGATTGGATTTGTGTTTCGCCAAAAGCTAATACTACAATCAAGATCAAAACTGGGAATGAATTAAAATTGGTCTTTCCTCAGCAAGGTTTAGTGCCTCAAGATTTTGAACATCTAAATTTTGAGCATTTTTATCTACAACCCATGGATTCGTTAGAACAAGAAGAGAATACGTTTAAGGTTCAAGAGTTTTGTCTTTTGCATCCAAAATGGAAAATGAGTCTTCAAACGCACAAAATATTGGGTATAAAATAAAAAAGGCCTTGTACTTATGTACAAGACCTTTACTATGCGATTTTTGAATTTTTTACTTTCTGAAGGTCGAACTGACCATGGTGTCGTTGCTAATCAATAGATTCACTTGGTATTCTCCGTTTTCGAATTCTTCTAAATCTATATTTATACTGTTCGACATTACCGGCAACTGGTATTCTAATGTACCATCCTCTTTCAAAACCTGTAAGAAGTTTATTTCGTTAGCGGTTTCAAAATTTATCTGATTATTCTCAACATCCATTTCAAAACTGACAAGTTGATCTGCTCCAGAAATTATTTCGAATGGAACTGGATTCTTCTCGTTGAGTGGATTGTTGTTGGCAAAGATTCCTGTTATAGCGAATAATACGGCGATTAGTGTAATGTTGATTTTTTTCATAACGTTCGTTTTTGACGTACACATATAAGACAGCAAAAACGAGGCTTCCCTTGTCGAAAACACCCTACCTATTGTGCATTATGCTCTACACAGCCACTACATATACAATTTTCATCCAATTTTATCTCAAATTGATAGGGGTAGCGAATGAAAGAAGATCTACATAGTCCTTGTTTAAAGAAAGAAGCTTGTCATTACCTACCAAAACAATCAGCTCCTTGGCCCTGGTCAAAGCAACATTTAATTTGCGATCAATTCCGTCCAAATCTTTGGAAACCAATTGATCCAATTGTTTTTTGTCATTTAAGCAAAACGATAGTATAATGATGTCCTTGGAGGCGCCTTGATATCGTTCTACAGTGTCTACCATTATACTTTGATAAGATGTATTCGCTTTCACTAAAGCTTTTTTTATTTGAGCTACCTGAGCACGAAATGGGGCTATAATTCCGATTTGTTCAAAAAACGAATTTTGGTTTTCACCAATTTTAGAATAAAGCTGGTTCACAACTTTAAGTATCACCTCAGCTTCAAATTTGTTTCTTTTGACATTAAAGCCCTGGGTTACAGGTGTATTGGCAAAAACAAGTCTAGAAGGTAACACCTTAGACCAAGGCATCAAACTCCAATTTTGATGCAATCTTTCTATGCCTTCAAAAGCCTTTAATTGGTTAGAATAAAATCTTTGATTAGGAAAAGCCATCAGGTCTTTGTGCATTCTACCTTGAACTGTCAATACCCCAACATTGGCTTTCCATTCATTTTGGATACAGTTTTCATAAAGCCGTTGATAAGAAGAAATCCTCAAGTCTACCCAATGCTTCGAATTCGAAGCCGTAGGATCGATTGCTTTTGGTTTTTGCTTTACCACAGCTGGTAGTTGTTTGTGATCACCGATTAAAATAAATTTCTCGAATCGATTCAAAAAGCCACATAGCATAGGATCCAATATTTGCGAAGCTTCATCAATAACAACTGTATTAATATTTATAGTTTCAAAAAGCTCTACCCTTCCTTGCATTGACGAAAGCGTTGAAACAAAGATTCGCTTGGAGCGTAAAAACTCACCAAGTTCTTTTCTGCTGTCTTTGTTCGAAATTTTATGCTGTAAGAGATTGTCCTTGTATTCTTCGCCACAAGCGTAAGAAGAACCAATCCTCAGATACCTATCTTTGTAGCTGTTATCTATCGATTCTATTGCTCCACAAATCTCATCCACTGCTCGGTTTGTATAGGCCAAAAGCAAAATGTTCTCGTTGGTGTTTTCAATACTATACTTAACATAATTCTTAAGCATAATGCTCGTCTTCCCGGTACCGGGCGGTCCCCACAACAAAAAATACTCTTTAGCCGAAATCATGTTTTCAAGAACCAATGTTTGCTCATTACTCATGTCATGATCCATTTGAAGCGTAATCTTCTGTGATGCTGTGGGCTTTCGCTCACCTAACCAAAGCGATTGCCAAAGCGGATCAGCTTCTAAAAACTGAAACAAACTGCGATACATATTTGAATAACTACTGTCAAGATGATCAGACTCAATATTCCATTCTTGATTGTTTTCAAATATTTTGGGATTTATCTGACGATTTCTAAGTTTAACATGTATTTGGTCTTGATCAATATGAATCAAATTACATTTGAATATTTGATCATCTAAAGGAGAATTTATTTTACCGGACGGGTACAACACCGTTATGTCTCCTTTTCTAAAGTTTGCCAACTCATTGGTCAACGCCGTTCTTTCAAATATTAAAATTGGTTCTGCTTCAAGACTTAAATCATTCCTGAGCTTTAAGTTTTTAAGAATTGAAAAATTTTGCTCTTTTTCAATTGAAGATTCCAACCACAACTTTGCGAATCCTTTGTCACCAAATAATCCATGAGTACCTAGTTTAGCCAAATAATTTTCTTGGGCTAGAAAAGATACTTGATTTAAAAAATATTGCCGGATAGTTTTACTTGCGTCATGAAAGGCTTTTGCAAAACGATCCACATCCCTCTTTACAAAGCCTTGAATCTGATTGAGATGTATAGGTTTCATTTTCCTAAAAACACCGTCCAATTGCTTATAGTCATTAGCCAGCATTCTTTCTGTAAGCACAATCCGATTGCGCGTATGCATGGCATCAATTTGTTTATTTTTAATTGAGGGCGCAAATCGCAATGCATTGTTCTTTTCTCTAGAATATAAAATATAATTAGTGCTTTTGATTTTGCCACCATACACCGAGCCAATCATTAGGTCGTATAAAAGGGTCTGAACATAATGATTCGCATTTAATCCATATACGTTGGACTTAAATGGTTTGCCACTTTTTAATTCTATAATATCCAACTTTTTGGCAGCTTCATCTTTTTGGAATAAATCCAAACGTCCTTGAATCCCGTGGTGAGTATCAAAAAAACTAGGTTCTATATGAAGGTTTTCACGGTGTATAGAAAGCTCTTGAAATCGTTGGTCTACCACGGATTTTAGATTGCTAAAATGCAGACGTAAATCATGAAGAATAGATTTTACAAAGTCATCGCTTTTCGAAGCAAAGAGAATTGGATATTTCTTAAAAATTTCCACTAGACTATCCTCTAATTCAAAACTGGGGTCTACGACTAACTCGTCAAGCATCCAATTGCAAATATTTCCGATTATTAAGGGCTTTGATTTTTCAATTGGAATAAATTTTTTCAATAAATACATGGAAGCTTGAATTCCTGCTTCGTAAGAATGTAATTCTGCAATGGTACTTATGTCAATAAGAAAATCTGGCTCCAATACAACTACCTCCGCAGTTACTACATTTTGTGCCTCAAACTTTACGTTCATGAGATTTATATGAATAGGTAATCCAATAAACTTTTGAGCTGCTAATAATGTTTCAAAAATTTTGATTGAGTTGGAAGAATGTAAAGTATACGTTCCAGCATCTTCTTTTTCTGATACAAATTGTGCACTTGTGGAAGCTTTATCCAAAGAAATTATAACACCTTTTAGATTCGAACGAAAAGGCATCTTTCTCCTTTTGACCATTCGATTCTTATCAAATCGATTTAAAATCTCCTGCTTTGTATCGTTCTCAAAAATCCAATCTATTGTACTACGCAATGCTAGTATGCCATTATTCAATACGCCCTCTTCTAATTTGGACGAATTTGAAATTCTTCGAAATTGATGTAATTCGAAAAGCATTTGGGAAGGGAGCTTCCAATGCACTCCGGCAAATGCTATTCTAGAAAACAGTGTTTTGAAAGAAAGGTCGATACGTGACGTCAGCTCTTCAAAAAAGTAGTGGTAAAGACTTTGCAGCTTACTAATTCTGGTCAAAACATCTGAAGAAGAAATCTCAATCTGTTGGATTTCTTCCAAATGCTTTACTCCTAAGTTTTCTTGAAAATCCATTTAATTGAAAGACGACAGTTTTCGGTATATACCTCTAAAAAAAGAAAATGCATCAAACGCTACTCTTTGGGAACGGTTTTGTATTAAATCGCGTTCTCGTAGTGTTAAATATCTAAGATATTATCATTTGACACATTATTACATAGGTAAACTACTGAAATACATAGTATTTTCGTGCCTCAAAACGAAACCCAACTTAACGATTAAGATTAACCCTAATTTTTTATCATTTAAACATTAATTATCATGTCTATTAACTTACTTGACATGCTCAAGGATCAGGTTACTGGTTCATTGGCTAAAGGCGCTGCAGGTTTTCTGGGAGAGCCTGAATCAGGAATAACGAAAGCACTCGGTGAAGGAATCTTTCCAACCTTATTAGGTGGAATGATGGATAAAGGAGGAACTGAAGAAGGAGCGACTAGTTTATTAAATGCTTTTAAAGACCACGATGGTGGTATCCTAGACAATATTGGAGGCCTTTTCGGAGGTGGATCTGATGCTGTTGCAGGACTTATGAACAACGGTTCAGGAATTTTATCAATGCTTCTAGGAAATAGAGTTGGAGGTATAGTTGATATGGTTGCTAAACTTGCTGGTCTAAAAGGATCAACTTCTTCTTCATTGCTTAAAATGGCTGCTCCTATGCTAATGGGAATGGTTGGAAGATATGTAAGAAAAAATGGATTAGGCGTAAGCGGTCTTATGGACATGCTTTCTAGTCAAAAAGACCATGTACAAGCTGCTGCACCATCAGGGTGGAACCCTCTTTCTGCTGCTGCAGGCCTAGTAGGAGGTGCTGCCTCTGCAGTAACTGAAGCTGCTGAAAATGTTGCTGATGCAGGCAAAAAAGTAGTAACTGGAGCTGCCGATGTCGTTGGTGATGCTGCTGGAGCTACTGTCGACGCTGGTAAAAAAGTTGTTTCTGGAGCTGCGGATTTGGCAGGCAAAGGTGTTGATGCTGTTGGTGAAGTAGGAGGCGCTGCTGTAAAAACCGGAGGAAGCATGTTGAGATGGTTGTTGCCATTGTTTTTATTGTTAATGGCTGCGGCATATTTCTTTGGATTCAAAACGGGATGTGGAGCGGTAGATAATACAGTTGCTAAAGCTAATGATGTGACAGAAAATGTTGTTAGTACTGGAGCTGATGTTGTTGGTGATGTTGCAGAAGGAGCAATGGATTTAGCAAAAGGTGCTTTTGGCGCAGTAAATGAAGCTGGCAAAAAAGCATTAGACGGTGTACAATGGGCAGCTGGATCAGCAGGTAGCCAAATTATGGATTTTGTAAATGGAGGCTTTAAAGGCGAAGGAAGATTTAGATTTAATAATCTAAATTTCGAAACAGGCTCAGCCAGAATTAGTGGAGATACTGGTGTAGAGGTAGATAACATAGCAAAAATTATGGCAGCCTACCCAGATTTAAAAATCAATGTTGAAGGGTATACTGATAGTACAGGAGATGCCGCGAAAAACAAACAACTTTCAGAAGCCAGAGCGCAGGCAGTTAAAGGAAGACTTATCGCAGCTGGTGTAGCAGGTGGAAGAGTAAATACACAAGGTTTTGGTGCTGATAATCCAATCGGCGATAATGCCACTGAAGAAGGAAGGGCTCAAAATAGAAGAATAGAAATTACAATAGGAAAATAATAATTCTTATTAAAGAAGTTCGAGAGCCTTGTTCAACAATGAGCAAGGCTCTTTTAATTTAGATTTCTGTTACATCCTTTCTCAACACCCACCCTACTTCTTTATTTGCCAATTCTACCTTGTACCAAATGTCGACAGCAGAGAGAAGTTTTACCTTTTCACCTGGAGTCAATTCAAACAAAATTGTACTGGCCATATTCGGTTCATTTCGAAAATCACAGTCTTGTAGATTAAGTGCATATTGCGTTTGGTTTCGTAATACATGGCTTTGTCTGGCCAAAAAGAAAAACAACGTAGCCAAAATCAATAATACTATGTTCCACCAAATTTCCTTGGAATTTTTGTTTCGAAGCGCAAATTGATAATAATTATATACAGCTAAGGTCAAAACCAAAACCAACAGCATCCACCAAATTATAGGGACAAAGAAAGCCGCAGTAGATTTCCACCAAGAGGTAACAAAAAATTCAGGTAAGGCTGTAATTTCAGAGGAAATTGCCTCTCTTACCAAGGATAAATTATGTTTGCCCTTTTGATAGTTAGGCCATTTCTTCAAGAGTTTTTCGTATGCTAATGCAGCCTCAGGAAATCTTTCTAATTTATAGTTGGCATATCCCCAATTAAAGAGCAATTCTTTTGAATACAGTTTTTGGTTATACAGGTCCTGGTATATGTTAACCGCATCGATGTAGTTTTCCTCGGAAAGAAATTTTTCTGCTTGATCTAATTGATTTTTAATCGGGTCAGCGATCAAATCAAATGAAAATAGAAACGAGAAGACGAGAATAAAGTAAAATTTCAATTTTTAGAGGTTAGATCACTCAAAGTTAAAGGGGATAAATGATACTGCCAATCAAATCCATCCAATCTCTCTGTTTTGGGGCTTGTGCGATGTATAGGAGTCAATACAGAATCGGGGTCTTTAAAAAACTTGATATCCTTAAGTTCTTTTTCTTCAAAATAAAAAGTCATATGACTACATAACGTACGATTCACTCCGATATAAGCCTCAGTGTCGTCCTGGAAGAAATATAAAGTTTCGGCGCTTCCTGTAACATTCATATGATCAATTTGATCGTCCTTAAACCAGACTTCAACGCGTCTACCCTTGATTTGATTAAAAATGCCCTCCTCTAATTGCTCTATGATAAAGCCGTTTTTTAAAACTTCGATGTGGGAGATTTTTTCGTTTTCCAAATGTATGTAGATAGTATCTCCAGCAAACTGGGTTGAATCTGACCAAACCACTGGATTTTTAAAAAGCTTAAATATGGAATCCTGATCGTTAAAACTTAAAGAATCACATATTGCCGTAAAATCTGATTTCAATATGCGCACCTCATCAAAAGCCCAAAATCTTTTTGCGGTATCCACATCTATCTGAATGAGAAAATCTAAACTATCCTTAAGACTATCTTGAAAAATCAGTTCTTCGGAAAAAAGCGTATCTGCGGCCAGATATAAACTATCATTATCAATGTTATTAATGATGTAGGGTCTTGATTCTAGTCCTATAGCTTTTAAATTGGTTTTATCACGAATAAAGAGTTCGTCGGATAAAATCGAAATATTTGAAGAGGTATCAACATAAATCACATCTCCGCGAGCAAAACCATCTCCTTTATCCTCATCAAATTCTAATTCGTCACTTGTTAGTTGCGCTGATTCATTTTCGTAATACGCATCTCCTAATATTTTTACCTTATATTCTTGCCCAAGATATTCTAAGACCTCACCAGTTGTTTTGTTTCCAGTTTTTAAATCCAAAAAGCTGGCATTGCCATTAAGCGATGTTTGTTCGGTTGAAATATTATAAACGATACTTTCGGCTTGAGCCAATTGGGTGGGTTTTTCGTATACCGCCCGACCGTTTAAAGTCAATAAAGAGTCTAAACCATTATAACGTATGCTATCCGCTGTTGCCAAATCATCATTTTCTATCAACTGTGGATTTCCAGTAAACAAGGCACGCTTTGAAATGAAGTCATAGAATCCGTCTTCACAATATATCTTTCGTTTTTTCTCCACAATTCGTGTGGGCGAAACAAACAAGGCTTTTTTAAGATCAGTGAAATACTCCAAAGAGTCCGTCCTTAATCGTAATTCGTTGTTTTCCAAAACGACTTCTTTTGAAAAGTAAGCTTTCTTTTCATTTACCTTATATGTTCCTAATATACTTTGCAATTGAGTTTCTTCAAACTGCATTATCGCAGTATCCTGATACACTGCCTCTTTCAACTTTGCGTTGTATACCAGAGACTCGGTAAAGAGTCTTTCTTCTCCATTTTCTAAGGTTACCTCATCAAATAATCTTGCTATTTCAGTATTCCCGTTATACAATAAGGAATCACAAAATATTTTTATCGTATCTGTTTGAACAAATACAACATTTCCAAGCGCAATCAAATCATTATTAATTAGTCTTGCAGAATCACAGAACATAAACACACTGTCTTTGTACATTCTTACATCCCCGTTAAAATAGCGGATAACATCGACGCCACTTTTATCAATTATTGTATTATTTGCATTTTCTACAAAAATTTTGGATTGTATCACTGTATCCTGCAGGGTGTCCTGACTCCACGATTGGAGGCAACCAAAAAATAAAAAGAATAATGCAAGGAAATATTTCACTCTAAGTAGACTCGTTTATTTTAAATATGTTATGGCTTAGCTGTCATTTTATCGTCATTCACCATTAGCTCTGCAAGATTCTTTCCAACTAAACTACCAATGGCGATTCCCATACCTCCCAAACGAATTCCTGCGAATATTCCTTTCGAAATTTTACGAATTATCGGCTTCTTACTCTCCCCTATTCCCAGAATTCCGCTCCATTGATGGATAAATTCCAAATTTTTAAATTCGGGCAAAAGGTCTTTAGCTAATCCGGTTAAATAAGCTATTATTTTTTGATTTGCCCCAAATTCATCTGTTGTTTCTTCCTCCATACACAAATCTCTAGCGCCTCCAATAAGCAATCTGTTGCCATACTTTCTAAAATATAAATACCCTTTGTTAAGGTGAAAGGTTTCAATCCATTTGACTCCTTGCAAAGGATTTGAGATTAGAACTTGATTTCTCACAGACTTTAGGTCAGCAATGTCCAGCAACTTGGTACTAAAGCCATTTGTGCATAAGGCTATATTTTCCGTTTGTATTTGATAATTATCTAAAGTTACTATTTGATTCTTCTCAATGCTTGCTACCTCATGACCATACAAGATCTGTATTCCCATTTTTCGAGCCTTCTCACAAAGTGAGTAAATCATTTTGATTGGATTTAATGCTCCTTCATATTGTGAATAAATGGCCTCCTTTGACAAATGCGAAAAATATCTATTAGGTTTTATTTCGAACACCGAGTTTCGCTCTAGCGCCGAACTTGCAATAGACTCGATTCGTTTAATGTGATCCAAAACTTCCGAATAATTTTTATCCTTTTCAAAAAACAATTCAAAAGATCCGTGATGTTCTAATTCCATATTTCTCGGATCCACAAGTTGCTGCAAATATTGTAAGCCCTCCCATCGGCTTTTTATTAACTCAAAGGCCTCTTCTTCTCCGTTGTTCTTAATATCATCTAAAATTTCGGAGGCACTTCCAAAACATGCAAAACCAGCATTTTTCGTAGATGCCCCCATTCCAGGGTAAGCCCGTTCAACAATTAATACTTTGGACTGAGGACAAAGATTTTTAAAGGCTATGGCAGTATTTAATCCTACAATCCCTGCACCTACAATTACCAAATCTTGCTTTTCATAAATTGGAGCAATTTCCCAGTAACTGTATGTTGAACTCATTTCTTAATTTTGAAGAGTTAAAAATAATGGCATGATACAAAGAATTCAAAGTGTTTATTTACTAATTGGAAGCATTCTTTTAGGGATACTTCATTTGGTCCCATTTGGGAAAGGTAATCAAGTTGCAGAGTCCATGCTCTCCGATGGATTATTCAATATAAATGATGGTAACATGTTGCTCATTCCATCTACGATTGCCGCTGTGGTAATGCTTGTTTCTATCTTTCTGTTTAAAAATAGAAAAGCACAAAAAATGAGCGTAATACTTTCTATGTTCTTATTAGGTATGTTTTTAGGCTTTGCAATTACAACCTATTTCAAAAACTCAGAATTATTTGGCACAACAAATAACTTTAGCTTGGGTCTGGGCTCTATTTTACCATTCTTAGCCTTGGTATTTGGAGTTTTAGCTGCGGGTGCCATTTCAAAAGATGAAAAAATAGTAAAATCTATGGACCGCTTAAGGTAATCGCTTAAGTGATATTAACTCCATTTGAATTATTGAATAATACAAATAAAAAAGCCCATGACGAAACGTCTGGGCTTTCTCTTTTCATACTGATTCGAAAAAGAATCTAATTATTTATTTTGGCTTTGGTTTAGCCGAATAATTTACAAGTAACTGCCCCGCTTTACGAAGCGAAGTTTTAACATCTGCAACAATCCCCATGGTCACATCTTGATCCACTCTTAATGAAGTTTTTATCGCTCCTCTTTGGTTCTCAGGAACGGAACTTCTGTGTTTTTCAAGAAACAAAGCAATATCTCTTTCATTCGAAAATTTATCACCTAGCTGAATTCTTGGTTTCGTACCATATGTGGCTTGAAACTTTTCTACAGGTTTCCCTATGTAGATGTAATTCACCAAAGATTTCTTTTCTAGTTTAGAAAGCTCTGTGGCATTTGGAGTAGAAACTTTTACCTTCAACTCCGAATCCCTCATTACGGTAACAACCATAAAAAAGAACAATAACATGAATATAATATCAGGCAAAGAAGCCGTCGATATTGCTGGTGAGGACTTGCCTCGTTTTTTTTGAAATTTAGACATAATTACTTTATGATAGTCTACTAATTTTCTTCACCAAAATTTGATGGTTCGGCTTCTGAAATAACCAAAGGAATTTTACTTCGAATTTCACGTTTTTCAGTTTTCGTGCAATACTCATATTTTTCCTTGCCGTATTTCAATTGCGCTTCTTCATCTCGTAATTCACGATATGCAGCCTTTACTTCATTGTACACTTCTAGATAGGCCTTATACTTAGTCCCTCTATCGTTTTTCATTGAAATAATTGCCTTTGTTGGCTTTTCTGCAAGATTTTCCAATTTGTTTGGATTCATAATAAATTCCTTACAGTCGGCACGCAAATCATCAATCTTTTTGGGCTCCCCTCTAACTAACAATTCGTTGTTGGCATTCACCAAAACAGAGAATACATTTCTAGTATTCAATTTTGTGATGTCAGGCTCTTCATCAGACCAAGGTGGTAACTGAACCAGCACCCCTTTATCTTCAACAATTGTCGTGGTTACAAGAAAGAAGATCAAAAGCAAAAATGCGATGTCCGCCATTGATCCAGCGTTGACCTCATTGTTTAGTCTATCCCTTGAACTTTTTCTAGCCATAACTACTAATTAAAAGCGTTTTTAATTTCAAAGACAACCATTAATACTAAAGAAAGCAGAGCCAACAAAATAGTAATGTTAATCCCTCCTCCAATAAATTTAACTGTTGAATCTCCCAATGAATATTTCTGTATGAGTTCAGACATTTTGGAGCCTGCTCCAAATTCTGTGGCACTCATGCTATAAAAAATGAAAAATCCAATCAATAAAACGACAATCGCAATGATTGCTTTCATTGAAGATTTCGGGAATTTTATAATGCCAATGATACCAAATACAATGGCTAATACTCCTCCCAAAATAGCTAATCCAGTAGTTAGATATAAACCAGGATTAAAAAAGTCTATTTTAGCTTTAGCCTCATCTGGTAGTCCATTCAAGTCCGTTGACATATCGTAACCCTGACCACTGAGACCAGTCATTACGGATATTAAGAAAATCGCTATGACGACCAATCCTAAAACCAAGGCTAGGGTCTGCCCGCGAGAAGACAAAAATTTATACATCTCTTAAATTTTAAGGATTATTATTTAAACACATTGTTTCTAGACATCACATCTACCAAGGCGATGGAAGAATCTTCCATTCCGTTTACAATACCGTCAATTTTAGAAACGATATAATTGTAAAAAATCTGAAGAATAATCGCTACGATAAGACCGAATACTGTAGTCAAAAGTGCCACCTTAATACCTCCAGCTACTACAGAAGGAGAAATATCTCCAACTACCTCAATGGTATCAAAGGCCTGAATCATACCTATTACGGTACCCATAAATCCAAGCATCGGAGCAATGGCTATAAAGAGTGATATCCAAACAAGTCCTTTTTCTAGTTGGCCCATTTGTACAGAACCATAAGATACAATCGCTTTTTCTACGGCCTCTGGTCCTCCTCCGGCATTTCTTAAGCCTTCATAAAGAACAGTAGCTGTTGGGCCAGGAGTTGACTTACAAACTTCCTTTGCACCTTCCAAGTCACCATCCGCAAGTCTTTCGTCAATTCTTGACATCAACTTGTCTGTGTTTGTGGTTGCTAAGTTTAAAGTGATTATTCTTTCTATGCAAAATGCAAGTCCAAGAATAAGGCATATAAGTACAAGACTCATAAACTTCCAATCCCCTTCAATAAATTTTTCTTTTAATACCTGAAATCTCCCGGTGTCGGCAGCTGCTTCTGCTTCTTGAGCCATAACATCAAAAGCACCAAAATATGCTGCTAAAAAGAAGACTCCTATTACAACTAAAATCTTTCGCATGATTTGATTAGTTTACTGTTTTCGTAATGTAAATAATTAGATTTGAACTTCTAAAATAGAAATATAATTTAACGAACAAAACCTCTAAGGGTTTTTTCTTTGTGAAATCCTTTGATCTCAAGCTATTGCGGAGAATGAGGGATTCGAACCCCCGGTACCCTTTTGGGGTACATACGCTTTCCAAGCGTACCTCTTAAGCCACTCGAGCAATTCTCCGAGAACGTAAATTTTGGAAAATTGTGCTCGATAACAAAATATACTTTAAGTAAATAAAGAAACTCTACTGACTTTCTATGCTTTAGATTCGTTTTCTATGCTTTGTGGCGTATGTAAGTAGACTGTATTTGCATTTTTCGTTGTGATTTCTGCTACTTCTTTGAGCGTAATATTTTGAATCTCGGCTAGTTTTTTTGCAATATGAGGGATATAACTTGGTTCATTTCTTTTCCCTCTAAATGGTACAGGTGCCAGATATGGTGCATCTGTTTCTAAGACCAGATTATCAAGAGGTACCTGATTCAATACCTTATCCATACCAGCATTTTTAAAACTGATGACTCCACCCATTCCCATAAAAAATCCCAACTCGATAATCTGCTTGGCTTGCTCCACGCTACCATTAAAACAGTGAAATATCCCAAAAAGCCTACCGTCCTGGGCTTCTTTTATGCACTTAATTGTAAGATCCAAAGAATCCCTACTGTGAATCACTATGGGCAAGTTTAAATCTTTTGACCATTCAATTTGTTTTTTGAAGGCACTTATTTGTTGGTCTACAAAAGTTTTATCCCAATACAAGTCGATCCCTGTTTCACCAATAGCATAGAATGTATTTTCCTCCAGTTCTTTTTTCATAAGTTTTAATTCATCCTCAAAATTCTCTTTGACAGAACAGGGATGTAAACCCATTTGTCCAAAACAAATAGAAGGATAAAGAGTCTGGAGTTTCTTAACATCCTTAATTGTGGTACGGTCAATATTCGGCAAATAAATTCGATCAACTTTATTTTTTAAAGAACGGTTTATCACTTCATCGATATCATCTGTAAAATGATTTAAATATATATGTGCATGAGTATCAACGTACATTGTCTAATTTTGCTTCAAATATGGCAAAGAAAACTAAATATTACGTTGTATGGAATGGTATTACTCCTGGCATCTATGACAATTGGGAAAAATGCAAACTTCAAACGCAAGGTTTTCCTGACGCAAAATATAAATCCTTCAAAACCTTAGAAGAGGCAGAAGAAGCATTTCTTAATGGTCCAATAAAGACTACTTCTAACGCCGCAAAAAGATCAGCTAAAAAAGATTATCGATACTTCATTGATGAAATTGTTACTCCCAGTCTATCTGTTGACGCTGCATGCTCAGGAAATCCTGGAAAAATGGAATATCGAGGTGTAGACACCGAAACTAAAGATGAATATTTTAAAGTAGGCCCATTTAAAAAAGCCACCAACAATATTGGAGAGTTTCTGGCACTGATCCATGCCCTATCCTATTTAAATTATATCGGAGAGAAGGAGTTGCCGATTTATAGTGACAGCCGTACTGCTTTGAGCTGGTGGCGAAATAAGAAAGTAAAGACCACTTTTTTCAAAAAACATAAAGATCCCGAATTGATGAAAGTGCTCAAAAGAGCAGAAAAATGGATGAATTCTAACAACCCAAAGAATCCCATTCTAAAATGGGATACCGATCGATGGGGAGAAATTCCGGCAGATTTTGGTAGAAAATAATTAGCCCCGAAAAAACTTCATTCGATAATCCGTTTTTACGTTTCCTTTTCGAATTGAATCAAGCCTTCTTTTAATTAATCTTTTCTTTAACGGCTTTAGTTTTTCAGTAAACAGGAGTCCTTCAATATGGTCATATTCATGTTGAATAACTCGAGCGTCAACCTCATTGTATTCTTCCCTATGTTTTTTAAATTTTTCGTCATAGTATTCGATAACAATGTTTCCTTGGCGTTCGACGTCGCCTCTAATGTGTGGAATACTTAGGCAGCCCTCTTCATAAGACCAAGGTTCTCCAGTTTCTTCAATTATTTGAGCATTAATGAATACTTTTTTAATTCCCTCTTTATCATCCTTTCCATCATATAATTGCTCTGTATCTACCAAAAACAATCTTACACCTAACCCAATTTGTGGTGCAGCAAGACCAACCCCATTGGCATTGTACATTGTTTCCCACATGTTTACGAGCAGGCTTTCCAAATTGGCATAATCTTTTTCAAGATTTATTGCTTTCTTTTTAAGTACGGGGTGTCCGTAAGCTATTATAGGTAAAATCATTATCTCCTTTTTGCTCTAAAAATCGCTGTAATATAATCATAGCACTTACTTTATCCGTCAAGGCCTTTTCTCGGCGTTTAGATTTTTTAATACCATGCGCTAAAATAATTTCTTTGGCTTCAACTGAAGTATAACTCTCATCAATAAAATGAAGTTCAATATTGTGAAATGTTTTTTCTATGTATTTCTTTAATCGATCGATTTCCAAATTAAGCTTTGTCAAGGTACCATCTTTGTGTTTTGGTCTTCCCAAAACTATTTCTCCAACATTTTCTTCATTGAGGTAAGTGGTAAGAAATTCTTGAAGTCCGGAAGTTGGTTGGGTTGGTAAGCCATTTATCGAAAGTCTTAGGATATCCGTTACTGCCAATCCCGTTCTTTTGGCACCATAGTCTATTGCTAGTATCCTGCTCATAAAGAACGCAAAGGTATGGTAAAAAAAAGACCCCCTCGGTCATTACCGAGAGGGGTCCCATCCCAAAAACAGTAAAATCTTTTGAGCTGTTTGGGAGCTCTGTTTCTTATTTCAAGACTACCATCTTCTTAGTGGCAGTATATCCATTAGCTTCCAACGTGTAGTAAAGGATACCTGAAGTATTCAATACATCTTGTGAAATGCTAATTTGATTATAACCAGCTTCGAAGTCTCTGCTTACTTGGTGGACAGTTTTACCTGTCACATCGTAAATGGAAATCTTTACATTTTGCTTGAATGGAATTTCAAACGCAATGTCTGTAGTTTCATTGAACGGGTTTGGAGTGTTCTGGTGTAATACATAGTCCACTTCTCCCGATCTTGTATTTAAGGTTACATCCATAACTTCAATGTTTGAAGAATATGCTTCAGCATTTGTAATGTCTGAAGTAATTGCAAACATGTTTGTAGATGAACCATCTTGCTTTGCAACAAATTCTAATGTAAACAATACATCATTTTCTTGAAGCTCAACTGCTTCAATGTTATGCCAGCTTGATGTAAGTTGACCTTTAGATACAAATTGTTGCCCAAAGTTTTGCTCTGTTACATTCAACATTGCTGATTTTACTCCAGCAAATTCGAATGCTTCTACATCGTAATCCAATGTGAATTGGTATCCAACAATAGCATTTTCTTTAGACATCTTAAATGGAATGCTAATTGTCTGTCCTTCTGAGAAGTTTACATCATCGATGTATAAATCCAACGAAGCACTTGTTCTAGTTTCAGCTGTGTTTCCTTGAAGATTCGTCTCGAACGAATTGTTTACATCTCCAACTTTTACCGCCACGAAATCAATATCCATATTGGCGTTCAAGTTTGGAATAGCATATGATTCTGGAAAATCTTCGTCTAATGGATTTGTTGCATCAGTGAATGTGTAAGATTTGTCAATGAATCTCCAACTTTCGTTATCTGGGAACTCTACATAGATACCAAGTATTAACTTTCTTAACTCGATCAAATCAATTGCAGTGATGTTATCATCCATATTGATGTCTGCTGCAATCATTTTGTATGGTGAATTCAGATTGTTAATCTGTAGAATGTGCTTTTGAATCAATACTAAATCCAAGGTTGACACTCCATTCATGTACTCCAAATCATTTACTGGATCTACATTGTAAGTTCCGCCATTTGGCATGTCTTGGAATGCGTACATTCCATCTGCATCAGTGACAACCATATTTACTCCGTCTCCCAAATGCATTTCTGCTCCTTCAAGATTCTTGTTGTCTTCCGTTGCAACATTTCCTGAAATTCTTGACATAGCTGCGCCTGTAGGACAAACACCCATGTTGTCTTGAATATCGATAAACGTAGTACAGAATGATTGAAGTAATGTACCATCAGGTAATGAAAGAGGAACACCTAAATCATCAACTGCAGTCACGTAAACATCAACAGAATTTGATCCAAAATCGCTACAAGTAAAGATTATGCTTGTATCCGTTATATCAGTAGAGAATGATAAAACAACATCATAACCGCATACGTGGTGAGATCCATTGTCAAAATCATTTGCCCAAATGTCAATCATACCATTATCAGCTTGACCATCACCGTCTGTATCTACTGGCATTAAATCAGTAGCTAGACCGTTCAAGCAATAAGGTGTTGGAGCTTTACAATTGATAATTGTAAATTCCTGAGAACAAGTAGCTACGTTACCACACTTGTCTTTGAAAGACCAATAAATAGTGTGAGTTCCAACTGGGTAGTCACCACTAGCGTCAGCTAAACCACCAGTGCCAGAAAGAGTTATGTCGAAAGAGCCGTTATTGAATGCATCGATGTCTGCCCACCAGTCCAATACTTGTGTACAATCATCAGTCGCAGTTGCAGTTAATTCTATGAAACCATCACTACACGTTTGATCAAACGTACAGGTGCTTTTTGCACTACAATCACTTGTTATGGTAGGTCCGTCAGGATCATTTACTTTAATCACCTGAGTACATGACCATTCAAAAGGAACGTCGTTTAATGGATTCAAATCTTGGTTGTTTGGATGGTTCATTTGACACCAGTCCAAAATCGTCCAAGTTCTTAATATTTTGAAACAGAATTCTTCTTGCCCATTTGGCCCCACGTTGAATGGGAATACTTGATCTACCCAATTTACACCAACTAGATCACACTGATCTTCAAAGATTGTTGGATAGCCAGTATTATCTGGGTGGAAAGAGTTAGACGTTGGATCATCACATCCAGACAAGTCTACATCCGCTGGCCATTCTACATCATCATCAGTTGCTCCGCAAATATCAGATGGGTTTACATAGAATGGATCTGTATTTATGAAGTTAATTCTTTGAGTACAAGTACTTGTTCTTCCTCCATCATCTGTTACTGTGATTCTTCTGGTCACTCTTCCTAGATTACACTGATCCAATGAACCAGTGATTACATCAGTTACGGTAAATCCGCAATTGTCTACTACTGTGTAATCTCCAAATTGAGCCACTAAGTCGCCATTAAAGTCATAAGCGTCTCCACAATCAAGTGTAACATCAGCTGGACAAGTAACAACTGGAGCTAATTTATCTTGTACTTCTACCTCAACCATACACTCATTATATCTAGTAAGGTCAAGTGAACCATCAGCATTATAATTATCGTACACTCTAAATTGTACCATTACATTAGCACCTATATCGTTACAACAAAGTGTAATAGATTCTGAAAATGTATTTTCTACAATGCCACAATTGGCCCCATTATCCATTCTTTTAACTCTCATACCAGCTAAGTGACAGTCATCATAAGAACCATCATCAAATACACTAGCATTAACTTGAGCTGTTCCATCCACAGATAAAGAAACCACTGTAAATTGATCACAAACCGCTACAGGAGGTGTATTGTCCTCGACAGTAACTGTGAATGAGCAACTTGTAGAATTATAGCAGCAATCATACGCTGTATATGTAATTAAAATGTCACCAGTAGGTAAGGTCAATGGAGTACCTGTATAGTCAGTAATGGTACCAAGTGGAGTTCCTCCCTGAGACCAAGCTACATCTAAAGTAATATCCCCAGCAGCACAACAATTATCAGATAATGTTGGAATTGGCGGTGTATATGTTGCTCCACAAACATTGTATCCACCATTTGTTGAAATGCTTAGGTCAGAAGGACACGCGAAACTTGGTCCTTCGTCATCAGCAATTTCTATAATTTGAGTACACGAATGAGTTCTTTGAGTTGTAGCACAAGACCATTCCAAAATCGTCCATGTTCTCATAATCTTTTCAACACATCCAATATTTCCTAAATGAACATCGCTAAATGTTGTTAACAAATTACAGTAGATATTTGGATCTGGATACAGGTTAATCATAATATCACCATCAGCAAAATAAGGCACATCAGGAACGAAATTTCCTGTTTGACCTGGAGCTGTTACCGATAAAGTATAGTTAAATGGAATTGCCGGATTTGCAACTCCAACTGTTTTTCTAATTGTGTAACGTTGTCCATCACATAGACTTACCATTAGGTTATCAGCAGCTGAGCCAATTAAGACTCCATCCGCATCACGAACTCTAATTGAACCTGGTGCGCCATTGTCAGATATCGTTACTGTCTCACAAGAACCGCTACTAGACACATATTCCAACATGTAATCATCTCGAACTACCGTTCCACCTGCATTCATATCATCTGCTAAAGTTAATTCTCCATCAATACTCATTGCTGGTCTAAATGTTCCTCTAGGAGCTGGATAACCCTCGTCAGTCAATGGATAACCCGCATCACAGTCAAGATTTGTTTCGTTGGCCATCAACAAACTTGAAGGACAAGTTATGTCTGCTAAATCAGGAATTGCCTCAACAATAAGTTTCATTTCGCAGGGATCTGAAACATTACCACATTCATCAGTAGCAGAATATGATCTTGTGTGAATTTTTAGTACATGAGCTACCAAACCAACATCTGCTAAAGCAGCAGCATACGTGGTACCGTTAGCATCTGGAAAATAACCACATGCTTCAAGTTCATCTACAAAAGCTGTGGAACAATCATTTGCAGAAATTAGATCTGACAATAATGTCATTGTTAAATCATTAACATTAGTGCAATTGTCAGTTACTACAGGTGTAAATGAATTCAGAGTATAACAGTAGAAAGGTCCTACCGGGTCTGTACAAGTGAAAACAGGTTTCATTTTGTCTTCAACTGTTATGTTTCCCCAACAAGAATTTCCTGTTACGTCATCAATAACCTTAGCGTATAAGATTTTGTCTTTTTCTGCATCTGTTACGATGGCAGCAACACCGGGCCCTTCAGTACCAGGAGTTGGTATAATTTGATTTCCATATTGATCTTCGATAACAACGTAAAAATCACCTGCAGGGCAAGTGGTCGTTTCATCGTTTAAAATCATTTCTGGAGTAACCTCTGCCTCACACATCATATCTAAAGAAACTTGAGTGTTTCCTGTACAGCCCATAGCGCACTGAGCATTTAATGAATTCGGAATGACGGAGATCATAAATAAGCCCATCAAGGAAAGGCTTAGTTTACAAAGTGAAGTAAAATTGAATTTACTCATGAGATCCTTTTTTAGTTAATAAATTTTACCGTTCCGGGATTGAAGGTTTCAAAAGACATCTTCAATCTCGATTAAACAAAAATTCGTAAACACCCTCTAATGGGTGGTACTTCTTAATCTATTATCAAAAAAAGGTATACAGTGATAAGAAAATATCACTAAAAGGTTCTTCGTGAATTAAGCTTACCCTTAACTCGAGAACAAATATATAAATAATTCTAATATGTCAGCCTACCTTTTTTAGGGTATTTTACACATATGCGTAATAAATAAAAAAAAGCCCCCCTTCATAATCGAAGAGAGGCCATCCCAAAAACCGATTTTAAAATAGTCCCGGCTTAGAGCCGGGACATATTTCTTTAATCAATTATTACTCAATCACAATCATTTTCTTAGTTGCTGTGAAGTCTCCACTCTCTAACTG
>JAHDGJ010000029.1 GCA_020627705.1 Saprospiraceae bacterium
CCCATACCTGGGTTGCTGTTGCTTTCAAAATACCCTTCGCCAGTTCCAAAATACATCAGGTTTGGATTGGTCGGATTTTGTGCGATGGCGCAGATAGCCAACGAACCAAAAAAATCATTCACTGGCTGCCAATTGGGATTTGAAGAAGATATATTATTGGTTTTCCATAGCCCTCCTGAGACACCTGCTGCAAATACGCGTTTTCCCAAATTGTCATTTTTATCAAATAAAAGTGCTCTGGTTCGGCCCCCAACGTTTATCGGCCCTCGCTCTTGCCAAATTAAGTTGGCATTGTGATTTTCTCCTTCATTTATATTTTTTAAGAACTTTTGAGCATCCAACAAGACCGATTTATCAATTCGGTCTAAGTCAGGAGATTGAGTCATAATCAACTCTTGATCCATGGCAAGATCAATTCGATCTTTCTTTGGAATCTTGTGATACTTTTTGGAAGGCTTAGGATAAGCAATAAGGGTGAGAACAATGCAGACTAGATAAAGTCCAAGGTCTTTATACCTTAACGTATTCATTCTCATTATACCTACTGGTTTGGTTCAGATTGTTTATCTAATTCCAAATTCCATGCCGAAATATTATAAAAAAGTTTAATATGTTTTTCTGTCCTCTTTTTCTATTTATCACCAGTCAATTCGGTTACTTTGCAATCCAATAATTGAAAGCCATGAAATACAACTTAGATGTAGCCGTTGCGAGTAGTCCAGAATGGATTGAAGCTGTTTTAAATGATTTTCCGTCCTTCTTACAAGATCATGCGGATTGCGAAAGAAAAGCCTCAGCTATGGCTATGAGCATGGTCGCCAAGTATCCAGATCGTTTAGAAATCCTAGAAGAATTAATTGAAATAGGCATTGAAGAACTCGAACACTTTAAAATGGTTTACGAACTCATGGCGAAAGAGAAAATCGCACTTCCCTCCAAAATGCAGGGAGACCCTTATATAAAAGCCTTGCTACAAAAAATGCATTCTGGTATTGAAGAACGATTTTTAGACCGCTTGCTCATAGCATCAGTAGTAGAGACAAGAGGTGCAGAACGATTTAAAATGGTAGCGGATCATCAAGAAGATCCGGAGCTTAAGAAATTCTATAAAATGCTTTGGACAAGTGAAGCCAAACATGGAAATGTATATGTGAAAATGGCGCTCAATTATTTTGAAGAGAAAAAAACCTATGATCGCTTACGATACTGGATTGAAGTTGAAGCAGAAATAATACAAGGATTAGAAATACGCCCTGCCTTACATTGATTTATCAAACTGCCTTAACTGTTGTAGGGCTTCTAAATTTGAAGTAGGTGCTTTGAAATTTAATTTTGTACACAGCGCCTTTGCTCCGTCCAACACTTTCACATCTGGCCAATGTGTTTCTCGCATTTGGTGCAAGTATTTCATAAATCTAAATGCATCGAATCGAGTATAAAATCGCTTTTTAAAACTTAGGAAATCTGAGCTGTTGTTTTTGCATTCCAATAAAATAGATTCGACCTTGTTGGCGCTAAACCATTGAATTAATTCCTGGCTTAAGCAGTCAGTATTTTTTTTCTTGGTCGTATACCAATCCTCCAGATGTAATATAAATTGATGAAATGAACCATAGGATTTTGGATTATATGTAAGGATTTCCTTTTTGCCACTAAGCGCATCAAGTAGCGCCCTGCCAGTCCCAAAAGGCACCCTATCCGATATTCGAGAAGAAGGATAAACTGCAGTAGTTTTTATTTCTCCAAAATTTCCAGTATTGGTAAACTTATGTAGAAAGTAAAAATCTTCCCCAGCCTTTCTAATATTCATTCCTCCTTTATCCAAATAATCTTTAACACGGACTGCCATCGATGAGCCTATGGTTTGAAATGCGTAAGGGAGCCCAATATATTTTTTCCATCCTATATACGTCCTTAAATGCAACTCGTATTCTACGATTCGTTGCATTTGTTCTGCTTCGAGGTTTTCTAAGTTATGTTCGAAATAAATACTTGCTGCTTGCATTTTAGCATTTCGCTCAAAGGCCTTCAAAACCATATCCAAATGATTTTGCTCACAAGTCGAATCAGCATCAAAACATAATATTACACCATTGGGGTTATTGATCTGGGCAAAACGCATTGAAGCGGTATCCATCAGCACTTTTCTCGCCCGCCCCACGCCACTTTTTTTGTCATCAAAAGCTTGGACGTAAACATGTGGTGTGATGGAGCTCAGTGCTCTTTGCAGTTTCAAAGCCAAAGGCTCTTGACTTTCTAATTGAGATTTGGGGAAATTGATTAAAATCAAAATCCTATATTCTTCTGCACGCAGTCCTGTTTGCATTAAAGAAAGTACAGCCCTTTTGAGCTCAATAAAATTCTCCTTGTATGCTGGAATACAAGCAACTATTTTAACTGATGGAGAAAAAGCCTCTGTGTCCAAAACCTCACTTCTCGTTCGAAAATAATTGTGTTTTAAATCGAATCTCATTGATTGATTAAATGTAATAATCTCTCACATAGATTGTGTTCTATTTTCTCTTTTCCTTAATTGCGATTGAAAATATATTTCTGCTAAAAAGTGTTGTATTTTGCCACAGTCAAAATCTTCAAAAAGTAAAAGCATTGCCACAGACCATTTGCAGTACGTTTTATATGGGCCCCATTTCTTTTTGGCAGGCTTTGATTGGTTCTGATCGTATCATAATGGAAAGCCACGAATCCTATCAAAAAAAAAGCCACAGAAATAAAACCAAAATATTTGGAAGCGCAGGTGTTGAGCTTTTGTCTATTCCTTTAATAAAAGGCAAGCATAACAAAACCAATATTCGAGAAGTAGAAATTTCAAATGAGACAAATTGGCGAAAAAAGCACATCAACTCAATTAAAGAAGCCTATGTCCGTGCACCCTTTTTTGAGTTCTATTTTGAGCCCTTATCTTGCCTAATCAATAATAATGCATCGTATCTTTTTGATTTCAACACCAAAATAATCGAATGGATATTACTTCTTCTACAACACGATATTACCTATACCAATACCGAATATTACGTAAAAAACTACCCCTTCAAAGATCTTCGAAACAGAAAATATACGCTAGACTCTAATTTAGAATTTCAACCTACATACCCTCAAGTGTATGAATATAAACTTGGTTTTCAAACAGATTTAAGCATCATCGATCTTTTAATGAATCTAGGACCAGAAAGCAAGACTTATCTTAAAGATTTGAAAAGCACAATGACTATTTCTTCATAAGCAGTCCTAATTTAGTAAGCCACAAAGAATGAATTTAAAAAAAGACAAAGTGCTCGTGGATTTCAGATTGCAGTTAAGTCATGCATTGGATAAATTATCCGAATTAACAGATATCATAGAGCATCAAGAATTATTCGCAACCACAAGCGAATTAAAGGCGAGATTAGAAGACCCATTTTTATTTGTTATTGTTGGTGAAGTTAAAGCTGGCAAAAGCAGCTTTATTAATGCACTCCTTGGAACCGAAGGATTATGCAAGGTGGCACCATCTCCAATGACTGACAGTATTCAACAAATAGTATTTGGGGAAGAGAAAACTGAAGAAATTAACCCGCATCTAAAGAAGATATTTCTTCCACACCAGATCCTTAAAGAAATTGCCATAGTAGATACCCCGGGGACCAATACCATTGTAGACCATCATCAAGAAATCACTGAAAGATTTATTCCTCATGCAGATTTGATCGTTTTTGTTTTTGAAGCAAAAAACCCTTACCGTGAATCAGCTTGGAAATTTTTTGACTACATCAGTGAAGAATGGAGAAAAAAGATAGTCTTTGTCCTGCAACAAAAAGACTTGATGCCTTCAGAAGATTTGGCAATAAATAAAAACGGCGTAATTGACTACGCCTTAAAAAAAGGCATTCCGAATCCAAAAGTATTTTGTGTTTCGGCTTTACAAGAATTACAAAGCAATCCTGACAGTGGGTTTGCCCCATTAAAAACATATATCGACCACAACATTACTGGTGGCAAGGCTCCTTATCTCAAACTAACAAGTAATATCAATACTTCTGAAAGTATAAATACAAAGATTGGGAAAAGCGTAGACCTTAGGAATGCTCAATTTGAATTGGATACTGCATTTAGAGATGAAATATCAAAATCACTCGAAGCACAAAGTGTCAAGACCTTAAAACAAATTGACTTCTTAGTAGAAAATTTATTAGCAAGTTACGACCGCATTTGCATCAAGGCTGAAAATGAATTGTCCGGAACTCTCTCTTTTATTCCGATGATTAAAAGATCTCTTTCTACATTTTTTGGAAATAAATCCGCTGACCCTCAAGCCTTGATAGAAAAGCAAATCAACGATTTTGAAAAAGACTTAAACATTGCCCTCAAAGAAAGACTAAACGACGGAGTTATAGATATTGCGGACAGCATACAAATGATGGGAAAGCTTGTGGATTCTAAAATAAAATCCTCACAAACAGTCTTAGAAGAAAGCGACGAAATATTTTCTGACATCGCAGACAAAAGAGCAAATGTCTTACGTGATCTCCAGAAGGCCTTTACACGTTTTCTAAATTCTTCAGAAAATTTCTACGACAAAAAAATGCTCGAAAGTTCAAAAGGTTTAGCACCTAATGTTGCGACAGGAGGAGGCATGGCAGTGGCGGGAATTATTCTCGCTAGTGTTCTGCAAGGAGCAGTATATGACATTACGGGCGGCATTCTAACCTCGGTAGGATTATTGTTTGCAGGTGCCACCATTGGCTTTAAAAAACGTACAATCATGAGAGGCTTTAGAAATGAAATAAAAACAGGACGAACAAAACTTGAAGAAGAGGTAACCATTAAATTAAAGGAATATACCAAAGGAATACGTCAAAAGATTGAAGCCAATTTTTCTCGCTTCGACATACATCTACAAGAGGAGGAGGCCATTTTAACAAAAATCATAAACCTTAGACAACACATTGCAACTGCACTCACTACTCTTTCCAAATCCGTTGACCAACATATAAATTCTATTTCATGAAAAAGCTTTTATTAGCCTCAACTTTACTCAGCCTACTTTTCACTTCTTGTACCAAAGACCCAAATGCGATGCAAAGTATTTTTGACCAATATGCCAAATCCGACAGAAAGGATCACCACAGTTTCAGCAATCCTCACGAGGCGCTTACTACAAGTTTGCACTTAGACCTTGAAGTCAACTTTGAAGCAAAAACACTTACTGGTTCGGCACTATATCAAATTACATGCAGTCCTCAAGCGAAACGAATGATTCTGGATGTACGAGATCTTAATATCGAAAAAGTTCTCGTTGGTAAAAAACTTGTCACTCATGTTATTGGAGAAAGTGATGAATTTTTAGGATCCCCTTTATCTTTTGAGGTAAGCCCAAATTCTAAATCGATTGAAATTTTTTACAGTACTTCCCCAGAGGCTGTTGCATTGCAATGGTTAACTCCACAACAAACAGCAGACAAAAAGCATCCATTCCTTTTTTCACAGGGGCAAGCTGTATTGACTCGAAGTTGGATCCCGTGTCAAGATAGCCCAGGCATTCGCATTCCTTATACTGCAGACATACAAGTTCCTAAAGAACTTTTAGCAATTATGAGTGCAAAAAACCCCTTTACTAAAAATGAAACTGGGAAGTATTCTTTCGAAATGAAACAAGCCATCCCACCCTACCTTATTGCCATTGCAGTGGGTGATTTAGCTTTTGAAGGAATCGGCGATCAATGCGGAGTTTATGCCGAACCCAGCGTATTAAAAGCTGCTGCTTACGAATTTGGAGACACCGAAAAAATGCTCAAAGCTGCGGAAGAATTATATGGTCCATATCTATGGGACAGATACGATATTATCGTTTTACCACCAAGCTTTCCTTTTGGAGGTATGGAAAATCCACGGCTCACTTTTGCTACTCCGACTATTATAGCTGGTGACCGTTCTTTGACGGCATTGATCGCACATGAATTGGCACATTCGTGGTCGGGAAATTTAGTCACCAATGCTACCTGGGATGACTTCTGGCTCAATGAAGGCTTTACCGTTTATTTTGAACGCCGAATCATGGAAGCTCTTTACGGCAAAGAATATGCTGAAATGCTTGCCTTACTAGGGTATCAAGACTTAGAAGCAGATGTTCAACATATAGGCCACCATCACGCGGATACTCATCTCAAACTCAATCTAAAAGGAAGAGATGCAGATGATGGAATGACAGATATTGCTTATGAAAAAGGTGCTTATTTTTTAATGAGTTTAGAAAATATCGTTGGAAGACAAAAGTTTGATGCCTTCTTAAAAGAATATTTTGAATTGCACAAATTCAAAACCTTGACCACTGAAGAATTTATCAGTTATCTCAAAACAGAACTTTTAGAAAAAAACAATGTTGTAGCCAATTTTGAAGAATGGATTTATGGCCCAGGTATACCTAAGAACTGCCCTATTCCTCAATCTACCAAATTTCGAGAAATAGACGAATGGATTGCAGCAAACATTGATACCAAAATGAATAGTCTTCCTGCAAATGAAAATTGGAATACGCATCAATGGCTACACTTTATTCGCCATCTTCCTAAAGATCTTTCTCCGAATAAAATGAAAAATTTAGAAGAAGCTTATGCGTTTTCACAATCCGGAAACTCCGAAATACTGGCAGCCTGGTTTGAGTTGTCAATTAACAATGGCTATTATCAAAACTTCACTAACGAAATTGAAGCCTTTCTTGTTAAAGTAGGCAGAAGGAAATTTTTAACACCAATTTACAAGGCTTTAGTTGAGGCAGGCGATATCGATTTGGCAAGATCGATATATGCTCAAGCTCGCCCTAACTATCACAGTGTAGCTTCTCAAACAATAGACGCTTTGTTAGACTTTGAACAACTTTAGTCGTTAAATTTGACGCACAGATAAACTATTAAAAAATCTTTTAGAATGAAAAGAATCTTATTAACGCTTCTTAGTGTCTTAATGATCATGAGCATTAGCGCTCAAAAAGAACACAGTCCATTTGATTTTGGAAAAATGTGGACTTTTGAAAACCCACCCAAAGAATGGTTTGAAAAAGAATATGGATTTACTCCTGATGACCAATGGTTTGAAAAAGTAAGAATGTCCTCTTTGCGATTTGCTTCTTGGTGCTCTGCTTCTTTTGTTTCCCCTGATGGCCTCATTATGACAAACCATCACTGCTCTAGAGATGTTGTTGGTGCACTACAACAAGAGGGTGAAAATTTTGACACACAAGGTTTTATTGCTGCCTCTAAAGCTGATGAGCGAAGGGCAGAAAATGTATTTGTCGAACAATTAAATAAGACCATGGATATTACGGATGAGGTAAAAGCAATACTCTCCGAACAAAATACCGACATTTCTAATTTAGAGGCACGTGGAGCTGCACTTCAAAGTATTCAGGACAAATATGCTGCCATGGAAGGATGGGAAGGATTAAGACTTCAAACCGTTACTTATTACAGTGGAGGGAAGTTTTCGTTGTATGGATACAAAAAATTTAGTGATATAAGATTAGTATGGATTCCAGAATTGGATTTAGGTTTATATGGTGGCGATCCAGATAATTTCACCTATCCGAGGTACAATCTTGACTGTACATTTTGGAGAGCATATGATGATGATGGCCAGCCATTAAATACATCTGCTCATTATTTGCAATTTAACGAACAAGGAGCTGCAGAAGGAGAACCCACTTTTGTGGTAGGAAATCCTGGCCGAACAGAAAGATATAGAACGGTTGATCAATTGGTCTGGGACAGGGATTACAGATACAAAATGGATCTTAGATTTAGAAAAAATCGTCATGCTTTGATGATGGAAGAGTACAATGAGCTTGTGAAAGACCCTGCCAAAACATTTGAAGCTCAAGAATTATTAAGTACGGCTTTTAGTATTTCTAATGGAATCAAAGCATATGGTGGGATATTGGATGGTTTGCATAATCCAGAACTTTTAGGAAGAAAGAAAAGCATGGAAGCAGAGATTAAGTCTAAATCTTCTAATCCATCCTATTGGAATGATTTATCAAAGGCCTACAAAGAACTAGAACCACATACTTGGTCTTTAATCCACTTAGGACCAAGTGGATTAAGAGGCTCTGCCCTTTTAATGATGCATGAGCTTAACAAATACGAAAGTCTTATTGCTAATGATGGCACTGAAGAAGATTTAAAAGCGTCGAGAGAAAACATCATCAACATGGGTAAGACCTTAGGCGATCCCAAGGAAAAAAGATTGTTTAAAATGCTTCTGAACGAAATCAAAGAAGACATTTATCCAGGTGACAATACTTTAATTACTTTGCTAGAAGGGATGTCAATAGATAGTTATGTTGACAAACTTTTCGAAAAAACGAAATATAGCAATGAGAAAAAGGCAAGCAAGTGCTTGAGTAAAACTAAAAAGTTGCATAAAGAAAAAGACATGCTTCTACAGGCTTCTCGTCTTTTAATCCCTAAATATCAGGCAGCAGGTACTGCATTCCAATCAACAGGTGGCGCGCGAAGAGCGCTTGAGGCGAAAATAGCTAACGAAGCGTTTAATGTATATGGTACAGACCTACCACCAGATGCTACCTTTACTTTACGTATTTCTGATGGTATTGTTAAGGGCTATAACTATAATGGTACAGAAGCCCCATACAAAACAACTTACTTTGGTTTATATGACAGACATTTCTCAAACGATAAAGAAAACCCATGGTCCTTACCAGAAAGGTGGCAAAATCCGCCTATGGAGCTTCTTAAAGCACCTATAAACTTTGTATCAACGAATGATATCATAGGTGGAAATTCTGGATCTCCAATGATAAATGCCAAAGGAGAATGTGTTGGATTAATTTTCGACGGAAACATCGAATCTTTACCTGGAAATTTCATCTTTGATGAAGAATACAACAGAACGGTATCCGTGCATTCAGGTGGGATTCTTGCAGCATTAAGGTATATATATAAAGCCGATCACCTAGTTGGAGAATTAATAGGTAAGTAAGCTATGATCTTATTTTGTTCAAGCAAAAGCCTCGTATAACTCGCATTATACGAGGCTTTTTTGTTGAAATTATGTGGTTTTCATTGATAAACATCATCTTAAAGGATTCACAATTTCTTGGCAAAGACTTTTCTCAAAAAAGTAAAATACTCTAAGCAGCAAATACACAACAGTATTGATATATTTGCATTTATAAATAACTGGCAATCCATTCGTTATAGAGAGAACTTGACTATTTATTCCATTGGAATTAAACTATGTTTTGCAGTATTTTAAATTATTTTTAACAATGAGTTCCTTTCTGCATGCGTTAAGGTAGTGTATGAAAGGTTTTCTGTATTTTTAAACCTTATTGTTTATTTAAGTTTCGTTTAGATGAAAAACTTGCTTTTTACTTTGGCTTTCTTTTTACTTGCTTTGGGTGTAAGTGCACAGGATGGATTGATTGCCGACCTTTTAGATGTTGAAGCCGTTGAAGCTGCTGAAGGTGCGAATATTCAAGAAATGCAAGACGCATATCAAAAAGAATTTGACGATTCAAGCACTAAACTGGATGAATCAATTGAAAAACTAAATGCAGAGTACAAAAAACTTGTAACGAAGCAAATAGAAGATTTTTCAAAAGTCTTAGCGAAAGGTGAAAAGCAACCTACCAAAAATGCAAAGTTAAGAACCAGTACCAAAATAAATTCAGCGACTATTTCGCTCAGAAGTAAGAAAAAAAGCTTTTTGGCAAAATGGAGAAGTAAAAATTTCATTGCTACTCAAAAGTTGCCAAAAGCACAAAGAAAAGTAAGACAGGAGGAATTAAAGGAAAAAATGGAAGAGTACAATACCGCTTTTGATGAAGAATATGATGCCAACATGGCTGCGATAAAATCCTTTAAGTCCAAAGAACATTTGGTTGAAACAGAACCAGATAGCTCGGGCTCAGAAAACTAGTATAGTATAAAAAGGAGAATCATGAGATTCTCCTTTTTTTTTGTCCATAATTAAATATTAAACGTATCTCTATATAATAATTGGGTTTCCTAATTTCGTTGTCTCTTTCAATAAACACCAGCAAAATGAAGACCAAATTGTTGCTATGTGGCCTCTTGTTGTGCGCTCTATTTTCATGCGCCAAAAAATCAAGTCTTTCATCACTTATAGAGAGCAAGGATCATGACGAGTTTGGAGTTTATCACATTGTTTTTGACAACCCAAGGCCTGCAGAAGATGTCAAGAAAGAGCTTGCATTAAAAGGCTATAAAGTTAAAAACGGCTATTATTTTGATGGGCTTGAAAAAAAAGAAGACCGCTATAAATTCTTATGGTTTTATGGTAAGGAGTATCAAGAACTATCCTCCTTTAGAATTAATAAAGGCAAACAAGATTCTTTACTTGCCCTGAAAAGCTTTCCATCTTATCTAGAAGCCCTTCAATTATCGCCTAAGTTAAAATCAAAGGATACCCCGCAAAAAGGCCTAGAATTCGTTTCCAATATGCGGGATGCACAACTCTATTTATCACATTATGATGGACAAAAAATAGAGCTGCTAAAAAACCATGTCCTCGAATTACCATTGGGTGCCGACGATCTTATTGCATATAAAAATCAATTTGGAATTGATAACATGATCCTTCAAAAAACCCATTCCGGATTACCCTTTTTTTCTAAAGAAGAGCTATCAAAAATTTTGCAATCGTACGGAGACACGAACATTGCGTATCAGATTAAAATTCAACATTTATCCAATGCGGAAGACATGAACGAATTGAAAAGAATTGATAAGTCTTACAATCTAATGCCAGCTCTCACAAGCATTGATTATTCTGATATTAACGGTCTTTCTGAAAAGAAAGTTGAAATCAAAAAGCACATCACTGGCAATTCTAACATACAAAGGCTAACTGCTTCCTTGCTAGATAAGTATGTAGATAAAAATATTAGAATCCCAGACAATGCCACTGCCCATCAAGTATTTGATATCAAAAGAACATTTATTCAAAATAGAATAGAAGTTTTTGGACAACGATACTACACCACCAAAATGATGGCAATGACAAATAAAATTAATGGTGCTTTCAATTTTGAGTTTACAGAAGGTGTTATTGGAGATCTAAACAAGCTATTTAAAGCCTGGGAATGGAATGCAGGAAATCAATTTGTGCAAAATTCAGTGTTACTCGAAAACGTAAGAGCCTCAAAGAAACAAGACAAAAAAGAAGAAAATTCAATGTTAGAAGCTATTTTGTTTGAAGAAGTGTACAACAAGAAATTTGAAGAATTATCCTCAGAATCTTCCTTAGATAATATTTCATACTTAATGATAGAAGGCACCTATCTATTAGAGGGCAAATCCATTCAGAGGTTTCCATTTCATGCCATATATAGCTTCAACGAAAAAGGAGAAAACTCGATTCGAATAGATGAATTTGTATTGGCCAACCAAGGAACGCCTTATACTTACTTTGATGGTAAAAAAAGAGGTGGAAAATTCTATTACGATCGTGATCATCCACGATTAATGCGTCGAATCAAAGGCTAAGCTCAGTTATTTTAGTTTGAATTCAACAGCCAGCTCACCGCATTGCTTTTCGGACTTACTCTCTGAAAAAACATATTCTAAGGCCGCCTTTTCTGCCTTTTTGATTAATTGCAAATCGGTAGTACTCGAGCCTTTTTGAGTATACTTCGCACTTATGACTTTGCCTGATTGATTAACACAAATTTTTACGACTACCCTTCCTTCTTTTTGGGACGAATCTCTAATCTCTGGCTCATATAATACAGATCGTCCTCCCAAGCCTTCTCCAACAGCTCCCTTTCCTTTACTGATAGCATCTAATGCTCCTTCATCAGAGTTGCCAAATGGGTCTCCAGTTTGGCCAGATCCTTTATTTTGCCGTTCACCCTTAAATAAACTGCCGAACTCACTTTTTTGCTTTTCGTACTGATCCTCTTGCGCCTTACGCTGTTCTTCCTTGCGCCTTTCAGCCTCTTGCGCTTCCAGTTCTACTCTTTTGGCCTCCTCTTCTGCTTCCTTCTTCTCGCGCTCTTCTTGCGCTTTTTTAGCTTTTGACTTTGAAGCTTTTACCTCATCTTCATCCACCCTAGTTTCATTTACGACCAACTCGACCTTCTGCTTTACGTTCTCCTTTGTTTCAGGTTTTTGGGTAGCAACCTTAGCCTCAATTACTGGTTCTTCAGCTTGCTTAGAAAGCTCTTTGTTTTCCTCATTAGATACTATGGCTTGGGAAGCCTCCTCATTGTTTTGTTGTGGATTTCCAAAAACGACAAGTACACCGTTTAATTCTTCTGTTTTTTGAAGTTCTTTAAAAAAAGGAAACAAAAACAATAAAAGTATTAGTAAGTGAATAAACACACTGATAACTAAACTTTTACGCTTGTCCTCTTCCTGCTCGTAATTATTTGTTTCAAAGGAAAAATCCATAGCTACAAAATTAACGCAAATACCTCGTTTAGAGTATGTTTTATATTAAATTATTATTTAATATAATTATTTCGGATCTGTTAATTTAGCTGTTACCCCATGACGAAATGCTGCATCCATAATTTTTACAACATACTGATTGGGCGTTTTTTTACCTGGAGCGATAACGATTATTGCATTTTTCTTAGTCTTTAAACTTCGGATCTTCTTCTCGACCTTACTAAAGCTTGACCTAGAACCATCTAAGAAGAAGGTTCCCTTAGAATCAATTTTGACACTGGTTGGTCGACTAGCAGGAGGAGGTCCTGAAGACTTTTTTCCTGGCAACTGCAAATTCAACGCATTGGGTACAATGAGCGAAGAAGTCAACATAAAAAATATCAACAATAGGAATATAATGTCTGTAAGCGAAGACATATTAAATTGAGCACTAACCTTGGATTTCTTTTTTAAGCCCATAGCTATTTAGTAGGTTGTGTGGCAATAATTGCTTTTAATTTGAGCCCTGCAGCAACTTTCATGACCTCATGAATTTTTTCCCATGGAACCCCCAATTCTGATATAATTGTTACCGTTGCATTTTGCTTATTGCCTTGTCCATTCACCGCAACAGCCAAGCGCTTTTCAAGCATTTTCATACTCGTTGGCTTCATATTAAACGTAATTTTCCCGTTCTTTTTAATAATCACAGCCAAATCCTGTGGTGCGGTAGTTTTGGAATCCGATTCCGGTAGTTTAACATCTACCTTAACCATAGAACTGGTAAGCATAAAAAAGATGAGCAACAAGAAAATAATGTCAGTCAAAGACGACATACTAAATTCTGCACTTACTTTATTTCTTTTGGAAAATCCCATATTCTACTATGCGCCAGGTTCTTGAAGAAGGTCCATAAATTCCATAGTTGTTCTTTCCATTTTGAACACCACTTTCTCTACGCTGGCTACCAATAAGTTGTATCCAACGAAGGCAAGAATACCCACAAACAACCCAAAAGCAGTAGTCAGCAGGGCCTGGTAAATACCACCTGCAAGTAGCGTCGGCGATACATTATCTTCAGTACTCATGGTATAAAATGCCATGATCATCCCTGTCACGGTTCCAAAAAAGCCAATCATTGGCGCGGCACCAGCAATACTTGCCAATGTTGACAAATTCTTTTCGAGTTTAAAAATTTCTAGGTTACCCACATTTTCGATTGCTGCATCAATATCTTTCAAAGGCTTTCCAATCCTCATAATCCCTTTTTCTACCATTCTTGAAGTAGGTGTATTGGTAGAAGCGCATAGGGCTTTTGCTCCTTCAATATTCCCAGATTGCACAGCAGACCGAATGTTGTTAATAAATTGATTATCAACTCTTCCCGCTTTTTTAATTGTCAACCATCTTTCGATGAAAATATATAAGGCCAAAATGGAAAGTAATATGAGGATGGCAAAAATAACGATCCCCATCATCCCTGAATTCATAATTATATCGACTAAACTTTGGCCTGCGTCTTCTTTTGCCGCTGCGGCTGCTTTAGACTTCTTCTGAAAAAAGAAAAAAAGATTGTACATCAAGATTTTGTTTTGATTGTATAAAGTGAGTAATTAACGATACTCAAATACAAATTGGTATCTAATTGCTACAAATTTACTCATTCTTAAAAATATTAAGGAAAAATACAATATGTAGATGCGATTCGTATTACATTTATTTATGCAAAATTGGAAAGATTATAAGGTTCGCATCAAAATTCCTGTCCGTTGGGGAGATATGGATGCCTACGAACATGTTAACAACGCGGTTTATGTCAAATGGAATGAGGATGCACGAATAGAGTACCTCAAAAAACTTTCAAAAAAACTTCATGACGGAAAAGTTGGGCCCATTCTGGCGCGTCAAGATGTGAAGTACATATTTCCTGTTGTTTTTCCAGACACCATCAATATTGGCATCCGGGTTTGCGAAATCTTAAAAGATCGTCTGGTTTTTGAAACAAAAATGTGGTCCAAAAAATCCAAGCGACTCGTAGCTATAGTGCACAGTACAGTGATGGCTTATGACCTTATGAAAAAAGAAAAAACGGATATCCCAAATGCTTGGTTGTTAGGAATACATAAAATTCAGGGCGAATAAACCATCAAAATCAACAGAGCAAAGAAATTTAATATTTAATATTCAAGCTCTCCATGGTCGCTATATCAAGTTGACCAATAGGTAAATCATTCTCTCGTTGATATTTGGTCAGCGCCCCTTTTAGTTTGGTGTGCATTTTTTGTTCAACGGTCTTACCTGTATCGTATCCTTTAGTACTCAGGGCTATTTGTAAGTCTAGCAACAGCAAAGTATTTATTTGACTTTCACATAAAACTTCGACCCAATCCGTGTGGCCTCCTTTTTTAATTAATTCTTTTTGCTCTCGATACTCTAATCTAAACGCATCCGTCTGTGACGGGTCTTTTAGATAGTAAAACACGTCACGATACTCCGGAGTTTCAACCAAACACCAAACCAGACAATCGTTCGGATCAGCTGAAAGGCAATTTCGATCTGCTTTTTTCTTTACCCACTTGGTGCTTGCAGGTCTATAATCAACGATCGAATCCAGTTCTACACTTTGTGGATCCTCTCCCGTATAAACGGCAAAAGTATCAACGCCAATCAACCGATATTCATCAGGCATTTGACATTTAGCATAGCACTTTCCGGGTTCGTTGGGCATGAAAGAGTCGATGCGATTTTTACTCGTGGTCGAACAAGAATAAAGCACAAAACACCCCAATACAACAGCTATATATTTGATCATAATTTTTAGTTTTAAATAATGATGTTGTTTGCATAGAAATTACATAAGCTTCCTATTTTTGATTTTACAACCCCATCGCCTCTACTCCCTGCTCAAAAATAATATCTACGGGAATTCCTTTTTGAGACAACATATCCAAATCCGCTTGAAGGCCTGGTCCAATTTTACCTTTATTGTACACCAACTGCCCTACTCCTTTGTAATCCCCGTTTCCTTGCAAGGTTAATATTTTCTCAGAAAGCGAATTCATCGCCTCTTCAAATTTTTCAAAATTCACTTTATAGGTTCCCTTTTCTGGGTCTTTGGCGAATGCTCCCATTTCGTCAAAATAATTAAACCTAATCATATTGGCCTTACCATGAGCAGAAGAGGCTCCAAATCGAACAGACCTAAATATGCCTGCCATAAAAGTCACATAGAAATCTTTGAGATCTCCTTCAATTTCTCCAGCTTCATGCAGTTGTTTTATCATGTACAAACCGAGCATATCCGCCTTGCCTTCCTCCAGAGCTGAAGCAAGTTCTCTTAATGCTCTACGCACTGGGCCTTTGCCATTGATGGTATTTTTAATCCCCAAACCATGAGCCACCTCATGAAACATGGTATTCGAAAAGAACGCATCAAAAGTAATGTGGCCTCTTTGAGAAGGGTCGATAAGTTGATCCGCAATAGGAATCAATATTTTGTCAAACTTTGCTTGCATGGCGTTTTTTAGCTGCAGCCTTCGCGTTCCTTTTGCCAACTGAACCTCTTCATCGTTAGGCAAATTAATGGCAATCGTCTTGCTTCCAGCATTACAATCCCCAGAATAATACACGACATCATACGCATTTAACTCTGTATCACTTCCAGGCGTTTCTGCCTTATACCTCTCTGGCACAGGCAATCCTTTTTGTAAGTCCGGTAAAAACTCCCCATACTTGGCCAGGCGCTTGCTCCAATCCATATCTTTTATCAAAACATAGGCTTCATGTGCTGCCTTATAACCAAACAATTGATCTTCGTAAGTCTCTATTGGACCAACAACAAATTCTATTCGATTGGTTTTCATATCGAGCCAAGCCATATCACTTTCTTGGTATTGATCAGTTTCCAAAGCTGTTGCTCGTAAAGTCAAATATTTTTTCAATCCTTCGTTTTCTGCTAATGCCGCACATTCTCTCAATAATTCTGCCGCACGCTTATGCTCTTTTTCGAATTGAACGTGGTAAGGAACTGTTATCAATTTCCCTTCCTGATCTCTTCTAATGAATGTATATAAATCATCTTTCCCAGGCAGATTGGCAGCTTCAAATTCTTCTTTCGTCATGTCCGAAGGATAGTAATTTGCACCTAGTGGTTTGGCTTGCACCCCTTCTTTCCATGGGGCATTACTTCCCAATCGATCCCATGGGCCATAATTAATTAATCCAAAGGCTTTCTCTTTATCGCTTGACAATCCTCTAATAAATTCTTGTTTATTTCCATAGGCCTCAAACCAAAAAAGCTCATCCATTATCTGAGCGATTTCGATAAGTTTTGGGATCATTTTCTTTTCGTTATCCGAAAGTTTGGAAACATCTGTGGTCAAGGTAAATGGCGTGTATTTTTTGACCAAACTATCTATAGCCGTTGTTGGAGTAAAGCCCCAATCAATCATATTGACCAATTCCTTTTTGGATTCGGCCGAATTATTATTACTTATCTTTTTATCCGACTTACACGAGACTATCAACAGGGCAAGACCGGCGATCAAAAGTGTTTTAATTTTTATCATCCTTTTCATATTAATCCCTGTAAAATATAACTTTCCGACCATTTTTCTTGTTAAAGCAATATGATGAAACGCACATTAGTTCTTGGGGCTTCCTTGAAAGAAGAAAGATATTCTAATAAGGCCATTCGATCTTTAAGAAATAATGGACATGAGGTTATAGCCATTGGGTTAAAAAAAGGCTTGGTTGAAGATGTTACGATAGAGCAAGATAAGTATCCGTACAAATTAATTCATACAGTGACAATGTACTTAGGCGAGTCACGACAGCTTGATTATCAAGACTATATTCTTTCTCTAAAGCCAAAAAGAATAATTTTTAATCCAGGTGCTGAAAACCCCTCACTTACATTAAGAGCAAAAAACATGGGCATTGAAACGCTAAACGCATGCACCTTGGTTATGTTAAGCACAGGCCAATATTAGGCTGTTCATCGAGTTTATTATCTAATCAAGGTAATGTCCCCTGTTTTGAAAATTCGTTCGTCCGTCGAATCCCGATAAACCAAATAGTACACATAAATTCCTGCAGTTACTTCTTCGCCTTTGAATCGACCATCCCAGCCATCACTTATCCCAGCAATTGGATTTTCAGAATAAATCACTTCACCCCAGCGGTCAAAAATTTGAAATTCTTCTACTTCGATTTGAGCATCTGAAGAAATGAATATCTGATAAAAGTCATTCGAACCATCTTTGTTTGGACTGAACGCATTAGGGATATACATCGAATCATCTGCCTCGGGAAGCTGCTCTACCTCTACAGTTATTGTAAAACTTTCTGAACATCCATTGTCATCGAATAAGGTGACCAAGTAAGTTTGATTAGATAAAGGAGTTGCCATTGGATTCGAACAATCAGAACAGCTTAAAGTGGGATCATTTTCCCAAACAATACTCATTACATCGTTTGTAATAGTTCCTTGCAACTCTATGGATTCTCCTTGCATAATCATATACTCCAATTGATAATCTCCAAGATCCACTTCGGCTGCAGCATTGAGCGTTATGGTTTGAACCATAGAACAATTTTGATCATCTAACACTTCAATATCATAATCTCCGCTTACCAATCCATTGGATTCGAATGTCTGATCTTGAGAAATACCGTTTAACAACCACAAATAATTCCCAGAACCTCCCATAATGTTTGTAACAGAAATAAAGCCGTCATCAATGCCAGGACAGGTACTTTCCATAAAATCCACCTCAAATGTGATGTCGCTTTCTTTTCCTAAGGTGACAGATTGAGTACTGCTGCAACCATCGGAATCAGACACCACAATTTCGTACTCTCCTTCTTCTAGATTGGCAAGTCCTGTTAAGGGACTAACAATTATTCCACCTATAGACACAGTGTAAGGTGCAACACCTCCTGCAATATCTTCTACGTCTATAATACCATCACTAAGTTCTCCGCAGGACACATCCTCGGTCAAAACCACATAGGTAATATCCTCAATTTTATCCACAACTATTTGCATACTCGAAGAGCATCCATCCGCATCTCTGACCACTACTTGATGAGTACCTTGTGTTTGATTATTGATTATCAATTGATTGCCAAAATCGATGTTGTCCACTAAAACGGTATATGGCCCATTACCTCCAGAAATGTTGCTTACTTCAATTACTCCATCATCCAACATACCGCAATTGACAGGACTAGAGGCAACTTCAAAACTTACATCACCTTCTCCAATCAGCACAACGGTTTCCATTGCCATACACTGATTGCTATCAAAAACTTCTACCAAATAATTACCGACTCCAAGATTGTCTATGACATAAGGAGCAAATACTTCTTGGTTATCAACAAAGACAGCATATGGCATTACACCTCCTGAAATATTTAAAATCTCGATCTCTCCTCCATTAGGATTGGAGCACGGAATATCTTCTGTGGTGAAAGTAAACCCCAGCAACGAGGGTTCGATAATTTGTGCAACTGCCGAAGCCGAACAATTAAGGTCGTCGGTTACGATTACATTGTACATCTGAGGTCCTAATTGATTCACGAAATCAACATCATCATTGGTATGTCCCCAAGTATAAGCATAATTGCCTGTGCCTCCATCTGCGTTTACTTGAATCGTGCCATCATTTAATCCGAAGCAGGAAACATTTTCTTCATCTAAAGCAACTGTTATTTGCGAATTAAGATCCATGATTACGACAACCCTACTGTCTATTAACACATTATTAGAATCAAAGATTTCTAAGGTATAATTTCCAGAAACTAGGTTACCGACATTTTCGAACACACCGCTTTGCATTACCGTAAAAGACCCCATTTGAGTACCATTATCCCAGTTTACAGTGTATGGAAAATCTCCTGCACCTATGCTTACGGCTATAACACCATCTTCACCTTCAAAGCAATCATTATTACTTAGTTGAACTTCAATTGGAATGTCACACGTTTCTAAGGTCACCATCGTAGTCACTACACTATCACACCCTGCCGTGGAAACAAATTGATCAACATAATCACCTGCCGTAAACTGCCAAGCATTAGCAACAAAAATGCTGTCTCCTTCACAAAGCTCTACCTGCAACTGAATATCAAAGCCTTCTACGAATTCGAGGTCTACATCAATGATACTATCGCATCCATTGAAAGAAGCATTGGCTAATACTACTTGACCAGTCGGGTTTAATTCATCGAAGATTTGACCATCAATTTCGATGCTTTGACCTTCGCACAACGAATCATCGATTAAGTTATTAGCCTCAAGATAAAAACTCAATTGTATGGTATAAATAGAATCACACTGCCCTGGCGTAAGGATCGTTTCTTGACCGGAAGCATTAGTTTGATCATATACAACATTGTTTACTTCAATCGATTCCCCAGGGCACAAGGTGGGTGATATGTTGGCCTCAAATGCACTTCCTACTTCTACAAAAATGGAATCCAAAGGGTCAAAATCAATGGTACATCTTGAATCTTCAAAGGATAGAGGAACCAATACCCATTCTGCCGCTTGATTGGCAATATTGAGGGTATCATTATTTATTGAAAAACCAGCATCAGAGGCACAGACAACCAAAGTATCCAAGCTTTCCAAACTGCTTAGTTCTATGTTTTGAACAAATCCATTTACATCGTTCAAAGCTAATGAGTAGGTAAAAGGCGCATTACCATTGAATTCAAAAATCAACTCTTGACACCCCCCTTCACAATAAAAAAGATCTTCTGGCAGCACCACGCTGGGTGCATTAAAAAATTCAATTTCTATAATTGACATTTCCAACGGACATACTAGACCATCACCTATTTCGTATTCATAACTGTAGACACCAGGAGTTAATCCTGCGGTTTCCACTTCACTATTTGCTAAAGCATTTCCATTAGCTACATCGTTAAACACACCCCCTTGATCTGCTAAAGGCAAATAATCATAAAGATCGATGGTTTCACCTATGCATAATTCATTATTAATAGAATCAACCCCAGCGGAAAGCTCTTCTACCACATTCACAGTAATAATGGCTTGATCACTGCCACAATCTCCCATTGTTCCGACCATGTATGTAAACGTAAAGCTTTGATTATTCAATCCTGTTGTACTAAATATCGATCCTACCAAAGCTCCAGATCCACTTGTATCGTCAAATGTCCCTCCTGTTGTTGGATTACCTAACAAAGCATCGTTTAAGTCATAGTCTTGGCCTTCGCAAACAGAAATCGTATTATCCATTCCCGCGCTTACGCCTTGTTCTATATTAACTGTAACTGTTGAAATATTGTCACTGCACGGGGCTACTCCAAGTAGAGTATACTCAAAAACGCAAGTACCCACTCCTACATTTTGAAAATCAACCGAGGAAGGATCGGACAAATCTACACCACACATATTTACATCATTCCAGGTTCCACCAGATTCTGCTCCGTTTAGCATGCTAAATAAATCCAGCACTGTATTTCCTGATGAACAAATAGTTTCTTGTGCGCTGGTCCCTGCAAATGGTTCCGAACTGACATTAACGATAATAGTGGCAATATCATCCGAACACATTGGAATACTGGCTGTATACGTAAATGAGTAGGTACCATCCATGACACCACTAAAATCTACGGCAACTGCATTGGTATTTAGATCAATATTTGATCCATCGATATCTGTCCAAAATCCACCCGAGTCGTGCATCCCCAAAAGTTGTTCAATATTAAATACCGCACCATTACTACAAACATCAATAGAATTATCTGTACCTGCATTTGCAGAACTACCAACTGTAACAGCAATTGTTGCCGTTTGATCCATACATGCAAAAAGGCCTGTCACGGTGTAACTAAAATTATACGTTGCAGCAGATAAGTTTAAAAAACTTACATTTTGAGGGTCCGAAAGATTTACTCCGGAACCATTAATATCCGCCCACACACCTCCCGCATCGGCTCCGCCCAACAGGGAAAACAAATCATATAATTGACCATCACCACAAACAGTCAAACTATTATCATTTCCTGCGTTTGCATTTTGGGCAACATCTACGGTGAGAATTGCAGATGCATCATTGCACGGAAACACTCCATTTACCGAATATTCGAAATCATAAGACCCGGGAGCGGCATTTAAAAAACTTACATTCGAAGGGTTTGAAAGATTCACTCCAGATCCATTCAAATCAGTCCAAGAACCGCCAGTATCGGCACCTCCTAGCAGAAAAAACAAATCATAACTCTGATTATCATTGCAGACTTGCAATGTATTATTTGTCCCTGCGTTTGTCATTTCTTCAACTGTTACTGTTATGGTCGCCATGGCATCATTGCATGGCGGTAGTCCATTTATAGTGTAAGTAAAACCGTACACTCCTGAAGACACGCCTAAAAAACTTACACTTGAAGGATTTGAGAGATTCACTCCAGCTCCATTGGCATCTGACCATATTCCTCCACTATCTGCAGTACCCAATAAAGCTAGGAGATCATACACTTGACCATTATTACAAGCAGTTAACACATTGTTTGTACCTGCATTTCCAGCTGATTGTACAGTGACCGTTATTACTGCCACATCATCGGGACAAGGATCAGACCCCATAACTGTGTAACTAAAATCATAATCACCGATGGGCACATTTAAGAAATTTACATTTTGAGGATTCGCCAAACTTACCCCTGCCCCATTTAGATCCATCCAGCTGCCGCCAGAATCCGCTCCTGACAACAAAGCTTCCAAATCATAAGATTGATTGTCATTACAAACCTGCAGTGTATTATCTGCTCCAGCTTCGGGGGGCGTATTGACAACCACAGTAATTGGATTGGCATCAGAATTTAGCATACATAAGGCTGCATCTGTGACTGTAACGGTATACATTCCTGCACCTACCGTTATGCTTGGCCCAAACATTCCGTTACTCCATGAAAATATTGGATTAGTCCCCGAACTTGAAGCAGTTAAGGTTACCATATCAGGCGAACAAACGATGTTATCAGCATCTGAGCTCATAACAGTTAGATCCAAGAAAAGTGGATCTATGGTAATATCATCTTCATCCGTGCAACCATTGGCATCGGTTACTGTCACGCTGTAGGTGCCAGGCCCTTCTGTGATCATCTGAGACATTTGACCATTGGGCAACCAGTCGTACATGGCGTAACCAGATCCAGCATCAATTGATGTTGTAGTATTGGGACAAATATCAAAATCACTACCCAAGTTAACCGGCACGTCTATGACATCATCCACAATTGTTGCTTCAAGGCATACAGAAAAATCTATTTGGATAAGCCCATCAGTAACTAAGGTCTGAGCCCCGACACAAGCAGCATCAGGAACATTGACCACAGGTATAATATCTATTCCAATAACTTCATTAAAGTCAAATTCGAATGGCGGACAATTGTATCCGAAAGTTTGAGAAGATAGGAATCCGTTAGGGAATTCGTCTATTAGATTTGGTAAAGGACAAGATGCCCCACCAAATCCTGGACAACTTTGATAAACATTAATGTAGTAAGCTCCAATTACACAACCGGGCGGCATTCCAGAAATATCAATTGAATTCACTGTTAAATCAAATTCAATATTGGATATTTTCTTGCAATCCCCGTAGATGTCATCAGGGAGTGTAAAGTTTAAAAGATAACCTTCACTATGAATCGCCGTACTCCCATTGTTCCAATTTTTTCTATCCAATCCAATAGTGGCATCGTTTTGATTGAAACAACCAACCGAAACAACTTGGGCTTGAATGTTTAATACAAACAAAATGAAGAAGAAAACATAAAAGATATTCTTGCACATACGTCACTTACTTTTTCGGGAAGCCTGTTTAAAGATGCGCAAAATTTACATCAAAGAACTACATCAACGTTACATCACAGAATTTTTTCAATACTACAAACGTATCTCTTTCTACATGACTTTTTATCACAAAGAATTGATTTACAATTATTTAAGCATGAATACAAGACCAATACATTTTTTCTCTAATATCAAAGAAGCTTAGAAATTGTACTTAATCCTTATCTTCAAGGTATATAGACGAATTTTTTAGAACCAAAACTCAATCTGAATGTCTAAGTTCCCCCATGTATTGCGCATGCTATGTGCTTTATGTATCGGCTTGCTATCTGTAGTCTCAGTCATTAGCCAATCCACGACAATTACTTTTGATGATCCAGCCATGACACTTTCGCCTTTTGGCAATAATATGAGTGCAGTGCTTGGTGTGGATCCAACAGATCCGGCAAATAATGTGCTTTGTGCTACCAAAACGGCTGGAGCGGATTGTTGGTCAGGTGTTTCTGTGGATGGTGCAGCCACTACCAACTGCCTAAGTCAGCCTATCGATTTCACTACATCAACAATCATTACTGTAGATGTATATTCTCCAGTGGCAGGAGCGCCAATTTTGCTTAAAGTAGAAGATTGCACCAATGGTGCTATCGCTTCAGAGTTAATTGCTTTTACTACTGCGGCAAACACCTGGGAAACTTTGTCGTTTGATTTGGCAAACGGATGCCCAGCAGCTCCTAACACAGCAAACACCTATGATAAAATCAGTGTTTTTCCTGCCTTTACTTGCGACCCCGATGCTTGTGGAGTTGCGAATCCAGCAGCAGGAGGAATATTTACTTCAGCTTCGGCTTACTACTTTGACAACATAGTGTATGCAACTCCTCCAGTACCCACGTTCCCAATCACCTTTGAAGACCCAACTGTTGCTTTGGGACCTTTTGGTGCTAACATGTCGGCAGTTTATGGGGCTGATCCAACAGACCCTACCAATTCAGTACTCTGTGCAACAAAAACAGCTGGGGCGGATTGTTGGTCTGGGGTAACAGTAAATATGCCCGCCTGCTCTACAGATGCGGTACCCTTTACAGCAACAAGTATGACGATGACCATGGATGTTTATTCACCGGTAGCTGGAGCTTCGATTTTGTTAAAAGTTGAAGACTGTACCAATGGAGCGATTTCTTCCGAAGTGATTGCAACTACAACCATGACCAATGCATGGGAAACCTTGTCTTTTGATTTTTCTATGGGTTGCCCTGGCCCTCCTAATTTATCTAATACTTACACCACAGTATCTGTTTTTCCCAACTTTACTTGTGATCCTGATGCCTGCGGCAATCCTAACCCTGGAGCTGCTGTTGCGCAAAATGCCAATGCATTTTATTTTGATAATATAGATTTAGCCATAGTCCCTCCTCCTACTTTTCCAATCACCTTTGATGATCCAACGGTAGCGTTAGGGCCTTTTGGAGCAAACATAAGTGCCACATATGGTGCGGACCCAACCGATCCGACAAACAATGTTTTATGTACGACTAAAACCGCAGGAGCTGATTGCTGGTCTGGGGTAACTGTAAATATGCCTCCATGTTCGACGGACCCTATTCCTTTTGCAGCTGGTAGTATGACGATGACCATGGATGTTTATTCTCCAGTTGCAGGTGCCTCAATATTATTAAAAGTTGAAGATTGTACAAACGCAGCGATAACCTCTGAAGTTATAGCTACCACAACAATGACCAATGCTTGGGAAACCTTAACCTTTGACTTTGCAAATGGTTGTCCTGGAGCTCCTGACCTTGCTAATACATACACCACAGTTTCTGTATTTCCTAATTTTACTTGTGATCCTGATGCTTGTGGTAATCCAAACCCTGGTGCGGGAATCGCAATGTCTAATGATGCCTTTTATTTCGATAACATAGCTATGGGTGCTTTGACACCTACTCCTTGTATAGGATCTGGATCTATTACCGGGGTTGGAGCTGGAGATGTTCCAAATGGTTTTACTTATGTTATTACTGAAGACGGAATGGGGAATGCAACAGTCGACATAACAATTGTTGATCCGGTTGCGGGCTTGGTAGGATTTATAGGCGGTCCTCCTCCAGCAGGAACATTCACACTTCCTATGGGAAGCACATTTTCAATACCAGTTACTGGTCTTGTCACAGGAAATACGGCAACCGTAGATTTACACCTCAACTGGCAGTTTAGCAATGGAGATATTCAATTGTCATGGATTGCCGGAGATTGCGTGGCAATGAATACGGATTGTACCCTTGCTTCAGGAGCATGTACAGCTTGCGCTGAAGCATGTGAAACATATCCAATAGATATAACAACCTCGGCGTTTGGCAACTTCGCTGGCGAATTTGGACAAGATTTCTGTGTTTTTGCAGATCCGCCATGCACATCAACTATTGGAACGCCAGCCCCGAATTATGATGCAGCGACAAACATGGGCACACTAAGTTTGCCAGCCGGAGCATACAATGCCTTTGCTGGTTCAGAGATTACTGGTTTGTCATTCCCTGATATTGTAAACGATCTTTGTTTGACAGCTGACATTGATGTCATGTCTGGTTCTACGCCATTCTTATTGGAATTTAGAATTGAAAATGGAACGGGTGCTCCAGGAAACGGAGGACAAGCCTATGTTTGGAATGCTACCGTAGATGGAACAGGTATGTGCTCGATTGGTGGGTCATTAGCGGATGGTGCCCCTGTCAATGGTTTTACTTGGACTCCTGGAACGACCTATTCTATTGTGTTTGCGTTAGCAGATTTTACAAACATGCCAGTGGCAGAAGATATTATTGTTGCGGTCTCTGATGTAGCCTTAGAAATTTGTGGGGAAGATTTACCTACTATTGTTTGCCCAACCTCACCATCAAATGTTTTGAATGCAGATGGAGCATTTGATACATATACTGGATGGGACATAATGGGTCCAGGATGGAACACTCCTTTGGATGGAGGAGTTGGTTTGCCACCAAACTCAGCAAAAGTGTTTGGTCAATTCACTGGATTACAAAACGAAACATCAGTTAGTTCGACTGTAGTTGTAAGTGGAGGACAATTGGTTTGCTTTGACGCCGTTACGTTCAATCAAACAGGAGATGACATACTAGCAAATTCCAATGTCTTCCAAATGAACATTGAATTTTTTGACCCCGCCAATGCGTCTTTGGGAACCACCCTCTTGGATGAAATTTCTGATGCCACAACTGCCGGCTTAGATGTTTGGGAAGCTATGGGCGGATGTATCATTGCTCCCTCATGTGCCACAACAGCCATCGTTTCTTTTGATTTTATTCAGCAAGCAGGATTTGATGGAGGGGCTGTTTTTTATGATAACGCAAGTGTAACAACTTTGGATCCAGTTACTTCGTGTGACGGCAATGTCACTTTAACCGATCCCGTTGTTTCTGATGCTTGTGGAACCCCAACACTTTCTAACGATGCACCAGCTGTTTTCCCATTAGGTTCAACCATTGTGACTTATACTGCTACTGATGCTGGTGGCAATACTGCCACGTGTCAACAAGTTGTGCATGTATTAGATGCCATAACTGCAGATGTTAGCTTTGGTTCTTGTGGTGTATTAGGTGCGGCAATCGTCCCTATTATTGAAATAGCTAACATTGATGGTGGTTTACCAGGACTTCAATGTACTGGAGATTATACCATTGCTGCCACAGGAGGTGTATTAAGTGCGACAAGCTTCACTTATGGATCTACTACTCCTATAGAATTGTCTATTACCAATTCTGCAGGTGGTGCTTATTCTGTTACTGTCACTGACTCCGAAGGTTGCTCCGCCGAGTTTACTGGGACTGCTCCATCATGTACATTTACAACATTGAGCATTACTGATCCTTGTGCTTGTAACGATGACCAAACGGCAAATGGTGCGATGGATGGTACCTTTAGCGAGTTGGTTGAAATTATGGGTCCAGCAGGATTAAATTTAGTCGTCGGAGCAGGTTCTACTGGTATCCTAGGAATTGCTATTGGCGACTCCTTTGCAGAACCAACCCCCGGAAATTATGAACTAACTTTTGATCATTTGGATGTAGTCGGTTATTCTTTAAATGTAGATGTACAGTTTCCTGATGGACTTGGTGGTTTTATAACCATTCCATTATTGGATCCGCTTGGAATGCCAGTATCAATTTCGAATGCTTGCCAATATCCCATCATAAGCGACCCTGTGCTTTCGCAAGATTTACTATGTTTCAATGGAGCACCATTGAGCTTTGATGGTACAGAGACTTCGGTTATTTCGCCGGTTGGTCATACAGGAACAGTTACGGTTCATTTAGATTCTCCCACGGGAACAGATATAACCGCTGGGTTTGATCCTACTACCTTACCTCAAGGCACGTATGACTTATACTTCGTCTTTGATGGAGACTTTGTAAGTGATATTTGGGATGGAGTGACCCCTGCTACACCTGGATGTCTTACTTACACTTCTGTGCCAATCACTATAGACGACGGAGATATTCCCGTCTGTAACTCCCATATAAACATAGGTCCTGATGCAAATTGCGCAGTAGATTTTAATGGAGATTTGTTTTTAGAAGGAAATGATCAAGGGGTTCTATATTCCGTAGACATAACATTTAATGGTGTTTCTATAGATCAATCAGATCTCTCCCCTTATCTAGGCGAAACTTTACAGTATACATTAACGAATGATTGTACCGGAAACTCTTGTTGGGGTACTTTAACTATTGAAGACAAAACGGATCCGGTTATGCATGATTGTCCAGTTATTGCGCCAATCGATATTCCATGTACTGATGTAGAAAATTATCTCGATGGTAGTAGAGGGTTGACTGATTTTACAGCTGCTGTAAATGCACAATTCCCAGGTTGGGTTTATGACAATTGTGCCACAGGAAGTTGGGTATTCTTAGGTGCGCAAGCTACAAACGGCGCATGCGGCATCGGCACCATAACCCAGTCCTACTCTTTTGTCATTAGTGGAGAAACTTTGGCTACTTGTCAGATCGACTTTAACGTAGATCAGACCTTCAATCCTGCGTTGGTGCAAGCACCAACGGATAGAGATTACGGATGTGATCCAGATGCAC
>JAHDGJ010000013.1 GCA_020627705.1 Saprospiraceae bacterium
CCCGACCCGCTGATTACAAATCAGCTGCTCTGGCCAACTGAGCTACATCGGCAATACTCTATCAATACACTAAATCACCATGAGCTCTCCTCAAAGCGAATGCAAAAATAGTCTTTTTTTCATAATTGTAAAGGGCTTACATATTTTTTTTTACATATGAAAAAAGGACCAAACACTAAGCTTTAGCCTTAGGGTGTGCCTTTCGGTATACTTCCTTTAACCTTTCTATAGAATTATGGGTATAAATCTGTGTAGCCGCTAGATTGGCATGTCCTAATAAGTCTTTTACAGCATTTAGTTCTGCTCCATTATTGGTAAGATGTGTAGCAAAACTATGTCTTAAAATATGAGGGCTTTTTTTCTTTGCACTGCTCACTGTTGCCAGTGACGTTTTTACTAAATTATAGACCAGCTTATCATACATTTTTTTACCCTTATCAGTTAGAAATAAAAAAGAATCTTTCTCTTCAAATTTCTCAAGGCTTTTCAATTTTGCCAACTTTTCGAAAAAAATCGGATTAATTGGTATGATTCGCTCTTTATTCCCTTTTCCTAAAACCTTGATTTCAAAATTAACCATATCGACATCGGACCATTTCAAATGAATTAGTTCTGATCTACGCATTCCGGTTAGATAAAGCATTTCTACAATCAAAAGGTTACGCAGTGGAGCATAATCTTCGATTTCTTGATGGTTGTAGTCTAACAATTTAGAAATTCTATCTTCTTGGACATATTCCGGCAAGCGTTTGCCGACTTTGGGTGCAACAATTTTTAAGGTAGGATTCGTAGAAATTTCTTTCGTTTTTTTGAGGTACTTAAAGAAGCTCTTAAGAGTAGAAATTTTTCGATTTATAGACTTTGCACTCACCTTTCGTTGCATCATAGCAACAATCCATGACCGTATATGTGTATGCTTGATGGATTGTATGGCTTCAAATTGATATTGAATCAGCAAGAAATTGCGGAATGCATCCAAGTCTGTAGAATAAGACAAGACGGTATGATCTGAATAACGCTTTTCGTATCTTAGATATTCAGAAAATTTATGAATAAGAGTTTTCATATTAAAAATAAAGATAATATATTTTATACCATGAAATCACAGTCCTCCCAAAAATACGTATGGTTTCCTTTCGCACTATTTATTCTATTTACTCTTAGTTTAATTTCTTGCAAAGAATCAACCACACCTGTATTGCGCATTGAATATCATAAAGCAACTCCAGTTCCTGACTCGGCTTGGGTTCAAATTGATGAGTACAAAATGATCCACAGTCCCCATGATTTTGAATGGAAGCCAAAAAACTTTTTCCCTAATGAAAATGGAGAAGGAATGTATAGTTTTATCCCAACCTCTAGAGTGTTTTATTATCATCCCCAAAATCAAGAAAAAAGAGTCATGGAGAAGATTACGAGTTTTCACATTCTAAAGAACTTGGGCACCAAATTACTTTCGCTAAAAAAGGATGGAAAAAACATTTACAAAGTGGTTAATCCAACAGAGTATCTTACAAGTGGCGTGGCTAAAATCGCTAGAGTGGACAACCAGCCAATCAAGGCCAGCGCATCAAAAGAGAACCCAATACGCTTGGATCAATTACATTTATCGCTGAAGTAAAAAATTAGAGCTGGTCACTACTTCTTTAATCCCTTCAACATCTTCGACTTCTATTTCGATAAGGGCTACATATACCCCAGTCATAAGGTACTTACCATTAAGTTTTCCATTCCATCCTGTTTCTAAATCTTCAATGGTTGCCACTAGACTACCGTAACGGTCATATATTTTCATCGATCCAGAAATAAATTCCACATTGTCAGGTATCCCAATTTTATAAAAATCATTGACTCCATCCCTATTGGGAGAGAAGACATTTGGCAAATAGAGCTCAACTTCTTTACAAAACTTGAAGTAAACATATGTCGAATCAGTAAATGTGCAATATTGATCATTTGCGACTAAGATCAACAACTCTTCTTCATCCAACTCATTACTTGAACTGGTTGATCCATCAGACCATTGGTAAGAAATAAGATTGGGATGAAATGCTTCGATCTTGTTGCCTTCTCCTTTGCAGGTCGTCAATTGCTCAGGCATGTTTAAATCTATATTTTCACGATTGGCAACAGATATACTATCCACGACCAAACAACGATCAACGGTTATGGTTACATTATAATCACCTTCTTCTTGAATATTTAAGGTAGAAGCAGAAGATCCACCACTCCATTTATACTGTGCATCCTCTACATCTATTTCGAATTGAAGTTCGTCCTGGAAACATTTTAAGGTATCATCGGGCAAAGGATTTTGGGGAACATCAAACTGCAATACCCGCAACGAATCCCTAAACATACAGCCATCCTGCATGTATTCTAAAAAGTAGTTTCCTGATTCTTGGAAATCCCTTATTGAAGCATTACTGCCATCGCTCCAAACAATGTCTGTTATTCCTTGAATTTGCGATAAATCTACCTGAAGTATTTCATTGTTACAAAGCACAGAATCAGGGGGCAAAACACTATTGCTTTCGATATAATCAATAACAGAAAAATCTTGGATGTATTCACAGGATCCTTGGTTTATTTTAACCCAATATTCTCCTGGCTCATCAATAACAATACTTGTATCCATCGAACCATTAAACCATGTAATTTGATCATAGCAATCTTCAACAGAGAATTCTACCGTTTGGCCTTCACACAAAGAGAATGCATTTACTAAGTCATAATCTTCTATAAACTGCAATTCGTTGGCTGGCAAAACTTGATTAGAAAATTTAATCGAAGTAGTCTCCCCAGGACAATTTAGATATTGCGATGTATAAAGGCAGTTGCTTCCTTTTACATTAGGTCTTCGTATAGCATCAATCCAAGATGTGCCAAACCGACTTAAAAATAGTTTGCCATTGGGCGTGGTCTTAATCTGACCAATAGGGTCATCTTCTATGGTATATGAAGCCAATTTAATTTTTGAAGATTCGTATAAGCTGTTTTCATCCTTGTTAAAGCGATACTGAAAAACACTAAACGCCGTATAACAAACGAGTTGTTCGCAATAACCATAGCGCTCAACCGTATACACCAGTTGGTTGTCAGGAGAAAAGGTAGATGAGATAATGTTAGAATTGTATTCTGGACTAAAAGGAGGATCCGGAATCACTTTTGAAGAATACTCAAATTCACCGGTTACTCTATCAAATGACAGCACGTACATTGGCAAACCATCAAACAATAAACCATCTTGAATAAAGAACATGGTAGTACCATCAGGAGAAAATTGCGTACGGTACTGCAATCCTCTCAAATCATCAATGGGAATTATAGAAATCACTGGATCCTTAATCTCTTTGGGGCCTACTTCAAAAGCATACAAGGCAATATTAGCATCATCAAATCCAGCAACACCAACCAACCAATTTGAACTAATACCAGTCACCACTTTTACAGTTCGAAAAGGTGCTTGATACAAAACACGATCCTTCTGACCCATTGGAATGCCTCCCATCCCATTATCTAAAGTCATATCTACGATACTATAAAATAAGGTGCCTGAGCTACCAGAAAGTTGGCCTTGATAGAACAAGTAATATTTATCACATTCTTGAGGCAAAGCAACAGCTTCTAGAACAACCAATCCACCGGCCTGAGCAACCAAATTATCTCCATTTAGCAGAACTTCATGATCTCTGTTCCATACGTTTAACCCATTGCTATAAAATAATAGGGAACCGTTTTTGTCAGAGTATGCTGTAAATTCAGAAGGGGTAACAGTGAAGCTTGGTACATTTACCACTGTTTCTTCTGGGGTGCCGCCAGGCCCCATCACTGGAGGTGGGTTAAAATCTATTCCTATTCCTGAACCAAAAATCCAATGGTTGTTTTCACCTTGAGCCAGAACACTTGTCAAAGTAGCCAAAGAGAAAACGAAATACGATATGATTCTTTTCAATGGATTATTTGTAAATCATCAAATTAGACTTAATCTGTTAAGAATTCAATCTTAGCGTTTTTATTCTAGTGTTATTACAGCCAATAATGAGTGTGTTATGTCCTCCATGCTCCATCCATTCAATAGATCGGATTTGATCCTCAACAACGACACCCAATTCCTTCAAGCTTAACGTTCTGAATTGACCTTTGTTTAAATATTCGATACACGTTAATTTTCCGGCATCATACGGTCCAGATTCAATATTTGCTTGATCATTGTTTCCGCCAAGCAAAACAAACATCTTATTATCTTTCTTAAAGTAATTGATTGCATAAATTGGAGAGAATTGTGCCTCTATCGGTAAGTCATACCCGACAAAATTTCCATCATTATTTAAAAACAACATGGATGAGAACCTATATGCTTTTAATACGGTTGCTTTCTCTAACTGAGCAGGACTTATAATTTCTTCCATTTTGCTGTCTGCATATTTACCATAGTTTTTAAGGCGCCTTTGCAACACAGGCAACTGCTTCAACAAATCCCCTCTCGCTGGAATGGGATAAAATCCATCTTTATACTCCATGCAGGCAATAGGATCCACTCGACCATTGTCATCGAAATCGTAAGCAAAAAGAGTATATGGAGAATCCAGGCTTGATTTATATTTCGCATTCAAGCCTAGATTACCTGCAATGAGATCTAAGTCTCCGTCATCATCAATATCCAACCATTGCATAACGTTCCACCAGCCTTCGGTTTTTTCAAATCCGGCCATTACTTTTGGAGTAAACGCTCCATCTACAAAGGAGTAGGCCTTTACAGATTCAAATTCACCAATAGTTACCAATTCATTCGTTCCGTCTCCATCGACATCAACCCAATCCGAATCAGTGATCATCCCTCCATATTGTAAAGGTCTAGCTATTTCTGTTGTCCTATCAATGAGTTTGCCTTCTTGATTTTCTAGAACATAACTAATCGGAGATAAAGGATAATTACCAGGGAGAATTCTTCCCCCGATGAAAAGATCCAAATCTCCATCGTTATCATAGTCTAGAGAAGTTATTGCCGCACCACTTGATTGTGTTGGCGAAATGGCTGATTGATTGAGGATAAACGCTCCGTTCACATTTTCATAGAATTTATCCTGATAATTTTCGATTTTCAAAGGGAGTGAATTACCTCCTGCCACTACATATAAATCCAAGTCCCCATCCTTGTCCAAATCAAAAAAGCACGCTCCTAAATCTTCAGTAATCTCAGTCCCTTCAAGTTCTTGATATCGACCATTAGGCAACCGAACTTTTGACTTCTGCCCTGCGGCTCCTCCAAAAAAAAGATACCCTTCGTCATTTTGATCTGAACTAATTTTCGGTCCTTGATTAGAAAAACAATGTGGTAATAAGTGTTGCGTCCTCAAGTCATCAAAATCATTTTCGACATGCTCGAAATCCAAGTCCATATTTTGTTTAGAAAACATGGGGAAAACTTCATCAATGTTCTTCTGAGCCAAACTGGTTTTTTCAAGTTGGTCATATTTTAACGCAATCACAGAATCTACCGCAATTGATTTACTCCAACTTTCTTCTTGGGTAGGCCATATTATTCGAATAGAATCCACCAAAGTAATGTCTGGACCCAAACCAACATTTATTCTTTTTGTCACTGAAGAAAAATACCCTCTGTTTGAAGATACCCGTTCTCTAATGATCATAGAATCGGCATAGATCTCTAGATACGTGCCAATGGCGTCTCTGTTCGAAGCTGCGCCTTCCACCACCAAAGAAATATATCGATTAGATTGTGCTGTTTTGTTTTTTAATATCAAAGGTTTGTGGTCAACATTATTGATTACAAGATCCAATGCTCCATCATTATTTAAGTCTACACTGGCCGAACCGTTACTGAATGTTTTTTGAGTTAACCCCCATTGGCTTGACACTTCATTGAAGTGTAACTGGCCTTTATTTTGGAATAAATAATTTTGAACAGGAGTCTCCGGAATGTTTATCAATAACTCTTGAATGCTTGAAGTATTTGACTTAGAAATGGAATCAGATTTGTACAGCGTATAATCACAATCGGACAAATCTCTTCGATAACCATTAGATATAAACACGTCTTTGCGGCCATCATTATCAAAATCGTAAATCAATGGTGCCCAGGACCAGTCTGTATTCGACATCCCAGTAAGGTGGGCAACCTCAGAAAATCTCCCTCCCCCATTATTTAGCTGCAACATGTTTCGCATATGCTGAGGAAAATAGCCCAATCTTTTGAGCGTATGATATCGCTCGTGCGTCATACTAGACACAAGTTTTTTTTGCCTTCTGCTGTCCTCCGCGATCATGTCGACAACCATGAGATCATAGTGCCCGTCATTATTGAGATCTGCCCAATCCGAACCCATTGAATTTTCTGAAATGTGGGCAAAGTATTGATTCAGTCCATTTTTAAAGGTGCCGTCTTTTTGATTGACATACAGAATGTCCGTATCAATATAATCATTAGCCACAAAGATGTCTGGATAGTGATCTTCATTTACGTCAACGATGGAAACACTCAATCCAAAACCATAATTATTGATCCCTACTTTGGAGCTGACATCTATAAACTTACCCTCAGTATTTTCATAAAATTGATCTGAATCATATGGGGTCTTCGGTTCTAGGATTCTTTCGTAACCTCCTTCTAAGGTGGGTTTTACTCTAATTTTTTGGCTGCTTTTAAAATCAATCGGATGATTTAATACAAATAAATCCAAATCTCCATCGAGGTCATAATCAAAAAATGCAGAATGGTTGCTGTGGTGATTGGAAGCAATCCCATATGCCTCAGCCGCTTCTGTAAAGCTTAAATCCTTATTGTTTACAAACAATAGATTTTTCCTTTCGTCTGGACTGGCCTTACCCGTTCTACTAATATATATGTCATCCCAGCCATCATTATTTATATCCACGACACTAACACCAGTACTGAATCCTTTGGAGAATTGAAAATTCAAATCAAGCTTTTCAAATACAAAGTCACCTTTATTAATATAGACTTGATCGTCTACCATGGTTCCAGTAAAAACCAAATCCTCTAAACCATCATTATTAAAATCCCCCACTCCAACACCTCCTCCATTATATAGGTATTCATAATTGACAACATTTAGCTCTTCTGTTTCGACAAGCTTGTTTTCGAAATGTATGTTGGATTTTTCTGGATCTATGGAAATAAATGAAGGGCTGATTACATCCATTGAAGTATCATCCCCACAGGCGAACAGAAAGAAAAGAAGCAATGAGAAATAAAAATATTTCATCATTTTAAGTTAAATCGTTCAATAAAATAATTGCCAATACTTCTCCCTTGTTTTAATCCATCATAAATAGCAGGCTTATAATGGATACCACCATAGTAACGGCTAATTGCTGCTTCTTCTGCAGCTTGATTGAAAGAACGAAATGATCGAATCGGCAAACCAAATTCGGTTTCTGTATCATCAATAAAAGCTACATTGTCTCCATACAATGCAGTTAACACTGTTGAGGCAACTCCAGACACCACACTGTGACCACTGGTATACTCTGGAAATGGCGGTGTATACAAAAGAGGTTTCCATTCTGGATCGATATGTAGGTTTATCAAAGTTTCAGGACGTATCAGACTGCTGTTATATTTTTCTCCCCAACAACTAATAAACCCATCCATCATTGACATAGAGAGCATGCAGTAATTGCGCAAAGTAGATTTTGCGTCAAGTTTTTTGTCTTTCGAAACTATTTTGTTTATCCCAATCCAATGGCCTCCAGGAGTAATCTTTTTCACGCTGCGCATAAAATGACCGTTGTGTTCAACCACGAATGGATTACAATCCCAAAATTCTGCTATTTCTGTTTTCGTTTCATCTAGACTGTCCCGAGTATAAGAATACAACTCTTGTAAATCCGTATAAAATCTAGAAGAGCTGTTCATGTCATATTTCACCTGAAGTTTGGGAGCAAATTGACTCGAAGAATCCAAATACAAAGGCACAATTTTAGACCAGTGTGGCTCAAGGGCATCTAAGTAATCCGGAGGCGTTGGAATCCACTGACCCGGCTTAGGATTTTTAATTTCGTACTTCTGCATCGTTCTAGTTTCAGCATAATTATCTACCGAAATAAGCTGACGCTTAAGCGCTCCAAGGATTTGACTTGCGGCTTCTGATGAAGCTGCAATGACTTTGGGATTTAAATTAATTTCATCTGTAAGGCTATCCAATTTTACTCGATATGCCTCCAAATAATTTCTCGAAAAAACCAATTCTCTAGATACCTTTTCCATTGCGTATAAAGCAGTAAGCAAGGGATCATAATCTCCATTTAATGAGATATCCAACTTGGTGTTTAATCCACTTATCTCCAAACTTTGATTAAGCCTATCAAAGGGAATATAGCCTGCTAAATAAGTATAGGCATATATTCGAGAAGCAACAGGAGGAGAAAAGATATCGTTTACAATTGCTTTATTTAAATCATCTGTAAAAGCATGAATCCATTCGACATTTTCTTTTGAATCTACAAAAGAATTTACAACTGGCTTTTGTTTACATCCGAAAACTAAAAATAGGGATAGCCAAAAAGAACAAACCAATGAAATAGCTTTCATTTTCATCTTTTTAATGCAATTATTTTGAGAAAAAAAAAGAGGAAGTCGAAAACGACTTCCTCCACTTTATATTTGAAAATATAATTGTTATTTCCAAGCATTAGAACCATCAGCAGTTCCTTCTTCTCCTCCTCTACCTGCACCACCAAAGGTGTACAAGCTTTCTCCTAAAATTTCCAATTCGAAAGCAGGAACAGGAAGATGTAAGTATGAACCTTCTTGAAGTCTATCCCATCTTCTCATGTATGCTAAAGCGATTGCAGAACCATTACTGTGGTTACCTACAATATTTTCATAATAAATAGCATCTGCTAAAGTATCAAATGAATCATCAGCTAAAGCAGGCAAACCACCTCTTGTAGTTCTGTCTCCAGCATCAATAACTGCTTTACATGCAGCATTGTTACCCAAGTGTAATTCTGCCTCTGCCAATAACATTTGATTTTCTGAAGCCGTAACGATGTGCATTGGATTACCAGTGTTAGAAACTGCATAGTCATATGCATATCTCTGGAACGTATAGTTTGAGAATATTGACCTGTTTCGATCTTCTCTTAACCACCCTACAGAAGGAGTAAACTCAAAGTCATGTTGCACTCCATCATCAAATGTACCAAAACGAGCATCATCCGTAGTTACTTCACCTAAAAACTCTCCTGGAGTAGTTGGGTAAGATTTTGGATATGAAGGATCTGCTAAGTTACAAATGTGAAGATCTGTAGGAAGATAAGCAGCCCCTTCTGCATCTACAACAAACGTATTCCAAGAATGCTGTCCGTTGTAAATAATGTTTTCATCTGATGTAGGACTGTAATCTGATTGTAGACCACCCTCTGCATATGATTTCACTGCAGCCCAGTTTAGGCCAGCTCTTTCGGCAGAGGTTCTTGCATTACCTGCAATAAATCGTGCAGCATAAGTTCTACACAATGCAGCAGCTTCTTCATTTGTCAAGTTAGAATCTGTGATCCAATCAAAGTTTGCATCTGCATTAGCAGAAAACAATGCAATCGCTTGATCTAAGTTAGACAATGAAGCAGCTAACATATCTTGATATGACACAAACTCTAATGCCAACAAGTCACTATCAGCATCAACAACAAAACCTTTGTCGTAAATCATACTAATATATCCTTGCGCCAATCCTTTCATGAAATATGCAGCAGCAAGCATTTTGTTGGTACCTTGATCAGTATCGTCAAAATTATTTCCACTGTCTACAAATCGGATGATATCATTTGCAATTGTAACAGCCGCGTTACAACCAGTCCAGATATACTCAATGTTGGCTTTATCATCAAAAGTCGTTGTATTGTCAATTCTTCTTCTAGGCTCATCTGCATCTCCCCAATAATTTGAGAATGCATTTGTAGAAGTGATGATATCAGCCTGTAAATCGAAATTTACATTCTGAAATGTAAGTATGGTCCAAGATAAATCAACCATACCCCCCTGAACCAAACCTACCAAATCCGAAGGAGATGATAATGCGTTAGCCGTATCAGGGTTGTTTACGTTCTCTACATCTAGATCTGCACATGCATTGAAACTTAAACTCAGTACTGCGATGAGAGAAAATGTGATTAAATTTTTGAATTTCATAATTCCTTTTATTTAAAAATTTTAATAAATATTAAAATTCAACTGTTAACGTTCCGGTAAATGTTCTATAGTTTGGATAAGAGTACTCATCAAATCTAAAGTTTGTTGGATTGTCTCTTAATGCAACTTCTGGATCCCATCCTGAATAGTCTGTCCAAGTAACGAGGTTTCTTCCTGAAACCGCAACTTTCACCTTATTAAAGATATCAGAAAGTCCGCCAAGCTGACTATTCTTGAATGTATAACCAACAGAAACCTCTCTTAGTTTAGTAAATGTACCATCTTCTACGAAATGACTAGAAGCTGATGCCAAGTTATACAAGTTAGATGCACCATTTGAATATTGTGTATGCTTCCCTTGAGCACCGTAATCTTGTAGATCTTGGTGTCTATCGTTGAAGTATAAAAGTTGCTTCGTATAGTTATAGATATCTCCACCTTGTTGGTGATCTACTAATACGTATAAGAAAGCTCCTTTGTAATCTAAGGTAGTACTTAAACCAAGATTCCATTCAGGGTTACTGTTACCAATATTTGTAGCAATCTTAGTACCTGTTTCGTCAGCCAAATACACTGGTTGCTCGAATTCTGTACCAACTGAAGAAACGATGTTACCATTTTCATCTAAAGTCTTTGGAATAACATATCCGTCTGAATTGATTTCAAACATATCTGTCGTTAATTCCATTCCTCCGATTGGGTTACCACCTACACCATTTACAACTACTCCATCTACAACTGTAAGTTGAGAGATGTCAGTTAGTAATTGGTTTCCATACATTGCACCATATGGTAAATCTTCCTCTACTCTAAACAAGTCAAATGCAGTATTTGTATTTCTTGTAAAGGCAGGAATACCACCTAAGTCAGTAATTTCTTGAGTAATCTTATCCCAGTTAAGCGTTGCCGTCCAGTTTAGGTCTCTTTTCTTAACGATATCTGCTGTCAATCCAAATTCAAGAGCAGTAGATTGGATTTCTCCAACATTCTGCCACTGAGCAGTAAATCCTGCAACAGATGATAAAGGAACAAGAATGTAATCATTTTGAGTACTAGACACAGCATAGTTTGCTTCAAGAGAGAATCTTCCTCCGAATCTAATGTCCGTACCGACCTCCAATTCTTGTACTGTAGAAGGCTTAAGGTCTTTGTTACCCAAGATGTTTCTTGATGTACCTGTTTGGTTTACAGAAAATGTCTCATACTGTGCTGAGAATGGAGGTCTTTGACCCGACGTACCAAATGACGCTCTGAGTTTCCACTCATCCACACCATTGATGTCCATATCTTCAGTGAGTCTGTAAGCCAATGATCCTCTGTAGTACCACTGTCTTCTTTCGTTTTCACCAAAAGAAGATGATCCATCATTTCTAATCATACCACCAATGATCAATTTGTCTTGGTAATCTAGTTGAGCATCAAAGAAAACGTTTTCAGCAATTTCTCTGAAGAAGAATGATCCTGCATTGATGTTTTCTAATGCTCCAATATTCTGAATTCCATTGGCCACAAAGTTAGTTCCACCTATGTTATACAAGTCTCCTTGCAAATCTTCATACAAATACTTCAAAGTAAACACACCATTAAAATCAGTACCTAATTCTGTGTCATATTGTAATTGACCAGAAGCAACTGATTTATTTTGTCTTTCATTGAACAGCTGCATTCCTCCTTGGTTTTCAACAAATGCACTCGCATCAAAGAAGTTCTTTGGTCTTACAAAAAATCCATCTTCGTTTGTTTTATCAATAGAGTAAGAAACTTCTGCAGAAAGGTTATCTGTTAATGCATATTCCGCTGAAAGTATTCCTAGGATTCTCTCTCTTTCGAACCCCCAATCCAACGCAGTTGCATTATATAGTGGACTCTCCGCATTGGTAGTGCTGATAGCAAAACCATCTGGCGTTGGGTCATATTCAGAAATTGAGGCATCATAATTATCAGAGAAATTTCCTCCTGCATCCAAATCAATAAATGGCTCATAAGTTAATAAGCCGAAGAACAAGTTCTCTCCCTGTCCTTGCTCAGCAACTTCAACACCATCGGTCAAACCGTACATTGATCTAAATTTCAATGTTAGTTTATCTGTTGGTCTCATGTCCAAGTTTGCTCTGAAGTTTCTTCTTTTGTATGAAGGCAAAGCGTCAATTACACCATCAGATACTTGATTTGAGAATGAAAGCAAATAATTTACTTTCTGACCTGTATTTCTTAAACTAATGTTGTTGTTGTAAAATGCTCCTCCAGACATGAATCTGTCAACATTGTCAAATGTTGGAGATAAGAAGTCATTTACGAATCGGCTCTCTGGATCTAATGTAATTACTGTTGATCCTGTCAAATCGAAACCAAAGTTTGATGTTTCTGGAGTAGTAGGATCTTGATCCCAATCTCCCATTCTAACACCCATAGGGTCGTTAGCAAAAGGATGCTTTGTAGCAATTGGGTATGCATTTGCAATTTGTGAAAATCCGTACTCATTCTTTAATGAAACTCTCAGTCCATCACCATCGCTGTTACCAGTTTTAGTGATAATCTGAATTACACCATTACCAGCCAAAGAACCATAAAGAGCTGATGCAGCTGCACCTTTAATTACCTCCATAGATTCTACGTCATCCATGTTGATGTCTCTCAAATCTCCTTCCGTCAAAATTCCATCGATGATGATCAATGGTCTTTGAGAACCAGAAATTGAGCTAGAACCCCTTAGTCTTATTTCTGAAGCATAAGACGGGTTACCAGAAGCTTGAACAATACGTACACCAGGAGCTTTACTTCTCAAAGCGTTACCTGGATCAACACCAGGTACTTTTTCGAGTGCTTCCTCGTTTACTTTACTCACGGCAAATCCTAATTTTTTTGTGGATGTACCTTTACCTACCCCGGTAATTACGATTTCATCAATTAATTCTCCTTCAGACATAGAAATGTCAATATTGCTGACTCCAGCAATACTAACTGTTTGTGTTCCATAACCTGTGTAAGAAATTACCAAATTGTCACTGCCATCTGGTACTTCTAATGAAAATTTTCCATCAATGTCAGTAATCGTTCCCAAGGCAGTGTTTTCGATGATTACGTTTGCTCCAATTACTGGAAGACCTGTTTCATCAATAACTGTCCCTGTTACTGTCCTTTGCGCTGCAGCATATCCTACTGCTAATACCATAGCAAAAAACAGCATAGAAAGTTTTTTCATATTAAGCTGATTTTAGTTAATAATAGATTGTAAATAGTTTATTTCAATTTTTTCTAAATAACGTTAATGCAATGTTAACGAAAATATTAAAAACACAGAACCAAATAGAAGAAAAGCTGAACCTTTGTTCGATTCTCTCAAAGGCTATTCTCTGTGGTTAATTGTTCATATTACTTTTTCAACTCATGTGTATACATCTGAATTACATTATGTAAGCCAAAATATAACGCATCGCAAATCAAAGCATGCCCTATAGAAACTTCTAAAAGCCCCAGAACGCTGCTTTTATAAAAATGCAAATTTTCAAGATTTAAGTCATGTCCGGCGTTAACACCAATTTCACATTTGCTGGCCTCTTTAGATGCAAGTACATGGTCAGATACTGCTAATTCTTTGCCAAAGGCGTAATTTTTCGCATATTTTCCAGTGTAAAACTCGACGCGATCAGCTCCCGTCTCCTTGGCTGCTTTCACAAAATCAATCTTAGGATCAAGAAATAAAGAAACTCGAATACCCTGATCTTTTAATTTTGCAACAACTTCCTTCAATAAGGCAGCATTGTTTATGGTATCCCACCCCTCTGAACTGGTAAGAACCCCGGGAGGATCGGGCACCAAGGTGCATTGGTCAGGCCTCACCTCACATACCATTTTTAAAAAATCATCACTTGGATAACCTTCGATGTTAAATTCAGTTTGAACAACTTCTTTTAACATAGGAATGTCGCTATATCTAATATGCCTTTCGTCAGGGCGCGGATGAACGGTTATGCCTTCTGCGCCAAATTCTTCGCAATCCTTGGCCACTTGAATGAGATTCGGTTGATCTTCTCCCCGAGAATTACGAATGAGAGCAACTTTATTGATATTTACGCTTAGTCTAGTCATAACAAAGCTAATTTTGGTACGTTAAATTGTAATTTTAAATCATGAGTGAAAGTAAAAAGGAGAAGCTGATTAAACGAAGCATCACTGCTATTCTTTTTGGCTCGGTTTCTCTCTTCTTGCTCTATTGGTCATTTAATACGAATATCCTTTTTGTCGCCTTAGTCTGTTTGCTTTGTTATCGAGAGCTGTTTCTTTTGGATCCCAGAAATAAACCTTTGGATCAGGATAGGTTCAATCTTGGAATGACAACCGCTATCAATATTATATATGCCGTCTTTTTTTTTGCTTTTGGTTATTATAACGAAGGATTTTCTCTTTTTTGGCAAATACTAATTTACATCTCTTTGCTCTATGGTCTTCTCACGATCATAAATCTATTTCGAGATGTACCATTCTTTGATTTTAAAGTGCATTTATCAAAGCATTGTGGATTTATTGTTTTACACCCAATGCTGCTAGCCTTGTATTGCATGAACGTGCATGAATCCTCCACGTATTTTCTTTTGAAGTGTGTTGTTCTGATATGGATCGCGGATTCCATGGCCTATTTGGTCGGTTCTTTTTTCGGCAAAACAAAATTGCTGCCATCCATTTCTCCAAATAAAACTTGGGAAGGAGCACTAGGCGGCATGTCGTTCACGATACTTGCTGGAATGGGCATTGCAAAGATTTCACAGGAGAGCCTTTTCTTTTGGACGGTCCTTGCTTTTATCATATTTGTCTTTGGCCTATTTGGTGATCTTGGGATATCCAAACTTAAAAGAACTTTAGGTGTTAAGGATACAGGCAATCTTTTACCAGGTCATGGAGGTTTCCTTGATCGTTTTGATGCCTTTTTATTTATTTGGCCTTTCGTCGCCTTTATTCTAACTTTCATACAACCATGATACATAAAGAAGGAACAGCAACCATATTAGTCGGTCTCGTAATATCTGCACTGCTTATAATGGGTTTTAAATATTTCGCCCCTGGATTTATCTGGATAGGAATTGTACTCTCATTGCTTCTGATGGTGATCATTCTTCAGTTCTTCAGAAATCCGAAAAGAACCATTGCAGAATACAACGACAACTGGGTATATGCTCCTGCTGATGGGAAAGTCGTGATCATTGAAGAAACGGAAGAGTCGGAGTACTTTAAGGACAAAAGATTGATGGTTAGCATATTTATGTCACCTATTAATGTCCATGTAAATCGGTCTCCCATTTCGGGCAAAGTCAATTATCAGAAATATCATAAGGGTCAATACTTGGTGGCGTGGCATCCTAAATCTTCTACAGAAAATGAACGCACTACGGTAGTGTTTGACAATGGTTCCAAAGAAGTTTTGGTGCGACAAGTTGCCGGTGCTTTAGCCCGAAGGATCTGCTGTTATGTGCAAAGTGGCAGCGAGGTTAGGCAAGGAGAAGATTTTGGCTTTATCAAATTTGGATCGCGGGTAGATCTTTATTTGCCTTTGGATTCCAAAATCAAGGTTAAGCTGAATGAGGTTGTCAAAGGAAATAAAAACATAATAGCAGAATTAGTATAAATGTATGAGTAAGAAAATCCTAGTAACCAATGATGATGGAATAGACAGCAAAGGTATTGCCGCTTTAATAGAGGTTGCAAAATCCTTTGGAGATGTTTTGGTCGTCGCCCCAGACAAACCACAATCTGGTCAAGGTCATGCAATTACCTTGGTCGAACCTATACGAGTCGAGCCCTATCTTCATTTTAAAAATGTAACGGCATTTAAATGTTCGGGCACACCCGTGGATTGTGTGAAAATGGCGAAAAGCGTTCTATTCAAAAATGAGAAAATTGATCTCTGTGTTTCTGGAATTAATCATGGGAGCAATGCTTCTCTAAACATTATATATTCTGGCACCATGTCCGCTGCAATGGAAGCAAGCATTGATAATATTAATTCTATAGGATTCTCACTTTTAGATTACTCAAGTAATGCAGATTTTACAGCTTCTAAGCATTATGCCTCTATTTTGATAGAAAAAATGCTTTCGTATAAAAATGGTCATGGAACTTTATTAAATGTCAACATTCCAAAATCCGATATAGCAGATATTCAAGGTTGGAAAATTTGTAAACAAGGTAAAGGTGGATGGATTGAACATTTTCAAGAGGGTCAAGACCCTAGAGGCGGTAAATATTATTGGATGGGTGGAACTTTTGAAAACAATAAGAATCATCCAGACACGGACCTGTGGGCATTAGAAAATAATTTTGTGTCAGTAGTGCCGTGCATGCATGACTTAACCGATTACGACGCAATGGAGACACTCAAAAGTTTAGAATAAATCCAATATGAACAAACATACATTCGACCATGTTATTACCGGCCTCATTTTGGCTTTTGCCGTAGCTGCTTTAGGCTCATTAATGCTGACGGGGGTATCTCAGTTTTTTGAGCAAGCAGGTGTTATGGATGAAACTACTTCTAGTATATCCGGAAGAAGGTCAAGAACTACCTATTTGGTTGCAATTTGTTTAAACATAATCACCATTAATTATTTAAAAAGAATTCGATGGTTGGAGGCACAGCGAGGAACCGTTGTAGGCACCTTTATTTGTGCGATTGTTTGGTTTTATATTTACAAAGATTACCTCTTATAAAATTGAAATTATACCTCATAGCTGGTGAAGCTTCGGGTGATCTTCACGGTGCAAATCTTATTAGAGCATTAAAAACTAAAAATCCTTCGATACGATTTCGAGCTTGGGGAGGCGATCAAATTGGGGAGACTGGGACTCCTCTTGTAAAGCATGTCAAAGACTTGGCCTTTATGGGGTTTGTAGAGGTTCTTAAAAACATCAGAATCATAAAAAAGAATTTTGAACTCTGCAAAAAAGACATTCAATCCTTCGCACCCGACGCTATAATCTTCATTGATTATCCCGGATTTAATTTAAGGATTGCCAAATGGGCAAAAGCTAAAAATTATAAAACCATATACTACATATCCCCACAGGTTTGGGCATGGAATTCAAACCGTGTGCAAAAAATGAAGAAGTTTATCGACAGAATGATTTGCATACTTCCCTTCGAAAAAGCCTTTTATAAAAAATACGACTGGAACGTTTCATATGTAGGCCACCCTTTGCTTGACCATGTAAATAAGCTTAAACGTAAACCGGTACATGATCCTTATCCTAAAGAGCAACTTCTCGTCTTAATGCCAGGCAGTCGGAAACAAGAAATTCGTAAAATATTGCCCACCATGCTTGAGGCATCGAAGAGATTAGAGGGATTCAAAGTCATACTTGCCGCCATGCAATCCATTGGTAAAAGTTTTTATGAAAAATTTGAGTTGGGCAATACAAAACTCGTATTTGATCAAAGCGACAATTTGCTTCAAAGAACCCAAGTAGCTTGGATCAGTTCTGGAACTGCCACCCTGCAGGCCGCCATGCACCAAACTCCTCAAGTCGTATGCTATAAGGCAAACAAGATTTCATATAGTATAGCCAAGAAACTTATCAATGTTCCGTATATCTCATTGGTAAATCTTATCGCAAACAAAAAGATCGTTGTAGAATTAATCCAAGGAGAATTTACAGTTGAAAATCTTCTTTCGGAAACAAAAAAAGTGGAATCCAGTAAAACAGATTTAAAGCATTTGTATCAAACCGAGGTTCTTAATAAACTAGGGCAAGGCTCTGCCTCTTTAGAGGCGGCACAAATCATATTGGCGGAGATATAAACTATTTTTAAGCTTCTTCCTTTTGCATTTTGGAAACACGCTCGATCATCGATTTAGGTTGTTCGCCTTCAATAATCTTTTGCGCTTCTTCAAGTGTTATCGACTTGGCCTGTTCTGAGGTAATTCGAACGTCGTTTATTTTTTCAATTTTGAAACTCTTCTTTTTAAATCGAATAAAAGGCCCCCATCTTCCGTTTTCGACAGCAATTTTCTCCTTGTCCCAAACAGTAATATATCTGTTTGCTTCTTTTTCTTCTTTTGCTTTGATCAACTCCAGCATATCCTCTTCAGAAATTGTTTCTGGATCAAATTTTCTTGGAATGTTGACAAACATTCCATTCCATTTAAAATAAGGCCCAAATCTACCTTTACCTTTAGTGATAGGGAGTTCCTTGTAATGACCCAAAGGCCGCAATTCTTTTTTCTTTTCTTCTACTAACTCCAGCACTCTTTCGCGCGACATTTCGTTGGGCTCTTCCCCTTTAGGAATCGAAATAAATACTTCGCCAAATTTTATATACGGTCCATAACGACCAGAATTAATACTAAGTTCAAGTCCATCGTATTCTCCCATATCTTTTGGAAGCTTGAAGAGTTCCATGGCTTCTTCATAAGTAATATTGCTGATGGACTGCCCCACTCTTAAAGAAGCAAACCTTGGCTTACCTTCTTCCCCTACTTCATCTACCGTACCCATTTGAACCACAGGTCCAAATCTTGACATCTGGGCCAAGACACTATGTCCAGTCTCCGGATCTTTACCTAAAATACGTGTCCCTTTTGCTCTTTGCGCTTCTTCTATCGTTTTTTCTACTCTTCCATGAAACGGATCATAGAAATCATCTAACATCTCTTTCCATTGTTCACGCCCAGCAGCAATATCATCCAGTTTGTTTTCTATCTCTGCAGTAAAACTATAGTTCATAATATCAGTAAAATGTTCACTTAAAAAATCTGTGACCACTTCTCCGATATCACTGGCATAAAGTCTATTTGAAGTCGAGCCTGTTGTTTCTGTTAACTCTTGCTTTGCTACTTCTCCGTTTTGTAAAGCATATTGATTGTACTTTCTCTCCCAACCATCTCGACTTTCTTTTGTTACATAGCCCCTATCTTTTTGCGTAATCCTAGATATAGTTGGTGCATATGTTGATGGCCTACCGATACCTAGCTCTTCTAACTTCTTCACTAAAGTTGCTTCCGTATATCTAGATGGAGGGCGTGTAAATCTTTCGGTTGCTTGTAATATTTTCAAATCCAATTCTTGCCCAACGTTTACAGGTGGCAATATTCCTTTTGCTTCTCCTTCGGCATCATCATCTTTGGCTTCCATATACAATTTGAGAAACCCATCAAATTTTATTACTTCTCCTTGTGCTGTGAGTATTTGTCCTGGATTGGATGAAATTTCAATTTCAACGGTTGTTTTTTCTAGCTCGGCTTGTGCCATCTGAGAGGCTACAGCTCGCTTCCAAATGAGTTCATACAATCTTTGCTGATCACCATCCGACCCTGCATTTTTTCTTTCAAAATATGTTGGCCGAATCCCCTCATGCGCTTCTTGCGCATCTTTCTTTTTTGACTTAAATCTTCTTGGCTCAGAATACTTTTCTCCAAAATCTTGAATGATTTGTTTCTCTATACCCGCAATTGCCAATTCGCTCATATTGGGAGAATCCGTACGCATATAGGTAATCAAACCTTGCTCATACAATCTTTGGGCAATACTCATCGTACGGCTCACACTATAACCAAACCTTCGACTGGCTTCTTGCTGAAGTGTTGAAGTAATAAATGGTGCGGCAGGTTTTCTCTTTGACGGACGTACTTTAATGTCTACTATTTTATGAATACCCGTCTTTGCTTTCTCTAAGAATTCTTGAGCTTCTTGCTCAGTTTCTAAATTCTTTTTCAATTCTGCCTTCAGCTCTACTTGAATACCATTACTGCTTTTGACATTATATAAAGCCACAACTTTGTAAAACGCCTCAGCCTCGAATGCACGTATTTCTTTTTCTCTTTCTACGATCAGTTTTACAGCAACGGATTGTACTCTTCCTGCAGAAAGTTTATTTTTTACTTTTCGCCACAAGACCCCTGACAACTCAAATCCAACCAATCGATCTAATATTCTTCGAGCTTGCTGAGCATTGACCAAATCCAAGTCAACTTTACCAGGATTTTGTACCGCTTTTTGAATAGCTGGTTTCGTAATTTCTCTAAATACGATTCGTTTAGTTGTGGCTGGATCTAGGCCTAGCTCGTTGCACAAGTGCCACGCAATGGCTTCTCCTTCTCGATCCTCATCCGTCGCTAGCCAAACTTCAGATGCGCCCTTAGCAGCAGATTTTAGCTCTTTTACAACCTTAACTTTTTCTGGTGATACTACGTAACTGGGTTCGAATTTATTTTCGATGTCTATCCCTTTGCTCCCTTTCTCGAGGTCACGGATATGGCCATAACTTGATTTGACTTTAAAGTCTTCTCCTAAGTATTTCTCTATGGTTTTTGCTTTGGCTGGGGACTCAACAATTAGTAAATTCTTTGGCATATTACTATATCTCTATTTCAAATCAATGCATTCTTTGTAATTAGATTCTACAAAAAAGGCTCCATTTGTTTGATTCATTTAAATGAAAATGGGAGGCAAATGTATATAAATTATACATTTCAATATTTAGAATATGACACGAGTAGTTTAATAGCCACTTAATTTTTATCCACTTTTCTTGTTTCGGTGGAGATTATTTTTCGCTCTTTTCTGCGCTCCGCAAGTTTTTGTTCTCGTACTTTTTTATATTCTTGAATGAGTTTTTGTTCTTCCAAAGGAAGCTCATTTAGATGCCTATGAAACGTCCTTAAGACGAACTGAGCCATATCATCTGGATGACTCAATCCTTTTGTTTTTAATTTATGACTAAACCGTGATCCAGTGTAAAAGCACCATTTAGAAATCATCCATTTCCCTAAACCATGGTGTAATTTTTTTGCTACTATGTCTTCATCTGCGTTTTTAAATTTTACAATGGATTCTTCTGGAGACAATGCAATAATTTCCTCAAAGGCATCTTGCAAATCTTTGGGGATGTAAATTCCATTAATCTTAGACTTTCGTATATTCTTTTTATACTGTTCTTGAAACTCTGCCTCAGAATTTGCGCTTGTAGGTCCTTTTATAAAAAAATCATCCTTTTGCGCATGAAGCATACTAATGCTGCCCATCAATACAAAGAATAGTATGTGTTTCATTATGACAATTTGTTTTCTTTAAAGCGAAATAAATAAAATGGTTGTTTACTACAAAGCAGAACTTAACATTAGTTTAATTCGAGCCCCAACGATATCCGTCATTTTTTAATTGGGCTAAATCCAAGATGCGTTCTACTACTGTATCAACTAATTCGTTTATGTCTTTTGGTTTAGAATAAAACGAAGGACTTGCAGGACAAATTATGCCCCCAGCTTCAGTAATACTTGTCATATTTTTTAGATGAATTAAACTAAAAGGTGCTTCACGAGGAACCAAGATTAATTTTCTTCTTTCTTTTAGCATCACATCTGCTGCTCTTGTCATCAAGTCTGATGATATGCCAGCAGCAATTCGGCCTACTACACCCATAGAGCAAGGACATATTATCATCGTATCATATTGCGCTGACCCACTAGCGAATGGAGCGAAAAAGTCGTTTTTATCATAAAGCTTGAACCCAATTTCTTTTTGATCAAAAGGCCCAATTTCTATCTCCCAATTTAAAATTGCATTGGGACTTGCAACAACTCCAACTGCAACATCACTTCTATCCTTTAACTTAGATAAAAGTCTTTGTGCATAAATTGATCCACTGGATCCTCCAATAGCTACAACTATTTTTCGCATATACTAAGTAAAGCAAAAATATTGCTAGAATGTTCAATCCAATAAAAATGTAATCCAACAATTACAAACGCAGGCAATAAGTACCGGTCTCAACACTGCATTTATTATCACTGAAATACGTAAGACATGTTACATGTTTTATGTAATGTATTTTATGTAAATTTAAACAATGAAGGAATTAGCACAATTAATCTTTCCATTGGACAGATACACGGGGCCAGATAATTTTTGCGACCGAAAAAAAGAACTCAACCGATTGTTCGAGATATTTACAGAAGGAAGAAACGTCGTATTATACTCAATAAGAAGACTAGGCAAAACTGGTTTAATTCATCATTTCCATCACAGCTTGTCCAAACGAAAAAAAGTAGTACCCGTTTATTTGGATGTAATGGATACAAATTCTGACAGCGAGTTTGCCAACAAACTTATATCCGCTTGTATCAATGCATTAGAAAAAAAGAAAAAAGGCTTTTTGCAAAACTCAATCCAGCTCTTCTCTCGTTTTCGACCAATTATAAGTTTTGACCCCATTACCAACAGCCCCAGCATTCAATTGGATATAGAAAAACCAGCAGATATTAAACTTTCTATTCAAACCTTAATTCAATTGCTCGGCCAACAGAAATATTCCTTTCAAATAGCAATTGATGAATTTCAACAAATAAGCAAGTATGAAACAACCCGCATTGACGCAACACTGCGGTCACATTTTCAAACTGCAACAAATATTCATTATTTGTTTTCTGGCAGTGAAAACAACCTATTAAGTCATTTGTTTTTCGATGCCAACAAACCACTTTTTGGTTCAGTGGAACTTATGGAACTCGGGTTTATAGAAAGAGAGGAATATGCAAGCTTCATTCAATCACAACTCAAAAAATTAAAAAAATCCATTTCGCTGGACCTATGTCATCAGATATTAGAATGGACCGAAGGCCACACCTTTTATACACAATATTTTTGCAATAAACTTAATGGAAAACGCATTAGTAAAATTTCTGAATTGGATCTCAAAGAGCTTCAAAATGAAATCCTATATCAATATGAAGTCATCTATATTAATTACAAAAAATTACTTAGCAAAAATCAATGGAAGATGCTTGTCGGCATCGCTAAGGAAGGCACTGTAAAAGAATATAGCGCTCGAAGTTTTTTATCAAAATATAACTTAGCACAAGCCAGCGCGCAACAATCTATTGAAGCCTTACTTAAAAAATCAATGATCAGAGAAGAACTTAGAGCACCTGTTGGGTACAAGGTCTATGATGTCTATTTAAAACGCTGGATCGAACGCTTCGTTTAAAGTGTTGCTTTTAAGTGCTTCACATCAGCACGAATCTCTTGAAGCAATTGCCGCTCCGTTATAAAATCGATTGCAGTGCTAAGCACACTATGAAAAGACCATAATTCTTGAATGTCAGAGGGCTCAATTTCTACAGGCTCATAGGACTCATTCAAAGATTCCAACCACCACTCCTCTCCATTAAGTTGTAGTTTTTTAATCCTCAATCCATCTTTTTCTACAAAAACATACACTTTACCATGCTTTGCATCTTTCAAAGACTCAACAGCACGAGCAATCACCCAATCGCCTTCTTTAATTGCGGGCATCATACTGTCTCCTTTAACTTGAAAACCTCTAAAGGATGCATTGCGGTATTCCGTCAATGGAATACTAAACACCGGCAAATCGGCAATGAAATTTTCTTGATCCAAATTGCCCGCATAACCCGCTGCTGCTTTGGCATTAACCATTAAAATATTTTCTTGACCCACCCCATCTACGCTAATCATTTTTGGTGCAGGATTATGGGGCTTCTGTTTTAAGCTTTTTTGTTGGCTCTGACCATAAAGCCACATAGGATTAATGTGATATTGCCGCGCCAACTCCATGACGACCTTTCCAGACAACTTTACTTTCCCTCGTTCTAGATCTACCGTTGAATGCTTTACTCCTAACGATTCAGCAAATGCAGCTTGTGTTAATCCCAGTTCTTCTCGAACTTCTCGTAATCGTTTTACTTCTATGGTTAATGCACTGCTCATTCCATTTTACCGTCTAAGTTTGCATGATGTATAGCTTTAAGCATAAACTTCTTATCCGCCTTTACTCGATCAATGAGGTAAGAAACTTTTTCTATATCCTTTCGGGTTTGCGCATTGATCATTATCCCATCCGCTTCTGGATCTAGTTCAACGCGCTCTAATAATTGTGGGTCTGTTATTTTAATGGCACCATATAATATTCCCTCCCAAGAATACCCTCCTCCTTGATATCCTTGTTGGTTGAGGTAAGCATAATCAGTATCCTTTTCTTGCACATCATAATAGGCTAAACTGTAATCCTTAGTATACTCTGTAGGCTCTATGACTACTCCTCTCATTTTTAGCTTTTGCATCACCTTTGGTGGCTTGATCTTTTTGGCCCTTTCTGGCTTTCGCTCAGGCGTCTCTCTAAACAAAAAGTGTACAATCACAGCGGTCAGGAGAAAGATTAAAAAAAGTTTAATGAGCATATTGCTTATATATTTTAGTCTCTGTCTTCTAAATTGACTTTTTCACGCATTAATTGCAATCAAAAATACAAATAAAAAATTAAGTATGGAATATTTCCATGCATTTGGAATATTTCCATACATTTGTTTTATCGAATGATAATATGCAACGTACTATCCTACATATGGACCTTGACAGCTTCTTCGTCTCCGTAGAACGCTTGATTGATAGCCGCCTAAACGGCAAGCCTATATTAGTAGGAGGCACTGGAGATCGAGGCGTGGTCTCTACTGCCAGTTATGAAGCACGCAAATTTGGAGCACACTCTGGCATGCCCATGCGTATGGCTCGTGCACTTTGTCCAGAGGCGATTGTGATTAGAGGAAACGCAGGTAATTACACCAAGTATTCTAAAGCGGTGACGGAGATCATCAAAGGAGAGGTTCCACTACTCGAAAAAGCGAGCATAGATGAGTTTTATGCAGACCTCTCTGGGATGGACAAATATGTAGGCTGTTATAAGTTTTCGAGCGAACTGCGACAACAAATTATAAAAGAAACAGGACTCCCTATTTCTTTTGGCCTTTCGGCGAATAAGACCGTATCCAAAGTAGCTACTGGAGAAGCCAAACCCAACAATCAGATCAAGATAGATTCGGGCTACGAAAAACCTTTTTTGGCTCCCCTATCTATCAAGAAAATTCCGATGGTTGGCGACAAAATGTTTCAAACCTTTTGCAACTTAGGCATCAAGCGAGTACAAAAAGTGCAACAGATGCCCGTAGAGATGATGGAGTCTGTTTTTGGTAAAAACGGAAGGACTGTTTGGAAACGATCTAACGGCATAGACGATCGCCCCTTAATCGAATACCACGAACGCAAATCGATCTCCAGCGAGCGAACGTTTGGAAAAGACACCACCAATGTCTACAAGCTCAAAACGATCATACGTGCTATGGCCGAAGACTTGGCTTTTCAACTTCGCAACGGCAACCGATTGACTTCTTGTGTGGCTGTCAAAATCAGATACTCCGACTTCAACACCTACAGCAAACAAATGAAGATCCCCTACACCTCAGCTGACCACAATCTGATCGATCGAGTGTTAGAACTCTTCAATAGTCTATACAACCGCCGTCTACTCGTCAGGTTGATCGGTGTACGGTTTAGCAGCCTCGTAGAAGGAAACTATCAAATCAATCTTTTTGAAAACACGACCAAAACGGTCAATTTATATAAAGCAATGGATAACATACGAAACAAGTACGGAAGCAGAAGTGTCATTCGTGCTTCGACCTACGGGGCAAAAACCATCGGTGGGTTTACTAATCCCTTTAATGGAGAACCCCCTGTTGTTTTGGCGCATAGGCATCAGTAGCGGGGTTCGGGGTTCGGGGTTCGGGGTTCGGTTTAAAGAAATTACTATATGGTATTAAGGGTAAAACGATATGGGAAATTTTCGAAAACTACATGTTTGGTTGATGTCAAAAGATTTGGCTGTATCTATCTATAAGCTAACTCGTAGTAACACAGAACTAAGAAAGGATTTTCGCCTTAAGCAACAGATATGTTCATCGGCTGTTTCTATCGCCTCAAATATTGCTGAAGGAGAAATGCTAAGCAGTTATAAACAACGAAACAGACATTTTTACATTGCTAAAGGATCAGCAGCAGAATTGATCACTCAACTAATGATTGCTAATGAAATAGAATATATTACAAAAGATAAAAGCGAAAAACTAATTGATCGATGTGATCATATCGCTGCGACACTTCAAAAATTAATTAACATTCATAGTTAAAACATATGACCATACAACTAACAAAACATAATCCCTACGATCACCGAAATCCGAACACCGAACACCGAAACCCGAAACCCGAAACCCGAACACCTAAATTCGAATACCGCTAATTACACCGCTAAATCATGTGTGGAAGATATACCGTAATCACCAAAATGAAAGTCGTCGAAAAAAGATTTCAAGTCGATGCAACTGAGGTAAAAGAGCATTTTACCCACAACGTCAATGTAGCTCCTGGAGACAAAGCGCCTGTCATCACCAGTGCTGAGCCACACAAGCTTCAGCTCTTTAATTTTGGCATATCTCCTTCGTGGGCTAAAAAACGCATGTACCTTATCAATGCCCGAAGTGAAGGGGATCACAACAAAGAAAATGACCCCAATTACAAGGGCTCTAAAGGCATCATTCGAAAGCCCAGCTTTCGAAAACCTATTCGATCGCAACGATGCTTAGTGATCGCAGATGCCTTTATTGAAGGTCCCGAAAAAGAACGCTTAAACAAACCGTATTTGGTCTACTCCAAAGACAAAAAAAGACCCTTTGCTCTTGCTGGAATTTGGGACGAATGGGTCGATCAAAGCACAGGAGAAGTGCATCAAGGCTTTGCGATTATCACCACCACTCCCAATGCCCTTATTCAAAAGCTAGGACACCACCGCAGTCCTGTAATCATCGAGAGAGAAGACGAACACAAGTGGTTGGACATCAACACCCCACTCCATGAAGTAACGAGCATACTCAAACCTTTTCCACCGGAAGATTTCAATGCTTACCCCATTTCTACCGACATCAAAAAAGCACACAACAAAGATGTAAGCCTACTCCAACCCACAGGTCAACGTCTTGTGACTGAGTACGATTATATTCTTTTTCAAGAATTAGATCTTCAAGGCATGGGCGAATCTCAAGCCAAACGAAGACGAGAAAAAGAAGACAAAGACAACACCCAATTGGATTTATTTAGCAACTAATATTTTAAAATGAAATTTAACATAGATAAATCGATAGAAATACTAGAAAGGACGCCAACCGTATTAGAGCACTTATTAAGCGGCTTATCCAATGAATGGACAACAAGCAACGAAGGCGAAAACACCTGGAGTCCCTACGATGTCATAGGCCACCTAATCCATGGAGAAAAAACAGATTGGATCCCAAGAGCACAAATAATTTTATCAGATGCACCCAACAAAACATTTGAACCCTTTGATCGATTTGCTCAAATGAGTGCTGACAAACAAAAATCTCTAGAAGAGTTACTGGCCGAATTCAAAGCATTGAGGAGCGAAAATATCAATTTATTAAAAGCTTTCTCTGTCAATAAAAAAACACTGACTCAAACTGGAATACATCCAGAGCTTGGGCAAACAAATCTCAAAAACCTACTCGCGACTTGGGTCGTACATGACCTAGGACACATCACTCAAATTTCACGAGTCATGGCCAAACAGTACAAAACAGAAGTTGGGCCCTGGGAACAATTCCTAACTATTTTAAAAAGCTAATCAATGGCAAAAAAACTAAAACTCTGGTTTGACAAGGACCTCGCAAAGATGCTAAGTGAAAAACTTAGCACTGTAGATAAAAGCTTTGACAGCACTGCTTTTATCAAAGCTGTAGATAAGGGAGTACAGCCCCTTGAACTAAAAGCACGGGTCGAACTCATCGCAGATTTACTCCACCAACACCTTGGAGGGAAATATCCTAAGGCCATCAAAACACTCTCTAAAATATTTGGGCCCGAAAACCCCAACGAAACCGGAATGTTTACCGAATTCTATTGGTTGATGCCAGCAGCAAAATATGTAGAAAAGTATGGCCTAGACGACTACGACCTCTCCATGAAAGCGCTCAAAGAAATCACTAAACGGCACACGAGTGAATATACGATACGCCCATTCATCCGCACAGAAACAAAAAAGACATTAGACACCCTAAAGGCTTGGGCAAAAGAAGAGAATTTTCACGTTAGAAGACTAGCATGCGAAGGCGTTAGACCCAAACTTCCATGGGCAAGCAAACTCCAACGCTTCATTGACAATCCCAAACCAATCATTCCTATACTAAACAGTCTCAAAGATGACCCCTCTAAGTATGTTCAAAAATCAGTTGCCAATTGCATCAACGACATACTTAAAGACAACCCTGCCATTGGCAAAGATTTGATCGAAAAATGGAACGGTCCAAAAATTAGTGCTCAACGCAAATGGATTATCAAACATGCGCTTCGTAACCACCTAAAAAAAGAAGATCCTTGGGCAATGAAAATGATTGAATGAAAGCGGGGTTCGGGGTTCGGGGTTCGGGGTTCGGGGTTCGGGGTTCGGGGTTCGGGGTTCGCTAAAAGAAATTATTGATTTCCAAATTTCTAAACAAACACATAAGAAAGAAAAAAACACTAGAATACAAAACGCCAATATTTATTATAGAGCCTTTCTAGCACCGATTACCTAACCACTAATTCCACCTCCGTGTACATCAATAACCACAGTTATTACAGCCTTCGTTATGGCATGTTTTCTGAAAAGGAATTGCTCGAAACTGCAGCACAATATGGGCTAAAGCGCTTTGCACTGACTGACATCAACAATACCTCAGCAGCATTAAACTTCATACGCCTTGCACCCAGTTACCACATCAAACCCATTGTAGGCATTGACTTTCGAAATGGCATAAAACAACATTACGTTGGTCTTGCCAAAAACAACAAAGGATACTTGGCCTTAAATAATTTCTTAAGCAAACACATACACCACAACACCCCTTTCCCAGATGAAGCTCCTGTGTTTGAAAACGCTTTTATCGTCTACCCTTTTGAACAAGCCCTACTCATAGACAAGCAAACATTTCTACCTCACGAGTACATCGGTATACGCCTGAGTGACTTGCGAAAAGTAAACTATTCCAAACTCAGCAGTTACCAAGATAAAATGGTGCTGCTCCACACGGTAAGCTTTAGAAACCAGCGAGACTTCAACACCCATCGCCTACTGCGTGCTGTTGACAAAAACGTATTACTCAGCAAACTTCCACTATCCGAACAAGCAGATCCTACTCAAACCTTTGTACACCCTAAAGCGCTCAAAGCAGCTCTAGAACACTTTCCAATATTGATATACAATACAGAGAAGCTGATGGAGACATGCGAAATCCACTTTGACTTCAGCGAAAAAAGACCGCCACAAAACCTCAAGACTTATACCGGTACACAACAAGGCGACATGGAAATGCTCAACCAACTCTGCACAGAAGGGCTACGATATCGCTATCCAAACATTACAGAAGAAATAGAAAATCGAGTAGAAAAAGAATTGGGGCTGATTCGCCAAATGAACTTCATGTCATTCTTCCTGACCAACTGGGACATTGTCGATTACGCCAAACGAATGGGCTACTACCATGTTGGAAGAGGTAGTGGTGCCAACAGCATCATCGCATACCTTTTGGGTATTACGGATGTAGATCCAATAGATCTAGACTTATACTTTGAACGTTTCATGAATCTCTACAGAAAAAGTCCTCCAGACTTCGACATTGATTTTTCGTGGAGAGATCGTCAAGATGTAACCCGCTATATATTTGATCGTTTTAGCGGCGAGCACGGACGCGTAGCACTCTTAGGGACCTACAACACCTTTAAACATAAAGGTGCAGTACGAGAACTAGGGAAAGTTTTTGGATTACCCAAACACGAAATGGACATCCTCAGCAGTGGAAAGTTTGATTTCCGAAAACTTGAAAAACTACCACAGCTGGTAATACGCTACACAGAATTCATCAAAGGAATGCCCAATCTCCTTAGTGTACATTCTGCCGGCATTGTCATTTCTGAGAAGCCCATACATTATTTTACGGCAACAAACCTTCCTCCGAAAGGGTTTCCGACCACGCATTTTGACATGATCTCCGCGGAAGATGTAGGGCTATACAAATATGACATTCTAGGGCAACGAGGACTAGGAAAAATAAAAGATGCCATACAGATCGTAGAAAAAAACTACCCCGAAGCACCTAAGATTGACATACATGACGTTAAGCCTTTTATGGAAGACCCAAAGATCAATCGCATGGTTAGTCAAGCAGAATGCATTGGCTGCTTTTACGTAGAATCACCTGCTATGCGGATGCTCCTCAAGAAATTAGAAGTGGACAATTATTTGGGATTGGTAGCAGCCAGTTCTATCATACGTCCTGGAGTATCGCAAAGCGGTATGATGAAGGAATACATTCTTCGCCACAAAAATCCTGAACGTCGTAACAGAGCACACCCTGTAATGATGCAACTCATGGAAGACACCTATGGGGTCATGGTATATCAAGAGGACGTCATCAAAGTCGCCCATCATTTTGCTGGCTTAAGCCTCGGAGAATCAGATGTATTGAGAAGAGCCATGAGTGGCAAATACAGATCACGAGAAGAATTTCAAAAAGTTAAAGACAAGTTTTTCAACAACTGTAAAGAGCGCGGCTATGAAGATCGTTTGACCAATGAAGTATGGCTACAGATCGAAAGCTTTGCAGGATACGCATTCGCTAAAGGACACTCGGCTTCATATGCGGTAGAAAGCTATCAGAGTCTGTTCTTAAAAACCTATTATCCCTTGGAATTTATGGTCGCAGTACTCAACAATGGTGGAGGCTTTTACCGAGCAGAGACCTACATACACGAAACCCGTAGATTAGGAGGGATCATACACGGCCCCTGCGTCAATACCAGCCTTTACGAAACCACGATCAAAGGCAAGAACATCTACCTAGGCTTTCAGCATCTGCAAGGGCTTGACTCAAAATTAGCGTATAGAATCACCAAAGAACGGCTACTTAACGGCTCATATAAATCTGTAGATGACTTAGTAAACAGAATCCCGATTGGCATTGAAAACTTGGATATACTTATTCGGATTAATGCTTTTCGATTTACAGGAATGGACAAACGCACCTTACTATGGAAAGGCCACTTCAAAACCAATCGGCAAATAAAAAGAACCGCGCAACGTCCATTGTTTGATTTTGACATCAAAGAATTTGATTTGCCCGAATTCAGCATAACAAGCCTAGAAAATGCCTTTGACGAAATAGAGCTGCTAGGGTTTCCATTGAGTGATCCATTCCTTTTACTCGAAAAAGCCTTACCCTCTTCCCTCTTAGCCATAGACATGAAGGATCGACTAAATCAAAACATGGTACTCTACGGATATTTGGTTACAATAAAAAACACTAAAACAAAGAAAGGTACACGTATGTACTTTGGAACTTTTCTTGATCAAGCAGGAGAATGGATTGACACCGTTCATTTTCCTCCCGTTGCCAAGGCCTTTCCATTTAGAGGTAGAGGCATTTATCGTCTCGAAGGACAAGTCATGGAAGAATTTGGCTTTTTAACCTTAGAAGTAAAAAAAATGCATCGTCTTAACTATATAGAAGACCCAAGATTTGCACTTAATGCCTCATAAAAGCCTCAAAAAGGACAAATAATGCAAAACAAATATTAAAACCCTCAAACTGTTACCACACATATAAAGTTTTCTAATACATTTGCTAATTGCTTGATACCAAACCACCATAAGTAGAAGCGTGATAAAAGGAAGAAGAAAGGAATTATACGATTACCAAAAAGAAGACCTAGAAAAAGTTTTCAAGAAAATTGTAGAGAGCCCACCTCACTACAATATCGTCTACCAGTTACCCACAGGAGGAGGAAAGACGGTAATTTTCTCAGAGCTCACTAGAAGGTATATAGAACAATTTCAAAAGCGGGTACTAATTCTTACTCATCGAATCGAACTGAGTGAACAAACATCAAAAATGCTTTCCGATTTTGGTGTGAACAATATGGTCATTAATGCTAAAGTAAAGCACTTGCCCGAAAACGACACCCACCAGGCGTATGTTGCCATGGTTGAGACCTTAAATAATCGATTAAAGTATGATGAGTGGGAATTAAAAAACATCGGACTAGTCATAATCGATGAAGCTCATTACAACTCGTTTCGAAAGTTATTTCAATATTTCGAAGACAGTATGATCCTTGGAGTTACAGCAACTCCACTCAGCTCCAACATTAAGCTTCCCATGCATGAAGTGTACAATGAGTTAATCGTTGGAAGCAATATTTCGAATTTAATAGAGAAAGGCTACTTATCAAAAGCTACAATATACAGTTATGAGGTAGGCTTAGGTACCTTAACTATAGGTATCAACGGCGATTATACCGTAAAATCTTCCGAGGAGTTATACAGCTCTGACAAGATGCAAAACAAGCTCATTTATGCCTACAACGAAATTGCGAAAGGTAAGAAAACCCTAATCTTTAATAATGGAATTGGAACCTCCAGAGCAGTCTACCATACCTTTAGAGAGGCCGGAATCAACATCAAGCACCTGGACAGCAAAATGGGCAAAAACGAAAGAAAGGAAGTGCTCGAATGGTTCCGAAATACTCCTGATGCAGTTTTAACCTCTGTAGGAATTTTGACTACCGGATTTGACGAACCTACGATCGAGGTCATCATAATGAATAGAGCAACAAGATCTTTGACACTTTATTTCCAAATGATCGGAAGAGGATCCCGAGTGTTGCCAAACAAAAGCACTTTTGAGGTCATCGACATGGGGAATAATTCGCTGCGGTTTGGACAATGGTCAGCAGAAATTGACTGGTACAAAATTTTCCGATCTCCTCAATATTTCTTGGAGAATTTGATTTCTGATGCTGAGATAGAAAAACGCTTTATTTACAAAGTTCCGAGAATTATAAAAGAAAAATTCCCGAACAGCGAAACTATTGATTTTGACATTAAGAAAGCCCATAAAGAGGTAATCGCCCAAAGATTAAAAACCTCAGCAATTCTAGAAATGTCGATGGAAAACCATTTTGAAATCATCACCGACAACGCAGATACGTTTGAGCATGCCCTTGATCTAATGAATATATTAGAAGACGAAATTGGCGATAGGATAAGGAGATACTCGTATTGCCTAGTCAACACGACCAAAAACTACAGGGATTGGGTGGAAGAAGAATACAAGAAAAAGCTTAAAAGAAAATTGATGCTATCGTACTAAAATCTCTTCAAAAAAAGCTTTCGAAAAAGCCCATGTAGGGGGTCCAGTGAAGAGTCGAATATTTTCGATTAGGTTTGTTTTTTCATCTAAAAACTTAAAAATCAATTGAGGGGGTAGACCTTTAAAAAGCCCTGAGAAAACCTCTTCACCATTCGTTTTACCGCTAAGTATGGCATTTAAAAAGACCTGATCGAAAAATCTAAATTTATTTTTTGCAGTTAGAACTTCATCAACATTCCGTCTATTATCAAGGGCTTCAGCTAAAAGTTTGGCTTTACTCAAAATACGTGTAAAGGCATAGCCAGAAGATGCTTTGACCCAACCTCCAGCTGTACCAATATATTTAATTCGATTGCTGTTGTGCTTTTCGAAAGGATAAGTTGTCATGGGTATAATCCCAAATTCATCTTCCAAAATCTTAAATCGATCAATTTTCAAAGACTGCTGGATGTAATTTTTGAGTACTTCATCATAGTCATCATTAGACCAAATTTCATTCGAGAAAACGGCAAGCTCCACCAATGCACTATTTTCATTACTTGGCAAAACATACATAAAACGCACATCCTTTAATTGCTTAATCTTAAAGTCCATAAACGTCGCACAACTTGGATCAAAAAAGGGCTCTTCTGTTTCTATAATCCATCCTTTAAAATGCTGAAGAACATTTTGGTGCTTTCCGTAATGAATATCTTTGAAGTGAATTGAACTAAACGCCATTGAAGTATGTACTTCCCTACTCTCCAAACGTACAATGCATTCGTTTTCATTTTCTTGAACACCAAGAACTTGGTCAAATAATATTTCGAAACGTTTATCTTTTTTTAATGTGTCCCAAATAAATTGGTAAAAAGCCTTAGACCGAATCATTTTATATTGGTAAGGGGCAATGTCAAGGCTTTTTTCTACGGAAGAGGAAAGGAATCGAATATGAGAATATTTGTTTTCTACAATGGTTTCAAATTCACTTGTCCCTTTTTGCCAAAAAGACCAGGTTCGATCATTCATTTGTTTTAGATCCTTATCAATCAGCAAACAGCGAAACTGTTGTTGACTTTGCTTACTTAGAAAATAAGCTAGACTTAAACCAGCACATCCTGCCCCTAAAATGATATAATCGTAACTTGTGGTCATTGCAATTAAATAAATATACACTCAAATAGTTTTGAAATTTAAATCTTATTCTACTTGCCTTAAATTTTTATTTAGCCAATTGCCCATGTACCAAAGAGAAGGCAAAACGGCATTTAAGAAAGACTTGAAAAACATCAGACTGTTATGCAAGGCTATTGGCAACCCTCAAGACAAATTCAAATCCATACACATCGCTGGCACCAATGGAAAAGGATCGGTTTCTCATCTTATTGCTTCAGGCTTGATACAAAGAGGTTTCAAAGTAGGTCTATATACCTCACCGCATTACAAAGATTTTCGCGAAAGAATTAAAATAGGCAATACGTTTATTAGTCAGCGTGCAGTGCAATCTTTTGTCAACGAGCACTACGACTTGATTACCAAAATCAAACCTTCTTTTTTCGAAATCACAGTAGCCATCGCTTTCAATTATTTTGCGAAGCAAGAAGTAGATGTAGCTATCATAGAAACAGGTTTAGGTGGTAGATTAGACAGCACTAATGTCTTGAAGCCAGAGCTGAGTGTTATCACCAACATTTCTTTTGATCATGAGGCAATGCTTGGTAACACCTTGAAAAAAATTGCCAATGAAAAAGCCGGGATAATCAAAAGAAAAACTCCAGTAATAATTGGTGAGTACCAACGAAAAGTATCTTCGGTCTTCAAGCAAAGGGCAAAAAAAGTAGAAGCCGAAATACATTATTCTAAAATAATTTTCAGCAAGAAAAAATGGAAGAGAATTGCGACCAAAGCCACAGATGCTCATCAACTTAAAAACTTTCAAACAGCATCATATGTGCTTTATCAAATTTTAAAAAAATATCGAAGCAGTGATTTTGAAAAAGCAGTGGAGAACCTTCATCAAAATACTTATTTCATCGGCAGATGGCATAAGATTCAAGATGATCCTAAAATCATTGCAGATAGCGCACACAATCCGTCTGGCTTAAAGCCGATTCTCAAAAAACTAAGAAAGAACACGAAAGGCAAACTTCATATAGTTATGGGCTTTGTCAATGACAAAAGACTTTCTAAAGTCCTTCATCTTTTTCCTGAAGAAGCCGAGTATTATTTTACCAAGGCCAAAATACCTAGAGCCTTAGATCCAAAAGAACTACAACTTGTGGCCAAACACTTTAATCTGTTTGGAAGTTCGCACACATCAGTTAGGTCCGCTTTGAACGCAGCGAAAAGAAAAGCTCAAAAAGATGATTTAATATTCATTGGTGGAAGCATCTTTGTAGTGGCAGAAATTCTATAAATGGAACCCTTAGCAGAACGCATGCGTCCTCGCACCTTAGAGGAATATATCGGTCAAGAACATCTACTGGGAGAAAATGGTGTCTTGAGGAATATTATCGAATCTGGCAAAGTACCATCCTTTATACTTTGGGGACCGCCCGGTGTAGGTAAAACAAGTATTGCCTCTGTTATTTCTGAGCAATTAGACACAACGTATTTTTCGCTAAGTGCAGTCAACTCCGGTGTAAAAGATGTAAGACAAACGATTGAAGCAGCCAAAAAGCAAAAGTTTTTTAATAGCAATCCTCCCATTTTATTTATTGACGAGATTCATCGTTTTAGTAAATCTCAACAGGACTCGCTTCTTATGGCTGTCGAAAAAGGCATTGTCACTTTAATTGGTGCAACAACCGAAAATCCGTCGTTCGAAGTTATCTCTGCCCTACTTTCTCGATGTCAGGTTTTCGTGCTTAAAGCGCTGGAGAAAGATCATTTGGTTGCCTTAATTAATAACGCCCTTACAAAAGACACTTTCCTTAAGTCTCAAAAAATCGAACTCAGAGAATTTGATGCCTTATTGAAATTTTCTGGTGGAGATGCTCGGAAATTGTATAATTCACTAGAGATAGTTTGTAATCAATTTGGAGAAGACGAGCAAAAAGTGATTACCAACGAATTGGTTGAGAAAAGCATCCAGCAAAATATTCAACAATACGACAAAACCGGAGAAAATCATTACGACACTGTTTCTGCCTTTATAAAATCCATACGAGGTAGCGATCCAAATGCAGCAGTATACTATTTAGCAAGGATGATTGAAGGTGGTGAGGATCCAAAGTTTATATGTCGAAGAATGATCATTTTGGCCTCAGAAGATATTGGACTTGCCAACCCAAATGCCCTTTTATTGGCTACCAACTGCTTTAGTGCCATCGAAAAAATTGGTATGCCTGAAGGAAGAATTGTGATGTCCCAAACAGCAATTTATTTGGCAGCGTCACCAAAAAGCAATTCGGCTTATCAAGCCATTGGCGCTGCTCAAAAGCTTGTGAGAGAAACCGGTCCTTTATCCATTCCATTGCACCTACGAAATGCTCCTACAGAATTAATGAAAAATTTAGATTATGGTAAAGACTACAAATATGCCCATGATGGAGAAGACAACTTTGTGTTAGATCAATATCTTCCTACAGAGCTTTCTAATGCATCTCTTTACCGGGCAGGCAAAAACCAAACAGAACGAAAGCTGACAGAACGATTGGCCAAATTGTGGAATGGGAAATACACCTTTTGATGAAAGATCAAATAAGCTTCTTTTTTTTCAAGGTATTGGTTTGGTTCTTTTCGTTAATCCCATTTGCCCTAATGTACAAAATTTCGGACCTTCTAGCTTGGCTATTGCGCGCGGTCTTTAAATATAGAGTAGAAACAGCAAACGAAAACCTTCGTCGATCCTTTCCTAAAAAAAGCAAAAAAGAACTTAAACATATACTCAAGGCGAGCTACAAAAACTTATCCGATGTTTTACTAGAGGGAATAAAAGGATTCAGTATGAGCCCGAGCACTGCCAACACTAGATACCGTTGGATTAATCCAGAAATTGCGGATCGCTTTTTTTACGAACAAAAAAATGCAGTCCTGTTTGCTAGTCATTATGCCAATTGGGAATGGGGCACACAAACCATTGGACATCAGTTAAAGCATCGAACACTTGGAATAGTCAAATTAGTCAAAAACCCATTGCTCAATTCTTATCTGCAAAAAAATAGATGTGCAAAAAATGTATTTGTTACTGACATCTCTGAAACTAGATCATCTATAGAAAGATTTAAAGATGCCCCTACGCTATTTGTATTTATAGCAGATCAAGGACCAAGAAATATTAAAAAAGCACAGTGGGTCGACTTCTTAAATCAAAAGACCCCATGTTTGTATGGTGCAGATCGTATTGCAAGAGAATATGATTGGCCCGCTTTGGTTGTTGAAACCTCTAGGATTAAAAGAGGATATTACGAGCTCAATCTTAAAGTCTTAGAGGAGCATAGCTCTACTACAATAGATGGCGCGATCACCGCCAAATACATGAAATCCCTGGAACATCAAATTATTGAAAAACCTGAAGATTGGCTCTGGACACATAGAAGATGGAAACGGGCGAATGAAAAAATCTCTACGCAATAGCCCAACCCTTACATAGCCAAACCGAGTCTATCTAAATTAAAAGGCTGATCATGAAAAATACAATACTAATTTTCATTTTGACCTGCATAGGAGTATTAAGTTGTAAAACAGAAAATCCAATTGAAGGGAATCTACCAAATCTAAACAATCAATGGTCTCTAATCAACTATGCCAACATTAACGGCGAAGTTCGTTGTGAATTTGAGCCAGGCCAAATCATTTGGGACTTTAGAGGTGACATCCTACATATTAAAGGCCGACTTGTTACTCCTTGGGCCTTTGTACCTTGTTATGAAGTTGATTCTGCTTATACCAATGAAGTGGAATATACTATTAAACAAGAAAACAATGAAAAGATCATTACCATAACCGATTTAGGCCTTGTTGCTAAAATTAGTGAAGAGGACAACCTGATTATTGAAATTATTTCGAGCACTACGTTTAGACCACAAACGGCTGGGGTTAAGGTATTTTTTGAGAGAATTTAGATAGCTCTGTTTAGGATATCAAGATAGTTAAAAGTAAGGTTCAAAATCCTCCTGTTCGCTAAGCTTCATCTGGAACAAATCTAAAATTTCTAAAATATTAGAATACACAGGGCGTTCTTCCGAATAGAATTTTTCAAGAGTCATCCATTCTGCTTTGACAATATCTTCTTCCGTTTGCGGCACCGTTTCTTGCTTATAGGTATTCATCAAATACCAATGCGAAACTTTTAAAATTCGTTTGTCGCTCGAATTTCGATACGAATGGTTCGAAACACCAATTTTGCCTCCTATGCTCATATGCTGTACTCCGGTCTCCTCTCTAACTTCACGTAAAGCTGCCATCTTTTTTTTCTCGCTGCTCTCTATTTTACCTTTGGGCAAATCCCAAAAGCCCCTACGAAAAATAAAAAGTATCTCGCCTTCTTCATTTAGAACCAGTCCTCCCGCGGCTAAGATCACCTTATACAAACTTTTGAGATCATCCTTCATTGTTTTAAACTCAGCCGAGTAGATGACCACTTCATCGTAATCATCCCCTTTCTCCATCATATCAATATAATTGAGTAAGGTTTTTTTCTTGCCAGAGTACCGCACAATTAATTGCTTTCGGTCCTGATTTTTCACGAAACTAACTTTATCTGTCGGGCATAAAATCATGGGTGAGTCATTGATGTAGATTTTGTACATTTGGCAGCTGAATTTTAAGCACAAAATTAATGAATATAGCTACAGAGCTTGCTCAAAACCTTTTGAAAATTCAAGCCGTAAAATTGCAAGTTACGGAGCCATTTACATGGGCCTCTGGTATGCGATCCCCAATTTATTGCGACAATCGAATTACTCTTGCTTATCCAAATGTGAGGGATTTGATAAAGCATGCCTTTGCTGAGGAAGCAAAAAGGTTTCAAAACATTGACGCCATTGTTGGTGTAGCAACCGCAGGAATAGCACATGGTGCTTTACTGGCTGATGTTCTTGGGCTACCCTTTGCCTATGTACGAAGCAAAGCCAAAGCGCATGGTCGGCAAAATTTAATTGAAGGCAAATTAAATGAGGGCCAGCATGTGTTGGTAATCGAAGATTTAATTTCGACAGGAGGCAGTTCGCTCCAGGCGGTCGAGGCCCTGCGCAAACTAGGAATTAAAGTGATTGCTGTCGGTGCTATATTCGATTATGGCTTTAAAACTTCACAGCAAAACTTTGAAAAAGCTAAGTGCACATACTTTAGTCTTTCTAATTATCAAATTTTAACACAAGAGGCCGAAAAGATTGAATATATTACAGGCCATGAAAGATCCATTTTGAGTGACTGGAACAACGAACCTCAAACATGGTACGCGAAAAACCACTAACGAATGTCAATAATCACCAAAACTTCCGAAAAATTCTTAAAGAGCTATTTAAACAATGCTTCTCCTACTGGTTTTGAAGCAGCTGGACAAAAAATATGGTTGAAATATATCAAACCATACATAGATGAATGGCAACTAGACAATTACGGTACGGTGTACGGAGTTATTAATCCCGGCAAACCGTACAAAGTTGTTATTGAAGCACATGCCGACGAAATTTCTTGGTTTGTAAATCATATTTCTGAAGATGGCTTTATCAACGTTATCCGCAATGGTGGATCTGATCACACCATCGCCCCTTCAAAAAGAGTAGACATACACACAAAAAAAGGAATAGTCAAAGGCATATTTGGCTGGCCCGCAATACATACCCGAAAAGGTAAAAATATGAACATGGCACCGACTACCGATAACATCTTCATTGATGTAGGCGCCAAGGATAAGGAAGAGGTACTTAACATGGGCATTCACGTGGGTTGTGTTATTACTTATGAGGACGAAATGACGATCTTAAATGATCGCTATTATGTTGGAAAAGCCTTAGACAATAAGATTGGCGGCTTTTGTATTGCAGAAGTTGCTCGATTATTGAAGAAGAACAAAAAGAAGCTTCCGTATACTCTCTATGTAGTAAATGCGGTTCAAGAAGAAATTGGACTCAGAGGGGCAGAAATGATCGCACAAACGATTAAACCAGATGTTGCAATAGTAACAGATGTAACGCACGATACGCGCACGCCTTTGATTGACAAAAAGAAGCAAGGAGATTGTCAGGCCGGATTAGGGCCTTCCCTAACCTTTGCTCCAGCTGTTCAGACCAATCTTTTAGAGCTAGTCGTAGACACGGCGAAGAAAAAGAAAATCCCATTTCAATATGCGGCCTCGTCCAGAAGCACGGGTACTGACACCGATGCTTTTGCTTACAGCAATGGTGGTGTGCCTAGTGTATTGATATCTATGCCTTTACGCTATATGCATACGACTGTAGAGATGGCACATAAAGACGATGTGGAGAATGTCATTAAGTTGATATATGAATCATTGCTCAGAATTAAGAGGAACCACAACTTTAAATACTTTTAAAGGTTTAACTGTTAGGTCAAAGACAATGTCTGGATCATTCTTCATTTAATTTTGGCATTCAATCTTTTTATGGAAACCAAGCATCAAGAAGTTCAAGAATATTACGGCAAGGAATTAAGCTCTAGCCAAGATTTAAAAACTACCGTGTGTTGTACGCCAGTTGCCCCTCCAAAGTACATCTTAGACATTCTCAAACGTGTGCATGATGAAGTCTTAGATAAATACTATGGTTGTGGACTAACCTTGCCCAATCAATTGGAAGGCCAAAGAATCTTAGACCTAGGATCTGGCAGCGGAAGAGACTGCTTCATTGCCTCGAAACTTGTGGGAGAAAGCGGTTTTGTCACTGGCATTGACATGACAGATGAACAGCTAAAAGTGGCGAATAAGCACATTGACTATCACACCCATGAATTTGGCTTTTCTCAACCAAATGTTGATTTCAAAAAAGGAAATATTGATCACCTTGATAAGATTGATTTACCCAAAAACAGTTATGACATTATCATCTCTAATTGCGTCATTAACCTTGCCGTAAACAAACAAAAGGTGCTAAACGATGCCTTTGAGCTTTTAAAAGAAGGGGGTGAAATGTACTTCAGTGATATTTATTGCGATCGTAGGCTTTCAAAAGAATTGCAGAATGATCCCGTACTGTGGGGCGAGTGTTTAAGTGGAGCCTTGTATTGGAATGACTTTTTATCTATGGCAAAAAAAGCAGGATTTACCGATCCTAGAGTGGTTGAAAATCACCCGGTGCTAGTAGAGAACGAAGAGCTACAAGAAAAACTTGGTGACGCCAAATTCTTTTCAGTAACCTATCGACTATTTAAAATAAATGGATTAGAATTCGATTGTGAAGACTACGGGCAAGCCGTACGATACAAAGGAACCATTGATCAAAATCCAAACAGCTTTGTCTTAGATAATGGCCACACCTTCCCAAAAGGCAAAATGATTACGGTATGTGGTAATTCGTACAAAATGTTGAAAGACACCAGATTCGAAGCTCATTTTGAGTTTTTCGGAAATTGGGATACGCATTATGGCATATTTGAAGGATGCGGCGGCAACATGCCCTTTGATGAAGACGGCGAAGGAGCTGCTTGTTGTTGATTTTATTCGTGATTGGTTGATTGGTTGATTGGTTGATTGGTTGATTGGTTGATTGGTTGATTGGTTGATTGGTTATAAAACTATTTTATCCATCCCAATAACCGATAATCAATAACCAATAATCAATAACCAATAACGATTAACGATCTTCTACAATAAGCTTAAAACATAGCCTAAAACTCCCCCTCCCAAAATCAAGTAGAGTGCATTAATCTTTTTATAAAAGAAATACACAAACGAACTCAAAGCAAAAATGACGATCGTACGCCAATCCACTAATATGCTTTCGGTCATATTAATCGTCACCACCACCATCACAGCAACCGCTGCAACATTTACCGCTTCTAAAAATGTACGCAAGATTTTGGACTCTTGCATTTTCTTCACAAAATTATTGAGGATCCAAACGTAGAAAAACGATGGTAGAAATATACCCAAGGTTGCCAAAGTAGCACCTCCAAATCCTCCGACTTTATACCCAACAAACGTAGCAGTAGACAATACTGGACCGGGAGTAATTTGTCCGATCGCAATCGCTTCAACAAGCTCCGGATGCGTCAACCATCCTGTTCCTTCAATCAGCTCGCCATCTAAGTAAGCGAACAAAACGTATCCGCTTCCAAATAGAACCAATCCAACTTTGAGGAATATCAAAAACAGTTTAAGGTGGGTATAAGAAACCTTGGCTAAAAAGAAAAGTGGAAATAAAGCAACTGAAGCAAATCCATCTCTTTTAAGCGCCATGCGCAACAACATCATGAGTATACCGGCAGATAGGATTAATATAACCTCATTAATGCCAAATAAGGCAAGACCGATGATCAGCAATCCTAAGATTACATGCTGATAATTCTTAACCGCTTTTTTCCCAAGCTTATAGATGGCGCCCAAAATAAAAGCAATCACTGCAGCTTTAATGCCTTCAACAATGGGTACGACCCATTCGATCGAACTGAATTTTTCGAAGAAAACAGCAATCAAAAGGGTTATGCAAACCGCTGGAAAAATAAAACTCATTCCGGCAATAAACAATCCCTTTACCCCAGCTCGGTGATACCCACAGTGCATGGTCATCTCTGTAGAATTTGGCCCAGGGATCAAATTGGTTGCGCCCATGTAATCTAAAAACTCCTGGGTAGACAACCACTTTTTCCTTTCAACAAGATCGTCTTGCATCATAGCGACATGGGCAGCGGGACCGCCAAATGCAATAAATCCTAGTTTAAAAAAATAAGAAAAAACCTCTTTTGCTCTCGTAGCCATTTCAAATGAGTAACTGAAAATGCTAATTAAAAACTGAGCTCAATGTATTATATCTCTCCTGCAACGGACTCGTTAATATTGACCAAATGATCTCCAATTCTTTCTAAAGAAGAAAACAAATTTGTAAAGACCAAAGCAGAATTGACATTATATTCCTTGGAGTTTAAATTGGCCTGATTAAAATCTCGCATTTTATTTCGTTGGTTGTTTATATCGTCCTCTAACTCATAACAACGTTCCAAAGTGGCTTGGTCATACGAAATCAAATTTAAGTTGTTATTCATTTCTTCAAACGCTGTTCGCACTATCTCAATCAAGTCATTCATTTGATTCCGCTGCTCTGGGGTAAAATATATTTTCCGCGTTATTTTGCCTTCCATTGTCTTTCCTAGCTGATAAAAGATATCCCCTATCCTCTCCATATCATTGCAGATATTAAAAAAGCTTCGTAATCGCACACTCGTCCTATGAGACATTTCCTTATCCGATAGATTGGTAATGTACTCTGTGATTTCTTTTTCAAAGCGATCCGTAATGTCTTCGTACTTCTTTAATTTGTTAATTAGTCCTATGCTTTCTTCATCATTTGTACAATTAATCAGATCCTTACTAAAATCCAACATTCGCGTGGTAATCTCACCATATCTGGCAACTTCCTTTTGTAATTCTACCGTAGCTAATTCAGGTGTTTTAACGGAGGAATCTATAAATTTAAGAGAATCAAATTCATCTTCTTCTCCTCCAGGCTTAACAATTCGACCCGTCAGGCGTACGAAGAATCCCACAAAGCCAAACAATAAGGTGAGGTTAATAATATTAAACACAGTATGGAAGGCCGCCAGTGAGTCAGAAGTCGCCTGTCTAAATTTTGTATCTAGTGCTTCCTTTTCAGAAAGAATTTGGGCCTGAGACAAATTTGAATTTTGAATCGCTTCTAATTGACTGGCATACTTGGCATCATCCATATACGTAATAAAAGGCAATACCGTGCTCAGATATTCTACAAATACAAATAAACCTTTTATAAAAAAGGGCATGAGTATGACCATCCAAATCACTCCAAACACATTAAACATGGTATGAAACCATGCTGCACGTTTGGCATTTCTGTTACCAATCAGAGCGGCGAACTGAGCCGTAATTGTTGTACCAATATTCTCACCCAAAACCATAGCAGCGGCAATATCAAAACTTAACCATCCGTTGATCACCATGGTTAAGGTAATAGCCATTGCAGCCGAAGAAGATTGTACGATGATTGTCATCAAGGTTCCAACAAAAACGAAAAACAATCGTGAAAAGAATCCCCATTGGGCAAACTGATTTAAGAATGCCAAAGCTTCCGTATTGGCTTTCATATCTGGAACTGAGCCTTTCAAAAAACTGAGTCCTAAGAACAAGATGGCAAAACCGATAATAAATTCACCCCAATGTTTTAGTCTTTCTTTGTTGCTCAACAACATGGGCAAGCCAAAGGCAAAGAGGGGCACCGAAATGGTACTCAAGCCAAACTTAAAACCAAAAATGGTGATGATCCAAGCAGTTATAGTAGTCCCAACATTTGCTCCCATCATTACTCCAGCTGCTTCTACCAAACTTAGTAGGCCGGCATTGACAAAAGAAACCGTCATTACTGTAGTTGCCGAAGAGGATTGCACAACGGCTGTAGTAAAAAAACCTGTAAAGACGCCAAGTATTCTGTTCTTGGTCATGGTTCTCAGAATACTTCTCAATTGCGATCCAGCGGCTTTTTGAATACCATCGCTCATCATTTTCATCCCGTAGATGAAAAAACAAAGTGATCCTAAAATTTGAAAAACATCCCAGAGACCAAATTCCATTGCATACAGATTAGAATGCAAAGGTACTCAAGCAAAATCGAAATTAATCCGATTCAGACGACTTAAACTTTAAGAAATCATTATTGAATCAAGTATAGGTTTTTGGCTTGAAAGTCAAAAATGACTTCCTTCATCCCCAATTGATTCAAACTTAGAATTCCATCTAATTCTATCTCCATCTCTTGATTAAGAGAAGAAAAATTTTGGAAACTTATTTCGAAATTGCTAAATGCATGACTATTGAGCTTTACCCGCTCTAAACTAAACACAGAATTTTCCTTATTTGAATTTGAAGCCGTTTGAAGGATAATGTCTCTAGTATAACCAAGGTTTTTAATTTTTGCTTTGTGCTTTTGAGCCATAAAACTGATAGAAGCACCAGTATCTAGTCCCACCAGGTATTGTTTCCCTTCAATTTCGATATTTAGAAGCGGCATTCCAGCTTCTAAATAAAAGTCTGTTTTGATGTATTTCTTTTCGCGAAGTTTTCGCTCCTCAAAGCGATTATTTAGACGAATTTGATTACTAGCATGATCAATATGAATGGTCCAATCTTCAAGAAAAGAAGAGCCCAAAATGCCTAAAATCCTTTTATTAGTCAAAAGCTCGAGCTCTTGTAAATCCATCGTATAAGCATCAATATCGATGAGATTCAAGTTGCCCAAGCGCACTTTATCGACATGTGCAACACCAGCTTCAGCCACGCCGGAAAGGGTTTGAAAGGCATCTAATTTATTAGAAGTAGTTTGGTTTAGAATAAGTTCATCCGCCCCAGTGTCAAAAACTACATATCCTACTTCGTCTAAGATTTCGGCTTCCAAAAATATTAATCCGTGGGATTGATTAAATGGTATCGTGTGGGCTGCAGGTGACGTAGCAAAAGAGACATATGTACATGCACCAAAAAGTAGTATTAAGCTTATCGTTTTAAAACCCATAACCTAACGATTTACTCAAATGTAACGAGAAAATGCTAGCAAATCAACATTTGAGTAACCTTTTGTTAACATTAGGTTAACATTAAGCTTATATTTACATGATATAGATGTACATTTACATCAAAGAGTAAGCCCCACTGAAATCATCAATAGGGCTTCCATTCCAAATTATTGGAAAAATTGCAAGCTTGCCTCCGATATATCGGGGGCATTTTACTTTCGATACTATAATAATCTAAAGCCGAAGCTTATTCCAAAACTTAGACCTGGATCAAAACTTGAAAAAATTTGATCTGCTGCATTATATGACTGAAAAACAGACTCTCTTGAGCTATTCAAAATGTTGTTTACATTAAGACTCATTTTGACTTTCTCATCCTCTCCAAATGAATTATTCAAACTGAAGTTTAAACTGTGAAATGGCCGAGCATATACATCAGGAAACAATCCCCCTCCTACCACGGCAAGTGTTCTCCCTTTAACGTTGTAAAACAATCCCATATCCAAAGGTTTGTTTTTAGCTTGATAGCTAAGTCCTGCATTTACAATAAACGGCGCTTGCCCTGCCATTTGTCTAGAATCATTAATTGTCTCCCCTTCTTTTTCGAAGGCCTTTCTAGAATCATACTCCAATGCTGTCATCTCTATACTCGATTCAACAACAGTTACATTGGTATTAAAACTTAAACCTTCCAATTTTGGCGAGAGAAAATCCAAGGCTTTTCGAACTTCCATTTCTATTCCGAATACTTGGCCATCTCCTACATTTCGAGGTTGAAATTCGTTGGATGTTTGAGCCGCAGGAATTCGTACTAATTCGATCGGATTATCAAAAGTCTTGACAAAGGCACTAATCGAATACAATTGACCACGGTCTTGATACATCTCCCATCTCAAATCAAAGTTATTGATTCGTGTCTCAGATAAATTACCTCCCCAATCCTCATATTGAAACAATGATCCATTGAAAATTCTATTCGAAATTGGATCCAAGATCTGAGCGAATGACAATTCCTTGAAGCTTGGTCTTGCGATTGATCTTGAATATGATACTCTTACATTTTGTTTGTCGGATATTGATTGGACCAAATTGAGCGAGGGAAATAAATCCAAAGAATCCAATACTTTCTGATTTTCCAAATTATTACCCGTTCCAAAATTCGCATATTCAATATCCCTACCTGTATGACGTTGGGTAAATTTTTCCGCTCGTAATCCTGCAATCATCTTTAGCTTACTTGTCAGATTTAAATCTGCGGAAACATAAGCTGAAGTATTGTTTACGTTTGAATTATACTCATTGGGATTCGGCGTATTGTTCCCTGAAGCATAATATATAACACCACCGGGATAGATATTTTCTGGTGTCAACACTTCTGAAGGGTTACCTGTCCATGTAGGCTGTGTTCCAAAAAACTGCATATCAAAGGCTAAGATGTTATAGTCTCTTTCTTTATATACATGGCCAAATCCAAATTTCAATTTAGCTTCTTCTCCTTTGAATTGAAACTTTTTAGTCAAATCTACTTTTCCATTTAGGTTGACTTCATCCAAGTATCTCCAAAGTCTACTTGGGTTTCCTCCAGCACCTGCCACAAATTGCTGATTGTCTCCACCGAAGAAAGAATACGCTGTTTTCCGAATGTCAGGATCTGTTAGAGAAGACCAAGTTGGAGAAACCCTCCAGTCCAAATCCCAATTGGAATCTTTTGATGTATATCTACCATTCAACAACACATTTGTGATTCGACGTTGTGAATATTCTAGATTATCTGAATTTGCTAAATATCCTGATTGACCTATAGCATCACTGTTATTATCAATAGCAAATTCGGCCGCTTTCGATTCTCCGTTTTGTAGGTGAAGTACATTCAATTTATGTTTAGTGTATTTGGTCTTAAATGCCAAACCTGCCATACCACCGACTAAAATGTTTTCTTCTCCAACATCGCCTTGCAAAGTAGTTGAATAAACTTGCTCATATTCATCAGAAGCAATAGGCTTTTGATATTCTCCATATTGAAGTTCTTGGTATAAACTTCTAGAGCTTCTATAAGCACCCGAAAAGATATATCCTAAGCTGTTGTCGTTTTTAAAATTTTTCTGATCTCCATAAGATAAGCCAATACTAAAATCAGGCATACTTGTTTTGGTTGTCGCATCCAAGGTTGGATTAAACGCACTGACAAAAGACTGAACAGTTGGTTGGTTATGACCACTAATAGGACTCGGCACAGTTTCCTCAAACGCCAACTGTTGCAACTTTCGAGTGCCATCATCAATGCCCAACCAATCGGTCGATCCCCCTGCGTATGTCAAAAACTCACTGTTCAAATGCATGCTTGGATTAAATCCAAGACCCAAGGATAATTCCATCATTCGCTCTTCCGGAAAATCTTTGGTTTCTATGTTGACCAAACCTCCTGTAAAATCTGCTGGCAATTCAGCCAAGGAAGACTTATACACCACCATGTTGTTTATTAGGTTGGTAGGAAAAATATCAATTTGCAAACTGTTTCTATCAGGATCCAAACCCGGAATCTCTACTCCATTTAACATTGTTTTGGAGTATCGATCTCCCAATCCTCGAACGAAAACGTATTTGCCTCCCTCTACAGATACTCCAGTAACTCGTTTAACAGCATCTGCAGCATTAGAATCTCCAATCTTCTTGAATTTCGCGGCAGATATTCCGTCCAATAAGTTGGTCGCTTTTCGTTTAACCGTTGTGAGTGCAATTTCGGTATTTCGGGATTGTGTAGCAGTGATCACTACTTCTTCTATCATCTCGGATTCTTCTTGAAGTCTGCCATTCACTTCGGTTATCTCGCCAGCCGTAACTACAATATCACTAACTACTAGGTCAGCATAACTAATGTAGGAAAACACCAGTGTGTAAGTACCTGGATCAAGGCTGAGAGAAAACGCTCCATCAAGATCAGTGTCAGTCCCTGTACTAGTTTCTTTAACTAAAACAGTCCCAAACATAATCGGCTCACCAGATAGGTCGTCATAAACTTTTCCTCGAATGGTACCTTTTTGCGCAGTCAATGAAACCGCCATTAAAAACAAACAAAGAGTAAGTAACTTTTTTTGCAATTTTTCCATGTTACATGTTTAAAAAAGGAGTTTAGTTTTTTCCAAACTCCATGTCTTTTTTTACTATTTCAAAATATTTTATAATCCTATAGAATTCAATGTGCCCGATGTTGCTCCCCAAGTCCAACCAAATTCAGAAGCATTTGGTCCAACTGTATTCGCATTCATTCCCACCTCAGTTCCTGCTCCAGCAGGAAAATCGACAAACATCGTTGCTGCGTCAAATCCCGCAGGTGCTGTAAATTCCCATGTGCCTGATGCACATAATCCATCTCCTCCAAAGCTTTCAATTCCAGCATTTGCATCGTAGCCCGCGTCAATCCCAAAAATGTATAAATTCGTAATTCCACTGTTGGTGTTGTCGTCCCAATCCACAAAGTGATCAATAGCTGCACCACCGTAAATAATTCCATTATCGAATGAGTTACACCCTTGAGTATAAGTACCCTCTGGACCATCCAATTCCATTGCACTTCCACCTTGAGGCAAAGCCACAATCCAATTGCTACAGGTTCCATTCCAAGCTTGATCAGTATCTAAACCGTCATCACCACAATTCCAAACCAAAACATTTTCGAGACTTACTGTCCCACCAAACCATTCTATTCCATCATCTGCATTTGCCACAACCTCCACATTATTTATTTCTGTACCTGATCCAACACCTCCTAGTGTTAATCCATTTATCTCGTTACCCGCTCCGATGTTGGTACCACCATGTCTGATCGAAATGTAAGTAATACACCCTGAGTTATCCTCAGGATTATTCCCTCCATACAAGCCGTTAGAATCGGAGGTAGGAATTCCCTCTATTTGTAATTCTGCAACATCTTGGTCATTTTCGTTTTGAGCTGAAATTGGAGCATTTCCAAGAATTATCAACCCACCCCATAGACCTGGAACATTAGGCTCCAAATTTGGAGATGCAAAATTCCCTGCCGCTACCATTTCAGGTGTTAATTCGTCTGCAATTGATGTCAATATAATTGGAGCTTCAGCAGTTCCTTTCGCATTAAGTTTACCTCCACGAGCAATCAACAAAGCGCTTGAGCTAGCACCTGCGCCAGCCTCGCCTTTTACGACAGTTCCTGCCTCGATGGTCAAGGTTACTCCAGATTCAACAGCCACTCTACCACCCAGTATCCATGTTTTATCATTCGTCCATGTGACATCCGATGCAATGTTTGCTTCTACCCTTTCAATCGTTGGGTCACCTTCCTCTACGCAATCACAATCGGCTGTCAATATTTCTCCTGGTGCACAAATCACCCCATCACAAGGACCCGCAGTACTCATACATGTACAATCCAATAGTTGCAAAGAACCTTCAGGGCATGTGTTATCACATTCATTGTCACCATCGCCACATGAGGTAATAATCAATAATGAAGCAAAAAGAAGAATTGATAGTTGAGAGAATCGTTTTAACATCTTTGATTTCGTTTTTATTAGTGAATATTTGACTCTTGCAATTTTTCCATTCACACTGCAAAATTAGGTGTGATTAAGAGCTGCTGAGTTTGGGGTATGTTATTTGTCTATTATGCGAGTGTTAAGCTTTATAAGCGTAGCTTAACCTTGGGTTAACATTAGACATCTTATGCACATCTAAACGACTGATTCACTGCGTTTTAAATCTTTGCAGAAGACTTTGTAAAGTAATTTACATTTGTTAACTCCAAATCCATCTAAAGGAGTTTTACATGTTATTTAGTAGAGAATATTAGTAGAGAATAATGTGCTTTTTAATGTGTTCAATCCTTAAAATACCACCATGTAACAGAGGCCATGATTGCACCAAGAATGGGTGCCAAAACATACATCCATAAGTCACTGAACTCCATCGAAACGACAGCAGGCCCTAGGGATCTTGCTGGGTTCATCGAGGCTCCAGTTATGGGTCCAGCAAAAATGGCTTCTACCCCTACAGTCGCGCCCACAGCTAACCCTGTAAATGCTTCAATCTTTTTGTTTTGGCTTACAAACAGTATGACAAGCATTAAAATGTAAGTTAGAATAAGCTCGAGCACAAACGTTTGTATCCAACTGCCTGAAGATCTGGTGGAGCCGAAGGAATCATGATTCGGAAACAATAAAGCCAAAATTACAGAAGCTAAAAGGGCCCCAGTACATTGTCCGATCAAGTAGCCCATCAAATTCCTCCGATTGAACCTATCCGTAAAAGCAAACGCAATGCTTACCGCTGGATTTATATGTGCTCCAGAGATTCTTCCAAATGTATAGATCATGGCCATGACGATAAAACCAAACGTGATCCCAATTCCGACATTGGTTACGGCTCCAGACGATACGTCATCAATTACGATCGCCCCTGTTCCACAAAATACAAGAGCAAAGGTGCCAATCAATTCGGCCAAATACTTTTTCATTCAAGTTCGACTTGGCTCATAACGAAAAGCATTTCTTTCCCAATCTGCTTAGCTCGTTCGAGATACATTTGGTCCGCCAAATCAGTGTCATCATACGCTTTAGGGTCTTCAAAAGGCAAGGCTAATCTAAAGTCACATCCCTGTACCATCGGACAGCCATGATCTGCTTCTGTGCAGACCATGATCGCTCCAAATTTTTCTAATGGATTAGATGAAGCATCGTACTTCTTAGAGAATGCTGGATAAGGCTCCTTGTCTTTTTTCCAGGCAATTTGATATACAGGATTGTCCACTGAGCCATCCTCTAGAGAAACAGAAAAGCCAATTTTTTGAATTGCTTTTACTGCACGTTGATTAAAAGCAGTTGCCTCTGTTCCTCCAGAATAGGTTCCAATTTCAGGAAGCTGATAGTACTCCGCAGCAGCAGCCAACCACAATTGCCCCATATGACTTCTTCTAGAATTGTGCGTACAGATCACAATGAGTTTCGGCGTGATGCCATGACGATACCTATCTGAAAGATAGGCACTCAACTTTTCTAATTGTGCTCTCCTATTCAAATCAATGGATTCAAACTCTCCAATTAATTCGGTACAAACTTTATATAATCCCTCAAGCATAATAATTCTTCCTCTAAAATGATGTCCTATTACAAAACTTAAATTCTAATCCTCAAAAATACCTATACTTTGAAATCCACATGTTATCAATTCATTATATCGCATGTATCAGCTGAATATAAAATGGTTGACCTACCTTCATCTTTTATAACTTTAAAAAAGGCAATAACATTCCACCTTGATCAAAAAAGCACTAAATCTATATATCTACAGTAGTCTCCATATTGCACTTGGTGCTGTGTGCTTGAGCTTGCACAGCTACGTTTTAAATATCGATTTGGTCAATTGGAACTACATTTGGTTTTTATTTTGTTCCACTATTGCCTTATATGGATTACATCGTCTAATTGGTATTAGAAAACTTAGAGATGTTCCAAATCAAGGTCGATTTGAGATAATTACGATTTACTACAAACACATTCTTTTCTATACTGCTACATCGTCCTTGGCACTCCTTTATTTTATTTCTCAACTGGATCTTTCTACAATCAAAATCGCTTCTGTTCCGGTCCTACTTTCATTGATTTATGTTTTACCAGTTTTGGGAAATGGAAAGAGATTGCGTGATTTGCATTTCGTAAAAATTTTCCTAATTGCTCTTTCTTGGTCATGGCTGACCAGTTTTATCCCACTTTTCCAAACGGGATTTGTAAAACTCGCCTATCTCATGTCCATAGAACGCTTTCTTTTCTTTATTGCCATTACCATTCCTTTTGATGTTAGGGATTTTCAGATTGACAAACGCTCAAATGTAAAAACCTTAGTTAGTGCACTAGGAGTAAATACAAGTTATCTCTTGAGTCATATCATTCTTCTCTTAGCAAGTGTTTTAGCTTTGGTATTAATCATCCTAAAAGGGTGCTCCATTCCATATGGGCTTTCGCTTTTAGGCACACATGTACTTACTCATATGTGCATTCATTGGAGTAAAGGATCACAAAACGATTATTATTTTTCAGGTCTTTTAGATGCTACTATGTTTCTCCCTTTCTTAATTTATAACTTATTAGTTTATTTATTTTTATAAGATGAATAAAGGCTTACTCTTGCTTTCAGTTATCTTACTGTGCTTTAGCTGCGGAGACAATCCGCTGAGAAGAGAATGGAGTATTCCGGTAGAAGATATTTCGACGGGACTTAATGCTGATGATGATATACCAAGCATTGATTCACCCGAATTTATAGATATAGCGGATGTTGATTTTCTTGAGGAGAATGATGAAGTTATTTTGGTCAAAGTAGGAAATCAAATAAAGGTGTATCCACTCAAAATTTTGGAGTGGCACGAAATGGTCAATGACAGCATTGCTGGAATTCAAATTGCGGTTTCGCACTCTACATTATCAGGCACAACCAGCATTTGGAACAGATCAATTGAAGGCTCCGTCTTGACTTTTGGCGTTTCTCGATATCAATACAAAAACAATCAAATCAGCTTTGATCGAGAAACTTTAAATTATTGGTCTCAATTACTTTCGAGATCTGTTTCTGGAAATCGTAGAGATTTCGAATTAGAAATCATTCCTCATATTCAAATCCCTTGGATTGCAGTAGTTAGTCAATTTTCTTCGGCCAAGGTCCTTTCTTCAAATACAGGATTTTCTCGAGATTATGATGTCTTTCCCTATGACGATTACAAAACCAACAATGCATATTACATCTATGATCCTATTGAATTGGATACCACTTTAGAAAGCAAAGATCTTGTTTTAGGAATCAACAGCAACGATTTGAAAACATTCTACGCTTGGGACTATAGTAATGTGCAATCAAACATTCAACACAGTACTTTTGATGGGAAGGATTTGATAATATTTAGCAACTCTCAACTCAAATTACATCAAATCTTTCTTGACCCCAAAGACAGAAACTTTGAAGTCAATTTTACAAACCCATTAATGTTTGGCGACGATCTTGGCAACACCTACAATTTGCTAGGAGAAATAATAGAAGGGCCAAATACAGGCGAAAAACTTAGCCTACAAGAATCTAAAAGAATGTATTGGTTTGTTTGGGCTGATCATTCGTTTTGATCGCTACTGAATTGTTTCTTTCTCTTAAGCGTTCGAGATTGAGATTGCTCATACCTCCAGTCTGAAATGTTTTTATCATGCCCTGACAAAAGCACCTTAGGTACAGTCCAGCCATTAAAATTCTCCGGCCTCGTATACACAGGAGGAGCGATCATATCATCCTGAAAACTATCAAACAATGCACTGGTACTGTCATTAAGAACCCCGGGTATTAGCCGAGCGATAGAATCAACTAATACGGCAGCAGCCAATTCTCCTCCAGAAAGTACATATTCTCCAATACTGATCTCCATGGTAACTACGTGCTCTCGCAGTCTATCATCAATGCCTTTGTAATGGCCGCAAATCAAAATTATGTTGCCGCACAAACTCAACTTATTGGAGATCGCTTGATTTAAAACATCTCCGTCCGGAGTCATATAAATAACATGCTCATAGACACGTTCTTTTTTGAGGGACTCGATGCAGTTAAAAAGAGGCTCGATCATCATGACCATACCTGCACCACCACCATATTGATAATCATCAATTTGACGGTGAGGGCCTAAGCCAAAGTTTCTAAGATTTATCAAATTGATCTCTACCAATCCCTTGTCCTGAGCCCTTTGCATTATCGAATGACTTAGTGGGCTTTCGAGCAATTCAGGAATGGCAGAGATAATATCGATTCGCATAGAATAATTATTCGATGCCCAATAGTTCTACTTCGAAAATCAACGTAGAATGAGGGCCAATTTTTGGACCTGCTCCTCTTGCCCCATAAGCCAACTCAGAAGGTATAAACAACCTCCATTTGTCTCCTACTTGCATAAGTTGCAATGCTTCGGTCCATCCTTTAATCACTCCACCCACTGGAAAGGAAATCGGCTCTCCTCTATCTACCGAACTGTCAAAAACTTCTCCCGAAATAAGTGTACCGTGATAATGTGTTTTTACTTTAGAATTAATGGTTGGTGTCTCTCCCGCACCTTTTTGGAGTACTTCATATTGTAAACCACTTTCTAAGGTCGTCACTTCTGGGCGCTTTCCATTTTCTGCTAAGAATTTTTCGCCAGCCATTCGATTTCCTGCAGAAGCCATTTCTGCTTTTTTCTCTTGAGAGGCTCTAATTAAAGCTTTCGCCTCATTTATTTCCATTTTTACTTCACCTCTAAAAACATCCGTAAATGCAGCTTGTAAAACTTCTACATTAAATTCGGTGCCTTCATTCTTGATTTGACTAGCCATTAACAACCCATATGCATAGCTCACTTTGTCCTTTTCGTTCATTGTGTTTTGTTTATTTAAATTGGTTTCATTCTGTGCGCTTAGGGTACCTACTATACATACCAAAAGCATAACAAAAAAATTCTTCATAATCATTTTAAGATTTTAACTGTGCGTAATGTTTAAAGAACATTGGGATGGTTTCAATTCCTTTAAAAAAATTGAAAAGCCCAAAATGTTCGTTCGGTGAATGGATCGCATCACTGTCAAGACCAAATCCCATCAATACTGTTTTTACATTTAGCACCTCTTCAAATAAAGCAACAATAGGGATAGATCCTCCTGAACGCTGAGGAATGGGCTTTTTACCAAAAGCTTCTTCCATGGCTTTGCTCGCCGCTAAATATTCAACCGTATCCGTAGGCGTAACCGAAGGCAACCCACCGTGATGTGGCTTAACTTCAATCTTGACGCTTTCAGGCGCCAATTGTTTTAAATATTGCTCAAATAATTCGATTATTTTTTCTGGCGTTTGATTTGGGACCAAACGCATACTGATTTTGGCGAATGCTTTTGATGGCAGTACTGTTTTGGCACCTTCCCCTATGTAACCTCCCCACATTCCATTGACATCTAAGGTTGGACGGATAGAGGTTCTTTCTAAGGTCGTATACCCTTCCTCCCCTCTTATTTCATCTATTTCTAAATCGCTTTTGTACGATTCCAAATTAAACGGGGCTTTATTCATCTCCTCTCTTTCTTCAATACTGATGAGCTCTACGTCTTCATAAAATCCAGGAATCGTGATCTCGTTTTTATCATTATGCAACTGCCCTATAAGCTTCGACAGGATGTTTACCGGATTAGCCACTGCACCCCCATAAACACCAGAATGTAGATCTCTATTTGGGCCTGTTAATTCTACCTCAACATATGCCAACCCACGCAATCCAGTAGTTATCGAAGGGACATCATTAGCAATAATAGAGGTATCAGAAACAAGGACTACATCACAAGCCAACTTGTCTTTGTATTTTTCACAAAACGGACCAAGGTTTTCGCTGCCCACTTCTTCTTCACCTTCAAGCATAAACTTGACATTACAAGGAAGAGTATTATTTTCCATCATCAGCTCAAAGGCTTTTATATGCATATACATCTGCCCTTTGTCATCGCAAGCACCTCTTGCAAAAATGGCGCCTTCTGGATGCAATGGAGTATTCTTTAATACCGGTTCAAAAGGAGGCGAATTCCAAAGTTCTATAGGGTCTGGCGGCTGTACATCATAATGCCCATAAACTAAAACTGTCGGCAATGACGAGTCAATGATTTTCTCACCAAAGACAATTGGAAAACCATTTGTCTCCATTATTTCAACATTATCTGCGCCAGCTTGCTCCAATTTCTCGGCGATATAAGAGGCAGTATTTCTGACATCCTCTGCGTATTCCGGATCAGCACTTACTGAAGGAATTTTAAGCAATTCAATCAATTCACCTAAAAACTGATCTTTGCGTTCTTCGCTTAATTTCATTTAATGTAATTTTTTAAGTAGTTCATTTTTTAATTGGTCGGTACTCAATGAATCCATCAATTTTCCATCTCGTGCTATGGATATATTACCAGTCTCTTCCGATACCAACAAAGCAAGAGCTGAGGTATTTTCGGTGATACCTAGTGCAGCTCTGTGGCGTAATCCCAAATCTTGAGAAATCGTTTTATTTTGGCTTATCGGCAAAACACAACTCGCGGCCAATATTTTATCACCTGCGATGATGGCTGCGCCATCATGTAATGGTGAATTTTTGAAGAATATACTTTCGATCAAATTGGAATCAACATTTGCATTTAATTCGATGCCGTTGGAAGCATAGTTGCGCCATCCAAATTCATCGGTTAATACAAGCAATGCTCCGGTCCTTGTTTTTGCTAATTTTTCTACCGCTTTTAAAATTTCATTTACGGAAGCCTCATTTTCGTATGATTTTGATGATTTACTCCAGCCAAAATAATTGTCTAAAAATTTGAGTCGACCTTTCATGTTGTTTCCGGTGAGGAGTAAAAACCGCCGTACTTCAGGTTGAAATATGATGACCAAAATCAAAAATCCAATACTAACAAATGTCCCTAAAACAGTTTTGAGTAAAGGCATCTCTAAAAAATCAACCAACAAATAGACCAGATAAAAAAGAACAACGCCCATAAAAATGTTCATTGCCATAGTACCTCGTAACAACTTGTATAGCATGAAAATCAAGTATGCCACGATGACTATGTCAAGTATGTCCAAAATTCTTATGTCGGAGAGACTGATTAAAATGACGATTGATTTTTGATGAATCAAATATTACCCCGAAGGTAGTTATAATCAAAGTCATTAGAAAGTGAAGTGTTTTTGTAATTTTTCAAGGATATTTGCGTCCAAACAAGGCAAACACCTCGTACATGACAAGATTTAGACTCATTTCTTTGCTCCTATGTCTTCTTTCTGTGCATCTAAGTACCGCACAAGAGGATTCGGACTGCAATGTCTTTTTTACTGGTATAGATCCTCAGTTAAAAGAATCAAGAATTGATATTGCCCAAGAGCATGTTTTTGCACATACCAATAAGAAATTAAAGCCCAGCTTTAAAGAACGAGATATGGTTGTTGGCAAAGCCAACCTAACTAAAGTGGGTAAGAGTACTTTTTTGAGACTCGAAATTGAAATAGCCTCTAGAAATGCTTTTTCTTCCTATGGCTATATCCCTAAAATAAATGTGCTTACAGTTCATTTCCTAAATGGCAACAAAGTTTATCTCTATTCTGCCTCTGATTCTAAAGGAGTCTATAACGCTGAAAAAGACAAAACAATTTATAATGTCTTTTACCTTATAGACAAGGAGAAACCATTTGTAAAAGATGAACTTGATAAGATAGGTGTATTTTGGTCCACTGGATATGAAGAATATATTGTTTATGATGTTGATCTTCTTAAAAGACAATATTCTTGCCTTAAAAAACAAAGCTAATGCTTGGTCTTAAACTTCCCACAGATCCAAGATGGGTCAATCTTGCCGAAATGTCTTTAGAGGATATCCTAACTGACCATGCCTACTGTGAGCAAAAGGCAGCAACATCTTGTATTTCGTTAATTCAAGGAAACCCTGGGCGTCATCGTTTGGTTCGTGAATTAAGTCCGATCGTTACCGAAGAATGGGGCCATTTTAGACAGGTACTTCGTGAATTGGATAATAGAGGGCTAACCTTAGGTAGACAACGAAAAGATGAATACGTCTTAGAGCTTTTAAAATTTCAAGAAAAAGGTGGTGGTCGAACAAAATCATTGGTCGAAAAATTATTAACCAATGCATTGATTGAGGCAAGAAGTTGCGAGCGTTTTCGCTTGTTATCTATTCATTTAAAAGAGAAAGAATTAAAAGACTTTTACCATTCCTTTATGGTTTCGGAGGCAGGACATTATAGACTTTTCTTGGATTTGGCCATAGAATACGGAGGCGAAGAAGTTAAAACCCGCTGGCAAGAATACCTTACTTACGAAAAAGAAGTAATGGAAAGGATTGATCCCAGGGGCGATCGAATGCATTAAAAAAGGGATGTTGATTACCAACACCCCTTTGACATATATTTCAAACTTAAACTTTCCTTAATTTTTTACCAGTCTTTCTAACACCCCACCATTATCGATAACGAGTTCTGCTGAGACATACCCTCTATTAATGGCTTTAACTCTTGCCGATTCTGCATCTTCTAATGTTCTGTAGCCACTGAGCACAAATATGGTCCAACCTTTTTTAGTCCATTGCTCAATTTTACCTAGATCCTTTACTGAACTAAGATCAAAAAATTGAGGCTCTTCGTAAGAAGCCAATCGTACTTTATAGTTACTAGCATATGGATCGCTTTCACCGGCAGATTCGACAGCCAATTGTACCTCATGTAGATCTAATGGTTCATGCGCAATAAAAGCATCTCTAAATCCGAGTCTTCTAACATCCTCCAAGACTGCTTCTGCCTCTGTTCTATTTAGATAAAATCCTAAACGAATCTTGGTAGAATTCGTTTTGTATATTTTATAGAGGTTACCATACTTAGTTAGTGCTTTGTAATCATTTAGATTTACTTTGCTCCTAAACAGAGCAGCTACTTGTATAAAATAAACATCGTCTTGAGCCTTTAGAATTTCGTTAACTGCTACAAGCTTTGCAGTGCTTAATTCTAAATCCAATCGCATTTCTGCTTCTGTTGCAGCGGTTGCACTAACTTCAGGGTTTACAATAACATCTGTTTTAGCAGAAGGCAGTTTGACCCTTTCAGGTACTTCGTCTGTATTTTGATAGTCAGAAATTTTAACTCTTTCTGGTACGAATGCCGTTGATTCAGAATCTTCAATTTTCGCAGAAGGCGGAATTGCCTTTACTTGATTAGACTCCAATTCACTCAATTTAAATGCCTTAGGTACTTCTAGCTCTTCGTTTACGCGCTTAGCATTGCTTGCCATGGCATCTGATTTTTGCATATCGTTCAAATTCACTGCGGTAGGCACTAATGCTTCTTCGTACACTAATAGATCCTCTTGATCAAGAGGTGTTGCTATATAGATGTCGTCTTTACCCCTACCACCTAAGCGATTGGATGTAAAATAAAAATCTCTAGTTCTAGGATTAACCGCGAAGAAATAATCATCAGACAAAGAATTCACTCCTTTCCCCAAATTGTGCGCAAAACTCCATTCTCCGTCAACCACTTTTGATTTAAACACATCGAAACCTCCTAAGCCATGATGAAAATCAGAAGAGAAGTATAGATGTTGTCCATCGAAATGCGGCGTTATTTCGTTACCTGATGAGTTTACTTGTCCACCCAAATTTTCTGGGTACGTCCAGTCTCCATCTTTAAAGTAGCTCACATATATATCATAACCACCAAACCCTCCAGGTCTATTGGAAGAGAAGTATAATGCAGAGCCTCCAAACGCCAAACATGGAAAGCCTGTGGCATACCCTATTTCGTTATGTTTGAATGGAATCTCATCGGCAAAGTCCCCATTTTCATTTGCTTCTGCCAAATAGATACTTAGATCATTGTCTTTGACACCGACAAAATCAAAACCATTTTTAAATTCATTTTTCGTATACGCACAACGACTTAGATTTGTCGCATATGATATTGGTCCCATATTTTGATCTTCCTTAATTGCGTCTCTCAAAAGATGCAAAGGATCATTCATACTAGGATTATCACTTATCGCATATACCAATCTATTCTTAGACTTTGCACGGATGTGTTGATCCTTTCTATCTCCAACTACCCCATCCAAACTTTTCCTAAATGATGAAAACACTACTTTACCCTTGTAAAAAGAAACTCCGAAGTCAGCATATTTAGAATTTGCTCCAAACAATTGCAAATCAAATTTCTCTATGTCTTTTAGGTTGTTTTTAGCGAATTCGCAACTTTGCGCATAATGCTCACCAATGATTGGATCATGCTCCTTGTAGCCCCAGTACATTTCTTGAGCTTCATCATACTTACCAATGCCTTTAAGGGTGTGAGCATAATTTAAGTAATGAGATGGATGCTTTTCAACCGATGGATTTGATTTTCTGTACCACTGTACAGCCTCAATCGGCCTATTGGTTTTACGATAAGACTCTGCCAACCTGAGTTTAGCTAAATCATTGTTTGCATCTTCTTCTTGTAAAGACTTGTGGTAATTTGAAATAGCCAAATTATAGGCTTTTACCTCGAATTGTTTGTTAGCCTTCTTGAATAATTTTTGCGCGTGAGATCCGGTTATTCCTAAGCCAAATAGCGCTAAAAAGACTAATGAAATCTTCTTAGACATTTTGTATGAGTTTTCTTATTAAATATTACAAAAATCAAATATATGAAATATGCTGCATACGAGGTAATAATATATGATATATTTCTATATATATAGATAATTGTAATATGTTTGGGCCCTAAAGCCCCATTTTTATTGATTTGAGCACTATGTAATTATTTTTTGTCTAGTCGACTAAGTAGGAGTACGGAGAGCAATCCGAACACAAAAGAAAGGACCACAGCAAGTATTCTGGGGTCGCTATAAAGATATTCCGCGGGCAGTACATTCACCTCATTTAAGATCTTAAATTCGGTATTAGGGTTGTCTGCGAAAAACTGAAAGCTTGGATTTGAAATAAGATTGGAATTTTCTTTATTTAAAATTAAGGTTGGATTTCTCCAAGGCCATATTTTAAAAAGCGAGCCCAGCATAAACCCTGTTAAAAGAGCAAAGGTCTGAAACCTGTAATTTTTGAACGTCCAACTTAAAACCCTCGAAAAAACAATCAGCCCTATCAAGGCACCAATTCCAAAGAGTAATAACACTCTAAAGTGATCAAAAGAAGGAGAAGATATGCAACTTTTCAAGGCAGGAATAACAATGGTGTACATGCCCAGAAGCAATAAAATAAAACTCCCGGATATGCCCGGCAACATTAAAGCAGATATGGCTATCGCACCAGAAAAAATCAGCATGAATGCACTCGTCGATCCGCCAATAGGCACTGTTTGTGTGATTCCAAAAGCAATAAAAAAACCAACTAGCAATAGCCCAACTTTTGGTAAGTCCCAAGTTGGAATAAGTTTGGCGATATAAAAACTAGAGGAAAGAATGAGTCCGAAAAAAAAGGCCCAAAGGGGTTCCGGAAAATTGTGCAGTAAATAACTTATAAATACAGTACCCAACAATATCCCTCCGACCATACCGACAAGTAGAAGGGATAGAAACGTGCCATCAATTGCTTTCCAAAGGCCTTTAATTCCATCCTTTCGATACGTATGGATCAATGAAAAGTCAACAGATTTAATAGCATTCAACAAGCGCTCATAAATACCAGTTATAAACGCAATGGTACCTCCACTCACTCCTGGGATAACTTCTGCCATTCCCATGAGTGCGCCTTTTAATACCAAAGAAATAGGATTCGTTTTATTTTCCATGTTCCCTTCCTAATATATTTCCACTTTCAAATTGAAGCTCTAATTTTTTTTGCTTTCTTTTATCCTCTTCACTCAATTCTACCTTACCAATGGCGTTTAGGTCTGGTTGACCAGCATTTACCCAAGCTGTATACCATAAACTGGCCAACGATAAGATGGCATCACGCATACGTTCTTCTACCATACCGTCCATTTTTTCAGCATATGCCTTTGCAAATTCCGGACACTGTATTCGCATAGTATACTCTAGCCGTTCGTCATAACACCATTGCTTGTCTGAAGGGAATGTTTGAGTCAATTCTTTTTCGATGGCAAGTACTTCGTTTAAAAGCAGATGACTATCTTCAATTACCTGCCAAAAATATTCTTCCAAATCATTGATGTAGGTTGCTTTACCAACCATAAAATCATATTCAGCATCGGCAAATAATTCTGGAATCCGGCTTTCCCAGAAAGCATGAATACCTACTTGATTCGTCAACTGACCGTTATAATTTTCTGTGGTATGCAATGGGACATGTGCATCTCCTATATAATGCCCCATTTCTGCAGAAATTCTCAAAATCCTTTTTTCGTCCTTCGCCTCAAAAGCTCTTGTTAATTTTTCTTGATATTGAAGCATCCAATACGGCAAAATACCATAGGAGCTAAAAACATCATCTACGTAAAAAGTTTTACCAGTACTAAGGGGTATTTCAAAGGGATTTAAATCCGGTCTATATTCTACAGTCTTTCTTATTTCTAAAATGTCATCTTTAGAAAAGGTTTCTTTTATTTGATCAAGGGATACCTTGATCGAATCTTCCTCTAAAACCAACATTGGCTCAGAATAAAACAGGATGGCTTCCCAATATTTTCGGGGTACCGTTTCAAATGGATTTTCTCCCCAATGGTCAATATCGATATAATGCCTGACGGCTTCATGTTTGGTGGCATACCGTCTTTTGTCAGGATCTACAGCATGCTGGGTTAAAAACTCAATATTGCTTTTATAAAAGCCAAACATTTCCCATGGCAATGAAAACACTGCCATTCGGTTGATTTTTCTATGCCCATAAAAACCCCATTCTGGACCGGCGGGAATGGCGGCACAGAAAATCAAAAATACAAGCAGTAAAAATCCCTTATGTCTCAAAGTCTTGAATTAATAATACACATGCCTAACCGAAAGTATGAGCAAACATGCTAAATGGCAACAAGATATGTTATTGTTTGCCAGGCTCAAAAAAGAATTCTGCCGGCCTCAGTATGTTTTTTACGAGACGTTGTTGTACCAAAAGAAAATCATTCCAAGAGCAATCGATAAGATACCTTTCTATCCGAGCAGTTTGTTCTATACTCATCGTGTTTACTTCTTGCATTTCGATATCCTTCAAAGGAAACATATTAAACCATTTCGAATCGCCATTGCTGTACTCTATGGTAAACTTAGCAAAAGGAACCAATCTCGAAATTGAATCTCGTTGGTTATGATCGTTTTCTATGGACTCAGCACCAATCTTTTCGAATGCTCTTAGATAGGCTTGAATGGCACCTTTTCGAATATTTCTACCTCCTTTTGTTAGTGGATTTAAAGGATCCACTTTAGCATTGTCTACATCGAGCACAAAAGAATCGCTTTGGCTCTTTGGATACTCTACTTTAATCGAAGCAATTTTTGAAACATCTTCATGTAAAAACCTTCGATCCCTCCATTGCTCCGCTGTGGGAATAAATCGTTGCCGTATGCTCCCTTCAAAGGTGGGTAATTCCATAACATAGGGTTGATTACTTCCCTCCATTTGTACATAGGTCCCACGCTCATCTGCTGTACCACCACCGATCCAATAATCCTTCATTTTGACCCCTTCCTTATCAAATATTTTTACGTGCAGACCAACCAACTCCATCTCGTTTTTAATGTTCTTCAGCGCATTATTATGAGGTATATACTGCAATCGCATATCCTTAACCACTTCCAACAATCGACCAATGGCATTGGGAGAAGCTACATGCTTATTGTTGATTAACCAATCCTTCCCTGACCTACGAAGCAGAAGATCTTCCCTTCGGCGTGTTTCGATTCGAATAGATCCGATCTGACTAACATCTTCAATTCTAAAATCTCGATCGTTCTTCGACAAGGTTGATTTGACATCTTCTTGAGGCAAAAGAAAATAAGCAAGAGCCCCAAGTGTTAGGAGCAAAAGAAGTAATAGTAAATTTCTTTTCATCATGACGTTTTTTGGAATTGCCTTTGGATGTTATTACTAAATCTCAAGATAATTAGGATGCATACTTCCTTCTACGCATATAATTATACAAACCCCCAAAAAGCAACAGCAGTAAAATGGGCAAACCAATATTAATCAACTGCCATTTTAGTTTTTCTTGTTTTGCTTTAACACGATCCAATAGACGAAGTTTTACTTCTTTAGAACGAGAAGCCAATACTCCGTTTTCATCCAGCATATATTCGATGGCATTAAATATAAAATCTGCGTTTCCAGGATATACTTTTTGCTCCCATCGATTAAGCCCTATAGGCGTAATTCTATTGCTGTTTGGATCATAAAGATTTTTAGCAAAATCAGCATCACTTACTACCAACTGCTTGGTGGGGGTACTTTGTTCTTTAAACGTGCTGTTTATCTGGCTCAAAACCTGTTCCATATCAGAAGTCACTCGGTTTTTAAAAAAAGATTCAAAGGTACCCTCTAAAAGAACCGCTACATTTTGCGGCCCTTTATCAAACTTTGTTTGATCGGGAGCATATTTTAAAATTTCAAAATTTAACCGCATCGGATACATTTGAAATCGACTATACGGCGAGCTTTTCAAAAGCACTGTTTTTTTAACTGCTGTTTTCGTTTTTACAGTATCTATGGTACTTGGAAAAAACATGTTGACACGATCCAGGTTTTTCACCATCGGATGCATTGAGGTACTCGCAACCAAGGGATGATAATACCACCGAAACAATTCTGTTTGCTCTTCCCCACCTTGTATGCCCACAACTTGTTCGATTTGGCTGCTCTCCAAATCTAGCACTAGGTTTGGTTGTATGCGTACTCCATATCGAAACAATTGATTGTCCAAATCATTCTCGATTACTGGGGGCACATAAAATTTATTTCTATTGATGCTATCCAAAGACACTTCCAACTTTTCCATCAGCCAAATAATACGTCCACCGTTCATTAGGTACTGATCGATTTTAAATTTACTTCGATCAGAAATCACTTTTTTGGGTGCTGCGACAATTAACAAGTCAGCTTCCTCCCCCACTTTATATACACTATCCAAGTTTATTCTTCCAAAATTGTAGAAGGACTTTAAGGCTGTCGTAAGACTTGCTAATTGTGGGTCGAGCAATTCTCCATTCCCCTCAGTGATCAATATGTTGGGTTTTTCTGTAAGGTTTAGTTTTTGAATCGCATCAGAAAATTTGTACTCCAAAAGCGAAACCGAATTGTTCAAAACCACTTCGTCAGATAATCCAGCGCTTTGAGACTCCAGCAAATTCACTACGACATTTCGATTGCCATAATTAAAGATTGCAAAAGGGTAAATTAGTTTCTTTGAGATATCGTCACCATCCCTTACCGTTAAACTCACTGGATTTATGCCGTCCTTTGATAATTCTTGTTTTATCCTATTCGTTTCTTCGACGGTTCCGTAAGTAGGGTCTTCAAATTCGTATTCGATAATATCATTGACATTTCGGAATTTCTCTAGCATCTCCTGGCTTGCCGCCTGCAACCTACTGAAACCAGCAGGAAAATCTCCGTCCAATAAGACCTTAACATAAATGGGGTCTTTTTGATTGTTTAGCAAATTTTTAGTCGCTTCTGTCAATGTGAAACGTTTGTCTCCTGTGAGGTCAATACCAAACGAGAAGTTATAGGCCAAAACATTAATGACAAACAAAATGGCCAACACCAACACCAACTGAAAAACACGCTCTAGTCTCTGAAATAATTTCATTAGCTTCTTTTAGAATTTAATGAAACAATAGACGCCCATAAGAAAAAGATGATAATGGAGATAAAGTATACCACATCCCTACTTTCTATAAGTCCTTTACTGATATTTCTATAATGATAACTGATCCCTAGTTTTTCTACCAACCCGTCAGTGCTACCAAAGAAAATGGAGAGTTTACTCAAATAGTCAAAACTCCAGTGCATCATAAAGCAAAGAAATACAGCAAGAAGGAAAGCAACGATTTGGTTTTTTGTAAGTGAGGATGCCAACATACCTATTGCAACAAATCCTCCAGCCAAAAAGAACAATCCGATGTAAGATCCAATAACAGCACCTGTATCGATGTTGCCCTTTGGCGACCCCAACTGATACACACTACAATAATATATTAACGTAGGTAAAATGGCTAGAATAGCCAAGAACCAGTTTGCGAAAAATTTACCTATTAAAATTTGACTTGCAGAAAGAGGTTTTGTAAAAAGTAATTCGACAGTGCCTTGTTGATATTCCTCTGCTAAACTTCGCATAGTAATAGCCGGAATAAGAAACATAAAGATGATTGGAGCGATCGCAAAAAGCTGATCTAATCCAGCATAGTTGTAGTCCAAAATACTCGTGTCCCGAAACACCCATAGGAATAGTCCAGTAATAACTAAAAATATCCCAATGACAATGTATGCCATCAATGAACTAAAAAAACTTGATATCTCTTTTCGAAAAATGCTAATCATTTTTTGTCAATTGTTGAAATACATTTTCGACACTGGACTCTTCTTGCTTCATTTCAAGGAGTGTCCATTTTTGTTTTATAATTTGATTAAAGACATCAGATCGTATGTCTTTTTCGTTCGTAACATTTAACTCAAATTTGGTCTTAGACAATTGATTCAAATCTATGACCCCTTCAATTAATGTTAAGGGAGAAGGATCTACCTCCTTATCAAACTCCAAAAATATCCTCTTATTTCCTTTGACCAATCCATTTAACCTATCAATTGGTTCATCAGCAACAATTTTTCCTTTGTTTAGAATGATCACCCGATTGCAAAGGGCTTGGATTTCTTGCATGATATGGCTAGAAAACAGCACGGTTTTGTCCTTACCGAATGTCCGAATCAAGTTTCGAATTTCTACGAGTTGATTGGGATCTAAGCCAGAAGTAGGTTCATCAAGAATTAGTACTTCCGGATCTTGAAGCATGGCCTGTGCTAAGCCTACTCTTTGCCTATACCCTTTAGAAAGTGATGAAATCAATTTATGCCTTTCTGGTCCCAGTCCTGTTCGCTCAATCATTTCTTCTATGCGCTGCTTTCTACGCTGCACCCCTTGAATTCGTGAGATAAACTCAAGGTATTCGGTCACGTACATATCCAGATACAAAGGATTGTGTTCGGGCAAATAGCCTACACGTTTTTTTACTTCCTTATTCTTTGTAGAAACTTCAATATTGCAGATTTGTGCCACCCCTTCTGACTGAGGAATATAACCCGTCAAAATCTTCATGGTCGTGGTTTTCCCAGCACCATTTGGACCAAGAAAGCCTACAATCTCTCCTTTGCGCAATTCAAAATCCAATCCGTCAATAGCATATTGCTCCCCATATTTTTTTGAAAGATTATTAACTTGGATTGACATGTTCCTTAATTGGATTTAAACCACAAATATAAGCTCTTAGTCTATTGTATTTTTTGCATCAATGGCTTCAATCAACTCTTCAAGATTCCATGCATCACCAATAGAATAATCCCCAATTTTTGTCCTTCTCAAGGCGTGCAAATATGCTCCACAGCCTAATTGCTCTCCTAAGTCATATGCCAACGAACGGATATAAGTGCCCTTGCTGCAGTTTACCTCAAAACCCACAATTGGTGGTTTATATTGTACGATATCAAAAGAACCTACCACTACTCGTCGCAAAGGAACTTCTACCTCTACCCCTTTGCGCGCATATTTATATAGGGCTTTGCCATTTTTCTTTATCGCACTAAACAATGGAGGCTTTTGGTCAATTTCTCCGACAAATTTCTTCGCATTAAAGGATATCATTTCTATGTCGATGTCAGAGATATCTTTATGATCTTGTTCTTCTGTCTCACGGTCATAACTTGAGGTTGTTGCCCCTAGTTTGATTTCGCCCTCGTATGTTTTGGACTGTCCCATTAAATCATTGATTCCTTTGGTTGCCTTACCGGTACATAAAAGCAACAAACCGGTAGCTAAAGGATCCAAAGTACCAGCATGGCCTACTTTTATTTTCTTTACATCAAGCCTCCTTTTTAAAGCATATCGGACCTTATTAACCACATCAAAAGAAGTCCATTCTAAAGGCTTGTCAATCAACAAGGTTATTCCTTTTAAAAAATCAACCTGTTCTAATGTTGCATCTTTGGTAAGAATCATAGGGCCAAATAGATAAAAACGCTCAGAGCAACCAAAAAGCAATAAAAGGAGAAGTATTTTAGTTGGCTTCTTTTTACCAGTTTGATCATAAGTGTACAAGCAAAAAGGCCTGTTAAAAAAGCAGCCGCAAAGCCAAAACCTAACGAGGCCACATCCACTTGATTGGAACCAAAATCTCCCTCAATTAAATCCTTTGCCATTTTTCCAAAAATCAATGGCACAACCATCAGAAATGAAAATCGAGCTGATTTAGCTCTATCTATGCCCAGCAATACAGAGGTAGAAATTGTTGCTCCCGATCTACTTATACCCGGCAAAATAGCAATGGCTTGGGCCAAACCGATAAACAATGCATCCATATAGCCCACATTCCTGTTTGTGTTTTTGGCTCTGTCCGCTACAAAGAGCAAGCCCCCCGTCACGATCAACATGGCAGCAACCAGAGTCAAGTTTTGATTAAATAAAGAATCAATAAAATCTTCAAAAAGGATTCCAACGATGGCGGCTGGAATCATAGAAAGGATAATTTTTAAAACAAAAGGCAAACTGCTGTCTTTGCTATTGAAGACACGCTTTAAAATGTCAATGATGTCTTTTCGAAAAACAAAAAGTGTACTCAAAGCTGTGGCGAAATGAAGCACAACAGTCATTAACAGACTTTGACTTCCTACAGAATCATCGTTTAATAAAAATTTGGCAATCTCTAAATGGCCGCTGCTGCTAACTGGTAAAAATTCGGTTAATCCTTGTACAATGCCAAGTACTATTGCCTCAAGAAATTCTTGCAAATTGAATTAATTTTTCTTGGTAAAAATTGCCCAAAATCCAACAGCCAATCCGATAAGAATAACAATTGGCGCTAGGACAGTTCTTCTAAAAGAGTAAATCTCATTTTCGTTCCACTCCGTAGGCAATTGTTTGCCTCCTGCCATGAGCAGCATCCCCAACAAGACAAGGGCAAATGAAATCCCCAAAAACATGTAATTCCTTTTTCCAAAAAGCAGCTCTGTCCCAGACTCTTTTGGTGTCCCGACTCGAGAACGTGTAGCCTTCAAAGCGGGTTTTTCTTTTTTAGTTACTACTACTGTTTTTTTCTTTGCTTTTTTTGACATGCAGCCCTGATTTGAAGTGTAAATATAGCTTATATGTACCCTTTTTTAATATGAAATAGGGAGAGATCACTCCCTCCCATCAATCACTTATATTATTATCTTATATAATTCGCGAATCCCCAATCCATTATCTACTTGTAATTATGGGTGGTTGCCTCTTAAATTTTCCCTTTTTAAAGCCCCAATAGATTTCGTTATACTCATTTAATTGAATTTGCTTAGGTAGAATTTCTTCTTATGCTATCAGATGCAACCAACAAAAAAACTGAATTCGTAAAAATATATTGTCCCAAACCCACCTTTGCCGAGATTTTTATCATCCTTATTCTAAACGCCAAATATGAAAAGAAGAAGAAAAACCACAAAAGTTAATTCAGGAGCAATTGCGGATGTCTCTTTTTTGTTGCTCATCTTTTTTATGGTGGTCACCACTTTTAATAAAGATTTTAAGTTAGAAATGAAACTACCTCCAGAATCCGAGGAAAAAGTTAAGTCCCCCATTTCAAAAGACAGGGTGTTGGAGATCTTAATAAACGGCAACAATGAAATAATGGTAAACGAAATAGTGATCCCAAATGTGGCTAAACTAGATCTCACCGAACAACTGTATACCATTTGCCAAAAGAAAAAAGAAGGAGTTGTGCTCTTGCGCATTCATGAGGAAAGCAATTATGAAAGCTATGTAAAAGCATTGGCAGCAGTGCAAACAGCAAAAAATGATTTACGCACGCTTCTTTCGAAAAAGAATTTCAAACTGCCTTATCTAAAGCTAAATAACGACCAACGAAAATTAATAGAAGGCAAGATCAGATTTAGAGTGAGTGAACATAAGATGGAGGTGACTTAATTTTTTTTATTCTGTTCTTTTCCCATCCTAACGGCAGGCAGGCATTGATGAAAAGAACCAAAAATCTAGTCTTATTTAAGGCGATCTGCTACGTAGTTCGCAGTAAATCAGACCTGAAAAAAAGGAAGAATAACCATAATAGGACTTTACATCACAAACGAAAAAAGAATATGAAAATCAAGAAAAAACAAAGGGAGCAACTGGAGTTTAACACCACGGCATTACCGGATATCATTTTTATGCTGTTGTTCTTTTTTATGGTAACAACCGTAATGCAGAAACCAAGCGACAAAAAAGTCATTCTTCCTAAAGCTTTTACAGAAAAAGCCACTGAACGAACTAACCCAAAAGAGCTGAGTATTAACCTGATAGCCTTGGAAGACGGCGAACAGAAATTGTTCGTAAATCAGTTTGAAGGCGGTTTTGAGCGCGCCGATGTATTGCTTGCTAAAGCAGTCAGTCAAATGAAGGAAGATCAATTTCTACCAGAAAAAGCAGTGCTTCGCATAGATGCCAACATTAAGATGTCAACAGTAAATGAGCTAAAAACTTCTATACAAAAACACAATATTCAAAAAGTCGAATACATTCATCGGAAGGAGTGATGAATTAGAATTACACAAGGCTTAAAGTCATAACTTTAGCAGTCAAACCTTCCATTGCCCATTGTTCTAGTTTGTTGAATAAAACATAACTTGTCATGAATTCGTATCATAAGTATGAAATGGTTTGGCTCTATCTTCTTTGTGCTCCTCTTTTCTTCCGTGCAGGGACAATGTATTTTAGAAAATCCTTCGTTTGAAGACACACCTTCAGATGCAATGGTACCTCATGGTTGGATGATGTGCAATCCAGCAACAACTCCTGATATTTTACCAGGATTTTGGGGTGTCAATCAGAGACCATCAGAGGGAAGGACCTACGTCGGACTAATTACAAGGGGCAATGGCACCTTCGAAAGCATAGGACAACGGATTCATCCCGAATTATTACCTTCTGAGTGTTATAGATTCACCTTGGATCTTGCCTATTCGCCATTATATGCTGGCTACAATACACCGATACATTTAAGAGTCTATATATCCGAGACCAAATGCAAAGAGGGAGAATTAATTTTTGATTCAGGCCCTGTTAAAAACACGTCTTGGAAAAGAAAAGAAATTAAATTCACGCCTAAACTTAAGTCAAAGTATATCAGGATAGAAGCCTATTCGACAAAACCAGCACAAGGGAACATTTTAATTGATCGAATCTCTCCGATTACAATCTGCAACAGAGTTTAACTTGTTATATGCCACTTATTGAACATGCAACGTATCGGGCCAAGGGTATTTTTAAAAATGGCCATGTCAACACCATTTATCCATATTTATTTAGGAAAAGCTTTAGTCCCACCTACGATAGACAGCGAGTACATACGCCTGATTTGGATTTCTTCGATCTTGATGTACTCGAAAATCCAACATATAAAAAGTGTACAATACTGATACATGGATTAGAAGGGTCAAGTGCTTCACAATACATGCAAGCCACTGCACAATATTTTTATAAAAACCAATTTAACACCTACTCCATTAATCACAGATCTTGTTCTGGAGAACCTAATTTATTGCCAACCTCTTATCATTCGGGAGCATATCAAGATTTGGATTTCTTGCTCTCTATCTTAGAGACAAAATATAAGGAAATCCACATCGTTGGATTTAGCCTTGGGGGCAATATTCTTTTAAAATATTTAGGTGATGGACAACACAAGATTTCCAACAATATTCATTCCGCCATGGCGGTATCTGTCCCGATCGATTTGCATGGTTGTATCGTCAAAATCAGTTCTGGTGTAAACAGGATGTACGAACAAAATTTTTTAAAAAGCCTTCTAAAGAAAGCTGCACTTAAAAAGCAAGCCAATTACGAAGCATTTGAACATATAAATTTGAATCAAATAAAAACCTTGTACGACTTCGATGACCAGCTGACTGGACCATTACATGGATTTAAAAATGCCTTACACTACTACCAAAGTTGCAGCAGTTTGCAGTTTTTGAAAAATATAAAAATCCCAACATTGTTGCTTAATGCCCAGGACGATCCTTTTCTTAGTAAAGAATCATTTCCATTTAGACTAGCACAAGAACATCAACAAGTATACTTTTGTGCCCCGAAGCATGGCGGCCATTGTGGCTTTTTCACCAAAGGCAAGTCTTACTATTGGATTGAAAAACAACTTGTGCAGTTTGCAAAAAATCGATGTTTATGATTAGATCAATTATATTTTCACTTGGGACCCTTTATTTGTTTGTGGCTTGTAGCCCAAGCCTTATGGACAACGAAGTGTCTAAGATTATAAAAACCACTGTTTTTTCTGTAGAGGGTTCGGACACTTATCAGATTGACACTGTCCAATACATCGAAAAAGAATATTTTGACCACAGAGATGTCAAACTAGAACATCAATTTCTTAATCCTGACGGCACACTTAAAGGAAAAGAGATATACGAATTCAACGCAGGAAGCAAATATGCCAAAAGCTCAACCTACACAGATAATCAAGGCAACCCTCTGAGTTATTATAAGTTTTTATATGATGCCAATGGCAACCGCATCTCCTCACACGGACACGATGCAGCCAACGATGAATTGTTAAGAATCGAAAGGTATCAATACGACGACAAGGGAAACAGAACCATCAAAGAAATCAGAGATGCTTCTGATGTGTTGAACAGAAGTTTTCAATTCACTTATGATGAAGAAGGAAACATCAAATCAATGACTGTACTAAGTTCGGAGGGTAAAATCTTACTGCGGGAAGATTACAAAATAATTGGAAGAGACAAAAAAACCAATGTTTGGGTAGAAATGTGGGGTTTTAGGGGCACTATACCCAATTCTTGCAAACTAAGAGAGTTTATACAACCATAGGGACCGCCTAAGCTAGTCTTCTCTTATTAGTTATTGTAAATTTGTCGACTTAATTATTAAGAAGTCGATTGCATGCAATATCAGCCAAATCAAATTGAAGCGAAGTGGAAAAGGCATTGGAAAGAAAACAAGACCTACAAGGTTTCTAACTCGAGTACGAAGCCGAAGTTTTACATCTTAGATATGTTTCCGTATCCCTCAGGAGCAGGCCTCCATGTGGGACATCCTTTGGGTTATATTGCCTCCGATATTTATGCCAGGTTCAAAACTATGAATGGTTTTAATGTGCTGCACCCCATGGGATTTGATGCCTTTGGGCTTCCAGCAGAACAGTATGCCTTACAAACAGGCGTACACCCTCAGGAAAGCACCGAAACCAACATCAAAAAATACAAATCCCAACTCGACAATCTGGGTTTTAACTATGATTGGGAAAGACAGGTGACTACATGTGATCCGAGCTACTACAAATGGACACAATGGATATTTATAGAGTTGTTTCGACATTATTACAACACAGAACTAAATAAGGCCAAGCCAATTGAAGAATTAGTGGATTCATTTGAAGCACATGGATCTGAGGCTATAAAAGCGCACCACAGCTTTGAAGGCAGTTTTTCCGCGGAAGAATGGAAGCAAATGTCTGGGAAGCAAAAGGATGAGGTATTGATGAATTACCGCTTGGCATACCTCAAAGAAGGCTATGTAAATTGGTGTGAAGCCTTAGGTACTGTTTTGGCCAATGACGAAGTAAAAGATGGCCTTTCAGAAAGAGGAGGACATCCTGTCGAAAAAAGATCCATGTCCCAATGGGCCTTGAGAATAACGGCCTACGCCGAAAGAATGCTTGAAGGACTTGAATCACTAAATTGGAGCACTGCCCTAAAAACTATGCAGCGCAATTGGATTGGCAGATCCTATGGCGCGCAGGTATTTTTTGACATCGATGGACATGATCAAAAAATAGAAATATTTACTACGCGACCTGACACAATCTTTGGCGCAACGTATATGGTACTCGCACCTGAACATGATCTTGTCTCCACACTGACTACTCCTGCACAAAAAGAAGAAATCGAAAACTACATCGCGTATGTAAATAACCGCTCAGAACGAGAAAGGATGAGTGATGTTAAAACGGTTACTGGAGCTTTTACTGGAGCCTACGCCAAACATCCATTTAGCGACGAAAAGATCCCCATTTGGATTGGTGAATATGTCCTCAAAGATTATGGTACCGGAGCGATTATGGCGGTACCAAGTGATGACGAAAGAGACCACAATTTTGCGACTAAATTTGATTTGCCAATAATCCCTGTAGTCGATCAAAGTGCCTTCCCTAATGCAGAAAGAGGTCAAAAAGTTGGAAGCATGATTAATTCGGATTTCCTTAACGGAATGGAAGTCAAAGAAGCTATCCCTGCCATATGTCAAAAATTGGAAGACAAAGGTATCGGTAAGAAAAAAGTAAATTACAAGTTGAGAGATGCTAATTTCTCTAGACAAAGATATTGGGGAGAGCCATTCCCGATCAAATACGACAAAGATGGCATAGCAATCGCTCGAGATTTTTCCGAATTACCTTTAGACCTACCAGAAGTCGAAGATTATAAACCTTCGAAAGAAGGCAAATCCCCCTTATCTAAAGTCAGCCAATGGGTAAACGAAGGCGAGTACACCAAAGAAACCGATACTATGCCAGGCTATGCCGGTTCGAGTTGGTATTTTTTGAGGTACATGGACGCCAACAATCCAGATGAATTTGCGAGCCAAGAGGCATTAAATTATTGGCAAGATGTTGATCTGTATATAGGAGGTACTGAGCATGCTGTTGGGCATTTGATGTATTCCAGATTTTGGCATAAATTTTTGTTTGACAAAGGCCTAGTTCCAACCAACGAACCCTTCAAAAAACTGGTAAATCAAGGGATGATTCAAGGGGTGATTGAGTTTATTTACCTCGACAAAAAAGAGCATGATGGAAGAAAGAAATTTATCTGTGCTGGTCTTATAGATCCTGAGCAAAAAGAGGCGTTCGCTAAGATCCCTGTACATGTTGATTTTGTTTCAAACTATGGATCTAGTGATTCATATCTTAACCTAGAAGGGATTAAGAAATTTTTAGACTGGAGACCAGAATACGCAAACGCCATTTTTGAATGTGCCAATGGTGTATTAAAAGATGGTTTATTCAACTCCAAGGATTCAGCCATGGATTCCAATCTGATTACTCAATCAGAAGTAGGAAAAATGTCCAAAAGATATTTTAATGTAGTAAACCCCGATGATGTAGTGGCCAAATATGGAGCGGATTGTTTCCGATTGTACGAAATGTTTTTGGGCCCTATCGAACAGTCCAAACCTTGGGACACCAAAGGCATAGATGGTACTTCAAAATTTTTGCGTAAGCTCTGGGGACTATTCTATACAGAAAATGAAGAATGGGCCGTTAACAACGAGTCGGCAAGCAAAGAATCATTAAAAACTTTGCATACGGCTATTAAAAAAGTCCGAAACGATATCGAAAACCTTTCCCTCAATACATCGGTAAGTGCCTTTATGGTCTGTGTAAACGAACTAAAAAAGCAAAATTGCAGAAATAGAGAAATCCTAAAATCATTGCTCCAACTTCTTGCCCCCTTTGCTCCATTTACAACAGAAGAATTGTGGGAAAAATTAGGTGAAGAGGGCTCTATTCATCACAGTAGCTATCCCATACACGACGAAAGCCATTTGATCGAATCCGAGGTAACATTGCCTCTATCTATTAACGGCAAAAAAAGAGGAGAACTTACCGTAGATGCCAACACATCAAAGGAAGATATTGAAGATATGGCAAGAAATCATGAAATCACTCAAAAGTGGTTGGAGGACAAAGCAATTAGAAAAGTGATCGTTGTTCCTGGGAGAATGGTAAATGTAGTGATTGGCTAAAATTGTCCTGAGCACTGCTCTAAATCTATGTACTGCAGCAAAGATTATCCTTATCTTTAGAAAATGCAGAATGGTAGAAAAATTATCTTGAGTCTAATGCTCATTTGCGTTTCTTTTATGCTCAAAGGGCAAGACACTGATGCCACACAGCGATTGGCGAAAATGCAATCTTTGGAAAAACTAAACAAGCTAGATTTTCCTTCAGCCTCTTCGTTTTTCCATCATTATCAAAAACTACTCAACACAGGGGTATTAGACCTCACCTTGAGTTCACAACGCATAGGAAAAAAGGGCTACCAGTATCTAAGATTTAAACAAGAGCACCTTGGGCATGAGGTCATTGGTGGGCATTATATTTTACACAGCTTAAACAACAGAATTACCAAAGGACGAGGAAACATCATACCCAATCTTCCGGACAGATACAAAGATATCATTGACAAACAAATCGCAATTTCAGTGGCAAAGGATAAAACAAACAACCTTTCCCTCAATGCATTGCCGATTCCAATTAATCCAACTTTTAACTTCAAAAAAACCAGTTCCAAAAAAGTATGGATAGACCTCGCCTTTCCTGACAAATCTGGAAATTATGTTTTGGCTTACGAAATTCTATTAGAAGCTGACTACCCTATCTTACTGAAAGAACGGGTGTACATCAATGCCTCCAATGGAAAATACATCACAAGTTTAAGTGATATCCATACCTCTCCGGTGGAGACCATAGCAGAGACCTTTTTTTATGGCCCTCAAGAAATAACCGTTGATCTAAAATCGGGTACTTACGAAATGTTGGATAGCACCCGCGATAGTTTGAGGATTCTTGACAACGACAATGGAGATCAGATCGTCAGTAATCTTTTAAACATTTGGAATTTTGATTCGGGAGAAGTGCCAAAGGTTGCTGCTGATGCGCACTACTGTACGGCGGCATATCATGATTTGCTAAAAAATAAATTTGATTGGGACGGAATCGATGGATTGGGAGGCGCTCTAATTACAAGAATCAACCAAAATGGAAAATACTACACCAATGCTTTTTGGGATGGTACAAGAGCAAGCTTCGGAAACGGAGATTGCCATTCGTATCACGCGCTAACAACCTTAGATGTTGTTGGACATGAATTTGCTCACGGCTTTATTGATTACACTTCTGATCTAGTGTATCGAAATCAACCAGGAGCACTCAATGAGTCCACTGCCGATATTTTCGGAAAGACTTTGGAGTATCTCTATGATTACGAAAACTTTAGCTGGAACATCGCACAGCGCTCTGCTAGAAATGAAACGGTTTCGGGGTTTAGATCTATGTCAGATCCTACCATCAAAAGAGACCCAAAATTATTTGGGGGAAATCATTGGTACACGGGCCTTGGAGACAATGGAGGTGTACATTCCAACAGTGGTGTGATGAATTATTGGTATTACTTATTAGTGGAAGGAGGATCAGGGACGAACGAAAACGGCTATGATTTCGATGTTAATCCAATAGGGATACATGATGCGTTTGACATTGTATTTTATATGCATTTGGCTTACCTCGGACCGGATTCAGATTATTTTGATGCTTATGATGCGAGCATAAGTCAAGCAACGGATCTTTTTGGCGCAAATTCACCACAGCTTGAAAGTGTCATAGAAGCTTGGATGGCATGTGGTCTTTTTGAAGGAATGAATAGTAGAGATTTATCTATAGAGCTTACACAGACTACTTTAGGACTATGTCCTGGTGAAAGTAAAACAGTAGATGTCATTATCAGAAATGTAGGAACTGAATCCTTTATGCAAGGATCAAGCATAGAACTTCAATACGCCCTACATGGAACTGCTTACAACGAGCCTTTGGTGCTCAGTCAAAATTTGAATCCTGAAGACTCTATTATCTACACTTTAAATCAAAGCATTACCACTGGTACTTCCTTAAATTTTAATATCAGCATTTTCTTAGATGCTCCGGGAGACCTAAATCAACTGAACAATTCAGGCACGGTAAGTGCGAGAGGTTCGGAATCTGCTGGTACAGATATTCGTCTGGTAAATTTCAGATTTAGATACGACAATACCTGTGGAGTACCTCAACTGCGGGGATACACCTACAACCTCCAAAATACTGGATGTGCTATTATTCCTGAGGGAGATTCTATATATTTTAAAGTCAGTACCGAAAATCAAGAATTCGTGATTGGTCGCGATTTGTTTTTTGATTTTAGCCCTGGAAATTATCAGGGCTCCTCCCGAAATTTTGATGATATCATTCAAGGGGATTTTAAAAATTATTCTGTCGAGTTACTATTTAATCCGGACGTAAATCTTGAAAACAACAGCTATACTGATGAGATAAGTTATTTAACGTTCATAGAAAAAGATTACTTTGAAAACTTTACTCCTGAAGTGGATCGAAGTATGTTTTTTGTGGAGACCAATCAATATTATGGTCAAGACTCTATATACCATTACAACGACGAGCATGTACTGGCTCTAGCTGGGTTGCGCACAGCGGGAAGCTTCGTAAATTGTGCCGAGTTAGAGGATTTTAAAAATCAATACTATTTCCCGACAAGAGTAAATTATTGTGTCGAAACCATGGGAATGGATCAACCTATTTTCAGTTTCGATTTGACTCAATTGCGTAACGAAAGCTTCACCGCAAACATTAGTAATAATGCTTACCAATGCCTAGTTCAGGTTCTAACTGATTCCACAACCAGTGAGGTCATTTATGACCAACCCAATGGAGAAAGTGTGCTTCACGAATTCGAACTTCCGAAAGGCTATTCTGGTGAACTAGAAATTTTTATTATAACGATTAGCGGAAATGCCGACTCTTTTGAAAATAACCTTGAAGACACAGATGCGGTTCTACTTGACAACGTAAGACTTTACGATAAAGCAGAAGAAGATATAAAATTTGCGGATGCAGAGTATAGCCTTTTTCCAAATCCTGCGTTGAACATATTTACTGTTCAAAGTAAAAATCCAAATCAAGTTTTTGACTTGGTTATTTATGATCAACTGGGAAGAAAGGTAGAACAGTTTAACAATATAGCTTACACCAAAGAAATTGACTTGAGCAATCACAGCAGCGGTGTTTACTACGTTTCTCTGTTGATAGAAAACAACTTGGCGTTTCAAGAAAAACTTGTTTTGATTCATTAAAGATTGTTTCCAAACGCGCATGAAGCATCTCTTACCATTGATCATTTTTTTGTGCCTTTCGGCGAAAGCCAAAAGCACTATTTCATGTAATGAGCCAATCTTGCAAAACTTCGGACTTATTACATCAACCAGTGCTGAAATAAACTTTATTGACGTTAATGGAGGTCAAGCGGAAAGCTGGCAAATTGAGTTGGTGACACAAGGGAGCAATCCAACAGGATCTCCTACCCATGTTGACATAGAATCAAACAACTACACCATTTCGCAGCTATCTCCAGGAATGGAATATTCTATTTATCTCAGAGCAGTTTGTGACAAAGGACCCAGCGATTGGAACGGACCCTATGCCTTTTTTACAAATTTTACCAATGGTGAATCTTGTATCATTGATATTGGAATCAAAGATGAATCTTGTACAAACTTCTATATTGAAGTCAGTGATTTGTCTAGCAACGAATTAGGCAACAACATTTTTGTTGAAGAAATTAAGCTTGCCATAGAACATACTTGGCCCCAAGATTTGATTATAAATCTGTCATCGCCTAATGGCAAAACCGTATTATTATCAGAAAGAAATGGGACAAACTCTGATCATTATGGAGATCCCTTCAATACTGATTGTATCAATTCACTCAACTTCAATAATAAGGCATGTCTTACTGTTGACGAAATCTTGCCCCCCTTGATAGGAACTTTCAAACCTGAAGGCGACATTAACAAATACTTAGACGGATCAGATCCTAACGGAATTTGGACCTTAGAAATTTGCGATGAAGCTAAACCAGATGTGGGCAGACTCAAATTTGTTGACATAGAATTTAGTGAAGAAATCTGTCCCGTTCCTTCGGTTTTTGTGGCTAAAAATATAGACGATACGCAGGCACAAATTCAATGGAGTCCCCCTTTCAACTGTCTTTTTCTCGAAGCGGTTTGGGGTGAACTTGGATTTGACCCAAATGCTGCAAGCGTCTTTACTATCGGATGTCAATCAGGAGAGTTTACAATATCTAACCTCCAAGCAAATACGACTTACGAAGTTTTTGTGAAGAGCAAGTGTAATTTGTCAGACTCGCCTTTTTCTTGTTCTATTGTTTTTACGACAGAATGTATGGCATCGACCGACCGACTAAATTTTGATGACAAAGATCTATGTCAAACGAGTTGCTTAGAAGATTGTACAATCTTAGGAAATTGGAACAATAGCCTGTCCGACGACCAAGATTGGTTGGTGCATCAAGGAGAAACTCCTACAACCTTTACAGGACCTGAAAACGATGCTTTTGAATTCGGAAATTACATATATATAGAAAATGCTCCAACTGTATGTGATTCTGGCGCCGTCGCACAATTGTTGTCCAAGTGTATTGAAATCGAAACCAATAATACCGAATGCGCGAAGCTAAAATTTGCCTATCACATGTTTGGTTTGGGAATCAACACTCTTGAATTAAAACTCAGTGAGAATCAAGGGCAACATTGGATTACAATTTTCGAAAAAAATGGATCTCAATCTCAAGAATGGTTGTTTGAAGAAATTGATCTATTTCCCTATGCAGGAAGACAAATCCTTTTAAGTTTTGAAGCTTTTTCAGGGTCAGCGGAAGGGGACATAGCCCTGGATCAAATTGAGCTTTTTGGAGCACATTTTATAAATGATGGAGAATTGTTTTATGTGGATTCAGATTTGGATGGATTTGGCTCCAGCGACAGTTTGCGTTACTGTGGATTACGTTATCCTGGAATCAGTCAAAACAATTTGGATTGCAATGACGAAGATCCCAACATTAATCCTGAGGCCTTAGAGCTGCCTTGCAATTTGATTGATGAAAATTGCAATGGAAATTCGGACGACTCTATGCAAACCAATCCCGTAATTTATACCATTGAAAATATACAAAACGAATCTTGCCTGGGATCCTCCGATGGAACGATTTCGCTTAGTTTTTCACAAGGAAGTCCTCCTTACGATATATTATGGAATAATGGCCTTAGCGGAGACGATATTTCAGGGCTTGGCAAAGGGGTATATTTTGCGACTGTGACAGATGGTACAGGGTGTAAAACATTGGTGGATTTTATTGAAATTGATGCTAATACCGAATTGCAGGTTTTTTCAAGTATGGTGATACCACCCTCTTGCCCTGGCAAATCGGATGGTCAAATGGCTTTTAATGTTACAGGTGGAATGCCACCATACTCCTTTTTTTGGAATAATCTAAGTCAAGATTCTGTTGCACAAAACTTAAGTGAAGGCAGCTACTCCGTGGTCATTACGGATGTGAATGGATGCCAAATAGAAACTTCTGAAATAGTTTTGGATGCCCCTGAAGCCATTCAAGCAGGTGTTCAATTTAAAACCGACATTGATTGTTTTGGAGACTCTACTGCCCAAATTGCTCTAGGCTTTACAGAAGCTAATTTCCCTGTGGACGTTATATGGAATACCGGAGATAGCGGTACAAGTGTTTCTAATTTAGGCGCAGGCATCTATGCATGCACGATTACGGATACTGAAGGTTGTCAGCTTACCCTATCAGACATAGAAATCACTCAAAATGATTCCCTTCGAATTTTTGTGGAAGGGATTGAAAACGTACGATGTCATGGAGAAGCAGATGGAAAAATAGAAATTACAGTGATAGGTGGTGATGATCCGTACGCCTACAGTTGGAGCAATGGAGCTTTTACAGAAGACCTGTTCAATATCCCAAAAGGATCGTATGCCTTGACTTTGACGGACTTTAAAGGCTGCAAATATGTTTTGGACACTCTTTGGGTAACAGAACCAGATCCAATACAAATCAATTTGGATAGTATAGAAATGATAGCTTGTCCTTTTAGCAACAATGGTGAAATTACCCTTGAAGCATTTGGTGGTACAGCTCCTTATTCTTATTTCTGGGATCATACTGACGTGGACACAAACGCATTAGTGGATTTAGAGTCTGGTACTTATAGCTTAAATATTATTGATGCCTTCAATTGTAAAGCGTCAATAGATACTTTGCAAATACTAGCCATTAATGCCCCATTAGAAGTAGATGTAGACATCGAGCAAAATAATTTGTGCTTTAATGATTCGATTGGGATAATATCAAGCATCACTAATTCTGATAGGTTTCCTTTAGATTTCAATTGGAATTCTGGGACGCAAAATATTCGAGCCCAAAATGTTGACACCTTATACAATCTGCCCAATGGGACATATAATGTTACAATCACAGATGACGAAGGATGTGTTGGTGTTTCGAGCTTTCTGAACATTTTCAGTCCAGATCGATTAGAATACGCCGTGGTGAGCCTAAAAGACGTACTCTGCTATCAAGATAGTACAGGAGAAATCGTACTTGGTCTAACAGGCGGTGTACAGCCATATCAAGTCTCCTGGAACTCTGGGCATATCGGTAATGCTATCAGTGGCATCCCTGCAGGTAATTATTCTTTTGAAGTTTTAGATTCTAACCAATGCAAAATTATTGGAAATTTGATCGAGATCAGTCAACCGGACTCCTTGACATTAGATGCTGATATTATAAACGACAGCAATGGACAAGGCATTGGGCAGATAAGCATTAATATGGATGGTGGCGTCCCATTTTATTTTTATACCTGGAGTGAAAACGCAAATACCCTCAACGATAATATTGCTGACATGCTTACCACGGGGACATATCTACTCAACGTCAAGGATGCCAATGATTGCAGTATTGACACAAGTTTTTTTGTGGATAACATAACTTCTCTTGACAAGATTTTACTTGATGATTTAAATATTTATCACAACCACCAAGGACAGTGTTTGGAATTTCAACTGCCCGAAAAAGCAGTTGTCAAAATAGTAGATCAATCAGGACGACTGGTAGAAAACTATACCTTGCAAGCTGGGCCTCACACCTTGTCCCTGATGGATTATTCCACAGGAATCCATTTTGTACATGTATCTATAAGAGAAAAAAGCTTGACCAAAAAGATTATTATCCTGAATTAATCAAAAGGATTGGTCTTCGGGTTTTAGAACAACGAGAGCTTGAATGTCGTCCTACGATTGGCTTGATGTTGTTCCTCCGTGCATTCCGTACATTCGCACTTTTCCAAAAGTTTTAATTCTCCAAAACCTTTTGCTCTCAGTCTATTTGAATTAATTCCTTTAGAGATCATATAATTTACAGCCGCTTTGGCCCGACGATATGATAAGTCTTGGTTGTATGCATCATTACCCTGGCAATCCGTATGGGAGGCCAATTCTACTTTTAATTGAGGATTGGAATCTAAAATTTCTTTTAACCGATTTAATGACGGTTTGGACTCTTCTCTGATATTGGATTTATCGAAATCATAGTAGATGTTTTCCATTACAAATTCCTTGTCTAGCTCTAGCTTATCCAAAGCAATTTCGACATTTATCGTAAAACTATTTTCTCCCTTTTTGGGTGTCACATTTTTTGAGGAGACCTTTTTGGTTGCATTGAGATAATCCTTTTTTCTCACCGTTAACACATAGTCCGAATCTTTTTCAATTTTTTGAATAACCCGCCCCTGACTATCTGTGGTTAGCTCTTCATCGATTTCAAGATTTTCGATTATAACATTGGCATTTATCAAGGCTTTTTTGGAGATAACTTTAGAGGTTGGATCATTTGGATTTTGATATTCATTGTACACCACTCTTATCGCTAAATACACATCAAAATCTGTTGGAACTTCAAGACTATCTTCAGCAATTTCATCTTCTTTTTCAGTTACAGATTTAGTTACGAATTTGAAAATTTGATCGTTTTGTGCTTCGTCGCGGCTACTAGTAAAATACCCTTCCTTTAACACATCTTTTCTTTTATTATTCTTCTTAATGATAAGGCCAAAATCATCCGCCCCAGAATTATAAGGTGCACGAAGATTTTGAGGCGGACTCCAAGAGCCATTGGACCTTAAATAGGTTTTAAAAATATCTAAACCACCTAAACCTGGTAAATAATCAGATGAAAAATAAATAGTGTCCTGATCTGCAGTCGGAAACTTCTCATTTCCATCTGTATTGATAGATTCTGGCATCGGAAATGCCATGGACCAACCGTCTTCAACTCTTTCGGAATAATATAAATCATAGGTTTCAGAACCATCTGGGTCCTTTACGGTAAAAACCATCACAGAATCAGATTCGATCAAAGCTGGGTGACCATAATTGGTAAATTCGTTTTCGAAAGAAACCACCGCTGGTTCTGACCAGGAGTCATTTACCCTTTGGCTCTTCATAATTTTACAATATTGATCCTCTTGGTCTTCATTGTCCGAGAAGCATCTGGTAAAATAAGCTTCATTCAAGTCTTGAGTAAAAACTAATGTAGCATCATTGGCATCCGAATTAATGGTTTGATCAAAATATCGCACCTCTCCCCCCTTTTCAGATTGGATATAGAGATCACTAAATGCATTCCCTGTCCATTCGTATTGATCTTTGGATCTGTCACCATATCGATCCGAAGAAAATACGATAAACTCATCCCCATAAAAGGATGGAGAATAATCGGAATATTCTGAATTTCCACCAAACGAACTCAACTCAACGGTCATTCCTTTTGGCAATATCAACCATTGCTGTGCTTGCTTACAAATATTTAATTCGCGTTCAACCAAAGGATCCCGTCCGTATTTCTTTTGAATTTTTTGAAACGTCTCATACGCATCCTTGTAACGTTCTTCCCTTTTAAGAGCAAAAGCCATTTCGGATAGTGCAGGATTTTGGTAAGAGATGGAAACTGATTTTTGAAACCAACGCAGCGCATTAGAATTTTGGTTCATAAAGTGATAAGATCTACCCATCAACAACGCTATTCTCGCTTTACGTTCTTGGTTTTTTTCTGATTCAAATTCTTCTTCAAAAAAATCTATTGCCAAGGCGTAACGCTTACTGTCATAAGCAGTTTGACCATTATTCAATTTTTTGGTATAGCTACAAGAGTATACTAATACCACAAACACCAACATTGCATATTGCGACAATCTCATATTCTCTAAAGCTTTAACGCGTACAATTGAGTTCAAATTATGGATAATACATGACGAAAAAAAGCCCACAGCGAAATTCACCATGGGCTTTTTAAATCTTTTGAAACTTTCTTTATCTAAGCATTGGACTTCGCTCTTGTGAAAGTCTTCTTATCGCTTGCTTTAGATTTAGCTCTTCCCTTCAAATCGTCTGTTAAATCTCTCACAATCGGAGTTGCAACGAATATAGAAGAATAGGTACCTACTAGAATACCAATCAGAAGTGCAAAAGCAAAACCTTTGATTGATGTTCCACCAAACACAAACAAGATCGCTACCATTAGTAATGTCGTAAATGACGTAATGATCGTTCTTGAGAAGGTACTATTTACCGCTCCGTTGATTACTTCATCTTTTGATTTGTTTGTATATATCCCAAGGTCTTCTCTAATTCTATCAAAAACCACCACTGTATCGTTTATGGAATAACCAATCACAGTCAATATTGCAGCTATGAAAGGTTGATCAATTTCCATTGTCCATGGAACAATTCCCCAAAGCAATGAGAATATGGATAGAACAATAAGTGAATCATGTAAAAGTGCAGCAACTGCACCCAAACTGTATTGCCACTTATTAAACCTTAAGAAGATGTATAGAAATATTAGGATCAATGCTAATCCACCTGCCCAGTAAGAACTCGTTTTAATGTCATCAGCAATTGTTGGCCCTACCTTACTTGAACTCACCACATGTACACCTGAAGTAGTTTCTGGTGATCTAAATTTCTCAAGGCTAATGGAACTTCCCGTCAAGGCAGTAATTCCTTTATGCAATTGAGAAATAACTTTCTCCGAAGCTTCATCATCAGCACTGTCGATAAGGTAATCCGTAACGATTTGATAGGTATTAGTTGTATTTACAGCCTTTACTACAGGACTAGTTTCTAGATATTCGGTAAGACCAGTACGCAACTCATCAGCATCGATATCTTTATCCAATTCTACAGTATACGAATACCCACCTTTAAAATCAACACCTAAATCAAACCCTCTTGTAAACATGGAAGCCAATCCCGCTACTATAATTAAACCAGAAATAACGTAAGCAATTTTTCTTTTACCCAACCAATCAATATTCAAATTGGCAAAAGAGTTTTTGGACATACCAGTCCAAAACGTGAGTTCTCTTCCCTTTCCAGTCCACCACTCCATGATCAATCTGGTCAACAGAACTGCTGTAAATAAAGAAGAAACTACACCAATGATTAATACCACTGCAAATCCTTTGATAGGCCCTAATCCGTAGTAAGCCAAAATACCGGCTACCAATAAGGTGGTCACGTTGGCATCTATAATTGCTGAGTATGAATTTTTAAATCCATCGGAGATTGCGGCCAAATTGGATTTACCAGCTCTGAGCTCTTCTCTAACTCTTTCGTAAATAATTACGTTGGCATCAACGGCCATACCGATGGTCAAAATGATACCTGCAAATCCTGGTAATGTCAACACCGTTCCAAACGAAGCCAACGCACCAAATATGAAAAGCATGTTTGCAAATAGTGCAATGATCGATACAATACCTGATCCTCCGTAGTAAAAGATCATAAACAACAGCACCAAGCCAAATCCTACGAGCATAGACCACATGGAAGAATTGATGTTTTTCTGTCCTAAAGAAGGTCCAACAGTATTAGATTGAATAATTTTTAATTCTGCTGGCAATTTACCTACTTCCAAGATTTGAGCTAGATCCATAGCCTCTCTGGTTGTAAAATCACCCGAAATGGCTGTATTACCTCCAGTAATTGGATTCTGAACCCTAGGAGCAGAAACGACTTCATCATCTAGCGCAATGGCTACAATTCTATTTCCTTGGTTTGATGCTCTGGTTGTCATCTCAGCCCATTTACGCGCTCCATCAGGCTTCATTAAAAGAGTTACTTGAATTTCTCCTGTTGTCGGATCTGGCCCTTGAGAAGCCTCTTTAATAACATCTCCTTCGATAGGAGCAGATCTAGTACCTGGTAAGGTTTTAACCATATAAAGTTCATAAGTCCCTAATCCCTCTTTAGTTTCAGGATCTTCTGACTCTTTAGCACCCCATAAAAATTTTGAATTGGAAGGAAACAATGCTTTGATGTTTGGTTCATTAAGCATATTCATTACTGCCTCCTTGTCTTCTTCGTTGGCAATTCCCATCACTGGTCTCCAAAGGTTGCCCGGATTCAAAGTAAACTTAGAAAATAATGGACCTAGATTCGCTTGGAAATCCTGAATCTCTTGGATCTCCATTGTAGAATCGATAAGATCTCCAGTTATGGAATCAAACACGGGAACATATACTGTATCCATTACTGTTTGCGTCGTCTCTTCTTGTCCACTTTCGGCTTTAAGGCGTCTTTCTGCCTCTAAAAAGGAAGCAGCAATGCCTTGGTCGCTTATTTCGTAAGCATCCCAAAATTCGAGCTTTGCACTCGCTTTTAGAAACTTCTCAGCCCTTTTGAAATTATCCATACCTGGCAACTCCACCAAAATCAAATCTCTACTTGGATCCAAAGTTACGTTTGGCTGAACTACTCCTACCTTATCAATTCTTTTCTTTAATCTTTCGAAAGTATTCTGTACGGTTTCGTCTACCTTACTTCTCAACAGACGAATGACTTCACCGTCAGTCGTTTCGATGTTGATTTCATCTCTTAAAGAAGGGTTCTTCAAGAAGATCTTAGACAACTTTTTACCAGAATTTAACTTAGCGAATTCTTGAAAGAATAAGGCGACAAAATCAGATTGTGAATTTTGTTGTGCTAGCACTGCATTATCCAACGCTAAATTGAACGACTCATCTTTATTTTCTCCAGACAAAGCGTAAAGTAACTTTTTAACCTTTACTTGAAGCACAGCACTCATTCCACCCTTCAAATCCAGTCCAAGTGCTATCTGATTTCTTTTCAGTTCTTCATATGTATAATCCTGAATTAGAGGAATGGAAAATACTTTTTCATCTGATATAGAATCTAAGTACGCTGTTTGCGCTTCCTTGAATCTAAACGCCTTTTCATCTCCATCAAATCCTGCAGAAATTGCTTCTGCATGATCACGAGCATTGGCCTCAACACGATTGGTTGGAACCATATATAGAAACTGTACCGCAGTCACGATTATCAGGAGTACTAGAAACAGTTTTATAAGACCTTTTCCTTGCATTATTTGGTCGATTTTAATTTTCGAGAAAAACGCCGCAAATATACTGATTTTCATCAGGTAAAGACCATGTTTGCGATGTTTTCGGGTATAAGATTACAAAAGTACATATTATAGAAAATTTAATATGACTTTAAGAGAACTTTCTTTACGTATTTTTACGTAGTAATTACCTAACCTTTAAAAACAAAAATCAAGTTTAATGGGATTATTTAATTTTTTAAGAAACGTTGGCAGAAAAGATATTGCCGAGGTTAAGGAGACAGAAGCTGCTGATTTAGCGGCTGCAAATGCAAGAAAAGCTGGACTTCTCGAAGACATTTTAGTTAGTTCTGGTTTAAATGTGGAAAATCTATCTGTAGATTTTGACGATGCTACTGTTACCCTTTATGGTCAAACTGATTCCCTTGAGGATAAGGAAAAGTTAATTTTAATTGCAGGTAATGTAGAAGGAGTTGGAGCTGTTGACGACAGAATTTCGGTCGTTACACCTCCTCAATCAACATTCCATGAAGTCCAATCCGGCGAAAGCCTTTCAAAAATTGCGAAAAAGTATTACGGTGATCCTATGAAATACATGACAATTTTTGAGGCAAATCAACCAATGTTGAGTGATCCGGACAAAATTTTCGTGGGACAGAAATTGAGAATCCCCAATGTATAAATAAAAAAAGGAGCACTTAGGTGCTCCTTTTTTTTATTTATTTGAAAAACATATAGAACCCAATAGTCCTTTCTATTCCTGAGTATTGAGCTCCCAATTGTATGGTTGGAATGCAATTGACTTAATTTCTGTATCCACATATCTAGACAAATAGCTTTTTAAATCTCCAAAATCTTCTTTGTACCATTCAAATATTTTAGAAACTTTGGCTTTGCCTTTGGCAAACGAATTATACTTTGGGTTACTAATAAATTGCTTTGTCGCCATTTCTAGCTGCCCTTCTATTTTGTCTTCTTGCCATGCTTCATTTAACAAAGGAGGACAAGAGGCAGCAGCACAATTCACCGCAAAGTGAATTCTTGGCTCATTAAATTTTGCCCTCATTATTTTATGCTCTATATCGTTTAAGCTATAAGTTTTATTTTTTTGAACGATCCATTTGTGATCCCAAGGACTTCCCTCATGTGTTTCTTTGATACTTGATAAAGGATAATTGTTTACGATCAACTTAATGGTGTAGGCGTTGTATAAATTAATCCAATAGGCCAATTCTTTGTTTTTTGACCATTCCGTTGATGGTGTATTCTTATTCAGTAAGGCTAAATAAGCATCCAAACGATTTTCTTCCTTTACAAAATTCGAGTAATTCACTAATCCGTCACCATCTACCCACAATTGGAGCATTTTATCCCAATCTTCATGGATACTGATCAGATTATTTTCTACAACGGGCACCTTATTTAGAACGCTTTCCTTTTCAATGGTTTCCTCTTCAATAAGGTCTAGATCTTTTTTACTGCCTTGATGCTCTAGAGCGTCTTCGATTTCAGACAGTGACGCTATATCCTCTTTAGGACTATCCTTTCCTTTCAATTCTGTATTGATGATGTTTTCTGCGGGTTCCTCTTTGTCCTTTATATTAATTGACTCTTTGAGATCTTTATTCATCTCTTGAATAGTCTCTTGGGTTTTTATTGTTTCTACATTTGGCTCACTTACAATCTGTTCGGGTATTTCTTTTGTTGCCTCTTTTGACGTTTCCAATAGCGGTTCCCTTGCGCCAGTCGTATTAATTTGACTATCAGAGTTATTGACAAGGGTTTGTGAATCTTGCGATGAAACCATAACATTTATGGTATCATTTAAGCCTACTCTTGTCTTAGAAAAAAACTGTTCCTTATCTTTTATCGATTGATCTGATTTGCATGAGGAATACAAACAAACCACAAGACACAAACCAAAGCACTTTGATCTTAAGAAAATCATGTAAAAATTAAAATAAACTTATTCTACAGAAACGGAATCAATAGATTCTGACATAGAACCAAAGAATCCAAAGCCATTAACAATGTTGGTGTAAGATACAACTGGCTGATTAAATGAAGTACCCGCAGCTTTTAGCTCTCTAGAAGTTGTAAGATGGTAGTTATAAAATTCTGAATCAATGGTTTGCAAACCAAACATAAGATCTTCAAAAACATTTACCCCATCGGTCAATTCATCAGATTCTAAAGAAATGGAGAAGGTATTGTTTTCTAATTTTGAAGCATCGATGAGAATTCCATCCATTTGTTCGAGCTCATGGACGGCATTGCCACCATTAAGAATCTTAAAATTTTCTAGGTGTACAAGCTTATTTTCAAACCAAAACACTTGATTTTCACCATCCAATCTTAAATCCTTTCGCCATACATCAAGCCTATAAAACGCAGGATAGGACAACGGCTCCGATATTTTAATTTGATAATCCAATACCTTTTTTGATACCTCAGGACTTTCCATTTCTACGGTTGTATTGGACAACTCTTCTATTTCTTCAATTTCCGTTTTAGCAGGAACCTGAGTCACTCCATGTATTTCTTGATAGTCGCTGTTTGGCCAATTAGCAATAATCTCGTACGTATTGCCAGGGATAATTTCGAAGTCTTTAACTACGTAGAGCTTTCGAACATTGTCGTAATCGTAAACTGCAGAGTTGGCATTGTCTAGATCTCTTATAGTTATAATCGCATCTGTAGGAAATTCAAATCGTTGATTTTGAGAATTGATAATCACAGAAGTGCTTAAATGAGCTTCACTTTGATCTGTGTCAGAGCAAATAAAAGCCTCCAACACAAGTTGTGATCTTTCAGAACCATCTCTAAGATCTATACCATCAGTACAAGATTGCAACCCGATGCACAGAACACAAACCAATATGTAGATAATCTTTCTCAAAAAATACTATTGTTATGACCTCAATAAGGCTATTAAAGTCACTTATTTACATATATCCTAAGATATTATGTTGCAATATACGAATTAGCTTGGTTAAGAGAAGGATTTTAACGTTAGCAAAAAACCAACATAGAAACTTGCCCTTATACGTAAACAGCTCATTTCGAGTAGTTTAAAAAGCCAGACTGTAGCTCACATAAGGAAGTATAGGAAGAATGCTAAATTGTTCCGTAATAAAATCAGTTGGAATCTTATCGTCAGTACCAATATCGATATAAAATGGATTCTCCCTATTATACGCATTATAAACACCAATGGAAAACTTTTGCTTTGCCCAACTATAGGTATTGTAAAAATTAAATCCTAAATCTAAGCGATGATACAAAGGCAGATTTTGTTCATTTCTTCCCTCAATTTGGGCTACTGGAACAGGAACGCCATCAACAAATGTCGTAATTACTTGAAAAGGAACAGAAACAGGGGTCCCAGATGAAATTTGCCAGTTAGAGCTAAATTCGGCGTTCTTGTTAATTTTTTGAATAAACCCAAACTTGAACTGATGCGTGCGATCAAATCTGAAGGCAAAGGTATTGCCTCCATTTAAACTTGGAAAAGTCCGATTCGATTCAGACAAAGTATAATTTGCGGAAATATTGGATTGGCCATATCTCTTGGTTAAATTAATCTCCAAACCTTGTGCTTTTCCTCTACCGATGGGAAGATCCTGTTCCCAGTTGGTATCTTCGTCTATAGGAGTCAATAAACCCTCACTGAAAGAAATTACACGATCGAAATTTTTAAAGTAAGCTTCAAAATCAAGATTCATGGTTTCAGACAATTTAAACCCTATACCTGCTGAAAAAATCCATGCTTTTTCGGGCCTAATAATATCTGTGGAAGGTATCCAAACATCCGTTGGCAAGCCAAAACCTCCATTGGCCAAGAGATGCAAGTATTGCGACATCCTGCTGGCGCCAGCTCGCAAATACACATCATTTTTTTGATAAAACACAGAAAACCTTGGTTCTAAACTGTGGTCCGAAAACTTATCTCCCAGAACCAAATTGTATCGAAGTCCAGGATGTATGTATAGGTTTTGAGAGAGTTTTATTTCATTCTCAACATAAGCTGTAAGTTCAGTCCCTTTGATGTTGGGAAAAACCAATTGATTTTTTAATGAATCTATTGTTATTTCAGCACTTAAATCAGCGTTGGGAGCACTGGAATTGATTAACCCAGGTTCAAAATTATGTCGGACTGCTGAAAGTCCAAATCGCCAAAAATTATTTGCATTGGGAACAAAATCAAAATCGGAGCGCACACCAAGGTCGTTTATTTTTGATCTAAAAAGACTCGAATTTAAAGACCTTGTTTGCGAGGTGTCCATCAAGGTCCGATCTATCTGGGTAAGATTAAAATTGTCAAGATCAAAACCTGAACTATAAATAGTCAAATTGTGATACAACTTTTGATTGATCTCAGAATTAAGTTTGGCAGAAAAGATTTTATTACCCCACTCAGTATCAATTACTTTGCGTTGTACCGTAAGCTCCGCTAATAATGGCGTTGTTTTGGTCACATCATTGTCCAAATCATCTTTTCCACTATACCAAGAGAATTGAAGTTTGTGTTTCCGATTGAGCTTAAAATTTATTTTAGCATTTAAATCATAAAAACTATAATTCGTCTCTCCATCGAGTCCTCCAATATCATAAATGAAATTGGAAATATTGTTGAGCAACCATAGATCTAAATGCGTCCTTCTTAAGGATAGCATGAAGGAAGAGTTGTTTTTCTTTCCCAAAGGTCCTTCTAGTGTAGTACGAAAAGCCAAGGTACCAATAGAAAGGTCTCCTTTCATTTTACGAGTGCTCCCTTCTTTGGTCAAAACATTCATGACAGAAGAAAGTCGTCCGCCATATCGGGCCGGAAAACTACCCTTGAGCAATTGAGCAGATTTTAAGGTACTAGGATTAAAAATGGAAATTACTCCAAGCGCGTGACTGGAATTATAGACTGGAATGCCATCGTATAAAATTAAATTTTGGTCATAGCTGCCACCTCTTACATTGATTCCTCCAAATCCGTCTGCTCCTGTAGAAACACCAGACAACATTTGAGTCATTCCAAAAATATCAGACTCCCCACCCAAAGACGTAATGGACCAAATTTGATCTACGGGTAAGAACGTATTCGAATGCAGATCTTGAGAAATTTCATCGATTTTAGAATCTAAAATCAATACTTCGTTTAAAACTGCATCTGGCGTTAGCTCTGCATTTAGAGTTGTATCCTTTTTTAATCGTAATTCTAAAATCTCCTTTTTATAGCCCAAATAAGAATAGTAAACCCGTTGTATGCCTTTAGGCAAGGACAGACTATAAAAACCAAATTCGTTTGATTCGGTGCCTTCGAGTTTGTTCATAGAATACACACTTGCATAAGCCAATGGCTCGCCAGAAAGACTATCCAAAACATACCCGCTGACCGTGATTATTTCTTCTGCATTTTCAAACTCATTTTCAACCAGAACCAATTGATTGCCAACAATTTTATAACGAACACCTGTATCTTTTAACACTGCATTGAGGATGGTCCCTACAGATTTATTTTTGGCATTTAAGCTTACCAACTTATTACGAGGGAGAATCTCTGGATTAAAAGTGATGTTTACTCCTGAAGTTTTACTTAATTCAACAATTACGGTGGCTAAATCTTTTTTGACACAGGCATAGTCAACCCGTATCTCGTCAGGGGTAATATCTTGCGAGAATGCCAAAAATGGCAAGCAAAGTGCTATCCATATATTGAAAAGCCTATTCTTCATACACGTTTAATCCTATCGCCAGAAGGATAAATCACATTATTAAGGCAAAAATGCCGCCAATTTGACGTTTTACCTCTTAATTCTAGAAGAAAGGTATTCTACAAAGAAAAAAATGGCCCTAGCTAAAAAATCAACTAGGGCCAATTATAGAAAATCTTTAAAATCTATTTGCAACTCAAAAACTTGATTTCGTAGCGATCGTTGGATTGCTTTTCGTAAATCAAATCATAAGTTTCTTTTAAAACATCAAAAATTTGATCAATACTAGAGTTACCAGCAAGTGGCGAGGTAAGTGTACACGATTGATCTACATTAGGGTTTAACTCAATGTTGACGTTATAATATTTTTCAAGTTCATCAAATAACTGTACCACAGAAACAGATTCAACACTGAGTACAGATTTAGTCCAATTAAATGCTGATTGCTCTGTTTTGTTCAACTCAATTTCATCTTTTTCAAAATTCACAACTGCCTTTTGGCCCACTGTGAGTTTCTCCGTTTTTGTTTTTGCTCTTACTTCAACTACCCCACTTTTTACCTCAACGGTACTAATTTGACCCACAACATTTACATTAAACGAAGTACCTAAGACTTCTAATTCGCTTTTGCCCATTTTGATAATAAATGGTAAGGACTCATTTCTTTGTATATCGAAAAAAGCTTTTCCTTCGAGTTTTACTTTTCTAGTTTGTTCTCCAAACCTGTTATCGACCTCTAATGAAGCATTTTCGGCCAAAACAACATTTGATCCATCCGACAATCCATGCTGTAATATACTAGAGGCTACAATTGGTGCTTCATACTTATCGCCATTTATTAGATCACTCTGAAATAAGAATAATGCAGAGATTACAAAAACCAAACCGGCAGCAATACGCGCTACCCATCTCAATGGATGAAGGCGAATAACTTTAGTCGAAGGAGCTGATTCTTTTTCTATTGAATTTTTGAACTTATGATATGCAGCAGTCGCATTTGGCTCAAAAGAGGTTGGTTCGTAGGCGGCAGTCTTGGACCATACTTGCGAAATTTCTTCCACATTAGATTGGTTCTCATTATCCAAAAGCCAGGCTTCGTATGCTTGCTTTTCCTCACTGCTCAATTGACCAGTCAGGTGCTTATGGATCAAGACCATGTTATCAAATTGTTTCATTCTAGCTACGTTATTATATTAATGACACTATTTTACACATATCTCCCTATGCATTTAATCATTTTTTTTAAGAAATCTTTATAGAATTCCCTTTCATCTTATAATCACTTAAATCTTTCCTCAATATTTTTAATGCTTTTGAGATTTGATTTTCTACCGTTTTTATCGAAATATCCAAAGCTGAGGCTATTTCTTGATAGGTCATACTTTCAAAACGTGACATTGAAAAGACCATTCTACATTTCTCCGGAAGCGACTCAATACTTCCATTAATCATATCCGAAAACTCATTAAACTCAAGTTTCTGATGGGAATCGTCTGAATCAACAAAAGTCTCGGTATACTTGTCGTCGTCTTCAAATTGCATTCTTTTGCCGCGCAAGTGATTCAGTGCCTTATTAATTGACGCCCTTCTCATATATGCCTTTAACGAAATCGTTATGTCCAAGATTTCCCTCTTTTTCCAAATTTCCATCAAAACATCCTGCACAATGTCTTCAGTCGTTACGCTGTCGTTTAATATTTTGTACGTGGCGTGACAGAGATAATTATAATAATCCGAATAGATGATCTCCATAGCCTTTTCGCCATCAGTCTTAAGAAGTCTTAGAATTTCTCTATCCTTATTTTCCATAAAAAATAAAAAGTAGCTCGCTCAGTAAGGTGTTACATAACATATTATAAAAATATGTAATATAAAAGTAATCAATTATTTATTAAATATAGATTGTAATTTCAATATACAGAATCCTTAAAACAAACGATATGGTAAAGAAGCTAAGCGTCCTTTTTATTTTTGGTTTACTCTTTTGGACATCATGTAAAGAGTCTAAACAGACGGAAACTAAGATTGAAGTGCCCCAAACGAAGTACACCCTTACTCCATTTGAGAACTCTGCAGAATATCCAAATGCTAGCCTTTCTCAAATGAAATATACAGACGGTAAATTTTCGTTTGACGTAGCAAATTATGACTTGGGGAATCAAACTCCGGATGCAGAATCAAAAATGTGTGCAAATTCTGCCAAAGGACAGCACATTCATCTTATTGTAGACAAAGATCCTTATGCCGCAAAATATACCAATGAATTTGAGCATGCGGTGGATGATGACAAAAATTATATCCTTGCTTTTCTTTCTCGTTCTTATCACGAGAGCATCAAAACTGATCAAGCACATATTGCTCAAAAAGTTAAGATTAAGGACAAATCACTAATCTCTCAAGAAAACATTGAGGGGGCCATGCTTTTTTACAGTCGCCCGAAAGGGACCTATATCGGAAAACAAAACACAAACAAGGTGATGTTGGATTTTTACCTTGTAAATACTGAAATCTCCGAAGGCGGAAATTATGTAGAGGCCAATATTAACGGAGAGCTTCATAAAATCACCAAATGGCAACCCTATTATATCGAAGGATTACCCATGGGTGACAATTACATTGGCCTGGTACTCAGGGATAAAGACGGCAATCAAATGGATATTCCGTTAAATCCAGTAAAACGAGTGTTTACTTTAAAAGAGGACCCTACACCAGAAGGATAGATAATTTTCTTCTTGCTTCTTGTGTATCCTTCGAAGTAATTCTAAATTTGCGTACTTTTTTGAAAGACGGTGGTTGTAGCTCAGCTGGTTAGAGCGCCTGATTGTGGTTCAGGAGGTCGCCGGTTCGAAACCGGTCTTCCACCCAAAATTGAAAGACCTTGGCATTAGTCAGGGTCTTTTTTTTATGAATAGTATTCATGTATCTGGAGACCAATCACTTTCTAAGGGTACGTTGCGTACAAAATTAGTTTCGAAAGCCATTATTGTATTGGTATTGCTTACCCCTTGTATAGTCTGAATTTTATCATAGATAATATCCCTTAAATGGCGATTATTAAAAGCATAAATTTTAACCAAGAGGGCAAACTCACCAGATATATTTACACATTCTACGATTTCAGGAATAGCGCTGACTTCTTGTTCGATTTCTATTCTACGTTCGTAACTATCAATTTTTATTTGTGTATAAGCGGCAGTTTGATACCCCAATCTTGAAGGGTCAATTTGAAAGGATGCTTTGAGTAAAACTTTTTTTTCAAACAGTTTTCTCATTCTTTGATGCACCAAGGTATTGGACACCTTTAATTCTTTGGCCAAGGCACTAATTGGCAGCCGTGCATTTACTGTCAATTTTTCTATTATTCTTCTATCTATTGCGTCAAGAATGTCTAAATGCATGAGCTTTTGTTATTTCATGTGTAAAATTAACTCTATATAAAGTTAAATGAGTTTATTATAACTTAATATAGACTTATAAAAGTGCATTATTACTCTTAAACCCTATTTTTATAGTCAATCAAACCAAACATTACCTCATGATTATCGGAGTACCCAAAGAAATTAAAAACAACGAAAATAGAGTAGCCCTAACACCTGCAGGAGCATATGAATTCACGAAAAGAAATCATAAAGTTTATGTTCAAAGTACAGCTGGACAGGGATCTGGATTTTCTGATGAAAAATATATTCAAGCTGGCGCAACAATCTTACCCACTATAGAAGAGGTGTACGATATTGCCGAGATGATAATCAAAGTAAAAGAGCCCATTGAATCTGAATACAAATTGGTAAAAGAAAACCAACTTCTGTTTACTTATTTTCATTTTGCTTCATACGAACCTCTAACGCATGCAATGATCGAAAGTCAAGCAGTTTGTCTAGCATATGAAACCGTTGAGAACCCAGATGGATCGCTGCCCTTACTTATTCCGATGTCCGAGGTTGCAGGACGAATGTCCATTCAAGAAGGCGCAAAATACTTAGAAAAACCAGAAGGTGGAAGAGGTGTTTTATTGGGAGGAGTGCCAGGTGTTAAACCGGCAAATGTACTGATTATCGGAGGAGGGATTGTGGGAACCAATGCTGCAAAAATGGCCGCTGGGCTAGGAGCAAATGTTACTATTATGGATATAGATCTCCAACGTTTAAGACAACTCGATGACATTATGGATGCCAATGTCTCTACTATTTACTCGAATGAATATAATATTAGAGAAATGATCAAATACCAAGACCTTATCGTAGGCGCAGTGCTTATTCCTGGAGCCAAGGCACCACATTTGATAACAAAAGAAATGCTTAAATCAATGCGTCCAGGAACAGTCTTGGTTGATGTTGCCGTAGATCAAGGTGGAATCATAGAAACCTGCAAACCTACTACTCATGAAAACCCGACATATATTGTAGACGATATTGTACATTATTGCGTAGCGAATATGCCTGGTGCTGTACCTTACACTTCAACGATAGCACTAACAAATGCCACACTACCCTACGCGTTAAGACTGGCTTCAAAAGGCTGGAAAACGGCTTGCAAAGAAGATAAGGGCTTGGCTCTTGGGCTGAACGTCATTAATGGTAAAGTGGTGTATGAAGCGGTGGCCGAAGCATTCAATCTAGAATACTGTCCACTAAATAAGTTTCTGGATTAATCCAATTTACTAATAGTAAATATTGAATATTAGGTTTTTTGTAAAATATAATTACACTAACTCGGAGTTAACAAAATATTGCGTATATTAAGAGTGTATTATTTATCTGCTTACCTAAACCTGAAGAATGCATATTACTTTTAGCGAATTACGACAGATTAAACACAAGTTACCCACAGGCAGTGTCAAAACCATTGCAGAGCTTTTAGGTATTTCACAACAAACCGTTCGAAATTATTTTGGAGCGAAGAAGTACGAAAATGGACAGATTGTGGGCAAACATGTACAACCCGGCCCAAAGGGCGGCTATGTAACTTTAGATCGCACTGATATTTTGGAGGCAGCCAAGAAAATAATAGCCTTGGAATATCATGCTGTAGCCTAGACACCCAATAGTAAAAAAAAGGAGATCAGTTTTGATCTCCTTTTTTTTATGCATTCAAATAAAACGCTTTCGTAATTTCTTTGTAGGATGGATCGTATTCAGACTTATCCCCTTTATACATAGTGATATGAGAACTATCGCAAAGATCTATTGGATTCATTCCGAATTCGAATAGAATTCTTTCTGCAGGCAAATTCTTTCTCGGTCTTAAGATAGTTTTTCTGCGAATATGAAAGCGATATCGTTGAATAAGTTCCAAAAATCGCAAACCCTCTATTACGGGTAAAATCATGGAAACCCTACCTTGAGGATGCAATAGGCGTCGTATAGCCAAAAGCAAATCCCCATGGGACAACTTTATCGTATGTCGAAATACATTTTTTGGTTGATTGTCAGAAAGTGTACCTCCAGAAAAAAATGGAGGATTACTTACAATGTGATCAAACTTCAATGTGCAATCCTTCCCATAGTTTTGAATGGTGTCTTTTACAGCAGTTAATTTGTCACTCCAAGTAGAGTTCTTAAAATTATTGAACGCTAAATCATATGAACCCTCATCAATTTCTACTCCTACGATTTTAGAAGCTTGGGATTTTTGAGCAGCCATTAAAGCAATCAATCCGGTACCAGTTCCGATGTCCAGGATATGTTGAGCATCTCCAAATTCGGTCCACGCTCCTAACAACACTCCGTCAGAATTCACTTTCATCGCCGAATCGTTTTGAACAATTTCAAATTGCTTGAATTGAAACTTTTCAGCTTTAGTCAAAACCATTAGTTATCGCTTTTTCTACTACCCACCAAAATAGCGCCAATACTTCTCTTATTGGATAATAAAGTCACTGATTTGAACTGTAGAAGAAATCGTACCTCCGTTACTATCGTAAACCAATGCAATGTATCCTTTACCCACAATGCCAGACAAATCTATCTGTCCTGTGCTTTCATAGACATTATCATAACTTCCAGCATTGTTTATCAAACTCGCAATTTCTGCACTAGCTATTTCGGTCCAATTGGCATCTTCAGGATTTCCTGTTCCAGAATAGTCAGTGGAGTAATACGCATTTAAAGGGTCACCATTTTGAAATGCATCAGCAATTTTCATTTCTAACATTTCACCAGTTTGCATATCAAAATCAATCTCTGGAGTAATTAACCAGGAGACCATGTCTAATATTGGATTTCCGCCACCATCAAATGCATCATTTGTGGCATAGTAAACATCATTGAAATCCGCTACCCTCCAAGACTCATCGCCTACGGTATTATAGGTTGTCCAGCCAGAGGGAAGCCCAGATTCAAAATTTTCGCTGTAAGGAATGGTGACACCCCCTCCAGTTCCAGTGCTGCCACCTTCGACATCCATTCTATTTCGCAAAACTATCTGAGGTGAAAAACCAGAAGAAGAAAATTCAGACACAATGGCGGTTATAGTCACCTCTCCATCAGGAACTACATCTCCCGAAAAATTGGCTTGCGAACGGGTAAACATATCTATAGTCCCTGTGCCGTCAGAAACCTCTTTGCCAAAATTAAATGTTCCAGACTCAATGGTAGCCATAGGTATTTGAACCAAGGTTGATTCTAAATTTTCGTAATCATCCAAGATTTGACTAATGCTCAACACTTTTGGTGAAACCGAATTTCCAGAACCAACAAAACTGGTTCCATTTAGACTGACATTATTAAGTTGTAGCAAGCCATTAAACTCAGACAATTCTACCCCAGTGGTATTAATTTTTAATTCTGCTCCCAATTCAAAGGCATGAGATTGTGTAAAACGAACTACAATTCCGAATTCTCCGTCCTGTAAAACAAGATTTTGATCTACAAGATTACCAGACTCAACGTCCGAAATAACAATACCCTGTACAAAGCCGTCTGGCGCTGTGGTAGCACCATTTGCAAAAGCATCCCTTACAGCCTGAATAGACACTTGATCGCCAGTTGGTCCACCTCCTCCACCATCACATCGTGTCCCCGAAAAGTCAACGGCATTGGTGTCACTTATCGTAAATTGATTGGTAGAACCAAAGACAGAATACACTCCCTCAACCGTTCCATTTCCTTCAGGAATGGGATCTCCAGCAAAACCTGCAAAATCACTGTTCCTAAATACAATATCGTTTCCATTGCAATCCTGAACCGTTCGGTTTTGAGTTCCACCTCCATTAGGAATAGCATAGGTATCTCCTAATAAGGAGTTTGCAAATTCTACATTTTCTAGTCTTATCAAAGTACTGTAATCATTTGGCCCTAATTGATTTATGGTTCTTACTGTTGCTTCTGGGACATCAACCAATTCTCCAATGATTAAAAAATCACCGACCAAGGCCTCTGGGATTCTTTCTACCTCTGATCCTGATCCAGGAAATCCTATTTGAGGCAGTCCATTATATTCACCCAGCGCTAAGCCCCCTTTGACGTAAACAGTTCTCCCTGGTGGATAATTTATATTGAGATCAAAAGCATTGACTATAATATGAATCCCTGCACCACCATCTTGAATTACCAAGGTCTTAAAAAAGTTCCCCTCTGAATCATTGCTTACCACCACACCTTTGAAAATTTCTCCTTCTGGTATAAGATACGCATTTGAGGATCCAATCGTAAAATTAGATTTCAACTCTGCTATGGTCGTTGTGGAAATGTCTTCTGTCTGCACTTCTCTTCCCGGTGGGATATCAAATTCTTGATCTACGCAACCAAAGGTCCCAATGAGTACTAATGCGAAAAAATAAGAAATGTACTTCTTCATTCTTCTTTTATTTAAAGTTTATAAGCGACTTGTAAAAAATAATTTAGACCATACCCGTAGTATAATCTTTTATCAAAATAATCTGGACCTTCTTCTTGATCGTACCTCAACTGCTCGTATCCTCCCGTGATGAAATTCCTGTTATCTAATATATTACTAACACTCGCTGTTAGAATTACAAAATTTCCATTTTTGAGTTTCCAAGATTTATAGGCAAAAACATCCATTGTAAATGCATCATCAACACGCTCCTGAATCGACACATCTCTAAGTTCTTGTCCTTCTAGACCAGCGGTGTTAAATTCAATTCTTCGCTCTGGACTAAAATCTAAATATCTGTCTTGAAAAAAGTTAAAGTTTACTGTGGCAAACCAGAACTTTGGAGAATTGTATTTCAACTCAAAATTGTATGCTTTTTGAGGGCTTCCATCCACAAAAAACTCATTCGAATAAACCAAGATGTCTTCTCTGAAGAATTCGGTCAAATCAGCAAAACCGTAATTCCTCCATCTGCTGTCATACAAATGCTGTCCCAAAGCTGCAACTGCTTTGACCTCCCATTTGGTATTTAACTTAGCCGTGATGGCGGATTCGATTCCCACGTGACGTTTATCTATGTTGTGGTTTACAAACGCCCCAAAAGCACCGTCAATTTCTCCTGTTGCATTTTCGGAGAAGAAAAATGAAATTTCAGCCAAATCATCAATATCTGCATAGTATGCATTGGTCTTGAATCGCACACCTGGTGCATCATACAAAAAGCCTACCTCTGCTCCTTTTGATTTTACTTCTTCTAATAAAGGCACAGTTTCATTGCTGTTTCTATTGCTGATGTATGAATTTCTAAAAGTCGGTGCTTGAGTGCCGAGGTATCCATTAGCCCAAAAGTAATTTCTTCCAGAAAGCTTGTAGGTAACTCCCAATTTGGCAGTATAGTTTAAAAATTCATTTTTCTCTGAATCACCAAATGAATTCTCTGGATGATACCCATTGCGCATGTTGCCTGTTCTCCAAAATTCTGTACGACTTAATTCACCACCTATATGTATATCAAACTTAGATAATCTGATATCATCACTTAACCACAACGCGGCTTTATTGATATTGCTGTTGTAATCCCAACCAATAACATCTCCTACGTATTTGATAGCATTAGGGTTATTTAAATCTCTTTGCTCTGTCCCAGGATTCAAACCAGGTGAAGCAAAATTGTCCCAATCGACAAAAAAGTCAGCTCCCAACAAATCGTCTAGTGTTGCAAAATTGTGTCCTTCGTAATTGCGATAATAAGCCCCTGCTATAAATGTGTTTTTGTCACTAAAGTGATGGGTCATTTTTACATGAGCATTGAGCTCTTTGGAGTCAAAACGTCTATTTTCTACTATGTACCTCGCTTGATTCCCAGAGATTGACTCCGTGGTACCGTTAATATTGTCAATCGTTCTAAAGTTATCACGGTTCGCTTCATATAGACGCGTCCAATCCACCTGAAAAAAATCAGGGTTTTCGTTTTGTATTTGGTCTATGACCAAAAGTTTTAACTCTTCGCTTTCTATACGCGATGGCAATTTTTGATGATAATCACCTGCTGGATTTCCAGCATTTAACCAATTTAAAGCCGTTCCTCCGTTTTCGCCAAATTGATATGATAAAGCTGTATTAAGGAGTGTTTTATCGCTGATTGCCCAATCATGACCCGCCATAATTATAGGCTGATGAGAATTAGACACTCTGCTGTTTCTTTTTTTACCCTCTTGCCAGCCCCAGTAAGAATTATAATAATTATTGCCAGTTATTTCGCTAATCTCAGGCAAAGTGGCACTTTGCTTACCCCGTTTGTTTGGGGCTCCCAATACGTTTAAAAACACAGAAGAATTTTCGCTAAACTTCTTTTCTACACCCAACGCATAGCTATATGCATCATAAAAGGTCCCATCAACATATCCTTCTTGAGCCCATCTTCTAGAACCCGAGACGAAATATGATATTCCGTTTTCGTCAAAGCCTTTTGCATGAGTAAACATTATTCTATTAAAGTAACTCCTATTTGCCCTGGCATAGCTCACTCTGGTTTGTTCTCTTTGTGTTCCAGCTCTAACATCAACATTAGAATTTCCCAACAATCCTCCGATGCCGTGTTCTGAATGGCTAAGTCCATAATTAACATGGACATTTCTCAATACATCATTTAATCCACCCCATTGGTTGTAAAACAAACGACCGCTTTCGAGTTCGTTCATTAATATCCCGTTGAGGTAGAAATTTTGGTTTTCTGAGTCCAATCCTCGCGTCCTAAATCTCGCAGACCCAAAAGCAAAAGCCGCTGTATTTAAAAAAGGATCCCGGCCGGCTGTTAGGATACTGCTAACATCAACGTTTCCATTATCCGCATCCAGGTCATTTTCCGAAATACTGATTATTCCAAAAAGTTGTTCTTGGGTCCCATCATCAGTGGATTCAACAAAATCCATGTTGCCCAAATTCGTAATGCCATCTGTAACACGAATGGCTTCATAGGATTGCTTTGTTCCTTCAAATTCTACAATAATATCATAAGTACCTGGATCTATCGGACTAAGGGTGAAATTTCCGGTTACGTCTGTATATGTTCTAAGGTCTGAACCATCTATGGATATCAATGCTCCCATTAGTGGTTCTCCGTTCGAATCAATTAATTTTCCAGTAACTTCTTGGGCTTGCAACATTGACGTAAAGAAAACGCACGCAAACAAGGTGAATAGGACTCTATTTCGCATCTTTGGTTATTACCATACGAATGTAAGGTAATTTTGGTTTGATAAATAACAATGAATCCATTGTTTACGTCTATTTAACATCACATAAATTTTAATACTTGAGATCAATTTTAGCTTTCTTTTTGACCTTCTCTTTTTTTTCTTTGGCTCAAGGCCAAGGAAAAACAGATTATCAGGTAGTAGCCGTTGGATTTTACAATCTTGAGAATCTATTTGATACCACTGACGATCCATTAATTCGAGACGAAGAGTTTTTGCCGGATGGCGAAAGGGCTTGGAACGAAGAAAAGTACAATGAAAAGCTAGGGAACATGGCTTATGTCATTTCTAAAATGGGAAAAGAGCTTTCTCCACAAGGCATTAGTGTCCTTGGTGTATCCGAAATAGAAAACAAAAAAGTTCTAGAAGATTTAGTTGCACATCCCAAACTGAAGGACAAAGACTTTGGAATCATACATTTTGACAGTCCAGATAAAAGAGGAATTGATGTTGGCTTGATTTATCAAAAAGGTCATTTTGAACCCATAGAAAGCGAAAACCATCCAATTTATATTTATCAAGGTGAAAGAAGAAAATTCACAAGAGATGTACTTTATGTAAGGGGGAAATTGGCTGGAGACGATATTTCCTTTATGGTTAACCATTGGCCATCGCGAAGTGGAGGTGAAGCTAGGTCTGCCCCTTTTAGAAAAGCTGCTGCCAAAAGAGTCAAAGAAATACAAGATTCCATTGAACAAATACGCCCCAACACCAAACTCATTATCATGGGCGATCTCAATGACGATCCTACAAGCCAAAGCGTTAAATCTGTACTCAAGGCGAAAAAAGAAATAGAATCAGTAAAAGCTGGTGGCTTATATAACCCAATGGAATCTTTTTATAACAAAGGGATTGGCTCCAATGCTTGGCGTGATAGTTGGAGCTTGTTTGACCAGGTCATTCTAAGCGAAGCACTTCTGGACAAAAAGCAAGACGGGTTATTTTATTACCAAGCGCATATTTTTAACAAGAAGTTTTTGACGCAAAAATCCGGGCAATACAAAGGCTATCCATTTAGGACTTTCGCAGGAGGAAGTTATAAAGGTGGATATAGTGACCATTTTCCAGTGTTTGTATATTTGTTGAAACCCATCTAATCTTTGTTAAACAAACCATTAGCACTCAGTTCCGAATTTCAAGAAGCGTTAAGAACTTTTGAACATTCTCATAACCATGTTTTTGTAACAGGAAGAGCAGGTACAGGTAAGTCCACCCTCCTCAATCTCTTTAGAAAAACTACCAAACAAAAGGTTGTGGTGTTGGCACCTACGGGCATAGCCGCCTTAAATGTAAAGGGTCAAACCATTCATTCTTTTTTCGGATTTCCTCCAAGAATTATTGATATCCACGAATTAAAAATCAGAAGAAGCAAACAGCTTTTTAAGCGATTGGATATCATAATTATCGATGAGATCTCCATGGTGCGCGCAGACATCATCGATAATATTGATGTTTTTCTGCAACGAATGCGCGACAGCAGCGAGCCCTTTGGTGGAGTTAAAATGATTTTTTTCGGCGATCTATTCCAATTGCCACCAGTGATCGCATCTCCTACAGAAAGAGCTTACTTTAGAGAACGTTACGAAAGCCCGTATTTCTTTTCTTCCGATGTAATTAAGTATAGTGTAGAACTAGATGTAATCCAACTAAACAAAGTTTACCGGCAAGACGAAAAGTATTTTATCCGGATATTAGATAACATCAGAACGCGACATTTTGATGAAGACGACTTAGAAAGTCTAAACCAACGCGCTACTTCACCTGAACCTGACTTGAACTACATCACCCTTACCAGCCGAAACGATACAGCGTTTAGAATAAATGAAGAGGAATTGAAAAAAATCGACATGCCACCGACTTTTTTCAATGCTACAGTAACTGGCGAATTTAATCCCAAACTTTATCCTACGGAAGCTTCCTTACAACTCAAACTTGGTGCACAAGTTATGTTTGTAAAAAATGACCCGGACAAGCAGTTTGTAAATGGAACCATCGGTAAAATAGTCGTCTTGGACTCCGAACATCTAAAGGTGCAAATTCGCGATGACCAAGGAGAACCTAAAATAATCAATGTCGAACCGCTTGAATGGGAAATATTACGCTACGCTTTAGAGCCTGAAGACAAAAACAGGATCAAATCCAAAGTTATCGGAACCTTCAAACAATATCCGGTCAAACTCGCTTGGGCAATAACCATTCATAAAAGTCAGGGCAAAAGCTTTAATCACGTTATTATTGATCTAGGAAAAGGAGCCTTCGAATCAGGCCAAACCTATGTGGCACTTTCTCGATGTCGAAAATTGGATGGTATTGTCTTAAGGAATAAATTAACACCAAGAGACATCATAGTGGATCCTCGCATTGTAGAATTCTCAGAACATCTTAGATACAATTCTTGATTTACAAGAAATTTGATAAATTAGAATAGATAAATCTAACGCTATGGCGAAATCAAGAAACAAGAGAAAAAAAGAAGCACAATACAAAAAACAAGAAAAGCAGTTTTTTATCTGGGCGATTGGTATTACTATTTTTGCCCTAGTACTTTGCTATATTTTCTTAATTAAGTAATCATTCCTCCTCCTCTCCACGGGATTGTTTAACTACTTTTTCTAGGCCTTTTTGACCTTCTTTTGATTTATAAATGAGCAAATAAGGCCCGTCTGGCAATTGACTCAAATCCAATGTTTCTGTGGGCGTTTGAATCCTAAGTAGTATTCGTCCTGAAAGGTCAATGATTTCAATTTCCTCGAAAAGATTAGCATTACCCAAATTAATGGTTTGATCAAAAGGGTTTGGGTAAAACTCTGGTTTGACATTGGTTCTTTCCTTCTCGACAAACAAACTTCTGACCTCAGAAAATTCAAAAGACCCATCAAGATCTAAGGATTTTATCCGATAATAATAATGCGTCTTATCCAAATACAACTCATCATCTAGATAGGCATAACTTCCACCCTCCAAGTATTTGGCATTGACCTCCGAAAGCTCATCCCAAACCTCTCCATCAAAGGATTTTTGAATGACAAAATGATCAAGATTGAGTTCTGATGCGGTTTCCCAATGAACCAAAACAGCATCCTTATGCGACTGATAAGTCAATTCAAAATTGACCCATTCCACAGGAACAGTAGAGAATTGTAGATGTGTAGTATATAGCCCTCTTCCGTGCGTTGCAGCAACAAGCAATTGGTCGGAAGCTCTATAACTCAATTGATCTACCCTCACATTGGCCATTCCAATCGATGCTGGGCTCCATTGGATAGAGCTCGACCTGTTTTCGTCAGAAGACCAAATCCCCAACTCCGTAGCAGCAAAAATTTGGGAAGGATTTAAAGGATTTAACAAAATATGACGAACTGGAATATCTGGGAGATTCGTATCCAAATCCAACCAAGTACTTCCTCCGTCTGAGGATTCAAAAATGGAGGCCATTCCATAATTACTATAGGACACGACCACATGGTTTTCATTTCCTTTTTCGATATCGATGCCAGATACGAAACCAAAATTTTGATCCCGCAAGATAGTAGCGCTGGCAAAAATGCCATGGTGAACATTGTCGATCAACATCAGATCTCCATCTTCTGTCCCCACATACAATCGATTCGGAACATTTGGGGAAAGTTTTAAATACGAGGCTTTTCGCCCATTTAAGGCGGTAACTATTATATGCTGAAAAGAGGCAATGCCCGATTCAGGATTTTTCCATCTCAGTATATTGCCTTCCGAACTACTGGCATACAATATATTCTGATCAGAATCATAGCAATTGGCATTGGCAAAAAATCCGAAATTATTTAACTGGAGATAGTTAAAATTTGTCCCCCCATCCGTTGAAACAAAATAGTTGTTATAGGCGTAAGAGGTAATTTGAATGTTGGGTTGGTCTTCATCAATAAAACAATGCACCCCATCGCCACCAGATACTTCTACTGTAGTATTCAAACCAGCAGAAGTAAATTTATGAGAACCATTGTCTTGAGCTCCGGCCAAAAAATAATTTGATCCCGCGGTGGGATGTGCAGCTGCGCCATAAAATTGGGTAATATTATAGCCCAAATTTCGGTTGGAGAAAAGAGGTTCTGAATCTTGAGCATTTGACGTCCTCCAAACACCTCCATCGTTGCCAATGATTAGTTCGTTGGCATTTACTGGATTAAAAACCATGGCATGCTGATCTGCATGCATATATTGTAAGGGACTACCATTTGTCCAATGCGAAATCTGCGTCCAACTCGTACCACCATCTTCCGACTTTAAAAGATCAATCCCGCCAATAAAAAGGTCATTTTCATTTGTGGGAGATACGGCAATTTCTAAATTATACCAAGCCTGTGATCTCGCAAAATTAGGCATCCCTAAGGCGGAGGGATTTTGGACCTGTGTCCAAGAATTACCCCCATTGGTAGTTTTATAAATCCCTTTGCAATTAGAATCAGCTGAATCTTCAAACAAAGCATAACAAACATTATGGTTAGAAGGAGCCATACCAAGTTCGATTCGCCCATATCCACTCGTTGGCAAACCAGTGGTTAAACGGGTCCAATTTATTCCACCATCGATGGTTTTATAGATGCCATCTTCGTTAAAAATCCCAAAGGACACTAACACCTCAGAATCAGAAATCACTTCTATATCGTTGGCATTGTTAGAAATTGCCCCATTTCCCGAACTCAACACATTTTGCCATGTTGCCCCGTTGTTGGTACTTGTATACAACCCCGTTTTAGTTGTAACCCATACTTTGCCATTGGGCGACACCTTAATTTTTTGAATGAAATCAAAATTTTGGTTTGCAGTTGAATTTAAATGAGACCATGAGACGCCTCCATTTGAAGACATCCAAATACCCATACCTGGGTTGCTGTTGCTTTCAAAATACCCTTCGCCAGTTCCAAAATACA
>JAHDGJ010000030.1:0-13318 GCA_020627705.1 Saprospiraceae bacterium
AAACATTCTTTTTAGTGCCCACAACAGGATTGAAGTTTATTTTTGTATTAATTTGGTTTTTAGCTTTTTGTGGGTGTGTTGCTGTTTTTGGTGAACAAACTAGGAATAAGAGGATTAAGTCTTTTTGTTCCATACACATTGAAAAATGAAATTCTTTATTATTAAACATGTGATTTTTTTTAATTTTAATGTATTTTCAAGTCTATTTAAGCTAGTTTTATTTTAGAGAAAAAGTTATTAAGCAAGAATAACAAACTTTAAACTCATTGATTGATAAAATTTTATTTCTGTTTTAAGCATGAATAATGAATTATATAGAACCTAAATTACAAGTACTTAAAGATTTAACGGAAACGAATGGATTGAGCTATAATAAGTCTACTTCTATAGATTCATTATTAGAGTTTAAGAAAACTATCATTATAGGAGAACCAGGTTTTGGAAAGTCTAGATTGTGTGAAGAGTTAATCTCTCGTTATGAGGAAAAAGAGTACCTATGTGCCTTATTCGATTTAAAAACTATTAAAGGAAATTTGGAGAAACATATTCTCTCTTGCATAGAAGAGAATATTGGACGAAGTAATGCTACTAATAGAAAAGGGAGTTATTATTTAACAGATGGATTTAGTTTAACAGAAAATGAAAATGTCGTAATATGTTTTGATGCATTGGATGAGGTAGAATTTAAAAGATTATCTACTCTTATTAAAGAATTAAAAAGGTTTATAAAGAATAAAGAGAATATAAAATTTATTATTTCTTGTAGAACACATCATATTAAGAGAGAGGATTTTATTCTTTCAGAAATGGGTTTTAATATAGTCGAAGTAAAGCCTTTTGAAATTTTTCATATCACTGAGTTTTTAAAGAAAAAATGTAAAATATTTATAGATAAACCTGATTCATATTTCTATGAAAAATTATTGAAATATGATCTTCGTAATGGTCGAAGACTTAATAGTACAGTATTAGCTGTACCTAGATATTTGGAGATGTTAGCTGATTTAGTTAATAAAGAAGGAGAACGGGTTCTTTCACTAGGACGTGGAAAGTTGTTTGAAAAGTTTATCAAAGCAAAATTAAAAGAAGAAGGAGGTGAAAAATCAGGTGGCTCTTATTCAAGCAAGATAAGTTATGTACAAAGAGTACTAGAGTATTTAGCCTTAGTATTAGAAATAAAGCGATCTAATCAAATATCTAAAGATGAGTTCACTACATTTTTGTTTGATATTAATATTAATTTAGATTCTCAAATGTTCTTAGAGGTTTTTTTTGATAGAACAATACTTAAAGATACTGGAGAATGGCTTGAGTTTGATAATACAGAGTTTCAAGAGTTTTTAGCTGCTAAAGCTATTTTAACCTTTGGTAAGGCAGAGCAAGTTTTTTTTGATTTAGCTATAGAGAAAAAATTAAATAGTATTTACCCTTCATGGCAAGATGTATTAGGATATGCTGTGGAATTATCAGAAGATTTATTATTACCTTTTATAAAATTTGCTAGTTCGGCTAATACATCTAATCTATTTAGTTTGATTGATTTTGCCTCAGAAGATTATGCTAGTAATAACAAACAGGAAGCAGCACAAATATTTGAAATAATTTTTGAATATCATCGAATTCATAAAAAATGGATTGAAGTTTCATTAACTAAGTTTTTACCCAAAGATTTTGATCAGTTTTTAGAAGGAAAAATAAAAACAGAAGAATCATTAAATACTCTAACTTTTGAACAATATATAATTAGAGGGAATATTGCAAAGATACTAGGATCTCTTTCTAAGGATAAGGAGCATGTGTTAAATGAGTGGAAAGAAAGTTTACTTCAATGGGTTAGAATTCCTTTTACTGTACACAATAGTACTATGACTCAACGTAGTTCAATTTATGCTTTAAAAAATACTGTTAAGATAGATGAACTAGTAAGTCTTAGGAACGATTACCAAAGTTTAGATAAAGATGTACAGAGAGCTTTACAGAATTTACATAGGCATATAGATCCAAATCATAAAGAATCTATCAAGCTATTTTTCCTTGATAAAGGAGATTCTCTTGGTGGTTCTCATTTTGATGCTATTTACTTAAAGGAAGGCTTTATCAATCTTTTTAATCTAAATGATGAATTATCTAATTCTATAATTCCGTTTAGGCACTCTAATCTATTTTCTAGATCTTTTTTTGATAAACTTAAAAAAGTATGGGATGAAGATATTTCTGAGGTTATTCTTTCTTTTTTTAAGAAAATGAATATTTACTCTTTTAGAGGATCTAAATTTATAGAAGCCATTCTTTTTTTAATAAGAGATGTTGAGGATAAATTTGTTTTTGATTTGCTAGAAGCCAAAGATGTAGGAAGTATTGAAACCCCTGCTTTATGGGGAGTATTTTCAAAATTGCTAAATGAAGATCAAATTGCCCTTTTTGTGGAAAAAGCCAAAAGTAGGGGACTAAAAGAAAATTTTATTAGGCATGTTATAATTCAAATGGATATAGAAGATAATGTGAAAAGTAAATATTTAACTGAATATGCCTCAACTCAACTTTTACCAAAGAAAGTAGAGATTGAAAAAAAAGAAGTTGAAGAACAAATCAAAAAAGAAGAGCAACGATTCATTGAATTAAGAAATAAATTTTTGGATTGCCTTGAAAAGGAGCACCCTCATGTAATAAGAGACTATAGATCTAATTCTAGATGGTATGATACTTTTTTAGAAAAATCTGAAGTTCGAGAAAAGTTTATAAACTTTGTTGTTAAGTTTTCAAGTAGTTTTAAAATTGATTTTAAAACTATTCAGAATAACTATAGAACAGGAGAATACATTTGCTTTGAAGATGCAGTATATTTATTGCTTGAATTTGATCTAGATTGGGAAAATATAATAGGAAGGAAAAAGATGATTAGGCATTTGTTTTTAACTGATCAGACTAGTCAAATATTTGAAGTATTAAAAGAGTTATCTTCTGAAGATATAAACTACATTATTTCAATACTTCATTCAGATGAAAGAAAACAAATCTTATCTGATAGTATGGGATTACGAAATTTCCTTGATATAGTAAAAAACTATAATATAGTTAAGTCAAGCCCTGTGTTAAAAGAAATTATAGATCAAGAATTAATTGATAGTTATGACTTTAGACTAATAGTTGATATTTTGTTGCAATGGGAGGTTATAGATAACTCTGAATTAGAAGGGTTATTTACTAAAATAGAGAACAGGAATGCCCCCAAAATAGATTCTAACTCTTTAAAAAAAATGAATTATTTAACTCATCTTTTAATAAAACGCCAAGATGGTAAAGCAGTAGAAAAGTTTATTGCAAATATTTTAGATAATGCATTTCCTCTTAAGAAAAGAAGAGATCAAGAAATAAATTTTTCCATAGTAGACGAAAGAACTGATTTATGTAGGAACTTAGAGTATATAACTTTAGAAAAGTACGCTAGGAACCTATTGAATTTATTAAGGAGATCTTTTTCAAAGCTAGAAGAAAACTCTAATTATCATTATTTTTTAGAAGAGAATATTTGGGAGTATATTATTCTTTATTTCGAGAAGCTTTTTCAACACTCTCAGAATGTTCTAGAGTATATAAAAGAAATGAAAAATATTATAAGAACAGAAGCTACTCCTAGAACTCAACAGTGGTTCAATTATGAAATTTCTAGATTAGAGCAAGTTTACCTTAATCTTTTAAGTAATAGAAAACAGTCAATAGCGGATAGTGTAAAGAAATTTAATGAACTAAAAACTAAAAAATACATTGATATTGCGTATAGTGATGAGCTATTTCAGTTAGTAAAAGATGTTATTAATAATGAACTAAGAAACTGGGTTAGAAATGGAGGGGGCAAATTTATTGCTGATATTAAAGGAAATAGAACTGATACTGTAAAATTAGAGGATGCTATTCAGAAGATAATAGTTCCCTTATTAGAAAAGTTTTTATTGGCTAGAGGAATAAGGACTTCAGATATTATACATGTGGCACCTAAAATATATAGAGAGATAGAAGGAATTTCAGGAAAGAGGATTGATTTAGTAATAAATTATGGTCCAATTGGTTCAATAATGGTTGAGTTGAAAAGATACGAAAACCCTGATTTTTTAATCAAAAAAAATAGGGGCGAATACAAAAAGAAGTTAAACCATTACTTGTATTTTACAAATTGTAGTCATGGGATTTATTTAATATTCCGAGATAATGCAAAGAAACCAATGAAACATGAAACATTTGAGAATCATATAAATGAACATCATCAATTATATGCGGATACTCCTAATATAGAGATAATTGGAATTGACTGCCATTGTTGAATGAACAGTCTCGCTAAAAACAGAGCTAAGCCATAAATTTTGTGTTTCTAGGTCCTCAAAATCAATCTACATTTTGTAGGAATTATAATATACAATCTTCAAAATAAATATACAACTGATTGTAAATTTGAGACCAGCCAAACCTTGACTTTTACCACTTCTTACGGATTTGTTGAGCTGCCAAGTAAATAGATTTAAGAGCTGTATCGTCGGTTGGGAATCCCTGTTTATTATACCCAAAATGAGCTGTCAACTCTGCATTAGGCAATGCTTCTACTCCTCGCTTAAATAAGGCATCTCGTAATCCATAGAAGCCCTCTTTACCTAATTGCTTAATAAGTTCTTCTAATAGCTCATTAGTTTCTTTCTTCATGATACAATTTTTTTTATGCTAAAAAATTTGCCTACAAGGATGAGCATTGATTTTGAGATTTAGAGAAAAACACAAAATATTCTATACTCCCTAAACGTTAATTGTTTAGTGATAATTTGTAAATCTTCCATTAACAAATAAAATTCTATGCTCTTCCCCATTCTCTTCCCAAACTATCCACATTTTTGAATGTTGTTTGTGATAACCTCCAGAATTCAATTGTTCCTTAGATAAAGTTGTTCGTCTAAACTCCCATACAATCCAGAAAGGTTTTAACTTCTTCTCTTCGCAAAACAGAATAAAAGCATCTCCTTCTATTGCTAAAAACTCTTGGCTATTGGTTTGATAAAAATCTGTTTTATTCTTCTTGTAAATTCCTCTTAGTTGCCCTCTACTATTAAAAAAACGATTCTTATCGGTATCAACTATATTCAGCCCTAAACGAAGAAGTTTTGATGGAACCATATAGTGTTGCTCCCCTTCATTTATTGAGTCTTCTACAACATCAGTAATAGAAACATAAATTTTATTATTACCTAAGTCAATTATACTTTCTCGCTCTTTAACCCAAGACATCCATACTACATCTTGAACAGTAGAATATGTATTAGTTTTCGGAGTAGCTTTTAGACTGTCGAAATGATTAAAGTAGGACTTGAACCCTTCTGGATTTTTCCTAAAACTTTCTATAAAGGAATCGAATTCTGAAGCATCTATAAAGCAACAAATACTCTCAAACTTTGTAAAAACAGTATTTGTGGCATCTATTAATTTAGTATTCATAGATAGGGAAAACCAATCCCCAAAGCCTTCTATTTCCTCATCTATTCTTATCCACTTTCCAATATTAATCGGGTAAGCATCCCCTAATACCCAAGAATCAATCTCTTGATTAGATTTATCCTTGATTGATGGTGAAAAATTTTCTGGAATATACCAAGCATTAAAAAATTCTTCTGATTGACGTATGTTTTCGTAATTCGCAGGATTCACAACATTCACAAAAATGCCATAATCTAATATTCTATTATAGACCTCGGAATAATCTATATAGGATAACCTATCAGCCAAGTAGCCCTGTATCTCATGAACTGCTAACCATGTATATTTTTCCTCAAAAGTTGCCCAATCACTTTTAGCTCCATGCGTTTTTTGAGTGTATGAGGGGGATTGTTCTCGAGGTTTCCATCCTAACTCCTGAGCAAATCCAATTGCAGCACCTACTGTAAACCCAATTTTACCAACTTTTTCTTTATAAGCAGAAGAATACATAGATAATAATTTTAACGCATCTTCCTTTTTGCCATAGTTATCAAAAAACCCTTTTTCAGCGTTCTCAATTACATACCACCCTAAATCAGCATATAGCAATTTGTTATATCCTTCACTTTGTTTGAAATTGAAATCTAAATCTAACTTTAATAATGAACTTCCTTTCTTATATGGAGGTCTAGCTAGGGTTAATTCTCTTTCATTACATAATCCCAAAGTGTATCCACGCTCAACAGCTCCTCGCATACAATACCTTATAACAGAATTGTGTATTTTTATTATTTTACTCTCTTCAAAAACATTAAGCAATATCCATTCAACTAAGAGCTTAAACTCAGAATTTGGACGAGTTGTTAGTGTTGCGACACCTAAAATTACACTTGATAAATCTTCCTGAATTTGGGGGTCTTTTGAAGAGAAAAAGATTAACTCAAGAACTTCAACAAACCTACTCAGTTCCTTAATTGAACGTCTTACCATTTTTCTACAGGTGCGCTCTCGATATGCATTATCAAGAGAAGATAAACTCCAAGCATCAACTAACAAATCATTTATTACATACCTCTTTAGTATTTTACTAATACCTTCAATTCTCTTATCTCTATATTCAGGCGAAGACCAAAACACATCTCTTTGATATACTGATGAAAATTCTAAAAGTAATTTATGTAAAAAAACTTCACTCAGCTTTAGATGTAGTTTATCCAAGTTGGGGATAACAAAATATTCAAATACAATATTTCTATTTGAGATAGATGTTTTGAACAAAGTTTCAATCTCTGGTAGCTTTCTCCGAATTATATCATCTGAAACATATTCCAAAGCTCCCAATCTGATTATTAATAATTCTCTTTCAGAAAAATCATCACTCCAGTACCCATTTGTTCCCACCCATATATCGTAATCTGAGAGTAGATTTGCTGCGGAATGAATGGCAATATTCCTGTTTTTTAATGCCATAAGAGGTGCTTTTTTAGCTTTAGAAGGGATTTCATTAAGTGGAGTTGATTCACTCAAAAGATAATCTAAAAAAACCTGATTACCTATCTCATAATATATTTCAGGTTTTAGTTCATCCACTTTTAAGTATATTCTGCTCATAAACCCATGCTCAGTAAAAAACTCAAGAATTTTTCCTGACCAATTCTCATTTTGTTTTATTTCATTTGCTAGTTCAATTTTTAATTTTCCCCTTTCAACTTTTTTCTCTTGAGACAAAACATCAACAGTTTTATATAAAGAAATACCAATAATTTGCTGGTCATCTATTTTATGCCATACTGGTTTTTCTGACTCTCTGAATTGATTAATTAGCTTTTCTAACTTTAGTATCAATAGTTTTTTGTACGATAAATCTTCTTTGACAGAAGAAATACTATCATAATTTTCACAAAAGAGACGTAGTAGAAGAGGGTCTTGCCCTACCAAAAATTGTTTTGCGTAATTATCTGAAATATTATATACATCAAAGTATTGTTCTACAAGGTTTTCCATAGGATAATCACTCCTATTTGGGATTTCAAACAATTGATTAACAAGTCCAAATTTAAAATGACAAAGATTTTCATTCCTTTCGTATTTGCGAGCTGTAACTAAGAATCGTAAGAAAGGATTTTCTTTGACAATATTCTCTAGCTCTGCTACTCTTTTCACCCATTTATCTTGCTCAATAGATTCTTCAACGCCATCAATAACAATCAAAAATTTTGTCTTACCTGAACCACTTATAGAATCTGAGAGCAATTTAAAATCTTGAAATATTTCACTTTGACTAAACCGACCTCCTAATTCTAGACTATCGCTTAATATTTGTTTCCAATTATTACAATTTGTGAGTGGAGCTGAAATAATTAATGCGGGATGTCCTTTTTTATTTAACAACTCATCAACAACCCTCGCTGTTCCATGAGTCTTGCCTGAACTTGGCAAACCCAATATAATATAGTTGTGTAATCTGTTTTTAACTAATTCTTCAGATATATAATCACTTATATCCTTGAATGAAAGATGTTCTAATGTTTTAATTAAATTATTATCCTTAATTTCATTACAAATAGGGGATGAAGGATTAATATCCTTAAATGCTTTAAAGACATCGACAATTGCTTTCCTATGATTGTCGAGAAAACTAACATCTTTCTCAGACAAAAATGCCATCTCTTCTTCCTCTATGTGTTCTTCATTAACTAATTTATCCTCAATTAGCTTGAGGCATTTGATAGCATCTATAACAAAATCTCGAAATGGGCTAATTAGCTTTAATAGCTCCTCAAAAGTGGCATTTGGATGGGTTTCGGTTGTCTTAGATTTTATAAAGTCAAATCGGTTTGAAGCTAAAAAAAGGTTATTCTTTCTAAACTCTTGTATCTCTTTAATTTTACCTTGACGATATTCATAATTATATAGGACTTCTGCTGCTGCTTTGTTTATTACACCATAATTCTCAATTGCAGGGATATACCTTTCTTTGAGCCAACCTTTACAGGCATTTCCAAAAAGTTGTTGCAACTTTTGAATACTTATACTAGTCTGTGTATAAGGAACATAAGAATTTTTAATCTCAGGATAATTATTCTTCCTTAATAGAGAATTAACAGTAGTCAAATTTACATTTGCAAATTCACCCGTGCCTTCAAAAAAATCAGTCTCTATACCACAAAAGTTATCTTCATAAAAAACACCTCCCCCCGAAACACCAATAACAGAACTATAAGAATCTATATCTTGTGCCTTACACAAAAATCTTGCTTTATCTTGTGAATGATGAGAAAAATCAAAAACATTATATGTTCTATATTCATTAACTGTTTTTTTTGATTTGTCATAAATTGCAGGAAAACCTATTACTTTACCTTTTGAAGTAGAAATATGCTCTCTCTGGGTAATAGTCGGTATTGCAAACACTTCATTTTTTAAGGGGAATTTATGAGCAGGAATAGCAAAAACAATAATGTCATTATCTTCATCAACAAGATACTCTTCGTTGACTTTTATACAATATGAAATTTCTTTATTAATATACCTTTTAATTTTTATCTCACTAAATGGTATAGGTTTAGATTCCCCAAAATCAATTTCCTCGGTTACTTTTGTTGTTCCAATTTCGTATTCAGACATTAAAATTTCAACCAAGCAATGTCTAGCTGTAATAATATAAAAATTATTAAAATTATTAATACAGACTGCCGAACCAATAGCATTCTCATTATGATATAGACGAAATATATTGTTTAGAAACTTCATTTGTATTGAACTTATTTACTTTCAAATTTAATTTGTAGTGGTTTTTCTCCAATACAATAACCAAATTTCTTTATTCCATACTTCTTTTTTTCATCAGCATCAAAGATTTTATTCTCCAAAACATCGTTTTTCTTAGTGCTAAAAATTAATCTAGCATTAGAGTTACTATGAAGAATTCTAACCAAACATTCTTTGTATGGCAATAAATGTGTCTTTGAGTTAATACCATCAGCACAAATAATAAATTTATCACATTCAATTAGACTTAATAATTCATTATTTGTATTATGTCCACTACCATGATGTGAAACTTTAACATAGTTAAGCTTTAACTTATTTGTTTCTGAATACCCAAGAGTTGTTAATGATTCACAAATAGTCTCAGGGTTGCTATCTGCTAGAAAAAGAATTTTTACATCATGGTATTCCCATAAAAATGAGATGCTACTTCCATTCACGGCATCATCATCAACCTCAAAAGATTTGTTTTTTAGTGTTTCAAAATCTTTACTATAGTCATCCTTCTTGCTAGTCTCTGTTTTTTCTTCCTCTAGCCAAACATCTTTAAAAGCATCAAGTTCATCTTGGGTTGGAGATAAAATTGTAAACGTACTTCCTCCTTTTGAAAAAGTCATTCCTGCAATTATATCTCTTTGATGTAATTTACCTTTTTCATTAAGGTAGCTTCGTAAATCCTTTCCCTGATTTATGCCAGTTTCAGTATTTTCATCTTGAATTAAGGTTAAGGCAACAACACCTTCTGGCACAAAGTTAAACCAATACTCTGAAACCAAATTATCTTTTTCTTGGTCAGAAAAATCATCACTACCAATGAACTTTAAAAGTCCATTAATGTGGTCTGAATCAACATGAGAAATACACCAAACATCTATTGTTTCATTTGGGGCATCACGAATTGATTCTATTTCGCTTTTTAGATAGTTTGTATAGACATAGCGATACCCTCCATCAATAAATATATTATACATTTTTTCATCAGCCCCCAGAAACTTAATTGAAATAGCATCACCACATTTTGAAGGATAAACTTTTAGAACACAATACATACGAAATTAGTTTTCAATTAAAAAATAATGATTGAGAGTGCATAATATACAAAAAAAGTTCTGAAATGACATTTCATAGAACTCTTCAAAATTATTATGCCATAATTTTAATAAAAAAACAAATTAAAACATTACTCATATTCAATAATTTTAATTATTATATTTAATATTAGAGATAATGTAAAGAACCTAATAAAGCATAAAACCATTGAGAGTAACACAGGTAAATATAATATACAATAATACTTTTGGTATATAGAGAATTGGAAAGATTGCCATTATAGAGTTTAATAGAAATATGTTACGTTTTGATTAAAAAACTATAAAGAAGAATTAAACCAACATTTTCCCATACTCAGCAATTCTCCCAGCTCGATCCAAACGATTGACCACCTGCCTCGCCTTATAAAAGTCCTGGCGTTTCGCATTAATAAAATCCTTCAAAGCAAGCCCCGTAAAAGAACCCTGCATCATGCCATAAACCAAAATACGAGCCGCATAAGTTGGCTGCAGTGCTAGATCAGGCTGATTGACAAAATCCACCCGAAAGACCCGAGCCATCTTTTGATAATTCTCCTTCCAAGTCAATTGAACAAAACCCCGTCCAAAATAACCCGAGGACCAATATTGATTTTGACGGTTATACAGCTCTGTTTGGTTAGGAGCTGCACGACGTTCCTGAACAGGACGAAAGTGACTTTCGTGCCAAGCCGTTGCCAAGATATAAGCCAGCTTATTTTTATCCCCATCGCCATAACGATGGAAAGCCGCCACAATCTTACGGATAGAATCCTGTTGGGTTGCATCCATATAACCAAAAGCATTTTCACAAGTTTGGATGGCTTTCTCTTGAGCCAGTTTTAAGCGAATTTTGACAGCTAGGAAAATCATTAAAGCAATCAAGGCAGCACCGCCCATCCATTTTAAAGTAGAATTGTTTTTCATGTTTGAATTTGTTGATACTGATAAATACCATAGACAACTAAAGCACCAGCTGCAGCAACCACTCCAACCGTCACCGCCACTCGAGTCCAATCGGTTTTCATAACAGGATAATCCCGATTCAAGGAGTCAATCAATTGCCTTTCATAAGGACTATTAATACGTTGATAATAGCCAATCATTCGCTGTCTAAAGGCATTAAAAATACGAGCCTGCCCTACTCGCAGGATTTGCCGATTGAGTGCCTGAACAGAAGCCACACCAAAAGCACCATCCACCGAAAGGCGCTCTCCCAAATCATTAAGGGCGCGCTGCATTTCTTTGATGGCATTGCCTCCAGCCGAACTTTTCATATCCGCTAAAATATCCGCAAGGGCTTGGCTCTGGATCAAGTCGCCTTGGATCTTATCCCAATATTGAACCTTATAGATCTGCATGGCTTCCCCAATAGACAATGCCTCCATTTCTGCTTTAGAAATCATGCGCCCACGCCAGGCAATGAGTGTCGGAGCAGCAATACTTCGATTGGTACCAATCAAAGTACCAACACCTACTTTATTTGAGGACCAATTGCCCTTGTCGTTATACAGATCCTGGTAACCTGCAATAATACGCCGCCACCGTCGTTTGGTGGGCAGCATCCAACTGTTGAAACTAGCCATAGGAAGAGGTTTTTGAAGTGGTTTTGAAAAAGCAACAGCAACTCAAGCGCTTGGTGCTGGAGTTGCTGGAGTAGATTGGGCATAGAGCCAACGAAAGAATAAAAGGACAAGGAGCACAAGCAAAATAGGTTTGAGTAGGTCAAAGAGTTCTTGTATCAAAGAAGGTTCTTTTTGCTCTTGACTCGACCACCACCAATAGCCTGTACTACCAGCACCTAATAAAAAAGGAAGTAATAAAAACATGGGTTTAGATTGTTTTAAGCGGCTGCAAGATTGGTCTGCAGTTGAGCTAAAGTAATGCTCTTTTGTTGGGTGTATCGAAGGAGCATTTGCTCGGTTCTATCTCCAAAAATGCCATCCTCTTCTAGTAGAGGAATGAAGGTTGGAGCGTGTTTTTGATGCTCTTGATTTAAGAGCTGTTGCAGCTGTCGCACTTGTTCTCCTTGGCTGCCTTTTTTTAGGAGGAGGCTTTCAGGATTAGAGGTAGTTGTATTATTAGAAACCGCTGTCGGTTTAGACCCTGTTAAGAGCGTTCCTTTAAAAAGGCGATGTCGATAAAAATACAAGACAAGCAAGAGCACCAACAAACCAACGGCAAGGAGTGGTTTTTGATATTGGATCAGTTTTTCTTTCATGTTAAATGGGTTGATCTTGGTTTTCTCCTCCTGCTACTTCCAAGTTTTTGGCTTGAGCACTAGTGGTTTGAGGCGCAGGGGCATTTTTAGTCAAATCTTTGTTGGTCGTTTTCTTTGGAGCTGCTTTTTCAGCTGCTTGTTTTTCGGCTTTCTTTTTCTTGAGGTAGAAGAAAGTGCCCACTCCCAAAAGAGCCACAACAAAGAAAATGCCCGCTATTTTATACGAAGGTTTTGATAACATGATGATTGACAATTAAAAAAGAAGGTGATAAAATAAAGGATTAACTAGCTGGTCACGGCTTGCAATTGCTGGATGCGTTGATAAATCAAGTCAAAATAACTCAAGCTGTTGATGCCTGTTTTTAGATTACAATCCACATGACAAGCTTTCATAGGAATGGTGATGTCCACGCCATACTTGACTTTGTAGGCTTTGACCGTTGCCATAAAACGAGCAGGATCCAAATCATAGAGCTCTTTGATGGGATTGCAACGCTCCGAAAAATCAAAGTAATATCGAGTGATCAACCCTTTGTTGAGTCGAACGAGTAAAGGATTCGGATCATAAACCACTGTTTGTCCATGCTCGTCTTGGAGGTTGACCGTCACATCAATTTCTCGTTGCTCCACCGCTTTCTTTTGGCGTTTACCAATCAGATAAGCAAGAGCAATTGCCAGGAGTACCCCAGCGCCTAAAAATAGGTGTTTGTTTTCCATAACAATGGGCTTTTTAGGGGAAGTTTGAATTAGGTTAAAATAAGATCAAGGGCATCGTTGGTACGACTATCTTGCGGATCATAGCTCT
>JAHDGJ010000030.1:13418-15031 GCA_020627705.1 Saprospiraceae bacterium
GTTAAAATAAGATCAAGGGCATCGTTGGTACGACTATCTTGCGGATCATAGCTCTTGCTGTAGTCCGTTCCTGTTTCAGGATCTAGGTAGGTAAACAGCCACCCATCGCCCCCTTTGGAGGTTGGAGCGGTTAAGGTTCGGATGGCTTCCCATTCGGTTACTTTGTTGAGCTGATCAATGGCTTCCACCCAGCGCTGCACAAAAGTATAGAGATTCCCTGCAGGATAAGCGGCTTTGCCGTTGTCATTCACTTTGACCAACCAACGATCATCCACTTGATGCCCATTAAAATCTTTAAAAAAGTCCAACTCGCTGCGTTGTCCCCAATACCACCAAATATTATCGGCACTAATGGTGGTTGAAACGGTTGTTCCTAGCAGCAAATTCAATTGCACCGAGGGCAACCACCAAGGCATGGTGGGATCTCGTTTGTTGCTGAGATTTAAGCCCTCCCAGCCCCTATCCAAGAGCTTTTGTAAATCCGATCTTAGGGCAGGTCCTTGTGATTCGTGTTTGCCATAAATCGGGAAGGTCAAATAACGCTTGGCAGGATCCGAATGGACGTCCACGCCAGATACTTTATCAAAGAGCTGGTCAATGGCTTTTTGTGTATCGGAGTTGAATTTAATCAACTCCCTGCCAATATCGTACTTAGCACGAATGATGTCCATGACCGCTACTTTGGATTGTAAATGCTCTGCTTTGGCAGTAATCAAAGCTTGTGCTCGAGTGCCTTTGATGTAAAGCGGCTCTTTTTGTTTGGGTTGGTTTTCGTTGCCTGTGTTGCCACTGTTAAAACTAGAATTGTTATGACCAAATAAAAAGGCAATCTGTTCTTTGGTCAAACCTGTGTTTTGACTGGAGACATTGTTGCGTCCTGTAACCACTGGTGTTGAAGCAGCGGTTTCTTTTTTGGTGGTAACAGTGGGCTCTTCTTCTTTTTTAGGACGGAGTACCGCCCAAACCGCCCAACCGCCAAGGGCTAGAATGAGCAGCAAACCAATGACCAATAAGGGTGTTTTATTCGTTGGATTTTCCATGCTTAAAAAAGATTAATAGGGCGATTAATAAGACAACTCCACCGATGACGCCTCCAATCAACCAGGGCGAAGGTTTGGGTGGAGGATCGGGAGCAGGTACATAGGTTGGAGTGGACGGACTGGGTTTGCCCATCAAGGATCCTAAGAAGCCTGTAATGCTGTCCAAACCATTGGCACTGGCATTGATAATATCAGCGGCATTTTGTGGTTTTTTGTTGGGTTCTTGGTTGGAATCGCTGTTAGCGTTGTTGTTTTGGTTTTTGTTTCGGTCTTCACTCACCGTGCCTTCCCCTTCTAAATGGCAAGCCATAAAGAGGGGGGCATTAGGATCTTCACAAGCCATGGTTATACTTTTTTAACGAAGTGAAAAGAAAGTGCCAACATAAAAAGAACGATGCTGATTTGCAGCGCAAGCCCTGTGATGCTTTTAGCCGTGCAATAACCACAAGGTTTGTTGGGCGTTGCTGTTGGTGTAGGAGTTGGCGTTGTTGTTGGTGGTACTGTGGTGGTAGTCGTACTAAGAGTTGGATTAGATGGGTTGACCAAATTCTCATTGTTGGAGTTGGTCGTATT
>JAHDGJ010000030.1:15131-16831 GCA_020627705.1 Saprospiraceae bacterium
TTGGGTTGACCGTATTTTCTAATACCTGAGGAGTGTTTTTAGTGGGTTTGGGATCAGGAACAGAAGGCATTGCAGTGGTGGTAATCGTTGCAATCGGAGCCGTTGCCATACGAGATTCAGAAAGGGTACCTAGACTCATGATGTAGGGTGTTTGGAGTAAAAGAAAAGAAGGAGTAGAAGCAGCAATAAAACAACAACAGAGGCGCTAATGATGAGCAGTTGATCCCGCCGTTGTTGAACTTGCAGTTGTTGGCTAGCCTGAGCCGTTTGTGCTTGAGCCAAGGAGCCAAAAATGACTTTGAGGTCTTTGTTGGACAGTCCTTGCGTGCCAATATTTAAACCACCATCCAAGATGCCAATATCACCTGTGGAGATGGATTCAAAAACAGAACCTGCCATAGAGAAAGCATTAAAACAAGCCAAGTTGCATGAGGGAAGACAATTCCTTTTGATGGGTCGAGCAACAAGGAGGAGATCCTAAAAAGTACGGGGGAGGTCTTCCCGCAACTTGGCTTTAAGGGTTAAAGGAGGGTTGGTGTTATTTGGTGAAGGTGGTATCTAGGGTGATGTTGGCACCAATGCCCCGATAAATAGGCACTTCTAAATAGCCAAAGCCATCTAAGGTGACGTCAATGTCTGCTAGGACTCGAATGGTGGTTTGTTCGTCACTAGCCAACGATTTGGGATACAAAATATTTCGGTCGCCCATGCTAGAACCATCGTGTTTAAATTGACGCTCGACCATTTTAGCGGTAAAATGTTTGTCGTTGTCTGCATCAATGTGCATGCCATTAATGACCAATTGTTTGCCTTGACGAGCCAATTGGGCAATGGTTTGTAAGGTACCAGGACCATAGGTTCCTCCAATTTCTAAACCGATCAAAAAGCCAGCATGATCACCAGGGAAAATTTCAGGGCTATCGCCATCAATACCAATCTTCACCATGGCTTTTTCTGGAAATTTATAGCTGCCATCTTCCTTTTTTTCATCGGACAAAAGCAAGGTCAATTCCAATTGTCCTTGTTCGTCGCTGCCTTGTTTTTGAACCAAGATAGAATAGTTGGCATCAACAATACCACCTGCTTTTTGGACATCGGTGATTAATTCCTGCTCAACAGTCCCAGCAGGTAGAGGACGATAGGATAATTCACCATCGACATAAGCCCAAGGGCTCGCCATGCATAAATCTTTGGTGAAAGGGGCATAAATACGTTTTACATTCGCCATTTTCTAAGTTTCGTTTTGAGTTTGGTAGTAATAAAAGAATAAGCAGTTTGGACTTTCTTAATTGCCCATAGATAAGAGCGTTTGAAGAGGGCAAAATTGAGGATAAAAAGAAAGAGCAAGGAAAGGAACATTAAACCCGTTCTAAAGGCATCTAAGGCAAGGATCAATTGGTTTTGATACTCCATCAAGGCATACAATCGGAGGATTTCATTGGCTTGATTTTCGAGTTCTAAAAAGTGCAATTGTTGCAACAAACTATCCACGCCATCCGAGCAATAGATCCCGACATTAAACAGGCTTAACAAACTGGTGAAAACCGATTTAAGAAGCGCTTTCATTTAAAGGAGTTTTTTGTTGATAATCAGGATTAGTAAAACCACCAATCCAATGACACCAACGCCAAGGTAATCGGGTTTGATAATGAGGGTGTGTTTGGATTCATCAGGGATGAGCATAATAAAAACAAGGGTTT
>JAHDGJ010000030.1:16931-18495 GCA_020627705.1 Saprospiraceae bacterium
CCAACCTTTTTGGGAGACAAATTGCAAACCAACCGTCAAACTAGAAAAAGCATTGACATTCCCACCCACCCCCGCATTCAAAAACAGCCCATTGCTAGGTGTTGGAACAGGGGTATTGATACGAATGGTTTTAGTGATCTGCTTTGGTATTTTTAGTTTATAATCTAAATGATTCTGCAACAGCTGACCATCCACCAACGATTCATAATAGACCGTCAAATTATCATCTTCTAAACTGTCTTGATAAAGCTTTGCAGCCATGTGTTGAGCGGTATCAACAAACTCTGATTTTATTCTATTTTGGAAACTATCGACATAAATAATTCTAGGTTCAGGAACTACTTGTCGAGGCAATTGCACGATAACAGGAGCTGGCAAAATCGTATCTAGAACAATCGTCGTATCCATTCGAATTGTTTGTTGATTACTCGAGCTAGATCCTTGCTTGCATTGCTGTAGGAAAATCACATAAGCAAAGAGTCCCAAAATCAAGGCAAATTGTAACTTATCTTTCATGAAGGATGGTATTTAAGGTAGGCTTCAATGATTGCCAAGGTATAAGCCGCAATCCGATCTCGTCCTTTGGTTGTCATTAAATAGGTTCTGCATTCTTGTTCATTGTCCATAAAAAAATGTTCCAGGAGAATGGCGGGCATGTTGGTCAAATGCACCAAATCAAAATTCCTGCGTTTGATGCCTCGAAACGTACTTTCTGGAAAATGTTGGACAAACAAGGCTTGAGACCAATGCGCTAAAGCCAAACTGGAGCTGCTGGCAGCACTGGAGATAAAAACTTCCGATCCTTTGCCTCCTCCTGCATTGGAATGCAAGTCGAGCAGAAAGGTATTTTTGTATTGGGCATGAAAACGGTTGGCTCGAGCAACTCGAACACTCCGATGAATGTCGTGCTGCTCTGGCACCAAATCATAATAAGGAATGCCTTTAAAATGGAGCAGTTCTAACAAACGGTTTTTGATGGCTCGATTAAATTCTCCTTCATAAAGAACCGCACCGTCAGACCAAACAGGAGAGCGTTTGCCCTTTGTTTGGTAGACGTTGCCAATCAAACCACCATGCCCATTGCTGATAATTGGAATGCAAGACATGATAACGTTAGTTTTGGGGTTAAGCATTAGATGGTCGAGCTCCTTCAACGCTAAAGCGGCTCTGACTAAAATAAATGTTTTGAATGCGTTGGATCTGCTTTTTTTCGTAGGTAGATTGATGGTTGGGCAATTTGCCAATGTAGTTGTATTGGGGTTGAAAATGCCGTTTGAGTACCATCTCTACCGATGATAAGCGCATGCTGGTCAATAGAATTTCAAAGCTGACCTTTTGGACTGGAATGGCTTGTAAAACGCCCCCTTTTTGAAAGAGGCGCAAGCCTGATTTGTAGATATTAACCGAGTTGCCAATATAAATGACCTGGTCTTTTAACCGAATGACATAAATGCCTTTTTTGTGTCGATAGCGACCTAGGAGCTTGGAGGAAATGGGTGGATGAATGGTCAAGTTATTGCCCTGACGATTCATAAAATGTATGTGTGTTTAAAAATGATAAAAA
>JAHDGJ010000030.1:18595-22835 GCA_020627705.1 Saprospiraceae bacterium
CAAGTTATTGCCCTGACGATTCATAAAATGTATGTGTGTTTAAAAATGATAAAAAACTACAGCTCTAAGTTAGCAAAAAAAGCCGTTAGATCAATTGGATCAGTGCCTGCCGTGGTAATTTTAAATAATTGCAATTGACAAGCGTCGTTGTATCGAATCAAAAGATTCATTGTTTCGAGCTGTTCGATAATAAAGTCCTGGATATTGATGGTGCCAACCTGTTTTTGAACCAATTTTTGGACAACAGCAGGCAATTGCTCCAGCTGGAGATAAAATAAGTCTTCTAACAATTGAGCTGCATTTAATTGATGCAAGCAGTTGTTGTCAGAATCATAGATTTTTCCAAGTGCTTGCTGCTCGACTTTGGTTAAAATTAGTTGCAAATCAAAGGGATTGCATTGGTGTTGATCCGCTACTTCTGTGAGCAAATCTTCAACAATGGCTTCTAGGTTTTTCTGCAGCGTTGGCAGATTCAGTTTAAGCAAGGTTTTTAGCATCGTTATGTTTTGTTTTTCTTTGTTTTAAAAGGTGTATAAGATAAATCGCCCGTGTCCATAATCAAGGTACAATAGCTGTATTTTGGAGCCTCTTTAAGAACTTTGTAAGCTTTCATAATTTCTCTAAAGTGTGGAATGATTTTACTCTTTTGAGTCGGTGGTGCCACATTGTTTTTAAAAAACTTGGCTTTGGTTAAAGCTCCCCAAGCACCATTGGGAAACATGTTGGGATCGTGAAAAACCAAAGCGAACCAGATGCCCACATGTTTGGCTCGATAGAAACAAGCTTTTTGTGCTTGGGTCAAGGTAGAGGTCAAAATATTGGTGGCATCATCAATAATAAAAAACAGCCCTTCGTAACCTTTGCGAGAAAGGCGTTTGTACAAAAGCATCTCGGTAAGTTTTTCGTCTGCCATCATGGCTTTGACTTTTTTGCCTCGAAACTTTTTCATAAAGTGCTTTTCAAAGACATAATCTTTGCCTTTGTAAGAAAAATAAAGTTCCTGTTCTTTTTTATCCGACCACAATTCAATCAATTCATAGCCCACCCAATCTTTGTCCCAACCCGAATTGTACACAAAAATAGTGGGTCGATTGCAACGCAATGCGAATTGCTGCAAATCGTAGGTCTTTCCTGAATGGGGTTTTCCGAAATAGGCTAAAAAGAACGGATGGTGTTGGTCTATTGTCGTGGTTGTAGGCTTACTCATCGTAAATAATTGCTCTAATTTCAGGATTCGTTTTTCCTTGGTCAATCAAGGCTTGAATTTCAGGACTGGGAACTTCATCGGCAACATCAATAGCGCAATAAGTATTGTTGGGAAGGTGTTTGTAGGTCCCTGTTGTTTTGTGAATGCTGAATAATTTGCGCCCATCCTGGTATTCTTTTAAATGGGAAAAATCAGAGCTGGCTTGTCCTTGCTCCTGCTCTTGTTCCTCTTCCAAGGGATCTTCTGTGTTAGGTGTGGCTTTAGATTCCATTTGTTGAATTTGATAACGATGCCAAAAAGCAGCTCCAAAACCAGCCGCTGCCCAAGTACCCACTGCCAAGAGCAGCGTCATCAAAGGCGTGGGGGCTTTAATTTCTTGAGTGCTCAAGTATTCTTGAACGGCAGCAATTAAGACTTTTTTTGCTTTTTCATCTGCCGTATATTCTGCCACATGCTGCCCACTAATTGAGCTACACAATTGAGCTTTGGCTAGGTCAATATAGGTGAAGGCAATTTCTCCCAGCTCTGCCAAGTTTTTGAGATTTTTGCTACTCGAGCCTGTTGCTTTTTTGATTTCTTCAACAGGGTTGGTTTTGGGTGGTTCTTGAACATATCCATCCAGTGGATCTTCTTCAATTTCAATGATAGGCTCTTCCTCCCAATTTTCTTCGAGCTGCTCTAGGGTATCAGAATTATTTTCTGCCGTTTCTGCAGCAGTTTCTACTCCTGAAAAATCAGTTTTTGTGCCAGTAGAGTCAGTAGAGGCGGTTTTTGTTGATTTTTGAGTAATTCCTTCTTCTGTTTCTGAGTTGTCTTCCAGCTCGTTTTCTTCGTTAATTTCTAAAGCCATTTCTTGTTCTTGCTCGAGCAGCTGTCGGCGCAGCTCCTCTTCCAAGTCATAGGTGGTATTTGGTTGCTTGTTTTCCATTTTTTTGAGGTTATTTTTGTAATAATTTTTAGTAGTTTCTATGGCAGTTTCTGTTTAATTTCTGAGCAGTTTCTAGCTAATTTCTGCTTAATTTCTAAGCAGTTTGAAAATTAGTTTTTGTGCTAGTAGAGCCAGTAGACGCAGTTTTTGTTAATTTCTAGCCAGTTTCTGAGCAGTTTCTAATCCAGTTTCTACGTTAGTTTGAAAATCGTTTTTTAAGTCAGTTGTTGGATTTTTTTGCACAAGGATTTTAACTCCATAATAAGGGTGGCATTGGTGGCGTGTGCTGCCAAAGAAAAGTTATCTGCCATCGCTTGATTTTCGTCTGTCTCCAGCCAATCGTCTTCAAAAATGCCGTTGTTGAGAATGCGAATTTCGTGGGCTTCTAGTTTTTGGATTTGTGCTTCAATTAAGCCTACCACAATTGTTTTGTCAATCGGTTGTGGATGGTCGGTTTGGGCATTGCCCAAGTGTTGTTTTTTCATACGTTACTTTTTTTAGAATAGAATATTTTATATCTGTAAAAGTATTGTATGTGTTTGGTATTGGAAAGTTTTGCTGCTGAGGTTGGGGAATTTTGTGGCGTATATTTGTAGGTTGGTTGATATAATTTAATTTATAAATTCTCAATAAGAAGTGTATTGCCTAATATTGAAATTGTATATATTGTAGTTAGTTACAACTAAACTCTCAATTTTTTAATAATGATACATTTTATAAACAGGCTATATTCTACAGTTAAAAATGTTCTTAGCTCAAATGATTCTCCCTATAAAGAATTAAAAATTAAAAGCCTAGAACGTGAAAAGAGGATACATAACTCTCAAAATAATAAATACAAAGATGCAAATTATTCTATTGCCTATAGCTTATTTGAAAAAGGAAATGAAAAATTTAGCAATGAAGATTATGAGGGTGCTATAATTGAGTATAACAGATCTTTAGAAATACATCCAATACTTGAAGATGCATATCACAATCGAGGATGTTCTTACGCTAGATTAGAAAACCATGAAAAAGCAATAGAAGATTACAGTAGAAATCTTCTAATTAATCCAAAGGATGAAAATTCTTATTTTAATCGGGCTTATTCTAAAAATCAGATAAATGATAAGGAAGGGGCATTAGTTGATTATTCTAAAGTGATATCCCTAAATAATGAAGATAAAGTAGCCTACTTTAATCGGGCTTTAATTTTCTATGAATTAACACTATTCACTAAAGCTCAATTCGATTTAAACAGAGCCATTGAGCTTGATGAAAATTACTATGATGCACATTTCTATAAAGCTCTCATAAAAACAGAAAATAAAGAACTTCAAGAAGCTCTTAACGATTACGATATAGCTGAAAAAATTTATTCAAAAGACCCTTATTTATACTATAATCGAGGAATCATATACTCAGACATGAAAAAATACAATAAAGCTATAAGTGAGTATGATAAAGCAATTTCAATTGATAAAAACCATAGTTTATCTTATAACAACAGAGCGTATATTTACATTAAACAAGGATATTATAATAAGGCTATTAAAGATTGTGATGATGCAATAAATATAAATCCTAATTTTGCTTTTGCTTACAACAATAGAGGTTTTTCAAAATATAAATTAGGGTTGTATTTAGATGCACTAAAAGATTGTACGCAGTCAAAAAGTTTAGATGAATCAAACGCTCATGTTTATTATTATTTAGGGCTTATATTTCACAAACTTAGCGAGCCTGAAAAATCAAAAATATATTTAGCGAAAGCTGATGAGCTTGGATATAATGATGACAGGGAAAATATAAATTAAAAACAACCAAAGGATATAGTAATTAGTTATATTTTATGAAGATTATAAATGGATTACCTTATGTCCCTTATTTTATTTTTATTAAAGGTATTAGTCTTTAGTAAAAATAAAAGACCTTGCACGTATTCCCATTCGTGCAAGGTCTAAATCACCCCAACTGCGCTTGCGCACTCACGCAGTAATTAAAACCCAAATTTATCTTTAGAAGGTTCAGCGGTGAAAGATTGGACTTGTACGTATTCCCATCCGTACAAGTCCTAAATCACCCCAATTAAAACCCAAATTTATCTTTTAGAAGTTTTAGCG
>JAHDGJ010000014.1:0-87930 GCA_020627705.1 Saprospiraceae bacterium
CCGGAAGTAGTAACACGGACATATACAGTGACAGATGCAGCGGGTAATACAGCGAGCTGTTCACAGCAGATAACAGTAGACGATATCACACCTCCAATTATTACATGTCCAAATGATGTAACAATTTCTTGCGAAATAGAATACACGAGTTGTCCAATAAACAATTACATTGACATAACATGCATGAATGCTCCAGGAGGCATAAAAACCTATTGTATAATTTATACAACGGCCATGGAGGCAATGGAAGCTTTTCCAAAGTTACCGCCAACAATTATGGTAGGAATGGATGTTGCCAATCAATTGCCTTATGTAGGTAATACAGAAGTGTGCTATGAAACAGACCAAATGGCTGCTTGTAATGTGGGTGAATTTGAGTTTGGTATTGGTTCAGTCTCTGCAACAGATAATTGTACTGAAGATGAAGATATTGTTATAAGCTACGTAGATAGTGAAGTTCAAAATTGTGGAGGAGCCAATATAATCACGCGTATTTGGACTGCTACGGATTTATGTGGAAATTTTTCTACCTGCGAACAAATTATAACAGAGATTGATACGGTAGCTCCTATTTTGATTTGTCCCAGTAACCTACTTTTAGAATGTGGCGATTCCAATAATGCGACAATCATATCAAACTGGCTTGCAACGGTTACAGCAACAGATAACTGTAATTCTTCTTTAACAATTACAAATGATTATGTATTGGGAACCTTGCCTGGGTTGAGTTGTTCACAGGCGAGTGGACTGTTGGTCACATTTACAGCGACAGATGGCTGTGGCAATACAAATACCTGTGCTGCGAACATCATCTTGGATGATAATGTAGCTCCAGCACTAACGTGTCCTGCTAATATAACTGGCTTGGATTGTAATAGTATGTTACCAATGGCAGCAACGACAGAAGCAGAGTTTTTAGGTCTGGGAGGTATGATTACAGAGGTCTGTGGAGCAGTAACAATAGCATCAGTAGATGATGTAGATCCGAGTACGTTTAGCTTCTGTTTGGCAGATGGCCCATTTGTAGTAACAAGGACATATACAGCAACAGATGGTTGTGGCAATACCGGTACATGTGCTCAGACGTTTACCTATGATGCCGATGTAACAGCACCTGTAATTACCTGTCCTGCAAATCTAACAGGATTAGATTGCAACAGCACCTTGCCTGCAGGGGTAAGCTTGCCTAATGATTTTATCGCCGCAGGCGGAACAATAATGGAAGGATGTCCAGGGACACTAAGTGTAAGTTTTGTAGATGATGTTGACCCAAGTACATTTAGTTTATGTATGGCGGACGGTCCTTTTGTAGTTACACGAACCTATACAGTGACAGATGTATGTGGCAACAGTTCGACATGCGATCAGACCTTTACTTACGATGCAGATACTGAAGCACCAACGGTTGATTGTTCTGTGGTAAGCGACATGACATTTGAATGTGGAGTAGCTAACCTTGACATGATGATTCAGGATTGGATTACGGCACAAGAGACAGCCTTATTAGCAACAGCCATGGATAACTGTGACCCAATGCCGACTATCAGAAACAACTATATCGCAGGAGTATATCCAAGTGAAAAAAGTTGTGGCGATCCAAATATGGGCGTAGCAATCACATTAATTGTAGAAGACGCATGCGGCAATCAAAACACTTCATGTTCTATCAATCTGATCTTGGAAGACACTACTCCTCCGCTTGCGGATTGCAGTAAGGCGTCCATGAACTTAGTGTTAGAATGTGGCGTGTCTGATATTGCAACAGAAATATCCGACTGGTTAACTCATGTTGAGACTCAGATATTAAATTCATCATCAACTATTGATAATTGTACAGGTGCACTGACGGTAACAAATAATTATACTACTGGTTCGCCAATGCTAGACTGTAGTGCAATTCCCATAAATGGATTAGCTGTTGAGTTTATTGTGAGCGATTGTTGTGGGAATCAAGCACCGCCTTGTACAGGTTATATTATTCTTGATGACACTACAGCGCCAACCATTACTTGTCCCGCGGATCAGACCGTAGATTGTGCTTCAAGTATTCCAACGCCAGACATTACTTTACCAATGGCATCTGATGATTGCGATGCTATGCCAGCGATAACATTTACGGGACCAAGTTTGTTAAGCGGAATGGCTAATTGTAATGGAGCAGAATATGGAGTGGTTTATATCGCTACAGATGCTTGTGGGAACACTTCCTCTTGCACACAAACCTTTACAATTTCTAATAGTGCACCTACAATTACATGTCCAATGGATATGACCGTGGCATGTTCAAATGATATAGTAGTAGACATCACAACACCCGTGGTCACGACCTCGTGTATGTTGGGAAGTACAGTCGCAGCAACTGGCCCAACTTTGGTATCAGGGACAGCGGATTGTCCAATGGCCATGTATGAGGTAGTGTATACAGTAACTGATAATTGTGGAAGTACAGCATCATGTACTCAGATCTTTACGATTTCGAATGCACCTAAGATTACATGCCCGATGGATGTTTCAGTTGGTACTGATGCTCCTAATTGTACTGCATTAGTAACCTTACCTATTCCAACTGTTGATGGGTGTGGTGCGATGACAATTACTTGGACAGATACGGAAGGGAATAGTGGAACAGATGCAGCTAGTGGGACATATCCATTGGGTATTAGTACCGTTACTTATACAGTAATGGATGCTTGTGGAGGATCATACACATGCGATGTTAATATTGAAGTAATTGATGATGATGGCCCAACATTAGTTTGTGATAATGATATATGTGCCACTTTGGATGGTAATGGCATAGCGAATCTTTCGGCTTCAACATTTGCCATTAGTGTAATTGATAATTGTGATCTTGCACCTACGGTACAAGCAATGATTGTAGGATCTGGAAATCCATTTGCCAATTCAGTAAGCTTTGATTGTTTAAATAAAGGAACAGTAATGGTTATGTTGCAAGCAACAGATAGCCAAGGGAATACTTCTCAATGTACCGTTGATGTTGAAGTAAAGGACAACATTGCTCCAGGCATAGGAGCGGGAGCATTATCTACTTGTCCACCTAACATTACAGTTAATTGTGAATTTCCAATTGATTTGACAGATTTATCATCTTTTGGAACCATAGTATTTGATGCGGCAGATCAAAGCGATATAATTATTGAGGGAGTGGTTGTTGGTCAAGATGGCTTGTTTACTGATAACTGTGGTGATGGACTATTTATATTATCCGATGTTGCGGATAACTCTGCTGTTGACGCACAGTGTGGTGAAGGAGATATTATAAGAACGATTACTGTTTCTGATGCTTCAGGAAATACAAGCACGTGTCAACAAACAATTTCTATTGTTGACGACCAACCTTTTGTCTGTGGAGATATTGTATGGCCTATGGATTATGAAGAAACAGATTGTTCTGTCACAGTATTTGATCCAATAACAACAGGAGCGCCTACATTCCCAATTGAGTCATGTAGTTTGGTTGGCACCAATTTTATAGACAATGTTTTGGCTACGCCAAATTCGGGATGTATAATAGTAGAAAGAACATGGACAGTTATAGATTGGTGTCAGTATGACCCTAATAATCCAGTAGATGTGGATCCAGTAGATGGAGAGATAGATGGATATTGTCAATATGTACAATCAATCATAGTTGTAAATACTGTTGCGCCAACGTTGACTTGTCAGGATACAATAATTTGTGCTAATCCGGACACCTGTTTGGGTGATGTGAGTTTATCTATTAGCGCCACGGACGATTGTACAAATGCTGCTGATCTAGTTTATCAATGGCAGATAGACGTCGATGGTTTGGGTACAACCTTTATAAATGGTGTAGGAAATACGATTAGTGGAACCTACCCACAAGGAGACCATATTGTAAATTGGACGGTAGAAGATAGATGTGGAAACAGTTCTAGTTGTACTCAAAATATGACCATACGAGATTGTAAGGCACCAACCGTAGCCTGTAAATTTGGTTTAGCTACAACACTCTTGCCGAAGAATAACGGCTGTGTGGTAATTTGGGCATCTGATTTTGTAGCAAGTATTGATGATAATTGTACAGCGGTTGAAGATTTACATATCTCATTTTCAGCAGATATTACGGATACCCACAAGAAGTTTACTTGTGACGAACAAGGCAATCAAGCAGTGGAAATTTGGGTAACAGATGAAAATGGCAATCAGTCATATTGTAATACATTCATCGATATTCAAGACAATCTAAACATTTGTCCTCAAACAGGGGCAGTTATGATTGCTGGAGAACTTCGAACAGAACAGGGCGATGGAATTTTAGAAGCAGAAGTTCATATTGAAAGCGAAGCGATGAGTGATATGCAGATGAGTGATGGATTCGGTGTGTATGCATTTGAAGACTTAAGTTCTTCACAAGACTATATGGTTAAGCCGTATAAAAATGTAGATGCAGCAAATGGTGTGACGTCTATTGATCTACTACTAATACAGAAGCATATTCTGGGGATCAAGGATTTGGATTCGCCCTATAAACTTATTGCAGCGGATGCTAACAATTCTGGAAAAGTAACAGCGATTGATTTAATACAGATTAGAAAACTAATTCTTGGTATCTACGACGAATATCCGGAAAATACTTCTTGGAGATTTGTTGATGCGGCTTATGTGTTCCCAGACCCTCAAGATCCATGGCCTTTTATGGAGGAAGTAATGAATGACGATATGAGTTCGGACAATATGCATGTGGATTTTATCGGATTAAAGGTGGGAGATGTAAACAACAGCGCTGAACTCAATGTAAGTGGGTCCAAAGTAGATAATCGATCGCCAAATACGTTTAAACTAGAATTAGATAATCAGGAATTCAAGAAAGGTGAAATCATTAATGTTACGTTTAAAGGTGCAGAATTTGAAAGCCTAAGTGCTTTGCAATATACCCTCGATTTTGATGAAGAGGTCTTAGAGTACAAGGGAATTGAAAAGGGAATATTAAATGTTAGCGAACAAAACATTGCGCTTCATGAGTCTAGGGATTATCTAATAACGTTTAGCTGGCATGATGTAGAAACACTTTACAAATCAAACAATGAGGTTTTATTTAGTCTTCAGTTTTCTGCCAAAGCAGACGGAACACTAAAAGATCTATTGCAGGTAAATTCTTTGATTACTCGAGCGGCTGCCTATGATGAAAATGCCAATGAGATGAATGTTGATTTGAGATTTACAAAGGAAGAATACACTTCATTGTTGTCGCAAAACGCACCAAATCCATTTAGCTCTAACACAACAATTCATTTTGAGATTGAGAAAACTCAAAGTGTTGAATTGAGAGTATTGGATGTTGATGGTAAAGAGGTATGGCGCAAATCTCAGACTTATCTCGCGGGAAGTCATTCATTAGTATTATCAGCAGAAGAGTTAAATACAAAAGCTGGTGTATTGTATTTAGAAATGACTACCGATAAAACTAAGCAAACGCAAAAAATGATTTACATAAAATAAAATCCGATTTTATCCCAAAAACGGACAGAGCCCCGACTATTAATTAGTTGGGGCTTTTCTTTTTTAAGGGTTAACCCTCAACGTCAATTCAGTAGATATACTGAAAGCAAAACCAAATCAATTTCACAATTTTATATGGCGTTCCGGAAAACCTAAAGTAAGCAAATGAAGATTTGGTTTATGACTCCATTTTTGTTGTGGAGTTTTTTGGCATGTAGTCAAATTGAAGTTGACTTTGATGTGGATGTTACGGAAGCTTGTGAAAGCGCAGTGATTAAGTTTACGGACCTCAGCACTTCATCTGGAATTCTAGATTCTTGGAAATGGAGTTTGGGAATTACAAATTCTACGGAGCAGAACCCCAGCGTTTTTTATAATCAAACAGGTACGTTTGACATTTGCCTTGAGGTTAAAGATAATTTGGGCAATAAAAGCGAGTTGTGTAAAGATGCCTTGATAACCATTTACCCTAATCCTATTATAGATTTCGAAGCCTCTGTCCAATCTGGTTGCCCACCCCTACAGGTTTCATTTGATCATCTAAACAACTCCAATTCGACATTAACTCAAATGATATGGAATGTTGGAGGTGATTTGGGAACAATAATTAGTAACAATCCTTCAGAAGCGATAAGCACGAATTATTCTCTTGCTGGAGAGTATTCAATTATACTTTCTGTTCAAGATGAGAATGGTTGCCAAACAACAAAGTCAAAAGTGGACTTTATAGAAGTATTCAGTTCTCCAGAACCAGATATTGAAATTAAAGAACAAGTAAGCTGCGATCTGCCCAAACAATATGAGCTTATCATAAACGATCCAGAGAACAATACAGCGTATACTTGGTTTCTTGAGGACGAATTGGTTGGTGAGGGTACTTATGTTGTTCAGGAGATAAATGAATTTGGTATTTATGACCTTACATTAATTTCAGAAACGCCATATTGCAGGGATACCTTAGTCTTAGAAGAGGCTATTTCTACTTATGGATTTGGTATAGAAATGTACAGTGATCTAGCTGAATCATGCTTGGGAGAATCTGTTGCTTTTTCTTTGAGTAATGCTGAAAATTTAGACAGTGTCTTATGGGAATTTGGAGATGGGAATTTTTCAAACGAGTTTAATCCTTCTCATGTATTTGGTGCACCTGGATGTTTCGATGTGAAGGCAACGTTATTTAAAGAATTCTGTCAAGAAAACATACAAATTGCTCAATGTATCCAAGTACATGATCTACCTGATGAATTGGAGATTTTTGTTGGCCTTAATCAAAATTGTACTCTTCCGGCGGCATTACATTTTAATGCCTTTGACAACCAACCGGGTTTGTACACTTGGCAATTAAATGGACCACAACTTGACACCGTACTTTATGGCACGCAAAACAATTTTGTACTTAATCGCCAAGGACAATATGAGCTAAGCTTTTTTTACACAGATCAAAACGGGTGTACCTTTGCACACGAGACAGAAGAAATAGAATTATCTCCATTTACTCCGAGGTTAAACAATATTGGTCAGGAGGGGTGTATTCCACTAACCATTGACTTTGATGATTTAGTTGCAGATGCAGATGAAGCCGTTTCATTTTTATGGAACATCGATGGCGTGTTTCAATCTATGCTGGAGCAGCCGAGCTATGTGTTAAACGATACAGGAAAGTTTGATTTACAATTAATTTTAGAAAATGAGATTGGATGCGTGGATACCTTGATAAAAGAAGACTTTATCAGAGGAGGTCTTTTGCCTATCATAGCATTCGATGCTCAACCAAAGGAGGACTGCGCCAGTGAACTGGTAGAGTTTTTTAATAATTCTAGTTCTTTTGTTGATACTTGGTTGTGGGAATTTGGGGATTCAGATACCTCTAGTTTGGACAACCCTACTCATATATTTAAAGACACTAATGCTTTTGACATTACCCTAACGGCATGGCACAATGGATGTCAAAACTCTCTTACTCAATTTGACTTTATTGACCCAATAGCCCCGGTGTCAATTTTTGAAATACAGTATGATTGTAAAAACCCTTATGAAGTAAAAGTTATTAATAAGTCCTTAGGTGAAGATTCGCTACGTTGGGTTATTCATTACACAAACAAGATAGATACCATAATCAATCAAGACACCTTAAACCTTTCGTTTTTAGGTAGAGGAGATTACCCTATACACTTGTCGACGTTTAATTTTGAAACGGGTTGTTCTTTTGTTCAATCAGGGAATATTCAAATTCGAGATCCTCAAGCCTTTTTGTCTATAGACGACAATAAAGGATGCGTTCCCATGTCATTAAACATTAACGATCACTTAGTTGATTTCAACGAGGTGTATTATTTTTTTGATGATTATTTAGAAGGAGATTCGTTGCACAATCCTTCTGTTATTTTGGAAGAAGCCGGAGTCTATAGTCCGCCATCGATTGTAATAAGAGACATTCATGGATGTGAGAGCCAATACACTTATCCAGACAGTATTTATGTAAATGAAGTAAAAGCGATTCCAGATTTCCGACAAATTGTTTGTTTGCCTGATACCATTGGATTAAGAGACAAAAGTACTTCAAGCTTCGGAGAGATTAACAGTTGGCAATGGAAGGTGGGAGATTTTGAATCAGCCCAAAGGAATGATTATTTAGAAATGTTTAATGATGAGGATTTAGATGTTTTTTTGTCAGCAGGTGATACTTGGGGATGTAAGGACTCAGTACTAATCAAGGATCCTTTTGAAACAGAGTTCCCAACGGTAGATTTTGAGTCGATAACTTTGACCTGCACAAACGACACCATTGTATTCAGCAACTTAAGTTATACAGATGCCATTCTAGAGTATGCATGGGATTTTGGGGATGGTACATTTTCGTCCGAAATACACCCTGTGCATAGTTACAATGAAGAAGGATTATACACCGTGTGTTTACGGGTAGAGTCCATTCGGGGGTGTTCAAAAACAGTTTGTAAAGAAAATTATATTCAAATTGCGGACCCCATAGCACTCTTTTCTGCCGACACCACAAGCATTAATTGCCCGCCCATTTTGGTAAGCTTTACTAACGAATCAGAAAACGCAAACAACTACTTATGGAATTTTGGTGACGCGTCGGGACTCTCTCAGCTGGAAGCCCCCGCTCATATTTATAATTCGCCAGGCTTTTATGACCTTACGCTTATTGCCCAACAAAGCGAACGTTGCGCAGACACCTTATTAATTGAGGATTACGTTCAAGTGAATGGCCCCAGTGGTTCGTTTTCCGTGATTGCGGATCAAACGTGTGTTCCATTAAAAGTTAAATTAAATTCTACTGCTCAAGATTTGGAATTTGTGTCCTGGGATTTTGACAATGGTGTGGTCATCAATCAAAACTTTAATCCGAATGGAAACGAAATAGAATACACTTACCAAGCAGTTGGAGCGTATAAACCACGATTGATATTAAATGATTCTACAGGTTGTAAAGTTACCTATGAAGGACAAGAAGTGAAGGTCAATGACATTTTTCTTTCATTTGATGTTGAAGACTCCTTGATGTGTTTGCCACCAGAAGGTTTAGATTTGGTTCTATATAATTCGAGCTTAAGCACCTCACCAGAGGTGGAATATACCTGGAGTGTACCAGGAAGCATTGAAGGAAGTATTATAGGAAAAAACCCTCAGTTTCATTTGGATTCCATAGGGACTTATGATGTATTACTTGTTGGTGAAGTGGGGTACTGCAGAGACTCTTTGTACAAAAACTCTTTTATTGAAACGATTGACAAAACTAGTATTTCTGCCGAAGGAGATACGGTGTGTTTTGGAGAGGAAGCAATAATAGATGTAACAGGAAATGCATCCACGTATACGTGGTTGTCGTCCAACTTGGATGTACATCAACAAGAGAAACAAAACATAAAGCTTGTGCCGCCCAATTCGTTTGATGCTTTGGTGATCGGAAATCGACAGTATTGTCAACCGGACTCCGCCCTAGTAAAAGTCAAGGTATATGAAGAAATAAGATATTCACTGGAAAAGGAGTACAGTGCCTATGCCAACATAAATGTCGAGGTCCAAATGGATTGGGACGAGCAAAGAAACTATGAGTTTGACTGGTTTCCCCATGATTTTTTGAGCTGTATTGATTGTCCCAACCCTTGGATAGAAAACATTACCAAACCGCTTCAATACGAATTAACCATTGTGGACAAGGATTCGGGATGTGAGATAGAGGATCAGATAAGCGTTAGATATCAAAACGATTGTACATGGGAAGCTTTTTATTTGCCAAATATTTTCACACCCAATGGTGATGGCAGTAATGATGGATATCGTGTTTTTGCTCAGAATGAACAGGAGTTTTTAGAGATTGGAATTTATGATCGATGGGGTGAGGAGTTGTTTAGAAGTGAAAATATAGAGGAAGAGTGGGATGCTGTGTTTAGAAACAAACCTTTGCAATCTGGAGTGTATGCTGTCAGCGTTCGAGCATTGTGTCTGGAATCAAAAAAAGAGTATATCATTAATCAAACAGTAACGCTGGCTAGATATTAGTGGATTACAGCTTCGCAAAGGATGTTCTTATATCTTGTTCTATGACATTTTTAAATCCTTTTCCTTTTGCGCTGTTTACTTTTTTCAATAGGGCTTTTTGAATAGGGGAAAGCAAAGGCAAATAGTCTTCTTTGTAAGCCAAAGCGCTGTTAATTTTGGTGGATTGTAATGGTGTCATTGGGATATACTTGAGAGGAGAGTGTTGCAAAAAGTACTTGGATTCTTTGTCTTTTCGATATCCTTTTTCTTCGGTGTATAATTGATCGCCACAAGATTTTTTCGCTGCCATTTTTTGAATTTTTTGTGCATTGGTTTTGCTGTTGTCAAAATCAACTCTGACCACTTCTTTGCCATGCATAAATCCAGCTTGCGTTCCTGTCACTCCTGGAATTTTTGCAATTTCTTTTTCCCCAGTCCAAAAACAGTACATTGACAAATAGCAGGTTTCTTGTTTGCTGGTCCATTCTTCTTCCAGCAAACTCATGTATTCTGGAATCAGCTCTCCATTTGCAATCAAGGCAGAATTCATGGCAGTTATTAACCCAGCTTTGCTGTAGTTGCCACTGACCCTGCGAATCAAGTCTTTGCCCTGAGGATCCACTATTCTAACTACGGGATTGTTCCATGTAGGTTCGCCATATTTTTTTAAAATTTTTAAGTCTTCTCCTTCATTATTATTAAAAACACACAAGGGAACAAATGATGTTTGAATAGCATCCACTAATAAAGGATGAGTGAGCACATTGTTTCCGTAGTTTCTGCATGTAGCACATCCAGGCACTTCTTGGAAGAGAATAAGAACTGCCTTGTTTTGTTTCTGGGCTAGTTGAAGCGCATCGTCATACGAACGATGCCAGTTCACATCACCAAGTTCGACGTGCTCTTTGGTACTTGTTTTTTGAGAATATCCAAACAAACTACAACAGCTGATAAAACAAAACAAAAGAAATGGCTTCATAGCATAAGATTTAAACTACTAACGAAAGTTACATACACTCAACTTATTTTGGTTCATATTGTTTGACCTTTATGATGACTAAGAGCGCTTTATTAGTGATGATTTTCAGTGCCATTGTTCTATCCACAGAATGGCTCATCGAATTTCAAAAAGATAGTTCCTTGGATGATTGGTATATCTTAGACGATGGTGTCATGGGAGGTCTTTCTCAGGGTAATTTTTCATTGACAAATGAAGGGCATTTAAAATATTTTGGAAAGATCTCAACTGCGAATTATGGAGGATTTTCTTCTTTGCGCTATATGTTTAATCAAAAAGAAATTCCTCAATTCAATGTGTGTACACTACGTATAAAAGGAGACGGTAAAAAATATCAATTTAGGATTAAGGATGACAGAGACAACTATTATTCTTACATCACATATTTTGACACTACCAAAGAATGGAAAGATATTACGATCAATCTGACAGATATGTATCCAAGCTTTAGGGGTAGAGTGCTCAATTTCCCAAATTACAAACCCAGCACCATTGAGGAACTTTGCATACTTGCAGGGAACAAGAAAAACGAGTCGTTTGAAATTTTAGTGGACTGGATTAAATTTCACTAATCTTTGCGATAAGGATCGCAGCGGGTTCCCGATAATTATCGGGATATGAGCGAAGAGCCTGCCCCGACAAATCCCATGGGTTTTTGTCGAGGGATCGCCCTAAAAATTTTAAAAATCAAATTTGATTCCTTGTGCCAAAGGCACTGTGTCGCTGTAATTTATGGTGTTGGTTTGTCTACGCATATATGCTTTCCAAGAATCAGATCCTGACTCTCTTCCACCACCCGTTTCTTTTTCTCCTCCAAAAGCTCCTCCAATTTCGGCACCACTGGTTCCGATATTCACATTGGCAATTCCACAATCCGAACCGGCAGCGCTAAGGAAATGCTCTGCTTCTTTTAGATTGGTTGTCATGAGCGCTGAGGACAATCCTTGAGGAACCTCGTTTTGAATCGCAATGGCATCAGACAAATCACCAGAGTATTTGATCAGATATAAAATTGGTGCAAAGGTTTCGTGATGTACTATGGGTGCATCATGAGCTATTTCGGCAATCGCTGGTTTTACATAGCAACCACTCTCATATTTTTTACCTGTAAGCACTCCACCAGCAACGACCATTTTTCCTCCTTGTTTCTTGATTTCTTTGAGGGTGTTGTTGTACATCGCCACTGCGTCTTGATCGATAAGTGGACCTACGTGATTTCTAGGATTTAAAGGGTCTCCAATTTTTAGTTGGCCATATGCCTTTTTCAATGACCTTTTGACCTTATCATACATACTTTCGTGTACGATTAATCTTCTTGTTGATGTACAACGTTGACCACATGTACCCACAGCTCCAAATACAGCCCCGGTAAGTACGATTTTTAAATCTGCCGATGGCGTAACAATGATGGCATTGTTTCCACCCAACTCTAACAAGGATTTTCCTAATCTTGAACCAACAGTGGCGGCAACAATTTTACCCATCCTAGTACTTCCTGTCGCTGAGATTAAAGGGATCCTTGTATCCGTAGTCATCCATTCTCCGACTTGATAATTTCCTGTTACGATGCAACTTACTCCTTCCGGAACTTTGTTTGCTTTGAGGACCTTATGCAGTATGTTTTGGCAAGCAATGGCACATAAAGGTGCTTTTTCACTTCCTTTCCAAATACAAACATCACCACAAACCAAAGCAATCATAGAATTCCAAGACCACACAGCCACTGGAAAGTTAAACGCCGAAATGATGCCGACTATCCCAAACGGATGCCACTGCTCATACATTCTATGGCTCGGTCTTTCGCTGTGCATAGTCAAACCATAAAGCTGTCGCGAAAGGCCGACGGCAAAGTCACAGATGTCTATCATTTCTTGTACTTCTCCCCAGCCTTCTTGCAAGGATTTACCCATTTCGTAAGAAACCAATCGGCCAAGGGCATCTTTATTATTTCTAAGTTCTTCTCCATACTGTCTAACTATTTCCCCTCTTTGAGGAGCTGGCATTGTTCTCCATGTTGCAAAAGCCTTTTGACTTGCTGCAACGACGCGCTCGTATTCTTTTTTGGTTGTGGTGCTGACTTGTCCAATCAGTTTCCCATCTACAGGTGAATAAGAAGAGATGTATTCTTTGGAAGCAGCATAGGATTTTAGACCCGTTGATGTGCCGTCGTTTTTCTTTTTAAGACCAAGTGACTTTAAGAAGCTAGTACTCATTTTTACAATTTTGCTGCAAAGCTAGTTTAAAAGCGGATTGAAAGAATATTTTTTCAATCAGTATTTTATAAACCTGCGAATCAAAATTGGAAGTAGAAATAAATCACAAATTACTGCGCTGATCAGTGTAATGGAGATGAGCAAACCCACATTAACAGAAGCTGGGTTGTTGGAAAAAAGCATGATTAAAAACCCAAAGAAAAGGACCACTGTCGTAAGGCAGATTGCTTTGCCTGTTTCTAAGAAAGTAATGTATATCGCTTTTTCAACATCTTGATGTTTGTCTTTGGCCAATTTGAATTTGCTCAAGAAGTGGATGGTGTCATCTACGGCTATTCCAAAAATTATTGCAAAAACAATGGCTATTCCTGCCTCCAACTCTATCCCAAGGAATCCGAGCAATGCCGCAGCAAAAAGTAAAGGAAACAGGTTGGGTATAAGAGAGATGACCAACATCCTCGTATTTTTAAAAAGAAACCCCATGAGTATACTGATAATAATAAGCGCCAAGCCCAACCCTTGAACCAAACTTTCTCTAACGTATTTGGCATTTTTATCCACAAGAATACCTGTCCCAGTTCTTCGCACAGAAACCTTAGTGGCATCCAAATTATTTAGTACCCATTGGTCAACCTCTTTTCCCAAAGCAGTAATATTATCCGCACCTATATCAAGTACTCGAGAGGACATACGTGCTTTTTGTTTATCGGGACTCATCAAAATAGAATTCCCCATATCAGGTAATTTGTTGATAAGCCTTTGGTTCTTTTTAAATCGTGTTTTCGAATCTGGGAATTTGTAGTTGAGTGAGCGATTGCCACCATTCATCCGCTCTAAACTTTTTTGCATCATATTAACGGATACAATGCTGTGAAAGACACCCCTTTCTCTTAGGTTGTTTTCAAGTTTTTCTATTTCTAGTTGTACTTCGTAATCATCTGCTTTCCAATCTCCCTTAGTTTGTACGGCAAATTCCATTGGTCTAAAACCCCCATAGTTTTTCTCGAAATACAAAAAGTCTTCTGTTACTTTTCCTTTTTTGGGCAGATTACTTGTGATCTTATAGTTGGTTGTAATCATGGTTGTACCCCAAGCACAAAGTATTGTGATGAGTAAGCCAGAAAGAAGCAACACTTTTTTTCTAGATAAGGTAAGCTGATATGATTTATTCATTAAGTTATCCCAAAAACCAAGGGTAGACCCTTCTCTTAAAAATCGTTCTTTTGGTAAAAGAGAAAGCCACGCAGTGGTAAAAAGCACAACAACTATATATGCGATGATGACTCCGATAGCAGCATTGAGACCAAAATCACGGATAGGCACAATCCGAGAACTCAATAAAGTCATAAAGCCAATCGCAGTAGTCAAACTGGTCAACAGAGTGGCTAAGCCGATTTCTTTAATTGTAATCCAAATAGCATCTTTTTGTGGCAAGCCTTTTTTTAGTTCATCGATGTATTTGGTCATGATGTGTATAACATCTGAGGTGCCAACGATCAACATCAATACGGGATAGAGCGCGGACATTACATTGAGTTCTCGGCCAAGCAAACCGAGCAAACCCATAAAAATGGTCATGGCCATCGTTATACTTACCAAGGAGACCAAAACGGTCATTGGTTTTCGGTAAATCCAAAACATGACAATGATCAGTAAAATCCCGGAGACAAGGGTAGAAAGGATAATCTCCCACAACTGAGCTTCAACTAATTCATTGGAAAAATAAGCGCGCCCCAGAATGTGATGGTCATCAAAATTATAAGCCATTAACAACTGCTTGAGCGCAGAAACAAGTTCTTGAGATTCCTCTAAGCCTATGTTTTCTATATTCTTTATCGAAACAATAGCTGAGCTTGCATCACTATTTAAAAAAACATCTTTGAAGCGTTCATCATCTAAGATCATACGCTTGTCCTGGTCAAACTTATTTGGCTCGTCCAAATGGATTACCGGTATGGTCGTAAGTCCAAACGGAGTTTTAAGCGGATACTTTAGTTGTGTAAGTGATTGGGATTTTACAACATGGGGCAGTCCTCTACAATCCAAAGAGAAAGAATGAAAATCTTGAAGAAAACTTGAATCAAAAACGCCATCTTGATTTTCTATTGCAATGAGCAAGAAATTGTCATCGGTTTCAAAATCTTTTATAAAATCTTCGAAGAAAGCCAAGTCATCATCTCCTTGTGGAAAGAATTGCTCAAAACTAAAACTGAATTTGAGTTGAGTGGCAAAATACCCAAAGCCTATCATTAGGACACTAAAGACTAGGAGAATGGGTTTTCGATTTGCTAGAAAAAGATCCTTCATGTAATAACAGAAAAACAATCTTAACGCAAATAGGTTGACAAAGCTTAGTAGATTTATGCATTCATTATATCAAAAGATTTATGAGAGTTTGTATTTACTGCGCTTCCAGCAAAAATGTCCCTAAAATTTATTTTGATCAAACCGAAGAATTAACCCAATGCTTGATAAATGCTGGCCACCAAATTGTCTATGGTGGAGGGTCTAGAGGTTTGATGGGGCAGGTGGCAAGTACATGTCTGAGTTTGGGAGGAGATATAAAAGGCGTTATCCCAGGTTTTATGAAAGAAGTTGAATGGGACAACAAAGCGGTTAAGGATATGGAAATTGTTAGGGATATGAACGAGAGAAAACAACGGTTTTTTGAAGCTTCAGATGCTTTGATTGCTTTACCCGGCGGAGTAGGCACCTTAGAAGAATTGTCCGAAGCGCTTAGTCTCAAACGATTAGGACTTCTAAAGCATCCGATCATTATTGCAAACTTCAATGGTTTTTATGATGAGTTTATCGTTTATTTAAACAAACTCGTAGACCAACAATTTATGGGAGAAACAGGACGTGCACTATGGACAGTTATCAGAAAACCTACTGAAATTAAAACGGCTCTCGAACAAAGCAAACCATGGCCAGAAGGATTGATCAAATCTGAAAGCTATTAATCTACATGTTGAAGCATTATGCATACAGAGGACTGGTTGCCGGATGTGATGAGGCGGGAAGAGGGTGTTTGGCAGGTCCTGTTTTTGCAGCGGCCGTTATCCTTCCTAAAAATTATAGCAACAAGTCGCTCAATGATTCAAAAAAAATAAGCTCACATGCTCAACGCGTGGAACTAAGAAAAGACATTGAGTCCAAGGCCCTTCATTTTGCTGTGGCAAAGTCCTCTCCAAAAGAAATAGACAAGTACAATATTCTAAATGCTTCTTTTAGAACAATGCATAAAGCGATTGCTAAGCTTTCAGTTTTTCCTGAACTTTTGCTCATCGATGGCAATCGTTTTAATCCATATAAGTCCTACAGTTACGAAACCGTAATTAAAGGAGATGGAATATATTATTCTATTGCAGCTGCTTCTATTTTGGCCAAAACCTATAGAGATGAATACATGCAAAGACTGAGTAAAAAGTTTCCAATGTATGCTTGGCAAAGCAACATGGGTTATCCTACGGTAGCTCATCGCATCGCAATAAAAACTCATGGTCCATGTATGCATCACCGCCGAAGTTTCCGACTACATCCTACAGACAAACAGCTCGAGTTGTTTAAACTATCTAAACAGAAGATGCACGACAACCAAGGAAAGAAATAAAACCCAACCTTTGATAGCGGTCGATTGATCCGTAGAGGAAAACAAAGCGGAGAGCTTATAAAACCCGTTTTTTGTAGAGCTGCTTAAACTTACCATTAGGCCAAAGAGAATGACCAAAAAGGCTCTGAAAAAATAGTTCATTTCGGGGAATTGCCACTTTAGAATCAGATTAAGCGGAACGGTAATCAAAAAGGCAATGAGTACTCCATTTCGATTTGGTGTAATGGCCAGTACTGCCGAAACGATAAGAACTACAATACCACAGTTGATAAAATAGCGCAGTTCGTTGAGCGAATGTGTAAAGGCTGCTTCTGGATTATTAAACTTAAAATACAGAAGAATTAAGCCCATTACTATTCCGCTTACCAAACTTACTATAATGGCCTTTTTACCAGCGGCAACAATTTCTTTATCCGTAGCCAGGGGCCGAAGTTTTTCTTTGTAAACGTCAATCGACCATATGGTTGCCAACGAGTTAAAGGTTGAATCTACCGTACTCATCAAGGATGCGAACAGTGCACAGAGGATTATTCCTTTTAAACCTATCGGCAGATAGTTTTTAACGATGTAGGGAAAAGCCATATCCGGTTCTGCGAGTCCTTGATCTCCTAAAATCGCAAACAAGGCGACACCAGGTACGACAATTAAGACAGCCATTACATATTTCATAATTCCACCAAACATTAGTCCTATTTGAGCATCTCTTAAGCTTCTTGCAGCAAGAGACCTTTGTATGATGGTTTGATTTGCGCACCAATAATTAATATTGAGGAAGAACAAACCAAACAGATGTATCCAAGGTAATTTTGGGTGTTCTTTGGGCAAATACAAGTGCATTTTTTCTGGGACTTGCTCATATAGTTGATTCCAGCCTCCCAGATGCTTTAAACTAATAAACAGCACCACAAAACCTCCTATAAGAAGAATACTAAATTGAATGATATCTGTTTTCACCACAGCGTTTAGGCCACCCAAATAAGTATAAATAGCGGAGAATACCCCCAGACTTATCAAAATGATTGCGACCCTAATTATCCTGTTTTTGCCAAGGAGGATAACAAAGTATTCTTCAAAGACAATATCTGCAGCATAGGCTCCCCAAAAGAGTGCAGCTCCAAGTGTTATCGTAGAGAAAACAAGCAAATTGGCTAAGGCATAAAAGAGTCCAAGTCGAGGACCAAGTTTCTTTTTAATAAACTGACTGATGGTTATGATTCCTTCCTTCAGGTAAAATGGCACGAAAATAAATGCGGCCAACAAAATCCCTTGTATCGCATTGATTTCTAAACTGGCTTGTGCAATCCCATACAAATAGGCCGATCCCATCATTCCCAGAAATTGATAGCCGTTAATGTTGGTGGCAATAGTTGATAAGGCAATGGATGACCATCGAAGGGATCTATTACTTAGAAAATATTCTTCTACAGTACTATCCTCTTTAACCCTTCCCTGCAATGCAGCTATGAAGATCAAAGTAAAGTAGAAAAGTACAATGATTAAATCCAACATCTAAGTTCTTTTAGCCACTCCAAGGGGAGAATTGGGAAGATGATTTGGTATGCGATTTTGCACCTCAGCCAATCTAGTGTTAGGAAGATGAGGCAAAACATACTTTGCAAAAAGATCACATTCATCTTTATGTGGGTATCCAGAGAAAATAAAAGAACGCATTCCCATTTTAATATAGGACTGAATTTTTTTTAAAACTTGATCTGGGTCACCAACAAGAGCAGCACCACATCCAGATCGCGCTCGCCCAATTCCCGTCCAAACATGCTCTTCAACAAACCCTTCTTTATCAGCGTATTCTCTCATCTCAGCTTGGCGGCTAACCCCATAAGATTTGGCATCTAAGGCACGTTCTCTAATTGCTTTACCTGCACGATCATCAACCAACTTCATTAATGTCCTTGATGCTTCAATCGCTTCATTCTCCGTTTCGCGGACGATCACATGAATGCGCAGCCCAAAATCAACTTGACGGTTATAAGAACTTGCCTTGTTGCTCATATTTTGCATGAGCTCAGACAGTCTGCTTGTAGTTTCCGGCCACATGAGGTACACATCACAATGCTCGGCGCAAAGATCAACAGCTGGAGGAGAGTAACCACCGAAGTACAATAAAGGCCCCCCATTTTGTTGATAGGCCTTAAGAGGTTTTGTGTTTTCCAATTTGATATTATACCAGGCTCCTTTGTGTTGGATAAAGTCTTGAGTCCATCCTTGTTTAATGATTTGTATCACTTCTCTTGATCTTTGGTATCGGTCCATAGAATCGAGCGTTTCTCCTGGTTGATTGGAAGAAATAATATTTAAGGTCAATTTTCCATTTAGGATATGATCTAAAGTGGCAATGGCTCTACCCAACATAGGAGGATAAACTTCACCACATCGTATAGCAGGGAGTAAACTAATTTGCTTTGTAAGCGGTGCCAAGGCCGAAGCAAAGGTCCATGTATCTTGTCCTACTTGATAAGAAGAAGGACAAAGCACATTTTTAAACCCATGTTTATCAGCATTTAAGACAATGTTGCTGGCATTGGACCAGTTGCTTTTGTATTGATCATCATGAGCCGTAAGGAAACGATCGTCCCCATTACAAATTGGGGCAAACCAAGAAATTTCGGCAACTTCTTTTTCTGTTCTTATCTTCATCTAGTTGTTAAGATCAATATTCTTATTTAATTATTCTTTTTATTTAGAAAGAAATATAAACCCACGATCGTATGGACATCAATTACCTTGCTTTTGGTTTGATTTCTCTTGTATTTCCCCTTCTTGGGTATTTGTGGTATCACCCAACTTCCCCAGCACAGAAAATGCATAGCGGAACTTTTGCCTTAGATACCAGTAATATTTCTCTACTCAAGTTTGTTTTGCTGCTTGGCCTTTCTGCCTTAATGACCTTTGGATTTATGAATTTAGTTATTCATCAACTCGGATTTTATCAGTTATTCTTTACAGATATTATGCAGGGATCTCAGGAGTCACAAGCTATTGTCAATGAGTTTTTGGCTAAATATGGAGACAAGCACCGTCATTTTGGGCATGGTGTTTTACATGGTATCATTAATGCTTTTGCATTTCCTTTGCCCATTTTATTGGCAATTTCTTTGTTAGGGAAACAGCCCAAAGGTTTTGTGCTTCACCATTTTTTATTTTGGCTACTAGCCACAGTTGTGGTAAACGTACTTTTAAGCTTATTTATTTAAAGAAGGGATTGCTGGTTTTTTCAATGCCTATAGTAGTTTGTGGTCCATGTCCAGGATATACCATGGTGTTTTGTGGAAGGGTAAAAAACTTCTCTCTTACAATATTCAACAGCGTTTCGTGATCACCTCCAGGCAGATCGGTGCGCCCGATACTTCCTTGAAAAAGCACATCTCCAGCGATTAAGGTGGCACTTTTTTTATCATAAAGCGAGATACTGGCAGGAGAGTGCCCTGGGGTAAAAAGTACCTCTAATGAAGAATTTCCAAAAGTTAGAGAATCACCCTCATCTAAAAACACTTCAATATCTGGTGACCCTTTATAGGGAATTCCATACATGCTTGACATTTGGGGAACAAAGTCCAGGACAATCTGTTCTCCTTTGTGCGAAGTCAAGGGTAGGTGATAGGTGTCTGCCACGAATTGATTTCCCAGCACATGATCAATATGGCAATGTGTATTTACCAAATGTACAGGAGTAAGACCGCTGGCAATTATGAATTCTTTAAATTGAATTTCTTCAATTTCGTTACTCATGCCGGGATCAATTATAATACATTCCTTGGTTTCATCACTGAGGACATAGGTGTTTTCTTGAAAGGCATTAAATGTAAAAATGGAGACTTGCACTTAGGAGTATTTTGATCGCTTGCGCGAAATGGATTAATTTAATGGATCAAAAATAAGCGAATCATTAGTAGAGCTTTGAAGCATATCATGAGATTTTTCTTTTTCTTCTTCTTTGGACTTGTGACCAGTTCTTTAATTGGCCAAAGCATTAATACACCTTTTGGTAAAAACAGGGTCCAGTATCATGATGATTTTAATGATTGGTGGATGTATGAAACAGAGAATTTCATCACACATTGGTATGGAAAGGCTAAAAATATTGCCATCTCTACCATTCAAATGGCCGAATTAGACCACGATGAGATTCAAAATTTAATGGAGCATCGGTTTAATGACAAAATAGAAATTATAGTTTATCTCGATGTTACAGATTTGAAGCAATCCAACATTGGGCTTGAAGATGCTTTTATCAATCGTCCGAAAGAAACCAAAATTGAAGGCAATAAGATGTTTGTTTACTTCAATGGAAACCATGCAGACTTACAATTACAAATTAGAAGAGGAATTGCTGCGATTTATTTGCAGTCTATCTTGGTTGGTGTAAACTTGCAAGAAATAGTACAAAACGCCGTTCTACTCAATCTTCCAGAATGGTATAAAGTTGGTCTGATTGAATATGTTGGGAGTTATTGGAATATTGATGCAGATGATGAATTAAGAGAACTGTTTAGCCAAAAGGATGGCAAATATTTCGATTTTAAAAAACTTGCTATTGACTACCCAAAAATCGCAGGACATTCTTTTTGGTATTATATGGACCAGAATTATGGTAAATCTTCCATATCCAACATCCTATACCTGACAAAAATTAACAGAAACTTAGAATCTAGTTTTGTGTATGTTTTAAGTCAGGAGTACGAAGAAGTCATTGTGGAGTGGGAAACATTTTTTAGAAAGAAATATGGAAAAGAGGATGGTGTTTTCGAACCACTGTCCGAAAGCAAAATAGAAACCAAAGGAAACGCTGACTATCCATTGAGCATGTGTCGGTTTAATCCGGAAGGAAATAAACTAGCCTATGTAAAAAATGAATTAGGTAAGGCCAAAGTATTTATCCGCGACTTGTCGAAAGAGACAGACCAATTAATATTCAAAAAAGGACATAAAAATATTTTTCAAGAAACGGATTATCAATATCCCCAAGTGGCTTGGAATCCCAATGGTTTGCAGATTGCTATACTCTACGAATTAAGGGATCAACTTATGTTGAGAAAATACTATTTGGCGGATGGAAGCTATGAGGAAAAAATTATTCCCGAGCAAATTGATAGAGTATATAGCATTTCGTATTTGAATGCTAAGGACTTTGTTTTTTCGGCAAGCGACGATGGGTTTTCGGACTTGTATCAGTTTACTTGGAAAACAAGGCAGTTCGAAAACCTAACTCAGGATTATCACGATGATCTAGACGCTACCGTGGCCTATTTAGATGGAGAAAAAGGCGTGTTTTTTTCAAGCACCAGACAAAGCAATAGTATAGAGGTAGAAAAACTAGACACGATCCTGCCTTTAGACAAATACGATTTATTCTTTTTGCCTTTAGGTGCAAAAACCTGCAAACGTCTAACATTTACTGTAGATGTAAATGAAAGATATCCTTACCCTTGTGGAAACAATACGTTGTCTTTCATTGGCGATGCCTCAGGAGTTAGGAACATCTACATCAAGGCATTGGATAAAGATGACAATGGTTACCCAATAACCAATTTTGATCGGAATGTGATTCGTCATCATTCTGTTATGGGTTCGGGACTCCTTGCTTGGACACTTTATCGGGAAGGAGGGTATGCTTCGTATCTCAATGTTTTTGAACTAGATTCGAGAGCAAGTCCTTTTGTTACGGACCATAGAAAGGAGAGTAATCCATCTAAAGAAATGCCTCTCGTTTTACAAGAAGCAGGAAACGCAGAACCACTTAAGGAGGAGTATAAGTTTCAAACGAGATTTGACGATCCTACCGAACTTGAGGTAATCGCTGGAAAAGAAGATAAAACGTCATTTTTTGATTTGAATCTACTACAAGACGATAATGACAAGTCGTACAAAGATGTTGACAAATACATTAATGCCAGGGCGATTGCCTCACGTTTGCGATTTAAGTTGGTTGATTTTGCTACGGACTTTAACAACGATGTTTTGTTTGAAGGATTAGAGAGTTATGTAGGGGACGACAAACAATTGGTGAATCAACCCTTGGCTGTTTCTTTTAAAGCAGTGGTTCGTGATCTGTTCGATGATTACGATCTTGAAGCAGGCTCAAGATATCCGACAAGCCTTAACGGATCTGAGTACTATTTGCTCTTTGAAAACAATAAAAAATTAATAGATAAGAGTTTTGCTTTATATCGAAAGTCAAAATCGGTGAATCAGGAAAACAGCGTATTTCCAAGCCGCTTTGATAAAAGAGTAAGCTTTTTGGGGCTTTCTACCTTTAAGTATCCTTTTGATATTTATAGAAGCGTTCGATTGACAGGGACGTTGCGTTTTGATCGATTGTTTCCTAAGGTTACGGAAGAACTTGAACTCCAAAGACCATTTGAGGAAGAACGTAGAATAGGTGTACGGACAGAATATATTTTTGATAATACCTTAAGAAAAGACATCAACATTCTTAATGGAATGCGCTATAAGATATATGCTGAGGCCATCAACAAATTTAAATTAGACATTATTGATGGGTTTGAGTTTGATGGAAGTACCGGATTTACGACAGTGGTTGGGGCGGATTTTAGAAAGTATTTTCCTATTGGAAAATGGTCAACACTTGCAGTTAGATTGGCAGGTGCAACATCTTTTGGAAGCAATAAAATGATGTATTACCTCGGTGGAATGGAAGGAGGACTCTTTGCCAATTTCAATGATAACATACCTATCCCGAATGGGGATGATTTTGCCTTTAAAGCCTTAGCTCCATATCTGAGAGGGTTTGATCATAATATAAGAAATGGGAGCACATTTGTTTTAAGCAATACAGAGCTTCGACTTCCAGTGGTCAGGATGTTGTTGGGCGATCTAAAAAACAATTTTCTCAGAAATTTAATTTTAACTACATTCTTAGATGTCGGTACTGCTTGGCACGGAGCTTCTCCATATAGTGATGAGAATCCACTAAACATTGTTGAAGTCGAAAACAGCAGCGTGTCCGTTACAGCCAATTACTTTAGAGATCCTTTTGTCTTTGGGTATGGTGTCGGGCTCAGATCAACCTTGCTCGGCTATTATGTCAAGCTAGATTATGCTTGGGGAGTAGAGACTGGAGAAGTGCAAAAACCAAAGCTCCATTTATCGTTGGGCATGGATTTTTAAACCGATTCTCCGGCTTTCATTTTTTCTGCATTTTCTGCTAAAACTAGGGCCTCAATTATTTCTTCAATTTGCCCTTGCACAATCTTATCCAAACTGTATAGTGTTAGATTAATCCTGTGGTCTGTTACTCTGTTTTGGGGATAATTATATGTCCGTATTTTATCAGATCGATCGCCACTTCCAACAAGCGATTTACGCTTGCTTTTTTGTTCTTGATAGTTGGCTTCGACTTGACTGGTTTTCATTTTAACAATGAGTCGATTCATTGCAATTTCTCTGTTTTTGTGCTGTGACCTAGAATCTGTACTCTCCGCTACAATACCTGTAGGAATATGTGTAAATCGGACACCAGATTCTGTCTTATTAACATGTTGACCACCTGCTCCCGATGCTCTAAAGGTATCGGTTCTTAAATCCGCCTTGTTAATATCAATGTCTTCGGCTTCAAACTTGGGCATGACAACAACAGTTGCTGCAGAGGTATGCACCCTTCCTTGAGATTCGGTTTTGGGTACTCTTTGCACTCGATGAGCCCCAGATTCAAACTTTAATCTTCCATACACATCATCACCAGTAACCTCCATGACAATTTTATTATAACCCCCAACAGTACCTTCATTGATGTCTATAAGCTCCACCTTCCAGTTTTGGGTTTCGAAAAACTTGGTATACATTTTATACAAGTCACCAGCAAAAATACTTGCCTCATCACCTCCTGCTCCAGAACGGATTTCAAAAACAACATCTTTAGAATCTTCAGGATCTTTGGGAATAAGAAGCACTTTGATGTTTTCTTCAATAGCAGGAAGTTTGGCTTCAGCTTCTTCCAATTCAGCTTTGGCCATTTCTTTCATTTCTGGATCATCATCTTTCATCATCTCTTTGGCATTTTCAATATTGCTCAAGAGGTTTTTGTATAAATGATATTGTTCTACTATTTCGGAAAGCTCCTTATACTGCTTGTTTAATTTGGTGTACTTTTTTAGATCTTGAACGACCTCTGGGTTGGAGAGTTGTTCTTCGATGTAAACATATCTTTCGTAAATAGCTTGGAGCTTTTCAAACATAATCCATGATTATGGCGCAAAAATAAAAGAGTATTAGGTTCTGCCATGACAGAAGTAAAAAAAACACAACATTCAGTAAGGTTGTGAAAAGAACACTTTCGGTTTATTTAACCCGAATGTTGTCTCGAATGCTCTGAATAAGGTCTGGAGAAACCGACTCTTTTCTCAGGTTATTTTTAATGTAGTCTCTTGAGTTTCTTTCGTCTTTAAACATCTGAGCAAACCTGGGATCAGAATTTACTTTGTCAAAAAGGTCTTCTTGTTCTTTAGCACCTAGGGCATTATCTAGGTAAAGATTAATTTTTTGTCTCAAATCAGAATTATCGTTTTGATTCCTCATAACTACGAATTGAATGAATTATATCAAAGCAAAATGTCTAGAATACAAATTAATTAAAATTATTTTTTGGTGTTGTTATTCTTCACTTTCTTCCCCTCTTTTGTCTTTAAAGCCTCTTTTTGAAGCATAGTCTTTCAGTTTTTCTTTAAGCATATTTCGTGCCCTAAATAATCTTGACCTTACCGTCCCGATAGGAACATCGATTATTTTAGAAATCTCCTCATAAGTAAATCCTTCAACATCACAAAGTAGAATTACTGTTCTAAAATCAATTGGAAGGGCGTTTACTGCAAGGGTAACCTCATCTCCCATCATGTTTTTAAAAATCTCTTCCCGGAGATCCATATAACCTGTAACACGGTCGTCTTCTGTGTTGTGATAGTTGATAAAGTCTTCAAAATCAACTCTCGAAGGCTGCTTACTTTTCTTACGATATTCGTTGATGTAAGCATTCTTCAAAATTTTAAACAACCAAGCCTTCGCATTAGTTCCTTCGATGTATTTATCAATGAATCTATGTGCCTTCATGTAGGTTTCTTGAACCAAATCATCAGCATCGGCATCATTATACGTTAAATGGAACGCAAAAGTTTTTAATGCACTAATATGAGGAAACAGCTCCTCGTCAAATATTCTTTGATTTCGTTGGGATTGCTTGTCCAAATGTTCTTCTTTAGTCGCTCAAGATAGACAACAATTTTGCTTTTGCAAAAGTGCCGCAAATCATAAAAATTATACTTTTTTACTTTCCAAAGGGTGAATTTTTGCTTTGAGCCATTGGTCCAATTTATTGTAAATGATATTCTGGTCCTCTTTCGAAAAACTTGAAATCCTTGTACGATGATCTCCTTTAGGTTTTGTCATCAAAAGGGCATCTTGATTTTTTGGCGGTTGGAAACCACATGCCCCCCAAGGGTCATACTCTCCTTGGACATGTATTATTTTATCTCCATTATGATAAAGCCATACGCGCACATATTTTAGATAATCTTGGTCCATGCTTAGATCCAAATCTTGAGGTGCAAAAGGAAGGTTGTCAAACCTTTTTAAGGCTTTTAGTTTCGATTTAAATGGCTGATGAATAAAGGCATAGTAGCCATTTTCCTTCATGAATTGATAATAAGAGGGTTCAAAGTATTCACATGTTTTATCGGAGTAAAAATCAAAGCCAACCATTTGATTAATGGTATTGAAGATCGAATCAACTGATATATTTAATCCTACCTTATCGCAAGAGTGCCCCCACTGCCAAAAAGAAAAAGTAAATTCTAAAACCGCATATTCTACTGCCGCAGCAGTACCTATTCGATCAAAGGAAATAGAATCAACAACTGCTAGCGAGTCTAATTTTTGAATTAGGGCTTCTCTGTGGTCCAAAGCCAAATGTTGAAAATCTTCTAATTTTTCACGACACGCTTCTGATCCATTAGTAAGAATTGCCTCGTCGCAACGCTGATCGGTTTGAGAAAATGGCAAGGGTGCTACGTATGGAACAGCAACCTTTGAATCTTTGGGATATTTAGACTTATAAATTAAACAGGTGGTGCCGCCTTTGCTAATTCCTGTAGTGATCCATTCTTTTTTATAAATTTTGCCAAAGACTTTTCTAAGTCTATGCAAATCCTCCATCGCTTGATCATTCGTTAGGTATTTGTAGTCGTTTGATTGGGGTTTTGATTTGCCAAAGAACCTATATTCTACCTGAATTTGATTCGATTTTAAAATCTCTGAAAGTTCATAGTGCTTCTGTCTAGCAGAATACCCTTCGGTAACATAAACGACTGGGGCTTTAAAGTCATAATGATATAAGAAAACGCGTTGGGTAAAATTTTCTGAATTTTTAGAAAAATGATCCACCTTTTGAGGTATAAGCAATTCGTATTCTTGTTTGAAGTGATCAGAGCTTTCAAGCTTGTTGATTGTAATACCTGGAAAATGTTTTTCCAGAAGTTTTTCAATCTTACTTTGGGAAAATATGGAAGTTGAAAAGGAAACAAGGAGTAAACTAAAAAGAATCTTTTTCATAGGGTCTAATTTTCAAACCATCACAAGGATAACAAACAAATCCTTGGGCTTCATGTTTAAAAGCCTTAAAGTATTTTGGTAAAATTTGCCTTAAAACGGTTTGGGATTGATTTTTATTAACAAGGGCGAGCACAGATCCTCCAAATCCCCCACCGATCATCCGAGCCCCATAAACATTGGGCGTTTGAATGAGAGACGCCACTAAAAAGTCAATTTCTGGTGTACTCACTTCATAGTTTTCAGACAAGCTTTTATGGCACTGTGTAAGCAGTTTTCCGAGTTTTTTGGGCTCGTTCTTTGCCAATGCTCCCAAAGCGTGTTGTACTCTTTTTTGTTCTTCTATAAAATGTTTTATTCTGAGGGATAGTCTTTTTTGTTCCTCTTCGAAATATTGAAGATGTGCTGCTGTTAAATCAGTGTAGCCTATGTCTGTCGAAGTTTTTTCTTTTATCAACTGTAATCCATCATCACAATCTTTTCTCCTGTCGTTATACTCGCTTCCGCTTAATTCATGATTTACCATGCTGTTAATCAGAAGCCACTCTGAATTTTGAAGTTCGTGTAAATGAGCCTGAACGGTTTTGGTTAAACAATCAATTTCTAAAAAGTGCCCTTTTTGACCATATAAAATTGCTGTTTGGTCCATGATACCACCTAGTGTACCACTTGCATGTTCGGCTTTACTTGAGAGCTTTACGATTTGATTTTTGGTCAAGCCCAAAGAGTTTAAATGATTTAGACCAGCAAGTAATCCACAAGTAAGTGCCGTGCTGCTTGATAGGCCCTGGCCTATGGGCAAATCTCCACAAATGGAAAGATTAAATGGGGGTACGCAATGTCCCTCTTTTTGTAATTCGTGCAACGCCTGAACAATATATCTGCCCCAATGATTGGAGGCGGGTTCTTTAGCTAATTCAAATTTTTCTTGATGAAAATGAGAATATGCGTGACTTGAATCCTTCGAAAGACTAAATATTAGTTGTGTTTTTTTGTGAATGGCAAACGGCAAAACAGTCCCTCCGTTGTAATCTGTGTGTTCGCCTAGGATGTTTACCCTACCTGGGGAATCTACAATTAGTAGAGGTTTTTCGAAGTTGGCTTGGTGAAAATTTAGTTCATTTTTCAAAATACTCGTATAGAGACATTAAAAATGCTAAAATACCATGGTGTAGCCTTAAATTATACTTTATATTTGCGCACCGAAAAGGTCGCGTGGCCGAGGGGCTAGGCAGAGGTCTGCAAAACCTCGTACGGCGGTTCGAGTCCGTCCGCGACCTCAACAGACCCCTGACTATCAAATAGTTAGGGGTTTTTTAGTTATTGAGGTGACGTCATGGGTGACGGATTTGATTAAACTGGGGTAAAGAACACTCTATTCAAGTGGAAATAAATTTTTTCTTTTTTCAAAGAAATTATTGAGTCCTATTACTTAATTTACTGGTCCTTAAATAAAATTGTAATGGAAAAACTACTTTGTACTTACTTTTTTTTGTTATCGAGTTTTTTAGTGTTCTCTCAAGAAAAATATTCTAATTGGGACAGCGACTACCTTTCTACAGAGAAACCTTATGAAATTCAACTTTCAAAGAATAAGAAGGGAGTCGTAACTTTTTGGATTGATGCAGCACCTTCAGGCAGCTATACTAAAAGAGCTGGTTTCAAAATTGATAGTGGTGAAGATTTAGATAATTTCAGAACGTTTCTTATGGATTGCAAAGGGAAATATTTGGAATGGGTTCAAGTTGCAAAGTCTAACAATGTTGATAAATTGACGAAAGTAATGGACTTCAAGGTTAAAAGATTAGGTGCTTTCTGGTTGGACTATAAAGATTGGGAATTTGATTATTCAGTTTCACCTTCTGCCTCTTTTCACATATTAGATTATGATGGTGTGTTATATCATCTATTAATAGTGCGTACTGGGGAATTAACGGCATCATCTAATTCTTACAAAAAAGATGATGGAGCAATGCTAGTTTTTAGTTCAGAAAAAGAAATTGATGACTTTCTTTCGAAGATTGATTTATCGAAGGCTGAAAAATCTTTAAATTCTGCTAAAAAAGAGGATTTGTTTAAATAGTAGAAAAATGTCAACCTTTGTCAACCTTTTGCGGTATTAAATGAGTGGCTAAAATCTTTTCGATTTCAAATATTTGTTCTTGTGGGAGGTTTTCGATTTGTTCCTTTGTAATTCTTAGGTTGTTTACTTGAATATAATTATTGGTTATAGCCTTTTTAATCGGTGTTGCAAATTTCAAGTAAAGTGCTGCTGATTTAGTGTCACCGTTTAAACCATTTTTTAGTAAGACACTCATTAACTCATCTTTCATGATTTTAATACTTTGTAAATTTGCTAATCTGTATTGTGAAGTGTCGAAATACTTTAAATGTTTATAGATAGTTTGTCTACTTAATCCCGTCATTATTGAAAGAGCAGAAACACTAGAATTATTAAGTCCCAATAATTTAATGGTTTTAATAATAGATTTATGGTTTCTTTGAAACAAGTCACGTTTACCTTCAATTGAAATTTGGCGACTTTCATCAATAGAAGTTTCTTCATTTGAGTATATCGACGGAGTGAAATATGATGTATACAGACCATCAAATTTTTTACCATAGGTTTCTTGTAATTCATTAAAATTTTGTTCCATGTAATCCAATTGATCAGAATGATTCATTGACTGTATTTCTTCTAATGTTTTCAGTTCCATTTTTAAAGTTTATCCGTTAATTGATTAGTATTTGTTTTTTGGTCAAGTAAATAGATGTTACATTTTGACTGTATACTTTCAGGGAAAATCGTAACATTTTTGTTCTTGGTTTGTCTTTTTTGGTAGTCGGGAAAATCGTAACACATTAGTTGATCCCACTTTAATACAATTGTTGCCTTAATTGACTTTTTCAAGGTTGTTAGATTGTGACGTTTAAGGATTGAAAAGAATTTATCCTTGAAACGCTTTTTGGCCATTCTGTCTGGAAACAAATGCCAATGAATAGGGTTAACTGCCTTAATAAATATTTGCCTTTCTATAGGGTCTTTAAAATCAATCTTGGTGATGTCATCTAAAATCATAAACTTGTCAAAGCCGTTAATCAAATCTTGTTTAAGTAATTCCAACTTTGATTTGTCTTTCAAATCTTCTAAAAATTGAATACCGAATTTTTTCAAGTATGCAGACTTTACAACTTTCATTTCTATTCTCAATAGCCACGTATCTAGATTATATTGTTTTCCCTTGTAATAAATCTTGATAAACGTTTGCGAAGTTTTCCATTGTTTGAATTTCCCTTTGCCGTCAAAACTCTTTACGGTATCATTTTTATTGTCATTCCATAAAATGATATGACTATCAATTAAAGTGTTTGGGCTGATTGGAACTTTAACATTTACTCCGTATTCTAAGTTTTCAATTTTGGTTTTTGAAGCATCAAGACCAAACTTAGATTCTAGATGTGTAATTGTTTCTAATAGCTTAATGTAATTATAGTCATCCCAGTTTTGATGACCTTGTCTTGTAACTCGATTATAAAACACATGAAGTGAACCTTGCATTCTTATACTCTTTTCATTAATTCTAAACTTTATATTCTCATTACTTCCATCATATCTTTTATATACTTCACCTGTTGAAATGTTAGTGTGTTCAATGAACTGTAGATTAGAATTGTTTTTTAATTTTTCAGAATCTAAATAGGATATATTTAATTTGACAAAGTCTATCACTTTCTACTTATATTCGCATTACGCATTTATTGAACTGAATGTTAATAGGTCTGGACGGGTTTTTCTTCCAGACCTATTTTTGTTTTATAAAATCAATGAATTTTTTTCTTGTCGAGCTAATCAATAAATCATTGATTACTTTTTTTCTCTGATTGGGAAACACTTTATACTTTTCCACATAATGGACCAATAGCCATAAACCACATTTAGAAAATTCAAACAAGACAAAGGATTTTATTTTAAAGCCTCTTTTGATTTCGTAATTATCACCACAAAAGACATAGGGGTTTTCGGTAGGTATTAAACCATTATGAAATAGTTTAACATAATTACCCTTTTTGTTTTTTCTGGACTTCTTTGAATGAATGATTTCTTTGATACCAAAATCTTTGTAAGATTGTCTTTGAGCTGGTGCAGTTTTAATTTTCTTTGTAAGTGGTAGAAAACCGACTTTAGACGTTCTATAAAGATCAAAGTATTTGTCTTCATCGTTGAACTTGAATAGCTGATAAATGACATTCATGGCTAAGAAATTTTAGTTTCCATTTTTGTCATTACACTAAGAACCTGGTCCTTTCGGTATCGTTTGACCTTACCAATTCTGTGCGGTTCTGTAATTCCTTTGCGGTCGTATTTCCATAGAGTGACATCGCTGATTTTAAGAAGTTGTTTTACTTCTTTTGAATTGAGCCATTCTTTAGAATCTAGATCATTCTTTCTTTCTGATATGAGTTCTTCTTTGACTATCTCACGAACATTGGTAAGAAGATCATTTAATGAGATAGGAGATAATAGTACGTCTTGCATATCGCATATTGTTTGTTACGATAGCAAAGTTGAATTATGATTAAGGTCAAGGTGACCCTTAGGGTGACCCTTAAATCATTAATTATTTATTAAACTTTTCAATTATTTTATCTAAATCCAAAAGTACAGTTTCATGATTCTGCATAACGAGAGTATTTTTAATGGCATCTTTGACGGCAATGATTTGATTGAGATATTGACTAATTTGACTTTGTGTCAATTTATCATTAAACAATTTTGTGACTTTTTTATATTTTTTTCTAGTTTCAACATAATCCTTTTGACCTATCAAGGAGCTAATTAGTTGAAATTCTTCCTTCGTGTTTGGTAAGTCTAATTTTATAATTTGGTTTCGTCGAAGTAATTCGAAAGTCAAGAGGCGTTCGAAGTATGTATGATTTTTAGAGGGAATCTGATGTGATGGTTTTAAGATTTGAATTTGAGAATGAAATTCTTGTTCAAAGAATTTAAAGAGTGAAGTAAGGCGAACGTATGTCTTGTTTTCGAAAAGATTGTCGTTATTACTGTAAAATTTAAGTGACATTTTTTTTAGAGAATCTTTTACGCTGTAAATGAATTTCTCTAGTGTTATTTTTTTTTGTTCTATTGATTCTAACTCTTTTGTAAGTTGTTTAGAAAAATTGTTTTTGATAATGCGATTTGGTTGACCGTTGAAAGTAGTATCTAAAAAAGATTCGCAGTGATCTTGTGCGTTTTCCAATTGATAATCACTATCTGTTAATTTATTGAAAGCTATATCAATTGCTATTAAATAGTGTGATGAGGTTTCCAGTTTGAACGATTTCATTTCACCGCCTTTAAAGGATTACCAATAAAGAAGTCAGACTTTGCTAAACGTACCGCCGTTTCTTTTGCCCCTACTTTGATATACCTAAGTAGATTTCGTTCAGTCGTATGTTGAGTAATCTTCATGATGTCAATTGGTTTCATTCCTGAATTGTACATCAAGGTCGCTCCCGATCTTCTAGCGGTATGTGTTTTTACTAAATCGTGTTTGGGTTTCTTCGTTACTACCTCTAAGCCGCCTTTGATCTTTTTGACACTTATGAGTTCTTTGATCTTTGCCAATTTGCAAACTTCCTTGATGTTTTCATTTACCTTTTGTTCGTATGTCTTAGGAAGGTTGTAATCGTATTTAGAAAGTATTTCTTCAAGTTCTGGTCTAATAGGAATAAAGACCTCTTTTTTAGTTTTACGCGCTGTGATTTGAATACATCGAACCCCGTCAATATCAACTATATGATTTTCTTTTATTCTCGAATAATCGGAGTACCTAAGAGCAGTATAACAACCGCAAAGAAACACGTCCCTTGCAAGATCATATTTTGGTTTCTTTGACAAATCAAGTTTTCTAATTGATTCTATTTCATCGTGGTTTAAGTAAATTTCTTTAACCTCCGATTTTAAGGTTTTGAATTTCTTTCTTTGGTATTCTGTGTTTTTATGTAACCCTTCATCAAATGCGGCATTCATAATGACTTTTAGCGACTTGATGTGTCGACCGATTGTATTAGGGGTGTAGTTCTTTTTATTGAAGTATTGGACATACTTTGTGTGTGTATCTATGGTTATGTCCTCAAAGTCTAGTTTTTTTCTTGTTGACTTTTGGAATAGGTCGAATTGCGTTTTCCATTCGTCATAGGATTTTATAGTACTATGGGCATATCGAATTGATTCGTTTCTTGAATTGGTGTAAGTGCGAACGCCTGACTTTAATTCTTTTATGAATTGTTCAATGTACTGATTGAGATTTAATTTATCCTTTTCCTTTTTCTGGATTCTGTCAATGTCAAAAGTTTTGTAAAGGCGTTCTTTTAAATTCGCCTTATTGTACTTTTCACCATTTAAAGACAATTCATTGAAATATTGATAAGTAGTGATTACAATATTCTCAATACGGGTATTGAGATTTAGAAGATCATTACTAAGATTAGAATTGATCTTGGACCATTTGGAAATTAAATACTTGTTATGATCTCTTTGTTTCTTGTTTGGATAATCTTTGACCTTTGCGGAAATAGGTCGCATTCTATCCTTATCCCACAATTGGGGAATTATGCGTTTGTCCTTTCCAAGTGAATAGACAAACCTTTCATTTTTTAAATCGAAGTAAAATTTTATTGACGTTAGGGAATCACTTTTAGCATTCCTTAGAACGAATTTAGGACTAATAGACATAAGGCATTTATTGAACTGAATACTAAGATACGAAATGAGGTGACGTCAGAGGTGACGGATTTAGTTAATAATAGTTAATAACGATTAATTCACATTTTACATAAATGGTTGATTATCAGTGAATTTGTATTTCAGATAGTTTAATCAAATTCATTCTTTGACGTCCGTCCGCGACCTCAAAGGGCAGCAATTATATTGCTGCCCTTTTTTTGTTTTGGCCGAACTCGAACTGCTCTGCTCCCTGTGGTACGGGGCCCACAGTTCACTTCCTTCAAAAGCATAACATGCTTTTGATTTATCGTTGATAAATCGGTCGTTCATGTCCGCGACCTCAAAGGGCAGCAATTATATTGCTGCCCTTTTTTTGTTTTGGCCGAACTCGAACTGCTTCACGCACAGTTCACTTTCTTTTATTTGCCCAAGTTAAAGGTATCGGCATCTTTGTAAAACTGAAACCGATTGCGTGTTGATTGCAAATCGGAATGTGAGAGAGTAGCATAAAGTATTTCTTCTTTATTGCCATGAGCAATGGATAGGCCATTTGGAGCAACAACTTCAGAATCTCCTGTATGATTTTTTCCTGTGCCATCAAGACCTATTCGATTACATCCCACGACATAGGACAAATTTTCGATCGCTCTAGCTTTTAACAAGGCCGACCAATGATGTATTCTGGTTTCAGGCCAGTTGGCAGTAAATAGAAGCACGTCATAATCGCTGTTATTTATACGACACCATACAGGAAAGCGCAAATCATAGCAGACATTGAGTCTGATTTTCCATCCCTTGAGCGTAACTACTTTAGTGCTTTGCCCGGAGCTAAAATAGTTTTGTTCATAAGCTAATCTGAAAAGATGTCTTTTGTCGTAGTGTGACAAACCTCCATCTGGCTCGACCCAAAGCATTCTGTTATAATACAGACCGTTTTCTTGTATCATTACCGAGCCTGTAATTACAGCATTAAGCATTGCTGCTTTTGACTTCATCCACTTTACGGTAGGGCCATCCATGTATTCGGCATGATGTGCTACATTTTTCATGGCGAAGCCCGTAGAAAATGTTTCCGGCAATACGATTAGATCCTGGTTTGGTTGCACATAGGATAAGAAAGAATCCATCATTTCTAGGTTTGCAGATTTGTCTTCCCAAATTAAATCAGCTTGTACCAGCGCAATTTTTAAATTATCCATCGAATAAATTTAATTCTCAATGCATAGAAGCATGTACATTTGCGCCAAAATTTACTGTAATGAGTTTACTTACTATTGGAACAATGGCTTTTGATGACATTCAAACGCCTTTCGGTCACGCCGAAAAAGTTATTGGAGGTGCATGTACTTATATAAGTTGGGCTTCATCATATTTTACTGACAAAATCTATATCTCCTCTATTGTTGGTGGTGATTTTCCTGTTGAAGAGATTGAAGCGTTAGAAAAAAGAGGGGCAGATTTAAGTGGCGTAGAAGTTAAATCAAACGGTAAAACATTCTTTTGGGCTGGTAAGTACCATGAAAACATGAACCAGCGAGACACATTAGTTACTGATTTGAATGTTTTGGATGACTTTAATCCAATTTTGCCAGAAGACTATAAGAGTTGCAAGTACGTGATGCTTGGCAATTTAACTCCAGCTATTCAGATGCAAGTGCTGAATCAATTAGATGGATCACAAAAGCTCATTGCGATGGACACCATGAATTTTTGGATGGATATTGCTATGGACGAGCTCAAAGAAGTGATTAAAAAGGTAGATTTATTAAGTATCAATGATGAAGAAGCAAGACAATTATCTGGGGAATATTCTTTACTAAAAGCGGCTGAGGTAATTCATTCAATGGGCCCCAAATATTTAATAATAAAAAAGGGTGAGCACGGAGCAATGTTGTTCAATGATGGAGAAATTTTTTATGCACCGGCCTTGCCTTTGGCATTAGTAAAAGACCCTACGGGTGCTGGCGACACCTTTGCTGGTGGACTCATGGGCTATTTGGCAATGACCAATGATGTCTCATTTGACAGCCTCAAAAGAGCAGTAATTTATGGATCCGCTATGGCTTCGTTTTGTGTAGAAGAATTTTCTTTGCTTAGATTAAAAAATCTAACAAAGCCAGAGATCAAAGAAAGAGTTCACTCCTTCAAAAGATTGACAAATTTCGAGTTGGATTAGTTAATACGTATTAACTAGTTCGGTAGATCGAAGAAGTTGTAATTATACAACCAGATTAGTAGAATGATAAAAAGGCTAAAGCCAATAAAAAACTTGGCTAAGCAAGACCCTTTTTTACCCCAATTCTCACCTGTTTCAGACATTACAATGTTTGTTTTAGATTTCTACTGCAAAGAAATAATAATTAACGCTTTTATACTAATCCTATGGCTAAATAGATTTACATTTTGCTTTGAGCCATATTTTTAGTTCTTTTGACAAATGGGGACTCAATAGACGCTCTACTTTAGCATGGTAGTCGTTTAACCAATTGATGTGTTTGGTCTCCATTTCTTCGATTAAGATCATTTTGGTTTCGATCGGATACAACGTAATCGTTTCATGGCCATAAAAGCCATTTCCCAAATCAACCGTTAGAATAAGATTTTCGATTCGAATGCCAAATTCTCCGTCTTTGTAAAAACCGGGTTCATTAGAAGTGATCATACCGGGTTCGTGATTGGTTTGAGATCTTTGATTGTTTCCAGGGGCGAATCCTTGTGGCGCCTCATGTACATTTAAGAAAAATCCTACGCCATGACCGGTACCATGCAGATAGTTTACATTTTGTTCCCATAGATATTTTCGAGCAAGAACATCTAACTGCCCACCGTTAGTCCCTTTTGGATACCTTGCCAAGGTAAGCTCTATCATCCCTTTTAAAACAGCAGTGTATCTTTTGCAAAACTCCTCAGTAGGTTCAGAAAAACAAAAAGTTCTTGTTATATCTGTAGTCCCATCTTGATATTGTCCTCCTGAATCACATAAAAGCACGCCTTCATTTTTAATGGTTTTTGAAGTCTCTTGCATTGGTCGATAGTGAATAACTGCACCATTGCTTTGGTAACCCACGATTGCTGGAAAGCTTGGACCGTAAAAGTATTTTTCCTTTGACCTATATTCATCCAACTTTTCGGAAAGTTCAAATTCGGTCACCCCAGTAGTTTTAAGCTGATTTTCTAACCAGTAAAAGGTATTTGCAAGAGCTACACCATCTTTAATCATGGCCTTTTTAAAATGAGCTATTTCTACATCATTTTTGATTGCTTTGAATTTTCTTGACAGTGTTTGTCCTTTTTTAATTTTAGCATTTATCGAATGCGCTAGAGTAAAATTGCATTGATTAGGATCAAGCAATAGGGTTTGTTGACTTTCTAGGCTTTCAAGAACAGAGGAGATTTGTTGATATGGTTGTACCGTGATGCCATTGTCTTCAAAGTAAACCTTAAGGGCATCATTAATTTTATTTTCATTTATAAATATGATACAATGATCTATACCGACTAAGGCATAAGCGATGCACACTGGGTTGCATTCCACATCGTACCCTCTAATGTTGAACAACCATGCAATGTCATCAAGAGTCGTGATTAGATGATGGTCAACTTTTTGAATTAACATGGCCTTTCTGATGTTGCCCAGCTTTTCTTGTACTGTTTTACCAGCGAAGCTCAAATCATGTTCGAAAACATTATCTTTTGGTAGAGCAGGTCTATCGTTCCATATTCTTGAAAATAGATCATGCGAAAAGTTAATTGATAAGTTTTTGGGTTCGCATTTTTTTTTCAAATAATCTACTTGATTGCAAGTTAAACAGCCGCCATCGAAGCCAATAACTTTTCCTTGTTCAATATTTTCGTAAATCCACTTAATATGTAAAGGCTCGAATTGATTGATAACTTTGTGTAGGACAAATTCAGAATTGGATAATTCTTCTTCGGCTTGTAAAAAATATCTACTGTCTGTCCAAACGCCGGCATGATTGTGTGTAACAACAACAACTCCGGCAGAACCAGTAAATCCAGAGATCCATTCTCGTGATTTCCAATGCTCGGCAACATATTCGCTATTATGAGGATCACTGCTTGGAACGATATAAGCATCGATATTTTCCTTTTTCATCTCTGCTCGCAATGCAGCAAGTCTTTCGTTAATATTCATAATTTTCGTATATGTTAATTATTAATACGTTGTTAATCAAGGAGTTTTATATGTCCTATATTTTGTATATGACTAAATAAACTCTATATTTGACCAACCGTGTTTTACACATTACTCTTACAACCCGAACTCTCTACACAATTTAATCGTTTAGATTAATACAGGTTTATAGTTTAAAAATAAATACTTGACGCTATGTTAAAGCAAAGTATGGGGCAGAAGATGCTTCAAAAGTTGTCTCCGCAACAGATTCAACTTATGAAACTGCTTCAAATCCCAACAGCTACGTTGGATCAAAGAATACAGGAGGAGCTCGAATCGAATCCGGCCTTAGAAGAGGGAGAAGAGGGTGCCGAAGAGATTTTTGATATAAAAGCAAACGACTCTGATGAAAAAGAATCTCAAGAAGATGATTTTGAATTGGACGATTATCTTAAAGAATATATAGAAGACGATCCTTCGAGCTACAAGCTTAGAGGTGAAGTTTACTTGGATGAAGAAGAAAAAAGCATGCCCATAGCGCTGGAAGCCTCTTTTCATGAGCATCTACATTTACAATTAGGATTAGCTGATTGGGAAAATGAAACCCAAGAACTCATTGCTAAACAAGTGGTCGGAAGTATAGACGAAGATGGATATTTGCGCAGAGAAACAGAAGCTATAATAGATGATCTGATGTTTTCGCAGAGCATTGAGGTCCCTGAGTCTGAAGTTGAACAAGTAATAAAAAGAATTCAAAAATTTGACCCCCCAGGCGTTGGAAGTAGAAATCTTCAAGAATGCTTAATCCTTCAAATAAGGTCAAAAATTGATAAAGACCTAGAAGGTAGTAAAGTTGCTAAAGAAATTGGTCTGAAAATTTTAGAAAATTACTTTCAAGAGTTTTCCAAAAAACATTATCAAAAACTTCAAAAGAACCTTTATATCTCTGAATCAGAATTAAAGGATGCGATCGAAGAAATTTTAAAACTAAACCCAAAGCCTGCAAGTGCAATACAAAGCAAAAGAGGGAATAGCACCAATTATGTTTTGCCGGATTTTAATGTTACCAATAGAGATGGGGATTTAGAATTAACATTGAACAACAAGAACGCACCAGATCTTAAGATCAATGACAATTACATGGAGATGCTTTCTACTTACAAGGATACAACCAAAGGGAGAAAATCTACCAAGAAGGAAAGGGATGCGATAATGTTTATTAAGCAAAAGATTGACTCTGCCAAGTGGTTTATCGATGCTATCAAGCAGCGTCAGGAAACCCTTTTTAATACCATGTATTCTATAATGCAATTTCAATATGACTTCTTCATAACTGGGGATGAGCGCGTTATTAAGCCTATGATTTTAAAAGATATAGCAGAGATAACAAATCTTGACATATCTACTGTTTCGAGGGTTGCAAACAGCAAATTTGTTCAAACTGAGTTTGGGACTAGAAGATTAAAATCTTTCTTTTCAGAATCTTTACAAACTACTGATGGACAAGAGGTGTCTACTGTTGAGGTAAAGAACATTTTGTCAGATATCGTAAATGGAGAAAATAAAAAGAAACCACTTTCTGATGAAAAATTAAAAGACATGTTACAGGAAAAGGGCTATAATATTGCGAGAAGAACAGTGGCTAAATATAGAGAACAACTCAATATACCAGTAGCAAGATTGCGAAAAGAACTGTAAACATCACTGGTATTGTAACAAAGCATAATCACAAGCCTGCAAAATAATTTTGCAGGCTTTTTTTATTTCCTCTTCCGAAATGATCAAGGGGGGTGCCAACCTAAATGATTTTCGATTAAACAAGAAAAAATCAATAAGTGCCCCTTGGTCAAAAGTATGTTTAACGACGTGTTTTAAGTATTTTTTTCGGCTCAACTCAACCGCCATCATTAAGCCCGAACTTCTAACCTCTGCAATAATCTCGTGTTTAAGTAACTGTTTAAAAAGGGCTTCTTTGCCGGATACTTCTTGAATAATATTGGATTCGTTTACATGCTTTAATAATGCCAGAGCAGCCGAAACACACACTGGATGCCCTCCAAAAGTGGTTATGTGCCCCAGCGCAGGATCTTTGACCAGGGATTTCATTATTGATTTCTTTGCTACAAAAGCCCCTATAGGCATTCCGCCACCCATGGATTTAGAAATTAGCAAAACATCAGGGGTAATGTTGTATTTTTTATGGGCAAACAATGAGCCCGTTCTTCCGAATCCAGTTTGGATTTCGTCCAGTATCATTATTGATCCAGCTTCATTACAGCGCTGCTGAACTTTTTCTAAATAACCATTATGTGGAGGGATGACTCCCGCTTCTGCCTGTACAGGTTCTAAGATTACAGCTGCTGTTTTTTTTGTAATTTTTTTTAAATCTTCTTCATTGTTAAATCGAATATGCCGGACTCCTGGAATAGTGGGAAAAAAGGCCCGACTAAAAGAATAATCACTGCGCAAAGACTCTGGAGTAGCAGTACTCCCATGGTAGGCATTTGCACAGGCTATTACCTCATATCTTCCAGTGTGCTTTTTAGCAAGCTTAACGGCTCCTTCCACTGCTTCAGAACCAGTCATTACAAAATATACATTGTCTAATCCATTCGATAACAGTTTGCTTAGGTAATTGGCATATTCAATTTGTGGACTTTGAATATGCTCACCATAAACCATCGTGTGCATGTATTTTTGGAGTTGATTTGAAACCGCCGATACTACTTTAGGGTGAAGATGACCAAGCGAGCTGACTGAAATACCTGAATTTAAATCCAAATATTCTTTTCCATCAGAATCATAGATATACATTCCTTTTGCATGAGAAACTTCCAGGCCTAAGGCCAAGTCACTGGTTTGAGCAACATGATTAAGAAAAAGCTGTCTCCGATTTAAACTCATAAAACAAAGCTACATATTTCGCATTAAGGAGCCGCTTGTTGACACATCATGGCAATCTACGGCCAAAGAAAAATGTAAGAAATAATACATTTTGCTTTAAAATTTAGTCCAACAGTATGCACAAATCAAACACAAATCCAAATGACCCTATCTTCTACGTAACTTATACAAATAATACCTGATTCGACTGCAGGGAAAACTATGAGAACACTACCGAACCTAAAAGGCATAGCACTTTTGTGCTTATGCCAATTATATTTTCTTCCACATACTCTTGGACAGTCTCAATGTATAAGTGATAAGAACTACGAAAAGTTAATTTCTAAAGACGAAATTTTTTTTCAAAGAATTCAAGCCTTGGATAAATTAAAAATATCCAATTCGGATAGATCATCTTTGGGATGTACATCTGACAATAGTGTGGTAGTACCTGTCGCTGTGCATTATTTTGATCCTATTGATTGTTCTCAAAAGCAATGCTTATTAGATGCGGCACAAGCCCAAATTGATGTAATGAATGAAGCCTTTTCGGCATCTAACCTTGATTTAAGTTATTACACGACAACCTTAAATTCTCTTTGTAGCACAAGCTTTCCTTTGTCTCGAGCACCAATGGCGAATAATGGCACATGTGTTCAATTTTGTCTCGCAACTCAGGATCATCCAATTAGCTCAGGATTGATCGATGGAGAACCTGCCATTACGTTAAATCAAGAAACATGGCCTTCCGCAGGAATTGAATGGTCTGGTTATCTAAATATTTTTGTTAGTAGCCCTGCATCAGCAGGTCAGTCTTCAAGCACCTTAGGGATAAGCGCATTACCAGGAAGTGCAAATGGGGATGGTTTCTGGGTTAACTATGCTGTATTTGGAGGACCAGGATTCAGTTGTTTTTCGGGTGGTGAAATTAATAGTCATGCCAATTTCAATGAAGGTAAAACTTCTGTTCACGAAGCAGGACATTATTTTGGTTTACACCATGTATTTAGAGGTTCTGGCTGCGATGATGGGGACAGCAACCCCCCAGGACCGGTTGCAGTCATGGATACCCCTGAGCAAGATGACCCGCATTATGGTTGCCCAAGTATTAGTTCTTGTGCTAATGTACCCGCCAGTTGTACAGGAGGCTTAGATAACTTTTACAGTTATATGGATTACTCTAATGATGGTTGTATGGTACTTTTTACGGCAGATCAATCTGATGTAATCAACTTCTGGGGTAATTATTTGACTTGGAAAGATGATGCTGTAACATGCGCTACTGCTTTAAGTGAGGTAAATTGTTCAGGACCAAGTTGCGATGATGGAATACAAAACGGCAACGAAACAGGAATAGATTGTGGTGGAAATATGTGCAATATGTGCAATTATCAATGTGGCGATAGTTTTGTAGACTCAGGTGGTACATCTTTATACTTTCCGAGTGAAAATAATACATGGACAATTTGTACAGCGCCAAGTCAGGTGATCAGTTTAAGTTTCACAGAATTTCAGATTGAAGATGGAGGACCAACAGGATGTTATGATAAATTGGAGTTATTTGATGGCAATGATGAAACTGCGCCATCCATGGGAGTGTTTTGTGGAAATAATTTAAGCTCTGCCCCTGGTGAAGGATATATTGAATCAAGTGCTTCTTGCTTGACAATTAAGTTTACTTCAGATGCATCTGTTCAAGAAACAGGCTGGGTAGCATTGGTAGGATGTTCTGATTCTGCTACCTGTGATGACGGTGTTCAAAACGGTACAGAAGAGGGGATAGATTGTGGAGGTATTTGTGGTCCTTGTCCAGAAACTTGTGGTGCTTCTTTTTTTGATGTTGGTGGTCCGACGGGCAATTACAACAATGGATCATTCGAAACCTTTTTATTTTGTCCAACAGAAGAAAATGAAAAAATTAAGGCAACTTTTACGTGGTCTGATATAGAGTGTACATCAGGAAACGGAAGCAATGAAACAGGATGTTGGGATATGCTCAAAATATATGATGGACCAGACCAGAATTCTCTGATGTTAGGTAATTATTGTGGAGAAGAAAGTGGGGATGGCGATACTCCTGGAGTCAGTGAAAATAACTTATTCGTAGGGATGCATGTTACCTCAACACACAGCAGTGGTTGTTTGTATTTTACCTTTGAATCAGATAATTCTATAAATGAAACAGGCTGGGAAGCGTCCATAGAATGTGTTTCCTCAATTGTCCCCTTAGAGTTTCTAAGTATTGAAGCAAAAAGAATTAAGAATCATAACCTTTTGTATTGGTCCACTGCAAACGAGGTAAATAATTATGGATTCGTTATAGAACGAAGCTTAAATGGGATAGATTTTGACAGCATTGGATTTCAGCTTGCCGTGGAGACTGGTGACGTTAACGAATATACTTTTGAAGACAGAGATTCTTCTTTGGAAGGGGTGGTATACTATAGATTGCAGCAAAGAGATTTTTCGGGAGAAAGATCTTTTAGCAAAATAATTTCGCTTGAAGTAATTCAACGAAAAAAACACAAGATATATCCAAACCCAATTTTGGATTTAATTCATATTGACTTAGAAAGCCACAACAACAATACCTTTTTTGATGTACACGTTTATGATAAATTAGGTAGAGAGATGTTTAATTCGCAAGTGCAAGGAAAAAGTGAGCGTTTGATTATTGATACGAACCCATGGCCATCAGGAACTTATGTAGTGGTAGTTAAAAACGCAGGAACGGCTCAAATACGAAAACTCGTTAAAAATCACACCAACTGATTTATTTACATAACAGCAAGCTAAGTTTTTTCGTAATTTCGACAATATATCGCCTACCTGGGTGCTGTTAATCCCAAAGTGTAACAGTCATTTTCTTTATACGTTATAAACCTAGAATCATTAGTTATGAGAAAAGGATTTACTGTAGTTGTTTTGTTGTCATTTTTTTTATCCGGTTGGTCTCAGGGAATAGAGTTTTTTGAGGGAACGTGGAAAGAAGCGCTGGAGTTATCTAGCAAGGAAGACAAATTAATCTTTGTGGATGCTTATACCACTTGGTGTGGACCTTGCAAACGGATGGCTAAAATGGTGTTCACACAAGAAGAAGTAGGAGCTGTCTATAATCAGAAGTTTATCAACATTAAGATGGACATGGAGGCAGAAAAAAACATGGAATTCATTTCGAATTATCCTGTGAGTGCATATCCAACCTTATTATTCATAAGTGGGGATGGCTCAGTGGTGCACAAAGAGGTAGGTGGAAAAGATGTAAATGCGTTTTTAGGTCTGGTGGATATAGTTGATAAGAAATTCGATAGAAGTTTAGCATATGTAGAAGAATACGAGGCAGGACGAAGAGATTATGAATTTGTTTTGAAATACATAGAATCCTTAAATAAATCCTCTAAATCAAGCGTTAAGGTAAGTAATGATTTTATTCGCTCGAGGCCTGAATTGTCAGAGGAGCAATGGACGGCATTTTATTATGAGGCGGCTTCAGAAATTGACAGCAGACTTTTTGATGAATTTATAGCAAGAAAGGATCTTTTGCTAAAATCATATTCGGAAGAACAAGTAAAAACTAAGGTGCGATCAGCAGCTGACAACACGGTGCTTAAAGCAATTAATTATGAAATGATGAGCCTGGTAGATGAGGCAATCCAGAAGTATAAATTGTTTCATCCCAAAAAGGAAAGTAGATTATACGAAATGGAATCTAAAATGCACTTTTATAAAGGAACCGGAAATGTGGATAAATTTTTAGACCAGGCTCAATTGGTCTTTAAAAAAGGCATCAAAAAAAATAATAAAAAGCTAACCACTTTGTTGGAAGGGCTTGCAGAATATAAGTCAAACCCTAAAGCCAAGGACTTGATGATTACTATTGGTAGTCAAATGGTTAAAAATGAAGAGTCCTGGAAAACAGTGATGACTTATACCAATATTTTGATGCTCCATGAAAAATATGACGATGCGTTAAAAAATGGCAACAAAGCATTAGAAATGACGGAGGATCCAAAAGAAATGCGTTTGACTAAAGGGGTTTTAGAACGCGTTAAAAGACAGTTGCAGTCCTGATGAGACACGTAGGAGTCATACTTTTTTTCTTACTTTTCGTTTGTGTTCATAACACTACGAGTCAAAGCGTTCGGTTTCTAAATAATAATTTGGACAATGCGATCTCTATGGCCCAGAGGTCGAATAAATTAATTTTTGTAGACACCTATGCTCCATGGTGTAAGCCGTGTAAAAAAATGGAGAGGGAGTTTAGAAACCCTAAACTTGCAAACTACTTTAATAAAACTTTTGTAAATATTCGAATCGATATGGATTCGGAAATGGGCAAACAGGTACACAGAAATTATGATGTAATTTTTTTGCCAACTTTAATGATTTTAGATCAAGAAGGCAGAATTAAATATAAAGTAGATCGATTAATGTCCGCCAATGCGCTTCTTGACATTGCGCAGAAAATTGCTGAACCGGAAATATATTCTCGAAAACCAGCCGAGACCTATACAGAGAAATCAGTCCCTTCTATACCAGAAAAACGAATAGTTGAAGACGTAGCTGTTGAAGAGCGCGTAAAAAAAGACCCGTTGCCGGTTACCGTTCCTGCAGACCAAAAGGCAACCCAGAAAACCCAAGCCCCAAAAGTTGACGTTGATATTGTATATAATGAAGAAACCAACATAATTGAGGGGACCATTACAGAAGAAAAAATACTACATATTTTTGATGATGAGTCCACAGATTTGCCGCCTAGTTTATTGAAACATCAAGCATATCTTTCGCTACAGTTAATGGATGGCAGTCACAAACAGGCATCACAGAAATATTTAGATACCCAAACGGATTGGAACACAAAGGAAAACATGCAGTTTATTTATGATTTTCTTTATACCACCGATTCGAAAGAATTCCAGCACTTGCTAAACAATAAAGCCTCTTATGAAGAACTTGTGGGAAAGGAAAGGGTATATCAAACTATATCTATCCTGGTTTACGATCGTTTAGACAGAGGTTTCCCAAGACCTACCCTAGAAGAAACAAAGGATTTATTTACCTACTTGGATGTAGAGAACTTTGAAAAACTTGCTTACGAACATTATTTGGAGCAGTTACATAAGGATGAAAAATTTGATGAATTCAAAGTTAAAGCCGAAGAATATATACAAAAAGTAACGGCTAAAAATGACCAAATTTGGTACCGATTAGCGAACATTAATTCAGAAACCGAACAAGGTTTGGATCGTAGTTTGAGCTGCATTAATGAAGCTATAAAACTGAACCCTTACAATTATCAATACTATGATACTCAAGCTTACTTGTTTTATCTAAAGGGTAAAAAGAGAAAAGCACTCTCTTCAGCAAACAAATCAAAATCAATTGCTGAGAAAAACGGACAAGTAAATGAAGATATTGATATCCTTATTCAAATGATCAACGAAGATCTTTAATTCATTATTTTAAGCCTAGCACTACAGCACAATGATCAGAGTGTTTGGCATCTTTTCTGTGTTCCAAACCAATTACTTTGTTTTTTAAACCATCCGAAACAGAAATGTAATCAATACGCCAACCTTTGTTGCGGTCTCGAGAACCAGCCCGATAACTCCACCAACTAAATTCTTGTTTTTCAGGATGTAAAATTCTAAAAGAATCGTGTAGATGTTTTGAAAACCATTTGTCCATCCAAGCCCTTTCTTCCGGTCTAAACCCTGAGGGTTTATCTTTTCTTGTAGGGTTATGAATATCCAAATCTCCATGAACTACATTATAATCTCCAAGTACAATAACTTCCTTATATTTTTTTCGAATCTTCGAAAACCATTTTTCAAAATCCTTTAAAAAGTCAAGCTTAAACGCATGCCTTTCTTCACTGCTGGATCCCGAAGGGAAGTAGCAATTTAGAAGTGCAAAATCTTTAAATTCTGTAAGCAGAACCCGTCCTTCAATGTCATATTTTTTGTTGGACATTCCTATCATGGTGCTGGTGGCTGCTGTTTTAGAATAGGTGGCCACTCCACTATATCCTTTTTTCTCTGCCGAATGCCAATAGTGGTTGGTGTATCCAAGATCAGAAAACAATTGGTGATCTATTTGATCAGGTTGAGATTTAGTTTCTTGAAAACATACTATATCAGGGTTTTCTTCTTTTAGCCATGTCAACAAGTCTTTCTTCAACGCAGCTCTTAATCCGTTAACATTGTAACTTACTATTTTCATAGAAATGGATTTGTAGTATACCCAAAATCAGCTAACGAATCACTTGCCAAGAAGTTATCCATTTTTAGCTCAATTTTCATATTGTGATTTAATGCATAATATGCGCCATTGTGTTGTTCCCAATTTTCCCAACTTGCATACATACCTTTTACAGGTATAATACTGGTCCACATTTTATAGCCCGTTGGTCTAAAATTTTCATCTAGAATCCATAAATAAGAATCCCCTGGAGTAACACCACCAGATTCATATTCTACAAGCAGGGCTTCTTTTCCTTCTTCTAAAACAATCTTTCTTGTGGTGCCCGGATCTAAGACCTTGAATGGGGCAAACATCCAAAACGAATCATTACACCATAAGCTCCAAGCTTTATTCAAAAGCTTTTTCCGCTGGTCTTCATCTTCAACTATTTTTTGGCCACTAAATACTTGACCTTCTTGTGTATCTAGCTGCATGACTACTTTATGATCATCCCATTCTATAATGGCTTTGTTGTTTTGTTTATCAAAAAAATAATGGTGCCCTCTAGGAAAGGACCACCGGAAATAGTTTGTTTTCGCATATGCTTCGTGATTAACTGCAGCGAGTACTTTTTGAGCCAATTGATCCGCTTTACTTCCTCCTTCACCTTCGGGTTTTTTCTCACTAAATATTACTATGGCAAGAAGGGCGATGCCTATCAAAATGAGCATGACATAAAAAGCTCTTTTTAGATATTTCATTTGGTACTTATTTTTTTAGTGATGGTATATCTTTACAAAATGTATAATGGTAAAAAGGTTGTAGTTGTTCTACCTGCGTATAATGCGGCACTTACATTAGAAAAAACATTTCGAGAAATCCCTTTGGATTTGGTCGATGATGTGATTCTCTGCGACGATGCAAGTAAGGACAATACTTTGGAAGTAGGAAGAAAATTGGGAATAAATCACTTAATTAGGCACGAACAAAACAAGGGATATGGCGGCAATCAAAAGTCTCTCTATAACAAAGCCATAGAAATTAAAGGGGACATCGTAATAATGCTTCATCCAGATTATCAATATACCCCAAAATTGATTCCCGCAATGGTAAACATTATTGGTGATGACTTATATCCTGTGGTGTTGGGTTCTCGTATTTTAGGGAAAGGAGCTTTGAAAGGAGGGATGCCCGTGTATAAGTATGTTGCCAATCGATTGCTCACAGCCTTTCAAAACTTTTTAGTCGGTTATAAGTTGTCGGAGTACCATACAGGATATAGAGCATTTGACGCGAAAGTTTTGCATGCCATTAATTTTAATCAAAACTCAGATGACTTCATTTTTGACAATCAAATGTTGTCTCAGATAATTTTTAAGGGATTTGACATTGGTGAAGTAACATGTCCCACTAAGTATTTTGAGGAAGCATCCTCAATTAATTTCTCTAGAAGTGTGAAATATGGACTAGGAGTTATTGGAGTTTCAATCAAACATTTTTTACAGAGATTGGGTCTAGCCAGATTTTCTTTATACAAATAACAAGGTCATGAAAACAAAATCTTTAATATTTTTTGGGCTTTTTTCTTTTTTGACCTATGGCCAAAACGAGCCCATATTTATCCAAAAAGCAGTTGATAACTATGTTGAGTTGTACAATAAAAAAAGTTTTGATAAAATTTTTGACGCCTATGCAAAGAGTATGCAGGAGTTTATGCCAAAGGCCAAAACCATTGAATATCATCAATCTGTATATGAGGGATTAGGACAATTGGAATCGAGAAAATTTGAAAAAATAGATAATCAAGGTTTTTGTATTTATAACGCAAAGTTTAGCCTAGGAGGAAATTGGACTTTAATGATAGGTATAGATACGAAAGGAAAAGTGAATGGAATTTCGCACAGACCCAGACCTAAGGAGGTCAATTTAGAAATAAAATCAGTTGGACTCCCAGTAAAAGGGGAATGGTTTGTATTCTGGGGTGGAGATACTGAAGAACAAAATTATCATGTTATCCACGAAGGCCAAGCCGCAGCTTTTGATCTTGTAGTAGTCGATGAAAAAGGTTCTAGTTTTAAGAATGATGGAAAATCTAATGAAGATTATTATGCTTTTGGTAAGGAAATTTATTCGCCAGTAAATGGAGAAATTGTACAGGCAGTAGATGGTGTTAAGGATAATGTCCCAGGAGTAATGAACAGAAGATTTGTTCCAGGAAATTCTATAATCATACGCACTGATAATGGAGAATATGTGTTCTTATCCCATTTTAAGCAACATACTATTTTGGTAAAACAAGGACAAAAGGTAAAGAAAGGGACGTTGTTAGGACTGTGTGGAAATTCTGGAAATTCAAGCGAGGCACATTTGCATTTTCACATACAGAATAAAGAAAGTTCCGATGGAGCTAAGGCCATTAAGTGCTACTTTGAAGAAATTAATGTAAATGGTAAAACCAAAAAAGAATACAGTCCAGTGAGAGGAGAGATTATTACTGAAATATAAACAGCCTAAACAAAACATCATTTTTGCGGTAGCAAAAACAAGTATTGTATATGAACGAACAGCCCAATAATCCTTTACACGGAGTTAAACTAGCAACTATAGTAGAATCTCTTGTAGACAATTATGGATTTGAATGGTTGGCGGAAGAAATCAATATTAATTGCTTTAAAAACGACCCTTCTGTAAAATCCAGCTTAAAATTTCTCAGGAAAACGCCATGGGCTAGAGATAAAGTTGAGCAACTTTATCTTGACACCATTGCCAGGAAAAGATAGTCTACGAAGCAGTTTTAGCATATGAAATAATACCTAAGGCTACCAAAATATTTGGTACCCAACTCACCCATGCTACGATATCATAGGCTTTAGTGAAGTTCCCATCGAAATAAATAGTCAAAATGGGAAGCCAAACTCTTAACGTAACTGCACCCCAGCAAGCAGCATAACTTAGAATCATAAAATTTTTGTGTCGGCGAATGTTTCGATTTAAAATTGCTCGATATGAGATTAGTGTAGGACAAAGATTACATAAGCTTTACCTATTAATCTATGGGTATGTATATAATTTTTTCTTAGGCTCGGTATAAATTGAAGCCAACCAATGAGTAAGGCCAATCCGCCACAGAAAATATGGAGCTTGAAGCCTATTTGCCATAAGGCATCAGCTAAAAGCTCATTTGTCTTTGTTTGAAGCAATCCGTTTTCTTGAATTCCAGTTGGAAGTATATACGCCAAAGGATATAGCGCAATGGCCACGGAAAAAAAGCCAAAGAGGAACCAGAATATTTTTTTTATCATGATTTAAACTAAAAAAAAAGGCGCACTTGATACAAGTACGCCTTCAAAATATTTTTTTAACAGGATTATTTTTCCTTGTCGTCTATTTCTTTCATGCCTTCTTTAACTTCCTCTTCTATCGTTGCGCGAGCATTATTAAATTCTTTGATTCCTCTTCCCAAACCTCTCATTAATTCAGGAATTTTTCTCCCTCCGAATAGTAGTAACACAACTACTAAAATTACTAATCCCTGTGGTCCAATTAAATTTCCAAGTAGCATCTTAGTCTAATTTGATGGCAAGTTACAATATATATTTCTGAGATTCAATAAATTACTTTTTCAAGCCTATTTCTCTGAGCCTTTCGTCCAGATAATCTCCTGCAGTGATCGGATCATAATTTAAAGGTCTTTCATCAGTAATACAGGATTCTAAACAGGTTAAATCCATTTCTGCTCTTGGATGAAGAAAGAAAGGGATCGAAAGCCTAGGCACATGCCATTGCTCTTTGGGCGGATTAACAACCCTATGCGTAGTAGACTTGAGGTAATTATTAGTTAAGCGCTGAAGCATATCACCAACATTGATAACGATTTCATCTTCTTCTGGTGTGATATCTAACCATTCTCCAGCTGCATTTAAAAGTTGCAAACCACCTGCTGACGCTCCAACTAATAAAGTGATTAAATTGATGTCTTCGTGTTGTTCGGCTCGAATAGCAGATCTTGGCTCTTCAGTAATAGGAGGGTAATGTATTGATCTTAGAATAGAAGTCCCATCATTTATACGTTGATCAAAGTAGTTTTCTGGCAGATCTAAATACAGCGCAATGGCTTGTAATAAATGAGCACCCGAGGTTTCGAAGGCTTTGTAAAGTTCTTTACCAAGTTTACTAAATTCTGGAGTTTCATCAACCCAAGGATTGTCTGGATAAAGTTCCTTTTTGGGATGGTCTTCATCTACGTATTGCCCCAGCTGAAAAAACTCTTTTAGGTCGGCAACTTGAGATTGTTTTGCATGTTCTTTGCCAAAGGAGGTAAACCCTCTTTGGCCGGCCATCCCTGCTATTTCGTATTTTTTCTTTGTACTAAAGGGAAGTGAAAAAAATGACTTTGAAGCAGAATAAAAACCTTCTACCAATTCTTTGGGAATGCCATGATTTACTACGCCAACAAAGCCTACTTCGTGAAAAGCTTTACCGAGATCAGCGATAAATTTTCTTCGATCTTCTTCAGAGCCCTGTACAAATTTGGATAAATCTACAACTGGAATGTTTCGTTTGCTCATTTTTAAAAATTTTACATTTAATTACTCGCAATTATTATACCATTGCGCCTTTTATTTTGCTGGTTTATATTTTGATTTTTTAAGTATCATTTGGGCATCATCCATAACAACTAATTCTTCTATTTTGGTTTCTGGAAATTTTTTCATGTATTGTTCTACAATTTTCCAGCCTATATAATTTGCTGTACGGCCAGGAGCACCTGGAGGCATCCCAGGAGAATGAGGACTGGGGTTAACATATTTCCCAATTTTTTGAGTATTGGATTCATAGAATAGTTTTTCCTTCAAGAAAAAGGCCCAAATTTCCAACTCATTGTCTTGAATCCAATCCCATTGCTTTTGAGTGTATTCCATAATGATGGTATCGGAAGCAAATGGAATGATTCTATCCATTAGATAGAGTTTTTTTCCATTGTAAATCATTTGATCTAATAAAGTGGTGCCTTTTGGCAAGGGGAGATGGTCTTCTAGTAGAAGTTCGATCAGTTTTTTGGGAAGGTGGTCTTTGTTAAAACTTCGTGTAAGATAATTGGAAAATGCTGGATTGTCTAAAGCTATGCTAGCATAGGGAAAGGTATTTCCAAGGAACATATCTAGACCAATTCCAACGAGGTTATTTTTGTTTTCATCCTCCATAAGGAACCTTTGATAAGCAAATCCCGAAACAATGGTATACACGTCGGGAACATCAATGGAGGGTAAGTAATGCTTTAGAAAACGGAAAGATTGATCCAGCTCTAGCTTGAGCTCATCCATATTGGCGAAAGCTATTTGACAAGTATCCATTAAATGCAAAAATTCTTTTTGAGATCGTATGGTATCAAATAATGCAGAAGGATTCGAATCTCTTTTAATGGGTATGATGTGTTTAAAAAATGTATCCGAAAAAGCAGGATATTTTGACTCTAATTCTTCGATGGTCGAAGTCTTCATTTCTTGATCATAACGAATAATATCGTAATCCAATTCAATGCCTGAAACATCGGGTGTGTCAGGCATTTTGTCGTTTTGACACGAAATGATAAAAAACGAAAGCAACAATACTAAAAACCAATAACGCATTCTAAATCTCTTTTACTCAAACAAAATTACGAGGTTCTAACCCTTAATCTTTGAAAAAAATTGCCTAAGTATGTTTAAACTAAATAACTTGCTTTAGAAATTAAAAATCAAATGGAAGGAATAGATACGGTTTGGATTGATGAGTTTATTGATAACGCGTTGTTTGAAGATGTAAGAGATGGTGATCACACTTCGCTGGCAACCATTCCAAAGGACAAAAGGGATAAGGCTAAGTTATTGGTTAAGGACGTTGGAGTTATTGCTGGAGTTGATTTGGCAAAAATGATCTTTGCGAAGGTTGATCCAGAATACCAATTTGAAGAATTGATCTCTGACGGGACGGTTATAAAAAAGGGTGACATTGCCTTTTATGTCGAATGTAATTCGAGAGCTCTTCTTATGGCTGAACGGCTCGTCTTAAATGCGATGCAAAGAATGTGCGGGATTGCCACCTTAAGTTATAGATTTAAAGTGGAGGTCGAAGGGATGGATGTTACCATTTTAGATACGCGAAAAACCACTCCATTGATTCGTCCGCTTGAAAAATGGGCCGTTAAAATCGGAGGATGTACTAATTATCGATTTGGATTGTATGATTGGATTATGATAAAAGACAACCACATTGATGCAAGTGGGGGAATTCAAGAAGCGATACTTAGTGCCAATAGATATTTAAAAGACAATGCTTTGGATCTTGGAATTACAGTAGAAGTAAGAAATTTGGTAGAACTGCACAAGGTCTTAGAAGTAGGCCAGGTAACTCGCGTTATGCTTGATAATTTTGAATTGCCTTTGTTGGTTGAAGCCGTTGATACTATTGCAGGTAAGTTTGAAACTGAGGCTTCCGGTGGAGTGAATCTTCATACGGTACGAAAAATTGCAAAAACGGGAGTCAATTACATCTCTTCAGGAGCGCTAACTCACAGCGCAGGTAGTTTGGATTTAAGCTTAAAGGTTGTAAAGTAAAAAAGCATCCGCTCCGAAACTGTTAGGTTTCGGAGCATTGAAAGCCTTTCATAAAGTGTTCTACTCTATAAGCCAGGATATGTAAAAATCATGAAACTGAGTAATGCGCCGATAACGATCAGAGCCGTCCATAAACGGACATCTTTTTTGATGTCTTCGTCTTCTTTGTACATGAAAAGTTGTTTTGGTTACAGTGTTGGTTTTATACATATCCACTTCTTTAAGTAGTTAATAGAAAGTCGGTTCGTCATCCGACATTCAGTAATAAACTAAAACAATACCATCAGAATTTATTGTAATGTGTCTATTATACCCTTATGTACCCACGGACAAATGGTAAGAAGCATATGGATCTAAAAGAAAAGTATATGCTTATGAAAACGACACCCTTATATATTATACAAATAGATTATTTGCATAATGGATTATAATTTGACTACTTATAAAATACCATAAAACTTTAGACGGCTCTTTTTGAGGATTGTTTTTTCGACAAGGGGTTAGACCAAGGCTTTTTTAATTTTTTTGATCAAACCTGGTCCTTCGTATACCATGCCGCTATATATCTGAATCAAAGACGCACCAGCTTCCATTTTTTCTTTAGCGTCTTGTCCGTTTTTGATGCCACCAACTCCAACAATTGGGAAGGCTCCTTTGCTCTTTTTATGCAAATAAGAAATAACCTCCGTGGCTCTCTTGGTCAGTGCAGCTCCACTAAGCCCGCCATTGCCAATGTTGCGCACTGTTTCCTCAGCCGTAGTTAGCTTGGAGCGATCAATGGTGGTATTTGTTGCAATTAAACCGTCCAGTTTAGTGGCCGCCATTATGTCAACAATATCATCTAATTGACCATCGGTCAGATCTGGTGCAATTTTAAGTAAAATAGGTTTTTGATTCTCGTATTGATTTCTGTGTTGGATCAAGCGATTTAAAAGGGCCATCAAAGGTTCTTTTTCTTGAAGCGCTCTTAGATTGGGTGTGTTTGGCGAGCTTACATTAACCACAAAGTAATCCACATGATCATAAAGTGCCTTAAAGCAAATCAAATAATCATTTACTGCCTCGGCATTAGGAGTAGTTTTGTTTTTTCCAATATTCCCTCCAATAATTACATCTGTTTTGGGACGGTTTTTAAGCCGCTCAACCATTGCTTCAACTCCGTCATTGTTAAATCCCATTCTGTTTATTAGAGACTCATCTTTGGGTAATCGAAACAACCTGGGTTGAGGATTCCCTTTTTGAGGTTTAGGAGTAACTGTACCAATTTCGATAAATCCAAAACCCAAATTTGACATTTCACGAAAGTATTTTCCATCTTTATCAAATCCAGCGGCTAAACCTATGGGGTTTTTAAAGTGCAAACCAAATACTGTCTTATGTAGCTTTTTGTTTTCATATTTAAAAACACTATTTATCATACTGCCCAATAATGGAACTCTACTTACCGACTTATAAAGACGTGTTGTTAAATGATGTGCTTTTTCGGCACTCATTAAAAACAGAATAGGCTTTAAGACTTTGTACACGTTATTTTTTAATTAGGGCTTGCCGTCAACTAAAATTCTTTGGTCTCTGTTTGCCAGTTCCCATGTGGTATGAAAGATCATTCTTGCTACATTTTCCATTTTGTCAAACAAGATTTTTTCAGCAGTATCGGTGGACATGTGGTAATCTTCATGAACACCAGAAAAGTAGAAAATCGCAGGTATTCCTTTTTCGGCAAAATTATAATGATCCGATCTAAAATAGTATCGATTGGGATCGCTCTCTGAGTTGTATGTATAATCTAGAATTAATTGACTATACGTTGCATTCATATTTTCATTGATTCGATGCAGATCAGTGCTTAGTCGGTCCGAACCAATGACATAAATATAGTTGGGGTTGTCTTTGTACGTTTGATCCACTCGGCCAATCATATCAACGTTTACATTGGCAACAGTGTTTGCAAGAGGGAATATTGGATTTTCGGCATAATACTTTGAACCCAACAAACCCTTTTCTTCACCAGTCACATGTAAGAAGAGAATGGACCTTCTAGGCCCATGACCATCTTTCTTGGCTTGTACAAATGCTTCAGCCATTTCCATAACTGCGGAAGTGCCAGACGCATTGTCATCTGCACCATTATATACATCGTCTCCTTTTTTGCCTATGTGATCGTAATGCGCAGAGACAACAATAACTTCATCTTTTTTGTCACTCCCTTCTACGTAGCCCAAAACATTTTTTCCCTTTAACTCTTTAGCATTTTTCGCGTTATTCACAGACAAAAATGTTTTGAATTTGACGGCCTTTGGTTTCTTGTTTTTTAGTGCTTTATCTCGAGCTTTAATAATTTTCTTTTTGCTCTTACCCCATAGTTTTTCAGCAACTTCAGCGGAAATATATATGTGATTCGCTTCATTTAATGGTTGAGTATTGGCCTTTCCTAATTTAATGGATGGTCCCAATAATAGCCTACGATTTTTACCCAAAAGATCTTTGATGTTATTGGCAATGACCAGAACAAATTTTGCTCCCTTCGCTTTGGCCAAGCTTAATTTTTTTTGAATATCCCATTCTTGGTCCAAATCCACACCACCGGGTAAACCTTCATAAATCATAACTACCTTGTTGTTGATCTTAGCCTTGCGGTAATCATCATACTTGGTGTCTTGTAGGCCATATCCCAAAAAGATAATTTCATTCGTTTGCAGAGGGCCCATTGCTTCATTTCTTGTTGGGAAAGCTAAGTAATCCCATAAATGCCGATAAGCGGATTGATTTACAACAAGTTGGGTTTCAGTCCAACTGTTCCAATGAAATTGAACATTTTGGAAATGAGAATTATCCTCACCTATTTTACTTGTATTTAGATCATTATAGTATTCATTAATGAATTGAGCAGCCCTTTCGTTTCCTGGATAGCCCGTCTCTCTTCCTTCAAATTCATCTGAGGCTAGAACCGTTAGCAATTCTTTCATTTCAGCAGCAGTGATGGAGTTGGCGGCCTTTACCGATGGGTCATTTTCGTCAGTAACTATGGCTTTGTTCGTGTCTGGAAATTTTATACTGCTTATGTATTGGGCATTAATCTGAAAGCCCATCATCAGAAATAAGGTTATTAAAATCGAGTATTTCATTTGTACGTATTCTAGCAATTTGAAATTTTATTAACTCTTCGAGCGTGTCTGCCGCCTTCAAAAGATGTTTTAAGAAAAGTAGAAACAATAATCGAAGCCATTCTGCGGCTAATAAATCGGGCGGGCAGAGAAACGATGTTGGCGTCATTGTGCTGGCGAGCCAATACTGCCAAGGATTGTTTCCAACAAATCGCGGCTCGAACATTTGGATATTTATTGGCTGTCATAGAAACACCATTTGCACTGCCACAAATCAAAATCCCTTTTTCTACTTTCTGCTCATTTACCAATTTGGCTACAGGATGGACAAAATCTGGATAATCTACAGATTGGGTAGAATGTGTCCCTAGATCTAAAACGTCATATCCTTTACTACTTAATGATCGTTTAAGCATTTCTTTATACTCAAAACCGGCATGATCACAGCCAATAGCAATTTTTATCATTGAGGAGATTGTCTTAAACTTCTAAAATCGTATTCTCTAAATTTCTCTTTAATGCCAGCGGCATATTCCTGATCTTCTAACTTATCGACACCTTGAAGAAGGTCATTTATAGCTCTAAAGGTTAATCTTAAATCTGTATCGAAGCTGCTTCTAACATTATCATCGAGTGTATTAAAGAAGGTGATCCTTTCGTCTGTATCTTTTTCCAGAATTTCAAAATGTTTTCTTCCTTCAGTTACATTTCCTGTCTGTAATAAAACATCAATAAATGGATAAACGGTAGCGTCGTACGGGAAATTATGATGTGGAAAAGCCGCAAAATATTTATTAGCGATATCAGCAGCTCTTGCATTATCGCCTTTTTTGATTAGTTCTTCTGTCGCACGTACCATGACCATTTTCATTGCTTGCACTTCCGCAGCATAGCTCTTATTGATATAGGTCTTTTCTTTATCAAAATTGCCCCATTTCCATTTATTCATAATGTTGTCATATGCTTTATCTACATCCATGCTTCCACTTCCGTAAATAAACATTCTGTCTTGAGGGCCTCGATTTTTTGTAGGTACCACCTTGAGACCTAAACCTTGAAGCTCCATATAATCATTTAGACCCATGAGCTTTTCGTTTTTACATGTAACTGCAAAGTAGATTGGGCGGTCATAAAGGTTGGAGCAAATAATATCCATAATCGCCAACTCATCTTTGGTATAAAAGTTTCCATTAAACGAAAACTCAAGGCGATCTACAATTGTACTGTCATTAGGACTAACAAGGCCATTGGAAATAGCTTTTTGCTTATCTATTGGCAGGTAGTATTTTTTTGTCGTTGCGATATGCTGAACTGACCCCGTTGTTGTAGGGAAGGCATTTCGTCGAGACTCTATGAAATTGAATTCTTGAAAAATATTTTTGGGTGTCAAGAGGGCAGGGCTGTTGTCCGTCTTGCGCGCCATATCATAGAAAAACAATTGATTGTTGTTTCTACCACGATACGTTTCGGTACTGAGACTTAATTTAATCGGAGGAGAATCATTGACCTTATTTCTTAGCTTTTCTATATACCAATCGACTTGAATCAAACTCAAGTTTACAACTCTTACATCTCGACGAATTCCTTCTACTTCTTGGGCATACCACACAGGGTAGGTGTCATTATCTCCATAAGTAAAGATGATCGCGTTGGGTTCGCAAGATTCTAGGAAGTTTGCGGCGTAATCTCTCGTCGCATAATGTCCTCTTCTGCTGTGGTCATCAAAATTTTGCGTCAGCATAATCATTGGGGCACTCAGCGCCAATGCAAAACCAATTATGGCAGGCGTCGGACCTGATATTTTTTCTTTTAGCATGGAGTAAATAGCGACCACGGCCATCCCAATCCAAATACAAAAAGTAAATATTGAACCTGCCAAAACGTAATCTCTTTCTCGAGGTTCTTGAGGCGGTTGATTGGAATACAGAATAATACCAATACCCGTGATTAAAAACAAAACCAACAAAGCAGAAAAGTCTTTAGATCTTTTATAGAGATGAAAGAAAAACCCAAAGAACCCAAAAAGAAACGGCAAAAAGTAATAGTGATTTTCTGCTTGATCTTTCATGGATTCAGGCATAAGGCTATCGTCAAATAGTCGATTGCTATCTACAAAAGAAAATCCTGACTCCCAATTTCCATCACTAACATCCCAAGGGAAAAATCCTTGTTCCCCATTTTGACGTCCTACAAAATTCCACATGAAATATCTGCCATACATGTACTTTATTTGGTACTGCCAAAAATACTTGAGGTTATAACCCATGCCCGGTCTTCCCCTGGGAACTTTGCCGTTATAGACGTATTCTCTCCAAGCTTCATGAAGAGGCTCCCTATCCGTATGTCCAATCCTAGGGAAAAGAATTTTGTCTTTTTGGTTATAGACATAGGTTAGTTTTTCATCTGTGATTTCATATTTATCTCCAACTCTTCCATATCTATCTTCTCGAAGTGTTTTTTCTGGAACTGGTTTTGCGTGATATTTTGGTCCATAGAGTAATGGCCGTTCTCCGTATTGTTCTCTGTTGAGATAAGGCAACAAACGCATTGCATCACTTGGCGTGTTCATATTTATGGGCGTATCGGCATTTGCCCGAATAGGCACTACACCTAAAGTAGAAAATCCGATAACGGTCATGGCTAATGCCATGGTAATAAGCTGAAGGTGATAATTTTTATACGAATGCGAAAGCTTAAATAAGCCAAACAAGATAGCGAAAACGATAAGCAGCGTAGGAATTAAACCAGAATGAATAGGCATTCCTAAAGAATTGACAACAAAGAGCTCTAAGTTTTTCCAAGTGGTTGGAATCCCCGCGATAATCCCTTTCATCACCAATGCTATAGCCATAACGCCTAAAACTAAACTAAGTCCCATTCCAAGGAAGGAAGCTTTTTTAGATTTTTTAAAATAGTAGAGCAAAGCAATGGCGGGAAAGGTTAGAATACTAAGTAAGTGAACACCAATAGAAAGTCCCGCACAATAAGCTGCTGCAATGATCCAACGATCCGCTTTTTTCGAATCTGGTAAGAAATAAAACTTGGTTGAAGCCCAAAAAGTAAGAGCTGTAAAAAAGGTTGACATAGCATACACTTCGCCTTCCACAGCCGAAAACCAAATCGAAGTGGCAAAAGCGGTGGCCAATCCTCCAACAATTCCAGCTCCAGATAAGGCTAGGCGGTCCCCTAAAGTAGTTTCTTCAGATCTTCCAGAAATTACAAGCTTCCCAAACATCATGGTAATCCAACAAACAAGGGCAGCTGTTAGTGCAGTAAAGAATCCCGACATAAGGTTGACTGCAAAAGCAATATGAGTCGGATTGTCAGAAAAGACTTCTGCAATCCAAGTAAACATTCTACCTATTAACATAAACAGCGGTGCCCCTGGAGGGTGTACCACTTCCAATTTATAAGCAGCTAATATAAATTCACCACAATCCCAAAGACTGCCACTTGATTCGGCAGAAAAGAAATAGACGATGAAAGAGATCAAGAAAACCAACAAGCCAGAGATTCTGGAAGCACCTTTCAGATTATTCATAGATTAATACGTTACGGGCTCTTTTAAAAATGCTAAAGGTAATTATATATAGTGTACAGTTATTACTCCGAATTAACGTAAATCAATAAATAGAATTGTATTTGGAGCAATTTGGTCGAAAAAAGGCCAAATAAGCCATTAATTTGAATCGTATTATTTTCGTATTGAATATAGTACAGCATGAAATTTATTTTTTGGGGAATTGTTGCTTTTTTGGCATACCGCTTTTACATCGGTCAAAAAAGTATTTCTGATGCATCGGATGAGTCAACGGAGTATACAGATTACGAAGAATTAGATTAATGGAAAACGCTTTATCATCGCTCATTAAGTTTAAGTCTCGTAAGATTCTTATTGCCCAAAAGCCCTCTGGGATGAGTTCTCAAATTAATAGAGACTCAAACAAGTCCTTACAGGATCTTCTGGAAATTTATTTAAAGAGAAAAATCAATATAATATCTAGGTTGGATAGACCAGTCAGTGGGCTCGTTGTTTTTGCTATGGACAAGAAAAGTGCTTCTGTGGTTTCTGAATGGCAAAGAAATAAATGGATACAAAAGAAGTATTTAGCCCTTGTAGAAAAGAGACCCACCTTGGTCGAAGGAAAACTGGAGCATTTTCTTGTCAGAAATGCAAAAAACAGGAAGGCCATAGTTCAGAATGTAAAAGTGAACAACGCTAAAAAAGCCGTATTACATTATAAGGTTTTAAAAAGTTTTGAAAATTATTCCTTGTTGGCAATTACGCCTGATACGGGACGATTCCATCAGATTCGGGCGCAACTGGCTTATGCCGGTTTTCCAATTAAAGGGGATGTAAAATATGGCGCAAGAAGATCAAACAAGGATAAATCCATACACCTGCATTGTCATCAAATCGAGTTGAAAACTAAGGAAGGAGAAAAACCAGAAGCTGTTTTTGCCGACACACCTACTTCGGATGGCCTTTGGTTGGATGTATCAAAATACTTAATCGATTCAAATGAATCTTGAAATAGAAAACACTGGATTTATTCTTTATACCCGAAAATTTAAGGACTGCATCAAGTTTTACAAAGATGTATTGGGTCTAAAGGTCATGTATACCAAAGAGGACCTTACATGTTTTGAATTTGGAGGCTCTTATCTCATGGTGGAACTTGGAGACAAGTTGGAGGTACCCGATGTTATTTTAAATCGAGATTTGACTTGTCTTAGAATTAATGTAAAGGATGTCAAAAAAGCGTGTCATATTTTGGATAAAGCCCAAATTACGTATAGCTATAATGAATTTGAGTGGGGCACCATTGCTAAGTTTAAAGATCCAGATGGAAACCTCATAGGATTTCGATCAAACCAGGAGCACGTTACGGATCAACAAAATTTTTAGATTTTAATTATTTCAATTCTTCTCTTCGGTCTCGGAGTATATTTGCATAAAATTCTACGGTACAATGGCAGATAATTTTAACAAGACAGATGTAAACGAACTAGGAGAATTTGGTTTAATAGATCGTTTGACACAAGAATTTGTCACAGAGAACCCTTCAACACATAAGGGTATTGGTGACGATGCTGCTGTATTAAAAATGGGTGAAAAGGCATTGCTCGTTTCGACAGATATGTTAATTGAAGGCATTCATTTTGACTTGATGTACACGCCCTTAAAACACCTTGGTTATAAGTCAGTGGTTGTTAATCTCTCTGATATTTATGCGATGAATGGGCAGCCGAAGCAGATCACCTTGTCTATTGCAATCTCGAGCAAATATACCGTAGAGGCCTTGGAAGAATTTTATGAAGGGGTATTTCTGGCTTGTAAAAATTACAAAGTAGATTTGATTGGTGGAGATACCACTTCTTCTCCCAAAGGTATGTCCATTAGTGTTACAGCGATAGGCGAGGCTGATTTAGAAAAAGTGGTATATAGATCAGGTGCCAAACCTGGGGATATTTTATGTGCAACAGGAAATTTTGGGGCGGCATATTTGGGATTACAAATTTTAGAAAGAGAAAAGCAGATTTATTTGTCGAATCCAGGAATACAACCAGACCTTGAAAACCAGGACTATATTGTTGGCAGACAACTTAGACCCGAAGCAGGGAGACAGACCATAGGTTATTTCGAAAAACATGGCTTTAGACCAACAGCTATGATTGATGTTTCGGACGGATTAACCTCTGATCTATTTCATATTTGTAGGCAGTCTGGTGTGGGAGCGTATATCGAGGAAGGCAAAGTTCCTATTCACCCAGATACAGAAAAGATGGCGCTTCAGTTTAACATGGACCCTATTACTGCTGCCTTAAATGGAGGAGAAGATTACGAACTTCTTTTTTCTATTGATCCCAGCGATCTAGAACATGTAAGATATATGCCTGGAGTATTCATCATTGGTGAAATTACAAAGGCAGACGATGGAATAAAATTGCACACTACAGGTGGAAATATTCATGACATGCAGGCACAAGGATGGAATCACTTTAAAAACAACAACCCGTCGAAAGACAATTAGGAATTAAAGAGTATAACGGATATACTTTATAATACGACCATCCTCCAAATGTGATTTTTCGTAGTACGTTTTTATTTCTAGTTCGGGAAAATCAAGTGGTTGTGCATAAATGTTATCATTTTGATATAACACTTTGATGCGGGGATCATCTTTTACAACTTCATTTGTATGTTGCCACAATTCGTTTGAATCCGTTTTTAATTGAACAATTCCCTGAGGTTTAAGGAATTTTCGATATAAATCGTGAAAATTATGATTGGTGAGCCTTCGATTGGCTTTGCTTTTTTTTAGAAAGGGATCTGGAAAAGTGATCCATATTTCATCTATTTCATTTTCCTCGAAGAAATTGTCAATACATTCTATTCTAGCTCGTAAGAATGCAACATTAGATAAGGATTTATCTTTTGCTTGATTCGCGCCCTTCCAAATTCTCGCCCCTTTAACATCAACACCGATAAAATTTCGATCAGCGTACATATCTCCTAGCGCCACACTATATTCTCCTCGACCACAGGCTAGTTCTAAAACAATTGGATTGGCGTTTTGGAAATGCGTATTCCATTTTCCTTTCATCTCTACAATCTTACCGTTTTGTGTCTCTAAGGTTGGTTTTTCAGGATCAAAACATTGATAGACATTGTCTAATCCAAGCAAATCCTCAAACTTCTTAAGCTTATTTCGTTTTCCCATCTTAAAAAAATGTAAAAGTAAGGCATTCGAGGGCTTGTTTTGAAAGTCTTATACGTTAGTGATTATAGTTTTACTTTTGTCACTCAAATTTTAACATGATGCTACGTAGTCTGGTTTTTGTTTTGTGTTCTTTTTGTTTTACTGCTGCTTTTTCGCAGTCCTTCAATATTGGTGTAAGAGCAGGGTTAAACTATAGTCAATTTCGAGGGCCTTTAGAACTTAATGAAGAATACAGCTTTAATAGCGGGTTTCATTTTGGTATCAGTTACCAACAAAATTTGGTTGATAATTTTGGCATTAGAGCAGAATTGCAATACACCCAAATTGGGGGCACTAAATCGTATTCTGGACCAGGATATTATGTGTTACGTTTTGGAGAAAACACGCAGTTTGAACCAGGAACATTTACTGCAATTGATCGAGATAACGATGGTACAGCCGAGTCACCTGGATATTTATTAGAAGTATCTAATGCTTATTTAAACATTCCTATTACTGCCCATTATAGAATAAACTCCAAGTTTGAATTATTGGGTGGAGCATATTTGGGCTTTTTAATTAACCCGACGGCAAATGGTGTTTTGAGGTTTGACTCGACAGAGAGCCCTTTGGATATCTTTTTTCAGCAAACCTTGAGTTACAACTATTACATGGACGAACCGTTGGAGTTCACTGGACAAGGAGGGATAACAACGGTTTTTGTTGATGACGAACCTATAAGCGTTGCAAGAGTAGCAAAGGCATATTATCAGCAAGTAGAAAAAAACAGAAGTACGTATAAAGTTTTAGACCTTGGGCTAATTGGTGGATTGAATTATTATTTCAACAAAGGCTTTTATGCTGGTGCTCGAGTGAATTATGGACTTTTGGATGTAACTAGGACTGGCTTGGACTTTTCTTTAATTGAATATAATTCAGACGAATCCTTTATCACGAGAGAAGATAAAGACACCAACATGACCTTAGAATTTTCGTTAGGCTTTAAATTTTAAAAACTGCCTTTGAGACTTAAAATTAAGTTTCGACCAGGTGCACTAACTCCAGAGGCAAAGCTGCGGTAGTGAAGATCAAAGATATTTTCTAAACCTAAGCTCATTTCCATGCCTTTTACAATAGGATACCGTAAATATAAGTTGTAAGTACTCCAGGCCAAACTTCCTATTGGAGTGGCTTGCTCCGGGTTGTCAGTAGAATCACCAAAGTCGGTGATATCTTTAAAGGCGTTATATCTCATGGTCAAGGAAAACTCCAGATCATTGAGGAGATAATTAACTTCAACTCTTCCAAACATGGGAGGAATATGCGACAAAGGGCGAAGAGAGCCATCATTATCCTTTGCTTTTCCGTTGGTGATGTTTAGGGAAGCTGATGCATTTAGAGCAGGGGTAAAAACATATTTTGCATCGGCCGATAAGCCGTAAATAGTCGCATTTTGCGCATTGATGTTTCCAAAAGTGATCAATGTATCTTGATTGTCAACTATAAACGTACTTCCGTCGGGTAGGGGAAGGGTTTCTCGAATCATAGCATCTTTGAGCTTAGTCCAAAATCCTGTAATTTGAACATGTCCCTTAGTTTTAAATTTTTTAGCCAAACCTAGTTCTAGGTTAAAAGATTTTTCAGGCTTTAAATCGAGGTTGGGCACAGAAACTTCAAGACCTTTTACCCTAATTTTTGCCAAATCATCAATGTTTGGTGACCGAAATCCAGTGGCAACCAATCCATGAATTTGCCATTTATTGTTGGTGTTGAAATTAAAACCCGTAGAACCAACCACTGCGATGTTTGTGCTTACTAAGCCGTCGATAAAATTTTGAGGCCAGGCAAAAGGATCACTGCTGTTATAGGATAAATTAATTCTACTGGATTGAAACCGAACCCCAGAATTAGAAATCAATCTTTCATCTTTGCTTTTCCATGTGTACTTCCCGTAAATGCCAAATGTATTTAGATTGCTTTTGTTGCTAGGATACCTGCTTAACACATTAAAACTTCGAACGCCATTGGTCATATCTTCTTCGTAACCCAAAGAATTTACATCATTGAATTGTAGATCTGCTCCATAAGAAAACTTGTTTCGCGCATTTATGTTTTTTTCTAAATCAAGTGTTACACTGATCACCTGTACATCTTCCTCATTATGTGTCCTGACATTGGATTGATATTCTCTATCAATGCGGTCTTCGTCAACTTTTTGGAATGCAGGAATCAAGAGCAATTTGTCGAACCAAAAATTTTCGTTTTCAAACTTTAATTGTCCAGAGATTAACAATCGCCGCTGAGGACCATAATACCATTCGGCAAATTTTAAATCTCCACTGCTTGTTAATTCTGTTAATCGGTCGTATCGGGGGACATTCGAACTGGTAGAGTATTGTCCATTTAGAGTCAATTGTATCTTTTCGGAAGGTTGAAATTTAAATTTTTGAAAAACGTCAATTTGGTCATAAGCCGTACCGATCTGTTTGTTTGGATTAGAGTTAGAAACGATAGAATCAATTCCATTAATGTTTGAGATATAAAAGGAACGTTTACCAAATTCGGGAAAACGAGAGTCTCGTTTTTTACCAGCAATTAAATCATCATAAGAAGAGAAACTAAGGCTTGTTAAACTGGCCCATTTTTCTTTTCCTACGTTTAAGTCATAGTGAATACTTTGTTCTCCATTGGCGGTTGAATGTCGGATTCTATAGTTTGAAAAAAGCCTTAAAGAGTTATCTTCCGAAAAGGCAGGATCTTTGGATTTAAAATGTATTACTCCTCCTAGTGCATCGCTGCCGTAGTTTAAAGACCCAGCACCATAGATCAGCTCCATTCTGTCTAGTATGGCTGGATCAATTGTGATAGCGTTTTGTAGATGGCCGCTTCGATAGATGGCGTTATTAAGTCGTACGCCATCGATGACCAATAATATTTTATTCGCTTCAAATCCGCGCAACACAGGACTTCCTCCTCCCATCTGTGATTTTTGGACAAATACATTGCCGTTGGCGGCCAATACATCAGCTGAAGTTTGACTCTCGCTCTTTTTTATATCTCTCGCAGAAATAGTTTCTACCTGATATGGAATTTCTTCTTTTGCCAATCCAGTTCTACCCACAATTAATACTTCCTCTAAGAGAAAGTCATAAGACCTCAAAGTGATCTTATCTGCTAACAATTGACCAACCACTACTTGTTTGCTTTCGAACCCCAAGTATCTTAGGTTAATGGTATCAATGTCATTATCTAAAAGAAAAGCGCCCTGATCATCGGTTAGTTCTGCAAAACGAAAATCGTTAGAATAAACCTCAACTCCTTGTAATGTTTTATTGTTTTCATCACAAACACGAAGGATTTTTTGAGCAGAAATAGAAAAATTAGAAAATATAAAAACAGCCAGACTAAAAGGCCTTAGGTAGCTTAATAGTAAATGTAGTTTTTTCGTTTGGAATGGAGCTTTTGACGAATATTTTTCCACTATGATAATTCTCTATAATTCTTTTCGCTAATGACAAACCAAGACCCCAGCCTCTTTGTTTTGTCGAATAACCAGGTTGGAATACTGTTTTAAATTTTGAGGGAGGAATGCCTTTTCCGGTATCAGTGATATCCACACAAAAATACTCATTTTCCTCATAGACTTCTGTGCTTATAACGCCTTCACTGCCCATTGCGTCCAAAGCGTTTCGAATAATATTTTCTATAACCCAATCAAAAAGATGTTTGTTGATCATAACAAACTTTGAAGGCTGAGTATCAAAATAAAACCTAACTTTTTTAGAGGCTCTTTTTTGCATGTATGATTTACATTCCTCCAGTTCAGAAATAAGATCTACTTTATTGAGTTTTGGTGCTGATCCAATTTTAGAGAATCGATCCGCTACTAAATCCAGGCGTTCAACATCCTTTATCAATTCAGCGATGATTTCATTTTGCTCCTCATTTCCGTTGGTTGTCCCTTTGAGATGTTCTATCCAAGCCAAAATAGCACTAATGGGAGTCCCTAGTTGGTGTGCAGTTTCTTTTGCCATACCTACCCAAACTCTGTTTTGTTCTGATGATCTTGCTGCACTAAATAAGTAATAGGCAAACAAAATAAAACTACCTAACAACAACACAGTGAGCAGTGGAAAATATTTAATGCGTGTATAGAGCTGACTGTTTTTATAATAGATCCAGTTGGCATAACCTCCTGGTCCTTTTAATGGTTCATAGCCATAGTCTTTAATCCAATCCACTTCTTTTTGTAAAAAGACTTGATCCACAATGGTTGTATCTGCAAAATGTTCTCCTTTCAGTTCTCCATTTTCATGTTGAAGAATTACAGGAATACTATTAAATCGATTTAGAATTTCCAATTGAAGTTGATAATCTGTTTGCACTTCAGATTCTTGATCTCTTTGCAAAGATTTTATAGTTTCAACCCAAATCTCAATGTTGTTTTTTTCGTTTTCTTGAAGTCTATTAGCGAGGTAATTGGAGTATAATACAGTGATGATGATGATAAGCCCTCCTACCAAAGCGAGAATAAGTTTCCATCTAGATTTTCTAGTGTAGATGTCTTGCATAGCTATTGATAACGATCAAAAATGTAATTATCGTGTAAATTAAAGATAGGGTCTTATTTGATACCTTTGTTTTGTGGAGTCAAAACAGGACATAAGGTTATTAAGCAAAGAAAAGTTAGAAGAACTATTAATCGCTCAAGGTGAAGCCAAATTTCGGGCAAATCAAGTCTACGAATGGCTTTGGAAAAAATCGGCTTCTTCTTTCGACGAAATGAGTAATCTTTCTAAGGACTTAAGAGATCGTCTAGATAATAATTTTGAACTGAGGAAATTAAAAGAAGATCTGGTGCAACACAGCAATGACGGGACCATCAAAACAAGATTTGCCCTTCATGACAACAGTAAAATAGAATCTGTACTTATTCCTGTGCCGGATGATCAACGCTTTACTGTTTGTGTTTCTTCTCAAGTTGGATGTAGTTTGGCTTGTACCTTTTGTGCTACTGGAAAAATGAAGCGCATTCGCAATTTGGATCCCGGAGAAATTTATGACCAAGTAGTTTTAGTAAACAAGCAAAGTTTAGAACGGTTTGGACATGGATTAACTAACGTTGTTTACATGGGAATGGGAGAACCTTTGCTCAATTATGCCAACGTTATGAAGAGTATCAAGTTGCTTTCAAGCCCGGAAGGACTTCATATGTCTGCCAAAAGATTTACTATTAGTACGGCAGGTATTGCAAAAATGATCAGAAAGCTGGCGGACGATGAATCGAAAGTCAATTTAGCACTTTCGTTACACGCCGCAGATGATGTCAAGCGAAATGAAATTATGCCGATTAATGAGCAAAACAACCTTCAAAGCTTGATGGATGCTTTAAGCTATTATTACAGCATAACCAAAAATAGGATAAGCTACGAATACATCACATTTCAAGGATTTAATGATTCGATAGAAGATGCCAATAATTTAGCAAAACTGTGTTCTAGATTTCCTGTAAGAGTCAATATCATAGAATATAATCCAATAGGTGGCTTCGATATGATAAAGTCATCCAAAGATAGAATTGATCAATTTGCCCTTCATCTTAGGTCGAAGGGGATTATGGTTACGGTTCGACGGAGCAGAGGCAAAGATATTGACGCAGCCTGTGGACAATTGGCGAATAAAGAATGAATAAACTTCTTAGAAAATTAGTACAGTCTTCTTATTTGGATGTTTTCGGAGCACTCTTGATTTTGGGCGTTTGTGTTTCAAGAGATTTTCATGAAACCATATATCGAAAAGGTCAAATAGAATTCGGTACGCCCATTAGTCAACTTTGGGAGGTTGTGCTTTCTGGTGCTTTTCCCCTTGGCATTGTTTCAATTGTTGGAGCGATCTTTTCTGTTCTGTCTACAAGGTTGATTGGCAAACAAAAGAACATCGGAAATATTATTGGCGTACTAACCACTATTTCCTCAGGGACAATAGATTACATGTTTGGAAATCATTCTGCTGTCTTAACATATCCTCTTACTTTTTTTATAATGGTATTTGCAGTAAATAAATGGAGAAGCAAGGATAGTAAAATAAGAGATAGAGATTTACTGTATTATTTGATATTGGGTGGGGGAATGGTCCTTGGATTTTGTTTGGTTTATTTGGGTGCTTATTGGCTAGGCGGCAAAACAGAACATTCTTTTTTAATCATCGTTTCTGTCGTTTTTGGACTTTCGATTGGTGGCAATGTGTGTAGTGCTTTAAAATATGAGGAAACATGGTTTAGCTGGGTGCTTTACAACTTGGTTCAACTGATCAAAAACCTTATGCAATTAAATATTGCCAACGTGGTGAAATACATCTTTTATTTGTTCAATGCAACCATTACTTTGTTTGATTGGAAACGTAATCGAGATGTCCAACCCGCTTAAGATTATTCATCAAGCTAAAGAATTTGTGGTGGTAAATAAGCCTTGTGGCTTGCTAATGCACCCAAGCAAAATAGCAAAAGACGTCAATGTCACTCTTGTTAGTCTTCTGAGCAAACAATTAGACCAGAAGGTATATCCAGTGCACCGATTGGACCGTAAAACTTCGGGAACATTGCTTGTAGCCTTAAGTTCTGAAAGACAACGATCACTCAATGCGGTTTTTAGAAATGCAAAAATGAAAAAAATCTATCATGCCATTGTTAGAGGCTATACCCAAGACGATGGAAAGATAGATTATCCTATCAAAAATGATAAAGGAAAAATCAAGGAGGCAATTACCGAATATAGAACCTTGAAAAGATTTGAACTAAACATTCCTTTTGGGAAGTTTAATACCTCTAGGTATAGTTTGGTTGAGCTTAGGCCAATTACGGGAAGATATCATCAATTGCGGATGCATATGGCACATATTTTTCATCCGATAATAGGTGATCGACCACATGGGTGCAACAAACAAAACAAACTTTTTAAAGACAAATTTGCTTTGAAAGAAATGATGTTGCATGCTGTATCATTGGAATGGAAAGATGCATTTGGAAATTGGTTTTTTACATCGGATTACGCAGACGCTTTTCAGCGAATTTTAAATATTTTAAATACAGATTCGATTATTCAAAACAAGTTTACCGATCAATTGTCTAAAGTTGACTAAGAAGTTCTTTTACTCTCAATTTTAAATTAAATTTGCACACCGATTTGAGGGCCTATAGCTCAGTTGGTTAGAGCATCTGACTCATAATCAGAGGGTCTGGGGTTCAAGTCCCTGTGGGCCCACTCGAGAAAGCCATTGTTTCGAAAGAAATGATGGCTTTGTTTATTTAGGATGCAAACATTTGTATATCTCTTTTATAGATTATTGTCTACTTTTCGAAAGAGCCGATTGGTTTTCTTTTGTAATTTCAAATGTGACTCAGTTTAAAATCTCACATATTGAATTGATTCCAATTACAATCAAATTGGAGGAGCCTTTTATTATTTCTCTTGGACCAATAACACATGCTCAAAACATGGTTGTTAAGATTTTCCTTAAAAACGGCATGTATGGAATAGGAGAGTGCAGCCCATATCCAACGATCCATCGCGAAACCCAACAAAGTGTCATAAACGTTGGGAGAAACTTATCTAATCTCTTGCTAGGTCAAGATTGTAGGGAGCTCAAAAAATTAAATACCTTATTAGAAAACGAGAAAAAAGAAAATGCTTGCGCTAAGTCAGCGTTTGATATGGCGCTTTATGATCTAAACGCCAAAGTATTAAACCTTCCTTTGTACCAATTTTTAGGTGGATCTAACAACAAAGAAATCTATACTGATCGGACGGTTAGCTTAATGTCGATAGACGAGATGGTGTTGCGTGCAAAAAGATTTGTCGAAATGGGCTTTCCGGTGCTAAAAATTAAACTTGGAGATATACCCTCGCAAAACGATGTTGATCGATTGCGTGCAATACGAGAAGAAATAGGATTAGAAACTCCATTGCGATTAGATGCCAATCAAGGTTGGAATCTTAGGGAAGCCCAAAACATATTACCTCAAATAGAAGAACTTAATATTCAACATTGTGAAGCCCCACTTCCTGCTGCGGATATACTAGGAAGAAAAAAACTACGAGGGTATTCTTCCATTCCCATTATGGCAGATGAAGGAGTTTTTAACCACATAGATGCGTTTCAAAATTTAAAGGAAGATGCTGTTGACCGTATAAACATCAAACTTGGCAAGTCTGGTGGGATCGAAAATGCATTAAAAATTTCGGCGTTGGCAGAATCAGCGAATGTACAATGTCAAGTAGGCAGCTTTTCAGAATCCCGCGTAGGGATAAGTGCCTTGGTTCATTTTTCTTTGGCTTCCAAAGCCGTGATTTATTATGATTTAGATTATCCTTTGATGTTTGCTTTTGACCCTGTGGAGGGTGGCATGAAGTATACTGAAGACTGGCAGGTTTTCATTAATGATTCTCCTGGTATTGGAGCAGATTTTGACCCTAAATTTTTATCTCAATTTGACTCAATCTGGTTCAAGTCATAGTGCTTTTTGGGCATAAAAAAAGCCTTTGAATATTGCATTCAAAGGCTTTTGTAGAAGCTCTTGTCATGTTATCTTTTTACGACTTGCATCGACCCTATCCTTTTCTTCTTATTATCTAATACCGATAGTACATACAAGCCAGAAGGGTGTTCATCTAGGTGAATATGAGTTTTTCCTGGCGATAAAGTTTGACTTATTATTTTTTGACCTATTGTATTGTACACGTCAACAGTTCTAGTGACTGAAGTTGAATTCTCAATTATAAATTGATTATTAAAAGGATTAGGAAATACATTTAAGCCGCTTTCTTGAAGTTCTGATAAAGAACTAAGATTAATCATAAACTCTGCAACCTGATTGCAACCATTAGAATCAACAACTTCTACTTGATAAGTATTGCCATAGGCTAAGTCATAAATCGCTAATGTATCCACGTCACCAGTAATCCAAAAAACTTGATAAGGTGGTGCCCCTCCCGAGATATCAATTTCTATCGAACCTGTTCCTGGTCCCCAATCATCAATAATAGTGGCATCAATTAGGATTTCGTCATGCCAGTTTACATTTACTGTTACCGTGGAGTCACAACCATCAACAGAGGTGTAATCAAAGACGTGTGTGCCTGGAGTATCAATGAGCTCATCACCAACCAGTACCACAGAATTAAAACAAGTAGTTACCTCTGGCAATGTATTTTCATAATTCTGATTTACAACCAATGTGGTCACTAAAACTGAAGTTGCAGATAAAGTATCCGTGAACGTTCCAGCCATTGTTTGATAAGCTCCTTCTAAAAACAAGCTGTCTCCTTCACAAATTTCAGCGGTTTCATAACTAAGATTGATGCCTGATTCATTGATTATAGTACATTCATTGATATTTACATCATTCAGTGTAGAGATCACACCTGAAGGCCAATACACCCTTAATTCGTCTATTTCTGTTTCTGTTCCAATCCCAAAATGGGCATGAAGAGAATTCATAACCCCATAACTATGTCCGGATCTAACCTCTCTAATTTGTGTCCCCCAAGGTCCATCTAGCTCAATTCTTGAGCCTATTCCATTTTGATTTCCTATAGTACCATTTAATGCGATCTGAATACTGTTATTTCCATTGTTGGTGGTATTAAGATATAATCGATCTGGAAGAGTCAAATTTGGAATATTTATACCATTGGCAAAACCAACAATCATATCGATAAAGCCATCATTATTAAGATCGCCCATTGCTGCACTTTGAAGATTGTTGTTTGTATCCGTATTGATATCGGTACCCCATGGATTCGAAATCTCTGTAAAGGTCTTATCTCCGTTATTCATAAACAGTTTAGGAAATGTCGAATAACTAGTCACCATTATGTCTAAAAATCCATCGTTGTCAAAATCTTGCATGTACGTTTGCATTGCTTGTGGAAAAGTAGATAAGGACAAATCAAAACCCGCGGATGCAGAGATATCCGTGAAATTTCCAGTGCCATCGTTTTCGTATAACATCGAATTCTTATCGTGATTGACCATCATGACATCCAAATCACCATCGTTGTCTATGTCCCCAAATTCGGTAGCCCAAGATTGAGCCTTTGGTTGAAGACCTATTTGTTCAGCAACTTCAAAGTAAACGCCAAAGCCTTCATTTTTAAACATCAGATTTAATCTTCTCGGATCGCAAGGATCGCCAACACCAATTCTACATTTAGACAAATAACAATCCAGATCACCATCATTGTCATAATCTATCCATGTAGTGGAATAGTTTCCACTGTTGTCTGATGCTAAAGAAGACGAACTATCAAAGAAGTTTTCATCGAAAAAGAGACCGCCATTAGCATCTCCTTTGTATGGAGACGAAATACCATCATCATGACAAGCAAAATAATCGATATTACCATCAGCATTTATATCCACAAAGTTGCTTCCTTGCATAAAAATGAGCGGGCCATCCAAATTTTCCGTTGAATACATGTTATTACCCAACGATTTTAAGAGCGTAGGCATTTCGTAAAATCCACCAGTAATCAGATCATTATTCCCATTGCGGTCAACATCGGCAACAGCTACACTCCAAGCGGCGTCATTAGTAATGGCTCCAATATTTTCTCTTACAAATGTTCCATCTTCTTGTTGAAATTCAATTTCTAACATTTCAGCTTGATGAAAGCGAATAATGTCATCGAGTGCATCTCCATTCATATCAGCAACTCCCATTGCAAATCCGCCAACTAAAAGATTGTTGTCTAATAATTCTGAATTATTAGTAAACTGAATTTGGGCAGTAGATAAACTGGTAAAGCAAAAAGCAAGACCGAAAAAAATTGATCGAAATTTCATAATAAATTAGTTACGCATTATAAAAATACTTAATGTGATGACAGAATCCTTGTATTTTTATAAGGTTAATAATAGTAAGACTCTATTTTAGGCTCGAACCCCACAATTAATTTGTCGCATTAAACATGTCCAACGACAATAAATATATATCTAAAAAGGAAGCGCAGATAAAATTACAAACCTATTGTGCCTATAGAGACCGGTGTCATTCTGAAGTTAGAAAGAAATTAATCGAACTTAAAGTTTTTGGAGATGATTTAGAAGACATAATTGTTGCATTGATAAATGATAATTTTTTAAACGAAGAAAGGTTTGCCAAATCATTTGCTAGAGGAAAATTTAGAATCAAACATTGGGGAAGGATCAAGATCAAACGAGAATTGAAATTTCGACGTGTAAGTGACTATTGTATTAAACAAGGAATGAAAGAAATAGAAGAGGACGAATATTACAAAACAGCATTGAAGCTAACCACCAAATACTACCAAAAGCAAAAAGGACTAGAACCTCTGAGAAGAAAAAAGACCTATGGTTATATGATGACTAAGGGGTATGAGTCTTCGATTATTAATGAGATTCTTCAAGATTTAAGAAAGCAATACAATAATGGCTAAAATTGCCTTAGTAGAACCCTTTTTTGGAGGAAGTCATAAACAATGGGCAGAAAGCATACGACGCTTTAGTAAGCATCAAATACAAATTGTAAGCCTTCCTGCACGTCATTGGAAATGGAGAATGAGGGCAGCTTCCATTCCCTTATCCCAACAAATTAGCACGGATGTTGACCTCATCTTTTGTAGTGACATGATCGATTTGGCCTTGTTTAAATCCTTGCTTTCAGATCAACTAAAGTCCATCCCACTTTTGCTTTATTTCCATGAAAACCAACTTAGTTATCCTTGGTCCAACCGCAAAAAAGAGTGGGATCGCAATTATGCTTGGATAAACTACTGCTCGTGCTTGGTTGCAGATCAGGTGGTGTTCAATTCTGACTTTAACAAAGCTTCCTTTTTGGAGGCTTTGCCACAATTTTTAAGTCAATTTCCTGATTTTAAAAATGTAGATAATGTATCAGTGATTCGGCAAAAATCATTAGTCCTTCCTGTGGGTATTGATTACAGTGAATTTGATCTTTTCAAGTCCGACGATAACAACAACAAACCAACACTTCTTTGGAATCACAGATGGGAATTTGATAAAAACCCAAAACTGTTTTTTAATACCTTATTTGAGCTAAAGGCTAAAGGGAAGGAGTTTGACTTAATCGTTATGGGCGAACAATATTCAAAACACCCGGCCATTTTTGATGAAGCCAAAAAGCTCTTGTCCGCCCAAATTCAAGTTTGGGGACATATAGAAAATCGGGAGCAATATATCCGGAATCTCTGGAAAGCAGACATTTTACCTGTTACAAGCATTCATGATTTTTTTGGTGTTTCTGTATTGGAAGCCATCTATTGTAATACCACTCCGCTCTTGCCTCACAAACTCGCTTATCCAGAGCACCTTAACAGTGCAGAATATTTTTATCATTCTGAAAGTGATTTTGTTGGAAAGTTGACAAAGCTTATAGAAAATGTTAACCCAACATCACATGAGCTTCAAAGTCAGATTTTAAAATATGATTGGTCTCAAGTGATATTGCAATACGATGACTTGTTTGCCCGCTTTTGTTCTTAAGAAGCGCTAATTTCGCATCATGTCAAAAACGGCTTATCATCCTGAAGTCTATTGGTCCGAAGTTGCTCAAAAAATTGAGGAAAGAGATGGACATAATGTATTAGCGGGAGACGACAGTCCATTTTATAGATATAAGCGAAGTAAATTCCTAGAACTTTTGCTTTCTATTTCTATTGAAGGTAAAAAGATAATGGAGTTAGGATCTGGTCCTGGTGGTAACTTAAAGGAATTGAGCAAGAAAAATCCAGCTTCGTTAACCGGGGCAGACATTTCTCAGAACATGATCGATTTCGCAACCAAAAATTTGTCATTTAAATCTCTAAATCTGGTAAAGATTAATGGAGAGAAACTTCCCTTTCAAGATCAAAAATTCGATACTGTTTTTTCTGCCACTGTATTGCAACACAATACTGATGATGAGATGATGCAAAGTATTTTGAAGGAAATGTGCCGCGTTTCTAACGATAAAATATATCTTTTCGAAAGAATAGAAAGCAATTTTAAAGGGGATGATTTATGTATGGGAAGGCCCTATGAATATTATAAAACGATAGTAGAATCTCAAGGGTTTCGTTTTGACAACATCCAATTCATCAATATCCAAATGAGCTATCTGGTCTGCGGATTTATTAGGAAAATATTCAATTCAAAATCACGGAAGGAAGGTCAAAAAGAAAGTACTATTTCTACGACTCTTCAAAAACTAGTGCTACCACTTACTAAGGGCTTGGACAAATTATTCACAGCCAAAAGAGATCTTGCAAGAATAGAATTTAGCAGAAAGAAATAATGCGAATTGGGGTAAATACTCGCGTTCTTTTGAGCAACCGAATGGAAGGTGTTTGTCGGTTTATACACGAAACACTGAGAAGGCTAGTAGTGAAGCACCCAGAACATCAATTTGTCTTTTTTTTTGATCGTCCATTTGATGAGCAATTTATCTATGCTGATAATGTTACACCGGTTATAGTTTCTCCACCAGCAAGACATCCATTCTTACATTTCATATGGTTTGAATACAGTTTGGTACGTGCTATGAAAAATCACAAAATCGATGTTTTCTTTAGTCCAGACACCTATGCCAGTTTGCGTACTACAGTGCCAACCCTTCTAGTTTGTCATGATATAGCTTATCAACATTACCCCAATCATTTACCCTTTCTAATCAAAAAATATTATCAATATTTTTTTCCACGCTTTCACCACAAGGCAGATCAAATTTTAGCGGTTTCAAGTTTTACACGCCAAGATATTATAAGTGCCTACCACTTAAATCCCAAGAAAGTTAAAGTGGCGTATAATTCGGTAAAAGATGGCTTGCGTCCTGTTTCCGAAAATGTAAAATCAGGCATTCGAGCTAAATATACTGGTGGAGAGGAATTCTTTTTATACGTAGGGTCGATTCACCCAAGAAAAAACGTGGTGCGTCTGTTGGAGGCTTTTACCAGATTCAAAAAAGAAACTAATTCTCCCAAAAAGCTCTTGTTAGTTTCTCGCATGGCATGGAAAACAAAGTTATTTGAATCAGAACTCGCAAAATCTCCATATGCCGCTGACATAATTATCCAACAAGAGCTTTATGACCAAGAAGTAAATCTTATTACAGCTTCAGCCTTCTGTTTGATATATGTCTCTCTTTTCGAGGGATTTGGTCTGCCGATCTTGGAAGCGATGCATTGCGACGTACCTGTAATTTGCTCCAATGTAAGTTCTATGCCTGAGGTAGCAGGAGATGCTTGTATAATGGTTGACCCTACGGATGTTGGTCAAATTGCCGCAGCCTTGGTGCGCGTGCATAACGAAAAGGATTTGAGAGAAACTTTAGTTTGCAAATCCAAAGTACAGCGCCAAAAATTTAATTGGGACGATACGGTTGAGCTCATTTCTCAAAGCTTATCTCACCTTCATATTGGAGGTGCTTAACACACTTGTTTCTTTTTGTTTGCGAGAAACAGACTGGATCAATTTAAGCCAATGAAGGTTTTGATTTTTTCCATAGATAAACCATTCCACCTATACCTATAAACCAAAACAAAATCGAAATGTATTGCGCTTGCGAATAATTCATACCCAACACTTCATATTTGTCATTAACTCGAACAAATTCAATTAAGAAGCGCAAAATCCCATACAGCAAAAAATAGACAAAAAACAAGAATCCCGGGATGTTTATTCGAGTCCTCAAATACCACAGGATGGCAAAAACAATGGCTAGCATCGTGATTTCGTAAATTGGAGTGGGCCATACTCCTGGATTAAGCTCCCAGCAATAAACAAATTCGCAATCTGGCATTTTGATTCCTTGCTTGCTAACATTATTTGGATAAGAATAAGACCAAACCCAATCTGGCAAGAAAAACCAATCTGGTATGGGGTTATCATTTACTTTGCCCCAATCGCCATCCCCAGAAAAATGACAGCCCATTCGACCAACTGCATAACCCGTAATTATCGCTGGTGAGGCAGCATCCGCAATATGCGAAATGGGGAATCCCAATTTTCTTACGTACAGCATAACCGCGATGGCTGCTACTATAAATCCACCCAAGACGTTCAAACCACTTCCAGAGAAAAAGACACCAGCAGGATCTTTAAAGAATGCTGGCAGATTTTCAAAAACAGAAAACAACTTGGCTCCAAAAACACCTGAGATTGCGGCAACAGTCAAGATGTCACCCAGTTTTTGATAAGGACGAACTTGGTAAGGTTCTGTAGGCCTTTGTTCTTTGAGAGATTGCCAATAGAGTAACCCTCCGATAATAGCACCTACGAGTATCCCTAATAAAATATTTCCTCCAGAAGAAAACAATACCGCTGCTGGGTCCTCTTTAAAAGAACTAAAGTTTTGACGAATAAAAGGGATTTTATATCCTAAGAAAAAAGCAATGATTGCATTGAACAAAATTTCTTTCCAACGCGAATCACTTTTTGAAGGGGTTATTAAAAGTGGTTTTAAAATCCCAAGTCTTTCTTTTCTTTGGAGCTCCAGTTTTAAAACATATCCAGAGGCAATAAATGCACAAAACAAGAAAAACCCGAAAGTCTTAAAAATAGCGGTCCAATTATCGGGTTGGGTGCCAAAAATATCATAAAAGAAATACGAAAAGTCTGGATACATAGTTATAAAGATCTACTTATAAAAGTAGACAAAACTCTTGTTTGAATGCATTGATAGCTTATACGAATTGATTATTATTGAAGCATATTTGAGACCCTATGAAAAAACTCCTTCTAATTTCCTTTCTTTTTTATTCATACTGTGGTTTAACGCAAGAACCTGGAATAAGATTTTACGGAGGTGTTACTAATGCCCAAAACAGAGTGCTTGCTGTAACTCCTAATGGCCAATCTCATGCGGGATTTCATTTCGGAGCAGATGGCAGAATAAACGGGGGCAAGATGTTTTTTGTAGTAGGTGCTCGTTACAGCCAAATAGATCTTATTTCAACCGATGAGCCCAACTATTTTTCTCCAGCAAGTAGCCACAGGATACTATCTGGAAGAATTGGCTTGGGTTGGCATCTGATTAATTTTAGCAACAAATCATCGCTCAGAGGCAAAGTGCTTGGACAATTAGACAGCAACTTGGGCTACGATGAAGAGCTAATAGAAAACCGAAGCCTATACAATTCATTGGTTGATGCCTCGGCAGGCGCAGTGGTTGGTCTCGGAGTCCAACTTAATTTTTTAACCATTGATGTGGAGTACGAATACGGTTTGGTTAATGTTTACAGTATGGAAAAAGAAACCAAAATGGATGCGATAAGTGTTTCTGTAGGAGCCTTTTTCTAATTGTTAAAAAGTTCATCAACCATTTCTTCTTTAACGGCAGGATTATAGTTTAACATACATTGAGGACTATTGCCGTCATACATAATGCTTATACATTCGCCTTGGCCATTGGCATCGTTTAGATGACCCCTATTTAAGATACAATGTCCAAGTTCATGAAATACAATAAACTCTTTTTGTAAATCTGTCGCTTCGTTCAACCAAAAATTCCTGTCAATATGAATTTCGTTAGGTTCGGCATCTACTCGAACACATTGTCCAAGAACTCCTGAAGTAATGATTTCGACTAAGTGGATTTCGGTTGAATTGATTTGGTTTTCAAAAGTTAATCCTCTTGCGTTTGCTTCTACCTCAAATTGATCTAAATAAAATTGCAACTCAGACTCTAATTCAGAATCGTCTTTACATCCATTGAAACAAAGGATAAAAACCAACAAAGAAATTTGTATATACTTCATAGACTTCCACTATTAAGAATAAAGGTATTTCAAAAACACTGTTCGTACAATAATTGTTTTATCGATTGACTCCATTTGTACAAACAAGCGATAAAAACTATATTTGCACCAGATTTTGGAAAGAGGGAACGGTTTGTTCCCTCTTTTTTTTCTGGTAATTGATAAAGGTGAGCGTACAGAATATTTCCAAATATGTTGAAGATTGTTTGGAGGTCAATAATTGGCAAGAGTGTTTTATTGTTGATGTATTTGTTTCACCTGCTAAAAAAATCGAAGTTTTTTTAGACAGCGACACAGCAGTGTCTTACGAGATTTGCAGAAAAGTGAGTCGATTTGTTGAGGAAATTATAGACGAGTCTAAAGAATTTGGAGAAAAATATACCCTCGAGGTCTCCTCAGCTGGATTGTCAAGACCATTAAAATTTCATCGCCAATATTTAAAAAACATTGGCCGTAAAATAAAAGTAAGAACAAAAGAAGGGAAGGTTGAAGGAATTTTAAAAGAGGTGACCGAAAACGAAATCTGTGTAGAAATTGAAGTCATTGAAAAAAAACCGAAAAAGATAATTAAAGTGGAAAAGAAATTGGAAATGAATAACATTATTGAAACCAAAGTAAAGGTTAGCTTTTAAATAACACCATTATGAACTTAGTTGATTCATTCTCGGAATTTAAAGCCGGAAAAAATATAGATAGGCCTACAATGGTCAGAGTGTTGGAAGATGTTTTCCGTACACTCATCCGTAAGAAATACGGAGACGATGACAACTTTGATGTTATTGTCAACACGCAAAATGGGGATTTGGAGATGTGGAGAGTTAGAGAAATTGTTCCTGATGGCGAGGTAACCGATGAGCGAAGTCAGATTTCAGAATCAGAGGCTCAGGCCATTGAAGCAGATTACGAAGTTGGTGAAGAATGTTATGAGCAATTAACGCTTGAAGAATTTGGTAGACGAGCAATTATGGCAGCACGTCAAACACTTATTTCTCGAATTATGGAATTGGAGAAGGACGAAGTGTATAAGCGATACATGGATAGAGTGGGAGACATTGTACTTGGAGAGGTTCATCAGATTTTGAAAAGAGAAATCTTAGTTTTAGATGACGCGACGGGGAACGAACTGATTTTGCCTAGAAACGAGACGATTAGAGCTGATTTCTTCCGAAAAGGCGATATGGTTAAAGGGGTAATTAAGCGGGTGGAGATGCGAAACAACAACCCAGCAGTTATTATTTCAAGAACAGATGGATTGTTCTTAGAGAAATTAATGGAGCAAGAAGTTCCAGAAATTGAAGATGGTCTAATAACCATCAAAAAGATAGAACGTATCCCAGGAGAAAGAGCAAAAGTTGCGGTTGAATCTTACGATGATAGAATTGATCCTGTAGGTGCATGTGTTGGTATGAAGGGTTCAAGAATTCACGGAATAGTGCGTGAATTGAAAAATGAAAACATTGATATAGTTAACTATACCAACAACAACACGCTTTTTATACAAAGATCGTTGACTCCTGCAAAAGTGAGCAGCATTTCTTTGGATGATGAGACGATGAAGGCATCTGTATTTTTACAGCCTGATCAAGTGTCGTTGGCGATTGGTAAAGGAGGTTCAAATATTAAATTAGCCAGTAGATTAACTGGTTATGAGATAGATGTCTATAGAGAAAATGATGATCTTGAGCTTGAAGACATAGACTTAGATGAATTTAATGATGAAATCGAAGACTGGATCATCGATGAATTGAAAAATATCGGTTGCGATACAGCAAGAAGTGTATTGGCGCTGAGCAAAACAGAACTTGTTAGAAGATCAGACCTCGAAGAGGAAACCATCGACGATGTGTTGAAGATTCTAAAGGCAGAGTTCGAAGAAGAAGAATAAACGGAATATTTTTTATGGCAGGTAGACTGGTCAAAATAGCGAAAGAATTGAATGTTGGAACGGCTACGATCGTAGACTTTCTATCTCAAAGTGGTTTTGAGATAGAAAACAAGCCTACGTCTAAGCTTTCGGATGAGATGCATGATTTGCTTCTAAAGGAGTTTAGCAATTCAATGGCGGTGAAAGAACAAGCAGATCAAATTGTGATTGGCGATCAGAGAAAACCAGAACCCCCTGTAAAAAAGGTAGAGCCCATTCCAGAACCTACCCCTCCGCCTGTTGTTGAACCTACTCCTGAACCAGTTGCAGAAGAAAAAAAGGAAGAGGTCATTGAGGCAAAGGCAAAAGTGACTGGACCAAAGGTTATTGGTAAAATTGATCTTGAAAAAGCCAAACCAAAGCCAAAAGCCAAAAAGAAAGAAGAGCCTAAACCAGCACCCAAAAAGGAAGAACCCAAAAAGGAAGAACCAGTTGTAGAAGAGCAAAAACCAACTCCTTCTGCTCCCGCTACTCCTGAACCAGAACTTGTAAGAGCAAAAACGCCTCAATTACAAGGACTTAAGGTTTTAGGAAAAATTGATAAATCCAAGTTGGATCAGATCAATAAGAAGCCGGAAGCCAAACCAAAGACAAAAACCGACAATAAGCCAGGTGAGTCAAGAAAGAGGAAAAGAACACGTAAAAAAGTTTCTGCTCAAAACTATCCAAAGTCAAAACAACGTGCTGGAGGTAAGAGTAAAAAAACTGACGAGGTAAAAGAAGTTTCTCAAAAAGAAATTGAAGACAAGATTAAGGCAACAATGGCTCGTCTCTCTGGTGGAGGAAAGAGAAAGCGACAGAAAATACGAAGAGACAACAGAGAAGAAAAGAGAGAAAAAGAGGAGATTAAGAATCTAGAAAAACAAGATGCAACGCTTCGAGTAACCGAATTTATTTCTGTTCAAGAACTTGCTAACCTTCTAAATGTGTCTGTTTCTGAAGTTATCACTACATGTATGAACCTTGGTGTGATCGTTTCTATCAACCAGAGATTAGACGCAGAAATTATTGAACTTGTTGCTGGAGAGTTTGAGACAGAGGTAACTTTTATTACTGCTGAGGATGAAGAGGAAGAGGTTGAAGAAATTGTAGACGATCCCAAGGACCTTGAGCCAAGAGCTCCAATTGTTACGGTAATGGGTCACGTTGATCATGGGAAAACATCTTTGTTGGATTACATAAGAAACGCTACAGTAGCAGAGGGTGAAGCTGGGGGTATAACTCAGCACATCGGTGCATATGAAGTTCAGGTGGGAGAAGACAAAAAGAAAATTACATTTTTAGATACTCCTGGTCACGAGGCATTTACAGCGATGAGGGCAAGGGGAGCCAAAGTAACCGATGTTGCAATCATTATCGTAGCAGCGGATGACAAAATAATGCCTCAAACAAAAGAAGCAATCAGTCATGCTCAAGCTGCCGGAGTTCCAATGATTTTTGCAATCAATAAGATTGATAAAGATGGAGCTTCTCCAGATCGAATCAAACAAGAACTTTCAGGAATGAATCTTCTGATTGAAGAGTGGGGTGGTACTTTCCAATCTCAAGATATTTCGGCTAAGATGGGTACTAATATTGATCAGCTTCTGGAAAAGATAATTTTAGAAGCAGAGGTTTTAGAACTTAAAGCTAACCCAAATAGAAAAGCGAGTGGGACTATACTTGAAGCCTCTTTAGATAAAGGAAAAGGTTACGTTACTAACATTCTGGTTCAAAACGGAACGCTCAAAATAGGAGATCCTATTGCTGCAGGTTCTCATAGCGGTAAGATAAAAGCCATGTTTAATGAGCATGGAAAAAGAATAAAAGAAGCGGGTCCTGCTACACCAGTCAGAATTTTAGGATTAAGTGGAGCTCCTCAGGCAGGAGAAACATTTAAAGAAATGGATTCTGAGCAAGAAGCTAGACAGCTTGCTGCGAAGAGAAATCAGATTGAAAGAGAGCAATCCAATAGAGCTAGCAAACGAATTAGTTTGGATGAGATTGGTAGAAGACTTGCACTTGGAACATTTAAGGAACTTAACTTAATTGTAAAAGGTGATGTGGATGGTTCTATCGAGGCACTTTCTGATTCATTAATCAAACAATCCATTGATTCAGTTCAAGTAAACGTAATCCATAAAGCAGTTGGACCGATTCAAGAATCTGATATTTTATTGGCTTCTGCTTCGGATGCCATTGTGATTGGTTTTCAAGTAAGACCATCAGGTTCAGCCCGACAATTAGCAGAGAAAGAAGGCGTACAAATTAAGACATACTCCATTATCTATGAAGCCATAGATGAGATCAGATCTGCGATTGAGGGAATGCTTGAACCAACAAAAGAGGAGAAAATCCAAGGAATGGTTGAAGTACGTGAGACTTATAAGATCAGTAGAATTGGTACTATTGCGGGTAGTTTCGTAACTGAAGGCTATATTTCGAGAAACTCTTTAATCCGCATTATCCGAGACGGCATTGTGGTTTATCCTACAAAAGAAGGTGCGATAGGAGAGGTTTCATCTCTCAAGCGTTTTAAAGATGATGTAAAAGAAGTCAAAAAAGGTTTTGAATGTGGAATCACAATCAAAAACTACAACGACATCAAAGAGGGAGACATGATTGAAGCGTACGAAATCATAGAAGTGCAACAAACCTTAGAGAAGTCAAGATAAACGACTTGAAACGAAGTAAGATAGAGCTTCGAGATTTCTTGAATGATCAAGTTTTGCGTTTTAACGTTCCTGGATTTATAGAGAACGATCCTATTTCTATTCCGCATCGTTTTTCCAAAAAACAAGACATAGAAATTACAGCCTTTTGGACTGCTATACTTTCATGGGGACAGCGAAAAACTATAATTAATAAAGCCACAGAATTGTTTGAACTGATGGGAAACGAACCCTATACGTTTATAACAGAGCATTCTGAAAAAGACCTAAAACCGTTCGAAAGATTTAAGCATCGAACATTTCAGGCTTCCGATACATTATATTTCATTGAATTATTAAAACATCACTATTCTAAATACGATTCGTTGGAGTCTGCGTTTATCGATACGCAAAACAAAAAGGTAGAAGCAGGCCTCAATCATTTCCGAACCTACTTTTTTTCCTTAGGCAAACACTTAAAGCGAACCGAAAAGCATGTTTCTGCTCCTTTCAAAAAATCAACTTGTAAAAGACTCAATATGTTTTTACGGTGGATGGTCCGAAAAGATAATGCAGGTGTTGATTTTGGTTTATGGTCAGAAATAAAACCAAGCCAACTACTTATACCATTAGATGTACACGTAGAAAGAGTAGCACGAAATCTGGGACTATTAAAAAGAAAACAACGTGACTGGCAAGCTGTATTAGAACTCACTCAAAATTTAACAGAATTTGATAGTCAAGATCCAGTCAAGTATGATTTTGCCTTGTTTGGATACGGGCTTACAGAAAAATAGATTGCAGTCCAAAGTAAGTTTTAACCGTTCGTTTCTCTTAAAGCCCTCCTCAGAATTTTACCAACATTAGTTTTAGGTAATTCATCTAAAAAGTCGACATGTTTGGGCACTTTATACCCCGTCATGTTTTCTTTACAAAAAGCAATTAGTTCTTCTTTGGTCAACGAAGGATCTTTCTTAACCACACATATTTTAACCACCTCTGTTGATTTTGGATCAGGTACTCCTATAGCTGCTACTTCCAACACTTTGTTATGGGTAACAACTACTTCTTCGATTTCATTAGGATACACATTAAACCCAGAAACCAAGATCATGTCTTTTTTACGGTCAACAATTTTAAAGAAACCATCTTCCAGCATCATACCGATATCTCCTGAAGAAAACCATCCTTCACTGTTGATGCATTTGGCCGTTTCGTCTGGACGATTGTAATAGCCCTTCATTACTTGTGGTCCTTTGATTTGAATTTCTCCTACTTCTCCTTGTGGCAATGCTTTTCCATTTTCATCCACAATACGAAGATCTGTTGAAGACAAAGGCATTCCTATCGTACCCAACTGACATTGATCGTTAAATGGGTTAGCAGTCGCAACAGGTGAGGTTTCTGTTAGGCCATAGCCTTGTACGATTTGATTTCCTGTAATGGCTTTCCACTTTTCACTGACAGCATCTTGCACGGCCATACCACCACCAATGGCAAACTTAAAATGGCTAAAATCCAAAGCCTTAAAATCAGGTTGATTTAGTAAAGCATTAAAGAGTGTATTCACCCCAGACATAAACGTAATTTTATGTGTTTTAAACTCTTTAATTACGGACTTTAAATCTCTGGCATTGGTAATTAATACAGTATGAGCCCCAATACTCATCATAGCCAAACAGTTTACCGAAAAGGCAAAAATATGGTACATGGGTAGTGGAGAAAGCGCTACTTCTTCTCGATCCTTCAACGAAATTTTCATCCAATGTGAGAGCTGCTCGAGGTTAGACAGCAAATTACTATTGGTCAACATCGCTCCCTTTGACACGCCAGTTGTACCCCCAGTATATTGATGCACAATGACATCTGAGTGGCCCCCTGCGGCAGGAGTAACAGTAAATTTGGCACCTTGAGATAGGGCATCCTTGAATTTCACACAATTCGGAATGTTAAACTTCGGCACCATTTTCTTTACAGACCGTACTACAAAATTGGTCATCATTCCCTTCACGCCTCCAAGCAATTCTCCGATTGAGGCTGTAATGACGATATCAATATCTGTGTCACCAATTATTTTCTCCAGATTATGCGCGAAGTTTTCGCATATAATAACGGCTTTTACCCCACTATCATTAAACTGATGTTTCATTTCTCTGGCCGTATACAATGGGTTGGTGTTTACGGCAATAAGTCCTGCTTTTAACGAAGCAAAAAGAGCTATCGGATACTGCAATAGATTTGGCATCATAATGCCAATTCGATCCCCTGGTTTTAAACCTCTGGATTGCAAATAGCCTGCAAAAGCATCCACTTTTTTTCCAAGCTCACCATAGGTCATTTTTTTTCCCATACACTCAAATGCCGTAAGCTTGGCATACTTCTTAAAACAGTCTTCTGCAAATTCTACAACTGAAGAGTATTTAGTATTATCAATATTCGCAGGTATTCCAGCTGGATAGTTTTTTAACCAAGGTCGGTCCATAGTTTTCTCATTTAATTTTTTCTATTCTCCCAAAATACAAAATGTTCTAAATTCTTAAGAACATTTCTTTAGGGCGACCCCCTGTCCGACTTTAAGTCTGGACAGGGTCGGGCTATACAGTACTCCGCATTCGCTTCGGCCTCGCCAAAGGCGGGCTAAATACTTCCTATCCCTATCGCATAAACAGTCCATTAGATTTTAAGTATAAATTCCCGAACCCCGAACCCGATACCCGATACCCGATACCCGATACCCGATACTTTTGCACCTTCAACAAATTATTTGTACTTTTGCAGCCCGAAATATTTCGGATAAATCCTTCTATTCAAAAGCTGATAGAATACAAACCCATTCAGATTATGTCTGAAGAAAACAAAACGG
>JAHDGJ010000014.1:88030-93081 GCA_020627705.1 Saprospiraceae bacterium
CAAAAGCTGATAGAATACAAACCCATTCAGATTATGTCTGAAGAAAACAAAACGGAAGAAGTTGTACAAGATGCTGCTAGTGAAGCAGTAGAAACGGCAACAGAATCTACAGAAAACGCAACTGAAAAAGTTGCTGATGCTGTCGAGGAAAATGGAAAAGTAGAAGATGCTACTGCACCTCAGGCTGAAGAAAAGCCTAAAAACCCTGCTCGACCACAAAAAGAAGAAAGAACAGCACACGATGATTTCGATTGGTCAATCGGAAACCGACATACCCTAAATTATACAGAAAGCGAAATCCAAGATTTTCTTACGGATTACGAAAAATCACTAAACACTATTGGTGAAAGTGAAATCGTAGAAGGAACAGTAAGTTACATCGGAAGTGGTGACGTAGTACTCGATATCAACTATAAATCAGACGGTTTAGTATCTCTATCAGAATTTAGAGACACTCCAGACTTAAAGAAAGGAGATGTTGTTAAAGTATATGTTGAATCCAAAGAGAATCAACGTGGTCAATTAATCCTCTCTAGAAGAAAAGCAAAGCTTTTAGAAGCTTGGGAAGGCTTGAAAGATTCGTATACAAACGGCACTATTCTAAAAGGAATGGTGATCAGCAAGACCAAAGGAGGATTGATTGTAGATTGCGGCGGATTGGAAACGTTCTTACCAGGGTCTCAAATTGATATAAAGCCAATTATTGATTACGATCAGTATGTTGGAAAGCAAATGGAATTTAAGGTGGTCAAAATCAATGAGGCCATTAAAAATGCGGTAGTTTCTCACAAAGCGCTTATTGAAAGTGATTTAGCGGAGCAAAGAGAATCAATCATTGGAGGATTGGATAAAGGACAAGTTCTTGAAGGTATCGTTAAGAACATCACAGACTTTGGAGCCTTTATGGATCTCGGTGGTGTTGACGGATTATTATATATCACAGACATCTCTTGGGGCAGAATCAATCATCCATCAGAAGTACTAGAATTAAATCAAAAACTCAATGTGGTAGTTCTTGATTTTGATGATGGCAAGAAGAGAATTTCTCTTGGTTTGAAACAACTACAACCACATCCATGGGATGTATTGCCTGCTGATGTTGTGGAAGGATCTATCGTGAAAGGGAAGATTGTAAACATTGAAGATTATGGAGCATTCCTCGAAATCATTCCAGGAGTTGAAGGGTTAATTCACGTTTCTGAGGTGACTTGGAGTAATCAGCCAATAAGTGCAAGAGAATTCTTCTCTTTAAATCAAGAGTTCGAATCAAAGGTAGTAACCATAGACAGAGAAGAGCGAAAAATGTCTCTTAGTTTGAAACAAATGGAAGAAGATCCATGGGGTGCAATCGCTGAGAAATTTGCAGTTGGTTCAAAACACAATGGAGAGGTTAAAAACCTGACACCTTATGGTGTTTTTGTTGAGCTAGAAGAAGGCATAGGTGGAATGATTCACGTCTCTGATTTATCTTGGACTAAGAGATATTCACATCCTTCCGAATTCACTAAAGTAGGAGAGAAGATTGATATTTCTATTCTAGAAATAGACATGGACAACAGAAAACTTTCTTTAGGTCATAAGCAATTGGAGGAAAACCCATGGGATACATTTGAAAATGTATTTCCAATCGGTTCTTACCACGAAGCTACCCTTGTCAGAAAAGACGATAAAGGGGGTATTGTACAGCTACCATATGGTTTAGAAGCGTTTGCTCCAATAAAGCATTTGAGAAAAGAAGATGGTACATCAGCTCAAGTTGATGAAACATTGACGTTCAAAGTCATAGAATTCAACAGAGATGATAAGAGAATTCTTGTTTCTCATTTAAGATACAGTGATGATATCAAGAGAGATGCTAAGGATACCGTGCGTAAAGAAAGAGATGTCGAAAGACAAACAACAAGAAAAGCTGTAAAGGCGCAAAACTCAAGACAACAGTCAACGACACTGGGTGATATGGCGGCATTTTCGCAACTTAAAGAACAGATGAAGGCAAACGAAGCGAAAGCTCCCGAACCAACTCCTGCTCCAGTTGTGGAAGAGAAAGCTGCAGAACCAGTTGTGGAAGAAAAGGCAGCGGAGCCTGTTGCTGAAGAGAAAGCAGCCGAACCTGCTGTGGATGCAAAATCAGATGATTTGAAAAAGATTGAAGGGGTTGGACCTAAAATTTCGTCTCTTTTGGCGGAAGCAGGGTTAGAAACTTTTGCAAAAGTTGCTGATGCTTCTCCAGATCAGATCAGAGAGATTTTGCTTGCTGCAGGAAGCAGATACAAAATGCATGATCCAACGACATGGCCTGACCAAGCTAAATTAGCTGCGGAAGGAAAGTGGGATGAACTGCAGAAGTGGCAAGACGAGCTAGACGGAGGAAAATAAATAAGTCTCCGTAAGAATATTAAAAGGCCTGAACGTTTACGTCGGGCCTTTTTTTATTTGAACCAATCCTCTTTTGTGTTGTTCGCTAATCATGTCTCACAGTATTTCTATTATTGGTTCAGGGTTTTCGGGATTAGCGGCAGCAGTAACTTTAGCCCAACAAGGTCATAAGGTAACCGTTTTTGAAAAGAATAAAGACCTTGGAGGCAGAGCAAGAAAATTTCATGTAGAGGGTTTTACTTTTGACATGGGACCCTCTTGGTATTGGATGCCAGAAGTATTTGAAGAGTTTTATCAGAAATTTGGGCACACCACCTCTGACTTTTATGAATTAATAAGACTAGATCCATCCTATCGAGTTTTTTTTTCAAAAGAAGATCAAGTGGATGTTCCTGCAAGTATGGAGGAGCTTTACAAGATGTTTGAAGCCTTAGAGGAAGGAAGTGCAGTCAAACTCCAAAAGTTTTTGGATGAGGCAAAATACAAGTATGAAGTTGGCATGAATGAATTCGTTTGGAAACCGAGCCTTTCGGTATTCGAATTTGTAGACCTGCGGATATTGAAAAGTGCCTTTAAATTGCAAATGTTTTCTTCCATATCTAGTCAGATCAGGAAACTATTCAAACATCCTTACCTACGAAACATACTCGAATTTCCGGTATTGTTTTTAGGAGCTAAGCCACAAAACACACCAGCACTCTATTCTCTAATGAATTATGCGGACTTGTCACTAGGCACCTGGTATCCTAAGGGAGGGATGAATGAAATCATTCAGGCTATGATTCAAATTTGTAAGGAGCAAGGGGTTCAATTCGAGACTTCCGCCGAAGTAAAAAGAATCGAGTTTTCTGAGGGTAAAGTGACACTAAATATTAATGACCTCAAAAAGGTAGACTCGGATTATTGTATTTCATCAGCTGATTATCATCATACAGAATCTTCTTTGCTTTCCATGAGCGACAGGAATTATACAGACCAATATTGGGAATCAAGAGCAATGGCACCCTCCTCATTATTGTTTTACTTGGGAGTTGACAAAAGAGTAAGTGGCCTTAAACATCATAACTTGTTTTTTGATCGTGATTTTGATCAGCATGCGGACGAAATATATAAAACCAAACAATGGCCTAATGAGCCTTTGTTTTACGTGTGTTGTCCTTCTAAGACTGATCACCAGGTAGCGCCTCAAGGCAAAGAGAATCTGTTTATCCTTATTCCATTAGCCCCTGGCTTAACAAGTACCCCGGAGTTAATTGAACAGCAATTCAATAAAGTAATGTCTCGTCTAGAGTCATACACTAAGGAGGAGATAAAGTCGCATATTATATATAGAAAGGATTTTTCTGTAGAGGATTTTCAGAACGAATACAATTCATTCAAGGGAAATGCCTATGGTTTGGCAAATACGTTAAAACAAACTGCATTGCTCAAACCTAGGATTTTGAACAAAAAACATCATAACTTGTATTATACAGGTCAATTGACAGTTCCTGGACCAGGTGTACCACCATCATTAATTTCAGGACAACTAGTTGCAAATCAAATTCTTTCGAAAATTGGATAAACTTTATAATACCGTATGTGAAAAATGTAGTGAGCTAATCACTAAGAAGTATAGCACTTCTTTTTCTATGGGTATTCGAATGTTTGAAAAGAAATTCCGAAAGCCAATTTATTCTATTTATGGATTCGTACGGTTTGCTGATGAGATTGTTGACACTTTTGAAGGGGTGGACAAACGCAAATTGTTGCAAAAATTTAGAGAAGACACATTCTCAGCTATCCACGACAAAGTAAGCCTCAACCCGGTATTGCATTCTTTTCAAAAGGTTTTCCATGATTATCAGCTTCAAGAAGATCATATAAATGCCTTTTTGGACAGTATGGAAATGGATTTAACCCAGAGGGACTATAATAGAGATGAATTCGAAAACTACATTTATGGTTCTGCTGAAGTCGTAGGCCTAATGTGTTTAGATGTTTTTGTACAGGACAAAGCGAGAGTCAGAGAATTGACGCCTTATGCTCGTGCATTGGGTTCAGCATTTCAAAAAATAAACTTTTTAAGAGATATCAAAAGCGACTTTATTGATAGAGGCAGAAGTTATTTCCCCAATGTTGATGTGCAAAATTTTGATGAAAGCATAAAAAAAGAAATCGAGATCGAAATAAAAAAAGATTTTGATATGGGATATATAGGAATAAATCTTTTGCCAAATTCAGTACGATTTGGAGTTTATTTGGCCTATGTATATTACATAAATCTATTTAATAAAATATGTAATAGTCCTGCTAATGAGTTACTTGAGAAAAGGATTAGAGTTAGGAATAGAAAAAAGCTTTATCTCCTAACAAAATCCTCTATTCAACGCAGTTTTAGCATGCTTTAAAATTTTTCAAAAAAAAATAAAAATATGCTTGCGTTTGTTAAAAATGCCTGTATATTTGCAGTCCTTTAGAAAACAGAGGTTGGATAAAGGAAAAAAGTTAATTGACATATTGGAAAGTAGATACGAAATAAACTAAGGTTTATTTCAAAAAAAATGAGTGCTAGGAATGAATTTTTCCAGAGTATAAAAACACAGTTCGTTTAATCGAACAAAAGAATTTACTATGGAGAGTTTGATCCTGGCTCAGGATGAACGCTAGCGGGAGGCTTAATACATGCAAGTCGA
>JAHDGJ010000031.1 GCA_020627705.1 Saprospiraceae bacterium
ATCGTCTAACGTTTGTGGATTACAATCGTCGTCTAGGCCATTGTATGGTATTTCTACGACATCAGGATTTATATCGGGGTTGTTGTCGTCGCAGTCTTCCTGGTTGTGGTAGCCATCTCCATCATTGTCCATTCCATCTATTCCATCACAATTTTCATCAATGCCATTTCCAGGAATCTCAACTGCATCTGGATTTATAGCAAAAGTTAAATCATCACAATCTTCAACATTGAGGAATCCGTCCTGATCTAAATCATCATCTAACGTAAGTGGATTGCAGTCGTCATCAATACCATTGTATGGTATTTCTTCCATGTCCGAACTGAACACCAATGGATCATTATCATCACAATCTATAAGGTTATGGTATCCGTCCAAGTCCACATCCTCTACTATGTAAGATTTGTATCTATTCGTACGGATTGGAAAATTAAAATCAAAATAAATATCAGCTTCGTTGCTGATTTCTGAACCTACCTCTAAGTCAGTCCAAGGAGTAATTTTGAAAATGACAAATCCATCGTTTTCATCCTCCTCATGAGGCAAATAAATTCCAAAAAATTTAAAGCTGACCACATTGTCGACGATCTCTGCTTGAACATCATGTGAGGCTTCTATCAATCTAAAAGTTGAAAGATTAAATTGCGCCGGGTCTAAGGTGTCTACAACAGTAACGTTAAACGCTTCTGCTGTTCCAGTATTCTCAAACCTAATGCGATAGGTAAGATCGAGTGTAGTGGTATCATTGGGCAGTAGATAAGCTCCTTGCAAACAAATTTTATCATTGGGATCATACGAATTGACGACAGTTTCTTCAAGGATTGAAATGTTATTATTTGTATTGCAATCAAATTCATCTGTTAAGAGATCCGCTCTAATGGATAGAATATTTCCAGCATTTAAAGGAGGGTTGTCCATCGGTGAATTAAGAGAAAAATGAATTTCAGAGGTTCGGAGTTTGAGGGGGGATAGATTGTCAAATTCTAGTATCAAATCTTCTCCCGCTAGGTTCCAATTTTCTGCCGAACCATTGAACGTCATAAAATCTTCGTCAAAAGAAAACTTAATAGATCCTGATGCCAAAGAGTTGCCAATATTTTCATACTGAACGTAATAAGTATGTTCTATTCCTGGTCTTGGTTGTTGTTGGGTATAAACAGTCAACGCCAAATCATTTTTAGCCAAATCTTGAGAAGGCGAAACACAAAAATCGATACCTGATACAGCATTATCTAAGAATAAATCATAGGAAGGTGGTGAAACGTCCAAAAGATCACTGTATTCAATTATTGGACTGAGCTTTATTTGTTCATTAAATGGAAAGTAAAACTTGAAAGTGTCTTTTTGATTGGTTTGATATATAATGGTGTCTAATTCATAAACTAATTCCATAGGAACGTTTGGAGTAATTATAGAACTTGCGTTTGAGCAATTGTCTTCCGAAAATTTAACAACTCCTGATACGGAAGAACCCTCTTCACAAGCATAACAGTGTTCGGAATAAATGATGTTGCTGAAAATGTCAAATGCGAACCACCGAGATTGTGGGCCACATACATATTGGATGGAGGATTGACTGGTTATATCAAAAGATAAAATATTATCGAATTTTGTACTCGAGTAGGATAGAAATTCTATATCGGTACGCTTCAGTCGAATGCTTTGAAAATTAGAATTATGACTAAGGTCAAGACAAGTAATATCTGGATCATGCCAATCCAAATTAAGAAAGCGTAATTCTGGTGAATTTGGAAATGAAAGCTTTGTATATAAGTTATCTCCACAGGTAACCGAAACTAAATTAGGGTTTCCAAAGAAATCTATAGTAGTAAGCAAATTTGAATTACAAATAAAAGTTTCGAGCGAAATGCAATCTGTTAAATCAATGGAACCTAGTTTGTTATCCTCAACATCTAGGCGTTCGAGATTTGTGCAATTAGTTAAATCAAGGTTTTCCATATTGCATGCTCTTGCTTCAACCCATTCTACTTTTGGACAAACGGAAAGGTCAAGAGAAACTAAAGGATTAATTCCAGAGCAATTTAGGGTAATCAGTTCGGGACAAAAACTTAGGTCAAGTGTTTCAATATCTGCCCCAAAAAGATTTAATTCTGTAAGAACTGGATGTATTTCGTTAAATATGATGGTATGTAAATTCCAATTTTTTCCCAAAGAAACATCTTCTAAAAGTGGACAATTGGACAAATCGACACTGGTAAAAGCATTGTTAAAACAATTTAAAATTCTTAGCTGAGTTTGAGAGGAAAAATCAACATGTGTAAGTTCATTCTGATAACAATCTAATTCATCCAAGCTAGAATTATTTACTGGTAATATCAATTCAATTAGATTTGAACTTTTAGCTGAAACGTACTCTAGTTTTGAGTTTGTTGAAAGATCTAAAATCTCGATGTAATTCCGATCAGTGTGTAATTCAACCAGCTTGGTCAAGTTAGATAAATCAAGGGTCGTTATAGATATGTTACCGCAATTCAAATAGGTCAAGTTCGTGTTCGAACTTAAGTCAAGGTTCGAAATATAATTATCATAACAATCAAGATATACTAGATCAGGTTTATTGGACAAATCGAGTTCTTGCAAAAACTGACTTCCGCAGATCAGATGGGTGAGAGATGAATTTTGAGAAACATCAAGATCAGCCATTATATTGGAGCTACAGTCTAAATATTGTAACTTCTGATTATTTGTAATCACAGGGATGAAACATTCATTTCTATTGCAATCGAGATAAAGTAATTCTTGATTTGAAGAGAAATCAACCGGGCCACAAATTCCATTATAACTACAGTCTAAGTATATCAGATTTGTAAAGATTTCAATACCGGTTAAATCATTTATTCCAGAATATCTTAGTTCAAGAGTATCGGTAATCTCAGCTTCACTTACTTGTATCATTCCATCACCATTGGTATCCACGCCTTCATTTATTAGTGCTTCAAGAAAAAAGGCATCCGGAATATTTACCGTTTGCGCAAACGAAAGCGAAGTGAATAAGAGCAGTGCAAGGCTGAAAAAGTGTTTCATTATAGTACAAGTTTCGGGATAATTGCTTCATCGTAATTGGAATGAACAATATCACCAAGTTCAAAAATCATTAAGGGCTTAAGATAATTGTTTTCCAAGCGATTACTAATACTTTAAGACTTAGTAATGCAGTTTGATTACAGTTTGACGAGCTTCTTGCTTACATTTTTATCACCCAATCCAACTATCCTTAACATATAAATACCGCTTGGTAGTTGGCTTACATCGAGTTGCTGATTTCGGCTGGAATCAAAAGTTTGATTCATGACCAAAGCGCCATTTTGATCTAAGAGACTTATTCGCCGAAAGGCAAAAAGGCTTTCGATATTGATGAAATCTACAGCTGGATTAGGGTAAAATTCTACTTGGGCAGATACTTCTGGTTCGTCAATGCTTAAGGGATTATTTATAAGTTCTAAGTTGCCCGACAGATCAAAAGGGGAGGACCAAATCTCGTTGGTATACACGTCGGACCCTGTTAGCGCATGAAGAAATGAAATCATATCATCTACCTCATCATCTGTTAGGTTAAGATGTTGAGCGAAAGGACCTACTCTAAGCCTTGGATCTAATTGTTGGATTTCGACACTGGACAAGTTGGAGCCCATGTTGTTGTAATGATCGATCGCTTCTTCCAGCGTTGCGAATTGAGCATTATGCATGAGTGGTCCATTTAACTCTCCTGTAATAGGATTGATCATATCTCTTAAAGTGGGCGAGCGATGAATTTCTGGATTTATAGAACCATTGAGTTCTGTCAATACGCCATTGGCTCTAGAGGTTGGATCGATGTCAAATTCTGGAGCTCTATGACAAGAATTACACCCTGCGCCTCCACCTATTCTGGAGCCCTGACTGTCAAATTCTGGCTCTTCCAAAAACAAGGCTTTGCCTCTGTTTTCGGCATCGGTAAAATTTGGAAAAGGGTCGGTTAGATTTCCAGTGAGCTGGAGTCCTTCATCAAACTTGCTGTCAAAAGATTGGATGCTTCGTACAAATTGGGCCAAAGCCAGTTTCATTCTTTCTTCGGTGATGATGGGATCTCCATAAACAAACTCAAAAAGATCTTGATAATAATCGAGGGCACTTAATTTATCTATGAGGTCATCAAAATTTGGATCACCATTGGTGCCGCTATAGCCCATTTCGGCATGGTCCTGAATAGGCATCGTTACTTGAAGCTCTAAGGTTCCAGCTCTTTCGTCCCAAAAGAATTTGGTTTCTTCTGCAAAACGAGCGTTAACCAATCGCATTGAATGCCTACCTGTAGTACCGTTTACCCCAAGGCTTACCGCAGCGGTATCGCTAAAAGCAAATTGTTGGCTATGGCAGCTTGCACAAGCGATGGTGTTGTCTGTGCTTAAGTTTTTGTCGTAAAAAAGTACTCTTCCCAAAGTCGCTCCTTCATCCGTTACAGGGTTGTCAAAAGAGTTGTCGTGCGTAATGTAGCTTGGAATGTTTTGGTCTTCGTAATCAAAAAGATTTTGTAGATCAACAGTCCCGGCAATAGTGACAAAAACAACTATGGAGAAGAATAAGATTCGTTTCATTCTATGCGAAAATAGTACATCTTTCAAACTGACAAATAGTAGACACTTTGGTTTAGGCTTGCCCTAAATAAATTGCGTTAAACTTTAAAGAATGTCGGGCCTGAGTAAAATGGAAAACACTTCTATTAGGCTATCTTTGCAGCTATTAATGTGAGTACATGGATTATCAAATTATTCAAACCGAGCAAAAGGCTTTAGAGATAAATTTAGACGAGAAGATTTATGGCACCTTTTCGGAGATTGGAGCAGGGCAGGAGGTTGCCAATAATTTCTTTCACGTAGGTGCTTCTTCGGGTACGATTGCTAAGACAATGTCTGCCTACGATAAGACCTATTCGGATGCGATATATGGGGAAGAAGAGTCTGGCAGATATGTATGTGAGTCAAGGTTATATAAGATGTTGGACCATGAGTACCACCTGATGGAAGAACGCCTGACCGAGATTCGACCAGAAACGTGCTTTTTTGTATTTGCCGATACCGTTTCGGCCATCAATTATCACAAAACAAATAAGGGCCATGGTTGGATGGGGGTAAGATTCCAATCTAAGCCTGGACAAAAGGAGCCTAACCAATTGGTCATCCATACCAAGATGCTCGACAACAATACGAGACTTCAGCAAGAGGCCATTGGTATTTTGGGTGTAAATATGGTCTATGCATGTTTTAAATATGCGCACGATCCCAAGCAATTGGTCAAGTCCTTGGTTGACGCTTTAGAAGGCAGGATAGAGGTGGATATGATTAGGTTGAGTGGGCCAGACTTTGAGCATATAGACAACAGATTGTTGGGGCTGTATTTGGTCAAATATGGCCTTACTGATGTCACTATTTTTGATGAGAACAGAAACAGCGTCCATGCTTCAGAATTTCTTTACAAAAAACATTTGATCGTAGTCAGAGGGCACTACAGACCTCCCACTAGGGTAAGCCTTGATGTAATAGATCAGTCCTTTAAACAGTTTAAAGAGGAGCCAAAAGTGGACAATGATCGGGCGGTATTAATTACAGAGCTTACATTGGAAAATTTGGAAACCAATGGTGAGATCGACGAGTTTGATTTTAAATCTAGAGCAGAGCTGCTTTGTGCCATGGGCCAAAAGGTCATGGTGACCAATTGCAGCAACCATCAAAAACTGATCAACTATCTATCAGACTATAAGATTCAAAACTTAGGATTGGTCATAGGAGTTAGAGAACTCTATGAGATCATCGTTTCGAAATACGAAAACAACAAAGACGGTAGGTTATTGGTGGCTTTTGGTGAGTTGTTTACCAAAAACATCAAAATATATGTGTATCCTGCCTTGGAGGACAATCAAAAGGTTGTGATGACAGCTGATAATCTTATAGTTCCAGAAAGCATCCGCTTTTTGTATAAGTACTTATTGGAGAGTGAGCAAATAGTTCCGATCAATGAATTCAACGAAGAGTTATTGCACATTTATCCGGACAATGTACATGATGCCATTTGTGAGGGTCGATCAGGTTGGGAAATCATGGTGCCAAACGAATTGGTGGATTTAATACAGACCAATGGTTTATTTTGTCCAATCGATAAACGTCCAGCGAACTAAATGAGAGTAATTTCAATTATACTTTTGACAGTCTTATTTTCTTGTTCGGAGACTCAGCCTAATCCGGGCGAATCTTCAAAACAAGTTGATGTAAAACCAACCAAAGTCGTGAAACCTTCGCATCACAACATAGCGTACCTAACAGGGAAATTTGAACCCAAGAAACATGAAGATTTTGTTGCTATTCCAAAGCAATATGCAGACCGCGAAGGGATGTTTATGCGTAAAGATGCTTTTGAATCATTTCAGCAAATGTATGAAGCTGCGAAAAAGGATGGCATTGATTTACAAATAAGATCTGCAGCTAGAAATTTTAATTATCAAAAAGGTATTTGGGAAAATAAATGGACGGGCAATCGAATATTATCTGATGGCACAAAAGCTTCAGACATAGAAAATCAAGTGGATCGTGCATTAAAGATTTTGGAGTATAGTTCTATGCCGGGAAGCAGCCGACACCATTGGGGGACTGATATTGATCTTAATTCTTTTGACAATTCATGGTTTGAAAAAGGCGAGGGGCTTGTTTTATACAATTGGCTCCAGCGCAATGCTGCGAAATACGGCTACTGTCAAGTGTATTGTGAAAAAGGGAGCCACCGAGAGGATGGATATAACGAGGAAAAATGGCATTACAGTTTTATGCCGCAATCTACTGGCCTGTTGGATTATGCCAAAGATCATCTTGAGACCAAGCACATCCATGGCTTTTTGGGAGATCAAACAGCAGGAGAAGTACAAATTATTAGCAAATACGTTTTGGGCATTGACCATAGATGTAAATAACAAAATATGTCATTAACACCATCAAATATGTTGGCCTTGGGGACCAAAGCCCCTAATTTCTTGTTGCAAGATACGGTGAGCGGAAATTACATGAGTTTTGATCAATTGAGATCAGATAAAGCCACAGTGATTATGTTTATTTGTAATCATTGCCCTTATGTCATTCATGTCAACTCAGAAATAGTCAAAATAGCCAACAAGTACAAGTCCGAAGGTGTATCCTTTATTGCGATTAGCTCCAACGATGTAGAAAATTACCCTGATGATTCTCCAGATAAGATGCGATTGGTTGCCAAGGTTTTGCAGTACCCGTTTCCATATTTGTTTGACAAAAGACAAGAAGTTGCCAAAGCCTACCAAGCCGCATGTACTCCTGATTTTTATGTATTTGATGGACAAGACCAACTTTCTTATCGCGGCAGATTAGACGACAGTCGGCCAGGTACAGACATCCTTTTAACGGGAAGCGACCTAAGGGCTGCAATAGATAATGTTCTACAAGGAAAACCTCAAATTGAGAACCAATACCCAAGCATGGGTTGCAACATAAAATGGAAAAAATAATTTTCAAAAAAATGTGACCTCTCTAAAAGTGCTCGTCTTTACACTATCTAAATCCCTATGACAATAGATTTTCCTAGGTGACACTAGAAATTTGAGAAAGAAATAAAGCGGTTATTCAACCGCTTTTTTCGTTTTTATGCTATTGATTATCAGCTATTTACGCACAAAATTTTTTCCCATTTGTCTCAAAGTAGCCAATTCGCGGTATTTTTCTTTTGCCTCTATGGCGGGATATCCAAAATATACTTTTCCTCCTTCAAGGCTTTTTGAGACCCCTGATTTAGCTAAAATGACGGCTTCTTTACCAATTTTAATATTTTGAGCTACGCCCACTTGGCCATATAGTACAACGTTATCCTCTAAAATCGATTTTCCAGCGATTCCCACTTGTGCTGCGAGCAAGCAATTTTTACCAATTATAACTCCATGGCCTATATGCACTTGACAATCAAGTTTCGAACCATGACCGATACACGTAGGGCTCGAGACTCCACGGTTTATTGTGCATCCTGAACCTAGATCAACCCAGTCCTCAATAATTACATTTCCCGCAGAAGTCCATTTTTTGTATTGATTGTTTTCTTTTTTAAAATAAAAAGCATCTGTTCCAATGCTACAATTGGCTTGAATGGTTACGTGATCTCCAATAATGGTGTCTTGACCAATATACGTATTGGATTGTATGTAACAGTTTTTTCCAATGATGACATTAGGCGCAATGACCACATTGTCTTCAATAATGGTGCTGGGGTGATAGTTATATTGAGTAGGAATTTTAGTTAATGGAAGATGTGTAAAATGATCATTGATTATTTTTTCATAAACATCAAAAGGCTTATCGTGAATAAGCAGTGTTTTGCCCTCGGGACATGTTATGTCTTCGTTGATTATGATTATAGTTGCCTCCGAGTTTAATGCCTTTGAAAAATATTTTTCTACATCAACAAAGGTGATGTCTCCTTTATTCACTCTATGTATTTCATTAATACCCAAAGCGACCGCATCTGAGTCTCCTTTTAAGATACAGTCATACTTCTTGGCAATGCTTTGTAAAGCAATAGGGGTTTTAAAATTCATAGTTTAATTTTTGCCGAACACCAAACACCGAACACCGAATACCGCTTTAATGCGCCTCTAGCCAATTTTGTCCAGTTCCGATTTCGACGAGTATCGGTACTTTTAAATTGGGAATGGCGTTAGACATTTTGTCTTCTATAATTTTCGAAAGCAGCTCTACTTCATCTTTGTGCGCATCAAAAACCAATTCATCATGTACTTGCATGATCATCTTGGACTTTAAGTTTTGTTTTTTCATTTCCGCTTGCACATCAATCATTGCCAACTTTATCATATCTGCTGCCGTCCCTTGTATGGGCGTATTTATAGCCATTCTTTCGGCATTGGATCTGGCTAGATTGTTTCTAGAGTTTATATCTCTTAGTTTTCTTTTGCGTCCAAGAAGTGTTTGGACATACCCGTTTTCTCGAGCAAATTCTACGGTATCATCCATGTATTTTTTTAATCCTTGAAATTGTGCAAAGTAGTTTACGATCAATTCTTTTGCTTCGCTTCTTTTTATGTTTAGTTGCCTGGATAGATTGGTGGAGCCAGCTCCGTAAGTGATACTAAAATTTACAGTTTTTGCATTTCTTCTTTGCTCTGGAGTAACGTCCTCGTATGGGACGTTATACACTTTTGCAGCTGTGGCCCTATGAAAATCGTTGCCTTGTATAAAGGCATCCATCATGGCTTCATCTTTGCTGATTTCGGCAATTAGCCTAAGCTCTATTTGAGAATAATCAGCAGCTATTAAAATGTGGTTTTCGTCACGTGGTATAAAGGATTTTCGAATCTCACGTCCTGCATCATTTTTAATGGGGATGTTCTGAAGATTCGGTCTTTCAGAACTTAGTCTTCCAGTGGCTGCCCTTGATTGATTATAGTTGGTATGTATACGTCCTGTTTTGGGGTTTATCAATGTGGGCAAAGTATCAACGTATGTGGATTTGAGTTTTGCGAATTTTCGAAATTCTAATATGTCGTTAATGATTTCGTGATCTCTTGCCAATTCAGTTAATTTTTCAACATCAGTAGAATATTGACCTGAGGAGGTTTTTCTCCATCTGTAAGGAATTTTTAAATTTTCGAAGAGTACTTGACCAACTTGACGAGGAGAAGCAATATTGAATTCAACACCTGCTTTTTTAAATATTTTTTGTTGCTTTTCTTCAATTTGAGATGCAAGTACCTTAGAATAATTATTTAAAAATTCTGGATCTATGCGAACACCCTCATATTCCATAGAACATAAGACCTGTATCAGAGGCTCTTCAATTTTTTTATATATCTCCTCAACTTTTTCTTCTTCAATTTTTGATTGAAGTGTTTGGTGTATTTGAAACGTGATGTCTGCATCTTCACCCGCGTATTCGACGACTTTTTCAACTTCAATATCCCGCATGGTCAGTTGGTTCTTTCCCGCTTTGCCAATGAGATCGGTAATAGGAACCATTTTATACTTGAGGTAGGCCTCAGAAAGATAATCAAGTTTATGCCTCAAATCAGGCTCTACCAAATAATGTAAAATCATAGTGTCTTCGAGGCCACCTTGTACATCAACGCCATACCATTTGAGCATGATCATATCGTACTTTATGTTTTGACCAATTTTAGTAATAGTCGAATCTTCCAATATGGGTTTAAACTCACTGAGGATGTCTTTCGTTTTTTGTTGGTCCTCCGGAAATGGTATGTAATACGCTTCTTGTTCTTTGAACGAAAAAGCTAATCCTACCAACTCAGCCTGATGCGCATCTAGCCCAGTAGTTTCGGTATCAAAGGAAATTATTTTTTGGGCTGCCAGTTGTTTTAATAGATCATTTCGTTTTTCCTTAGTATCAACCAAATGATAGGCATGTGTTGTGTTTTCAATGTTGTTTTCGGCTATAGAGAATTCTTCTTGCTGACTAAAATCACGGGTAACTTTTTTCTTGCTAGGTTCACCGCCAAACAAATTTTGCTGCACACCAGGAGAATCTCCTTCTCCTAGAATTTGCCTTGCAAGTGATCTAAACTCTAACTCTTTAAAAAGCGCAGACATTTTTTCTCTATCGAGTTCTTCAATGATGTATTTTTCGGCATTAAACTGAATTGGGACATTGAGGTCTATAGTAGCCAATTTTTTGGATAATAATCCTTGCTCCGCAAAGTCTCGAACTTTCTCTTGTTGCTTTCCTTTGAGCTTGTCAACATTTTCTATCAGTCCTTCGACACTGTGGTATTCTTTGAGCAGCTTTACTGCCGTTTTTGCACCTATGCCAGGTATGCCCGGTATATTATCCGAACTGTCTCCTTGCAATCCTAGAATATCAATTACTTGATTAACATCGGCGATGTCCCATTTTTCTAAAACCTCTGGTTTTCCAAGAATGTCCACTTCATTTCCCGATCGTGCCGGTTTGTACATAAAAATATTGTCGCTTACGAGTTGCGCATAATCTTTATCTGGAGTAACCATATACACTTGAAACCCCTCTTTTTCAGCTTGCTTCGAAAGCGTGCCTATAATATCGTCTGCTTCATAGCCTTGAAGTTTTACGATTGGGATTTTAAATGCTTCTATGATTTTTTCGATATAGGGTAGAGCAGCGGTAATGTCTTCTGGTTGCGCATCTCGATTTGCTTTATATAGCGGATACATTTCGTGTCGAAAGGTAGGGCCTGACATATCAAAAGAAACGGCAAGATGCGTAGGGTTTTGATTTCTGATTAAATCCCAAAGAGTACGGACGAAACCGGTAATTGCCGAGGTGTTAAGACCTTTGCTGTTGATTAGTGGCCTATTTATAAAGGCATAATGAGCTCGATAAACTAGAGCATGGCCGTCGAGAAGAAATAACTTTTTTTGAGACATTCAGGTTGGTTTTAAAAGAGATGCCCAAGATAATAGTATTCCTTAGTTTGGAGTAGATAGTCTTTCGCAGAAAGGCAAAAAAAAAAATCCCGATCTGCAAATGCAAATCGGGATTAAATATGTCCAATCTTAGTGTTTTCTTAGAATTCGTAAGAAAGTCCTAAGTTATAGTATGATTGTAATGGGTTTTCCTCAGTACTTTGATCAACCTGTCCAGCAGGCAACTCAAATCTGTATTTGTCAACCAATTGTTTGTTTCCAGCAAGACCTATGTTGAATCCTACTCCGATTCCTTTCCATGCTGTAAAAGCAAAACCATTTTCCCAAGTCCAGTTTGACATGTCGCCTGCACTATATTTTCCAACAGGACTTACAAAATTATTGTCTCCTTCTCCATAAGAAAGGAATGCTGATAATGTAGAATTCCACTTCACACCGGCAAGAATTTCTTTGGTATAAGTAGCTCCAATCTTAGCACCTGGAACTGAGCTAAAGTCAGCACTAGGGAAGTTAATTTGGTAACCGATAGGGTGAATAACTACTACTAAATCAGTTATAGGCAACCAAGTTACACCAGCACTTATTGTCAATTGACCTGGGTCATTAAAGTTTAATAAACTTGACACATAAGAAGCCTCAGCAGACAAAGCTATTTTGTCAGTTAGTTTGTAACCAGCTAAAGAAGCGATGCTCAATTTATCTGAAATTGTTTCAACATTAGCAGCATCTGCGTTTTCTTTAGAATTGGTTTCGCTCATATTGAGGATCAAAGAGTTTCTCCAAAACGTTTTTTCTGCATCATGGTTTGCAAAAGCTGTAAAACCAAGACCTATACTGTTTTGACGTGAGTAAGGCTGTGGAATAGAGTACCATGAGTTGTTTCCAAACATGTTGAAACCAAGAACACCTAGACCTCCAAATTTCCAACCTGGATATGTATCAATTTTTCCTTGAAGTCCCGCAATCTCTCCGTTTAAGGCAGCAACAGCAGCTTCTTTTTCAGCTTTAGCGGCTTTTAATTCTTCCAAGGACATTTCTTGTGCATTGATTGCTAAGGTTGCAAATGCAGCGAAGAAAAATAAAAGTAATTTTTTCATTTTAGAAAAGTTTAGTTAATTAGTTGTAAACAAATTTATTAAATATTAAAAAAATATTTATATGAAATAATATTATTTAAAAATTTCAATTTTCCCAGTAGTGATTTTACTCAAGGGAAAAATTACTCTACTGTTTTCAGTTTCAATAGTCATTGACGATTTTGAGACGTCAACTACAGTTCCCGTCACTTCTTCAATCCGAACTTTGTCTCCTACCGCAATAGTATTATCCGAGTAATAAGAAGCTAAGAAATTGGAAACCACCGACTTAGATGCAAAACCATATCCAATGGCAAAAGCAAAGGCAACTCCTCCAATTAAAATCGAAAGATTTTGAGATAAGAAATCCGTTTTTATACCTGCTTGCGAAAGTGCAAGGATCACAATATTTATGAACAAGAAATAAAATAAAAGATTTCCAATAAGTTTGGCGGATGGAATTCCTAAGGAGTCGCATGCCGTGGTTACAATACTCTTTATTCCATCAGCTAATAAAATTCCTAGAACCAATACAATTAAAGCAACCACCAACCGCGGAATAAATTCGAAGATATTTTTTACCAATTCGGATACCGAGGGCATGCCTAATATATCTGTAGCTACCACTACAAATAGTAATACTAAGAAGTAATAAAATATGGAAGAAAGGACGGTGCTAAACTTAATTTTGACATTGGCTTTGTCAACGATATCTATTTCGTTTAACTTATCACCAAGACTGTCAATCTTAATTTTCTCTAAAAACTTTCGGACAACGCCTCTAAGAATTTTAGAAATAATAAGACCAATAATAATAACAACAAGGGCACCTATAGTTCCTGGAACTGCACTGAGAAAGTTGGAGAGCAATTCAGAGAAAATGCCAGTATCGATGGCGGATAATTTTAAAAACATAAATATCAAATATTGGAAGTTATAATTCTATTTGTTTGGATACCTTGAGTTTTCATTCGAACTTGATGAAATACCGTTTTCAGCTGCGTTGGAGTTATTACCACCACTCATTCTATTTGCAAATAAATCCACCATTTTCGGAATGAAAAGTTCAAAGAGATTGCCTACAAATTGGAAAAATCCAACTTGAGCATCAATACCCTTTTTGATTTTTGGAGGAACAGTTCTTTGTTCCAATTGTTGTCGTTCTAGTTCTTGAAAATTATTATTCTGCATAACTAGTCTTTATATTTTAAATAATAAGCCTTTTTAAATTTGAGTTTGGCTCTTTTTATTTTCATTTTGATTGCACTCTCAGACTTTTCCAACATATCACCAATCTCTCGTATGGAGAGATTATCTTGATATTTCATAAGAAGTATAGACTTATCTCCCACTGGGATTTCGTCTAAGATGACTTTCAATCTTTGAATGTTCGTCTCAAGCAAAAATTGATCTTCTACTTCCTCTATAGGGTCGTATTCGTCGGCAATGTTATCCATAAGGACGCTTGGATCTTTCTTTTTTCTTCGGATTACATCAATACAATAATTGTATGTAATGGAGTAAACCCAAGTTGAAAATTTGGATTTGCCGCTAAATTTTGAAAGATTCAGCAGGATTTTTATAAATATATCCTGCATTGCATCTTCTGCTTTACTCTCACTCTTCAGGAGAGAAATACACTTCCCAAACACCTTTTTACTATATCTATCATACAGCACACTATAGTACTTTCGGTCATGTGTATCGAGATACTTTTTGATGATTTCTTCATCACTTAAAGCACTTTTTACACTCCCAGATATGAGAGGACTTAGAAAGTTGATTATAACATTCAACATGATTGGGTTACCTCCTTTGGAGATTGTGGTTTTTTGACGTTAAGTAAAGTGAAAAGTTACCTAATAAGTGTCGTGATTTTTTCAGTAACTGCCACAAGCACCTACAAACGAATTGATAACTTTGCCTTATGACTACAAGATTACAGCTAATTTTTTTACTCATGGCAGTTTTTTGTAATATATCTATTGCACAAACTTCTGATGAGGAAGCCTTTTTTATTAAGCGCATTTATAATGAGACACTTAAAAATGGTCAATGCTATAAATGGTTGACACATTTATCCGAAAATATTGGTGGACGACTTGCCGGATCCGATGAAGCAGAGCAAGCTGTGGATTACACGTTTAATATTTTAAAGTCTCTAGAGGTAGATACGGTTTGGAAACAAGCTTGTACTGTTCCCGTCTGGGAAAGGGGACCAAAAGAAGAGGTAAAGATTAGTTGGAAAGAAGACAATGGAATGTTTCAGTCAGATGCATTGAGTGTTTCGCTGACAAAATCTAAAGAATTAAATGCACTCGCTCTGGGCAATACTATCGGAACAGGGCAAGAGGGAATTGAAGGAGAAATCATTGAGGTTTATGGGTTAGATACCTTGGAGATTTTGGGAAGAAAGGCTTTAGAAAATAAAATTGTGTTTTTTAATCGACCAATGGATGCTAGCCAGCTAAGCACCTTCAGTGCCTATGGTGGAGCAGTTGATCAAAGAGTATACGGCGCTGCCAGAGCAGCTCGTTTTGGTGCAAAGGGAGTTTTAGTAAGATCTATGACCTTGAGAAAAGACGACAATCCACACACAGGGGTTAGTGTCTATGAGGAGGGAACACCTCAAATCCCATCTTTAGCTATTTCTACAAATGATGCAGATTTATTAAGCGCCATACTTAAAAAAAATACTGTTTCAGCCTTTATCCGAAATTACTCGAAAAACTTACCTGAGCGAACGTCTTATAATGTTATTGGTGAAATCAAAGGTTCAGAGTTTCCTGATGAGATTATTTTGGTTGGAGGTCATTTAGATTCTTGGGATGTCGGTGGCGGAGCTCATGACGATGGATCTGGGTGTGTGCATGCTTTGGAGGTGATCCACATTCTCAAAAAGCTTGAATATAAACCGAAAAGAACCATAAGATGTGTGATGTTTATGAATGAGGAAAATGGCTTAGGTGGAGGAAAAGAATATGCAAGAGTATCAAATGAAAAAGGGGAGTTTCATCTGGCTGCAATCGAATCGGATGCTGGTGGTTTTACACCAAGAGGATTTGCTTGCTCTGCAGAAGACGAGGTTTTTAGGGATCATTTTATTGCCTTTACTAATTTTCATGATTTTTTATCTCCTTATGATTTGTTTCTGAAACAAGGCGGTGGCGGGGCAGATATAAATCCTTTAAAATCTCAAAAAGGATTACTTATTGGGTTCCGTCCAGACTCCCAGCGATATTTTGACTACCATCATACAGCTATTGATCGTATTGATGCTGTAAATCCTAGAGAATTAAAAATGGGTGCAGCCGCTATAACAAGTTTATTATATCTAATTGATCATTATGGTTTGGGAGCAAAGTAGCGTAGATTTTGATGGATTTTCCTTTGTAAATTTTATAGACGAAGAAAAGATTGCTTTAAGAGTTCAAGAATTAGCGAATCAAATTTCCACTGACTATGCCCAAAAAGACCCATTGTTTATTGTCGTGTTGAATGGCTCATTTGTTTTTGCAGCTGATCTTCTCCGAAAAATCACCTTCGATTGCAAATCAATTTTTGTAAAGTTGAAAAGCTACGACGGTTTTGAAAGTACTGGTAAGGTGGAGGAGTTATTAGGAATACAAGAAGATATCAGTGGAAAGGATATTATTATCATAGAGGATATTGTTGATACAGGTAAAACCTTAAACGATTTTATTCTGACCTTGCATGATCAGAAAGTGGCATCCATTGAGGTAGTTACTTTGTTGTTTAAAAAGGACCCTTTTCGATATAAATATCCAATAAAATATAAGGGATTTGAGATTCAAGATCGATTTGTAATTGGTTACGGGATGGATTACAACAATCAAGGAAGAAACTTGCCCGCAATATTTGTAAAGAAGGATTAAAAAATAAGTCGGTCAGTCTTTAAACTACAAGTAAATTATTATAATTTTGCATTCCGATTTAAGGATGACCCATGGTGTAATTGGCAACACTACGGTTTTTGGTACCGTCATTCTAGGTTCGAGTCCTAGTGGGTCAACAAAGAAGCTCTGTAAGCTCCGTCTTTACAGGGCTTTTTTATATTGGGGTACACATAAGGGAACACAATCAAGTAATTCATGCATTGTATACTACTATTACCTCTAACACTCAAATCTAAGTAGATAAGAAGTTTTAATCAAGACCAGTAAGTATTAATAAATAAAAATTTTGGTCTATTAGTTCGAATTACTATTTCTAAAAAGCGTCAAACTTTAATTCCTATTCTATTTGATGCGGTGCGGGGATAGTTTGAAAATCTTAACCCTACAGGGGTATGTAGGGTAATCATCTCTACGTACTCATTTAAAAATAATTCTTGCTCCTTTCACTAATGCATCGCCCTTATAAAGGAATTTCAAATATTATTTAATATCCGGAAATAGACGACCATTTAAAATAGGTGCCAAGGCACTAATTTCTTTCATTGATCTTTTACTTAACCTCATTGCCTCATTATAAGACGACTCAGAGCAGTCTGTGTGCCATATGTACACTTTAGTGGCGTTGCACCATTCTACTTCCCAAGACAACTCTGGGTGCCGTACCTAGCGACAATAACAAAGTCTTTTGAAGTTTGTGACACATTATCAAAATGCAATCCTTCTGGGTTAGAAAAAGAGTTTCACATAGAGGCCTTTGAAATTAACTCTAGGTCTTCATGGTCAAGTGATGAACCCCAAGAGTAGACTTCCTTAAACTTCTCTAACCCACCAGAATACTTTTCTTGAAGTGTTTTCTTTGGTACAACCAATTGGAGCATTTCGCAATATATGGGCATTTGATTCTATCTTAATTTTTGCAAAAATACTCCACAGAAAATATAGTTGTTTGAAACCAAAAACCATATTCATATGACTAGCTGTTTAAGTTTGTTAAAACATCTCCCAGATTGATTTCAAGACCTTTGCAGATTTCCAATAAATAAATGTAGGTAGGATTAATTCGTCCCTTTTCAAAGCGTTGAATGGATTGTTGGTCTTTATCAATTAGAGCTGCCAGTTTGGCTTGAGTCAAACCTTTCTCAAGTCTGATCTTTTTAAACCTTCTACCTAACTTCTTTAATAACTTTTCCTGATTCACATATTGAATCTGGTGTTATCCTAAAGTTATTAGCACAACGCATATGTTGTATAGAGGTTATTGTTTTATAATTTTGAATAATTTATTCACTTTACTTTAGAATTAGTTTTTAACCTAAACCCATGAAAAATGAAAATATATTTAATCGTAGGAATTGTTAGTTGTATTGGGATGTTTTTGAATTGGAAGACAGATAAATTTGACTCTCTTTTATATTCTTTGGCGGCAATTAGCTCTCTAATTCTTATAATAGTTGGAATTGCTTTAACAATATATAGTTTTTGGAAGTTTGGGTTTTGGATAGGAGTTTATTCAATAATCGGAATTTTCGTTGGTGGTGCAGTTGGTAGTACCTTAGGTAGGTAGATAAATCTAATAGTAATTTTAAGTATAATGAATGAAATTATAGTTGTCCAAGGAAATTTGCTAAATGTTGCTGTAGATGTAATTGTAAATCCTGCTAACCCACAACTTTTAAAAGGAGGCGGACTATCAGGAATTATACATGAGTGTGCAGGTGATGAACTTTTTAAATGGTTAAAGAACTGGAAGATTAAAAACAATAGACCATTATTGGAAGGCGGCGAAAGTATCCTAAGTCCTTCATTCAAATTAGAGCAGTTTAAGGCTATTGTCCATACTATAGGAGCAGTTTATATAGATGGGAATAGTAATGAAGACGATATCCTTTCTATGGCGTATAGGAGAGCATTAAACTTAGCAGAGGAGGAGAAATATGAGTCCATTGCCTTCCCAAACATTTCAACTGGCATCTATGGTTATCCTAAAGAGGCGGCGGCTAAAGTAGCAATAGAAACTATAAAAGATTACTCATATACGCATTTGCAGAAAATAGTGTTTTGTTGTTATGATGGGGAAAACTATAACATATACATAAACATGTTCTAATGTTTCTCCAAAGGAAAGTAACGCGTTTAAGAAATACGAAGAAACTAAGTTTATTTCATAGAGGTAATACTCTTATAGGCTTGTTTTAAGGGCTTCTGCGAGACCTTAAATCCCGAAGAGAGATACAGCCTCAAACAAGAGATACTGGAGGATATCGGGGTCTATATTAGAGTAAATTCATACATTTTATGCTGCTAGAACTCTATTTTCTTTGACCCCTTTGAACTTGATGTTAATGTTGGGTTGCATTCCTATAATATCTTGGTAAACTAATAAAAGTTCTGCCTCAACTATTGTTGTAAATTGTTCTATAGTGTAGATAGCATCATGTATAGTTAGTAATGGAATCTCTGGGTTTTTAGTCTTGATGTTCTTGCAAACGTGGTTCAAAATTAAATCAGACTCCATGTATTGGGTGATATAAGCTATTGGACATTTTATATCTTCGTCAGAAAAGATCTTCTTATTCATCGGGAAATCTCCATTTATATTTTTAATTCGTTCTGCCACATTCGGAAACAACTTGGTAAATTCCTTCCAATGTTTTGATTTAGATACTAGTTTAGCAGGTGTATTGAATAAGGCTAATATCTTTAATTTGGCGGTGCTACGATTGAAGGGCTTCTCAAATTTATCATTCAGACCTTTTGAATTCCATTGTATACTTATATACTCATATAGGTCTTTGTTTTGATTCAATATTAAGTTTTTAATTTTTTTATAATCCGAGGTATCCTGAAGTCCTTTTTTCGGACACATTATGAGGCTCTTCCTTTCCTTACTCAACCCTAACTTAATCCCTTCCCCATCTATTCTCCTTAAAATATTAGAAACATATTCTTTATCTCCTCCAAGTACATTTAATAACATAACAGGAATAGAAGACTTAATATCTAATTCCCACAACTCTTTACCTTCTAACAATAGACACCGTCTTAGTTCTCTCTTTAGGTTAGTTATCCCTGTATACAGTCTACCTGTCTTTCCCCTCTTCCAAGTATTTGTAGTAAAGGTCTCAATTCTATGTAAGTTTCGCTCTTGTTGGTGACGTGTAAAGTCCTTTGTATATAATTGACAAAGAATATTACCTACCACCTCCTTATTGATACTTAAACGCTTCATATCTCCGTATAGATGAGGATATATTTTCTGTATGATTTTGTGTTTCTTACGTATTCTACAGCCATTTCTTTTTTTGAAGTAGACGTAGTATTTCTTTTCATTGCCGTTTCTATTAAAATCAAAAGCATAATTTTTACACCTCTTATTGTAATAAGTATCATCTCCCGTTAGCAAACCCAAACCGCACATAAAATCTAAATAAGAATTATATTCCCTAAGTCCGCTCTGTTTAAGAACGCGGGAGCAAACTGGAAACATATTATTGTTCCCGTGTCCTTCTTTGGCAATGTGATTAGACTCGGCGACAAGAAAAGAATCCAGTATCTTTGCTAAATAATATTTCTGCTTCTCAGGATCAGTTTTATTATGATGCGGATATATTTCACCTAGCACTACTAGCTCATCTAAATCAATTTCCGCAGGATAAAATAAAATGTCATAGTCAATAAATTTTCTAAGACTCATATAGCCGGCTTTTGTTGGTTAATAATTTTAAATTCATTAGTCTGAATACCACGAAGTTCGTTTAGGTTTTTTTTAAAGTTGTACACCGTAAATATGATTTGTGGCCTAAGATGTTTTTTCATCGCATCAATGTTTTTCCATTTCTTTACCATGAAATTTATTACTAAAACAATTTCTGGATAACAGTATCCACGGTTCAGCAAAGTATTAATCATGTCTAAATGACTTTTAGTTTTAAGTTTAAATTTTCGCCCTGTCATCTCGTTTAAATAGCTTATTACTTCTTCGGGAGTATTAAGGTTTTGTTTCGGAGTAGCTCCGATGTTTATATATCTAATCATGTGTTACGAGATTTAGTGTGAGTAAGAAGGAACTAGGTGCTTGTCTAACATATCAAGTATGTCAGATTTACGGTAGAATATTTCACGACCAATTTTAGAGTAATTAATTAGTCCTTGATCTCGCCATTTTTGTGCAGTCTTTCGACTAACGCCCATTATCTGTTGAATCTGTTTGTTACTAAGTACAACATGTTCAGGTTTGGGTGCAGCGATATCTGCGATTAAATCGCTAAGTGTTTCAAGTGTGGAATTTAACTTGTTTAAGTACATTTCGGCTTCTGCCATTATTTAAAAGTTTTTAAATCGGCAGCTCCGAAGGTGGAGGATGCCTCTGTTTACCCTAATCAAAATAGAGTCGCATGATTGGACCACCTTAATCCAGAGGAAAGGTTGGCGGGAGTCTAAACTCCACTCTATACATGCTAAAAAAATAAAATTCAAAGTGCTTTCACCTTGAGATATTAAGACGTAATGAGTAACAAAAAAGCTCAGATAATTTAGCTCTTTAACGTAACCTTAACCACCCATTTCATTTAATTTGTTTATCGCTTGGTCTTTAAATATATCTATAACACGAGCATACCTTTGACTTGTTTTAACATCCTTATGGTTAAGAATGGCTTTGATGTCTTCGTAAGTAAGCCCATTGAGCAATGCGTTTACAGCAAGACTATGTCTACCAGTATGTGAGCTTATTTTCTTTTGAATACCTGCTCTCTTGGCAAGAATGCCTAAATTTTTATTTATCAAGGATGTACAACTTTTATGTTCTTTTAAAGCAGAAATCTCGTTAAGCTGTTCTTCTTCGGTTAAAAAATTAAAAATAAATCTTCCATTGTTAGGAGTACTGCCCAACACTTTATTTCGAAGTATCTCCAAGGCTTTATTGGTAAGTAGTAGGCTTTGGTTGGTTTTAGTTTTTTGTGAATAGAATTGTATTCTCTTCCCATCAAAATCATCTTTTTTTAACCTCATGGCATCTCCTATTCTAAGACCCGTATAAGCGCAAAAAAGAAATATGTTTTTACTTTCTTCAATCTTACTGCCTTTATTTAAATCTACTGTTTCTATTTGATTGAGTTCATCTAAGGTCAAAAATTTGTCGTCATTTTCTGACTCTACATAAGATAACTTCAAGCTTCTAAATGGATAATCAGTTGGATTCATCAACCTATCCTTTATCATTTGATTTGAAAGGGCGCGCAAGAAGCTCAAATTACTACTAACTGTATTTTGACTATTTTTCTTTTTTTCCCTCAAAAAAGAAGCAAAACCCTTGATTAGTTTTTCATCGAAATGTTGCACTTCAATATTCCCATTGACATACTCTTTAAGTTTATCAATAATACCATTGTATTTCAAATAAGTGCTATAGGTTATTTGATCACTATTAGAAGAGGTCAACCTTGCTTTTATCCAATCATAACCGAAGCTCAAAGCATCATCTTTGGTTTTATTTTGAACTATGTCACGAAGATTTTTTCCATCATATGCCATGTTTTTTTCTTCTAATTGAATACACTTTTCATGTATTTCCAGTTTCTTTTTATCAATCAAGTTATTTAGTCTTTTCGCAGCTGGATAGCTTGATTTCACTTTAGATTTTGTTTTAGACCAATGAATGGGGTCTATTTTATGTCCTATGAATAAGTAGGTGTGAACTCGTCTAACAGTGATGCGGATGGTTAAAGGAGCAAGACCACTGTTATTAATCTTGTCCGTTCTTAAAATTGCTTTACAACTTATCATTTTACATTATTTAATTAGAGAGCTAGTGTACACTGGGGTACACATAGGGTTACACAATTAATACGCTTTAATGAGCTTTAAGGATTCCAAAAGAACAACCATATATTCTGGCATTGAGGAAGTAAGGGATTTACAGGTAATCATAGTCCAAGAAGTATATCGAACTGTTGTCCTAGTGGGTCAACAAAGAAGCCTTCAGTTTAAACTGAGGGCTTTTCTAATTT
>JAHDGJ010000015.1:0-210 GCA_020627705.1 Saprospiraceae bacterium
CATATAGATATCCATCTATTTGTTCTATGGTATTCAACGGACTTAAATCAACAATTGCACTCCCACTGCCATCATCAGTGATCACAACATTGCCCTCGATGATTGAACATCCAATAAAATTATCGATCTCCTCCTGTGAGTTAAATGTCAAATCCCCAGGACAGATTCCCGTACATAATATCTCTAGTTCGGACTCATCTGCACAGCCTA
>JAHDGJ010000015.1:310-91586 GCA_020627705.1 Saprospiraceae bacterium
CATATAGATATCCATCTATTTGTTCTATGGTATTCAACGGACTTAAATCAACAATCGGACTCCCACTTCCATCATCAGTGATCACAACATTGCCCTCGATGATAATGCACCCTACGAAATTGTCAATATCCTCTTGAGTATTAAAAGTCCAATTCCCGGGACAAGTTGCACAAGCCAATTCAACGGCGGGCTTATCCATACATTCTCCCAAATTTCCGGATATCGTCGCTGGATTGTTCATATCCAAATGATCGCAAACCAAATCAATAGCACAAGTATTAAGTGCAGGATTGTTTTCTATGATCAACTGACCAGCAATGGTCGTAAAGGTGCTCAAATCTGACATGCTGCTCAAAAGTGCGTTATCACTGATTTTTAAATCACCATTTATTGCCGTCCAAAGAGGATTTAAACTAAATGCGTTTAATTGATCATTGTTAGTTATGGTAAACCCACCAGCAACGGATTCCGTAGAGGGTAAATTTATTTGAGTCAGTTTTGGATTATCTACTACCTCGATAGCCCCTCCAATATTTTGAGCACAGAAAATGGGAAACAATTCAATCAACTCATCATTGTTTTTAATAATCACATCTCCCAGAATCTGGAAGAAACTAAGCGCATCAATATCGATCATTGTACTGTGATCATTGTTTTCAAAAACCAAATCGCCCCCTAAGGGGCCACCTATCGCTTGACTTATTCCAAAAAGACCGAAGTAGGTCAAATCAGGATTGTTTTTGATGACTAGATTCCCTTGGATTTGAAAAATAGAGCTCACAGGACCCAAGTCGGTGATCGGATCAGATGGATCAGTGGACTCAATGGTAAGGTTATTTACAATTCCACATGTGATAAAATCGTTGATTTCGGTTTGTGTGTTAAGGACTACATCCGGTGGAATAAAATTATCGATTAAGTTGTCACAATTGTTATCAAGACCATCTGGTAATTCTGGAGCGCATGGATAGACTGTGTTGTTGGTGTCGTCGCAATCTCCTCCGTCAAAAGCTTCGTTCATAGTAATATCACACACCCCGCATCTCCAAAATCCAGGATCAAGGCCATAAAAATCTGCATCCATATCAGTAAAACATAGAAAAGCCCCTTGGGTATTGGCATCGATTTCATCTACCATTCCGTCTCCATCATCATCCAAGCCATTTGGAGGACAGGCTATTTCCATTTGGCCAAAAGCCGAAATTGCAATCAAAAAGAAAATTGGAACTACTGTGAGTTTTTGTAGGGAAGTACGTTTCATAATGTCAATGGTTTGTACCTCGAATATCACCCAATCATACCCCTAAAAATTACTCATTGAGTAAATGGAACTTTTGAGTTAGAGAATGACTGAACGGTCCGCCTTTAGCGGATTCGAAGGTGCTAAATGCACCTTCGAAAGTGAAGGAACCGAAGGCTCCTGCCTGAGGCTTTTCGATTTAATTGGAACTTAAAATCATTTTATGATTCACCCCATATGTTAACCTATCTATCACAATTTCTGGTGAAGCATCCCAAGGTTCCTTCCTGAAGCTTTTCCTTTTATTATAAAATCAGATCAACGAACCGCCTACGAATGACAGGCCGAAGACTTTTGTAGAAGGCAGTTCCTACTTTCTTAATTGTGAGATTACTAATTCTTATATCGCCCCAAAAACTCTGCCTTTTTGGTTCTACTTATGGGCACTTCGGCGCCATCTGACATGAGAATACTACCACCATCAGTGGCAATAAATTTGGAAATATATTTTTCAGCAATGAGATGTGAGTTGTGTATCCGAATAAAACCATAGTCCTTTAACATGGTTTCAATTTCCTTCAGGGTTTTGGCAAGAAAAAGTGTTCTGTTTCCATTGAGATGGACATAGGTATAATTGCTTTCTGACTGACATCTAATGATTTCTGATACCTGAATAAATTCTAAACCTTCTGCAGTGGGCAAAACAATGCGTTCCATATTTTGATCGCCTGCTTTGAGGTTTTGCAGAAGCACTTGTAAATGCTGTGCGTCAAACGCATTCTTCTTTTTACGAACCTTATCGACTGCTGCTTTAAGTTCTAAACTATCCACTGGCTTAAGCAAATAATCAATCGCACTAAATTTAAAAGCCTTGATCGCATATTGGTCGTAAGCAGTTACAAAGATGATTTCAAAGTCCAGTTCGTCCATGCTATTCAGCACATCAAAACCACTCATCCAAGGCATCTCGATGTCGATAAAAACGAGATCCACTTGATTTTTTACAATACTTTGCTTGGCCTTTCTTGGGTCCGTAATTTTATCCACAATCTGCAGGAAAGGACAGCTTTGCTTTATTTCATATTCTAAACTTTGTAAGGCATGTAACTCGTCATCAATGAGTATGGCTTTCATGTAATTTTGTTCTTTAATGATTCAATTCGTTGGATGTTGATTTTTGGTATTTCTAAGATCACCTCTGTCCCAGTGGCATTACCGAAGTTGTCAAATTTATCATTATAGTTAATTTCCGCACGCACTCCATAAATTTTTTCAATAAGCTCTATTCGATCTTGCGTGATTTGAGTACCAAGAGATTTCTTTTTATACTTGTTCTTGGCTTTTTGGATTTTCTGTGACGCTTCCCTTCCTACCCCATTATCTCTTATAATGCAGTGCAAATGTTGAATGGTTTCGGAGATGTTTATTTCTAATTTGCCCTTTTCATCAAGATGCATGATTCCATGCCAAATGGCATTTTCTACATAAGGTTGTATCAGCATTGGAGGAATGTAGAACGTATCCTCATTGATCATCTCATTAATAGTTAATTCGAATTCGAATTGATGATCAAAGCGGTTGCGCTCTACCTCAACGTAAAGGCGTATGGCTTCCAATTCTTGACCAAGCGTAATAATTTTTTCCTTAGAGTTTTGAAGAATTTGGCGGATCAATCTGGAGAATGTTGTGATGTATTGAGAGGTCTCTCTCTTGGTTTTATTCACAGAATAATGCTTGATCGAATTGAGGCTGTTAAATAAAAAGTGAGGATTCATCTGGGCACGCAGTGCTTCCATTTCTATCTCTGCAATCTGTTGTGCAAATACAGATTTAAGCCTTTCCTCAGACCGCACTTTAGCGATTTGCTGACGGTAGAATAATCCTGCGATTCCTAAAACAAGACTTATACAAAGCGGCCAAAACCAAATGTATTCGTGGATTTCAGGTTGGGTATAAAAGTTCAATTTTTTTTCTGCTATCAATCGATTTGAATCAAATGCTTTTAATTCTATACTGTTAGCACCAGGTTGTAGCGCATGGATCCGAACAACGCGATCCTCCGAAGCCAAATTCCATTCGCCTTCGTTAATACGAAACTTATATTCTGTCAGATGATTGGATGGATTCACAACTCCAAAATCAAAGGCCACATTTCGCCGCTCAGGCAAAAAATGATAAAGGTTATCATTTATAGAATCTTTATGTTCGAAAGGATCCCTCTTTATTCCTTCGACATAAAGATTGTTTAACCTTATTTTACGCATTTTGGATTGCGTCGAAGGAATGAACAAGGGCTCAATCGACTTAAAAATATGATCCCTTTTAAAAACACCCCACAAATAGCCATCATTATCAATTGATGCTGCAAAAACATCATGCAAATAAAAATCAATCAATCGATTGGGGTTTTTCCAAATTGTTTGTTCACTTAAAAATTTGTTGCGACCATAAAACTGTATAAGCTCATCGGTATCGGTATCTATGAATTGTAATCCGTTGCATCTTGATCCAATCATTAAATATTTGTCCATCAATTGCAGCGAATGCAACGGGCAAAAGAACTTTTTTAAATCTGGTGTGATTCTAGAAGAACTAAGAATAGTTTTCCATTGGTCTTTATCAAGATCATATTTCAATATCTGATTGCCCGCCTCACTCCATTGATCCATATCACCAAAGTAAACGATATAAAAAGAATTTCCTACTTGTACAAAATCCTTCATATAACAGTATATCGAACCCGCCTGCAATCTTGTTTCTGGACGGAAATATTTCTTAGTCCAATCCTTGGTATCCAAACGCATTAGTCCTTGCCTTCCAACGCCCCATACAATATTATCATCCTTTTTATCTTTTGTAATCCTTTTAACTTGATTATACGTAGAGTGTCCATCTTTAATCGGATCCTCCTCCCAAAGAGTTTTTATGATTCGATCTTTCTTCTTATCAAAAAGCAACAATCCAAATTTGGTGGAGATCAGCAGCGTATCCTGAGTTAAAAAAAGCATATCGCCTACTTCTGCTTTATATGCCTCGAGCTTTGTCAAATCTTTGGTGCCAAACCGATGAAATTTTTCCGAATCAGGATTGAAACGTAGAAATCCTCGTTCTGTGCCTACATATAATGTATCATTAAAATAATTTAAGGCTAGAGCTTGAGCAGGGTCAAAATTTGCTCCCGAAGGTTGACCCCTTTGATATTGCACAATGTGGTTAATGTCTAACTTTTTGAGTCCATTTGCTTTAGAAGCGAGCCATAAATAATTTTGATTGTCAAATTTTGAATCCGTTATTTCTACACTATAGGTTAATGGATCGTTTGGAAAAAAATGAATATCAAGGGTATCGTTTAACACCTTGGGGTTTATTGTCCATTGTTGTTTTTGGCCAAGAAGAGGCTGGGCAACAAAAAAGAAAATAATGGTCAATATGGATGTTGTTCGAATCATTACACTCTAGGCGTAAGTATAGACAAAAAATCAGCCATGTCGAAAAAATAAAAAGACCAATGTGTGGATGGCAGCTATGATTGAGAGAATGGGAAAGGTTCGGGGTTCGGGGTTCGGGGTTCGGGAATTAAATAACCGAATCCCGTAAAAAAGGGCCCACTCTTTGGAGCAGACCCTTTGGAACCATTTGATATCTGTTCTTCTATAATGTCAAATCTTTACGATACTAAAATTTTGGATTCTTCCATTTTCTTTAATCACCAATTGGTAAATGCCTTTTACCAAATCTTGCATGTCTATCGGCTCTTTTTCTTCCACTCGTCCTCGTGACATAATGCGTCCTATTTGATCGTAGATCATAAAATCTACCGCTTCATCCACCCCTTGTACATAAATTTTATCTCTTACTGGATTAGGGTAAATCGTCAATTCTTCTGCTTCCATTCTTATGTTTATCGTTTCGCTATAGCTGTAAGAGCCATCCATATCTATTAGTTTCAATCTATAATAATTGTTACCACTTCTCGGGAATTTATGAAGGTAGTTGTACTCGCTTTCGATTTCAGTAAATCCATGTGCAGCAACTTCGGAGACCCAAGTAAAGTCATCTTTTTGAGCCGCATACTGAATTTCAAAACGACTACTGTTGATTTCCAATGTGGTTGTCCATGATAACTCTACGTTATCGCCTTTGGCTTTCGCCGAAAAGGACAACAACTCTATGGGGACTACCCCACTTAAAGCTTGATCTTGACCATTGGCAAAGAAGGTAGAAAAGCTTCCTACTTCTCCTTGTACAAATACATCGCCCAAACTGCCGTAGGTCCCACTTGCCGTTTGGGGAATAAATTGTCCCATTCCGGTAAACATACCAGAACAATCAGTGCTTGTCTTGGTGAAATCTACATCGGCAATACTCATGATCGTAGGATCTGCGGCTTGCAAGGCAGCAAATTCTGCCGCAGTATAATAAATCCTTACGGATACATCTGTAGTGGGTTGATTAGCAGGACTGATGGTTACGTCGCGATTCATGTAAGGCAATCCGGCTGTACGAGGATTGCTAGACTGGAAGACTTTAAATTCGGTCAATCCCAAATCGTTTCCGTTTGCGTTAATTGAACAAAGAATGTTTCCTGATCCATCTGATACTTGCACCCATTGGTTATTGTTTCCAGCCGCAGCGGAAATGTCTACTGTGCCTACCGTAATGCAGGCATCTGTTGTTCCATCAATGACGGGCATCGCGTCTTCGCATTGGAGCATGATGGTTGTGATGTCAATGCAATTGGTGCTATTGGAATGAATGGTTACTAATGAAGGGTCATTTTGAATAACATTACAAATAGAGGAAATATTGCAAACATCAAGCAGTGGATTGCTCCAGATATTAATCTCATTTGGCAACACCGTTAAATCTAAAGCTTGAATATTTGACAGCATCGAATTGCCAGTTAGATCAACTCTTTGGATAATTTCATCAATGCTCGCAAAATTCATTAAATCTTGCAGCCCAGTAATCGCTATACTTAAATACAAGTATATCTTCTCGAGATCAGAAAAACCACCTCCTACGCCTCCAAAATCTTGCAATGCCGGAGCGTTGCTAATATTCAGAACATTGCATTCTTTAAGACTTGTAAATCCTGATATTGCAGTAAGACTTGAGTTTGAATTAAAAGATATACTTCTCGATTCCGTTAAAGAGGTAAAGCCAGATACAGTCATCAAGTTCGGATTTTGCAATATAAAAACAGAAGAACCAGAACTTGTAATGCTCGAATTGAACGTATTGAATCCTCCAATAGAGGAAAGTACAGGATTATCTCTAATTTCAAGCGTCGAATTACCACCCATCGTTTGAAGTGCACCTAAATGATCAAGGTTTAACAAATCAGGATTGTTTAAAATTCTAAAGTCTCCTTCTACGTGCTCCAAAGAACTCAAGAATGATAAATCAGTTAATCCATTATTTTCGATAAGGAATAATCCCGGGCTTCCACTAGCAGTTGTCAAGTTATTCCATCCTGACAAATCGATCAAAGCAATATTATTTATGAGCTCAATCAGGTTTCCAGTTGATTCCAATGCTGATAGTCCAGTTATTGACAAAAGATTCGGATTGTTTCGAATTGAAATTTGAATCATATTCACTACAGCATTCAAACCACTAATACTGTTTAACATCGGATTATCAATCGCCCAAAAAGTTTCAAGAGTAGTCAAGTTAGAAAATCCAGAAACACTTAGAAGTTGAGGATTTCCTTGAACGACTAATTTTCCTTGAATTTTCTCCAACGTAAAGAGCGGACTTAAGTCAGTAATTGGTGACCCACTTCCATTATCTTTTACAATCACATCTCCTATGACCTCTGTGCATCCGACAAATGCATTAACCTCTTCTTGAGAATTGAAGACTAAATCACCAATTGGACAATCGCCAGTACACAATATAGTTACAGTTGCTACATCCAAGCAGTTAGTATTGTTATTTGAAATAGTAATTGTTCCACCATTAGTAATATGATCACAAACTGACTGGATGTGGCAATAGTCTAGCTGAGAATTAAATGATATGTTTAGATCATTTGAAAAATTCATGTTTTCAAAACCTTGAATATCTACCAAACTTGAATTTGAAGAGATGTTAAGATTATCGGTAGAATTCAAATTCTGAAAGCCTTTTATTTCTACAATTGAGTTATTGGCGCTAATTCCAATATCAACAGCTGAGGTTAATCCAGAAAACCCATTGATACTTCCTAAACCATGGCACTGCACAATACGCAATTCCTGAACGCTTTGTAAATTATCCAATGCTGAGATATCCGTCAAAGCAAAGTTGCCTTGAAGTCTAAGCTCATCAGTTGATGCAGTTCCTGCTGAAATTAAGTTCTCTAATCCAGCCAATGAAGTCAATTGCGAATTAAGTGATAATTCCAGGTCCCCTTTTACTTCTATTAGAGCCGATAGACCCAAGACATTTTCCAATCCATTCGATTGAAAAACTAAAAAACCCCCTACGTCCATAGATTGAAGTGAACTAAACCCATTGATGTTTTTTAATGCATGATTTTCAATCAATGAAAAGTCCTTTAGTATCGTTAGATTATTGAAGGCCAAAATATCTACCAAAGCATCATTTTTATTTATATGCAGCCAATTGAAATTAGTAAGTCCTTGAAACCCTTCAATCTGTACAACTGCATCGTTATTAGTTATCCTAACATCATTTACAGATATAAGTGAATTGAAATTATCAAAAGATCCGAGACTAGGATTGTTGACAAGAATAAGATCCCCAGTTATGGTTTCTAGAACGTCTAAAGGGCTTAAATCTGTGATGGCTGATCCACTTCCATCATCATCTATAATGACATCACCAGTCACATTTATACATCCACTAAAAGCGTCAATTTCCTCCTGAGAATTAAAAATCAAATCTCCGACTGGACAATCTCCATCACAGAATCCAGATACTGTAGCCACATCAACGCAATTGGTAGCATTTCCAGAAATTGAAATCGTTCCTCCATTGTCAATATGATCACACACCGATTGGATGTGGCAAAAATCTAATTGGGAATTATCTTCAATATCTATACTAGTCGAAACATCTAAACCAGAGATACTACTAATATCAGTAAGATTGATGTTATTTTCTATCCACAAATTTCCTGTAAGGGTGAAATTATCTAAGCCATTCAATGACTGTAACACACTATTATCTATCACTAAGAGAAAATCTGTTACCGTCTCCAATGAAGCCAAACCACTAACATCTGTAATACCTAAATTGTCTAAATTTAATTGTGTAACAACTTGCTTCAATCCACTAAATCCAGATATGTCAGCTAATAATGGATTATTTACTAGAAGCAACCAATCGGCAATTTCTAAATTTGGAAAACCCGTTATTTCTGTTAAATCTGGATTATTGTTAAAATTAATCAACCCATTATTCAAGGGACCCAAAAGTTCAAAACAACACAAATTACTATTATTAAATACGTTGAATTGAAACAAACTGGTGAGGTTGGGAAACGCAGATATGTTTGTTAAGTGTGAGTTATCAGTTATCCATAGAGTTCCCGTTATTTCCTCCACGGGATCCAAAGGACTTAAATCTGTAATAGGATCCGACAAATCTGTGGAATATATTGTTACAGATCCTGTAACCTTTGAACACCCGATAAAAGCATCCACTTCGGCTTGAGAGTTGAAAACTAAATCGCCTACTGGGCAATCTCCATCACAAAGAGCAGTAACAGTCGGTAAATCCAAACAGTCACCGAGATTGCCACTGATCGTTGCCGTACCACCAGATGTCAAATGATCACAAATAGGCGTAATATGGCAAAAACTAAGTTGGGCATTATCTACTATTTCTACATTCCCGCCAATCGATGATATTGTCTCCAAACTATTTAAAGTACTAAGGCTGGGATTATCAGAAATTTTCAAATCTCCACCTATTGTTGATGGCGGAAAGCCATTAATGTATATATCATTTAGTCCATCATTTCCTTTTATAATAAGATCACCTAAAATCGGGTCGTATATATTAATGTTATCCAGTGAATCAAATAAATCATTGTTTTCAATGATCAGTGAACCCCCTAATATTCCTCCAGATTGACCTAATGCAAATAATTGATCATCAAGCAAGAAGTTATTGTTTCGTATGATCAGGGATCCCTCTATCTGAAAGATAAATCCCAAAAAGGTAAGATCAGTTATTGGATCAGTTGGATCGGTTGTTTCAATAACCAGATCTCCTGTAATACCACTACAACCCATCAACCAAAAATTATTCACATCAGTTTGACTATTTAACACGATCGGTTGGCTAGCTCCGGGAGAACTATCCGCCACACCATCACAATCATTATCTAAACCGTCACACCATTCGGGTTCACCTGGATTTATCAATGGGTTTGTGTCATCACAATCTCCGTCAAATGTCGAAAGGTTCGTACCTAAGTGACAAAGTACGGGAGAATTTATTACCGGGCCGGCTCCGTAGCTATCTCCATCCAGGTCTTGGTAACAATCAAATTGACCACTTAATGTATAGAAATTAACACCGACAATGAAGAACACTAAAGCTGCCTTGAAGAGTAAAGAAGTAATTCTCATTTCGCAAAGATTTGTTCTGCAAAATTCGCAAACCCAACATTCGAATATTGGTATTAATTACTAACTGGTAGCATTGGTTGTGTAGTTGGGTAAGAAGGCGTTCGGGGTTCGGGGTTCGGGGTTCGGGGTTCGGGGTTCGGGGTTCGGGGTTCGGTAAAAGAAATTAAATTTACTTTTTGAAGCGGGCCAAAAACCCCGGTTTTTTACTTCGCGAAACAGGTATACATGAACCATCTTCCATCCATACTGAACTTTCCGCATTGTCATACTTACTGATAAATTTTTGGGCAATAAGATGTGAATGGTGCACACGAAGAAATCCATGATTATGCAAAAGACTTTCTAAATCTTTGAGGGTTTTTGCTAAGTAGATGGAAGCCTCTCCCATCATAAATACTTTTGCATAATTGCCATCGGATTCGCATCTTACAATTTCTGAAATTCTTACAAATTCGAATCCGGAAGCTGTAGGTAAAGCGATCTTTTCCATCCTATTTTCAACATTTGAAAGATTCTGCAGTAATACTTCAAAGTGAGTTTTATCGAATTTCTGCTTCTTTTTCTCCAACTTACTAAGTGCATCAATCAAATCGGTAGAACGAACAGGCTTAAGTAAATAATCAATTGCACTGTATCGAAATGCAGTGATGGCATATTGATCATATGCTGTTACAAATATGACTTCAAAATCTAATTTTGGCAATTCACTTAAGAGATCAAAACCACTCAACCAAGGCATTTCGATATCTAAAAAAAGAACGTCAAAATCAATCGTGGGTAATTTATTCAACGCTTCTTTAGGGTCTGAAAAATGACCAGCAATTTGTATTTGAGGACAATGTTTGGCTATTTCATATTTCAAATTTTCTATGGCATGCAATTCGTCATCTACTAAAATGGCTTTAATTGTATTCATTGATTTCTGAGTTTTTCTATCGTTTGTAAATCAATTTTTGGGAGGGCCAACATCACTTTCGTCCCCTTAGGGTTTCCTCTCTCATTTTTTATATCTATTATATTTACTTCAGCTTCTACACCATAGATTTCTTTAACCCACTTTAAGCGATCACTTGTAATTCGCATGCCTAAGGACTTTTTCTTGTATCGCCCTTTTGCTTTTTTAAGCTCCATAGCCTTTTCTCTGCCTATGCCATTATCTTCAATAACACAAATCAATTTTTCCTCTTTCTCCTCAATGGATATCTTCAACTTTCCAGGTCTTTTTAGATGCATTAAGCCATGCCAAATCGCATTTTCAACATACGGTTGAAGAAGTAGAGGAGGTATATAAATTGTAAAGACATTTAGACTTGGATCTACTTCGAATTCGAATTCAAATCGATCTTCAAAACGCAATTGTTCTACTTCAACATAAAGTTTAATGGCATCTAGTTCTTGAGCAAGAGTAATTACTTTGTCTTTAGAATTTTGCAAAACTTGTCGAATGAGAAGCGAAAATGTGGTAAGGTACTCTGCCGTTTCATCTTTTGATTTGGTCAAAGCATAATGCTTGATGCTGTTTAAACTGTTAAACAGAAAATGCGGATTCATTTGTGCTCTAAGTGCCTCCATTTCGACTTCCGCAACTTGACGCTGAAACTTGGTGCGTAGTCTTTCCTCAGACCTTATTTTGTCAATACGGGATCGATAAAGCAAATAAAAAACAGAACTTAAAAACATTATTACTCCAAGAACAAACCACCATCTCTCATGCAGTCGGGGTACAGCATACAATTCGAAGTTCGTTGAATTGTACACTTTATCTTTGATCATCGCTCTCACAAAAACGTTGTTTTTTCCAGGTTTTAATTCGTTAATTCGAATTAAACGCTCACTCAATGGTGATTGCCAATCTGAGGAACCATATTTATACTCATACCGAATGTTATGATCTATTGGATTAACTATACCAAAATCAAAGGCGACATCTCGCTCTCTTTGATTAAAAGAAAAACTATTCGGTTTATCCGTTTGTGAAAATTTGTGAGTACTGAATTTTGAACCATTGACGTACAGATTGTTCATAACAATCTTTGGCTTTTTTCTCGGCAAGGAAGGATTAAACAATGGCTTCTCGCTTTTGGCAATATAATCCCTTAGTGTCGCCACCCACAAATACCCGTGATTATCAATATTGGCAGAATATGCCCCGTGCAAATAAAAATCAAAAAGCCGGTTAGGATTTTTCCAGTTATCCATTTGAGAAAACATTGGATGCCTAAAATATAATTGATGTAATTCGTCTGTTTTGAGGTCGACCAATTGAACACCATTTGATCTACTGGCAATTAAAAGATAATCTCCAATTCTCTTTAATGAATGTAATGGGCTGTAGTAGGTTTTATCAAACTTATCAACAAACATCAGTCTAGCAACAAGACTCCAGGTTTGAGTTTTTAAATCAAATTTCAACAATTGATTCCCTTTTTGGGTCCAACTAATGACATCACCGCAGTAAACTACATACAGCGAAGAATCAACTTGTACAAAGTCTGTCATGTAATAATTGACACTCCCTTTATCGATTCCATCCGCATAATCATAATATTCTTTAGACCAATTTTTTGTACTCAATCTAAAGAGAACTTTTCTACCCACTCCCCAGATGAAAGTGGAATCCAGTTGATCAGTACGAAGCTCATGGACAAAATCATAGGTTGCTGCCCCATCCTTCTTCGGATTTTCATCCCATAATTTTTTAATTATCCTATCCTCTCGTTTGTCGAAAAGACAAAGGCCTTGTTTATTACCAATAAGTACAGTATCTGAGGAAATAAATTCCATACAGTGCACATTACATTTATAAGGACTAAGGTTGCTTAAATCCTTGGAACCATATGAGTGAAATTTTTCTTTCGAAGGATCGTAGCTCATGAAGCCTCTTTCGTTTCCGACATACAGCGTATCCTCAAAATAATATAGATTATGCGCCGATTTTTTATCGAAGTCAAAAGATTCGTGCGCATTTTGCCTTAGTTGAATACCATTATTAATATCCATTCGTAAAAGCCCACGAGAAAAGGAAGAAATCCAATAATAATTATCAGGTGTTATAAAAGAATCATAGGGATGTGATACATAAATTTTAGAATCCTTTGGATAGATGTACAAATCCAAAGTATCATTCAACGCTTTGGGATTCAGCGTCCATTGAACTTTCTGGCCGAGGACAACACCAGCGCAAAACAAAACAAGGATAAATGATATGTGTTTTCTAAAATGCAACGTAGAGCTATTCTATAAGTATACTTAAAAAATATGCCATACTAAAATCAGAAGAAAATGATTGAGTAACCGGATGGGTTCATTGAGGGATAGGCGAGAATTTATTGCGATAAGGATAATAAGTATTTAGTCCCGACGTATGTCGAGGACCGAAGCGAATGCGAAGTACTGGATAGCCTGTCTCGATTGGCGATTCGCCAAATCGGGGATCGCCCAAAAAAAAAGACGTTTATTCCACAGAAAACGCCCCTACCAAATTATCACACAATTGATTGATTTCGTTAATAGAATTCGTTTGATGAATTTGGGGTGTTGCCTCCAAATCATAAAAGCTTCCATTAGTATCAAACATTTTCTGGAGATCAATAAATATGGTCAAAGTAGTCTCCCCCGTCAACATAAAATCTGTATCTAAAGAGACGTTTCTGTAGGCATCATCCAACCCTAAATGTAAAGCAAAAGCGGTTTCGTTCATCTGGTCATTATCTGTATCTAACCGACCTTCTGTTTTGGAAAAAATATAACTGCTCCAAGGAGTCCAATATTCGCTGGACAAAGAAAGATCATCGTTGGAAGAATAATCTCCCGGTATCGTTGCGTTAACTGTTGAATTTAGCCCAATAGAAAATTGAACATTGTTGATTTGCTCATCAGAAAGGCCTTGAAAAGTAAAGAGCCCTCCACGTTCTGCTTTCTCTGAAGTACTATGTGAAGCAGTCAAGTCAATATACCTAGCCTCATCTATGAGTTGATTTCCAATTTGGAGTTCTGATAGGTAGAAAGAAAATCTGGAAAGATTAAATTGCTTGCCATCTGGATATTCTAAATTTTCAAACATCGTAAGAGGCTCATCACCGTAGCGCAGTTTGAAATTTATAACGAGACTAGTCTCGTCATCTCCACAAGACGGAAAAGCTACGAGACAAAGACCAAAAAAAGAGAGAAAAAATAACGTTCGCATGATGTTATAACGCGTATAAAGCCAGATTTGTTGGTTAGACAAAGACCAAATAAAGCGCCCATATAGCAATAATCGCCGAGACGACATTTTTCCAAATTAGATGTTTAATGTTTAAAATTACGGCCAAGACATGACCAAGAGCCAAAACCAAAAGCACAATACAAATCTGACCTACTTCAACCCCAATATTAAAGGAAGCCAAAGGCAAAAGTATCGATTCTTCTTTTCCCATTATTGCACGAAAATAATTTGAAAAGCCAAGGCCATGAATAAGGCCAAATACTAATGCCAGTAAATAATTCCAATTGATGTTTGCAGAAGAACCTTTATAAAAGAGATTAAACACAGCGGTAACAAAAATGGTAAGCGGTATAAGCGTTTCAATCAATTCGGCATTGACACTAATCAAATGCAAAGCAGACAGTGCCAAAGTCAACGAGTGACCAACAGTGAAAGCAGTAACCAAAATCAACACTTTCTTCCAATCCTTCAATTGGTACATTACCGCTAAAGCGACCACAAATAAAATATGATCATATCCATTGGGATCCAAAATATGATCAAAGCCTAGTTTTAAAAATTCGGTAAACATTAAGTACTTTTCGGTACTCAAATTTATTTAATTCGTGCCAATAGTCCTGCTGGTTTGTATAATCCTTGTCGAAGTATTGATTTATGGTTACTCCATGAGCATAGACTCCGGAGTAAAAATGCAATGGCAAATGGCTGCTCGATATTCGGCACGGGTATCTTTTGTTTTCCTATTTGCAGCCCAAATATTGTCCTTTTTGATTGGCTTCTATAAAAATCAAAAAGTATTTAACCTTGCCGTTTTTGGCTTTGTAATAAACCACATCATACACCTGTTTTTTTTAATGTATGTTATGTACCTATCCGATTGGGCATTTAGTTGGGTACGGCATATTTTGGCTGGGACCGCATATATCGTACTGTTATTTTGGATTGTCAGATTCTTTCAAGCCAAAGAAAATTCAATCACATTGGATTGGTTTAGTTGGATTTTGTGCTTTCAATCTGGAATAATATTTATTATCACCTATGTCGGAAGATACCAAAACGAACTCATGCCATTTGCCAATAAAGGAACCTACTTAATGCTTCTAATACTGAGTATTGTTGGATTTGTTGCCTTGCTTCTTTCAGCAATGAAGTATAAGAACCGCCTTAGGCCCTCTTGACTTTCAATCGCAAATTTAGGACGTGGGCTAATGCCAAAAGTACGCCACCTATCACAGAAAAGAGCACTTTCCCATGATCGTGAGTCAATATAACGTAGGCAATAAATACAAACCCAACAAAGGCCAATACTAAGGGCAACGGGTTGTTATGAACTTTACCAAATGACTTTAATAAAGAATGAAAGGCGAAATACAAACTAGCTGAAAAAAAGGCGACATCTAAAAACCAATGGTTAAAAAAAGCCGAACTAGCAAATACACCACTTGTCAGAATCAAAGGCATCAAAGCACAATGTATAGCACAGGCCAACCCAACACCGATACCAAATAAGTCTGCCTTATTGAGAAAGTATTCTTTCATTGCGGCACAAAAATACAAAGCTTCTTCAAATTTTGCAACATAGTTGCAGAAAGGATTTTTACATTGTCAGCTACTTGTTTTCATTTTACGCACCAAAAACAGTACTTAATTCAAACACATTTCACACGTACCTTTTAGTACAATATTAAATTGTTCGATTTGATGTTTTGTTTTATTAACAAAAGATGGGGGTTCCATATCCTCCAAACAAAAGGTATCTCCGCATTTGTTGCAATTGAAGTGGACATGTTCGTCATGATGATGATGCTCATCGCAATCGGCACACATGGCATATTTGTTCAATCCTGTCCCATCTTCGATTTTATGAATAATGCCTTTTTCTTCAAAGGATTTTAAGGTACGGTAAAGGGTAATACGATCAAAGTCTTTTAGTTTGGCCTCAATGCTCTTTTGCGACACAGCTGCAGAAGCATGAAACATTAAATCCAATATTTGCAAACGCATTGGGGTAACACGAAGGTTTTTCTTCTTGAGTATTTCTTTGACTTCACTCATATGAATAAAGGTATTTGTTTGTCAAAAATAAAACATCTCAATATGGAAAGTGTTTCTTAAAATTAGCGCATAAAAAAAGGGTTTGACCTAAAGATCAAAGGATATTTTCATTTCCAATTAGCATGCAATCCTTCCACGGGAACAGCATTGGATTCAGGACTACAACCATAGAAAACAAAAATCAAAAGAAGCTGTATTACATGCCTAATTCTCATTTCTATTTTCAGGCTTTAGAATTTGCATTCTTATTTCTTCGATTTTCTTTTCGCTTACTTTTTCCAAAATAAAATGCATACCGTCTAATTCAATCTGAGAGCCTTGTTCTGGAATACTCCCAGAGGTCATCACAATATATCCGGACAATGTATGGTACTCTCCTTCAGGAATATTTATCTGATGATACTTTTCATTTATATAGTCCAATTCAATTCGACCTTTAAATAAAAATTCAGTTTCGGATAGCTGAACATCTTCTACTTCCTCTACGTCATGTTCGTCTTCTATTTCTCCAAAGATTTCCTCCAAGATATCTTCCATGGTAATGATGCCTGCAGTTCCACCAAATTCGTCCACGACGCAAGCAATTTTAGTTTTATCTGCTACGAATTTGTTGAGAAGCATTTGTATGTTCATGGCTTCCGGAACATAGGGCATGATCATAACCATATTTCTAATACTTTTAGGATTTTCTAAAAGCTGTTGATGGTGTACATATCCAAGGACATTTTCTAAATCACCATCTATCACTATAATCCGGCTGTGGTTGCTCTCTTTAAAAATCTCCACCAAATTGGTTAAAGAATTACCAATCTCCACATAGGCAATTTCACCCCTTGGCACCATACAGTCCCTTACTTTAAGCTGGTTTAGATTCAGTGCATTGGTCAAAAATTCTTTGTCAATATTTTCATCAGATTCAGAAATTTCTTCTTCAATATAATGTTGCAGATCAACCATGCTCAAGTCGTCTTCAATCTTCTCTGCCGGAGCTTTTAAAATGTACTTGATTATAAAGCCAGACAAAACAGTCATTAGCCATGTAGGAAGACTTAGCAGCCATTTAAAAAATCGCAAAGGATACGCCGCGGTATATAAAAATCCAGAGTGATAAACCCTGGCATAGGTTTTGGGCAAGAACTCTCCGAAAATTAAAACCACAGCTGTGATTACTAAAATATTTAAAAGAGAAACTATTGGACTTTGTTGATTGAAATCGCTGAACAAAGGCGATAAAAATTGGGTCATTAAGGATGTAAAAACAACTAAGGCAATGTTGTTACCAACTAAGGTAGTACCTAAGAATTTTTTAGGGTTTTCATAAAGGCTAGAAATAATTTTAGACCTTCTGGTTTTCTTCTCCTTTAAAACTTCGATGCCCAATTTGTTGGAAGAAACATAAGCTATCTCTGACGCAGAGAAGAAAGCAGATAACAACAAGAATATTACAATACCTACAAATAATGTCATCTTCGATTTTTCAACTTTGTACTTCTATCAGAGCCCGAACTTTGAGTATTCTTACCTAAAGCAGAGGAGATTGCTTGCGAATTCATTTTAGAGGAAAACTTGTTTTTTATTTCGAATCGAGTGAACTCTGCATTCGACTCAAAACCATATCCAAAACTTGTATCTCCTTTTTCGGGCTGAGTAATCATTACAAATTTATTGGTGTAAAGATATTGTTCGTTCTCGTCCCAAATTAATTCTGAAGTCTCAAGTTTTTCTTTTTTTGCATTCCACAAAACCACCGAATCCCTTACTACAATTTCGCTTGTAGCTTGTCTGCGCACGGCATACTTTGAATCCAACCATGCGGTCACTGTTTTGCCTGGGCCAAAAAATTCTGCACTTAACCCTTTATCAAATTCCTCTGTGGCAATCGCCTTATCAATGTGCCGCTTAAGTTGGGGCGCTGTAATTCTCATTTTTACTTGGGCAGAATCACTATATATTAACTCGATATCTTCTGCAAGTTCTGATTTGATTTCTTCTTTATCTAATAAGGCATTAACCTCTTCAATGTTATTCGAACATGAGATCTGCAATGCGATAAAAAATATAATAACTACGAATCTCAAACCTATCCTTTAACTAACGTAACTGTTCCTGCAAACTCAAAGACTTCACTATCACAAAATTCTATTTTTGCATACCACGCAAATACCTGAGAATACAAATCATTGGTTACCTTAAAATTACCATTCCACCCTACTGAGGGGTCATTTAATGGAATGTCTTCAGTAAAAAACACTTGTTCACCCCAGCGATCATAAATGTAAAACTCTCTGATAATTTTAGCAGCTGGTCCTCCATACAAAGTAAACATGTCATTGCGACTATCTCCATTGGGTGTAAAAATATTAGGGCCATAAATTGGATAGTCTTCTTCAACAAATATGGTGACCTCATCTGACGCAGAACAACCCACATCATCTACTACAGTTAATACATAGGTCGTTTGACCAGGAGCCACCGCAATAGGATCAAGACAGTCCAAACAACTCAAAGAGTTGTTATCCATGGTATCTTGGGCAGTCCAAATAATTTGATCATTGACATCTTCAGGCGTATACGATCCATTGAGCTGGGAATCAAAACACAATTCAATGGATTGATCTGGACCTGCATCTACTATAATGGGAGGAGGCGAGGTAATTACCACATCAATCGAATCGGTACATCCTTTAATGTCTTGAACATTTACTTGATATGTACCTGCTGCAAGATTTCCAAAAAATGGGTTGAGATTAAATGAACTTCCATCCAAACTATACTGATATTCTGGATTACCGTCAAAACCAGCAACTTCAATAGAACCGTCATTTACAGTCGCGCATACGAGATCTACTTGATCAACCACATCTACTCCAATGTCCTGCAAATCATCACAACAAGGTTCGGCAAAAAGTTCTAAAATCTCCGTAGAACGACAACCTTGATCTGTCTCAACTGTAAGAGAAATAAATTTTTTACCAAAACTTTCATAAGTTACTTGATGAGGCATGTTGCCTGAGGCAGTTTGAGGAATTGCTCTTTCTCCAAAATTCCAGTCCCAACTTGTAATGTTACCTATCGCAGGATCAATGAAACTAGCATCGGTAACTGTAAAAAAAGTATCACATCGCAAACCCACTAATGGGTCAATGACAAACTCCAATTCAGGGCCTTGAAAGGTGGCTGAGCCACCAAATTCGATTTCGAAGCCTACCCCACTAGGAGTAAAATTATTTACCCCCAAAATATAGGATCTTCCAGCAATTAGATTTACCTCCGAAACAAACCCATCTTCCAAATTCTGCGTGCAATTGGGATCTTCCCCTAGTCCTGTCGCGGCGGTACTAAGTCCTGTAAGGTCTCCACAATAATCCGTGCTACCATCATTGTTGCTCGGACTATTAAAAGCACACCTTAAAGGCACTTTATTCGTACAATCATCCAAGCCATTGGGCAATTCGTATAACGCCCAGTCAATATCATCGTCTGGGATAATTGGCGTTAAAACAAAGGTGAAATTACCCGAGGTTTCACAGGTCCATTTAAACCAAGTCGATTCTGATTCTTGAAAGGAGCCATTACAATCCGGAAGTGATCCGAATTCGTTTACATCATTTCCACCGCCTGAAACGGAGGCAACAACAAAAGGATCTTTATTACATAATACCGAAGCCGTGGGACAATCTTGCCCAGGTTCTACAGGGGGATTGAAATTTAAAATACATAAAGTAAAAGTTCCTTGAAAATTCCCTCTTCCATCTACCCGTATCAAATACGATTGCCCGATAGTCAAATCTTTTCTAATTGCACTTACTGCTCCATCATTCACATCATCCGACTCGCAAGCCAATTGTGGAAATGTATTGCACCCATCATCTTCATACAATGCTACTTGTGGTTGAATTAATGATCCCCCAATCATATTGCCATTTGCAAAACCAGATACCGTAATACTTGCCGCTACCGCTTCGGCCGTAAATCGAAACCAAACGTCATTGTTAGAACCATTCCAACAGGGCGGAGTTCCGACTATTGGATTTCCAGGTCCTGCGTTGGTATTACCAAATTCTCCTGAGCTAGAACAATAATCCGTGGGATCTGTAATTTCTATTGCTGTATTACAAGAAGCATTTGTAGGTTGCGCCCACAAATACGAATTAGAAAACAAAAAAAGCAAAACGAATGTGATATTTAGCTTCATATACACGTATTGTCTTTGTATAACGAAAATACTTAGATTTAAATTGAAGTATTTCAAATTAAATATAGTTTAATGCCAAATGTTCAAAAGAGTAAATAATTAGCTATGATTCATATTTTTGCGCATACAAATAACTAAAATGAAATTCAAAGCATATATCAAAGTCATGCCACACAAAGAGCTGTTAGATCCACAAGGTAAAACTGTGGCCAATAACATGAAGAATATCGATATTTCTAATGTTGAAGATGTTCGAATTGGCAAGCATATAGAAATGACTTTGGAATCTTCTACAGCAGAAGAAGCAAATACAACGGTCAAAAATGCATGTGAAAAGCTCTTGGCCAACATGATTATGGAAACCTTTGAGTTTAGACTCGAAGAGATACATTAAACATGCTTTATCTCGTACCAACTCCAATTGGTAATCTCAAAGATATGAGTTTCCGAGCCTTGGAAATTCTAAGAGAAGTAGATATCATTCTATGTGAGGATACAAGAGTAAGCTCAAAATTGTTAAAGCATTATGATATTTCGGCTCCTCTAATCGCTTATCACGCTCATAACGAACACCAACAAACGGAAAAATGGATCAATGAGCTAAAAAACGGAAAATCTATTGCTCAAATATCTGATGCAGGCACTCCTGGGATTTCTGACCCTGGTTTTCTCTTAGTTCGAGCTTGCCACGAACACGAGCTACCGATGACTTGCCTACCCGGTGCTTCAGCAGTTTTGCCTGCCTTGGTAGTGAGTGGTCTTCCAAGCAATAGGTTTCATTTTGAAGGATTTCTTCCCCAAAAAAAAGGCAGACAAACCAGATGGAAATATCTTGCTCAATTGCCGCATACGTTCGTCCTCTTCGAATCGCCTTTTAGAGTAGTCAAATGCCTGAAAGAAGCAGCTGAACACTTAGGTAGTGATCGAAAAGTAGCCCTATGCAGGGAAATCTCTAAACTTCACGAAGAAGTGTTTACTTCAAATATTGAGGAGGCTATTAGTGACTTTGAATCCAGAACAAAAATTAAAGGCGAGTTTGTACTAGTCTTCGAAGGCCTTAGCTAAAGATGAAGAAACGGTATTCCAAATATTTGGTTTCTACTACTTTTTCTTTCCTCCTTTGTTTTATTTCGTCCTCTTCCAAACAAAACACTTCGTCTAGCATTTGGGATTCTTGTGAAGTTGTACAACTACAAGATATCCATGCAAGCCTATTACTTCCTAGAAAATTTAAAAAAACCAGTAAATATAAACTGCGCCAAGACCTTCCTTTGTTAAATTCTGATCAAGAGTTGAGTGAGAAGATTTTGCTGTTTTTGGAAGCTTTCGAATTTAATGATTCATCGATTGACGTATTTTATGAAAACGGCAAAGAACTGAATCTAGTGACACTTATTAACAACCAACGAATGGCATTCGATAGTCACATAGGAAATCAACTAAAAGCTGTTTTAAATGCTTATTATCAAGAAATTGCCCAAGACAGCAAGGTCTCTATCCAACCTATGGACAACTACATTAAACATACGGACAAGCTTCAAATGATGAAATTCAAACACAAGATTGAATTAATACAAGAAGAATCCACTAGTTATTACCAAAGTATTTTTTTCATCAACACCCCAATACAGCTTTTTGTAGTAAAGCAAATTTCTTTAGAAGAATCAGATATCGAAAACTACCTATGGTCTTTAAAAGACTAACTCTTAAATATGAATAGGTCGATTTTCGGTTGCGGCCATCGCGGCTTCCTTTACAGCCTCCGTATACGTTGGATGCGGATGACAAATTCTAGCCATGTCTTCAGCAGAAGCTCGAAATTCCATAAGTGAAACAGCCTCCATAATCACATCTGCTACTCTTGCGCCAATCATATGTACACCTAATAATTCATCCGTCTTTTTGTCAGCCAAAACCTTTACAAAACCTTGTGTATCCATGCTTGCTCTAGCACGACCTAAAGCCTTGAAAGGAAATTTTCCAACCTTGTATTCAACACCAGCCTCTTTTAGCTCAGCCTCTGTTTTACCTACAGCAGCTACCTCTGGCCAAGTGTAAACAACGCCTGGAATGAGATTATAATCAATGTGCGGCTTTTGACCATTTAAATATTCAGCAACAAAGACACCTTCGTCTTCCGCTTTATGTGCGAGCATCGCTCCGGCAACTACATCACCAATGGCAAATATGCCAGGTTCGGCAGTTTCCAAATGATGATCTGTTTTTATTCGTCCACGATCGTCTAGTTCTACTTTGGTGTTTTCAAGCCCTAAATTGTGCGTATATGGACGACGTCCTATCGCAATCAAACAATAATCAGCCTTAATTTCAAAAGTTTCTTCGGAGTCTCTTTTTTGTACACCTACTGTTACAGAAGTTTTTGTTCCCTTAACACTAGTTACTTTGTGTTTTAAATGAAATTTGACACCTAATTTCTTCATGGATTTTTGCAGTTCCTTTGCAAGATCTTTATCCATCGTTCCGAGCAGCTTATCCTGAAATTCCACCACTTCTACTTCAGTACCCAATCGAGCAAAAACAGACCCCAATTCGAGCCCTATAACACCACCACCAATAACCACCATCTTTTTGGGCAACTTATCGATAAGCAATGCTTCGGTGGAGGTTATCACTCGATTTTTATCATAATTGAAAGCTTCAGGAGTTATAGGCTTAGAACCTGTGGCAATAATGATTTTATTAGCACTTATTTTTTGCTCCTGTTTTCCTCTAACCAATACTGTTTTAGCATCTACGAATGATCCATGTCCTTCAAAAACTTCAATTTTGTTTTTCTTCATTAAATAATCCACCCCGGCACAAGTTTGTTTTACCACTTCCGCTTTTCTTTGTATCATTTGTTTTAAGTCTAGCTTTAAAGAACTTAAACCAATACCATGCTCGGTAAAATGATGTTTTGCATTGTAGTAATGTTCTGAAGAATCCAATAATGCTTTGGAAGGAATACATCCTACATTTAAGCATGTCCCACCAAGGGTTGAATATTTCTCAACAATAGCTGTTTTCATCCCTAGTTGGGAAGCACGAATTGCGGCAACGTAACCACCAGGTCCGGAACCAATTACGATCATGTCAAATTTCATTGATCAGTTTTCTTTTTATTTCTATTTTGATTATTGCGTTTCTTCGGAGGTCTATTTGACTTCTTATTCGAAGATCCTTTCACTTCTTTCGCTTCTTTATCCTTTGGTCTCTGTTGTCGATTCCTGTTTCCACCTTTTCCTTTTCGATTGGAGTTTGGCCCTTGTCGTCCTCCTCTAGATTTCTTAGCTCTTCGTTTTTTAACTTGAGGAAGTTCTATAACATCGGTCATCTCATTAGCAGCAAAGGTTACCTCTTCTACTAAATCTTCATACATTTCTTTTGCCTTTAAATCTTCAGGCTTTTCCTTATTGGCATTTGCTTTAAGGATTTCTTTTACTCTGGCTACAGACAATGCAACGATAGGAGCTCTTCCTCTCTCCAAGATATACGCATAGAACATAAGTCCTTTGAAAATATCAATCTTAATAAGCTGGGCTTTGCCAACTTCTGTATGAAGATAATCCGCCTTTTTGGGAAAGTTTTCGAGTGCATCCATATAGGTATCCAACTCAAAATTTAGACAACACTTGAGCCTTCCACACTGTCCAGACAATTTGGTTTGGTTTATAGAAATGTTTTGATATCTCGCAGCAGCCGTTGAAACTGTTTGAAAATCAGATAACCAGGTAGAACAACACAATTCTCTTCCACAAGCCCCAATGCCACCGATGAGCGCAGATTCCTGTCTCGCTCCTATTTGTTTCATTTCCACCTTCACTCTAAACTCCTTGGCATAGTTACGTACCAACTCTCGAAAATCTATTCGACCATTGGCTGTATAGAAAAAGGTAGCTTTTCTTTTATCCGCCCTATAAATGACATCACCTAGCTTAAGATCTACATTTAGGGTTCGAGCAATGGCTCTTCCTCTAATCATAGTATTTCGTTCTAGGCTTCTTGCTTCATTTAATTTTTCCACATCTCTGTGATTGGCATGCCTTACTATCTTTTCGTTGACAGCCGAAGGATCTGTTCTTTTCTTTTTCATTTGGGCACGAACCAATTCACCAGAAAGAGATATTCGTCCCAAATCATACCCACCCTGTGCTTCAACTATGACCAGATCCCCAGTGATAAAATTGTTTGGTTGGTCATTTTTATAAAACGACTTATAAGATCCTTTTTTGAAGCTAACTTCTACATATTGAAAGGGAGAAGGATCATACAAATCCAAATCAGACAGCCAATCATATGTATTTCTTTTATTACACGTACCAGAAGTACAATGTCCTTTATTTCCGCACCCTTGAGGCACTCCATTTTTCGTCGTACTACAACTACCACAACCCATTCTAAGTATATTATGACAAAACCGAACTCAGCCTTAAAACCTCTCCAACCTCAATACTCGTGCGCATCAGCTCGATTTTGGGATTTACATTTCTGTTTAAATTGTAATACAAAGTATTACATATTTGGGATAATTTATCCAATTTATTAACATCAATAATTTTCTTCATATTTGAAGCCACCTTGATTTCTTCGCTGGACAATCTAATCCTATGAGAATTTCCAAGCAAAAAAAGATGGTATTCTCTCAAAAACTTCAGGATGTAATCAATAAAATTTAACTGATCGGAAGACGAAATATTACAAAAATCATCTATCCATTTGATCAGGGCTTTGGGATTTTTTTCTAAGGTATAGCTTAACCTAAACCAATTGAGCATCATCTCAGAGTAGTTGGTAGAGGCCTGTTTTGTTAGAAGGCTTTCTAATACTATTTTATCACCTTGGGCAAGAAAAAGCAATTCTGTCATTGCAGCATCGGAAATATCGAGATTCAAGTCATTTTTTAATCGCTCATCGGTCATAGGGTAAACCTGAATCAATTGACATCTTGACAAAATTGTATTCAGAATCTGCTCAACATTCTGTGTAACTAGAATGAGGAAGGTTTGTTTTGGCGGCTCTTCTATCAATTTAAGCAACCTGTTGCCCTCCTTTGCTAGAAACTCTGCCAAAAAAATGATTTGAACCTTACTGCCACCTTCAAAAGATTTTAATCCAAGTTTTTGGATTATTTCGTTACATTCTAAGGTGTTGATGTTGATAGAACGACTCGAAGACTTCATCCTACTGTTCCAATCGCTTTGAGAAAAGTACGGAGTATCATTTAACTGATTTCTCCATTCTACAAGAAAATCTTTGCTTGTTGTATCTGCTCTTTTTTTATCCCCTTTTTTTACCACAGGAAAAGCAAAGTGAAGGTCTGGATGAATATACTTTTGAGATCTGTGACAAGAATCACATGTACCACAAGCTCCCTTTTGAGATGGATTTTGACACAAAATGAGTTGTGAAAGATTTAATGCCAATTCTAAGCTACCATAGCCAAGCTTACCTGAGATCAACATGGCATGAGGCAGCCGACCAGAAATAAATTTGGTTGATAAGTCCTGATATATATCTTCTATGCTTTTCAAATGATAACTTTGGACAAAGATAATAAGGGAGATCTTTGTGGTCGAACAGTTTTAACCAGATATTGTTTTAATTATATGAGAGTATCAATAATTCGAAAAGCCCATTTTAATGCTTGTCATAGATTACATATAAACTCGTGGTCTGATGAAAAAAATAAAGAAGTATTTGGCTTGTGTAATAGCACTAATTTTCATGGCCACAATTATGACCTTGAAGTCAAATTAACTGGCACCGTGGATCCAGTCACAGGTTACTTGATGGACCTAAAGGATCTTAAAGACATTATTAAAGAAGAAATAGAAGATCGATTCGATCACAAAAACCTCAACATGGATACAGAGGAATTTAAAACCTTAAATCCGACAACTGAGAATTTTGCAAAAGTAATCTACGACTTACTTCGGGTTAGAATAGATGAAAAAATGGATATCAAAATCTATCTCTGGGAAACAGCTCGAAATGGTGTAGTTTACCCTGCAGATTAAATCTTAATTATTTTCTGAATATTGGTTTGATTCCCTAGTGCATCTATGGAACGAACCAAATAAATGCCGGGAAGAAGTTCAGAGACATCAATACTCGACGAGATCTTATCCTCACTTTTAACCAATTGGCCTTTCAAATCAAAGAAGTTTATTTGACTCAAGCCATTTGCCTCTCTTACATTCAATACGCCATTTGTAGGATTGGGAAACAATGCATCTTGGTCTTCTACTTCAGTTTCATCTGTAGAGGACATACAAGCTGTGCCGGTTACTTCAAAAGGCAAGGTAAGGAGCACATCTGTAGAGTCTAACGTATTGATCATTACAAACTCAAAGGTCCCAATGCCATCTTGCGCATATCCATTTACATCTATACCTACTTTAATACTAAAAATATTAATGCTTTGATTGGGAGCAAACAAATTCTCTCTATCCTCTGGGCAATCTTCTCTACCCCATCCATAACACAAATTGGCATCACAAATTTGTAACTGCCATTGTGAAGGAACATCTATGCGGTTTACATACCAAAATGCCGTAACATCTTCTGCCAAGGTGTTAGTAACCGTAAAGGGCATTTCTACTTTATTATCAGGACAGGCCACAAATTGTCCAGTGAGTTGATTCGGTACAGATTCCAATGTTTGCGCATGTATCGACAAACAACTCAAAAGAAAAACGAATAGACTTAGATTTTTCATAACCAGATATTTTTAAACAAAAAAAGCCGAACACATTTAAGGGTATTCGGCTTTGAATATATTTTAAGAATTGCTATCTCTTACTTAATCTAGAAACTTTCAACAAGTCTCCTCCCTCATTAAACATTCTCACTAAATACATGCCCTCAGTCAAATCGTTTACATCATAAGCACCGGATAAAGACTTACCAAATCTTTTAACTTCCGAACCAATCACATTATACACCACTAAACTAGAAATAGCATCATTATTAGATACTCTAAAGACATCGGACGTAGGGTTGGGGTAAATATTCAATTCTCTTGCATCCTCTAAATCTTCTGAAGAAGAAGTACAAGCATTCCCGTTGACCACCATTGGCAAAGTCAACAATACTTCTGATTCATCATTTGCATTGTACATAACGAAATCAAAATCACCTATTCCTTCGGTACCAAAAGCATCTTCAGGCACTTTTACTTTAATACTATAGATATCTATAGTCTGACCTCCCAAGAAATCATTTGGACGATCATCTGGACATTCTTCTAAACCCAGCGCATAACAAGTAACGGCATCACAAATTTGCAATTCCCACTGTTCTGGAGCATCCACACGATCAATTCTCCATAATGCAGAAACATCATCAGTTGTTAAATTGGTAACTGAGAAAGTTAGTGTAATCACATTGCCCGGACATGCTTCAAATTGACCTGCCAATTCGCCGGGAGTAGACTCCAAGACTTGAGCAGTCAAGCCAAAGGAAAATAAAGAAATAAAAAGTATAAGTAGATTTCTCATCATGTGCACAATTATGTTCTAAATATAAGAAGATTACAAGTCAATAAATGCCAGGAATCCGTTAATGTTACGTTATTATAGACGATAATTAGATAAAAAACGTTGGGCGGACATAAAAAAAGGGGCAGAAATTTATTCTACCCCTTTTATATTATCAAAATCAGTTCAATTAATGAATCTGAATTTTCTTCGTAACGATTTTGTTATCTATTTGAATTTGGAAAAGATATACTCCAGCATTGTACTGTGAAACATCAAAACTCAAATCAGTATTTCCTTGTAACTCACCATAATTTTTAGTTGCTACAATTCTTCCTAAATTATCCACCAGGTCAACTTTAACCTGTGCTGCATTATTAAGGTTCATTTTAATAAATGCTACGTTATCCACTGGGTTAGGATATACGGCAGCAAAATCTTGTGATAAAACTTCTTGATTACTGCTCACTTGACCTGCAGCAACAACATCAGAGTATTTAGAAGACACTGCGTTTACAATTCTTCCTGAAGCGTCAGTTAAAATTGCAATGACATGCAAATTATCCGTATTCCATCCTGAATTAATTGGATAATCACTAAAGTAAACGCTAGGACTAGACCCTACGAAGTAATCACCAACAATTTCATTTAATCCATCAAATCCACCAATGAGAGCTCTTCCCACATGATCATATGGCCACCATTGAGAAGGTACTGAAGTAGGTAAATATTCAAAACCACCCATTGGGCCATTCCCACCACCAGAATAACCTCCAGAAATTTGATTCCATCCTGGACCATCACCAGTTAAGTCATCTTCCGTAAGGATGATTGCAACACTGTGGTTTGCACCCATTACGTCTTGATTAAATGTAACTTTTACAGATCCTGAGAAAATACCGCCGTTGTCCTCTCCACCTATCGCAATATTTGCTACAGGTGGCGACTGCATATCTGAAATTGAAGGAGATACAATTTCCCCTGGATCCAATTCGGTCGTCCTGTTCATAATACCACTTGGGAAACTACCAAATCCTAAGGCATCATCATATTCGTCATACGCCATCGCATCCGCTCCGTTGTCATTGTCATGAACTGCTATCCCAATAAAATTATTTGGAAATCTTTTGCTCATTTCTGACATATAAACCGTTCCTCTAGGGCACCAAGTACACCAAGCTCCAGTTGCTTCTTCGAAAACGGTTCCTTTATCAGGATGTACCGCTTGCGGATTAAAAATTATGTTTTTGGTATTGTCTCCTGTTTCTTCATCTGCAGCCATTTCGCCATTTACATTAGAAATATCAACAGTGTGTGATTTAAAATCGACACCTGTATTCAAGGCATTTTCTATAGCATAACGATACACAGAACCTTTTTCAATATTGAGGTTGTCAAAAGATGTAGTGGTAGTAACTCCATCAGTAGTGATGTTTATATCAAAGCTCGTAATCGCTTCATAACCGTCGTTTACAACTAATCCTTCCACAGTATAATCTACATTCTGCCCACTCTCTGTAAATTGTGATCCACCATCCACAGATAATTTATAATCTCTTCTTACTGCATTAACTGGAATATCTGATATGATAATATCATCAATAGCACATCCAAAATTCCATTGTGCTCCGTCATCATAAGCAAATCTTAGCCAAACGTTCTGACCTGCATACTCATCAAGGTTGAGTAATTCAACACTCCAAGCAAGACCTGCATAATCTTTTAATTCGGTCCATGTTGATCCACCATCAGTAGAAACAGAGGTCTTAAATGTTTCATCAGCTCCTTGATAATCTCCATTTGCGAAAAAAACATTTGCTTCTAAAAATAAAGGAGCAGAAACGGCTGTTAAATCTATCATTGGAGAAATAAGATCTCCACCTCCTACATGAGCACCACCTTGAGCGTCATCGTTAAAAGCCATAAAGCTGGTAGCATTACCAGCGTAACTTAAGTACTGGCTCGATTGAGCAGCCTCTGCACCATGCGTCCATTCTCCTGTTGTAGTCCAAGCACCTTGACCCGCTTCAAAGTCTTCAGAAAAATAAATAGTTTGAGAAAAACCAACACTTGCGAAAAATCCACAAAGCATTGTTAGTAAAACTTTTTTCATATCAGTTTTTATTAGTTAGCATAAAAATTAAAGGATCGAAATATAAGAATATTCTTACAGTATAATGACAAAGCCCTTGTACTTTAAGTCTTTTACAGGACATATTTACAAAAGACTATCTATGTTGGAATTTAAAACCTTTGAGAGTTGATCCGTATTTTTGAAGCATGCATATAGTAATCGTTGGTAACGGAATAAGCGGAATCACAGCAGCTCGTTTTATCCGTAAGCGCTCTGATTTCAAAATCACCATAATTTCTTCAGAATCAAAGCATTTCTATTCTCGCACGGCTTTAATGTATATCTACATGGGGCATATGAGATTTGAAGACACAAAACCTTACGAAGATTGGTTTTGGGAAAAGAATCGGATTGATTTGATTCAAAGTAGGGTTGAATCGATTGACTTTAATTCCAAAACACTATCCCTTGATTCTGAAAATCCTATGGCATACGACAAGCTAATTTTGGCCCTAGGATCTAAGCCAAATAAATTTGGATGGCCAGGTCAAGACCTTCAAGGCGTCGGTGGTTTATACCACATTCAAGACCTAGAACGTATGGAATCATTCAGCAAAGGACTCCAAAAAGCTGTTGTTGTCGGTGGAGGGCTTATTGGAATCGAAATGGCTGAAATGTTTAAATCTAGAAATATTGATGTTTCTATGATTGTTAGAGAAACAGATTACTGGAACAACGTACTGCCTGCGGAAGAATCAAAAATGATTTCGAAGCACATAAAAGAGCATCATATTGATTTGAACTTAGGGGTTAATCTTGGTGAAATAATAGATGATGGTACGGGTAAAGCCAGTGCAGTGACCATAAAAGAAACAGGAGAAAGAATAGAATGTGGGTTTGTAGGCCTGACTGCGGGTGTAAGTCCCAATGTTCATTTCTTAAAAGATTCAAACCTCGAAATCGAAAGAGGAATTGTCGTAAACAATTACTTAGAAACGAATCAAAAAGACGTATATGCCATTGGTGATTGCGCCCAATTGTCTGATCCCAAACCGGGAAGAAGGAATATAGAAGCAGTCTGGTACACAGGAAGAATGATGGGTGAAACGGTAGCATACACCATCACAGGAACACCTATAGGTTATGATCCAGGTATTTGGTTTAATTCAGCTAAATTTCTAGATATAGAATATCAAGTATATGGAGATGTAAGAAACCAGATTCCAGAAGATCAAAAAACATTTTACTGGGAACACGCGGATGGAAATAAATCGATACGATTAAATTTCGAAAAAGAATCCAATATAATTACCGGCTTTAATCTAATGGGTATTCGGTTTAGACACGAAGTGTGCGAAAAGTGGATTAAAAACAGAACTCATATTGACGAAGTCGTATCTAATCTGAAATTGGCCAATTTTGATCCTGAGTTTTTCCGAAAAAATGAGGCAGCTTTTGTCTCAGCATTTAACAAGGCTTTTGGAAAGTCTCTTAGGTTAACTTCAAATGGGAGACTAAATAAAGTACTCTCTTTTTTAAAATCTTAAGCGATGATGAAAACAATTCAAAATTTCGGACTGGGTCTTTTCATTATAGCCTTAATAGTTTTCACAGCTATGCTTGGACTTGGTCATCAAAAGTTATCCAAGTCAAACATTGGAATTTCAAATGAATTTCACAAAAATGCAATTTTAGCTTCTGCTTCTGAATTGGGCATTTTAGATAAGGAATTATCCAATGTTGCTTTTATTCCTAAGGTGAAAGAAGCCATTAAAAAGGCCTCATTACAGCTGGAAGAACAAGCAAAAATCTCTATTCCAGATGGAGTAAACGAATGGGATTATAAACTAGGAAGTTGGAAAAATTCAGAATACCTAAGCCTTATGGTTAAAAATTCTGCACATGGCCCGGTTCAAAATAATCCTATGTTGTTCTTTTTTCTAACTTTTGGTTTGGCCATACTTGGGGGCCTGATGTTTATTGTGCCCAAATTCAATTCAAGCCCTGGCATTAAAAACGATGGTATATATCATAACCCCTTAACTCGAGGATTAAAGTTTAATGCCAAAATGTTGTTTTTGATTCCGACCATTATCGGCGTAATAGTTTATGGCTTTTTTAAGTATCAAAATTATTTTTGGCCATTAGTAACTTTTGTGCTCATTGGTCTCATTTCACTCTTGGTATTTTTTCGAGAGAAGTCAAAAGATAATTCTCCTCCAAGAAGTTCTTCACCAATTCATACGGGTTGGCTTGGAGTTATAGCTGGCCTTTACCTGACCGGATTTTATATTTTACTTTATTGGGCGCCATCGTATATCAATAATTGGATTTCTATGGTAAACCCAATCAGCGAATCTTTGAGTGGAAATGAAGCGAGCAATTGGTTTCTTTATGGACTGATGTACTCGATTATTGTAATTGTGATGGGCGTTAGAATGATGAGCAAATATCGGCACAACAAGTATCAGCGCATTCGAACCTGGTCTGTCATGTTTTTTCAAACCGCCTTTGCCTTCCTTATCCCAGAAATTTTGGTCAGATTAAATCAACCCTGGTTTGACTTCAAAAATATTTGGCCCTTAGACTACGACTTCTTCTTTAAGTACAACATTCAAGAACTAACATCTAGTGGAAGTCTTGGCATTTTTATGCTCGTTTGGGGAATTGTATTGATCATTTTAGGTGTACCAATTATGACATATTTTTTTGGAAAAAGATGGTATTGTAGTTGGGTATGTGGATGTGGAGGGCTAGCCGAAACCATGGGCGATCCTTTTCGGCAAAATTCAGACAAAAGTTTGAGGGCTTGGAAATATGAACGTTGGATAATACACGGAGTTTTATTGGCTGCAATAATAATGACCTCCATGGTGTTATACCATTATTTTACAGGAAAGAATATGCTTTTTGGATTCAATACCGAAAACGTAAAATCGTGGTATGGCTTCTTAATAGGAGCAGGCTTTTCCGGTGTAGTTGGTACAGGATTTTATCCAGTGATGGGAAATAGAACTTGGTGTAGATTTGGATGTCCTTTGGCTGCATATTTTGGTTTGATCCAAAAATATAAGAGCCGGTTTAGGATTACTACAAATGGTGGACAATGTATCTCTTGTGGAAATTGTTCTACCTATTGCGAAATGGGTATAGATGTGAGACATTATGCTCAAAGAGGTCAAGATATTGTTCGAGCCTCATGTGTTGGCTGCGGGGTGTGTTCGGCGGTGTGTCCAAGAGGTGTATTGAAATTAGAAAATGGTTCTGCTGATATTTCTTCTCGCGCAGATACACTTAGAGCGATACATATTACTGAAAACGACATTAAACTATTAGTGTGAAACCATTGCGATTATTTAAAATACTCTCTATTTGTGCTGGGTTGTTTTTTGGCTTTACAGTGCAATCACAAACACTTGGATTAACGCATTATAACCCAGAAGTTTCAGAAGGTTACACCCTATTTAGCACGCCTTCGCAACACGTTTATTTGATTGACAATTGCGGTGAGAAAATAAATGAATGGACCACCACAACAAACTCGCAATTTACCGCCTATCTTTTCCCAAATGGAAATCTTCTTAAAATGGGAAGATTTAACAATACCTCCTTTCTCGGTGGCGGTGCCTCAGGTCTTTTGGAAATTTATTCATGGGAAGGAGATTTGGTTTGGTCTACCATCTACTCTGATGAGAATCAACACCTGCATCACAATGTCGAAATTTTACCCAACGGCAATATACTTCTTATTGCTTGGGAAAGAATAGGGGCTGAAGAAGTGTTGGCAGCCGGAAGACTTGGCGTTGATAACGACGGATTGTGGTCGGAAAAGATAGTTGAAATTCGCCCGTTTGGGACTGACAGCTATGAAGAAGTATGGGTATGGCGAGCATGGGATCATATCATTCAAGATGTCGATAGTTCTTTATCTACGTTTGGTGTAATAGCAGACCATCCAAACCGCATCGACCTAAATTTGGGTACTCTTAATGACGGTGATTGGCTGCATTTTAATTACATCGATTACAATGAGACATTGGATCAAATTTTAATCTCTAGTAGGGCCTTATCTGAGATACTTATCATTGATCATTCGACAACGACAGCGGAGGCAAGCAGCAACACAGGAGGCCTAGCAGGTCAAGGCGGAGATTTATTATTTCGCTGGGGAAATCAAGCAAACTATAACAAAGGAGATGAGGGTGATCAAAAATTATTTGGTCAACATAACGGGACTTGGATAGAAGAAGGCAAACCGGGTGCGGGCAACATTACAATTTTTAATAATGGTGCGGGCATTCCGGAGGGTGAATTTTATTCGTCAATAGTTGAAATTTCGGCTTCTCCAATAAATTATACATATCAACTTGAAGATGGGATTTATCTCCCTTTTGATGTCGAGTGGACATACACTGCCGATCCTCCACAAGAATTTTACGGCCAACGAATTTCTTCTTGTCAAAGACAAATAAATGGAAACACTTTAATTAACGAAGGGACCAATGGTCGATACTTTGAGGTTAATGCTGAAGGTGCTTTAGTATGGCAATATATTAATCCTCATAGTCAACAAGGCATCCTTTCTCAAGGAGACAACCCAGCGAATAACGCTACATTTCTAATTCAAAAGTATCCCCTTGATTTTGAAGGTTTTGAGGATAAGGACGTATCTCCTAAAGGACCAATTGAATTAAATCCAAGCACAAGTATTTGTTTGTCAGATGTAGAAACGCAGGAAATTTTAACTATTGATCCAATACTTCAAAACCCATCCAATGGGTGTCTCCTTGCTCATAGCCCAGTGCCTTTCGAGGAGAATTTCGAATTGTTTTCATCTAACGGAAAAAAACTGATGAAAGGTATAATACGCGCAAACCAAAAAGTTGATCTCTCGAATTACCAAAGTGGCTTATATTTTGTTTTAATCAATAAGAAAATGTTCAAGTTGATTTTGGAATAACAAATGAAAGAAACAGCAATACTACTAGCGCACTGTAAAGAGCAGAAAGGAATTCTTGATTCTGTTACTGATTTTTTGAGTGAAAACAATGCGGAGACCCTAAGACTTCAACAGCATGTGGATCACCAAGAAAATCACTTTTATATCCGTGCAGCGTGGGATTTAGAAAACTTCAATATTCCCAAGGAAAAAGTAGGAGAATACTTTGATACATTGGTAGCCAAAAAATTTGGAATGGAATGGAGAATAGCATTTAATTCTTCCGTACAAAGAGTGGCCTTAATGGTATCCAAATATGCCCATTGCATTTATGATTTGCTTTCGCGCTACGAGTCGGGTGAGTGGAAAATAGAAATTCCTCTAATTATAAGTAATCACGAAAAATTTAGAGGCTTAGCAGAAAAATTTGGTATCCCCTATTATTGTTTCCCAATTACTAAAGAAAACAAACATCAACAAGAAGCAGAAGAGTTGAAACTTCTTGCAGAGCATAACATTGATCTTATTGTATTGGCTAGGTATATGCAAGTTTTGACTGATGATTTTGTCAGTCATTATAGAAATAGAATTATAAATATTCATCACAGTAGTTTACCGGCGTTTGCTGGAGCAAACCCATACAAAGCTGCTTATACCAGAGGAGTTAAATTTATGGGGGCAACCGCTCATTATGTTACTCCTGACTTGGATGAAGGACCTATAATTGCTCAGGATGTAGTATCCATATCACATCGAGATTCTTTGGCAGATTTAAAAAGAAAAGGAAAGGATATCGAAAAAGTAGTACTAGCTAAGGCCGTTTGGTCTCATTTGAATTATAATGTCCTGGCTTATAAAAATAAGACAGTGGTTTTTGGTTAAACAATTGCTTATCTCCGTTTATAAATCACTTTAGGAAAACTTATTGCAATCGTATCCAAAGGACTAAGTAAGTCATTATCAAGATATCCTTGAACAATGGATAAAACATTTTCCTCTCTTTGAGTATACAGGTCTCTGAATTCTAAGGTATTTCCATTAAAAGTACGAGTGCTATATTCCATTTGTTTAAAATATTCAAACTGATCATCTGTTCGATTAGTTACCCATTCCTGTTCCAGTTGACCCAAAACATCCAAGTCTCCAGGTTGTAATTCAACTGTAGTTTCCGAAGTCATCTGCTCTATAGTAGTCGTAATAATGTTCGTGTTTTCATCAACTAATTCAACTGACTCGATAAATCCTCCATCTCTCATCAAAGAAAGAAACACACCATTATTTATACTATTTTGAACAGATTCGAACCAAGGATGCTCTGTATTCTGCTCTACCACCTCTGAAGAAAGACTTATTACAAACCAATGAGTTTTATCTGGTTCTATTCGATCAAATTCATATAGAATTGGATAATCTGCTTCACCACCGCAGGATTGTATCCATAAACAAAATATCAAAAGAAAATAAATAACCTTCTTATTCATTTTGGAAAAGTATGAATTTATCCTTGTATACACCCAAAGCCAAGGACATTTTGTATCTTAAAATTGTGGACGTTTTTCTTATTTTGTCTTTCCTTGGAGCTTCCATGTTGCTTACTTTAATGCCAGGTCCAGACAACCTTTATGTAGTTACAGAAAGCATTTCAAAAGGAACCAAAACAGGTGTTCTTATAAGCCTAGGTCTTTGCTCTGGGCTGTTAGTGCATACTACAGCCGCGGCTCTTGGAATAAGTCTTGTTTTACAACAATCATCAGTGGCCTTTAATTTGATGAAATTCTTTGGGGCGGGATATCTATTTTATTTAGCTCTATTAGAATATAGATCAAATCCAAGATTACCCATAGACATCAATCATAGCTCAAACATTCAAAATCCAATAGCATTATGGCGCAAAGGGTTTTTAATGAATGTGCTCAACCCAAAAGTGGCACTCTTTTTTGTCGCACTTTTGCCACAATTCGTTTCTCCTGATGGTTTCAATATAACATGGCAAATGGTCATTTTGGGGCTGATCTTTAAGATTCAAGCCATAATCCTTTTCTCACTATTTGCAACATTTGCTGGTCGTCTAACCCCCTATTTTCAAAACGAAAACTATGCACAGGGCATAAAGTGGATTAAAGTTGCAATATTGGTTGGTCTCGCTTTAAGTATTTTGATTTTGAGGCATTAAAAAACCCCTTTCATAATGTATAAAAGGGGTTTGCTTGTATTTTTTATCTAAGATTGATTATCCTCCCAATGCAGCTGCACCACCTACAATCTCTGACAATTCTTTCGTAATTGATTCTTGTCTGGCTTTGTTGTAGAAGATTTTTAGATCATTCATCAAATCTTCCGCATTTTCTGTGGCTTTGTCCATGGCAGTCATTCGCGCACCGTGCTCACCTGCCCTATTATCAAACAAAAATTTCTGAAAGGTTGTTTGCAAAATACTTGGCACCAACCTTTCTAATAAGGTGTTTTTATCTGGTTCAAAAAGATAATCTGCCTTACTTCTTTTGTCTCCTTCATCCTTTGCTTCAAGCTTTTCTACCGGTAAATACTGCACAGAAATATTTTCTTGCATAGCAGCATTCTTAAATTTAGAATAACAAACGGTAATGCTATCAAACGTACCATTTTTGAAGCTCTCCATCAATCTGTTTGGGACTTCCACAATGTGCTCCCATTCCAAATTGTTATTTAAAGTCACATAATCTTCAATAACAGTCGCTTTATCGTATCTGCGTTTAACAAAATCAAATGCCTTCTTTCCTATGGGTAGAATACTCAATGTACCTTTTGCATATGCATCAGCATACTTACCACTGATTGCCTGTACAGCTTTTTTCAAGGTATTGGTATTAAAAGCACCACATAAGCCTCTGTCCGAGGTTATGATAACCAAACACGCATTTTCTACTGGTCTTTCTGTACCATAAGAACTGGATGCATCTCCTTCTATATTGCTCAAGATATTCATCAACATCTTGTTCAATCTATCTGCATAAGGTCGCATTTCTACGATAGCATTTTGAGCTTTACGCAATTTGGCAGCGGAAACCATTTTCATGGCTTTCGTTATTTTTTGCGTACTCTTTACAGAAGTTATCCTTCCACGTATTTCTTTTAACTGTCCTGACATTTTCTAGCTTATAAGCTTAAGCAAATTGTTTAGCTAAATCCGCAGCTAAGGCTTCTACAGCACCAGTTGCCTCATCAGTCAACTTTCCAGATTTAAAAGTTTCTAATACATCTGGATGTCTTTGTTCTAATGTAGTTAAAAACAATTCTTCAAACTCCTTCACCTTGTTTACCGGTACATTACGCAATAAACCTTTGGTTCCGAGGTAAATAATCGCTACTTGTTTTTCTACAGTAAAAGGTGTGTATTGTGGTTGCTTTAATATTTCTACATTTCGCTTCCCTTTCTCAATAACATTCATAGTAGCAGCATCAAGATCAGAACCAAACTTCGCGAAAGCTTCAAGCTCACGGAACTGTGCTTGATCCAACTTCAACGTACCAGATACTTTCTTCATTGATTTTATCTGAGCAGATCCACCTACCCTAGATACCGAAATACCCACGTTAATCGCTGGTCTAACCCCTGCATTAAACAGGTTAGATTCCAAGAATATCTGGCCATCAGTAATCGAAATAACGTTTGTTGGGATATATGCAGAAACATCACCTGCTTGTGTTTCAATTATCGGAAGTGCAGTCAACGACCCTCCTCCTCTAACTTTTCCAGAGTTTTTTAAAGACTCAGGTAGGTCATTCATATTTTGAGCAATCTCATCGTTATCAATAACTTTTGCTGCTCTTTCTAACAATCTTGAGTGGAGGTAAAATACATCACCTGGATATGCCTCTCTTCCTGGAGGTCTTCTAAGCAACAATGAAACCTCTCTATAGGCTACTGCTTGTTTAGACAAATCATCATAAACAATCAGTGCTGGTCTACCCGTATCCCTAAAGAACTCACCAATGGATGCTCCCGCGAAAGGCGCATAAAATTGCATTGGCGCTGGATCAGAAGCTGAAGCCGAAACGATTGTCGTATAAGCCATTGCCCCATTATCTTCTAATACCTTGGCAACCTGTGCCACAGTGGAAGCTTTTTGACCAGAAGCTACATAAATACAGTACACCGGATTACCAGCTTCGTAGAATTCCTTTTGATTTAAAATAGTATCAATGGCCACTGCGGTTTTACCCGTTTGTCTATCTCCAATGATAAGCTCTCTTTGGCCTCTACCGATTGGTATCATTGAATCAATGGCTTTAATACCTGTTTGAAGAGGTTCCGTAACCGGTTGTCTGTAAATAACACCTGGAGCCTTCCTTTCCAAAGGCATTTCGTACTTTTCTCCTTGTATTGGTCCTTTGCCATCTATTGGCTCTCCCAGAGGATTTACAACTCTTCCGACAAATCCTTCCCCAACATCAATAGAAGCAATTTTATTTGTTCTTCTAACCGTTGAACCCTCTTTGATCCCATCACTTGGGCCAAGAAGTACTACCCCTACATTATCCTCTTCAAGGTTAAGTGCAATAGCTTGCACCCCTGTTTCGAATTCGACCAATTCTCCTGCTTTAGCAGCAGTTAAACCATAAACCCTTGCTATACCATCACCAACTTGAAGTACTGTTCCTACTTCTTCTAGTTCTGCCTCCGTTTTGAAGCCGCCCAATTGTTGCTTGAGTATCGCTGATATTTCGTCTGGTTTTACATCAATCATTTTTATTGATTTTCTTTTCGGTTAATATTAAATCGAAGCGACATAATCGTTTCGAGTAAATTCTTTTTTTAGTTGATCAAGTTTGTGTTTGGCACTACTATCATACCTCATATCGCCAATTTCTAATACAAACCCACCAATGATTTCTGGATTAACTTCGACGTTTACGTCCAAATTATCCAAGGTAATCTTACTTGCTTGGAGCTTGGATTTGATGTCGTTTAATTGTTGATCCGTTATTTGAGATGCTACAGTCAAGGTTGCTGTACTTATCCTTTTCATCATGTTGTACTGAACAATAAATTCCTCAGCAATGGATGGTAAATAAGCCTCTCTTGTTTTATTAAGAATTAAATCGATAAAAGCCATGGTGGTTTTACCGAATTTATCTCTAAAAATGGCATCAAAAACTTGCTTCTTCTTTCCTTCTGATATGATTGGGCTTTTAATAAGGTTTTTCAAATCCCTACTTTCTAAGGCCTTTTTAAATCCTTGCATATCAGCAAGTACCTGTTCTGTTTCATTTCTTTCCACAGAAAGGTCCAAAAGAGACTTCGCGTATCGTGATGCTATTCTTTTTACAGACATACTAGTTTAAGTTTACCTCATCAACCAACTTTGAAACAAATTCTTGGTGTTCTGAGTTACCTTTTAAATCTTTTCTAATTACTTTTTCTGCAATTTCGATAGCCATTGAACCAATTTGATTCTTAGCATTCACTAATGCGGCCTTTCGCTCGTTTTCGATCTCTTGCTTGGCATTTAAAGAAATTCTTTGCGCCTCATCTTTTGCTTTTTCTCTTGCCTCTGCTATTATAGAATTCTTTGTATCTGTTGCCTCTTTTAAAATAGTAGCTCTTTGTTCTCTAGCCTCGGCTAAAAGAGCATCGTTTTCTGCTTGCAGGTTAGACATTTCTTCTCTTGCCTTTTTTGCTTCATCTAAAGCGGCTTGAATGTCGTTTTCTCTTGTTTTAATCCCTTCCATGATTGGTTTGAAGGCAAACTTTGACATAAGCCACCAAAACATTAAAAAGATCACCAATGACCATAAGGCCAAACCAGGAGTAGGTTGAAACGGTGCAAATCCTGCTAAAAAAGTCAATGTTGTATTCATCTTTCTTTGATTGATAAAAGTTGGGATTAACTACTTTGCCAACCGCATTTCATTAATCCCTTTTTTTAGAATTGGATTATCCTACGAAGAATGCCAAAAGGATCGCAATCAATGCCGCACCTTCCATGAAGGCTGCCATTAAAATCATAGCACCTCGGATATCACCCGAAGCCTCTGGTTGTCTTGCGATTGCCTCTACGGCTTTTCCTCCAATTTGTCCAAGACCTATTCCCGCACCTATTACGGCTAGTCCTGCTCCAATTGCTGCTAAAGTTCCAGTCATTTCAAAAAATTTATAATGAATTAATGATGATCATGTTCTTCGACTGCCGCTCCTATATAAGAGGCTGTCAATATTGTAAATACGAAAGCTTGGACGAAGGCTACGATTAACTCAATAGCCATCATAAATAATGTCAAGGGAATAGCCATTGCTGTTCCTGTCAAACTTCCTGTTAAACTTTTTCCTGCATCTCCAAAAATGAATATCAATCCTACAAAACTCAATATCGCAATGTGCCCTGCAGATATGTTTCCTGCCAAACGCAACATCAACGTCAATGGTTTGATAAACATACCCAAGAGCTCTACCGGCGTCAATATCAATTTCACAAACCAAGGCACACCAGGCATATTAAATATGTGCTTCCAATAATCTTTATTTCCATTGATGTTGGTAATAATAAAAACGATCACTGCAAGAACTGCAGTAACGGTTAAACTACCAGTAACATTTAGACTGCCTAAGAAAGGGACTTGCCCCCAAAGGTTTAAGCCTAGTATGAAGAAGAAAATTGCAAGTAACAAAGGGAAAAATTTCTCGTATTTGTGTTCGCCGATAAACGGAACCGCCACATCGTCTCTAATGAATTGAACTACTGGCTCAAGAAATGATTGCATTCCTTTTGGAGCCATTCCCTTCCTCGTAGCATATGCTTTAGCAGCACTTCTAAACATCCAAAACAACAACAAACAAACCAAAAGCATTCCTACAACATTCTTTGTTGGGCTAAAATCATAAAAGCTCGTCACTCCACCACCTAATAAACCACCGTCCCAAATAGTCTTTGCTTCCATTTCATACGCCTTGCCCTCAATAATGGCATAAGGTGTCTCATGTTCTTTGCCCTTTTCGTCTTTGTACACTACCTTATCAAATCCCTGAACTTCAAATTTTGGTGTGTTTTCATTGAATCCAGGACATTTGATTCGATAAATATTACCATGATACATTACATAGTCCTTGTAACCATAATGCCCATCATCATGGTGACCTGGGTCAAACTTACCAGAAGAGAAAAATTCCATTCCTCTATCCTTGTTATAAAGAATCACAGGAAGAGGAATTCTAACCATATCCATAATTGTCAACACATTGGCATCGCTAATGTGATGAATCGCTGTAGCCGAGGGATCATAACCTTCGTGATGTACAACTTTAGCAGGAGAGCCACACGACGAAGTAATGTTATTTACATGATGCTCGTGATGATCGCCATGGTCATGGTCATGATTGTGACCATGTGAATGATCTCCGTGATCGTGGCTGTGATCGTGTGAATGACCGTGGTGGTCATGGTTATGACTACCTGAATGCTCCTGATGATTGTGTTGTGCAAACACCATTAGATTCAATCCAAGTAAAAAGCAAAAGAGACTAATTTTTTTCAGCATTCTCGGCTCATTCTAAATTAGGCTGCAAAGGTAATGATATACGGCGGTTTCAAGTTCTTTAGTGAATTGTTTTTTTCGTTTTTTTTCTTCGTTATGGAAGACAATTATAGGCCATAGATACCAAGAATATTTTAATTCACTTCATTGTGATATATATAGTGGTAGCGGTTGTTCTGTCCCAAAATTAAATAGGGCAAATACACTTACTTGCCTTATAAAGTTTTTGCCTTGCAATTCAATCGTTAACGACTTAATCCAAGTATGGGATGAAATAATAATTTGTCAAATAGCTTACATAACATCGATTGCTTTGTGTTTCATAGATCTCAAAACGTCTTAATAAAGCCCTTAACACCTTAGAATATTATGAGAACTTACACGTGCATTTTCGGAATTTTGTCCTTACTATTTCTTTTTAGTTGTCGCAACAACGACGAACAAGTTCTAGAAAAGCTTCAAAACGACACACAAACCATTGCTGAGAACATGGTTGTTTATCAAAAAGCCATGAAAGCGGTAGTAAGGGTGATTTTTGAAAATCCTACTTTGCATTCAAACTTTACTTCTGATAAAGTTGATACAAGAATGCCTTGTCCAGATATAACTCCAGACCCAACAATGCCAATTTCTTCTTATCCGGCAAATTTTAATTTAAATTTTGGAGGAGCAGGTTGTGAGCCAGATGGGACCACAACCATAGCGGGTCAGGTCGAGCTTACCTTGGATGGTGTACTCTGCGAAGCCATTGGAACAACGGCTTGCATTAGTTTTAAAAATAATTTCAGCATTGATGGAACAGATTTGGATGGCAAGATAAATTTGACCTTTTTGGGTACGGATGCTAGTGGAAATCTTTGTTTTGATAGTGACATACCAAACCTTGAAATTGATGGAGGAGGTTTAGAAGTTAAATCTACCTCAGGAGGAAAACTCACTTTAGTTGATGTTTTGGCTAACAACGACCCTTCTGATCCGACCACTTTCATAGACGACATGACTTGTCAGTCCTATGAAAATATTAGCACCTGTATCGATGGAACTGATTATATTTTAGAAACTTCTACAAATTTAAAAGTCAACCCTTTTTGTCCATGTGCAGTCGGAGGAGTCTTAATTGGATCAGATACTTCCGGGAATCCTATAGAAATCGACTTTGATCCAAATGCTGGATGTACTGGTGACGTGTTAATCAATGGAACCGCTAGCACGATTGCTGCGTGCCTTTAAACTAATTTTCCAGGTGCCATAATTTTAGATTTAATTATTTATTTTCAGGCATACAACAAAGGCTAATTTAATATTTCAACTTTGCTAAAACATAATGAGTTTTTATGTCTTCTTTTTATTTATTGTGGACATATAGATTACAGCTTTAGCCTGGAAGAAAAACAAGTTTGTATTCGAAGATTTGGACAAACTATTTATGATGCCCAATTCCAATTTTACAATAATAACAAGGAGTCCGAAATTTTTAGAATACTCTTGGAGCATTTGGCCAAGTATTATCCAAAAGAAATTGACGCAATTCGATTAAAAAAGGAATTGACTATTATTTTCAAGGCAGATGGAAAAATTTGTGGATTCGAAAAATCCTTTCTACATTTTATAGAATTGTATCTTTCGAAATTGTGATTATTAGAGCTTGATGCTATTATGTCTGAAGATTCAGTCAGTTTAAACAAATTTATCAGCAGTACTGGAATTTGCTCTCGAAGAGAAGCCGACGTATTAATAGAATCAGGAGTTGTTACCATTAATGGCACGACAGCAAAAAAAGGCAACCGAGTGTTTGCAAATGATGCTGTTAAAATAAGAGGCAAAAGAATTCACGGTAAAAAATCTAACTCGATTTATATTATGCTTCATAAACCTCCTGGCATAACCTGTACCACCGATCGAAGAGAACCCAGCAACATCATTGATTTTATAAATTTTAAGCATAGAATTTTTCCAATAGGAAGGTTGGACAAAAGCTCTACAGGACTTATTCTACTCACTAACAATGGAGACATTGTAAACCAAATTCTAAGAAAAGAAAACAAGCATGAAAAGGAATACGTAGTAACGGTTAACAAACCGATTACTAAATCCTTTTTAAATCAAATGAGAAAACCGATCCCGATTCTCGGAACCAAAACATTGCCCTCAAAAATCAAACAGATCAACGAGACCACCTTTAAAATCATTTTAACTCAAGGATTAAACAGACAAATACGTCGTATGTGTGAGTATTGTGGTTACGCAGTGGTTACACTAAAAAGAATCCGCATCATGAATCTTCATTTGGGCAAACTGAAAAAGGGCCAATGGAGACATTTGAGCACAGCTGAATTAAAAAAACTCAGGCTCGACATAAAGGCTAAGTCCTAAGAGGCTTAAAGTTATCTCGCTACGGCAGTGGCTCTTTTCTCTCTAATTACCGTGACATTGACTTGCCCTGGGTATTGCATCTCGTCTTGAATCTTTTGAGAAATCATAAATGCAAGATCATCTGCATATTGGTCGGTAACCTTTTCACTCTGAACAATTACTCGAAGCTCTCTTCCGGCCTGCATCGCATAGGCTTTTTCTACTCCTTCATAACTCAATGCTAAGTCCTCTAACTCTCCAATCCGCTTTAAATAACTTTCTAAAATTTCACGTCGAGCGCCAGGTCGAGCACCAGAGATGGCATCACATGCTTGAACTATTGGAGAAATAATGTTATTCATTTCAATTTCGTCGTGATGGGCACCTACTGCATTTTGAACAATAGCGTTTTCGTTATGCTTTTTACAAATCTGCATACCCAATAGAGCGTGTGGCAATTCTGATTCTTCTTCGGAAACTTTTCCTATATCATGCAAAAGGCCTGCTCTTTTAGCAAGTTTAATTTGTTTGGGACTTAGACCAATCTCTGATGCCATGGCAGCACAAAGGTTTGCCGTCTCAATAGAGTGCTTCAACAAGTTTTGACCGTAAGAAGATCGGAATCTCATCCGTCCCACCATCTTAACTAAATAAGAATTTAAACCATGGATGTCCAAATCAATAACAGTCCGTTCACCAAGCTCCACGATTTGCTCATTAAGCTGTTTTTTGACCTTGGCAACAGTTTCTTCAATCTTTGCAGGGTGAATTCTACCATCTGCCACCAAACGTTTTAAGGAAAGTCTACAGACCTCTCTTCGGATTGGATCAAAACTTGAAATTATGATAGCTTCCGGTGTATCGTCTACAACGATTTCGGCCCCGGTGGCCGCTTCAATAGCACGAATGTTTCGCCCTTCTCTTCCAATAATTTGACCTTTGATATCATCAGACTCCAAATTGAATACAGAAACTGTGTTTTCAATGGTGAACTCAGCGCACATTCTTTGAATCGTATTGATGACAATCTTTTTGGCCTCTTTATTTGCCCCAGCCTTGGCCTCCATGATGGATTCCTTTTGTATGGCCAGAGCCTCCGTCTCACACTTGGCTTTTACTGCTTCTAAGAGTTGTTCTTTGGCGTCAGCCTCAGATAGCTTTGCGATATTTTGAAGCTCTTTAATTCGCTCTTCGTTTGCTTGATCTAGTTGCGCTTTCTTTTTAGAAATGACTTCTAATTGTTTTTCTAAATTCGATTTGATCGTAGCCACTTGAGCTTCTCTCTCTTCTACTTCGTCCAACCTAGATTGAAAAGCCGACTTTTTCTGATTGAGTTCTTTCTCATCCGCCTTAATTGTCATTTCGCGTTCCTTCATTTCTACCTTATGGTCCGCCTTGAAGTTTTGAAAATCACTTTTTAGTTTGCTGAATTTCTCCTTTGCTTCTTGGATTTTTCTTTGCTTTATCTGTTCATTCTTCTGCTCAGATTTTGAAACCAATTTATTGGCTTTCGATTCGGCTTCGTCTTCAATTCTTTTGGCGGTAAGTCGTGCTTCCTTAAGCGTTAGATCTGCTTTTTTATTTATTTCTTCAACTTTACTTTGGTTGTTTTTTCGCAGCATGGCACCAATTGCAAAAAAAGCTAAAATAGCTCCTGCAATCAATCCACCTATCAAACCTATTCCTATATCCATTGATATGGTTTTAACTAGTTATACAATACGACTACGTCATAGTAGTCTCATATGAAACAGAAAAAGGAATTTAATTCAGTGCTGAATCTAAGAGCACTTCAAGGGAATCAAGTTTCGATCCTAAGACTTTCAAACTGCTATTTTTTTTCGCCTGAAAAGCATAACTCAACAATGCCATGGAAATACATTCCTTAAGACTGATGTCAGCATAAGTCAGCTGATACTCTCTAATTTTGTCGTTGACCTCTTTTTCCAGGTTTTTAACTAAAAGACGCTCATCCGGATTAACCTTAACTGGGAATCCTTTCCCAGCTATATTAATTTCCATTTTTATTAGCGTTTTTTCGTCCATTAGCTTGCTTTGAGCAATTCTATAGTTTGATCTATCTCTTCGATATATTGATCTAATTCTTTTTTTATCCCCTCAATATCCACGTTTGAAGAAAGAATTGGCGATTTGGCCTCAAAATGACCATTATTTTCAGCACTTTTTTCGTTCAACAAACCCCTCAATCTGTTATTTTCTTTAATTAATACAGTATTTTTTGCACTTAGTTCATCCATCTTTTGAAGAACTAACCTGACTTTTTCTTCTATGATATTTATATGATCCGTCAGATTTTGCATATTATAAATATACCTAATTTAAACAAGACCTTTGCGCTACATTCTAATCTGCGCTCCGAGTTCGTTTTCTAATAGATATTTTATCTTCTTAATTACCTTATCGACGTCCTTATCCTTCAATGTTTTTTCTTTGTTTTCAAACATAAAAGAAACGGCCAATGATTTTTTCCCCTCTCCGACTTTGTCCTTATCTCTAAAAACATCAAATAGGCCTACATTTTTAAGAATTTTCTTGTCGGTTTTAATCGCCAAATCTTTTACTTGCTGAAAATCAACATTTTCTTCCAAAATCATTGCTAAATCTCTTCGAACAGTAGGAAATTTACTTATCGAATCGATGTGTAATTGTTGTCGCACGTTTTGGAGTAAGCTCTCTACATTAAATTCTGCACAAAAAACTGCTTTTTTTACATCAGCTCTAGCCGTAAATGTAGAATCCAATAGACCTAAGGTACAGATGGTATGGTTGTTTAGTAATAGCGAAGTTCCATACAAGAAACGACTATCCTTAAGTTCTTTGACTTCACATTGAGGCACATTTAAAGAATTCAAAATAAGCTCAACAAAAGACTTTAAGTCGTAAAAATCAACAGCTTTACTTTGAGAATTCCAGGATTCTTCAACTAAGGCACCAGATAAGAATAAAGTGAACTTTTCTCGCTCTTCTATTCCATCATTGTGTCTTTTAAATGATTTCCCAAATTCATAAAGTTTTAGGTCTTGTTGTTGGCGATTGATGTTGTAGCCAACGGATTGCAACCCACTCAATATCATTTCTGGACGCATAATATTTAAGTGGACATTGGAGGTATTATTAATAAATACCATGTCTTGCTCATTAATGTAACTGCCTTGATAAAACCTTGATTCGATGAGCGAAAGATTCATCATTTCGCAAAAACCATTGGAACTCAAAATATTACGAATTCTTTCTTTTAAATCAGATTTATCTGGAAAATCAGAATGCGAAATGCTGCTTCTTATTTCTGAGCCGATTTCTATTTTATTAAAACCATAAATCCTCAGAATTTCTTCAATCAAATCAATTTCTCTTAAAACATCTGCTTTGTTGGTAGGGACTCGAACTTTTATGCTTTTGTCATCAACTGGATCAATCCCCATATTCATGGCGCGTAGGATGGCGTGTATTTCGTCAACAGAAATCTCATTTCCCAAAACTTCATTTACTTTTTCATAGCGAAGTTGGATTTCTTTTTCTTCTATTTTATTGGGATATACATCTACAATATCTGAGCTAATTTCCCCTCCCGCAATTTCTTTAATCAAAATTGCAGCGCGCTTTAAGGCATCAATGGTAATGTTCGGGTCACTTCCCTTTTCAAAACATTTGGCAGCGTCGGTTCTCAACAAATGTTTTGTGCTGGACATACGGATACCTTCTGCTTCAAAATGTGCCGACTCCAAAAAAATGTTTTGTGTTGACTCTGTGACTCCAGAGTCTATCCCTCCAAAAACACCTCCCAAACACATCGGCTTGGAGTTGTTATCGCAAATCATTAGGTCATCTTCTGATAACTTTCGCTCTTTTTCGTCCAAAGCCAAAAAAGGTGTATCCTGGTCAAGAGTCTTAACGAGGATCTTTTGACCATCAATTTTATCCGCATCAAAAGCATGTAAAGGTTGACCATATTCGTGCAAAACGAAATTGGTAATATCTACGATGTTGGAAATTGGCCGCACTCCTATAGAGGACAATTTATTTATTAACCATTGCGGACTAGGCCCGATAGTAACTCCAGAGATTGTTAATCCAGAATATCTCGGACATTTTTTTTCGTTCGCCACTTCAACATTTATAACTCTAGTCTTATTGTCAACATGAAAAGAAGCCAAGTCTGGAAGTTGGATGTTTACATCTGATGAATGGTTGATATGTAAGTAAGCTACTAGGTCTTGAGCTACTCCAATATGAGAGGTTGCATCCGAGCGATTGGGGGTTAACCCAATATCATATACAATGTCATTCTCCACTTTGTAAACCTCCTTAGCCAATGTCCCTGCAGCGATCGAATCGTCTAATACCAATATCCCGTCATGACTTTCGCCAAGGCCTAATTCGTCTTCGGCACAAATCATCCCATGTGACTCTTCTCCTCTTATTTTTCCTTTTTTTATTTTCCAAGGTTCACCTTGCTTATCATATAAAGTCGTTCCGATCTGCGCTACAAGAACCGTTTGACCTGTAGCAACATTAGGGGCTCCACAAACGATTTGTAGATCATCCTCTCCACCAACATTCACCTTACACAGAGAAAGTTTGTCGGCATTAGGGTGCTTACCACATTCTAACACCTTACCTACTATGACACCTTCTAATCCACCCTTTATTGACTCCACCTCTTCCATGCCTTCTACTTCCAAGCCAATGGTGGTCAATATTTCTGAAATTTCATCAGGCGTTTGATTTATTTCAATATAATTTTTAAGCCAGTTAAGAGATACCTTCATCGCCGTTTCAATTTAACGGACAAAGTTATGCTTATTTATATTTTGACCATAGCCTAAAAGCATTTGAAGCTCAAGCAATCAAAAGTCCTAGATTCAATTAATTAACAAAGCCTAATTCAATACGTTTGTATATTGGATATGGAAAACTCAACATTGATGAAAATTGCACTTTCGATCTACTTCTTTTGCCTCAGTTTTGTGGTAGTTTCTACTTGCCAAGTTCAGTACTTCCCGTTTGAAAGCAAACATGGTTCAACCAATGAAACATTGGTTATAAAAGTAAAGACAAGTAACAATCAGACTGTCGATTTAAAATCAATGCTAGAGGATAATAAAAATTATGTCGTAAGCATAATGGCCACTTGGTGTGGGCCTTGCAAACTAGAATTGGCTCAACTCCAAGGTGTTCAAGAAAAATGGTCAAAAGAATTTAATACCGAATTGCTGGCCATTTCTATCGATAAACCTGATGATACTGCCAAAGTTTTTGAAATGTTTGATAAAGAAGGTTGGACCATTACTGTGGTGCACGACGATATGGCCTATACTGCCAAAGAGCTCAAAATATTTGGTATTCCACAGGTCTTCTTAGTATCCAAGAACAAAGAAATAACCTTTAGTAAAAAAGGTTTTAAGTCTAACCTCGTTTCTGTGCTAGAGAAGGAAATACTAAAACTACAATAGGTTTAAAAGTCTCTTATTCTATGAGGTGCTTTTCAAAAGCTTGAACCACCTCTTTGCGACCAGAATCCACTCGATGCACCGCAAGAACTATATCAATATTCTCAGCAATCCAAGTACCATCTTCAGGAGGTAAAGTACCCGAAAAAGCTTTATTTATTACTGCCCCAGCTGACGGATTAGTAGCCAATGATGTACCATCAAAAGGAGTAATAATATCCCTCAACACGTGCTTAAACTTATAGTCCTCAATGATCTCTCCTTGATCTTTTTGAGCATCAACTATGTCGTTTTCGGTTATAAATACAGTAACATTATAGTCACCTACTAAATCAACAACCGGAACAGCTGCCATATTAATAGAATATTCTCGAGTGGCTGAATTATACGATACATCTGCTGCAATATCCAATACATGCTCTTTCTCCAATTCTTGTTCAACCAAAGAAGGCCAGAGCGCAGGCAAACTATTGGAAAATTCAGATTGACCTTCAAATTCGGTTCTGTTGACTGCCGCTGCAGGTTTCCCAAACCAAGGCTTTAAATAATTTTCTAAGTCTTTGGCTTTGTCAAATCTAAAATCATATTGACTCCCAGTAATCGGCTCCGATAAAAAATCACCATGCACCCCAATCACAACCACTTGACCCGGAAAAGAGGCTAAAATATCTGCAGCAACTGCAGCTCCAGCGGGACAATTTGGACAATTTGTTCCTGTCAATTCTTCCAACAATACCACTCTTTGAGTATCAAAAGTGGTTTGTTCAGGTATAACAACCATTTGTTCTTGACAAGAGGATAGACCGATTATTAAAAGAACTATATAAACTAATTTTTTCATCATTTCTTGTTTTTAAAATGTAGAACTCATAGACATTCGTACTCCACTAAATGCAGGTTCTAATCGGCAAATACCCCCAGAACACACAACCCCTTCTACCTGTTTTACATATCTAATATTAAATCGATTTGACTTTTGAATGTAGGTCACACCAAAAGTTGGGTACAAAATTTTCAAAGATTCACCAGCAGCATTGGTTGGTGAATTTTTTGAAGGTTGAATATTATACATTCCTGATACCTCAAATATCCAATGCGGAGCTAGACCAAATTCGGCCAAGCCAAAAACCCAACTTCCGAAATCTTCATCCGTATCCATATATTGAGCCTCTATTCTTAACGATTTCTTTCGTGTAAAACGATATAAGTAATCAACATAAGGAGTAATTGTTTTAACCAACGGAACCTCAGGCTTTATTTCATAGATCTCTTGATTATAATTTTGCAACTGCACTCCTGTAGTCAATTGCCATTTTCTTTTCTTTTTTAAAGTAAACTCCGTATAAATCTCCCGATAAAGCAGTTCACCACTCAAATCAGTAATATTCGAAAAATTGACATTAAAAGCCAATTTTCTACTGGGTGCATATCGCGCATCTACCTGAAAAGCCTGCTCACTCAAAAGTTGCGTAGCAGGGCTATATCTGCTGGTGAGGCGATAGGTATTTAATCGATTCATTGGGGGTATGAAGTTGATCAGACCAAAATTTTGGGTCAGAGTTTGATCAGTTCTGAAATCAAAATTTTCGGTTCTTTTGCCTTCAACGGTAAGTCCTAATCCTTTGTTGGCGTAGGACAAACTTGCGTAAGCTACTGTACCTGATTCTTTGACTAGTTTTCCAAATGTTTCGATTCCCGTTAGAGAAGTACGAATAGCCATTGGATTGCTAAATACATCCGAAGTCTTGTAGGCAAACTCTGTATATAAACTAAACTTATCGTAACTCAAGGTATTAAAGACACTGAGCAAATACGTATTGTATTCTGGCTTTACCTGATCTTCAGGAATGTAGTTTTTTATGATATCTACAAGCTTTTCTACTTTCTCTTCTTCCAAAGTTCTATTGACAAAGCCAATTCCCGGTGCGATAGAAAATGCTTTGGTACTTGTACTATCTGCCAAATTTACAAAGCCTTCCAATGTTACTCCTTTAACCTCAGCACCATTCCTACCAAATAAAAATTTCTGTCTTCCAGTAAACGCACGTGCGCTCCAATTTTCATTTATATCATAAGTGATTCTCCCTCCTACCAAAGCATTATCTATTAGCTGTGGTCTTTGTTCGAAAGATCTAAAAATAATTCCTGATCCAATCTGATCATACAAATAGCCAACAGCGAAATTGAATTTATCTACTTGTTTAGAAACGTACCAATATCCTATGCCTTCATCTGTGTATGAATCATTTGGATTAAGCAAATTGGAATTATTAAATGCATCAAATCGCATTCTTAGGTCATATCCCGATTTTCGGTAATTTAAGTTTAGCCAAATTTCGGATCCAAATAACTCATGGTCATATTGTGGAATACCGCTTGCTCCAATTAATGAGTCTCGAATAAACACATTTCCATTCGCTGTAATTCCACCAGTAAATACACCTTTATCTTGCGACCAGATACTATGTACATTGATGAAAAAGGATAAGAAAAAGGTGAAACAAACCAGATAGTTTCTACGTCTACCAGACATGTTGGTTAATTAAAGGTTAAGGCATAAATTGATTAGCCATTAAATACGTAATCATTGTAAATTACAATTCGAAAATCGACTAAAATTAAACAAATGAATGTCAAAAAATTAACACTATTAGCAATTGCAGGATTTTTTATGATGTCCTTTGTCGCTGTAGATAATATTTTTCCTTCTGTCAATCTGAAATCTTTAGATGGTAAAACAGTAAATACGGAGTCTTTTATCAAAGACGGAAAGGTAACGGTAATCAGTTTTTGGGCAACGTGGTGTTCGCCATGTAAAAGAGAACTTGATGCTATTGCAGACCTTTACCCAGATTGGCAAGAAGACTACGATGTAGAATTAGTGGCAATTACTATTGACAATGCGAGGCAATTGACTAAGGTTCCAGGTATAGTATCTTCTAAAAACTGGGATTATACTGTGCTTGCAGATAGTAAGCAGCAATTACAGAGAGCCTTAAGTTTTGAGACCATACCCCAAACTTTTGTTTTGGACAAAAACGGCAACATTGTGTACTCTCATAATGGATATAATCCAGGAGATGAAGACCACTTGGAAGATATAATTGCGAAATACGCGAAATAATAAATAGCTCACTTGTGTGGCAAAGGCGTTCTGTGATCACAGAGCGCCTTTTTTTATTTTCTATTTGGATTGGTCAAATTGTTCTTCAAAATTCTTTCTCAATTTGACTGGTTTGACAAAGAAAAGAGATATATAACCAAGTATAAACAAAAGATTCATCACCACTTCTCCGATTCCAATGCTTCTCTAATCAAAGATTATCGTATTACACTAGGACCACATTATAATACAGGTCTCTGACTCTCAAATTTTAAACTGTATACATAGAGTATACAGTATACACATCTGGCGATAAACAAACGTTATGTATGCGTTAAACCACTATAATTACATTCAACAACCTTAACTATGAAAAACATTTTAAAATTATTTATTCTAAGTTCTTTTTGCTTCGCGATAATTTCTTGTGGTAACGATGACGACAGTTGTTCGCCTGCAATGCTGGCAGGTACGTATACTGGAGTCAACGATTGTGATCCCTCAGATCCGATGGATATGACTATAACTGTATCGGCCAACGGTGATCAAATTGATATCACAGGGGATGACGGGTCTGTTTCTACCTTTACAATGAACGATTGTCAATCTGAAACGCTAACTGAAAGTTTTGATTTTTTTGGGATTCAAATAGAAACCAGTACTAATTTTGCTTTTACAGAAACGGCAGTAACTTTCAATCTTGAAACTACTGCAGCGGGCACAACAGAAACGTGTAGCATCGTTTTGACAAAACAATAAAACTTAAATCACTAATATGAAATATTTAAAATTTAGCTTGTTCTTTTTATTTAGCGTAGCAATAATATCTTGTGGGGACGACACCTGCGATGTGCTTAGCGAAACGGTGGTCGGCACCTGGAATGTTGATCTCAATGATGGCGGCACTATGACGTTTAATGAAGACGGAAGTTTTTCAGACAACAATCAAATACTATTTGATTCTAGTTTTGATAATGCTGACAAAACTTGGAACGTCTCTGGGAACAATCTGACCTTACAAGCGGCACAAGGTGGCTTTACAAACGAATTTACGTTTGGGGTTACTAGTTTTGATTGTGATAATATTACAGCAAATGTTGATACAACATCTGGATCAACCGTTTCTATAGTTTTAACTAGAAATTAAAACAAGACAGCTATGAAAAATCTGACTTTATTCTTTTTGGGTCTTTGTTTAATTATATCAGCCTGTAAAGATGATGAGGGCGAATCTTGTACGAGTGCTTCCGTCGCGGGCGTCTATATGGGCGTAGATGCATGTAATGAAAACAACGTGCACGACGAAACCATAACCATATCCGTTACACCAAGTGCAAATATGATAAGTTATGAAGATGATGAAGGGGTAACGTTTACAGCCATTCTAAATGATTGCGAAACAGAAACCGTAGAATTGGATGTCATCACAGGTTTGGAAACTAAAAAATATGATTTATTATTTTCTGAAGGTGAGGTACGGTTAGTAACTGAGGCTCGAACCTTAGGTGTATTGTTTTCAAATGTATGTGCCCGGACATTGATCAAACAATAAGCATATAAAAACCATTGAATACGAGGCCTGGCATAATATGTCAGGCCTTTTTATTTAGTTAAGCAAAATTTCTACTTTCCTTAATTTCTTCCTCTCATTCTCTGTTTTAGGATTTTCTTGAACCAAACTTTCTCCAAAACCCACAGAAATAATTTTAACATTCCCCAAATCAAACGTTGATATTAAATAATCCTCAACAGCCTCTGCTCTTTTTTGAGACAACACACGATTAAAAGCAGAAGTGCCTAAATCACAGGTATATCCATGGATTTTAATAGTTTCAAAATTTAACTCTAGTGGGTCAAAAAAAGCTTTGATATGTTGCTTTCCCTCCTGACTTAAAATCGAAGAGTTTACATCAAACAGCAAATCATTGTTGAAACTTAATTTTTGCACATTGGGCTTTAGTGTAGAAAACGTATCGGAAAATTCTTGACAGTCGGATCCAAGATATTTTGCATTAAACACAAATCCATATTTATGAATAAAAGCCTGGTGATACCAAAGTTTAATTTTATACTTTCCTCTGTTGAGAAATACTTTTCCTGCTTTTAACTCCATGGCATGCACGCCATCATTATCGATGATCTCTTGATCTTCAATCCAGAAGCGGCTGCCGTCATCAGATTCCAAAGTAAAATTATAACAACCCGCTTGTGCAATGTACATATCAGAAGTAAGAATTAAACCAAATCGATCAATTCTCTCCACATCTGGAAACGGAGTGGTCGTATTGCTGTTTGGAATTTGAATAGACTCCCAGGAAACATTTCCAATAATTTCATATTCAGCAACATGATCTCCAAACCCCATGGCTTTCATGCAATGTCGTGCTGGAATCTTAACCACATCGCCCTCAAAAGAAGTGAAGTGCGGGTCTTGTTGACCCGAAAGAGAAAACCCAAACAAAAGAAATATTAAAATTCGCAAATCAACTAAGTTTTTAGTTATAAACTCTGTACATCCCTCATTTAGTATGTAAATTGAAAGATATGTTTGATTTGACAATTAACTAAAATGTGACAAAAGGTATAGAATACTATGTTTACATTACTTTAATTAAAGTAAGCGCCATGAAAAAAAATTTTCCACTAATTCTGTTGATCGTGAGTAATACCTCACTATACTCTCTAGGATTTACAACATGTACTCACGCTTCTGAACACCTGATTGAAGTAAATCCAGAATGGAAAAATTACACCAATCTGTTGGAAGACGAAATAAATTTTTTGATTGATTTCAACAATGAAAAGGAACGTATTCAATTTCATTTCAATCACGTAATATATCTGCTTAAGAAAAACTCGTTTGGTGATAAAAGTTCATCTCAAAATAAAAAGAGAAACAAATTGCTAGAGACACTGCAAGCCTACGCAGATCTTGGAGTTTTTCCAACCAACAATTACCACAACAAACGCCAGCCTTATTTTATTGATGAGGACCAAAAGTTGTGTGCGGTGGCTCACCTACTAGAATTTGACAACCAAGTCAATTTGATTGATTTGATACAAAAAGAAAAAAACAATCACTTCATAAAGGATATGAAAATTAATGCCCTATTGGAATGGGGAAAAACCCAGGGGTTCTCAGAAAACGAATTGGCATTAATTCAACCAGGATATCCTGTTAAAAAATTGGTTTGGTCTGATTGGGGCAACGGCATAGGTTTGGAAGAAGGAAAAGTCAATGTTATGAAAGTCAACGAGGCGGAGTCAATGCTTTACATTGCTGGAGATTTCGAATCTTTTGATGGAGAAGCAGGCAATAAAATTATTGCCTTTGATGGCGAAACATATCATAGTCTTGGAGATGGTTTGGAAGGCCAAATCTTAGATCTCGCGTTTTATGAAGAAAAGGTAATTGTCGGAGGTGATCTTTATTATCAAAACAACAAGGTTAATTTGTTGTATTGGAATGGAAGCGAATGGTTCCCGATGACAAACGACTTTAATGGTATCGTTTACACCATAGAAATATTTGACAATAAGCTTTTTGTTGGAGGTGATTTTAATTCGATCAATGGTAGTGATTATGCTTACTTAGCCTATTATGATTTTATTAGTGAAGAGTGGTCAAATAAGAGCACCGATGGTGTGGAAGGTGCTTTTTCTGTAAATGGAATTGTAAGAGACATTGATTTGCATACCTTTTATGACTCTTTGGTCATAGCAGGTGATTTTACAGTTACAGGAAATCTAACCGATTCAGAACTGATAAATTCGGATTCTTGTACGCACCTTTCGGTATGGTTGGGTGACAATTGGAAACACAGTTATCAAGGTGACTTTACACCACTCCATCATATTCAGTTTTCATATTATCATTGTGTTTCTGGTGATGGGACCAACTCCAAATCAGCAGCGCTGAGAAGAGTAAATGACCCTTCATGGAACTATATATCTGAAGATGGATGGGAAATCTTTCAGCCATATCCTGATACGACAATAACAAAAATTTTGGAGGTAAATAATGGCTATCCATGGATTTATGGAAGTTTCCACACATTAACCTTTAATCCAAGTCTTAATCTAGCGCCTTTACACATTTCTATTTCCGACCAAGGTATTGAGACCATAAATGGAACAATTCAGGCCATGGCTCAATTTAAAAGCGAATATTACATGATTGGAGAATTTACAAATATTGATGGCTATGAGTTTAAGGGATTAGCTAAAACTAATGGCACTTTACCCGTGCAAGAAATTCCCGAATTAGAATTAAAAGTGTACAGCAGTTTAAATTCGATATACATCGAAGGCGCCATGGAGGAAAAAGCCAAACTTAGATTGGTAAACGAAAGTGGTCAAGAAGTATTTACTACTTCATTACAGCCCAATCAAAACCAGCAAGAAATCGGTTTAGGCAATCTAAGTGACGGAATATATTTTTACCAAATCCAAATAGGTCAAGATATTATCGCAGACAAATTGGTCGTGATCAATGGATAGCATTTAATTTTCAACACCACTGGTCCATTGCCCCCCTTTGAGTTTGTCCTCCAAGAAATTAGTCATCTTGGTATATAAATGCAATCTAGCGTTGTCACCATAGATCCCATGATTCCGGTTTGGGTAGACATAAGTGTCAAATTGCTTGTTGGCTGAAATTAACGCATTGGACATTTCAACGGTGTGTTGATAATGTACATTATCATCTCCATCTCCATGTACTAGCAAATAATTGCCACGCAAACGATCCGCAAAATATATTGGGCTGTTGTCGTTATAGCCAGATTCATTTTCTTTTAGGGTTCGCATATATCGTTCTGTGTAAATGGTATCATACCACTTCCAACTTGTTACAGGTGCCACGGCGATAGCAGCTTTAAAAACGTCATTTCCTTTAAGGATGCACAAACTAGACATGTATCCTCCGTAAGACCATCCAAATATTCCAATCTTAGATTCATCAGTATAGGGCAAAGACCCTAAGTATTTTGCAGCTTCAATTTGGTCTATTGTTTCGTATTTGCCTAATTCCAAATAGGTCATCTTTTTGAATTCCTCTCCCCTTGCCCCAGTTCCTCTTGGGTCAACGCAAGCCACGACATATCCTTTTTGAGCCAGCATTTGATACCACCAATAATTTGTGCCTTTCCAAGCATCGGTTACTTGTTGACTTCCTGGACCACTGTACTGTGTCATAAAAACTGGATACTTCCCAGACGAACTAAAATCTTTGGGCTTAATCATCCAACCATTTAAACCAATACCCTCGGAAGTTTTAAAACTGAAAAATTCCACGGGAAGTGTTCCATAATCTTTTTGCAATTGAGCAACCCTACTATTGTCTTCAATGACGCGCACCAAGTTTTGTTCTCTATCATATACTTTATAAGTCGCCGGTGAATTAAGGGCACTATGAGATAATACATTATAGTCAAAGGTGCTGCTAAACTGTGCTCGAGTAGTTCCAGGGGCTTGGGATAACTTTTCCTCTTTTTTGCCCTTAAGGTTCATGGAGTACACATCTTTAACCAATGGAGATGTTTTCGCCGCCTGATAGTAAATTCTTTTATTCTTTTCATCGACCCCATAAAAACTGGTCACATCATACGCGCCTTGAGTTAGTTGCTTTTTGAGTTTGCCCTTCATGTCATATAGGTAAATATGATTGTATCCATCACGCTCTGAGGTCCAAACAAATTCTTTTCCGTTTTTTAAAAAAGTTAGGTCATCTGTAATGTCGATATAGTATTGATTTTTCTCTTGCAACAATAGAGAAGTCCTTCCATTTCTGGCATCAGCAAGCAATAATTGCAGTTCGTTTTGATGTCTATTCATCCGAAACACACATAAGTTTTTGGGATTATTGGTCCACTTAATCCTTGGGACATACATGTCATCCATTGGACCTAAATCAACTTGAACTGTTTTATTTTTATTTAGATCATAAATATGCACGCTGACATCAGCATTTTTCTCGCCAACCTTAGGATACTTCCAAGTTATATATTCAGGATATAAATCCCCTTTGTGCATGGTCATGGTAAATTCGGGCACCTCACGCTCGTCGAATCGAATAAAAGCTACCTTTCTGCTATCTACTGACCATTCGAAAGCTTTTACAAAAGCAAATTCTTCTTCGTAAACCCAATCTGTCGATCCGTTGATAATCGCATTTATTTCACCATCTGTGGTAATTGCTGTGGTTTCTTTGCTTTCTAAATCCAGATAATACAAGTTGTTGTTTTTTACAAAAGCTACTTTTTTGGCATCTGGAGATAAGGTGGCGTATTGCACTTTGCTATCCGGATTCACTGCCGTCATTGTCTTCGATTTTCTATCAAAGACATGAAAAAACGCCCTAGAACTCCTTCTGTAAATCTGTTCTGTTTCGGACTTGATCATAATCTTCGATTCATCCGAAGAAAAACTATAGCTGCTGAGGTTACCAGAAAAGTCTTCGTTTTTATAGTTTGAAGCGTTAAAAAGTTCTTCTTTTTGCTCGCCGGTTGTCAAATCATACATAGCAATAGCATTTGCATTGCGTCTTGTATAATGCCTTCCGTCTTTCATAAAATTGAATCCAGGAACTGATTTGGTTGAAAAACTATAGGTCTTCCAAATGTCCTCTAAAGTGATGTCTTTTTGGGCAATTCCTTTCGGCGAAAGCCAAATCAAAAAACACATTATAAATAATGGCAATACTTTTGCTGTTTTCATAACTATATTATCGTAAACGTTTTCAAAATTAGATTAAAATGACCACCACTCGGCAAAATCGAATCATTACGCTTGACGAATTTATTATAAAAAATCAGAAGCACTACAATGATGCTACAGGCTCTTTGACAAGATTGCTGCGAGACATTGGAATCGCTTCCAAAATTGTAAACCGAGAAGTAAACAAGGCTGGATTGGTTAACATTTTAGGAGATGCTAAATCTGGAAATTCGTCCGGAGACAATGTTCAAAAATTAGATCTATTTGCCAATCAGGTAATGATTGAATGTTTGCAAAACAGTGGAGAATGCGCTGGCGTTGCCTCAGAAGAAGATGAAAAATGGACCAAACTAAACCCAGTCTCTAATAAAAGGGCCGATTACGTGGTAGTCATGGATCCACTAGATGGTTCGAGTAACATAGACGTAAATGTTTCTGTTGGGACCATTTTTGGTATTTATAAAAAATTAACCAAAACAAAAAGTGGAGTCAAAGAATCAGATTTTTTCCAAAAAGGGTCCAAGATGGTAGCTGCTGGGTATGTCCTTTATGGTACCTCTACTATTCTTGTTTATACCACAGGTAATGGTGTAAATGGTTTTACACTGGACCCTTCGATTGGCGAATTTTGTCTGTCGCATAAAAACATTAAAATGCCGGATTTCGGAATCTACTACTCCGTTAATCAAGGCTATTATCAAAAATTTGATTTAGAAGTTAGACGATTTATTGATAACTGCAACGATGAAAACTATAGACTAAGATATATTGGCAGTATGGTATCGGATGTGCACAGATCTTTGTTTAAAGGAGGCATCTTTTTGTATCCTAATACTCGAAAATATCCTGGAGGTAAATTAAGGCTTCTATACGAATGCAATCCAATGGCAATGATTGTAGAACAGGCTGGAGGAATAGCAGTCGACTGCCAATTGAATAGAATTTTAGATGTACCAGTGACGAGTATACATCAACGATCCACAATCGCCATCGGGTCCAAGAAAATGGTGAAGGATTTTATCTCGCATGTGAAAAAATATTCGGCGGTCAAATAAAAAATCCTGACTCAAATTTTTACTAATTCGAGTCAGGACTCCCTTTAATCAAATTACTTCAAGCTATTCGAAGTAAGCTAAAATGCCTTTCGCTTCGTCTTGAAATTGATGGTTGTTGTTCTTAGCTATTTCGTCAAACCAGTCTTTTGCTTTGCGTTCATCTACGCGTAAGGCACATAATGCTCTCTCCCACTCTGCATTTGTCCTTAGAACCTTATCTGATTGCGGAATATCAATAAAAGAATTGAAATGTCCCAAAGCTAGTTTATATAGCTCATCATTCATTTGCACCTTACCCATGTAATACAAGGCTGTAGAAAAATCTTCCACAGGCTCTGGAAAACTATTAATATAACTGCTTAAAAAAGTTTTGGACTCTGCCCATTTGCCTTTCTCAAACAATTTTAATCCTTGAATTAAAGTATCTCTTCTTAATCTTTCTATCTCAGCAAATTCAGCTTGAGATATTTCTTTTCCTTTATATAGAACTATCTTTTCGTCCTCTTCTCCCTCTCCCCTTGATTTGATGTTTTGCTGAGCTAAGTTTCCTAGTACTTTAGCCGTTTCACTAGATTTTGGTGAATAATTATCCGTATAAATTTTTACTGGGTCGAAGTCCTCTCCTCCTTCAGTATTCATAAAATTTATACCCACCAAAAGGAGGGCCAAACCTGCCGCAATTCCTATCCATAAGGAAGTGTTATTCTTTCTTTGTGTATTCATCTTGATTTCTTTTGCTTTTGTTTCGTTTGTTGCACCTTGGTTCAAATTGTTATCAGATATTTGAGAAATTTTTTGAGAAAGTCTTTTCCTTCCACCAAGTTCCACTGATTTAATGGCCTTCTGAAAAAGCTCTACTTCTCTGTTTAAGTTTGGATTTTTAGCCAGCTCTTGCTCGAAATCATTCATTTCGGCCTTTGACAATGATTGATCTAAATATGCCACTATTAATTCTTCATCAAAGTAATTCATGTGAGGTATACTTTTAAATTTTAATGCTCATGCAGTCTCCAAGAATTAATCACCTCAAATTAACAAAAGGGTGTTTCTTGATTTTTCATGATGCTTTTTCAATTTGATTTTTTAAAGCACTTAAACACCTTGTTTTTTTTACTCGAATAAAAGATTCGGTGTAATTCAAAGTTGTCGCAATTTGCTTCAACTTTTTCTTTTCATAATAAAAGGCGATAAGTAATTTCTGACACTCTTCAGAAATCAGTTTCAAGCTATGCTCTAATAATTCAAAGTCCGCTTCTTTGGAATCTGCTTCTTCTTCGTATTCGATGTTCTTTAATTGATCGTTCCACTCTGAAAAATGAATTCCTTTTTGACGTTGATGATTAAGCCATTTGTACTTAACAATTCCTATGAGATAAGTACTAGTCTTTGACTCTTTTCGAAATTTGCCCTTTCTTATGCTCTCAATCAAGCTGATCAATGAATCATGATAAATACTGTGTGCATCTGACTCATTTCCACCATGCTTTAAAATCCATTGAAAAGCCATATTCTTTCCATTGGCATAAACAAATTTCATCACTTCCTCGTCTTCCTGTTGCAGACCTTCAAGAATTTGATCCTCTGAAAAGTCTTTACTCATAAGTGTTTCGTTTTGAATTTTGTTATCAAAAAATCTCTAAAATAATCAATGAAGCTTGAGATTATAAGAAAGATGGCATTTTGTAGATAGGATACTTAAAATTATTTTGCATCAATGATGATAACCTTATATAGATTTATACACTAAGTAATTATCATCATTAACTATGAAGATGAAAACAATAAAATCAATTTTCTTATTTGTTGCCTTTGGTATCGTTTCCCTTAACGGGCAGAAAAAAGCCTTACTCATCGGTATTTCTCAATATGGTCCAAATACTGAGTGGGCAAGTTTGTCTAGTGATAATGACATTAAATATGTCTCTAGGGCTTTGGAAAGCGTTGGTTTTGACTCCAAGCAAATACAAATAATACAAAACGAAAATGCCACAAAAGAAGGAATTCTTTCGGCTTTAAATTCTTTCGGGGAAGAATTAAATTCTGGCGAATTTGCTTTTATTCATTTTTCAGGTCATGGACAACAAGTTATTGATGATAACAATGATGAAATCGATTTTTTGGACGAAGCCATAGTCCCTTATGACTCTCCTAAAAAGTATAAAAAAGGAATTTACGAAGGGGAGCTCTTAATCCGAGATGATCAATTACAATTGATTACCCAAAAGATCCGAAAAAAAATAGGCCCAAAGGGTCAGCTTGTCTTACTCATGGACTCTTGCCATTCTGGTACCGGTACTAGAGGTATGGGCAAAGCTAGAGGTACCCATGAAATTATGGGGCCATCAACTAAAATTTTGAGTTCGACAAAATCAGAATATGGCTTTAACTCTAAGGAAGAAAAGGATCTAGCACCCATGGCCTGTTATTTTGGATCAAGCGCTCAAGAACTCAATTACGAAACTTTTGACCATGAGTATAACATGATTGGTTCGTTGAGTTATACATTTTCTCAGGTCTTGAGTAATTTATCATCAAAATGCAGTTTCAAAGAACTCTTTGATCGTATTCGAAATAAAATGATCAAAATTTCTCCCAATCAAAATCCAATGTGGGAAGGTCCTGCAGATGTGGTAATTTTTGAAAACAGTTCGGTCAATTTAGAATCTAAAGTCGATGTTTTGCAAAAAATAAGTGCTAAAGAATGGGTGTTAAATACTGGTAGTTTGAATTCAGTTTTTGCAGGTTCGAGTTTTGACATTTACGAAACAGACTCTGGAAAAAAAGTCTCTAACGGAGTGGTACTTAATAGTAATTTATCAAAATGTCTTGTGCAGCTGGATAAACCACAAGAGCAAAATGATGCCCTTTATCATGCAGTACTTCGCAACACAACCAACCCTCCATGCCAAGTAAGACTGAGTGATCAAATACAAAAATCAAGTGAATGGAAAACCATACTTGCCAATATTAATCAAAATGAAATTTGTTCTTTTGGAGAAGAAAATGCCGAATTATACTTGACCGAATGCGGTACCAATGAAAACAGCTTACAACTCTTAACGAAAGAAGGAGACCTTATTTACGAAGGAAAAAATCCTTCGAAAGTTGGAAAACACAGTCACTTTATAAACAAGTTTTTAAAGTCCTATGCTGTTGGAAAATATTTAAGGGAGTATGAGTCTTTAAACAGTTCGTATAATTTTTCTATTGAAATCATTCCTCTTGCTGTAGAAAAAAAAGGAAGAAAAATTATAAGTCAAAAAGCATTACCTATAAAGAGTAAAATTGGAAAAGACGGCTTTTTACATTTTTTAAACGGGGATTACCTAGAAATTAAAATTACAAATGTTGGTAAAGAAAGTGCTTACTTTTCAATATTAGATATACAATCTGACAACCAAATAAATTTTATCGCACCCAACAGAATAAACAACCATACTGCTGAAGATTTCTATTTAGCCCCAGGGAAATCGTATACAACCGATTTTCCGATTCGGGTTGCTCCGCCCTTTGGGAATGAGCTCATCAAATTGGTCACAAGCGACAAACCATTAGACTTAGAGGGTGCATTAGCAGGAAGTACAACAAGGGGTCAAAGCGAGATGCATCCTTTTGAAGAGATTTTAAATTCTATTTCTGTTAAATCGCGCTCTCAAGAAAAAAAAATCGGCATAGGTCAATTGGGTACTTTTGATAAATTTTTTAAAATTGTAGATTAAGCGCCCAATCAAAACACAGTATAAAAGTAAAGCCAACGTGAATGAAATAGTCCTTAATCCGAAAACTACACTTGGCTTAATCCTAAAAACACTTGTTTGGAGTTTTTTATTGTTTTCGGCATCATTTGCTTTTACTCAAAATACTAGCAGCGTCGAGAATAATATAGCAATTTGTTTAGACCAAGACTCTGAAATCTCATGCCTTGACTCCTTACTAGCCATCCAAGTGGACACAGCTTATTATTCCAAGGGAGAAATACTTTTTCACAAAGCAAAACAGCTCGTTAATATTGATCTACAAAAGACAAGTGAAGCATATAAATCTGCCGCAGAATATTATATATTATCTCCATCCACCATATCGCAATTTAAATATGTAGACAGTAAATGCCAACAAGCCCTGTATCTAAGCGATGTTGGAAATTTTCAAAGTGCTGAAAAAATATTACTTGACGTCGAACACTATACCTACGAAAAAATTCCAAAAAACATTCGAGCTAAAATTGCCCTTTCCAACAGCATGGGCTTATTTTATTCGTATGCTGGACGATATGGAAAATCTAAGGATTGGTCCATAAAGGCTATTGATTATTTATTGCAAATAGATACCTCCCAAAGTGCTGACCTAGCAATGAAATATACCAATCTTGGATTGGTATATCAAAACTTAAATGACCATGCCAATGCAGAAATTTACCTTTTGAAAGGCTATCATATGCTTCGAAAATTTAAAGCGCATGACCATCCGAGTTGTTTGCTGGACACCTATAATCTTGGGGTTCATTATTTGAAGATTAAGGAACCCACTAAAGCCTTATCCTATTTTGATGAAGCAGTCACTTTACTTGAAGCGCGTGAAAAAATTGATTATATCGAACTCAATTATTTTTTGAACGGTAGAGGAGCCACCTATAGCTTTTTAGGAGAAACTCAAAAGGCCTTTAAAGATGTCGCCCGTTCTGTAGAGATCAATAGAAAATTATATAAGGCACCTAATGTTTATGGCATTCAGCTCAAATCCAATCTGGCAGATATTTCCCTAAAACTAGATAATGAAGCCGATTTTGAGAGATATGCCATGGAAGCCATCGAAGACTTTATTTATATCCTCAAAAAGAATATTTCCATATTAAGTACCGATGACTTACTTGATTTTATCGCAAGAAACAAAACACCCCTTCATCCGATTGTTAATAGACTTTTTGCGTTTCCGAATAAATTTGGAAAACTTAAAACTGGATTATTCGAAATCCAACTTTTATTAAAAGGACTTGGTCTAGAACGAGAGATTGCGATACACAAATATCTTGACGGCAACGATTCCAATGACTTATATTTCGAACAATGGAAGTCGCAAAAAAGAAATTTGGAAAACCTATATCTAAATGCTAACAATCAAGAAGAAGTCAAAGAAGCCGAAGAGAAATTATCAATGCTTAGGAAACAGTTGTTGATAGATCAATTGGACCAAAATCTTTTTGATTTGAACTTTAGTTCCGAACAAATCAAAGCTGCACTTCCAAACAATTGCGTTGCCATCGAGTTTGATCGCTTTATGGGATACTATGATATGGACCTTTCGAAAGAAAAAACGCTAGATGCTAAAAAGGAAGGAATCTATTATGCCCTTCTCATGAAAAAAGATTCAAAACATGCCCAATTGATAAGGCTATGTAGAGAAAAAGATCTAATCAAAATATTGGATGACAAAGTTGAAAAAAGAGAGGCTTATGTAAATAGTTTATATCAATCAAGCACGAGAGGAGTAAGTATAGAAACGGAAATTAAAGGTTTACATGATTTATTTTATGCTCCTCTTTTACCTTATATAAAGGATATTGAAGGCTTATATATTTCTCCAATTGGCTTAATGAATAGAATTAATTTTGGCGCTATTCCCATCGACGAATTTGAAGTCCTAAACGATAATTGGAAGATATTTCAATTGGGCAGTACGCGAAACATTCTTCCTTCGAATAGGAATACTTCATATGCTGAGGACGCCTTATTAATCGGTGGTCTCGACTACAACCTAGGGTTTGATCGAAGTCCAAAATCTAAAGGATCAACCGAACAAAATCTATGGTCTCAGCTGACTTTTACATCTCAAGAAGTACAACGCATTGGCAAGTTATTAAAAGAAAAAAATGCAAAATTAGATTTGACCCTTATTGATGGTGAACATGGAACAGAACAAAACCTTCGCCGACTGGCCTATTCTTTCAAATCTCCAAGAGTAATTCACATTGCCACGCATGGCTTCTTTTTAAGCTTAGAATTGGACTCCAAAAACAAATTCCAAACTATTAAAAATCCCATGATGCGTTCAGGATTGATCCTATCCGGTGGGAACAAAGGCTGGGCCGGTCAAGCATTAGATAATAAGGAGGACAATGTTCTTACCGCCCTTGAGATAGCCCAAATGGATTTAAGCCACAGCGAATTAATCGTCCTATCTGCTTGCGAAACGGGATTGGGAGACATCGAAAATTCTGAAGGCGTTTTTGGACTTCAACGAGCCTTTAAAATTGCAGGAGCCAAATACATAATTATGTCGCTTTGGCAAGTCCCAGATCGTGAGACTTCAGTATTTATGGAAAATTTTTACGAAAACTGGCTTCTCAAAGAGATGTCGATACCGGATGCCTTTAACCAAACTCAGCTTGAAATGAGAGATCGGTTTTTCAATCCATATCAATGGGCTGGATTTGTTTTGATTGAATAAAAACTGATAACACTTTTCAATTTTTGGTAACTTATAGCTAGAGGACAACCACTACACAATATGAACAACTATTCCATTTGTATTCTAATCTGTTTATTGTGCTTCAACTTAGACTTACATGCACAATTAGTAAGAGGCATTACCCCAGAAAAAAAAGAAAGTCCACTTGATTTAGGAAAAAAGTATTTTATTGGAATTGGCATCGATCAATATCAAAATTGGAACATTTTAGAAAATGCTAAAAATGATATCAGAGGTGTAGAAAATTTGTTTACAAACGAATTTGGATATGAAAGTATAGTCGAACCTTTACTTGATGAAAAAGCAAGTAAAAAGGATATTCTGCACTTGATTCAATATACCCTGCCCGAAAAATTAAATACCAACGATCAATTACTTATATATTTCGCAGGTCATGGATATGTAGAAGAAAAACAAATTGGTAACGTAAAAAAACTTACCGGATATTTGATACCGTCAGATGCCTCAGCGCTTCAAACCAAGGCCTATACCAGTTTTATTCAAATAGATAATTTTCTAAGTCAGATTTCTGAACTTCCTGCATTTCACATTAGTGTAATCCTAGATGCTTGTCATGGAGGAATTGCACTAAAAAACAGCATTGATCTTATAAAAGCCAGAGGCAATATCAATGACTATAATGAAATGATTGGCAAAATGAGTCGAAATATTGTGGTATCCGCAGGTTGGGATGAATTGGCCTATGATAGTGGCTCGGAAAAAAACAATTCATTATTTACAGGCATTTTGATGAAAGGCCTAAACACTATGGAAGCTGATCTAAACGCAGATAAATTTATTACTCTAAGTGAGTTGGTCATGCACCTCCAAAACGAATGTAGAATAAGAGGAGTTAAACAATTCCCAAGAAATGGATCGTGGTCTCAATTTCATGCTGGTGGCGAAATGATTTTTGTTCATAATGATGCTTCAGTTACAAAAAAGCCTAAACTGAGAGCCAACGTGAATGAGGCATCAAAAACATTTACCATTCTTCCATTTAGAAATATTTTAGCTAATGAAGATCCTACGCTGGGTCAGTATATCTCAAATTTTGCAGTTGAAATCATTGAAAACAATTTGGAACATATTCCAGATGTCAAAGTGGTAAATCCTTTAATTTTTAATGATATACTCAAGCGCAAAGAAAGTTCTGATATTGATTTGATCAAACTCACGAATGCACAAATTTATTTTACCGGAAATTATATATTTGAAGGGGATCAAATAGTAACCAACATTAAATTGATTTCTGCTAAAGACCTTAGTACGATAGAAACATTAGCACCAGTAATTTCTCCTGCCAATGATCCTCAAGCAATTGCAAAAAAAATAGCCAGCAGCATTTTAATTTATTTATCCGAAGAAAAAGAGTTTTCTAACCTAGAATTAAGCCCTCCTGATTATGAAGCATACAAACTGTACAAAAAGGCTCTTCAAATGGAAAATCCTTACCCATATGGGGATCCTAGAAGCACAGAAATTAAGAAAATAAAACAAAACCTTTATGCTCAAGCAATAGAAATAGATTCTCTTTTTGCCAGGGCTTATATTCAAATCGCTTACGAATATTATCCTGATTTAATAAGATCGAGAGAAGTAGCAAATGAATTGAGATCTCATCAAGAAAATTTGTCAGAATATGATAAATTTTTGTTGGCATTTCTTGACGCCGAAAACACTCCTAATTATAATGCTTGTTTTGACTTAATAAAACAATCATATCTAAAATATGAAGACATATTTTCCCTAAGAAACCTAATGATCTATGGCAGATTTTCTAAGAATAGTACAAGCGCACAAATTTTATTTGATCAATTAAATCATGCTGATCTAAAATCCAATTTTCCAAAAGATTGGGAAACAATCCTAAAATACCGTATTGGAATGGCTTTTATGGATTTGAAGAACAGTCCAAATCTTGAAAGCTATGTAAAAGAGTACAAGGACCCTCACTTTAGTACGATACATTCTATATTATTTACTAACGAACTTCCATCATATGAAGCTTTATTGTTTAAATTGGAAGATTCACCAGAATTATTTTCGAAAAGGCATTTGCAAGACTTTGCCAATTCTTTTATTCTTCTTGATAATCAAAATGAAGCACAAAAAATCTATCAATACCTGGCAAATGGATATTCAGATGATTTACCTCTTGAAGAATTAAAACATATCTCATGTGGTCTTTATCATACTGGTGAGTATGATAAATGTGTCAATTTATATAATAAATATTGGAACTCTTTTATGGAACCTATAACGTGGGAAATTAGTCATCAAGATTTTTACCACATAACTGAAGCATTGCGGTTTTCAAACTATGTTTTATTATCAGGCTTAAAAACGAAAAATAAAAAATTACAAAAGGAAATTTTATCCTTTATTTCCATAGCCCAGGACCACAATGTACATCTCGCCCATTATTTTGGAGGAATATATGATTGTTATAAAGGTGATTTCAAAAGGGCTAGATCAAACTTTGAACAATCCTACAGTTTAGGATGGTCATTTGGGCCCTTTTCTTATGGCAAACACGAATTAATTTATCCTTTTAGAGAAGAGGCAGAATTAAAAGCTTTTTTCTCTAAACCTAAATATGTCAAAAAATAAGTAGTGGGTTTGCTAAAGATTTAATGATATGCTTGGTAAAACTTCTATCTATATAGTTAAGAAAATCTCCTTTATTCTTATGATGCAAAGTGTAGATATTTAGATGCTCATCGTCCGTAGTATATTCCGAAATCGAAGCCAAAGGGTCAGAACTGTGGATACATGTAACATCCTCGCTAAAAGACTTCTCTCCAAAAAATATATACTGAATAATTTCTGGTTTAAATAAACTAATCACTTGTGAATTTCTAACACTTTGATACGAATCATTACTATCAACAAAACATGTTAGATCTGAGGATCCAATAAATTGATAATCCAAATAGCTTGGAAGAATCAACACAGGAATTTCTAGATTATCGATGATCCAATGGGTATTGCGACCTTGCAAAATGACTTCATAATTGGACTTCTTGGATGGGTTTAATACAAGAAGGTCATAGCGTTGAAAAATAATGTGGTCTTTTAAGCGCTCTTGGTAATCCCCCTTTAAGACATAAGAATTTACCAGCGTATTGAGTTGAAGTTTATCTCTCAAATAAGATTCGATGAGGTCTTCACACTTGGCCACTAGATTTAGTTTACTCTTATATTCATTTTGCAAAATTTCATCTACCACCTCATCCTTTCCTCCTTTATGCCTAAAATTTACCTCCTCATGAACATGTAAAATATCAATAAACACCTCCTTACTCTTTAAAGAGCTTACCAATGCACAAACCTTGTTTTTTAAATTGTCAAGCTGGTCATCATTTTCAACACTTACTAATATTCTCATAGTAAAACTTTATAATCTACGGTGAATTTAAAAAAGCTAATTGAAAGGAGAAATGGTCTAAAGAGAAAAAGAAAAAGTCGAACCAAAAGGTTCGACTTTAATCTTTAAAAAACCAGTATTCTTGAAAAGACATTATTAAGACATTCAAATCTGCTTTTACCCCTATCCTTTGTTCAAAAAAGTGAAGAAAAAAAGCCGAATCCAAAGGATTCAGCTTTTTTTCTTAAAAACCAGTATTCTTGAAAAGACATCAATAAGACACCTATTTGGGGCTTTATCCCCTATATATTATTAATTTTTGTCAGATAATCGAAATCCTACACCGTGCACATTTTCAATTTTTAAACATTCGTCTGATTTTAAGTATTTCCTTAATCTACTTATAAATACATCCATACTTCGTCCTAAAAAATAATCATCTTCTCCCCAAAGCTCCTTTAGAATTTGAGCTCTTTTTAAAATTTGATTCTTATTTAAAATCAACATCTTTAGTAAGTCTCCCTCTTTTTGCGTCAAACCCTTTTGCTCCGAATTAAAAATCAATTTGAGGTTAGTATAATCAAAAACATATTTTCCAATCGAAATCTTATCGGCATCTGGGTTACTTATAAATTTTCTACGCAAAAAGACTTCAACCTTCAACATTAATTCTTCAATACTAAAAGGTTTGGTTAAGTAATCGTCAGCTCCTAATTGGAGCCCTTTAATTTTGTCTTCTTTTAAGGATTTGGCTGTCAAAAATATGATGGGGATTTGAGCATTTTGTTTCCGTATTTTTTCGGCCAATTGGAATCCATCCATCTCTGGCATCATTATGTCTAAGACGCACAAATCAAATGTCTCATTTTCAAAACTTTTCAATGCATCAATTCCATTGGAGCAATGTGTCACCTGAAATCCATTGAGCTGCAAATTGTCTTTGGTTACAAAACCTAAGGTTTCATCATCTTCCACATATAGAAGGTGTGCTTTTGTTGCCATTTTACTTATTGAAGTGAATTAATATTTGAGTGCCTTTGTTGAGCTTGGAATTTATTTCTAACTGCCAATCATGAGCTTGTATTATTTTCTGAACATAGAACAATCCTAACCCAAAGCCCTTTACGTTATGTACATTCCCCGTATGAACCCGGTAAAATTTTTGGCCTATTTTTTTCAAATTTTCCTCTGATATACCAATCCCATTATCTCGAATTCCTAAGGTAATACTATGATCATTTTGGGTAGTTGTGATGACTATCTTTGGTGAATTTTCGCAATATTTAACTGCATTATCCAAAATATTGGCAATCACATTAGTCAAATGCAATTGATCACCCTCTATGGTAGAAATGGACTCATCCAAATCAAAAACTATAGAAGCTTCATTTAGATGCAATTTTGCAGTTTCTTGTTTGACTGTTGAGCGAATACAATTATTGAGGTCTATGCTTTCGACATTTAATTTGAAGCCTTCCCGTTCTGACTTGGCTAAATTCAGCACTTTTTCTACTTGTTGGTTTAAGCGTTGATTTTGATTATTAATGATTTCAGCATAGTGCGCCAATCTTTTATCTTCCATAATTGACTCACTTTTCATCAAAACCTCAGAAGCTATTTTTATGGAGGAAATTGGTGTTTTAAATTCGTGTGTCATGTTGTTGATAAAATCCGTTTGCATCTCGGACAATCGCTTCTGTTTCAAAATAACCCACATGCTATAAATAAAGAAAAGACAGGCCAGAAGGGCTATGCCATTAAATAGAATCGTCTGTTTTAAATTGCTTAAAATATAAGATCTCTTTTGGGGAAATTTGACCACGAAATAATACACCAAATCATCAAATGTTTGTAGTGGGACCACATCTTTGTCCGCTTCTTCATCTTCTGCTGGTTTACAACAATTCCCAAAGACCAAGTCATCCGAAAAACAGTCATACACCGCATATTCTATCTCTGTATCTATTGATCTTGCCGACAATTCTTGGAGTAAGTAATCTTCTAATACAGAAACATCTATAGCACTGTTTACATTAACAGTATAATAATTTGAAGCCCTTCTTTGAATCAAATCACTTTTCGGCAGTTCAGAATTGTTGAAATTCGCATACCTCTCTGCTACTTTTCGAAGCGCGATCATTGCACTTTCGTGAAATTGCTGATCACGCAACTCATAATTTTTAATGGTCCAATAACTTTGGATAAAAATAATGCCCAAAATCGCGATGCCTCCTAAAAGAATGATAAGCCTTACTAAACGATTCGACATAAAATTTAATTCTTCTGCAAATTTACAACCTTCCAAGAGCCCTGTTCTCTAGCTTAACAAGGCATTAACACCAATCATTTTTCGCATCTTTACGGCAGCATGAGAAGTAAGTTTACTCTATTTTTTATTTTCTTTTCGTTTGCAACCTCAATTTGCCAACCCAACTCAAATCCTTTTGATATTGAAGGAAGACCATCATTAAATATATCGCCAACAGATAGTTTGAGAATTTCGAGCGTATTTGATAGGGTTCCGATTCAAGAAATAAATGAGAATTCCAATCCATTTGATGTTTCTCATATCCCATTAGAAAAAAAAGAAATAAGAAAAAACAAGAAGAAAACCTATTCCAACACAGATTCGCATCTCTTTGACTTCAGATTTTATGTATTGTTAGGATTATTGCTTGTATTTGCTTTGATGATGGCTGTTTTTAGAAAAGAGGTTTTCTCTTTGATTAAGCCTTTGCTTAATTCTAATTTTTTAGAATTGATGAACAGAGATACTAACAATGGTCGTACAGACTTTTTTGCATTGTCTTATTTGTTTTTCGCCGCTAATGCCGCCTTTTTGTTGTATCATATTCTGACCAATTGGATGGAAAAAGGCTGGTCATTGATGTTGTGGGTTTTTATCGCATGTATTGGCATTTATTCGATCAAATACTTCGTCTTGGGCTTGCTGGGCTATACTTTCCCAATACAAAAGCCCTTATCCAATTATTCATTCATGGTGACACTCCATAATTCGATAGCCGGCATTTTATTGTTTCCTTTGAATGTTCTTCTCTTCTTGAGTCCTGCACAGATAAGTAATTGGATAATTTGGTTCGCTGTTTTTGTGCTTATCTTTCTTTATCTATTTAGAATTTTGAGAGGCAGCTTTATGCGCCGTAAATCAAGTGATTCAAAAATTCTTCATTTTTTTCTGTACCTTTGCGCTTCCGAAATTGCACCTATTGCTTTGGTTTATGGATTTATTAATCAAAATGGAGGTTCAATTTTTTAACAAAGGATTCTCGATAAATGGCAACAAACACCAAAGAGTATAAAGAAAGCTATAAAGAGATTAAAACCATTTTAATTTCTCAGCCTAAACCTGAAAGATCCCCTTACTTTGACATTGAAGAAAAGTGGAATTTAAAGATAGATTGGAGGCCATTTATTCATGTTGAACCTGTGGGAGGAAAAGAATTTAGAAGATATAGAATTCGTCCTGATGAATTCTCGTGTATCATATTTACCTCAAAAAATTCTATAGAGCATTTTTTTAGACTTTGTGAAGAAATGAGATGTACCATGTCTCAAAACACAAGGTATTTTTGCTTGTCTGAAGCGGTTGCAAATTATCTTCAAAAATTCATCGTTTATAGAAAACGTAAAGTTTTTGTTGGGGTAAGAAAAATTAAAGATCTAGAAGCTTCATTAAAAAAATTTAAAGCCACTGAAAACTTCTTGTTGCCTTGTTCAAATTTAGGAGCGAATGAAGTAGTTTCTTACTTAACAGAAAACGAATACGACTTCAAAGATGTAGTCATGTACAAAACTGTGGCTAGTGATCTTTCGGATCTAAGCGATGTTACCTATGATGTCTTGGTCTTTTTTAGTCCACTCGGAATTCATTCTTTGTACGAAAATTTCCCTGATTTTAAGCAGAATGAAACTAGGTTAGCCATTTATGGAAAAAGTACCACTCAAGCAGTTTTGGATAAAGGCTTGCACCCCAACATTGTGGCACCTGCCCCAGAAACGCCATCAATGTCTGGCGCTTTAATGGCCTATCTAAAAAAGTCCAACAAAAAATAAAAGGGACAATTCCATTAGTACGACAACTGAAGGGCCTTGTGCCTTTTACCTCGCAAAGAGATGAACTTGCGAAGCTTTCTCCTATTTCATTTAAAAGCTATGAGGTACCTACTTCTGGGTTTAAATCGGCATCCGTTTTAGCGCTACTATATGTGAAAAATGATGATTGGAAACTACTTTTTATTGAAAGAAGTTCAAAATATCCTGGAGACAAACATGCTGGGCAAATTAGTTTTCCTGGAGGGCAAAAAGAAAAAAACGAATCTGATTGGGAATGTGCTTTGAGGGAAACATTTGAAGAGGTTGGAATTCCTTCAAAAGATGTGAACCATATTTCTCCTCTTACTCCATTATATATATCGGTAAGTAATTTTTTGGTTCATCCGTATCTTGGATACCTCGATTCTCCTCCAAACTTCAAGATTCAACCAAGCGAAGTTGAACAAACCCTAGAAGTTTCTATTTCTCGATTACTAAATAATGATAATCTGTTAATTGGAGATGTATTTGGTGGCGGAAGAACTATTAAGAATGTACCGTATTTTGATTTGGAAGGGAAAATACTTTGGGGAGCAACCTCAATGATGACCGCTGAAATCCTTTCCCTCATTCGTCTTAGTCAATCAAATTAGCTTTTTGCCAGTCTTAAAGAAATGGTCAACCCTATCCTAGCCTTTTCTCTCCAAAAAAAGAACCTTTATTTCTAAAGACTCTCTGCGGTCCATGACTGAATGGTTCGCTCCAGGGAATTGGATTGACTAAATGTCAATCCAAAAGGAAGGAACCAATGCATCAGCATTGGATGGGTGGCAGTCCGGACCAAATCATTCTTATAATTATTGATGCGTTATGGAAATCCAAAAAAAAAGAGCCTTCATTTCTGAAGACTCTATGCGGTCCGGACGGGAATATATTTATAACTTATATAGTGCTGATAATCAACAATTTAAACACCTCCGTATTGAATGATATTATAATAGGTACAAATTGTGGAAATAATATTCTTGTTCAACCCAATTACTTCATTTTATAATCCATTTCCACTATCACAATAATTAATTCCTCTAAATTGCTTTGCTCGAAACGATTAATTATTTCTAGGACATTTTCCTCCCTGTTTGTTGAATTACAAAATGTTATTTCTGAAAAAAATTGTTCACCTAATTTTTTAATTCTTGAAAATTGCAAGCAAGCCTTCATCTCATCTCCACATTGCATCGGAATCTCAGAAAAATAAGGCCCAAAAAAATCTTGAATTTCACCAACATTCACAGAAACATGAAAAGTATCCTGAGCAGCTTCTATTACAAAATCTACTTCCTCAATATTGAAACTAGCAGAAACAACAAGACCTATATCATTCCTTAAAGTTTGTTCAAAAAATGCTAAAGCTCCTTCCTCTAATTCCAACAAGTCTTCTGATTTTTCACCTTCGAGAATATTAAAAACATCTCCATTGACATTTACTTGATAGCTGTCTTTAACTTCAATATCATCACTATTAACATATTCGCAATTATCGTTATCAACATTCGTACAAGAAAAACTAAAGAACAAATAGAAGTAAAATGTTTTTTTAATTAAACCCATGCTTTATTATTTTAATTCGATCTCTATTTCCACAATCATCAACAATTTCAACCACATAAGCTCCAGATTCTAAATTTATCAAACTTGCTTTAGTTCTATTTTGAAAAGATCCATTTAGCATTTCTTGGCCTTGAAGATTCGAAATTCTATAAGAAGAATTTCTATCACAATTGTAATTAACTATGTCTAGCAAGTTATGAACCGGATTTGGGTAAACTCTCATGTGATTTTCATCGTTTCTAACATTTACAAAATCGTTAGACTTGTATTCAATAGAGACAAATTGCTGATCTGATTTTTCCATGTAAGTGAAAAAAGTATGATCCTTACTTGGTACTAAATTTACATAATCAAAAGTTCCAATAGGAATTATTTCTTCTTCGGTTGAATTTAATTTACCATTGAGATAAATAACATTATTAAGAAACAAGGATTCCAATCTTTCCGATCCTTTATTACCATATTGCTTAATACTAGATTCCTCCTTAGAAAATGAATATTCCGAAACCAAAATATCTGATTGCCCTCGACTAAAATATGATCCAGAATTATTTTTAACTGAACCGTTAAAATTTAGTCCAAAAATAAATTCATTCTCATTGATTTCAGAATCAACATATTCATAATCACCATTAATAATCCATTCGTCTTGGACAGTTAATCCATTTTGATTTAGTTTCACGATGTTTACATCCCCTACTAACTGAATTGAAGAAATATCTTTAGATACCTTTCCACCTCCTTGAACAATAAAATAATGATTATCCTCATCCTTTAGATTAGTTGCCGAAAAATAATCAAGGATTTGTTGATCTTCAGAAAAAGTAATATCAAGTTTCTTTTTTTGAATGATATTTTTAGTAATGACTGCCGACATTACATCATCATTTTCTCTCCAAAGTAATACACTTTTATTTTTGGTAATTATTTCCTTCGAAGCAGGAATTTGAATTCCAGATAACTTATTTAAGTTATAATCTAGGTATTCAAAATCTATTTTATTCGAATGCTTATTCTTCAAAATATAATTCAGAGCCTTACACCCCATTTCTGGCTTTGTTTTATCAAACAAAGGATAAAAAGAGAATTCCTCTCCTAAAGTAAAAGTTTTGGAAACTTCAACTTCTTCATCAACTATCCAATAATATGTTGCTTCGTCACGCCCCTTTAAATTAGAATCTTTAGCAATAATTACTTCAGAATTTTGCTCTGGAAATCTATTATAAAACATAATTTTTTCCTCTATAGCATCCATTTCAACCATATCATTCTCACTCGCAGTAAAATGTCTCACAAATGAATTTTTTCCATCTGTTAAACAGATTTTCGGAATTATATCACCATTACAATAAGTCGTATAGAGGTACTTATCAAATTCATATGATTCATTGAAGCGAGTTATATATTTTTTAGTTCCTCCTGGGCCTTTAAATCCGTCTAGTATAGTGGATAGTAATAAGGAAAAAGATTGAATATGAGCGAAGCCTTGTTCTGTTTTACAACTAGTTGTTAAATATGATTGCCCATCCTGTTCAAAAACTTTATAAGAACATGGAAATAGCAATTCCGAAGGTATCGGGCTGTTTATAACATCATCTCCATATGGTTCACAATCCGCTTCTTCCAAAGAATGAGTAACGATGCTAAAATCAGTTAAACAAAAAGATATATAACTACAAAATGTTCTTTCATCATATGAGAAAAAGTCTGAACTCTCACCTGAATGCAAACCATTTAGAAAACTATAAAGTACAGAGGAAGTGAAATCTTCTTCAAATTCTGCTATTAACTGCGGAATCATATAAATAGCCTGGGCTATCTTCATAGTAACTATTTCATTTCCAGTATCGCATTTAGAACTTGGATATGTAGGAGGATTATAATAATTAGCAATGTAATCAGGTAAAAAACTTACATCACAAATAGTATAATCGGGTGCGGTAATTAATTGAAGTAAAGGGAAACCTTCACATTCTACTACAAAACATCCATTTTCATCTATAACGGGATTCCCAGACCAATAACCTCCAAATTCACCACTAGTTTTTAATCTACATTCTGGATCAGCAGGACAAACTCTAAGCCTATCACATAAATCATAACCAGACGTCATTAACTCAATATCTGCCTCAGAGTAGTTTCCTAACTCTCTTAACCATTCTACATATTCTCCAACTCGCATAATTGTTGTTTTATCTTTGCGAGTTTCCACTACCTCTTCGTTACAAGTGTATTCTACATGACCTCCACAGCGAGGCCAAATACCAAGAAAATATGAACAATCTCCCGAAACTATATTAATCCCAGCCGTTTCTCTAAAATTATCATCTAGAACTTCTCCATTACATATAGCATTATAAGTACAAACAAAAACTTCCCTATCTTCATCAAATTCATGTGAAGAGTATTCTAAATCCCATTCTAATTCTTCCACAGAGAATGTGTGATAAAATGAGCATCCATCAACTTCAATACGAAACGAATATTCAGTATTTCCAAAAAGGTCTTCAAATAAAACTTCAACAGTATTGTTTGCATTTTCTTCATAAAAATACGTGAATGGTTGATCCAAAAATCCAGCATAAGTAACCGAAATAGTTCCATTAGTTGGATTATTAAGCTCAATAGAATAGGTACCATCATTTAATCCTTCACAAGAAGGGGATTCATTTATCTCTTGAATTATATGAGCATTGACCTCAAATTCTTTTGAACAACCTTTAGCATCTGTAACAGTTACATTATAAAAATCTAACGGCACTGAAAGTTGGCTTTGTTCTGTTGATCCGTTACTCCAAATCAAAGTAAATGGTTCGTTATCTCCAGAAATAAATGTATTTATTGAAGTAGTGAATTCTTCTATTCCACCGGCACAATCTTGTATTGATACATCTGCTGTAAATTCTATATCAAATTCAGGAATCTCTATTACGAATTCTTTTTCTTCACAATTATTTGAAACTTTTAGACTATAGGTGCCCGCTTCCATATTAGATCGAAAAATTCTATTTCCTGGATACCACAAATTATTAAAATCTTCGTCTTCCCATTTAATACTATTTATGCCTTGTCCACCTATTAAATCAATGCCCACGGAACCACTAGGATAATCAGGGCAAGATTTATCTATTGCCGCATTGACTAATTTTAGTTGTTCATATTCTGTCAAAATAAACTGCTCATCAAATGAACAACCTGATACATTGTCACTTACTGTAACAGTATATTCGCCAACTGCTAAATTAGTTTGATTCTTTTTTGAAGAACCATTACTCCAAACGAAATCAAAATCCTCATTTATACTACTTAATATTATCGAACCATTCGTTGTATTTGGGCAAGGTTTGAAAACCAACCCACCAATATCTGTAAAACTTTCACATTCACAGTCAATTCCAACTTCAAATGTCTGACTAATAGTTTCACAATTATTGGTTATTGTGACTTCATACACTCCTGAGGCTAATTCAGTTCGATGGCTAGTATTTCCTCCTTCTAGCCAGCTTAGATCCGACCAATTAATTATATTGTAACCAGAGTAATAATTTAAATCGAAATGAATCTCTCCTGTATTTGTAGAAGGACAAGTATTGATCACATTTTCTTCGAGTATTTCTAGGCCATATGCAAAAGTTAGTTCGAAACATTGCTGAATAGAACAACCCTCTTCATCAAAAATACTTGCGCAATATAACCCCGGAGATAAATTGAATAAAGATGATTCAGTATTGCCTGTATCCCACAAAACAGATAAACCTTCATCGAGATTTAAAATTATTCCACCATTATTTAGCTCTGGTAAACATGGTTGAAAAAGCCATGGTGATATTTCATCTATGGGCGCATCCAAAACAAATTTTTGTACATTTTGACAAGAATTATTATCAATTACTGTAACACTATATTCTCCCGCAGATAAATTGAATATATCCTTAGTTGTTGATCCATTATTCCATTGATATGTAAAAGGAGCTGAACCACCTTGAGTAACTAAAACAATACTACCGTCATTATTACATGGATTTAAAACATCACCAAAAACTTCAAAGGTGGGATCGATAAATGCGCATTCTATACTTTCATAGATATTTTCCTCATCTAAATTGATAGATACATTATAAATCCCAATATCTAAATCCTCAACAATTAAAAAGTCACTTGTAAAAATTAATTCTTGATAAAAATCATTATCGGCACCTTCTATATAACCAGTCAAAGGAAAGCTAAAGTTTGTTCCGGAAAGATCAAGAGAAATTTCAAGTACTCCTCCATTGTTAATGTTACAGTAAGGTGAAGAATTATAATCGATTGTTTGGCTCTTCAAACAATAATTTAATGCACAAAAGCAAAGGATTGAAATCAGTCGCATCATTTTAAAATAATTTTATTTGATTTCCAAAGACGAATTATTTCATTATAAAATTCTTGTCCATTATGATTAAGATTATAAATTCTCTCATAACACGATACATCAGAACAATAGAAATAATCATTGGGATCCTTGTTATCAATCGATAATAATCTTGGTAAAATCAATTCCTTAAAAGCATAAACATTGGTATCTAAAAAAATGACCCCATTTGATTCATTCGGATTTTCTAAATCAAATCTTAATAGCTCAAGTGTTGGTTCAAAAGATTCAGGAATTCTAATTTCTTTCAACATATCAACAAAGAAATTACATTGAAAAGAACTTATGTCTTTGAGACTTCTAGTTACTTCTAAAACAGTTTCAATTAATTTTCCGTCATTATTACGTATTCCTTTGTAAAGCTCATTCACGAATTTATTATCATGAGTATCAGTGTAAAAAAAACCACAGAATTCAGTCTCTGAAATATTTTTATTTCTAAAATCTTCCCATACTCTTAAAAAATCCTCTTCAATTGATTTATGGTTTAAGTCCTGTTTAAGTTGTTTTCTTATTGATTGATTACAACTAATTGCAAAAATTCCAATAAGTGGAATTAAAAATTTTATTAATCTATTTTTATCCATTGGTATCTTCTTATTGTTGTATCAATTACTTTACCGTTGCCTCTTGAACCGCTTGTCATTAGATTTCTGGGGTCGTCTTTTACTAAATATTTCAAATTCTCAGGAATATCATTTAGTGTATTCGGAACATATTCATCTGGATGATACCAACCCCACATTGCATGCCCAATTTCATGGGCCAAGGTTCTTTCTTCCATTTGTAATACATCTATAATTGATTCAGCTTCATTGGCTATAGATCTACCCTTTCGCTCTCCCATTGCGTTTAGATTTGAAAAATCTTCCAAATTATTTACCATATAGACTTTTGATATATTCTTATTACTCATTAAATTATTCCCATAGATACTACTCAGAACATTTCTAATTTCTACCCATTCCACAAGTTCCACTATATCATTATCATCACCTTTAATATCAAAATTGAAATTTATCTTACCTCTATCAATAAAGTCCATGGTAACACCAATCTTATTCAATATTGCATTCGTGTTATTATTTAATAAATTATAATCAAAAAAAGGAGTACTATCAATGAATAACGGCTTACTACGTGTACCCAGATTTTTATTATCATCCAATATTTTCCCATCAAAATGTAACCAAGTGCGGCTATCACATTTTTTATCCTCGCCAGCATAAACGTGCATAAACCAAGTTCCTTCGTTTACAATCGAATCGCAAGAAAACTCTAACCATGGTGCATTAATATGAATTTTAGTATCCATATAAAAGTCAAAAGAAGCATCATCTCCAGGTAAAAGACATTTATGATCAATGCTTAATGAGTCCTGACAATTTACATCCAGATACTCATCAATATCATTACTATTTGCCAATGGCGCGTCTTCCTTTACCTTGTCAATACAAAAATTCAAAATATCATCATCTGATTCTATCAAAGTAAATAAATTAAGTTCTATAGACTTCTCATCCAGAATATCTGCATTCAACATTTCTATATTCGGGCAGGCTTCTATTTCAAGACCATAAGTAGGAGGATAAACTTGTTTGGGCTTAATACCGAAATTTTCAAGAGTTGATCCACTTTCCTCAAATTCTATATTATCAACTGAAGGAACATTAGTTGGCACTACCTCAGAGTTGGTGGTTATAGTTTGAAGATCAAGTCCAAATGCTTTTCTAGAATTTCTGAGTCTTAATTTCTCTATATCCTCATCAATAAAAACTTTCCAGGGAATTTTCTTGTTATCGCTGCCAATAGGAAAATTATAACTCGGGTAAGCTTCATAAACATTTGAGTCAAATTCATGAATTCTAATTTCATTTGACTTTTTTTGATGTATGGAAATTTTAGAGATTTTCTCTATTGTCAGAGATAAAGAAATTTCTTGCCCTTCTCGATCTGAATTAGGGGTTTCGTCCTTGAACTTAACTTTAATTTTCGCCAAGTTATCACCCTTGAAATGCTCTTTAAAAAAATGAGCTAAATGATTCTGTGGATGACTAGGGCGACACTCACAATTTTCTCCAATACCCCAATCCCATGTGGAACTTACAATAGGGATTAATGTCTCACCTTGTTTCGGTTTTAAAAATATGCCGATTTGCACACCACCATTATTGATCGTGGTATCGCAAAGGCTTTCGCAAATAAATGCTTTATCCTTATCCTTGTATAGATGATTGTTAAAAGAAATTACATATTCATTGAATTTCTTTCCAAGATTTTCTTCACATTCATGAAAGGATGCATTTTGTGAAGATAATGGGACTAATGGAACAAGAATATATAGAAAGACTAATGTAACTGAACAGAGTTTCATACTAATTGTATTAGTTTATTGTCCAGAATTGGAAGGAAAATACTACAAGATTATCCGAGGGAAGGATATTAGAAACAAAAATTTATATAGTTTCTAATATTATTCCAACTTTAAAAATGAAGATATTTTTTTATGTATATAATGGATTCAGAATCAAATATTTAGTAATTCCTAGAATTCAATAGTTTTTTTAACATGAGATTGATTACGATATTCTTCAATATTAATAATACGATATTTTAGAACTATTTACATTAACTTGATAAAAGGGAAGACAATATGCAATTTTTTGAATTACCCCCTTATTTAAATATAAATAGTTACAGAGAGTTATTGAATTTCTATAATTGGAAGATACTCCGAGAATTTTTTGAGTTATTGAATTGCTAAGCATTTGAACGTTGAAAATCAATCTTTTACTGAACTATCCTTAAAGCACGCAATTTATAGGCTTATATAGTATGCTTTGAGTACCGCTTTTGTAATTGGAAATAATGAATAAAGGATTGCCAAGCGCTCATAAAAAAAGCCTACTGAATTTTCGATCCGACATTTCGAATTTAAAATTGCAGTAGGCTAAAAACTATCATTTTCCTTTTCTACCTAAGTTTGACAATTGCAAGGCTCAAGTTCAATTGATTCTAATTCTGCCATTATCGCTTCTTCGATATTATCTTCAGTATCCATTACTTCTATCTTATCTTGTTTATCCGATTCATTCGAATCTGAGTCACTTTTGTCATCCTTGAAAAACATGAAGCCCAGTAGTAACGCTCCACCGATAAATAAAATATTTTGATTGTTCATCTTCTTAGAGTTTTAATTATTTAATTTCTTCTTTAGGAATTTCTGATTTCTCGGTTTGTATTGGAACATCTTGAGTAGAGGTCGTTGAAACCGTTCCGCCAATAGCATTAATCAAATTACTCGATGCCAATTTCTCTAAAATAATTGCTCCTATAGCAGGATAATTTTCCAAATAACTCATTATACGGTCTACAAAAGGCGCTTCACTCGAATCAATTTTACCTTTTAACTCTTTATTCTGCCACTTAAGATCTTCTATCTCTTTTAAAGCATTTTCTAAATCCTTTTGAAGAAACCTCATTTCTATCTGTAACATTGATTTCTCAGATTTTATTTCCCCAATACGCTCTTTATCCCCCATAAGGGTATTGAACATTTGAGTATTTAATCTGCCAGAATTCAATAGCTTATCGACTTGGCTTGAAGAAAAAGGAATTGACGCTTTGACATTTCTACGTGAATTACGTGAAGACGTATTATTCATGCTTTTATCGTCAATTGCGCCAATTTCAGGATTAGTTTTTCGTGCGAGATATGCTTGGGATTTACAAGCGCCAGAGCAGTACTTGGAGTCTGATCTCGTTGCATTGTTTTCATTACCACAATATTCACATTCCTTTTTCATAAAACTAATTATGACATAAATGTAGAATAGACCTTTACAACGGTCAATAGAAAGTGGTATAGCAATACTTATTCTTACTTATTCGGAAATAAAACTTCAAATAGAGGTTACTAAACGACTAATTTTTAGGGAACCAGTCAATAAAATTATGTGTATTGTGGAGCTAAATTTTCTTATATCGATGCTCTGTTAGTCCTTTATTGATATGAATCTTTTGAAATTCTAATATCTGACGATAGTGACTCCTAACTATATGCCTTGTGGGTATTTTGTATGACCGTCTATCTCTTGCGATCCAATTTAAATTATTGAATAGCATATAGGTTAGATGAAAATAATGATTAGTGATTGCCTCATAAACATCTATTGCCAGCCATTTCAAATCAAATAGCAACCAGTCTGGATTTCTAGAGCCTTGACCTCCAATATAGAACGAGTAATACTTATATCCCTTAATGTCTTTTTCGATTAGATTCATATTCTATTTTATTTATTTTAATAATTTTTACCAAAAGAGCCTACTACACTTACTACTTACTACATTTTGTCTAAACCCTTGGCTTTTGTTGGTTTTATAATTTTTCAAGTGTAGTAGTAATGAAGCAACTTATTTTCTACCGTAGTAAGTGTAGTAAGAATGTAGTAACTAGATTTTAATCTTCTTACTACACCTCAAACCCAACAAGTCCGGGGCTTCAAGTCAAGGTGTAGTAACGTAGTAACTAGATTTCATGAAATTTCTATAAATGACAATTACAATAAAAAATAAGGAGCAAGAATTCACTTCTTACTCCTTTTGAAAACAGAAAGACCAGTTACTTAAATATAATTTCCTCTTTTACTTTAAATGCCAAATACCCCTTTCTCGGATTCCCATTGATTCTCTTACTCCTTTGCTCAAATCCTAATTTCTTTAATCCCACTCCAACATTTTTAGCATAAAGGGTTTGATTGTAAGTATGCTTCTTTAGCTCTAAAAGTATGTCAGTTGTTGTCCAAAAATTAGCTTCGCTCTCGGTATCTATTTCATTTGTAGGAGAGAAGTATTTTAGAATTAAATCTTCCTCAATGGATGCTCTTGAAAATGACTCTCTATTTCGTTTCTCCGATTTCTTAACCTCATCTTCTGTTAACTTAAATTCAAACCCTGATCTTAACAAATAATATGCTTGAGCATAAATATTATCAATATCAATATTTTTAGAATAGCCCTTATCTCCTCCAAAGTCATGCATGATTTTAGTCACGTTGAAACATAACCATCTAACATTTTGCTCATCCGTTAATAAATCTTCTTCATTCGTAGTTGCCATAAAATTGACAATACGATTTAGGTGCTCTTCTGTTTTACCATAAGGCAATCTCATTTTAACATGAGATTGAGAGATTCGTTGCTTCAATTTGTTTAACTCCTTATAGTTATATGATTTAACTTCATCGAGAAGAATAAACATATTTGATGTTAGTGATCTCTCAGAATCTTTTTTATCATCTACAGGAAAGGTTTCTTGAAAATACTTTTGCAATGGTTTGGGACATAAGAATCTCAAAAAACTTGTTTTGCCAATATTTTGCCCTCTTCCTACCAAACAAAATATTTGCTTATTAAATGGAATTTGTCCTAGCGTACAAGCTAATGATCTCACCAACATTTTTTTTAGCTGAATTCTGAAAAATTCATCGTCGTCAGTATGAACATATTTAGCCAGTTGAAAAATATAATCAGGTTTTTGAGGTGTCCAATCAGGCAAACTCTCTAAATAATCCTGTAAAGGATCAAACTCCTGGACATATTTACTTGATCCCGCTATTGATTTCAACATAGATTCAAATCCAGTAAATCCAGCTTCATAGAGTTCAACTTCAATATCTTCAATTCGAAACTCTGTAAATTTCTCATTGCCCAACTTCGATATTTCAATTTCCTTTGAAACTTTATTTCGTCTTAAAGTATAACTCTCCATTAGGTGAGAAACTAATGTATTGAACTTGTTTTTTAGTCTTGTTTCCTTTTTTACAGTAGATGCCTGAGTACGTGTTTGACTAACTTGGGAGATATCCAAAATTTTAAAAACTTCTTCCTTACCAATTGTCTTTTGAGCATAACTTAGCAATTGCCTATCATTATAAATCTCTGTTTTGATATTTTTTGAAACCGTGTATTCAATTTCTTTGCGTGAAAATGAATTTGCTGAATCTCTATCCTCAAATTGAAGACAGTAATTCAATATTGCAATTTCTGAAACTCCATGTTCTGAAGCCAATTTCGAAAACTGCATTACTGTATTATTCCTACCTTCAATTTTTCTATGCTTAATTAGTGCTGCACAAAGATTTATTCGTTGAACAGAGGTTATCTCAGTATCTCTTTTAGGGTATCCTTTTATTTCTTGGTTTTCCTTTTCAATTTCTATTACTAAAGAATTTTCATTTATATGTAATTCTGATTCGTTTTCTAAAGGTTGATATAACCATAGTCGAGAAATGTCTTTAGTTGATGAGTCTATTTTTACATCTCCAGCTAATTTTAAATCCTGAGCTAGTTTATCCGTTAGATAAGTGTAATATTCCTTGTGCGTTTTCATTGTAGATTTAGTGCCTACAAAAATTCTAAACCCCAATCCACTAACAGAAGGAAAGGCAGCAAACACATAAGGCATGTTTTTAATTTTTTTGAACAAAGAACTAAACTGCTGTTTATTCTCAACTCCATCCAAATCAAATGCGAGAATAGGACTGTATTGTTTGCAAGAATCAATTTTTCGTTTTTCAAACGATCCTAAAGAAAAACAAGGTAATTTCTTCTTCTCTAGGTCATAACCTGAATCATTAGCCTCTTTCAGGCTCCTTAATAAGGGATTGTGGTTTTCAAACTTTTTAAGTTGTTCAAAAAGGTCTGATATAGAGCCAATATTCAACGGTTTGGAGTGTCGAATAGAAGGATAAAATGTTACTGGTATTTCTGTTCTGGTCATTAAAAATTATTTACTGAAATAGATTTCTAATCCTTCTCCTTGCTTCTTGAATCATTAACACTATTTCGAAGTTTCTTTGCGCAAATTTCTTTTCTAATTCTTTTACCTCACTTATAGTACCAACCGGGTTAAATATTTCTATTTGCCTCTCTTCTGTAATTGAATTAGGAGCAAGTGATTTAACAGTCAGTAAACCCATATATACTTTGAGCACCTCATATTTATGTTTTTCCATCGAACCCGTCTTTAAAACAACCAGCTTATGTCGCTTTATAAGTTCTATTCTTATGTATTTATAAAATTCAGAATTCACCATGTTGGGTAAAATGACTTGAATTTTATTATCGAGTAAAGAATTTACACCTTTACTTGGCATTGTTGGTTTTATTAACCCATCGGGTAACAATTTTTTAGATTTTGGTTTCATTTTTTATTCAACTTTTCATTAAATAGATTTTCGATCTCGCTTCTACTCCACATCACATTGGATTTAGAACCAGTCAACTTTATCGGAGTAAGCCTTCCTTGTTTGACTAGTTTTTCTCTTATTGATTTTGTGAGATTGAATTCTCGCTCTACTTCCTCATTCAATAAATATTCTTTTCGATTTTCAGATTGATTTTCTTTAATCTCTTCTAGATTCTTGAGGCACTGCTCAATTCCTACCCCCAATAGCTTTATTGCCTCAAGAATTTCTAATTCCACAATATGAATTTGATTTAAAAGCCTTTACGATTATAAAAGCCTTCATCGAAAAAATACTTATCACTGAACTGACCGTTCTTGTCAAGCTTGTCCGTCCATTTTCCAAGTGTTTTTTCAAGGAGCGAAAATTGTATATCATACATAGTGTCCATCAACCACTTTATTCCGTCGTAAGACCTAATTTAAAATTTCCAAAGATGTGTTTTGAAATAAATTCTCATGTCTAAATTTTTTGAAGTGAATTAATCGAACATGAGCTTTTGAAAAAGCAAATTCCTTAAAGAATTGAACTACTTTTGAGGTAACAGATATTTTTAAGGGATAAGCTTGACGCAAAAGCTTGTCCCTATTTTTTTGCTATTCCACTCTCTAAAAGTGCATAGACTTCTTCTCGTTTAAAATATTTTTTGGATCCTTTGCCATTAAGTCTATAAGCTTTCAGTTTACCTGATTTTTCTAATCTATAGACCGTAGCACGACTAATGTCTAATTCTATTAAAAGTTCTTCTTCATCAAGAAATTTCTTGTTAGAATTAATTATAGTGCTTTTGAGATCAGTACTGGTTTTTTCCAATGCTGAGACTTTGGTGAGGAGTATGTCTAGCTTGGTGTCCAAGTTTTCAGTATTCATATTGATACATTGATTGTAAATGATTCACAATACAAATGTAAGCATTATTTACATAATATATACATGTATTCTATAAATATCTACTTGTATATATTTTTTATTTTATTTATATGGCCTTATTCTACGCCTGACTTTGAAAAATTCCTAGGACATAAAGACTAGCTTCAATGTTATTTGCAATTATATTTTTGGCGATATTTTTATCCAATTTCTTTTGCGGTAAATGTTCAATTCGAAATTTTTCGGAAAAACTGTAGTCGATAAAATTATTTAGATTTTTATCAAAATTTTCAATCCAATTTTTAGTTTGAACATGTGTCTTCTGTTGAAATTCCATTAGGGAAAGTCGGATCACTGATTTTTCAAATTCATTTTCATTTATCAAATCTAGCAAACTCTTAATTGTGGTTCTTTCATTTCCATTCAATCTAGCAATCACATAAGACTCGCTCAAGAATGTTACAAATTCTAAAGTTGAGTCAAAATGCTCGACTTCTTTATCAATAAAAACCTTTTGATACTCATTGTAGGATAAAGCATCCCCCAATAAGCCAAGTATAGAATAATAAACCTCCTCAAAAGATTCTAATGGCTTCCAAATATGAGTTAGTGAGCTTTTAATTCCCTTTAATTGGAATTTCTTAACGTTCTTAATTACTATTCGTAGCGATTGCCTAATCCATTCCTCCTCATTCTTATCAGAGCAAAAAGATTTACTTTCTTCCTTTGAAAATGGAAAACGAGTGTTCATACCTCCATAGGTTAAATAACAATATCTTTTGGATAGAACCTGTTTAAATTTTACTCCTATTTTCTTCTCTTTCACTTTTTCCATGAAATACTTTTTAATGATTCTTCGATTCTGGAATTGGACAAATCAACATAAATCATTGTAGTCTCGATCTTACTATGCTGCATAATCTCCTTTAAAATAGGCAATGGAATTTTTCCAATCATATTTGTACCAAAAGAATTTCGTGCCACATGCATTGTAATTCTCTTTTTCAGTTTTCCTCTTTTAATGATTTCTTTTAATTCTCTATTACAATGTTGGTTACTTAGCCCATCAAAAATTGGAAATTTTGATTTATTCAGTTTACCAAGCAAAGATTTGTATTTGTAATAAATACCTTCTGGGTCACTAATTTCATCCGCATTAGGATAAAGAAGTTTTAAAGGCAACTCTAATTTCTTATTGGTTTTAACCGCTACAATATTTAAGACAACACCTTTTGACGTCTCCAAAAAATCTGTCAATTTCAATTTCGATAAATCGCTAAATCTAAGTCCTGTATAACAACCAAATAAAAACATATCTCGAATACGCTCTAAATAGAATTCTGATGGATCAAATTCAATATTTTTCAATACCTCTAGCTCATAAATACTAAGTACGCACCGTTTTGCAGGTCTTCCTACCTCTACCTTAAATTTTAGATATGGATTATCACTGGATTTAAATAAATCCTTTCGTATCGCTTGATTAATGAAAAATTTGAGATTCTTATGATGCTTGGCCACTGTCGTAAGCTTCAACCCCTTGTTCTTTAAAAATCGATTGAAGGACTCAATAAAAACAAAATTTAAATCATCAAAGTAAATCCTTGCACGAAATTCTTTGAGCTTTTGTTGGGTGTTCTTATAAGAGGTTATAGTTGCCTTGCGATAAGTACTTATCTCTATTTCTTTGGATATAAATTCATCAAAAGATAGAAAAGCATTATCGATGTTTCTTGAAAGATCATCCAATGAGCACTTTCCGAATCTCGCGAATATCTTCGAATATTTAAGCTGAAGGTCTTGTAACTCTGCGTTGATTTTAAAGGACAACTGAAATTCATTAGGATGATTTCTAATCCTATGTTTCCTTTCATCCCAGTATTCAGGTTTTACATAGACACCAGTAGTAAAGTACCTTAAATTTCTTCCTTTACTGTTTTTGGATTGGTAAGCTCTGATTTGAATTAAGCCTTCACCGAATTTATTTAGTTTGTTTTTTCGGTTGAAAACATGAGTAAATCTAATTGTAGACATAAACTGTACATTTCAATGATTAAAATAATCAATGGGTACAATGTATGGTACTAAATACTTGGAACAAGATGATCTCAAATGGAATTCAATGAAAGCCCCTCAACTTTATAACTCATTGAATTTCAATTATTTGAAATCATATGAAAAGAGGAGCTACAAAATGCAACTCCTCTCTGCGGTCCGGACGGGACTCGAACCCGCGACCCCCTGCGTGACAGGCAGGTATTCT
>JAHDGJ010000002.1:0-180119 GCA_020627705.1 Saprospiraceae bacterium
GTCCTAGTGGGTCAACAAAGAAGCCTTCAGTTTAAACTGAGGGCTTTTCTAATTTTAGGATTCGTTGTATGTGATTTAAACACTAGGACTCGAATTCCGCCCACCCGAAGCTGATGCTTCGGTTCCCTCACTTTGGATTGACATTTGGTCAATCCAATCCACCAAAAAGGTGGACCGTTTGGTCATAGGTCAACAAAGAAGCCTTCAGTATAAAACTGAGGGCTTTTCTAATTTTAGGATTCGTCCTATGGGACTTTAACACTAGGACTCGAATTCTGCCCACCCGAAGCTGATGCTTCGGTTCCCTTACTTAAGATTGACGTTTAGTCAATCTTATCCACCTAAGGTGGACCGTTTTGGTCATGCTAAACAAAAAAGCCTTTGCACTATAAGCAAAGGCTTTTGTATTCTTAAAGGTCTTAAAAACCTTGTCCATTAATTTTGATTTACCACATTCAAATCCATCGTTGGATATGGAATACCAATATTTTGACTGTCAAATTCTTTTTTCACATTTTCTTGCATATAAAATAATACATCCCAATAATGTTCTGGTTTGCAAAAGGGACGGGTGGCCAAATCAACTGAGCTGTCTCCAAGATTAGCAACGACCACTCCTTGGGCAGGAACCGGAAGTATATGTGGACACCTTCTTCCAACCTCAAGTATTACTTCTTTTGCCTTATCAATGTTATCATTGTATCCGATACCAAAGGTTAGTTCTACACCAACTTCTCCTTGTCCACTGACATTTGTTATGTCGTTTCCTGTAACATTAGAGTTTCCAATTATTATTCTTTGATTATCTAATGTTTTGAGTGTTGTATTAAAAGCATTGATGCTGTCTACCGTTCCCATGGTTTGATTGCCACCAATTTTGACAAGATCTCCTACTTTAAACGGTTTAAAAACCATTAACATCACTCCAGAAGCGGCATGTCCCAAAGTCCCATTTAGAGCCATACCTATTCCAACCATTAAGGCACTAAATATTGCTATAAATGATGTTGTGTTTACTCCAAACATTGCAGCTACTGAGAGCAAAAGCATAATTTTTAAGGCAATGCTCAAAAGAGATCCAAAAAAAGTAGCTAAGGTTTCGTCGGTGCCAGTACGTTGGATGGCATTTTTGGCAAATTTCACCACACGTGAAATGACCCAAAATCCTACGATGAGCGTTAATATCGCCATTGCTACTTTTGGAGCATAGTCTATGGCTTTTTGAGTATAGTCTGTGGTCAGTTTTGTTAGATCCATGGTAAAAAATTTAGGCAAAAGTAGTATTTAGAATACAAAAGAAATAGGTACTTAAGGATACAGATTGAGGATTAATCCAATTCAATATATTCGATGGGTTCGGTGAGTTGATGTTTTTTATACCAAGCATTAAAGTCCTTTAATTCGCCTTGAAGCGTAGAGAAAAGCCAACTCAACAATGTGATATCATCGATATATCCCATAGCTGGTAATAAATCTGGAACGAGATCGATGGGCATGACGAAGTATACGAGAACTGCAACGACTTTAATCAAACTGTTTTTAGAGATTTGATTGTATTGTCCACTTCCATAATAGTACAATAGATTGGCAATTTGTTTAAACTGAGTAATGCTCTGGGTGCCTAATTTTTTCAAACCCCCTGCTTCAGTAGATTTCTTAATGGTCAAAAAGGCCAACCGAACAACTTTTTTGTTTTTGGTTAAAAGTAAAGCTGCACTTTCAAGAAGACGCCTAAAGATTTTAGAATTTAGAATGTCATCAATTTTGAGGTCCTTGTACTTCATCTATAATGTAAACAAATTAAAACCGAGTAAAGATTCCAAAGACAGCTTACAATTTTAAAATTTGTTTCATTACAATTTGAGTATTTCCTCTAATTCTTAAGTAAAAGATGCCTCGAGGCATACTCGAATGTAGTAAGTTGATTTCAAGTAAATTATTTCCAACGGTACTTTCGCGTTTAAATGATTTTATGGCTTTTCCATGAATATCAATCAATTCAAGTGTGAGTTCTTCGTTATGCTCACTATGATATGAGACATTGAGAATATCTCGAGTGGGGTTTGGAAATATGTTAAAATCGTCACTAGCAAAGGCCTCATCCTGGTCAAAGCTGCTTAAATCAAGAGGAGCAACTTCAAGTTTTCGATTTTCATTTATCACGTACATTTCATCAAGAAATTCATCGTGTAGCAGAGATAATTCAATTGGATTTTGACTTGATTTAATTGAAAATAAAATTTGACCTTTTTTTATTTCTTTTTCTGATTGGTTCCAACTGATTTTTAAGCCCTTGGAATCAATATGTACATGGCTCATGTTAAGGTCAAATACTCCGGGTTGGATGTCTTTAAACGCAGTATGGTCAAGTTTTAGATTTAGTTGTAATCCGGCAACCACAGCTTGTTTGGATGCTATAAAATGAATCAGTACTTGCTCCGATTCTGGAACATTTTCAATTTGAGTTTGCAGTACCACCTCTTGTGTCGATCTAAATTGCAATTGATCGTTGGCATAAGCCTCAGAAGAAAAATCAATATCTCCTATTTTTATGCCTTCAAAATTAATCTCTTGAAACGTAGACGAAACTTCAAGTTGTTCTTGTTTATCCCAAGGAGATTCCGTGCCTTGTTGGGCTTGGAAAAACCTCCAACTCGTATTATTTGGAAAATCAGTATGAATACCCAAAATGACCTTTCTTAGTTCTATTAGATCTAATGCCGTTATGCTATTGCTTTTATTTATATCTGCGGCAATGAATTGAGCTTGTACGTCAAAATTTTGAATGCCCAGTAAATGCTTTTGAATTAGAATTAAATCAAGGGTTGAAACCCCATCCATTACATCTTTATTAGATCTTGCCTGAACAGTATATTGGGTAGAAGACAATAAATCATCAAAGGCATAAAAACCATCTTCATTTGTTTCTGTCCAATATGCTTGATCGTTATGCGTAAGCGATACAGAGACATTAGGCATTTCTACTTGAGTCAAAGAAGTTATTCTGCCATTTAATTGTGCATTGATATCAGTTTCATAGGCCTTAATAGCAAGTTGATCGATTTCCCAAGCAGTAATAGGAGAGGGATTGCCAACCACGCAATAGGGGAGTAGTTCAAAAACGAGAATTCCATCTTCTTCAAATTCAAAATCTAAGTTGGAACTAAAGTCAAAAACTTGCTCTGTCCAATCAAGGTTTGTAGGAAGATCTTCTTGAAAAAATATTTCGATGCCATCTCGTAGAATGCGCAGGGCATATGAGGTCGGGTAATTGTTTAGTCCGGTACCTCCAGAAGCCCAACTAAAAAATTCGGGCCCTTTTTCAAAAAAGGACAGTTCGGTCAAAACAAATACTTTTCCGTCTTTAGGCGCAATTTCTAGTTGGAATTGCAATGTATAGTCAGAAGTAGGATCGTATGTACAAGATGGCATAGACGAAATACACATGGCAAGATTGCCATCAACTCCTTGAGTACATGAATGATCATAATTTTCGTCACGAGATAAGATGCTCGCATCTAACACGGTAAACTCTAAAGGGCTAGGATAAGAAGGAGTCATTTCTCCAAATCCGTCATTGGTAGAACAGTTTTCTAAATCATATAGCACCACGGTCTCAGGTAGTGGCAAGACTTCAAGTGAAATATTGAGTATACTGTCGCAACCATTACTGGCAATCAAAACTTGAGAATAGTCTCCAGTGTCAAAATAACTTTCTCCATTGAAGACTAACGAATCTCCTTCAAAAATGGTAAAGGATTGAAAAGACTCAGAAACAGGTATAACGGTAAAAAAGAGTTGTACCGTGCTGTCGCAGCCATTAGCATTGGATAAGCCAAAAAAGTATTCTCCAGAAGTATCCAAAATTTGACCCTGATACTCGAAGATTTCGTTTTCGCATGTTTTTTCTTCAAGCGTGGTAAAAGAATCGGGGTTTACTTCTAATTCGACAAAAGTTGTGCTGTCGCATCCCATCGTGGTCTGTTCTTCAAAAATATATGTTCCCGCCTCGGTTAAAAATTCACCATTAAAGACTATGGTGTCGTTTTCGCAAATGTTTTCGAACAGGTACATTTCGAAATCTGGATTCTCTTCAATATTGATTTGAAGTATACTGTCGCATCCTTCGCTGGTTGATAGTTCTTGTAAGTAAGTTCCCGCAGATTCAAAGATTTCTCCATTTATTTCTATCACTTCTCCAGAGCAAATTTCTACATTTTGAATTTCTTCAAAAGCGGGCAATACCTCTAAGGCTATATTTATTATGCTGTCACAGCCGTCAAGCGTTTGTAGCATTTGAGTGTAAGAACCAGCACTATCGTACACCTCATCATTGACCTCAATAAAGGAGCCCTCACAAATAGAGTAAGATTCTTCAATTTCAAAGCTTTGTAAAGCATCGATAACTATTAGAACAGTACTGTCGCATCCGTCTTGCGTTTGCAACACTTGGGTAAACTCTCCAGGTTCATCGTATTCAGTTCCATTTATTTCTATGGAGGATCCGTCACAAATAGAGTATGCTTCTTCTGTTTCAACATTGGGTAAGACATCTACAACAATATAGACCAAACTATCACATCCTGTAGCTGTTGTAAATTGCTGTTCGTAAGTGCCAGGTTCTGAAAAGACTTCGTTATTGACTTCTATGGTTTCCCCTTGACAAATGGTATATTCTAAAGCTTCACTAACCCCAGCATAACAAAAACTGAAATTATCAAGCCCAAGACCAAAAACAACACCATCGGGTCTTGTTCCAGTAAATTTGATTTGACTTACCACGCCGGTGCAATTCCCAAAACTAAAGCCCCAACAAGTGGCTCTACCATCTCCTGTATTTGGGTCACCAGCCATGATGGTCTCAGAGAGGATAAGATTTCCAGAAACTCCAAAGGCCTCTATTAAAAATTCTTCTGGTCCGTCCATGTCTAAAATGCATCCCGAAAAACTGTCTATGGGCGTAGAAAAATTTAGGATTACAGGAACGGCATTGGCATCGACATATATTCCGTCGTCTGTCAAAAACCAATTTCCAACTAAAGCTGCATCAATAGGATTAGGGGTGTCAGGACCGAACCCACTCCCAAAAGCAAATGGGCTGGCACCTCCTACTTCTGCCAATACAGGAGCTCCCCCGCCTTCAACTTCAAAAGAAAGTCCAAACGAAGCTTCAAATTGGTCACTAATTTCTAAGCCTTCAAAAAGCATAAGTCCTTCTATGTTTTCAAAATCTAAGTTTAAGCATCCAGTGATGGTATCTTGAGAAAACGCATTAAAAGAAAGCGTAACAATTAGGGCACAGTAGAGATATCTCATGTTGAGTAATTAATGTAGACTAGGTTCTTATTTTAAAGCTGCTTTAAAGTAAGTATATAAGTTGTTTTATATATGAAAAGCAACCCTAAAATTTAGGATTTATAAGGATTCCACCAATCCAGACTCTTTGATAATATCCAGAGAAAAAGGAAATTCAAAATTGATTTTCTCAAGTTCTAAAGCAGATTCAACTTTGATGTAGTTGTCGGTAAATCCTGTCATTAGGTTTTCTTTCTTGCTTTTTTCGAAAAGGACATTGCGCACAGACCCTAAATGCTCCTCATAGAATTTTCTTTTCTTCTTTTCAGATAAGATGGTCAACATCTTATTTCGCTCTCTTCTTACCTCCATTGGAACAATTTCGGCTTTGTTTGCCGCAAGGGTGTTTGCTCTTTCGGAATAAGTGAACACATGTAGGTAGGAAATGTCCAGTTCGTTTAGAAAGTGGTAGGTCTTTAAAAATTCTTCTTCAGTTTCGCCAGGAAACCCTACAATCACATCTACGCCAATACAGCAATGGGGCATCAGGCTTTTGATCTTTGCCACTCGTTCGATATATAACTTGGATTTATATCTTCTTTGCATCGCTTTAAGCATGGCATCCGATCCAGACTGCAAAGGCATATGAAAATGAGGAACGAAGGACTTTGAATGGGCAACAAATTCTATGATTTCATCTGTACAAAGATTAGGTTCGATGGAAGAAATTCGGAACCGTGAAATGTTCTCTACCTGATCCAATGCTTTGATGAGCTCGAGAAAAGTACCATTTGATCTCTCGCGTTCACCATTATTTTCTGTCAAACCAAAATCGCCAATGTTGACTCCTGTAAGGACGATTTCTTTGACACCTGTATTTCCAATTTGAATGGCATTCTGTACAATGTTATCGATGGTGTCTGATCTGCTTTTTCCTCTTGCCAAAGGGATAGTACAAAAGCTACATTTATAATCACAACCGTCTTGGACTTTTAAGAAACTTCTGGTCCGATCGCCAATCGAGAAACTTGATTCGAAATGAGATAAGGTTTGTAATTCGCCGGCTTTGATCATTCCACTTTCACTAGTGGCTGAAAGCTCGTCTATGTAGTTAAGAATGTTAAACTTCTCTGTTGCACCCAATACCAAATCTACTCCTTCAATATCTGCGATTTCTTTTGGCTTGAGTTGGGCATAACAACCAATGACTACAACCCTGGCATTTGAGTTTTGTTTTAGCGCCGAACGTACTGCTTTTCTACACTTTCGATCTGCAAAATCAGTCACCGAACAAGTATTTAGTACATATATATCTGCAGGATCAGAATAAGGTACAGTAAGATAACCATGCCCTTCGAATTGTCTTCGAATGGAGGAGGTCTCGGAGAAATTTAGCTTGCACCCGAGGGTTTGAAAAGCAACAGTTCTTTGCGTAGCCATAGTTGGGATGCAAAAATAGGGTAAACTTTAGGTATTTAAATTGTCCATGATCTAAAAACCATATGGATGTTTTGCCTGTATCATATAGTAAACACACATTTTATGCGTATCAATAAAAAGATCATTCTTACCTGCTGTATTTTAGGCATAGCTTCGTTTATGGCAAAAGCCGAAATTTACACCCATTTTAACTTTGAACCGGTTGAGTATGTTTTAAATAAGAAAGAAAAGAAAAGCTTTACTCTTCGAAACAATTCTTTGAAATCCATACCACTCATCATCCCTGGAGTAATGAATCCAAATTTGTCTCCTATGTCAAATAGTGGGGTAACCCTACGTATTGGGCAAAACATTTACTTTAAGGTTAAAAGAAAGAAATACCTCTTACTTACAGTTGATGAGCAGATTGAGAATGGATCAACAATCATAGTAAATCAGCTTATTAAAGCTCGAAAAAAGGAATTAGGTTTGTAAAAAAGTGTTCCTATGATTTTTGCCGGCGATAATGCTTTAAAAAAAATCTTAATTATTGGCGATAAGGTATTGATCAAACCGACTAAGGGTGAAGAAAAGACAAAATCAGGCTTGCTTCTTCCTCCAGGCGTTCGAGAAAAAGATCAAGTGCTCAAAGGCTACGTAATGAAAACGGGTCCTGGATATGTATTGCCAGTTCCAGTAGAGAACGAAGCTTGGAAACCGGAAGACGAACAAATCAAATATATTCCACTACAAGCCAAAGAAGGAGATTTAGCGATTTTTTTGGTTAATGCAGCAACCGAGATAAAGTACGAGCACGAAAAGTATTTTATCGTACCTCACAATGCTATTCTTTTACTCGAACGAGCAGAGGATCTAGAGTTTTAGTTTTTATAAAAAGTTTGTTTCAACCCTTTTACTCCGGGTTTAATAGAAAAGACGCTTCCAGAATTTGGATATTTTTCTAATTCTTCTTGAGTCATATCAACACGAGCCGAAGTGATATAAAGCACATCCAAATTGACACCACCAAAGGCGCACGAACTGACATTGTGGGCTGGGATAGGATATAACTTGATGAGTTTTCCATTATTAGGATCGAAATGACCAACAGCATTGCCGTTCCATAATCCAATCCAGAGATGGTCGTTTTCATCAATGGTCATACCATCAGGATACCCAATATCGGGATCAATAGTAATGACTGTTTTACCATTCGAAATTTCGGAGGATTCTGGATTGAAGTCATATGATTTTACCGTCGAGCTTGGGGTATCTATATAAAACATGGTTTTTTGATCCTTTGACCAACAGATGCCGTTAGAAATTGTCACATTAGGAATTTTTAAACTTGATTTACCTTGATCAATACAATATAGATTGGCTTTTCCCTCCAATTGATCCAAATGCATAGAGCCGACCCATAAACGTCCTTGAGGATCGCATTTGCCATCATTTAGTCTAATGGTGTCCACAGATTGATGGGGACAAACAAGTAGCGTTTTTGTTTTATTTACAAAATCATAACTATAAACTCCTGATTGAAGAGCGACCATGGCGTTTCCATTTTGATCAGGAACAACAGTGCCTATCCTTTCCTTCATATCATAACTGATATTTTTTTTGTTGGATGGATCAAAAACATTTAGCGCCTTTCCCTCGATATCAATCCACCAAAAGGTTTGGGTTTGGTGGTTCCAAAAAGCTCCTTCTCCCAATTTAGATTTGATGTCAAGTTCTAGATCTACAGTAGTGGAGGTATGACGCTCTGTTGGTTTTGGTTCACAAGAAAAAACAAATAGTACGAAGCAAAAAAGAAGTTGCCTTTTAAACATTATTTCTGTTTTAATTTTTTCTTCAACGCCATCAGTTCATCTCTGTATTGAGCAGCTGTAATAAAGTCCAACTCTTTGGCTGCTGCTTTCATCTTGGCTTCTGTTTGGGTAATTAGTTTTTCCATTTGATCTCTACTCATATATTCGAGGATAGGATCCGCCGCAACAGAGGGTTCCTCAGATTCAATATATGCGTTGGTTTTCTTACTACGGATATCAAGAATAGATTTAGAGGCTAGTATCTCTTCTTTTGATTTAAAAATAGTTGCTGGAGTAATGCCATGTTTCTCGTTATACGCCATTTGGATATCCCTTCTTCTATTGGTTTCATCAATAGTTTTTTGCATACTATCGGTTACTTTGTCCGCATAGAACAATACAACACCGTTAGCATTTCGGGCAGCACGTCCCGCGGTTTGCGTTAAGGACTTTGTGTTTCTTAAAAACCCTTCTTTATCTGCGTCCAACACTGCGACTAATGAAACCTCAGGTAAGTCTAATCCTTCTCTTAGCAAGTTGACTCCTACCAACACATCAAATTCACCCAGTCGAAGATCTCTCAAAATTTCTACTCGGTCCATGGTGTCAACTTCAGAGTGAATGTATCTCACTTTTATTTGAAGGCGTGCAAGGTATTTCGAAAGTTCCTCCGCCATCCGTTTGGTAAGCGTTGTAACTAAAACCCTTTCATCCCTTTGTATCCTAGTTTGAATTTCGTCGAGCAAATCATCAATTTGATTCATGCTTGGCCGAACTTCTATTGGTGGATCCAACAAGCCAGTGGGTCGGACAATTTGTTCTACAACAAGACCTTCAGTGCTCTCTAATTCATATTTGCCTGGCGTGGCACTTACATATATAATCTGATTAGTTACACTCTGGAATTCTTCGAAACTTAAGGGTCTATTGTCTAATGCCGAAGGCAGTCTAAAACCATAGTTGACCAAATTAATTTTTCGAGCACGATCTCCTCCCCACATGCCTCGCACTTGTGGAATGGTTGCGTGACTTTCGTCCACAAACATTAAGTAGTCATCGGGGAAATAATCCAACAGACAAAAAGGCCGCGTTCCAGGTTTGCGCCCATCAAAGAATCGAGAATAATTTTCAATGCCATTACAATAGCCAAGTTCTCTAATCATTTCTAGATCAAATTGGACGCGCTCCTTAATTCTTTTGGACTCCTCATAACGTTCTTCATCTTGAAAAAACTTAATATGATTATGAAGTTCGTCTTCAATCATTCTAATAATCATATTGAGTTTATCTCGAGGTGCGAGATATAAGTTAGCCGGAAAAATAGCCGCAAAGTCTAAGGAGGTAATGCGTTTTCCCGTTTCTAATTCAATCTGATCAATGTTTTCAATTTCGTCACCAAAAAAAGTGATTCTATAACCATATTCAACATAGGGCAAATGAATGTCCACCGTGTCCCCTCTAACTCTGAAGGTGCCACGCTTAAATTCAACTTCACTTCGGCTGTATAGGCTTTCAGTAAGATTATATAAAAAGCTGTTTCTAGTGATTCTTAATCCTTTTTCGATACGAATGATTCCTGATTTCAAATCTTCAGGATTTCCCATACCGTAAATACAAGAAACGGATGCCACTATTATGATATCTCTTCTTCCAGACATCAGCGACGATGAAGTTCTCAATCGAAGCTTGTCAACCTCTTCGTTTATTTGAAGGTCTTTTTCGATGTAAGTAGCGCTAGAAGTGATGTAGGCCTCTGGCTGATAGTAATCATAATAGGATACAAAATATTCTACCGCATTGTCTGGAAAAAATTCTTTGAATTCACCATACAATTGAGCCGTAAGGGTTTTGTTGTGGGTCAGGATTAATACAGGTCTATCCATTTGGGCGATAACGTTCGCCATGGTAAATGTTTTTCCTGATCCAGTAACACCTAAAAGGACTTGGGACTCTTCATTATTCTTAATTCCATCAACCAATTGTTTAATTGCTTGAGGCTGATCACCTGTGGGTTGGAACTTAGAATGTAGCTTGAATATGCCCATACATAAACTTAGCTGCCGTGCTTTTCTTGCATGAGCATTTGTTGCGTGCCAAAGCCTATTTTGTTTACCGTAGGTTGATCATCATCATAATCCTCCCAATCCGTAACTTCTTTTATGAGCTCATCAAAATATCTAAAAATATATCCTTCGTTTAATTCATGTGGCCGTACGATTTCAACATTTTTTGGTGGCCTCGGTTCACCATATCCTTCGATGTATGGATAAATGATCATAACCATAATTTTACCATTAAACATTTGTTGAAAAATCAAAGCTCCGTTGCTCTTGATCAGCTCACGTTTGAGTTCACTGTCAGGAATCATTTCTTTGATCCCACTTTCTTCTTTACCTAAGTCTAAAACAATTACTTCAAGATTTTCAAGATTTTTCTTGACATCAACTTTAGCTCCTAAACCAGTTTTCTTATTTAAATCTTCGAGCGTATTGATAATGAGCGGTTTTACTTCTGGCTCCCACTTGGATCGGTAATCTTTTGTATTCTGAAGGGTTTCTTTATAAAGTTCTACTTTAGACTTTAAGCTGCTAATATTCATTTCTATTTATTAAGTATGCTTCACAAATATACACAGAGCTTTCTTCCACTTTTTCAAGAATTTTATTCTCTAAATATCTTTTCTTGTTGATTGATGCTTTCGTCATGTATGGCACTTATAAAGCGCAGGATAAACTCTTCACTAAGTTCTTTTCCCTTGGCCTGTTTTTTACTTTTATCAATTATATCATTCCACCTTTTTTGTTGAAGAATGGTCATATTGTTGTTCTTTTTGTACAAACCAATTTGACGAGCTATGTTCATTCTATTGGATAGAAGATTTAGTAATTCGTCGTCAATGTGATTTATTTCTGCTCTTAGATATTCAAGTTCGCTTTGCAATGGTGCAACGTCTTCATAATCTTCTCTCAATTGCATTTCGGTAATCATTCTGCCCAGTACTTCAGGAGTGATTTGTTGTTTGGCATCACTCCAAGCATTATCAGGATCTATGTGTGATTCGATCATTAAGCCGTCAAAATCCAAATCCATGGCTTTTTGACCAACTTCTTGAAGAATGTCTCTGCGGCCGCAAATATGGCTTGGATCGTTTAGCAAGGGAAGATCAGGTCTTAATCTTTTAAATTCTAAAGCGATTTGCCATTGTGGTCTGTTTCTATAAAATTTCTCACCAAGGTTTGAAAATCCTCGATGGATTCCACCAATTTCTTGTATGCCTGCTTTTTCTAACCTTTCGATTCCACCTAGCCATAAAGAGAGATCTGGGTTGATGGGGTTTTTGACCAAAATGGGGATATCTACTCCCTTTAAAGCATCAGCTATCTCTTGTACTGCAAATGGATTTACTGTGGTTCTTGCACCTATCCAAAGAATATCAATTTCAAATTGCAAGCAGTTCTCTACATGTGAAGCTTTGGCAACTTCTGCAGTCACTGGAAACCCGGTCTCCTCTTTGACTTTTTTTAGCCATGGCAATCCTACAACACCGACGCCTTCAAAAGAATTCGGTCTCGTTCTTGGTTTCCAAATTCCGGCTCGATAGATATCTACTTTCTCGGTTTTTTTCAAACGATGTGCTGTTTGCAAAACTTGTTCTTCGCTTTCTGCACTGCAAGGTCCTGCGATAACTATAGGTCTCTTTTTTCTTGTTAACCAAGTCTTCTCTTTTTTCATGGTCTCGATTTTATTTTGTTAAAATATGCTTTATTCGATTTGCTTCTTTCATCATATTGATGCTCTCACTATAGTCTTCGGATTCTATAGCTTTTTTAAAACTTTCTAATCTAGAAATATAACTTTCAAGCGCTTTTGCTAGATGTCCTTTGTTCTTTTTAAATATAGGGGCCCATGTTGTTGGCGAACTTTTAGCCAAGCGTACCGTTGATTCAAATCCAGTACTGGCCAAATTAAAAATTTGATTTTCATCTTTTTCTATGTCCAAAACCGTTAAGCTCAAGGTAAACGAACTAATATGAGACAAGTGAGAGACATAAGCTAAGTGTCTATCATGTTCTGAGGGTTTTAAGAAATAGGTAGACATTCCTAAACTTTCGAACAAGTGCAAGGCAGTTTGTAGGGCATCTTTTGCAGATTTCTCTTTTTCGCAAATAATGTTTTTTTTCTTTCTAAAAAGATCACTAATCGCAGCGCTTGGTCCCGAAAATTCTGTACCTGCCAGAGGATGAGCCGCGACATATCGATCTCTGTTTTTGTGCCCTTGAATACTTAAACAAATACTTTCCTTAGTACTACCAACATCAATAACCGTTGTTTTATTCAAAATATTATCCAAAATTTTTGGTAAAATATGTTCTATTTGATCCACTGGCATGGATAGAATTATTATATCACTTTGGGCACAGTATTCTTCAAAGCTTCGAATGCCTTTGATAAGATTTCTTTTGAGAGCAGTGGTTGCATGTTGAGGGGATAAATCAAAGCCATATACATCGACTCCCATTTGAGAGTTTAGATCCAGCGCGATGGAACCTCCAATTAATCCAAGTCCTACAATCGTTATGTCTATCATATTGCTTCTTTTATTCTAGCTAAAGCCTCATATAATATTTCTTCAGAAGAGCATAAGGATAATCTCAAATATGAGTCTCCGTTACTTCCAAAAATATGCCCAGGAGTTATGAAAACTTTTGCCTTTTCCAAAATCAATTCACTCCAAAAATCGGCATTTTCGTTAGGGACTTTAGCCCAGATAAAGAAACCTGCAGTGTGCGGATTAAAGCTGCACTTTAGATGAGTAAATATTTTCAATCCGATCTCTTTTCTTTTGGAATAAATTTGATTTATGCGTTCAAACCAATTTTGATCCTGTTTTAGGGCTTCAATGGCGGCAAGCTGAATCCCTCGAAACATTCCAGAATCCATATTGCTTTTAAATTTCAAAATGGACTGTATAAGTTTTTCATTTCCCAGTACGGCCCCAACTCTATATCCAGCCATATTGAAACTTTTACTTAAAGAGAATAGCTCTAACACATGTGATTGTTGCGTAGTATTATTGAGAATACTTAGCGGAGTGTCGTTCAAAATAAAATCATAGGGGTTGTCATTGCAAAGTAGAATGTTGTATTCTTTACAGAAAGCAGCCAATTGGTTGTATTCTTCTAAAGAAGAGGTTTCACCTGTGGGCATATGAGGGAAATTAATCCACATTAGTTTAATGCTATCGAGCTGTTGTTGACTTAATTGATGTAATTGCTCCAGTATGCTTATGGTAGATGTAACGTTATAGTGTATTGTTTGTCCACCCGCTATTTTAGCACAGGCAGCATATGCTGGATATCCAGGATTAGGACTTAGTACCAAATCCCCGGGATTTAGAAAGCTCATTGAGATATGCATTATGCCTTCTTTACTTCCCATAAGAGGAAGGATTTCTTTGCTTGGATTCAAAGATATCTTGTAGTGTTTTTGATAAAATGAATGTATCGCTTGCCTAAGTTCTGGCATACCGCTATAGGATTGATAACAATGATTTTTATCGTACGAAAATGATTGATTTAAGGCAATGTTTACTGTTTCGGGTGGTTTTAAATCTGGATTGCCGATACCTAGATTAATAATACTATTTCCTTCTTTTTCAAGTTGGTTGATGGCTTTTAATTTTTTAGAGAAATAGTATTCCCTAATATGTTTTATTCGATCAGCTTCCGTTATCATAACCAAGAATTAAATAAAATGAGGTGTTTTCGATTTAGAATATAGGCCCAATACATTGAGGTCAATGGTTTGAGATTCTAGAAGATTTTTAATCTCATGTTCTTTTTTTACTTCATCAAATTCTAAATCAAGGTAAAATTTGTACTGACTGGGTTTGCCTAAAATTGGATAACTCTGGATTTTAGTGAGGTTAATGTTTTGTTCATTAAGAAAATTTAAAAGAGCAGCCAGACTGCCTCTGGAGTGTTCTAGACTGCAACAAATGGAAGCTTTGTTGCCAATTTGTTCTTCAGATAAATTGGATTTGAGAATAAAAAAGCGCGTATAGTTGCGTTTGTTGTCTTCAATACCTCCTTTAATAATATCTAACTCATAAATGGTGGCAGCTTTCTTTGAGGCAATAGAGGCTATATGCTGAAAATTATTTTCTTTTATAAACTTGGCGCTTTTGGCAGTATCTTCTGACTCTTCTTGCTTAATGTCGAGTTGTTGTAAATAATTTTGGCATTGATATAGCGCCATTGGATGAGACTGCACAATTTTTATGTCTTCCAGCTTGGTGCCTGGAAGAGCGAGCAGGTTCATTTGAATTTTTAAATAAGTCTCGCCAACTATAGAAAACATGTTTTCTTCAATAAGCTTGTAATTCTGGAGTATGGATCCTGCGATTGAGTTTTCAATTGCCATCACTGCATAATCAGAAGAATCAGATTGTTGGAATCCAATGGCTTGTTCCCTAAACGAATCATAGCACCTTAGATTAATTTGACTGGTAAAGTATTCTGAAGCTACTTGATCATGAAAGGATCCTGGGTACCCCTGAATATGAATATTTTTTTGCTCGGTTTTCATAAAAAAAAAAGAGCCCGAAATCGGACTCTTATATATTTTGTTTAAACACAAATATGTTTAGTCCAATCACCGTTTAGTGAAGTAAAACCAAAAATATCTGTATTGCCAATTCTTTAACATACTTCAAACTTATTCTTATTCCAGATGAACTACAAATTCTAAATAGCAAATTTCATTTTTCTTTTAATAGTCTTAGATAAGGGGAGTTGAATTAATTTAGATTCGAGCCAACTTAAAATGTCAAGATATAAAAAGGCTCTTTGTGCATATTTGTCTTTTTCTAATTTTTGAAATTCTTTGAAATACTTTGCAAATATTGCCTTTCTTTCAAGTATTGGGCTTTTGGCAAGGGCTGTAAAAAAACTTAAGGCCAATTGATGAAAGACATTTTTATCCTTAGTCGAAGAAATATATTTTTTATAGTTCTTAATTAAGTAATTCAAAATATCATAACTCTCTGTATCAACATGTAACATTAAATGCATTAAACGCGCATATATCTGAATGTCCTCGCGCAATGAAAAGGAAGTATCGTTGATGATGTTAAGCAAATGTTGGTTTGCTTTTTTATACATTTCGTTGCCAGTATACATCCATGCGATTTTGTAGTTGAGAATCATTGCCTTGTGTTTGTCAATGTATTCTTCGTACCTCTTCATTCTCTTTAGAGTTGATTTTATTCCATCAACACCAAGATCAAAACTTCCCTGTAAGAAATGTAGATTCATTCTTCCAAAGTGGACATAAAAGAAGGAGGTTATTTTGGTGTTGTTGTTAAATCCAGCATACATCTCGTGTCTAAATCGTTCGAGGTCTTTGAGGTGATTGCGATATTCTCTTAAACGGCCTGTATTGAAAGCCGAGGTTAGTAAATAATGGTACCCTCTTAGATAGAGATCAACATCTCTTTTTAATAATTCGTCCGACTTTTCGAACAGCTCAACCCATTTGAACGCGTAATCGTAGCACTTCTCAAAATTGTTTAGTATATAGTAATACCAGACATAGGATTGGAAAAAGAAAACTTTTTCCATCATTCCCAACCGATTGATTTTAATGTTGGGAATGTTCTTCTCAAAAAACTCTTTTATTTTAAGCTCTTCTTCTTTATTTCTAACATGACCATTTTTGATATAGTAGCGATGCAATAAGACTTGCAGATTACTGATTTTGACTCTGCTTGAAATGGTTTCACCCAGTTCGAAGGCTTCTCCAACTAAAGCCTCAATGGATGCAGTATTGGTTCGAGTAATGTGCCTTGACTGAATCATTTTTTCAATCTCAATAATTGTTAATGCTGAAAAATCAGTAAAATTTTTAATCGAAACTTTTTTGGCTTTATCCAAAATTTTTAACGCTGGGATGTACAACCCTTTGTCATATAAGATATAGGCAAAATCAATGTATTCTCTAATTTTTATGTAAGCCTTTTTCTCTTTATGAAGATGCCTTAAACTGATTAAGATTTGAAGATATAGGTGTCTTTTTAGATTGGAATATTGTCCAGGAGAGATTGACCCCATTTTTTGTAAAATTTTTCTCTCATCAAACTCAGTGATTTTATCCAAAACATCAAAAAGCTTAAGGTATAAGAGCTGATCTCGATCTTGGATTCTGCCTGAGTACAAGCGAAAATTTCTTTTCTCGCTTTTACTTAACGACTTTACCAGATTATAGACTTGGTTTGATTGGGAGATAGGCATAGCACAAACTTAAATATAAGTCACAGATATTCAGTGATTTATGTTTGATGTAATGGGGTTGGAAATAACATAATGAGAGTCAAAAGAAAAATTTCAGTTTATAATCATATCTAGATTTACAGTCAGAAATTATTCAGTACAAGAATGATTTCCTGCAAATAAGGTAATAGTTTTTAACAATAATTTTTTCTAAAGTTGTCTTTGTAGAAGTAGGAAGACAACTTTTTTTATTTGCCTAAATCTCTTCTTTTCCTAATGGCTTCTACCATGGTAATGTTTAATATTTTACTGTCCAACCACGAAATAATATCCAAATATAAAAAGGGTCTACGCTCTAAAAGTTCTTCTTCTAAAGGTGTTAATTTTTGACGCAACAATTTGAATTCATTTTTAAGTACAACATTCTTGTCGTTTATTTTTCGGATGAATTTTAAAATTTCTTTTTGAGTGCTTTGAAGTTCTTTCATTTTTAAAAGAAAACGAAAGACATTTTTAACTTGATAACTCACCAAGATATCGTCGCCTTGATCATAGTGTGCGATGAGCTTTAATATTCTTGCGAAGCACTGCAAGTCTTCCTTAAAGTCCGGAAAGGAAAAATTGGTAATAAACGATAAGTGGAATATGGTTTTGTCCAAAAGCGAAGCACCAAAAAATGCACAGGCTAGTTTGTAATGAAAGGTGAGTTTTCTATGTAAATCCCATGGATGATTTTCATGAATTAGGACCTTTTCTAGTTGTTTTAAATATCCTATGTTTTGGGTATAAGCAGTAGTCAGAAAGATATGATTAATGCCATGAGTGTATTTAAAAAGCAGAAGTTGAGAATCTTCGTTTCGACTTAATTTGAAAGTTTTCTTGGCATTAAAATTTATTAGTTTATATAATACTTTTTCGAACCGATCTGTTCGGTTAAGCATAAACAGGGCATTTAACAGGTTGTGAAGCCCTTTGATATAAATAGAAGTCTCAGGAGTTTTCATTTCGGGATACTCCTCAAAAAGATCGATCCATCGTTGAGACCACTTAAAATAGTTGGCAAAATTTTGAAGTGAATTATTGAGCCAAACATATGATTGAATTAGAAATAGTTTTTGATAAAAATCTAACTTTTCGTAATCGAATTTGGGAAGATGATTCTCGAAATACGCAAGCAATTCTTTGCGGTCTTCTTCGCTTTTGACGTATCCCTTTTTTAGGTATGCCCCATATAGATTGAGCGATAGATTTGATAAATTGTTTCGTAGGATCAAGTCTTCTACGAGTTGATTAGACGCTGAGGTAAGGCTTTGAGCTTTCGGAGACATGCTTCCTGTTACATGTTGGGACTCGATATGTTTTTCAAAGCTTAGTGCCAAAAATTTTAAGGGTTTATTCTGCGCTGCACTGGCCATTTTTTTGACTTTTTCTAGCATTTGTAGACTTCTGACATATAACCCTTTGGCGTATAATATTTTGGCGAAATCAAAATGTTCTCGAGCTTTTATTTCGGCGTACTGTTCTTTGTTGATGTCTCGGAGCGAGCGCAGTATTTGTCTGTAGAGGTTCGCTTTTATGTTTGACAATTGCGGCTTTCTAAGGGAGGGTATTTTGCGAAGCAATCGTTTCTCGTCGACTTCTTTGTATTTATCTAAATAGTCAAATAATTGTACATATAGGGTCGTAGTTCTTCCCGATTTAATAGAATTGCGCTTAAAATGTCGCTTTTCCCCTTTACTTAGTACACTAATTAACTCAATTAATTTGTCTGTATTGTTTGTTACCAATTGTATGTCAATTTGTCGTAAATACTTGAAAAAGAGTTAAATATATTAAAATACAATAGTCTAGAAGTTGTAATGATTATTTTTTTTGATTCGTTTCAAGTTTTTGATCCGCCTACATTTATTCTTTAATTATTATGGCGAAGCAAATACAAATATTTGACACAACATTAAGGGATGGTGAGCAAGTCCCAGGCTGCAAACTAAACACCAAACAGAAGTTGGAAATAGCAGAAAGATTGGAAGAACTGGGTGTTGACGTGATCGAAGCTGGGTTTCCTATATCAAGTCCTGGTGATTTCAAATCTGTTGAAGCCATAGCAAAGAAAATTAAAAATTCGACGGTTTGTGCTTTGAGTAGAGCAGTAGAAGCAGATATAAAGCGAGCAGCCGAGGCATTGAATTTTGCAGCTCGACCAAGAATCCATACTGGAATCGGAACTTCCGATATGCATATTAAGTACAAGTTTAACAGTACCAGAGATCAAATCCTCGAACGGGCTGTTTCCGCTGTCAAATTTGCTAAATCATTTGTAGAAGATGTTGAGTTTTATGCCGAAGACGCGGGTCGAACGGATAATGCTTTTTTGGCTAAAGTCTGTAGTGCGGTAGTCAAAGCAGGTGCTACAGTTTTAAATATTCCGGATACCACAGGGTATTGTTTGCCCGAGGAATATGGTGCGAAAATTGCCTATTTAAAAGAGCATGTAATTGGTGTTGATCAAGTGGCTATTTCTACCCATTGTCACAACGATTTAGGCTTGGCTACGGCCAATAGTATTGCTGGAGTAAATAACGGCGCGACACAGATAGAGTGCACTATGAATGGTATTGGAGAAAGGGCTGGAAATTGTGCTTTGGAAGAGGTGGTAATGATTTTGAAACATCGCATGGGGAACCAATTTACTTGCGACGTGAACACCAAGCTGCTAACCTCAACCAGTCAAATGGTTGCAAACAAAATGAGTATGCTGGTTCAGGCTAACAAGGCAATTGTAGGCGAAAATGCCTTTGCGCATTCCTCTGGAATTCATCAAGATGGTGTAATTAAAAACAGAGCCAATTACGAAATAATTGATCCACTCGATGTAGGTTTAGACAAGTCTTCCATTGTGTTAACTGCGAGGTCTGGGCGAGCTGCAATTGCGTATACCGCGAAAGAAATGGGCTTCAATTTATACAAGGATCAACTTGATATTGTCTACGATCGATTTATAAGATTAGCTGACCAACAAAAAAATGTTGGATCGGGGGAGTTACAAAATTTATTGGATCAATTGTTTCCATCTCAAGTTGCATGATATGGCCAAAACATTATTTGATAAGATTTGGGATCAACATGTAGTGAAATCTATTCCGGGGGGAAGGCAAATCCTTTTTATTGATCATCAATTTATACATGAGGTAACCAGTCCGCAAGCCTTCGAAGGGTTACGAAGGAGAGGTTTAGGAGTGTACGATACAAATAAAATAACTGCTACGGCAGACCATAATGTCCCTACTGTAAACCAGCACTTGCCCATTGTTGAGCCACTATCTAAAAAACAAGTAGATACACTCGAGAACAACTGCCAACAATTTAATCTTCCACTTTTTGGTCTTGGTCACGAAAAGCAAGGCATCGTACATGTTATTGGTCCCGAACAGGGAATTACACAACCCGGCATGACCATAGTTTGTGGAGACAGCCACACCTCGACGCATGGAGCTTTTGGATGTGTTGCTTTTGGGATTGGTACTTCTCAAGTGGAGCAGGTTTTGGCCTCGCAATGTTTGGTTCTACAAAAGCCCAAACGCATGCGGATTACTGTCGAAGGCAAATTGTCTAAAGGGACAACAGCTAAGGATGTGATTTTATATATCATTTCGCAATTGGGAACTGGTGGTGCTACAGGTTATTTTGTTGAATATGCTGGATCTGTTTTTACAAACATGAGCATGGAAGAGCGGATGACTGTGTGCAATATGAGTATTGAAATGGGTGCAAGAGGGGGTTTGATTGCACCAGACGAGACTACAATTGATTATCTCAGAGGTAGGCCAAATGTTCCGAAAGGAAAACAATGGGTTCAAGCTGTAGAATATTATAAAACATTATTCTCTGATCAAGCTGCTCAATTTGATTTAGAATATAGTTATGACGCTCAAAATATCACTCCTCGAATAACATACGGAACTAATCCTGGGATGGGAATAGGAATAGATGAGGCCATTCCAATGATAGATAATTTGAAGGCCTTGAAATACATGGGCTTGGAGCAAGGAGAGACTCTTATAGGTAAAGAAATTCAGTATGTATTTATAGGCTCATGTACTAATTCGAGAATAGAAGACTTACGAAGTGTCGCGAGTTTTGTTCAAGGCAAAAAGAAAGCAGATCATGTCAATGTTTGGGTGGTGCCCGGATCTAAAAAGGTAGAAACTCAAGCAGTGTCTGAAGGATTAGATCAAATATTTTTGAACGCAGGATTTGAATTTCGTGCTCCTGGTTGTTCTGCATGTTTGGGAATGAATGAAGATAAAATCCCTGCTGGCAAGTATTGTGTTTCGACGTCTAATCGAAATTTTGAAGGAAGACAAGGCAAAGGCTCGAGAACTATTTTAGCTAGCCCAATGACCGCAGCGGCATGTGCCATAGAAGGTAAGATTGTTGATGTAAGAAAATGGTTGAACTGATGGAAAAAATAAGTGTAATACGTTCAGCAGCAGTTCCGTTTCCTTACGAAAATATTGACACGGATCAAATAATACCTGCAAGATTTCTAAAGGCAACAGATCGTTTGGGCTTTGGTAAAAATCTTTTTAGGGATTGGCGATATGATAAGAGCGGAAATACTATAAAAGACTTTGTACTTAACAATTCTGTGTATTCAGGATCTGTATTAATTGCAGGTAAAAATTTTGGTTGCGGTTCGAGTCGTGAACATGCTGCTTGGGCATTATTTGATTATGGTTTCCGAGTGGTGGTGTCAAGTTTTTTTGCTGACATCTTTAGGGCGAATGCGCTCAACAACGGTATTGTACCCGTGGTGATTAATGAGAATCAATTACACCAATGTTTTGAGTCTATCGAAAAAGACCCCAATACTTCTTTTGTGATGGATTTGACTAAGCAACAATTTTCAGGCGGAGGGATTGATGTCGATTTTGAAATTGATCCGTACAAAAAAGAATGTTTGTTAAATGGCTTAGACGACATTGATTTTCTTTTACAACACATAGATGAGATTAAAGCTTTTGAAAAAGAGCACCTTGTTCATAAACTAAATCAAACCGATGTTTAAGAAGATTGCAGTATTGCCTGGTGACGGGATTGGCCCTGAAATAATGACTGCCGCAAAGGGTGTTTTACAAGCTATTGAATATAGGTATGGACACCGGTTTGAATGGACTGAAGGCCTGATTGGATCAATAGCAATTGATAAAACTGGGTCAGCTCTTCCTCCACAAACCGTTGAATTATGTAAGTCTTCTGACGCCGTACTTTTAGGGGCGATTGGCGATCCAAAATATGACAACAACCCAGATGCACCAATACGGCCTGAACAAGGATTATTGGAACTTCGAAAAACACTGGGGTTATATGCTAACATTAGACCGATCAGAATATTTGATAAATTGAAGCATTTGTCTCCTTTAAAAGTTGATAGGTTAAATAATGTTGATTTTGTTATCTATAGAGAACTCACAGGTGGTATTTATTTTGGAGAAAAATGTAGCGATTCAGGGTTTTCATCTGACTTATGCATTTATCACAACTATGAGATTGATCGTATGAGTTATCTTGCTTTTGAGGAAGCAAGAAGAAGAAAAGGTAAACTTTGTTTGGTTGATAAGGCAAATGTTTTAGAAAGCTCGAGGTTATGGAGAAGAAGGGTCGGATTGCTTGCTCTCAAATATCCAGATGTAGAGTTGAGCTATTTGTTTATTGATAATGCGGCCATGCAAATGATTTTAAATCCGGGGCAATTTGATGTCGTACTTACATCAAACATGTTTGGAGATATTTTATCGGATGAAGCGAGTGTATTAAACGGATCATTGGGGCTTTTGCCTTCGGCTTCAAAAGGGGAGGAGTATAAATTATATGAGCCCGTTCATGGATCATATCCTCAGGCCGCTGGAAAAGACATAGCTAATCCTCTAGCCATGATCTTATCCGTAGAAATGATGCTGAGAGACTGGGGCTTGGTGGAGGAAGCGGACAGTATTATTCAAAGTGTTGATTCATGCATCACTCAAAATCAATTAACAGAAGACTTGAATACTATCAGTCCAATCTCTTGTAGTGAATTAGGCCATTTGGTAGCCGAGAAAATATTGGCTTTTAAAAAAGAAGTTATATAAATAGGATGGAGTTAAACCGATATAGCAAACGAGTTACAAGTGATCCGTCACAGCCAGCAGCACAGGCTATGTTGCACGCCATTGGACTAAATCGTGATGATCTTCACAAGGCGCAAGTTGGGATTGCAAGTACAGGTTGGGATGGTAATCCATGCAACATGCATTTAAATAATTTGGCAAGAGAGATTCAAGCTGGGGTAAATTCTGAAAAACTTTTGGGTCTTGTTTTCAATACGATTGGTGTAAGTGACGGTATTTCTATGGGTACTTCGGGAATGAGGTATTCTATGCCGTCGAGAGACATCATTGCGGATTCAATGGAAACGGTCGTCAGGGCACAGTGGTATGATGCGCTTATTGCCGTGGTGGGTTGTGATAAAAATATGCCTGGAGCCATGATGGCAATGGGAAGATTAGATCGACCTTCGATACTATTTTATGGAGGGACCATTGCTCCGGGATGTCATAAGGATAAAAAAGACTTAACAATCGTATCCGCATTTGAGGCTCTTGGAGAACATACAGCTGGCAAGATTAGCAAGGAAGAATTCGAACAAATTATTTTGAAATCTTGTCCTGGCCCAGGGGCATGTGGAGGGATGTATACAGCCAATACAATGTCATCAGCTATTGAGGCGATGGGGATGTGTTTGCCTTACAACTCCTCCAACCCTGCCGTATCAAAAAATAAAAATTCAGAATCGCATTCCGTAGGAGACTACATTCTAAACCTGCTGGAGAGAAATTTAACACCTAGAAAAATAGTTACTCAAAAGTCTTTGGAGAACGCCATTCGGTTAATAACTGTATTGGGGGGCTCGACAAATGCTGTCATTCATATGCTGGCAATGGCAAAGGATTTTGATCTTAGCTTGTCCATAGAAAAAATACAAGAGTGGTCCAACGACACGCCTTTTTTAGCTGATTTAAAACCAAGTGGAAAGTATGTCATGCAAGATCTACATGCCATTGGAGGTATTCCAGGTGTTATGAAAATGATGTTGGCAGAAGGTTTGTTGCATGGAGATTGCTTAACTGTTACTGGTGTAAGTATAGCAGAAAATTTAGAAAAAATTCCAAGTCTTACGGATGATCAAAAGATTATTCATCCTGTTTCAAAGCCTTTGAAACCGACAGGCCATATACAAGTGCTTTTTGGAAATTTGGCACCTGAGGGATCCGTTGCTAAAATTACTGGAAAGGAAGGCGAAATATTTTCAGGAAATGCTCGAGTATTTGATAAAGAGGAGGATGCAAACAATGCTTTTCAAAATGGTAACATTAAGGAAGGTACGGTAGTGGTCATTAGATATTGCGGTCCTAAAGGAGGGCCTGGTATGCCCGAAATGTTAAAACCTACCAGCTTGTTAATGGGATCGGGTTTGGGTGATTCTTGTGCTTTGATTACTGATGGACGATTTTCAGGGGGGTCGCATGGGTTCGTGGTAGGCCATGTTTGTCCAGAAGCGTACGAAGGAGGACCCATTGGCTTGGTAAAAGACGGCGACGAAATAGTCATAGATGCTTCTTCTAATACAATACAAGTATTGATCAGTGAAGAAGAAATGAACAAAAGAAAAAGCGAATGGCAAAAACCCGAAATTCCTGTAAGCGGGTTTTTATCTAAGTATAGACGAAATGTATCAAGTGCATCTAAAGGATGCGTAACCCTTTAAGCTTCGAATATGGCGATTCAAACTAGAAAGATAAAAGAACAGAGGGCTTCTTCCAAAAAGAAGGGTACTTGTATTTCGGGATCTCATGCTGTCATGCAATCTCTTTTGGAGGAAAAGGTGGATTTGATTTTTGGATATCCGGGAGGTGCCATTATGCCTATTTATGATGCACTTTATTCTTATCAAGATAAAATTAGACACATACTGACAAGGCATGAGCAAGGAGCCATACATGCTGCGCAAGGATATGCAAGAGCCCTAAGAAAGACAGGAGTTGTTTTTGCCACTTCAGGTCCAGGGGCTACTAATTTGTTTACGGGACTTTTAGATGCTTACATGGATTCCACTCCCTTGGTTTGTATAACAGGTCAAGTTTTTAGTCAACTTTTGGGTTCGGACGCATTTCAAGAAGCGGATGTTATTGGATGTACCAACTCGATTACGAAATGGAATTATCAGATTACTAGGGCAGAAGAAATTCCAGAAGTTTTAGCCAAGGCTTTTTATGTTGCCAATTCTGGCAAGCCAGGCCCTGTAGTAATAGACATAACCAAAGATGCTCAAATTCAAGAACTAAATTTTAATTACCAATCAACCAAAAGTATTCGTTCATATTATCCTAGGCAAAAACTAGCAAAATCTACTATTGAGCAAGCTGCTGAATTAATTAATTCATCCAAACGTCCACTTATACTAGCAGGACATGGTTTGCACATATCAAAAGGTCAAAAGGTGTTTCAAAAATTTGTGGAGAAGGCTGGGATACCTGTGGCATGTACCATTCATGGATTATCTGTATTGTCTGATGACCATCCATTGCATGTCGGAATGTTGGGGATGCATGGAAATTATGCACCAAACATGCTTACAAATGCGTGCGATGTTTTGATTGCGATAGGTATGCGATTTGATGATCGAGTAACGGGCAATCTACAGAGATATGCGAAGCAGGCTAAAATAATTCACATAGAAATTGATCCTACCGAAATTGATAAAAACGTAAAAACAGATGTAGCCATTTTAGGGGATGCAAAAGAGGCATTAAACAAACTTTTACCCTTAGTCAAGAAAAAGACCTATCCCACATGGCGAAAGAAATTTCAGCGCTTGCTAAAGCTTGAAAAAGAGAAGGTTTTTACCAAGGATTTAGAGAAGCGCTCGGATTATCTGACTATGGGTCGAGCGATGAAATGTTTGTCTGATCTAACAAAGGGCAAAGCAATAATTACTACTGATGTTGGCCAACACCAAATGATTGCTGCAAGATATTATGATTATAAAGGTCATGATCAATGGATTTCTTCTGGGGGTGCTGGCACTATGGGCTTTGGAATGCCCTCTGCAATTGGCGCAAAATTGGCCCGACCCAAGGATCATGTTGTAGCCATTGTTGGCGATGGGGGATTTCAAATGACGATTCAAGAATTAGGTGTCCTTGCCCAACATAAAATTGCAGTGAAGATTCTCCTTTTGGACAATAACTATTTGGGGATGGTTCGTCAATGGCAAGAATTGTTTTTTGAGCGGCGCTATTCTTTTGTAGAATTAGACAATCCTGACTTTATCAAAATAGCAGAGGGTTTTGGTGTTGAAGGAAAAAGAATATCTGATCCTTCTATGCTCGAGGAGGCAGTGCAAGAAATGTTGGATTATAATGGACCTTATCTTTTGCATCTAGATGTACAGAAGGAAGAAAATGTTTTTCCAATGATCGCTTCAGGTAAGGCAGTCGACGAAATAGTTTTAGAATGAGCCAGAAGAGAGAATATAACATCATAGTATTTACAGAGAATGTAATGGGCATTTTGTCTCGAGTGGTTGGGGTCATAACAAGACGACATCACAACATTGAGAGCGTGAACGCTTCAAAATCTTCTATTCCTGGTATTCATAAAATCATTATAGTTATCAACATCTCTGAGGAAAGGGTAGAAAAGGTGGTCAAGCAAATTGACAAACAAATAGATGTTCTAAAGACTTTTTACTATTCCAATGATGAAATTGTTTATCAAGAGATAGCTCTTTATAAGGTGCCTTCTAGTGGATTTTATGAAAGCGAAGAATCAGAAAAATTATTAAGAAAACACAATGCACGTATTCTATCTATAGAACCTGAATATATCGTAATAGAGAAAACAGGTTATCAAGCGGAAACAGAATCATTATTAGAAGATCTAAGACCAATTGGGGTGTACGAGTTTGTGCGTTCAGGCAGAGTTGCTATTTGTAAGGCAATGGAGCAACTAAATACATATTTAAGTTCAATAGAAAAATTAGCAAAATAAAATTATAGATATGGCAATTATGAATTTTGGAGGAGTCGAAGAGAATGTGGTTACTAGAGAAGAATTTACGCTCGAAAAAGCAAGAGAAGTTTTAAAAGATGAAACTATAGCAATTATTGGTTATGGCGTACAAGGTCCAGGCCAAGCTTTGAATCTCAGAGATAATGGGTTTAATGTAATTGTTGGGCAAAGATCTCCTTCGCCGTCTTATGATAAAGCTGTTGCCGATGGCTTTATCCCAGGCGAGACTCTTTTTAGTATTGACGAAGCTGCTGAAAAAGGAACAGTTATCCAATATTTATTATCTGATGCTGCTCAAATTGCAGTTTGGCCGCAGCTAAAAGAAAAATTAACAGCTGGTAAAGCATTGTATTTTTCCCATGGATTTGGCATAACGTATAAGGAAAGAACGGGTATAATACCTCCTGATGATGTGGATGTGATATTGGCGGCTCCTAAAGGATCTGGTACTTCCTTGAGAAGATTGTTTTTGGAAGGTAAAGGACTAAATTCTAGTTTTGCTATTCACCAAGATGCCACAGGAAAGGCAAGAGATAGAATTATTGCCTTAGGAATTGGGATTGGCTCAGGCTACCTCTTTGAGACCACTTTCAAACGCGAAGTATATTCTGATTTGACTGGAGAGAGAGGAACTCTCATGGGGGCGATTCAAGGATTGTTTGCTGCACAATATGATTTGTTACGAGCTAAAGGCCATTCGCCTTCAGAAGCATTTAATGAAACGGTTGAGGAGGCCACGGAATCTTTGTATCCCTTAATTGCTGAAAATGGAATGGATTGGATGTATGCCAATTGCTCTACAACGGCACAAAGAGGGGCACTAGATTGGTGGAAGAAATTTAGAGATGCCACTGCTCCTGTGTTTGCAGAATTATACGAAAGTGTAGCTGAAGGAAAAGAGGCACAACTCAGTATTGACAGTAATAGTAAGTCGGGCTATCGGGAGGATCTCCAAAAAGAATTGGACGAATTGAGAGATTCAGAAATGTGGAAGGCTGGAAGAACGGTTCGTTCTCTAAGACCGAAAAGCAACGAAGCCAAAGCGTATAGTGCTACTAAAGGAGGTCAAACCTCATGAATCTTACTGAGGAGCATAAAATAAATCAAGACTGGAGAGAGGTTGCAAACGAAGTAGAAAAAGCATCAAAAAGAATCAGCGGAGTAGTTTCTAAAACTGAGTTTGAGCATAATTATTTCTTGTCCGAAAAATTCAATGCACAAATTTATCTCAAACGAGAAGATCAACAGATTGTTCGTTCGTTCAAGATTCGGGGCGCGTATAATAAAATGTCCCAACTTTCCGAAGAGGAAAAACAACGTGGAGTCGTATGTAGTAGTGCCGGAAATCATGCTCAAGGTTTTGCACTTGCATGTTTTAAACTGCAAATTAGGGGCATTATATATATGCCATCACCTACTCCAACTCAGAAAATAAATAAGGTAAAAAAATTTGGGCAACAATTTGTAGAGGTACGTTTAGTTGGCGATACTTATGATGATGCATATGACCAAGCTTATAAAGAATGTCAAAACATAAATGCCGTTTTTATACACCCATTTAATGATCTTGAGGTAATCGCAGGCCAAGGTACCGTTGCTTCCGAAATGATTGAAGAACATGAGGATTTAGATTATGTACTTATTGCTGTTGGAGGTGGAGGATTGTTATCTGGCGTTTCTGCATATTTTAAGATCAAAAGTCCAAGGACCAAAATCATAGCGGTGGAGTCCAAAGGAGCTCCTTCTTTATATGAGTCCTTGAGAGTTGGTGAGCCAGCGATGCTATCGGAGATCGATACTTTCGCAGATGGGATTGCGGTTAAGCATATGGGTGCGTTGTGTTTTGATCTTTGTAAGAATGCAGTAGATCAATCACTTTTGGTCGAAGAAGGAAAAATTTGTTCGACAATTTTAGAACTATATAACGAACAAGCCATAGTTGTAGAACCGGCAGGAGCAGTGTCCATCGCTGCCTTAGAGCAATTGCGGGATATTGAGGGTAAAAAAATTGGTGTTATTGTTTGTGGTGGAAATAATGACATTAACAGAACCCAAGAAATCAAGGAAAGGGCTTTGTTATACGAAGGGAAGAAACACTATTTCTTAATTCGATTTCCACAAAGGGCAGGGGCATTACGGGAGTTTTTGGAAACTCTTGGTCCCAAAGATGATATTACGCATTTTGAATACACTAAAAAGACCAACCGGACTTCTGGTCCGGCATTAGTAGGTTTAGAGTTAAATCAAGCAGGCGACTTTGAGGCACTTGTACAACGATTCAGTACGAGTGGTATTAACTATCAACACCTAAACAATAATCCTATGTTATTCGAAATGTTGGTTTAAAACCTAACATTCACCACATTGTTGTAGGTAGATCCAAAACGGTAATTTATACCAGCCCATCCATAATAACTGTAGTTAGATTGAAGTTGTTGTAGCTGTAGTAAAAGCTCTTCCCTCGAAACATCATCTTTAGGGATGTTGATTTGGTTTCTAATCCATCTAAAATTTCCACCCACGTTTAATCTCAGTCCTTTTACTACATTTAACTCTATCCAAGGGTTAATGCTTGCAAAGAGTAAACTCCAATCATGAAGGTAGTTTCCACTTGTTATGGTTACATCAAACGAGCCCCAGTCTTCAACTTTTGTAAATTGGAGTTCTAAGGAATGCCTATAAAGCAATTCCTCTTTTAAGTCAAAGATGGTGGTATCGATATAATTGTTGTACTGCGGACCTATACGATATAACGCTGACAATTGTCTTTTATTCGCTTCTTGGTACGGGTAGAGGTTGTATTCAATAGCTGGTTGAACACTTGCGCTTAGGTTGTAATTTTCGAAAGAATTTTCTTCTCCACTCGCGAAAAAACCAGCTGAAAATCGGTCAGTTATGCTTTTTACATAGGTCAAACGACCGCCTTTACCAGTAATATCGTAAGTCTCGACTTCTTCATTTCCGTCATCATCCAAAAATGTAAAACGTTGTCGATTAAACATGTGAAAAAAACGAAATAGAATTTTCGATTTTTCGGTAACTCTATTCGCGGATAAAGAGCTGTTAAGATTGGTGTATCGAACGACCTGTTGGCCATTTAAATTCATGTTTGCCCTTAGATTAAAAACCCAAGCGTTCCAAGGGTCGTGCAAGGATTCTGTATTTGTTTCGTTATTAGTCTCCTTATTGATCGAAAAAGAGACTTCTTCTGCGACTGAAGTTTTAAGTAAAAATGGAAGCAATGCTTTTTCAATGTTTTTTAGCATTGAGTTTCGTTGTTCATTATCACTAATGTTGGGTTCAAGATTGTAAGATACTTTGCCTTCCTGTCCTTCGAATCTTCCTTGACCCTTGTATTCGATAATGTACTGATCTCCGCCACTTCCCGTTTCTAAACTTGTAATTTGAATAAAGACATCGGCATTTTGACGATCAAGCATATGATTGACATAACTAAGTTCTTGTTTTAGAAAAGTCATTTGACACCAAGTCTGGCAATCGATGAAAATGTTTGGTGCATCGGCTTTAACATTGCTTTGCGCAAAGGAAGAAACGCAAAGTCCGAGACACAATAGGAAGTATAGTTTTTTCATGGTGGTGGTCTTCGTTATAAAGTTAGAAGGGTTCCTAACAAAACTATAACGAAGAAAAGGCTTTAGGATTTCTTTAATGCTAAAAAAGCAGCTAAGAATTATTCTTAACTGCTCTTTTTCATCTATAAAGGAATGGCCAATCCGAAATTCCATTGATTTATTTTAAAGCCGCTAAGCTTTTTAAAACTGGTCAAACTGTGTTCAATATAAATTTTGGTTTTATCTAATTTTAATTCAATCCCTTTTACATATCCCATTGATTTTGCGGCATAGGTAATATCATGAAATACAACCGGATTGTTGTAAAAGGATGGTTGTATAGAATAGTATAAACCAAGTTTATCTGATGGGTGAAAAGACAAATGTGTAGGAAGATTGATTCTTCGATACAATAAACCTGACTCTAAATCCATGCCCAAGGAAGCTGCAAATTTGGAGTTTTTGTCGCCCAATATTTGGTATTTGATTCCTAGGCCTGACATGTATGTACCTAAAGATGCATAGAGATCGACATTCTCTGATACACCATATTTATAAGAAATATGCATCGCTGGGATAGGGCTTGTATCTCCATTTTCGTTAGAATTTGATTGATATTCAAAAGAACTCACACCTCCGCCTAGTTCTTTCTTTCCATGACCCAGTGTTCTTCCTGTTTGCAAAGACTTATTTCCAACACACGAAAAAAGAAGAAAAGGTAAAAATGCTATGGTAATTAATTTCAAAGTTTTCATAATCAATTTGTTTACTTCAAAATTGCGCCTATACAAACACAAAAAGTAAACTATTGTATAAAAGAGAAAACATATAATTCATAAATCACAAATAAAAGGTACATGCATACTGCAAAAATTTACATATAGTAAACTAGTGTGATTATTAGAGAAGAATTTCCTTATTTATACCTTCTTCCAAAGAAATAAATGTTTCCGTTCTTGCAATGCCCGGAATTGACTGAATTTGGTTGTTTAGAATTTGCATGAGGTGGTGGTTGTCCTTTGCATAAATTTTGGCAAAGATGGAATAGTTGCCTGTAGTAAAATGGGCCTCTGCAATTTCAGCCACTTCATTTAACTGACGGATCACTCCAGCATATAGTTTAGCCTTTTCTAAGAAAATTCCGATGTAAGCAATTGTTGAAAAGCCCAGTTTACGGTAGTTGATCTTAGCTGTATAACCTTTGATAATGTCTTGTTTTTCGAGTTTATCAATGCGTTGCTGGGTGGCTACATTGGATATTTTTAGAGGTTCTGCTAAGGCATTGGTACGGATGCGGCTATTTTTTAGCAAAGAATTAATTATTTTAATATCTATATCATTCATATTTAATAAAATTAATATTATTTGCACATAAACTTAATAAAAATTAAATTTGAGTTGTAAAAATTAAATTATGTGTGGAATATTAGGAGTATTTGAACTAAAATCTAGATCTGAAGAGTTGCGTTCAGAAGTTTTGGATATGGCCAAATGTTTGAGACATCGTGGGCCAGATTGGTCGGGATTGTATTTGGGTGAAAAAGCCATTATGGCGCATGAACGATTGGCTATTGTTGATCCTAAATCAGGGAAACAACCTTTGATGAATAAGGCAAAAACTATCGTGCTTGCTGCGAATGGAGAAATTTATAATCACCTCGAGTTGAAAGCGGAGTTTAAGGATACTTATGAATTTCAAACAAACTCAGATTGTGAGGTGATCATTCCATTGTATGAGAAATATGGTGCGGAGTTTTTGGACAAGTTGAATGGAATTTTTGGCTTTTGTCTGTATGATATCGAAAAGGATGAGTATTTAATTGCTAGGGATCATATGGGGATTATTCCACTGTATCATGGTTGGGACAAAGAGGGTAACTATTATGTGGCCTCCGAATTAAAGGCAATCGAAAAAAAGTGCAATCAAATAGAAGTATTCCTTCCTGGCCATTATAAATTAAGCACAAAAGAAGATCTTCAATTATGGTATCAACGGGACTGGATGAAGTTTGAGGCGGTAGAAAATAATGTATCGAGTAAGGCAGAATTAAGAAAAGCGTTGGAGGATTCGGTTAAGCGACAGTTGATGTCTGATGTGCCTTATGGTGTATTGTTATCCGGAGGCTTGGATTCCAGTATAACTGCAAGTATTGCCAAGAAGTTTTCTTCTATGCGTGTGGAGACGGGTGGAAAAGAGGAAGCGTGGTATCCGCAATTGCATTCTTTTGCGATTGGATTAGAAGGGTCGCCAGATTTGGCTGCCTCAAGGAAAGTTGCTGATTTCATTGGGACCATTCATCATGAAGTTACTTATACGATTCAAGAAGGACTGGACGCGATCAGAGATGTAATTTATCATTTGGAAACGTATGATATAACTACGATTAGAGCAAGTACGCCCATGTATTTACTTGCCAGAGTTATTAAATCCATGGGGATTAAAATGGTATTGTCGGGCGAAGGGGCTGACGAAATATTTGGAGGGTATTTATATTTTCACAAGGCGCCTAATAGTCAGGCATTCCATGAAGAAACCGTGCGTAAACTAGATAAACTCTATCAATATGATTGTCTAAGGGCAAATAAATCTTTGGCAGCTTGGGGAGTAGAGGGACGGGTCCCTTTTTTGGATAAAGAGTTTATGGATGTTGCCATGCGTTTAAATCCAAAGGATAAAATGTGTGGCAATGGAAAAATGGAAAAACATATTCTTAGAGAAACATTTGAGGATTATCTTCCTCAAGAAGTAGCGTGGAGACAAAAAGAACAATTTTCGGATGGCGTAGGATATGGATGGATTGATTCTTTAAAGGAGTTATGTGAAAATCATGTTTCTGACGAGATGATTAATCAAGCGAAGCACCGCTTTCCTTTACAAACGCCATTATCGAAAGAAGAATATTTTTATCGCTCTATTTTTGAGGAGCATTTCCCAAGTGATCAAGCTGCTTTAACCGTACCTTCCGTGCCTTCAATTGCGTGCAGTTCTCCTGTTGCTTTGGAGTGGGATGAGGCCTTTAAAAATCAAAACGAGCCTTCAGGACGAGCCATCGCCGCTATTCACAATGATGCCTATTAAATGAGTTAAAACATTATGTGTAAATAATTGTAACTCAGCTAAAATTATACGTCTTAATACTAACATTAAGGGTGTTAAAATTGAGGGTATTTAGAGAAATCTGAGGCCCTCTTTTTTTCAAAAAAAAAGCCATCACTTAAAAAAGTAATGGCTTTAAAAATTATGTCATGGGAAGTGTGTTACTTCACTTGCATAGTGTCAGACACTGTGAGGTTTTTTCGACCTTTCTTTCTTCTTCTTGCAAGAAGCTTTCTTCCATCTTTAGATTTCATACGGGCACGAAATCCATGCTTATTTTTTCTTTTTCTTCTAGAAGGTTGATACGTACGTTTCATAGTTTTCCTTTTCTAAGGGAGTGCAAAAATATACTATTTATTGATCTAAATACAACTAAAATTGATTTTTTAGCTATTCATAGAAACAAGAAATTCTTCATTAGACTTTGTTCCATTCATTTGACCCCTCAAGAAACTCATCGCTTCGTCTGGTTTCATATCAGCTAAATGCTTTCTGAGAATAAACATTCTGGTCATTATCGCATCGTCAAGAAGCAATTCTTCTCTACGTGTACTTGATTTTGTCAAGTCTATGGAAGGATACATTCTCTTATTAGCAAGGGTTCTATCCAATTGAAGCTCCATATTACCAGTTCCTTTAAATTCTTCAAAGATGACCTCATCCATCTTAGAACCAGTATCTGTCAAAGCAGTTGCCAAAATAGTGAAAGACCCTCCTCCTTCAATATTTCTAGCTGCCCCAAAGAATTTTTTCGGCTTATGTAAGGCATTTGCTTCCACACCACCAGAAAGAACCCTACCTGAGGTAGGAGATACCGTATTGTAGGCTCGAGCCAATCTTGTGATTGAATCCAGAAGAATAACTACATCATGTCCTGATTCTACCAATCTCTTGGCTTTTTCCAAAACTATGTTCGCAACTCTTACATGGTTTTCTGCTGGCTCATCAAATGTTGAGGCTACAACCTCAGCATTTACTGACCTTTTCATATCTGTTACCTCCTCAGGGCGTTCGTCAATAAGAAGAACGATCATATAGCATTCTGGATGATTTTCTGCGATAGCATTGGCCACATCCTTAAGTAAAAATGTCTTACCGGTTTTTGGCTGGGCCACAATCAATCCTCTTTGTCCTTTTCCAATAGGTGTAAAAAGATCAATCATTCTGTTGCCATAATCTTTTCCATCTGCTCTGGTGGTTAGATTGAATTTTTCCTCTGGAAAAAGCGGCGTTAAATATTCAAAAGGTACTCTTTCTTTTGTTTTGGCAGGATCCATACCATTAATCAATGAAACCTTAAGAAGTGCAAAATACTTTTCACCTTCTTTTGGAGGACGAATTGCTCCTTTTACCGTATCTCCAGTTTTTAGTCCAAACAACTTAATTTGAGATGGAGAAACATAAATATCGTCAGGTGATGTCAAGTAATTATAATCTGAAGACCTTAAAAAACCATACCCATCAGGCATCATTTCTAAGATTCCTTCCCCCTCAATTATTCCATCAATATCTACGTCAAAGATTTTTTTTCTTTCTGCCCTCATGGCTTCTCTAGCCGCTCTTTCTTCTTCTGATTTTTCTCTTCTTTTTCTGTTGGCCTCTTCTCTTTCTTCTTTCGCCTTTGCGTCCTCTTTGGGCTCGTTATCCTTTTTTTCTTTTCGAGCCTCTTTTGTGCTTTCTCGTTTTGATTCTCTAGCTGCTCGTTCTTCTTTTTTGTCTTCTTCTGTTGCTTCGCTTTTGGCTTCTTTTTTAGGTTTTTCCTTTTTTTCAGGTTTTTTCCTAGGCTTTCGCTCTTTGGTTACTTTTTCTCTTTTCGATGCTTTAGCGTTTTCATCAGGCACCTCGGTGTTAGAATCACCCGAATTGAGTGCTTGATGATCAAGAATTTTATAAATTAATTCTTGCTTGCTTAATTTCTTATATCCTTTAAGGCTAATTTTCTCCGCTAACTCCTTTAATTCAGGAACTAACATGTCGTTCAACTGCAAAATATCATACATAACTTACGATTAAAATAAAGTGGGGATTTCGTGTAGAATTGTTAATAATTAAAAAACGGGGAAACTAAAATGAGATGAAAAGATTTTTTCATCGGTGCAAATATAAGCCTAAAACCTTTATTACAAAAGTATGTTCATAAAATCATAGACTTCTATCTGACATTAGTAATATTGTACCTCAAACGATTTCATGCCTTCTTCAAAGAGTAAAAAGCGCTCTATAGACAACAGTATTCATATAAAAGGAGCCAGATCCAACAATCTGAAAAATGTCGAATTGAGGATTCCCAAAAATGAATTGGTTGTAGTAACTGGTCTTTCAGGTTCTGGAAAATCTTCGTTGATCATGGATACCTTATACGCTGAAGGGCAAAGAAGATATGTTGAGAGTTTATCATCTTATGCGCGTCAGTTTCTTAATCGGATGAAGAAACCTGAGGTAGACTTTATCAAAGGGATTTGTCCTGCGATCGCGATCGAACAAAAAGTATCCTCTAGTAATGCGCGATCAACGGTGGGTAGTTTAACCGAAATCTATGATTTTTTAAGATTACTCTATGCCCGAATAGGAGTCACTATTTCTCCAATTTCTGGCAAAGAGGTAAAAAAGCATACGGTTAGTGATGTTATAGATTTTGTAAAAAAACAAAAGGAGGGACTTAAATCCCATCTATACATAAGACTTCAAAACAAATATGACAGAAGTTTAGAGAAAGAACTTCAATTTTTGCTTCAAAAAGGATACTCCCGAGTCAGAAATGGAAAGGAGATAGTATACATTGAAGAATTTTTGGAGCAGGATGCTTTGGATTTTTCTAAGGATGTCAAGGACTTTTATGATCAAATTTTTGTCTTGATTGATCGCTTTGTAACGAATTCGGAAGAGGAGAATTTAAAGCGCATAGCGGATAGTGTGCTTACAGCTTTTAGTGAAAGCGAAGGAGAATGTATCCTCTCTGTTGAAGGGAAAAAGGAAATAGTTTTTAACAACCGGTTTGAGTTGGATGGCATCGAATTTATTGAACCAAGCCATCAACTTTTTAATTACAACAACCCATTTGGCGCTTGCAGAAAATGTGAAGGTTATGGTAGAGTGTTGGGCGTAGATCCAAACAAAGTTATTCCCGATGATTCTTTGTCTGTTTACAACAAGGCCATTGCCTGTTGGCGGGGGGAAAAAAGCTCCAGGTGGTTAGATAAACTTTTAGATGCCGCGCACCATTTTAATTTTCCGGTGCATACGCCGTATAAGGATTTGAGTGAAGAGAATAAAGAACTCTTGTGGAATGGTAACTCATTCTTTTACGGAATAAACGAATATTTTTCTGGCCTAGAAGCAAAGACATATAAAATTCAAAATCGAGTAATGCTTGCTCGATATCGAGGACGTACGACCTGTCCCAAATGTAAAGGCGGAAGATTGAGGGAAGAGGCAGGCTATGTAAAAGTGGGTGAAACCGAAATATCAAAACTCATCAATATTCCAATTTCGGAATTACAGGACTTTTTCAAAAAGCTAAAACTCAAAAAATTCCACAAAGAGCTATCGAAGCGAATCGTCTTAGAAATCAATACCAGATTGCAAACAATGATGGACGTAGGTCTAGGTTACTTGAGTTTGGATCGACTTTCTTCGACTTTAAGTGGAGGAGAGACCCAACGGATAAACATTACAAGAACTTTGGGCAGCAACCTTACCAGTTCGCTGTACATTTTAGATGAGCCCAGCATCGGCTTACATCCTAAGGACACCGAAAAATTGGTTAGGGTAATTAAAAACCTCAAATCATTGGGCAATACTATTATTGTCGTCGAACACGAAGAAGATGTCATTAGGAATGCCGACTATATTATTGATATCGGTCCTTTTGCGGGCATTCATGGCGGCGAAGTCATTTATAGCGGGACCTTATCAAAGTTTAAGTCCGCAAAGAAAAGCCTCACCTCTGATTATTTATACGAAAGAAAAAAAATTGAACTGCCAAAACAACGGCGTAAGATTGTCAATAAAATAAAACTCCTTGGAGCATCCCAACACAACTTAAAAAACATTGACGTCACGATTCCGCTCAATGCCTTGACGGTGGTTACTGGTGTCTCAGGGAGTGGTAAATCGACTCTTGTAAAACACATATTGCATCTTGCTTTGAATAAGGAATTGGGAGAAATGTTTGCTAAAGCACCAGGTTCTTACATGTCGATGGAAGGGGATATTTCGGCTATTCAGCAGGTTGAGCTTATTAATCAGAGTCCAATCGGAAAATCTTCTAGATCCAATCCGGTGACCTATGTTAAGGCATATGACCCAATAAGAAAATTGTTTGCGGATCAACAGTTGTCAAAGATTAAGGGATTTAAGGCCAAGCATTTTTCATTTAATGTAGAAGGAGGAAGATGTGAGGCTTGTTCAGGAGAAGGAGAAATAACTATTGAAATGCAATTTTTGGCAGATGTCAAATTGACTTGTGAAGATTGTGGAGGTACGCGTTTTAGATCTGAGGTATTGGAGGTGCTTTATGACAAGAAAAACATCAGTGATGTATTAAATATGTCTATCGAAGAAGCCTTGGATTTTTTCTCTGAAGAAAGAGAAATTATGAATAAGCTTCAACCCCTCTTTGATGTGGGTTTGGGTTATGTAAAATTAGGTCAGTCTTCAAGTACGCTCTCAGGAGGTGAGGCCCAAAGAGTAAAATTGGCGTCTTATTTAGCTAAGCGCAATGCCAAAGAAAAAATCTTTTTCATTTTTGATGAGCCCACTACAGGATTGCATTTTCATGATATTCTAAAATTAATGGATGCTTTTAATGCATTGATTGAAATTGGACATACAGTTCTTGTAGTCGAACATAATCTAGAAGTGATGAAGCTGGCAGATTGGATTATTGATCTTGGCCCTGAAGGTGGTAAAAATGGAGGTCATTTGCTTTATGAAGGGAGCCCAGAAGGTTTGTTGAAAAGTAAAAAATCCCATACGGCTAAATATTTGAGAGAAAAATTAAGTTAATCTACACCATAAGGGGCTTGTCAGTCATCTATTTACCAAGTCCGGACTTGATGTTTTTAATCCTTCAAATATCAAGTTATGAAAACGTTTACTTTAGATAGACCCAAAGATTGGAATCGATTTAGACCCATCTTTTTAAAAATAGGTTTTGTGCAATCCATAGTGCTATGTTTGGCATTCCTTCAGGTAGAAGCTACGCGAAAGACCTTCGCGCTAGGCAATACTGCCGAACTTGAAAAAATCACCTTGGTGGTGCCGCCTAGAATTCCTTCCAAACCTAAGCCTAAAGTTGTTCCGCCACTACCTCCTAAAATTAAACCGACGCTTCCTTTGCTCATTGAGCCTATTGAGAAAACGCAGTATGAGGAAAAAACGGAAGAGGTTTTTCGCGAACCCGATGAGCCTGTAAATTTTATAGAAGTAGACAGCTCAGCGTTTGTGCCTACAGAAACTCCGCCCATTATCGAACCAGAGAAAAGTCCTAATACGGATGAAATTGTTGATTTCCCTGAGCGGATGCCCATTTTTGGAGAATGCTTGAGTGTGGAAGAGAGTGAGATGCGCAAATGTTCGGACCAACAATTGTTGTCCTACATTTACAACGAATTGAAGTATCCATCGCTGGCAAGAGAAAATGGAATAGAAGGCATGGTAGTCATTCAGTTTATTGTCGGAAAGGATGGAGCAGTTAGGGACGTCGAGGTATTGAGAGCAATAGGAGGAGGGTGCGAAATAGAATCAACAAGAGTGATCAAAAAATTGCCTAAATGGACACCAGGCAAACAAAATGGTAGACCTGTTAGCGTAAGGTATACCATTCCAATCAGATTTGAATTGAAATAAAAGGCATTTTTAGGACAACTTGAAAAGCCCAATTTATTAGTTGAATTTTGCGAAGCGTTATGAAGAAGACACCGATTGTTCCTGTTTTTTTGTCTTGGTTGCTTGTAATGATTTTAGGGGCTTATGCGTATCATAAATATTGCAGTCATTCTGCAATACAGGACGCTGTCACTGATGCTGAAATCGCACAGAGTTTGGAGCCAGCAGCAATAGACCATTCTCAACCTAACGAAATGCTTCGAACTTTAACTGTTTTTGGTGATTCCTTAAAGCTGTCTGAGTCCTTTCATGGAGAATTGGTTAGCGCGATAAGTCAAATGCAAAATAATCCTAAGGTCAATTATTTGATTACTTCGTTTGTTTCAAAAGAAGAGGCGAATCAAGGATTCTTTCCTGATCAAGGGCTCCTAAAAGCTAATCATTTAAAAAATAGGATAATTTCAAAAGGGGTAGATTCGAGACAACTTGGAATTTCCAGTCAGTTTACTGAGAAAGAGGCACTTCTCAACAAAGGGTTTTTAATGGAAGCCGTTGCAGAAATTGATAGAGCTGGAGTAGAGGATTACAAAATATTATTTGAGTATAATCCCTTGGTTGTGCATTTTGACGAAGAGAATAATATGAGCCAGCTTACGTTGGATCATCGCATAGATTTTTTAGATTTAGTTACGTACATGGATCTAGATCCTGACTTACTTATTGTTATTGAAGGACATAGTCACGAAAGTGAAAGTAAAAAGGAAGATGTCTTGCGTTCTAAAGCGTGTGCAGAATTTTTTGAAAATTATTTAATTAATAATGGGATACATGCAGATCGAATTATTACCAAAGCATTCGGATCTGATAAGCCAATAGGAAATAATTCTACAGAGCAGGGAAAGATGAAAAATCGAAGAGTAGAAATTTCTGTTGTAAAGTAAATACTATGGATACTTGTTTTGTTATACCCTTATTGTGGGCGTTGGGAGCTTCAGTTCTAGCTGGAATTTTGGGATGGTTTTTAGCTAGACGCAAATTTGAGATAGAGGCTCAAGCAGATACTCAAATCAAATTAGAACATCAAAATCTTAAGAAGGCCTATGAGGATCTTCAAGAAACTTCAGATAACAAGTGGGCAGGACTTAATCGTGAAAATGCTGAACTCGAGGATAAAGTAAAGCTTTGGAAAGAAAAATTTCAACAACTTCAATTGCAATCCTCCGGAGTAGCTAATGATACAAATCAAGGGGAACAAAAAATTAAAGCTTTAGAAAAGCAACTTCTAGAAAAAGATGTAGAGATTAAAGCATTGATTCAAGAGACGAAGTCTTTGAAAGCAAAGAAGAATTTGGGTTCCCTACAATCATCCGTTAAAACCCCTTCTAAGACAATAAGTGCCAAGGCCAAATCCCAGTACAAAGAGGAGATTAGCACTTTGAAAGGGAAACTTAAAAAAGCCAAATCCCAATTAAAAAAATTAAAAAAGACAAGCGCCAAGGTTCGCGAAGTAGAAATTACCAAGAGTATTGATATAGCATCTTTGAAGAAAATGTTAGATAAGGTGCCCTTAAAAAAGGTTTCTGAACGCATAATTGACCGCAAAGATTCGAAGTAATCTCACTTTAAATGTCCATTTCATTTTTGTCTATCAACCTAGAGTCATAGCTTTACTTTATGGCCAAAAAGAAATCTAAAAGCAAGAAAAAAACGAGCTCTAGCAAAAGTTCTTTGGACATTTCGGTGGGTCCTTTAGGATATTGGTCTAAGATTAACCTTCAAGCCCTGTGTATTTTTCTTTTTGGTTTTCTGTTATATGCCAACACGCTTACGCATTCTTACACTCAAGATGATGCGATAGTTATTTATGAAAACATGTATACCAAGAAAGGATTCGAAGGAATACCTGGCTTGTTACAAAAAGATACATTTCATGGATTTTTTAAAAAGGAAGGAAAAGACAAATTAGTTTCTGGTGGACGATATCGTCCTTTTACACCAATCATGTTTGCTATCGGGTGGCAATTTTTTGGAGATAATCCTTTTGTAGGGCACTTTATGAATGTATTGTGGTATGCGGTATTGGGAGTTGTGCTGTTTTTATTTTTTCGAGTATTAATAGTTAGGGACAAACCAACCCAGACTAATGCTATGTTGGTTTTTTTTGCTTGCCTATTTTTTATGGCCCATCCGGTTCATACCGAAGTTGTCGCAAACATTAAAGGAAGAGATGAAATTATCGCCTTGTTGGGCAGTTTGGCCACGGCATATTTTGTCTTTAAACCCCTGAGCAATAGAATTTTGAATTTTATTTTGGTCTTTGCACTTTTCTTTATTGCCTTACTGTCAAAGGAAAATGCCATTACTTTTTTAGCCGTTGTTCCACTCGCGTTTTTTTTATTTCGTAATGTATCTATACAACGACAATTTTTTGGGCTAATGCCTATGATTGCAGCGACTGCAGTGTTTCTACTCTTAAGAACTTCCGTCTTGGGCTTGGACTTTGGCGGTAATCCGACAGAATTAATGAATAACCCTTATCTCAAAGTAGTTAATGGAGCTTATGTCCCGTTTAGTAGTGGAGAAAAGTTTGCCACCATAATCTATACTCTTGGGAAATATTTGTTACTACTGATTTTCCCATTAGAACTGACTCATGATTATTATCCTTACCACATTCCAGTGATGACCTTTTCGTCATGGCAAGTGTGGTTGTCATTATTAGCCTATGTAGTCGTGGGTTTCTTTGCCTTTTTTAGATTGGGTAAAAAATCTATCCCGAGTTTTTCGATACTATATTTTGTGATTACTATTTCGATCGTTTCGAATTTGGTGTTTCCCATTGGAACAAATATGTCCGAACGTTTTCTATTTATGCCCTCCGTTGGTTTTGCCTTGCTCTTGAGTATAATGTTGATAAAATATATCTTCAAAAATCTCGGTCAAACCACTTTTTATGCGGTAGCATTTTTGATTTTATTTCTATTCAGCACGCGTACAATTATACGCAATGGCGCATGGAAAGATGATTTCACTCTTTTTCAAACGGACGTACTTACTTCTCAAAATTCTGCGAAAGTGCTTCATGCTGCGGGAGGATCCTTATTGACCAAATACACTGAGGATCTTGCTAATAATACCCAAGATGATGCTATGATAGACAAGGCTTTGGGTTATTTGCTCCGTGCAAAAGGTATCCATCCCCAATATCGAAATGTTTATCTTCTCTTAGGTAATGCTTATTTTTTCAAAAAGAATTTTCCAGAAGCAATTAAAAACTACGAGATGGTGCTAAATATAGATCCGAGTAATCAGGAAGGAGGCAATAATTTGGCGATTGCCTTAAGAGAACAAGGGAGAGAATTGGGTGAAAAACAAAATGATTTGGATGGCTCAATACGTTATTTGAAGAGATCATATCAACTTAATTCCGAAGATCCAGAAACGGTAAGATTGTTAGGGGTTAGTCATGGCATAGCTGGTCAGACTCAGGAAGCTTTACCTTATTTTAAAAAGGCATCAGAGTTAAATCCTAAAGTAGCAATGAATTGGTTGAATCTTGCTTTGGTTTACGAACAATTAGGAGATGTTCAAAATGCTCAAATATATAAGGATAAAGCGCTTTCTTTAGATCCAAATATTTTTAATAGTAATAAATGATGAGGTTTCGTTTAATATTCTTTTTTCTTTTATTCTTTTGTCATGTAGATGCTCAGTTTCTCAAACAAGAACAGCAAATTGCAAAAGCGGAGGAGTGGGCAGATTCTATATTAGTAGAGTTGGACGAAAAAGAAAAACTAGGTCAACTCTTTATGCCCAGAGCTTTTAGTCAAAAGGATGCGAAGCATGTGAAGTATATTAAAAAACTGATTAAGGAAAACAAAATTGGAGGCTTATGCTTCTTTCAAGGAAGCCCTGCGTATCAAGCCAAGTTGATCAACGAATATCAAGCATTGTCCGACATACCTTTGATGGTTGCCATCGATGCGGAGTGGGGATTGGGTATGCGATTTAAAGAGAACGCAATTAGTTTTCCAATGCAATTAGAACTCGGTTCAATTCAAAACGAACAGTTGTTATACCAAATGGGGCAAACCATTGCCAAGCAATGCCAAAGAATAGGTGTCAACATAAATTTTGCTCCAGTCGTTGATGTAAATAACAATCCTTCCAATCCAGTTATAAATACAAGATCTTTTGGTGAAGACAAGTATAATGTAGCTTCCAAGTCAAGGGCTTATATTTTGGGAATGGAGGATGCTGGAGTACTTTCTTGCGCAAAACATTTTCCAGGTCATGGAGATACAGATGTTGATTCGCATTACGACCTGCCGATTATCAACCACGACATGGATCGTATAGAGGACATTGAGTTAATGCCTTTTCGCGCTTTGAAGGATGAGGTAGGTAGCATGATGGTTGCTCACGTACATATGCCAGCTATTGACGATAGACCAAATCGACCAACTACACTATCACACAATGCCGTTACAGGTATTTTAAAAAAGGGTATGGGCTATAAGGGCTTGGTCATGACAGATGCTTTGGATATGAAAGGAGTTACCAAACATTTTGCCAAGGGCGAAGCCGAAGCTGAAGCTTTACTTGCCGGCAATGATTTGCTTTTGTTGTCTGAAGACATTCCAATGGCGATAGCCGCAATTTTGAACTATGTGGAAGAGGATAAAATTACTTGGAAGCAAATCAACGAAAGTGTAAAGAAGATCTTGGTGTTTAAGTATTTGCTAAACCTTACGACTACACCGAAAATAAAAGATATTGATGGCATAGATAAAGAAATCAATAACGCCGAGGCAATTGTACTCAAGGAAAGGCTAATTGAGGAAGCACTGACTTTAGTCAAAAATGATCAAAATATAATTCCAATCAAAGATGGTCAGCACCAGAAATTTGCGAGTCTTTCTATTGGGGCAAATAAAGAAACAGATTTCCAAAAAAGACTTTCTTCGTTTGAAGAATTCACTCATTTTCAGTGTCCAAAAAGTTTGTCCAATGGTGTGATCGATGCACGGGTCAAAGCCTTATCCAAATATGATATTGTTTTTGTCAGTACGCATGATATGAGCAGTTATGAAAAAAATGACTTTGGAGTCACCAAAGCTGAGTTTACGCTGATCCGAAAATTATCCGAGAACACCAAAGTAGTTCTTACTGTTTTTGGAAGTCCATACGCACTAAAATATTTCGAAAAAGCTCCGAATATCTTGCTTGCACACAGCGAAGACCCAATAAATCAAGACAAGGCTGCTCAAGCATTGTTTGGTGTTTTTGACATCAAAGGAAAATTACCTGTCGGAGCTGGAAACTCCCTCAAAGCAGGTATGGGAATATATTCTTCAGGATTAAATCGCTTGGGATATAGCTCGCCAGAAAGGGTAGGCATGAACTCAGATAGCTTAAAATATATCGATGAAATCGTGGCCGAAATGATTTCTAGAAAAGCATCTCCAGGGTGTCAAATTTTATGTGCTAAAGACGGCATGATCATTTATGACAAGTGTTTTGGGTATCATACCTATGATAAGAAAAGGAAAGTACAAGCTTCAGATAAGTATGACCTAGCTTCTATAACTAAGATTTTGGCTTCTACCTTAAGTATAATGAAGCTGGAAGATGAAGGATTGATAACACTCAATACCCCTATCGTAGACTATATTTCTGTATTGGATACTTGTAATAAAAAAGACTTGATCTTAGAAGATATTTTGGCGCACCATGCCGGTCTAAGAGGATGGGTACCATTTTACGAGCAAACTATAGAGCCCAAAACCTATTATAAGAAAAAAAGAAAAGGGAAAAAGCGCCCGAAAACTTGGAGACCAAACCCTGCGTATTATCGCACCGTAAGATCAGATAGCTTCTCAGTAAAGGTCTTGGAAGATTTGTTTATGCGCACCGATTATGTTGATAGTATTTACAGCCGTATTTATGCTACCAGTCTAAAAGAGGACAGAGACTATAAATACAGCGATTTAGGTTTTTATCTCATTCATCAAATCATAAAGAACAGAAGCAACAAACCTCTAGATGAATATGCACAAGAACAATTTTATGGTCCCTTAGGATTAAAAAACACCCTGTTTAATCCAAGAGAAAAATTTGAATTAGCTTCTATTGTTCCAACGGAGGAAGACAAATATTTTAGAAACAGGAAAGTTCATGGCCATGTTCATGATATGGGAAGTGCGATGTTAGGAGGTGTTGCAGGACATGCTGGTTTGTTTTCTACAACCAATGATCTTGTGGTCCTGATGCAAATGCTTTTAAATGGAGGACGATATGGCGGGAGGAAATATTTGGATCCAGAAACCATTAATTATTTTACGACAAGACACTATAGGTCTACAAGACGAGCATTGGGTTTTGACATGAAACAACTTGATCCTGATGAACGAATGAACATGTCAGAAGCGGCAAGTGATCAAGCCTTTGGACATTTAGGATTTACAGGCACTTCCATCTTTTCGGACCCTAAAGAAAATTTGACATTCATTTTTTTGTCCAACAGGACATATCCCACCATGGAAAACAAAGTTTTTGGACGAAAAAATTACAGGCCTCGGATACAATCTGTTTTTTATAAAGCATTGGGATATGATGTGAGCATCGAAGACAAATGAATCTTTTTTTCAACATAGCGAAAAGATATTTATTTGGAAAGAAGTCATCCAATGCCATAAATATAATTACAGCCATTTCGGTTTTAGGAATTGCTATTGGGACGGCGGCACTTATTTTGGTACTTTCTGTGTTTAATGGGTTCGAAGGGCTCATTGCTGGACTTTTAAATAACTTTAATCCGGACCTAAAGCTAACTCCAGAAAAAGGCAAATACTTTAGTTTAAGCGAACAACAGTTGGAGGATCTTAGAGAAATTCCAGAAGTACTTGCTCTTTCAAGAACCCTAGAAGAAATTGCTTTTTTCGAATACAAAGGAGCACAAGTTGTTGGAGCAATTAAAGGAGTTGATGAGCAATTTAGAAACGTTAGCAATATAGATTCGGCTATTTATTATGGTGCGTTTACATTCGAAAAGAATCAGGTCAAATACGGTCTAGTTGGTTCAAGATTGTACAACCAACTTTCTATTAATCAAGGAGACGCAATTACCCCTGTCAGAATTCATATGCCTACAAAGAAAAAAAAGGGCTTGGTTAAAAAGGACTATAAAACCATGCAGATTTATCCTTCTGGTGTATTTTCTGTCCAAAGTGAAAAAGAGGATCAATACTTGCTTTGCTCTATGGATTTTGCCGAAAGATTGCTGGATAAGCCCAATGAACTTTCTGCTGTAGAATTTAGGATTAAAGAGGGTGTAAGCGAAAATGAAATCAGGGCGCAAATAAAAGCCGTTGTTGGGGAAGGATTCAAGATGAAGAACCGCTATCAACAGGATGAAGCCTTTCTAAAACTTATGAATATTGAAAAATGGATAAGCTTTTTAATTGTGTCGCTGACGCTTTTTATTGTGGCTTTTAATCTTGTGGGATCTTTGTGGATGATCGTATTAGATAAAAGACGAGATATTGCCACATTAAAGGCCTTGGGTTTGGAGGCGCAAGGAGTAAGAAAAATATTTTTGGAAGAGGGCCTTTTAATTTCTGCTTTAGGTTTGCTTATAGGAATTTGTATTGCTTTATTCCTTTTTGGAATTCAAAAGAATTTCGGAATTGTTCCAGTGCCCGAGGGCTTTATTATTGACGCCTATCCCATACAGCTTAAGTTGATAGATTTTATGGTGGTTATTCTTACCGTAATGATAATTGGTCTTTTGGCAAGCATATTACCAGCAAATAGAGCAGCTAAAGTGTCTCCATTTATCAGAGAGGATTAGGCAAAAATACTTTCTTTGCAAGTGACAAGGTCTATATATCTTTGTCTCCAAGTATGGTGATGGAAGAATGGAAAATTGATTTTGAATGGTTGCGAATCCGACATATGATAAAGGATTCTATGGGCTCGGATAAATTACCCGATCTCAAGGCAGTTTTGTTCTTAATAGGTATCCAAGAATTAGGTCAAATTCAAAAAGAATTCAGTAAAGAAGAAAAACAAGATTTGATGCATATTGCCGTTTGTACTCTTTTAGAATCGCAAGGCCATTATGTTTTTGTTGGTAGAGATCAAGACGGTTGGCCGCATTGGAAATTGAGCAAAAAAATTGCAAAAACAAACATTGAAGATCAAGAGGTATTGTTAAAAAGTAAAATAATCGAATATTTCGATAACAGATAATTATGAGAGTATTTAAGGTGTTAGCCATCTTTTGCATGGCCTTGTTGTTGCATTCATGTGGCGAGAGCGTTCAATACGTTACCGTTGAAACTGATTTAGGTAACATGAAATTTAAACTTTATAATTCTACCCCGCAGCATAGAGATAATTTTATAAAGTTGGCTAAAGAAGGGTTCTATGATGATTTGCTTTTTCATAGAGTAATTAATGGATTTATGGCTCAAGGTGGCGATCCAAACAGTAAAAATGCAGGACCAAATGTAAGATTAGGAGGAGGTGGACCTGGGTATAAAATTCCAGCAGAAATTGGTGCGCCGCATTTTAAGGGAACCTTGGCAGCTGCACGTGATAATAATCCCGAAAAATCATCGAGTGGTTCGCAGTTTTATATTGTCCAAGGTCGTCCAGTATCTGATCTTCAAATACAAAGTACAGAGAAAAAGTGGGGGATTACTTATAACGAGGCACAGAAAGAAAAATATAAAACCTTAGGAGGTACTATAGGATTAGATATGGACTATACCGTATTTGGAGAAATTGTAGAAGGGATGGAAGTTATTGATAAGCTATGTGCGGTTCCAACAAACGGAATGTCAATTGATCGTCCTTTGACTGATGTAAAAATGAAAGTAAAGGTTTCCCAAAAATGAGAAAACTAGTATTATATATATTGTGCGGATTGTTTCTTAGTTCGTGTTCTCGACCATTGGCAAAGTTCAATGCTCCCACTGCATCAAAGCATACCGCACCTGTAGAAATTACTTTTGAGAACAGCTCCGAAAACGCTGATAGTTACCTTTGGGATTTTGGCGATGGTAACACTTCAACGGAAGAAAACCCCAAATACGCCTATTATTTATCTGGGGTGTATGAGGTTAAATTGACCGCTTACAAGGGGAAAAAGAAGAAGACTTCCAAACAATCTCTTTTTGTCAAAGCACCAGAAGCTTGCTTGGTTGCGATGAAAACTTCATTGGGAGATATGGTGTTTTCTCTTTCCGATCTGGCTCCAAAACATAGAGATAATTTTTTAAAACTTGCCGATGAATCTTACTATGAAGGTCTTTTGTTTCATAGGGTCATTGAGGGTTTTATGATTCAAGGTGGAGATCCAAAAAGTAGAGGAGCGACAAAAGAGCAAGCTTTGGGAATGGGCGGACCTGGCTATATGGTCGATGCGGAATTCAACACTGGGTTAAATCATATCAAAGGTGCACTAGCGGCTGCAAGAAATAATAATCCTAAAAAAGCGTCGAGCGGATCTCAATTTTATATAGTACAGGGCAAGAAAGTCAATGCACAACAATTAGAGCAAAACGAGCTTAGAGTGGGATTTGAATACTCAGAAGAAAATAAGGCAAAATATCTAAAATTAGGAGGCACACCTCATCTTGATATGAACTATACCGTTTTTGGAGAGATGGTTTCTGGCTGGGAAGTTTTGGACAAAATTGCTGGAGTAGAAACCAGCAGATCTGATCGACCTATGGAAGATGTTGTCATTGAAAAAGTAATTGTTATTAAGTAAGTAAAATGTCTTCAACAATATTAGGTCTTGATATAGGAGGTACGGGAATAAAAGCAGCTCTGGTAGATGTAAAGAGTGGTGCTTTGCTGACTGAGCGAAAAAAAATTGCAACACCAAAACCAGCTAAGCCCAAGTCGGTTTTGGCTGCAGCCAAAGAATTGATTAGCACGTTCGAATTAGAGAATACCCCAATTGGTATTGGATTTCCATCTGTGGTAAACAATCGTGTGTGTTATACCGCCAACAATATTCACAATAAATGGATTGGGCTAGATTTATATGACTTTTTTAGTACTGGGTTTAGTACTGAGGTGACGGTTATTAATGATGCGGATGCCGCTGGATTGGCGGAAGTAAGGTTTGGATCGGGAAAAGATCAAAAGGGATTGACTATTGCGATAACGATAGGTACAGGGATTGGTTCTGGAGTATTTTTTAATGGCCAATTAATCCCAAATTTCGAACTGGGTTCTTTGGAATGGATGGGTGGAATGGCGGAGCGCTATGTCTCGAATAAAATAAGGCAAACAGAGGAGCTCTCTTGGGAAGTTTGGTCCTCAAGATTGTCCGACTATCTAAACCACGTTTCTGATATTTTTTCTCCAGATTTAATCATACTTGGAGGAGGAGTAAGCAAGAAATACGAATCGTATAGAAAATATATTTCCATTTCTAGAGGCGTCCCAATCAAAACAGCGCATTTCTTAAATGCTGCGGGCGTCATTGGGGCAGCAATATTTAAAGGCGAACAATAAAAATAAAAAAAGGCATGTCTTTCGACATGCCTCAAGTTTTGGTATTTAATTGAGTAAAATATCAAATGATATTTAATTCTCTAGCGTAGTATTTAACTACTGCTTGTATTTCACTATGAATTTTAAATTCTGGATTTATAGCATAGAATATATCTAATTGAAAATAATCTTCCAATAAGGCTTCTTCTAAAATGCGCACTCCTTCAGAAATGTTATTGTTTAAAAAGAAGTATGCTGCTTTGCAATACACAAGGCCCGCACTAAAGGTGTACTCGTCTGCTTCGTTTAGAATAATTAAGCTGTCATCCAGCATTCCCTTTTTCAAAAGGTAACTTACAAATTCCACCCAGTATTCAGCTTGTTCAAGTCCTGTGAGTGTTGATTTTCTAAAGTTTATTATTGCCTTTTCATCATTGTCAATGGCTTCATATGCTTTTGCTAAGCCTAAATAGTATTCTTCTCTATTGTCTTCAATGCTAATGGCTTTGTGATATGCATTTATCGACTTATACCAGCTTTCTTCTCTGTCATAACAAATGGCTAGATTATAGTAAAGCTCATCGTTATACGGGTCTAACTTCAGCGCCGCAAAAAGCTGACTTTTTGCTTCCTTCACATCTCCAAGATGGATGTAGCATTCAGAAATGAAAAGCTTCAATTCTGAGTCAGGTCCAAACAATTTGTCTGCATCCTTATAGTATTCTAAGGACTTATGATATTTCTTTAATTGGAAACAAAGATCGGCACAATCCAAATAACCATTTTTAAATTCATAGTTGATAATAAATGAATACTCCAACGATATGATCGCATCTTCGTACTCTCCAATGGAAGAAAAGGCGTGTCCTAGGTTATACCAAGCCAAATAGTTGTAAGGGTCTTTGTCCAAGATCCTTTTGTGAAGATTAATACTCTTAAAATAATTTCTACTTAATTCGGCACTCAGCCATATTCTATCAAGAGCCTCAGAGTGTGATGCATTAATTTCTAAAGCTTGCGAAAGCGAAGCAAACATTAGATCAAATTGTTTCGTCTTTTCAAATATGTAAGACTCTCTTATAAAGATTTCCACTAAATCTTGATCAAGACATGCTGGTTTTAAAGAATCCAAAAGGTTTAAAGCTTCAACATTTCTTCCATCCTCTGCCAAAACTTTCGCTTTGAGAAGTTTTACTTCTGTTTGGTATGGCGCTACAGTTTCGGCTTTATTCAAATATTTATATGCTTGGTCCAACTGACCAATGTTTAGTAAAAGGTTTGCTTTGACGAGATAAAAGTCAGAACGATATTCATATTGATTGAGTGCATGAGATAGCACTTCAAGCGCTTTTTCAAACATCATTTCTTTTTCGTAATAGTGAATAAGATCGTTGTATTGCTTTTCGTCAAAGTAGGTTTTTGTGCCTTGCTTCAGCCCGCTTTCAAAATTGGAAACGAGATCCCAAAGTTGTGGGTCCTGCTTTGTCTTATGGTTCATGTTCAGAGTTTCAGGTTGGGTTTATAACCGCTTGTAAATATAGGAGAATTCAACCCTCTTGAAGTATTTCTGAAAACTTATTTATCCACAATTTTGGATAGATTAAGACAAATTATAATTTATGTTAAATCACTGATAATCAGCTATATATACAATTCTAAATTCCCAATTCCATATGTTGAATACTGAATACCACTCAATTACAAATGAGTAAATTCAATTAATTGAAGCCTAAGGCATTTAAGGTAAATTGAAGCAAAAAAAAAGCGGATGATTATTCATCCGCTTTCTCTGCTACAAAACTTAATTTTTTTGCATCATTTTTCTTTGCCTTTTGCCTTCTCCTTTTTTCCGATTTTTAAATCGATCAAAGACCTCTTTTCTAAATTTTTTCTCTGCATGGTTTAATGCCATGATCTGTCGATCCGAAATAACTGATCGTATGCTTTGTATGAATTTGCGCTTTTCGGCCAGTTTTTGCTCTTCAAGGACAAAATAATTGTCTACATATGCTTTAACTTCTGCATCACTCATCATAGCAGGTTTGGTTCTGTTTTTTTTCTCACCAAATTTCTCTTTCAAGTCTTGGTGATGCGCATTATACAAAGGCCAAAATTTTTCTGATTGTTCTGGAGTAAGCTGCACAGCATCTGTGATGTAAGCAACTTTTTTGGCTTGCATTCGATCGATATTTGATGCTTTATCCCTTTGCGCTTGTACTTGATTTAAACTCAAAACAAGTACCAAGCAAATTAATGTTTTCCTAATCATATATTTTCATCTATTAGTTCAAAAAATTCGGTTTCATTTAATTCGTAAATATTTTCTTCGACATAATCGTCTATGTCTTCGGTGTCCCAATCTTCAAGATTTTCTGGTTGATCTAGTTCTGCAATTTCTTCATCAGAAAAATCATCTATGACATCCTCCAAGTATAGCTCTTCATAAGAGGACATCAGCTCAGAGGGGTTTTGATCGGGCATTGGGCTTCCTCCGAAGAAATAAATTAGGCCCAACAAAGAAGCAGCTATACCAACCCAAGGCAAAACCATACGTCTAACAGTAGTTTTTTGTGGTTTAAGTTTTTGAACTACCTCATTTGGCAATTTCTCGAAATACCCTTCAGGTACCTTGTAAGGGCTGCGATTTTTTCTTTGCACTGTCTCGTCATGCAAAGAATCAAAATAACCCTCTGGTATACGATAGGCTTTACTAGTACGACGAGAAAAGCCTAAAGCGTTTAATTCTTCTTTTATGTTATTGTTCTCAGACATTTTGTCGTATGCTTTGTTCAATTTTTTTTACTGCATGATGAAATGAAGCCTTAAGAGCTCCCTCACTGGTATCTAACACTTTAGATATTTCGGCATATTTCATTTCTTGAAAATATCTTAGGTTAAAAACCATTTTTTGTTTTTCAGGCAATTGATCTACCGCTTTTGCTAATTCTATTTCCCATTCATCCCCATCGAAATAAGGATCAGACTTTAGTTGCTCACCAAATTGACTTGCTTGTTCGTCTAGTGATCCTTCTTTACGTTTATTTTTTTTGCGCAAAAAATTGTAGCACTCATTGGTTGCAATTCTATACAACCAAGTACTTATGGCAGATTCACCTTTGAAGTCACCCAAGTATCTATAGGCCTTTATAAATGTGTTTTGAAGCACATCATTGGTATCAAAATGACTATGCAATACGTTTCGGATTATCGCATATATTTTTTCCTGATTTTGATGCATCAATATTTTAAAAGCTTCCTCCTTTGAGGAATCCTTCCGAAATAAATCCAATATTTCTTGATCACTTCTGTTTTTCACTTGCATTCGTTATATCTATGACTTCAAAATTGTGCTAAGGTTTAAAAGAGGAAAAGATTATTTTAGCTGCCGATTATGTTTGGACGATTATGTGGCTTAGTTTATTTCAAAATATTAGGTTGGAAATTATCCGGCCCACATCCCAATGATGTACCAAGAAAAGTAATTATTGTGGTACCACATACTTCGGGATGGGATTTTCCCTTGGGTCTTTTGATAAAATATTACTGGAAATTGCGGATCACTTTTGTGGGAAAGAAGTCTCTATTTAAATGGCCTCTAAATCAATTTTTTCGAATGTTTGGAATAATTCCAATAGATCGAAAAAGTGGCCAATCGGCCGTAGATGGTATTGTACAGCTGTTTAATCAAAACAAGCTCGATACCATAGGTTTAGCACCCGAGGGGACAAGGAAAAAAGTTTCTAAATTAAAAACTGGGTTTTATCGAATAGCAACGACACTAGATATTCCTGTTATTATGGTCAAATTTGACTATCAAAACAAAGAAGTGTCATTCAGCGCACCTAAGCGCTTAAATGGAGAAAAAGAGGCGGAGATGAAACAAATAGAAGATTATTTTAGAGGGACTTTGGGCAAAATTCCAGAGTTTAGTTTTTAGCATCTAAAGAAAGCCAAATGAAGAAAAATGTAAAATTGTTGTTTTCCGTCCTAAGCATTGTATTATGTTTTACGCTTATGAGTAATTCTGGTGGACGAGCAAGCGTTGCCAATCAAGGAACTACTGGTGCTCCAGGCGAAGGCACTTGTGGAAATAATGGATGTCATGATGACGGTAATTTTAGTCCTGAGGTGATCATATCAATCACTGATGATTCCGGAGCTGAAATAACAGAATATATGCCCAATACCACGTATAATTTTACCATAACGAATAATGCCACAGGGGCATCGGGCTATGGGTTTCAAATGACTGCTTTGGATGATAATAATGCACACAGCAGCTCTTGGAGTGTTACTTCAAGCAATGGGGGTGTGGTTGCCTTGAGCAACAGGACCTATGTTGAGCAGATGGGAACCAGTGCCGAAAACACCTTAACTGGAACGTGGTCAACAGATGTTGCAGATGGGAATGTTACGTTTTATGCGGCTTCCAATGCGGTTAATGGAAACAGCAGTCCAGGAGGAGATGGTACAGCGATTACCTCCTTGACGATTCCTGCAATTACCTCATCTAATAAAAATGTTTTAAGCTCTTTTTCTTTTGAGCTTTCTCCAAACCCAGTGGTAGATTTTATTTATTTAGATGTAGAATCCACACCAAATCAGATTGAGGTATATGATGCCTTTGGGAGATTGATTCAGTCTTTCTACAATCAAAAGCAAATAGATGTTTCTATGTTGACACCGGGCAACTATTACCTCAGAGTAGGGAATGACAAGAATCAATTTGCCACAAAAAAGTTTTTAAAGCTGTAAAGTTATTAGGTAGAAATCCTAAGATGAATACATACATTTGACCTATGTATTCTAAGGAACAAGAGCAGCTTCTATTAAGACAAACCGAAACGTTTAAGAATGCAAACGTTGATGTGGATCAGCTCGCCAAGCTGCGAGACCTGTTGCGTTATCACGAATGGAGATATGCCGTAAAAAATGATCCAATAATTTCTGATTTTGAATATGACAAGCTTTTTGATGAATTAAAAAGAATAGAAAAGCTTCATCCAGAAAAAATCACTCCAGATTCACCCACTCAGAGGGTAACAAATGATCTGACCGAATCTGGAAATGCTGTAGAACATATCAAACCCATGCTCTCTTTGGGAAATTCGTACAATGCGGAAGATTTAAGGGATTTCGATGAGTCAATAAAAAGGCTTTTAAATATTGATATTGAAAGTGATTTGGAATATTGTGTCGAACCTAAATTTGATGGTGGTTCGTTGGCTTTAATCTATACAGATGATTTATTGGAGCGTGCGGCAACAAGAGGAAATGGTAGTAAAGGAGAAGAAATGACGCTTAATGCGAAAGCCATGCCCTCTGTCCTTCTCAAGGCGAAGTTTTCTTCAAAAGGTTTTAGACGTGTGGAATTAAGAGGAGAGGCTTTAATACGCATAGAAAATTTTAAAAAGGTAAACCAGCGTAGAGAAAAAGAAGGACTTTCACTTTTTGCCAACCCAAGAAACGCTGCTACTGGCGGATTGAGAACTAAAGATCCTCAGGAAACCAAAAATCGAGAAATTGAAGTGTTTATGTTTCAGGTGGGGTATGCAGAGAGTGAAAACGGGACGGATGATTTACAACGCTTAAAAACACACTATAACAGTGTTGAACTTTTGCGGGAGCTGGGCTTTAAAGTGCCGGAAAAGGAAATAAAAAAATGTAAGAACATTGCCGAAGCCATAGATTTTTGCAACTACTGGCAGGAGCAAAGAGACTCCTATCCTTACGAAATAGATGGGATGGTAGTCAAACTAAATGATTTGGCTCTACAAGAAAGAGCAGGCTTTACTCAGCATCACCCAAGATGGGCAATTGCTTTTAAGTTTAAAGCAAAGCAGGCTACGACCAAACTTGTGGACGTCGAATATCAAATTGGTAAAATCGGCTCTGTAACTCCTGTGGCAAAAGTCGAACCTGTACAATTGGCCGGTGTAACGGTTTCTTCCATTTCTTTGCATAATGAAGAATTTATACAATCCAAAGATTTACGACTTGGAGATAGAATTTTAATTGAAAGAGCTGGAGATGTCATACCATATATTGTAAAATCTTTTCCGGATGCCAGAGAAGGGACAGAACAAAAAATTGAATTTCCTAAGTCGTGTCCCTCTTGTAAGACTACATTAGTCCAAGCAGAAAAAGAAGCGGCTTGGCGATGTCCCAATTACGATTGTCCAGACCAGTTTAAGCAACGGCTATATTTTCATGTTTCTAAAGGAGCAATGGATATAGATGGGTTTGGTCCTTCATATGTAGATCAGTTTATCCATCAGGGGTGGGTCAATGATTTAGCGGACATTTATAAGCTTGATTACCAAAGCATTTCGGTATTAGAGGGTTTTGGTGAGCGATCGGTTGAAAAATTACGAGAGGCAATCAACAAAGCGAAGAAAAACCCAATCCATCGACTTTTGCATGGACTCAGTATTCACCATTTAGGAAAGAAAGCGTCAAAACTATTGGCAGAAAACATCTCAAATGTCAAAGACCTTCAATCTTGGACTTTTGATGATTTTGTTAATATCAAGGATATTGGTCCTGTGGTAGCGGAGAATGTTATTCAATTTTTTGCAGATGATAAGAACATCGCTTTACTCGATAAATTGGAAGCTTTGGGTGTAAATCTTAAGCAGACAGATGAAGATAAACCTGTTCAAGTTAGTTTGGATGCACCTTTCATAGGTAAGTCAATTTTGTTTACCGGGACGCTTCAAAAAATGGGAAGAAAAGAAGCACAAGAACTGGCTGCAAAAATGGGAGCCAAAAACATATCTGCCGTAAGTTCGAAATTGGATATTTTGGTTGTTGGCGAGAAGGCAGGATCCAAATTGAAAAAGGCGCAAGCACTAGGTACCGTTGAGATTCTTACCGAAGATGACTTCATTGCTCGAGTCAAATAAAGTAAGGGAGACCCACATTTATAATTGTACTTAAGCCTTCTTTACAAATTCGGACTTTAAGCCCATGGAACCAAAACTTGGGATTTTACAATCGATGTTGTGATCGCCATCAGCCAATCGGATATTTTTTACTTTCGTCCCAGCTTTGATAGGCCCACTTGCTCCTTTTACATTTAAGGTTTTGATTACAATCACCGTGTCTCCATCAAACAATTGATTACCGTTAGCATCTTTAACAATTAATTGATCTTCATCTGTCGTTTCCGTAGGATTCCACTCAAAACTGCATGAAGGACAAGCAAACATTGCACCACCATTGGGATATCCATAAGGTGATTCACATTGGGGGCAGGTCTTTAGTTCATCTGACATTTGTATTAATTATAAACATACCGAATTGACATGTGCAAATGCTTGATCCATGCCAAGTGAAGCCGCTTTTTTGATGTCACTGCATGCTTCTTTGTTGTTTTTTAATTTGACGTTGGCATTGGCTCTATTAAAATAGGCTTGAGCAAAACCTTTATCTATAGTTATGGCACTTGAGAAATCTTTGTGTGCTCCCGCAAAGTCCTCTAATTTTAGTTTTGCTATGCCTCGGTTGACCCATATGCCAGGATCCTCCTTTTTTATTTTTAGAAGGTTGGTATAGTCTTTTACGGCTTCCTTAAATTTCCCAAGATTAAAAGAACATATGGCTTTGTTTTGAAGTGCCGATTTATGAGAAGGATCTATTTTTAAAACTTGGGCATAATCTTTATTGGCGCCACTTACATCACCAATGGCATTTTTAGAATACGCTCGATAGTACAGTGCCTCCTTGTTTGAAGAATTTTTTCGAAGGACTTTTGAAAAATCTGAAATGCCATCTTCAAATTTTTCTTGTTTTAAATACATCTTACCTCTGTAGAGATATAGTTTTTCGTTTTCTGGTTTGTAATCTATACACGAGGAATAATCTGTACTTGCGCCAAAATAATCTTTGGTTTTTGCTTTGCATAACGCTCGGTTATAATAGGCCGAATAACTGGGCGCTTCGGCAATTATTTTGTCATAGTCAACAAGCGCTTCTTCGTACTTTTTGAGTTTCATAAAAGTACTGGCGCGATTAAGGTAGGCCTTTTCTAGTGTTGGATCTTTAGAAATGGCAAGATCAAAAAAGTTGAGAGCTTCTGCGTAGTTCTTGTCTAGCATGTAGATATAACCAATGTACATCTTCGCTTTTGCATGATCTGGATCCAATTGCTCAATGCTTTCAAAATCAGTCTTAGCAAGGCTCAATTTTTTTTGGTTGAGATAGATATTGCCTCGATTATAATATGCCTTAATGTAATTTTCATCCAGCTTGATGGCTTCACTATAATACAACAAAGCATTTTCTAGTTCTTTTGCATTATAGGCTTCTACAGCTTCGTTAAAATATTGCTTGGCCTTGCGCTGGTCTTGGGAATGTCCAACAAAAGGTAGAATCAGGAATAGGAAAAATATAAAACGCATGATTTAGGGGTTACTCTTTAAACGAAATAGCTTTGTACCTTGTTAAAGAAAAAACAGCGTAAACTTACTGATTTGCTTATTGCTATTTTTACAAATCAAGAAATTATTGAGTGAAGGAAGATCCAACAGCAGAACAAAGAAAGGAAGACCATATAGAATTGGCTCTAAGCTCTCAAGTTAGAGAAGCCGATCAAAGGTTTTATTATGAGCCAATTTTAGCATCCCATACTTGTGGTCAATCAAAATTGCCCCGAACATTTTTAAACAAAAAAATGAATTTGCCTTTATGGGTGTCTAGTATGACTGGTGGTACTCAATGGGCTGGGGTAATCAATAAAAATTTAGCTAAGGCCTGCAACGAATTTGGCATGGGCATGGGATTAGGCTCTTGTCGATCTCTTCTATATGACGATACGCATTTAAATGATTTTAAAGTAAGAAGCTTAATTGGTGATCAACCTTTATATGCAAATCTCGGCATTGCGCAGTTGGAAGAAATTTCTAAAAATGCCAAATGGAGCAGTGTAACGGATCTAATTGATAAACTAGAAGTAGATGGTTTAATCATCCACGTAAATCCTTTTCAAGAGATTGCCCAGCCCGAAGGGGACAGCATCAATAGAAAGCCCTTGGAAACAATATCGGAGGTGTTAGAAAAAATTGACCACCCCATTATAGTAAAAGAGGTAGGTCAAGGTATGGGGTATCGCAGTTTGGAGGCTTTGCTCAAACTTCCACTTGCAGCGCTTGATTTTGCAGCGCATGGCGGCACCAACTTTACCAAAATAGAATTGGCTAGATCCGAAAATCCTGAAAATTTAGCCCCCCTTACTACTGTCGGTCATGGTGCTCTCGAAATGCTGAAGATGTGTAATCGACTCCATGAAGAGTTGGGTGATAAGGTATTATGTAAAGAACTTATAATTTCTGGAGGAGTCAAAGATTTTTTAGATGGCTATTACTTAGTAGAAAGTTCTTCATTGCCCGCAATCTACGGACAAGCAGGAGCCTTTCTGAGGCATGCGAGAGGCACGTATGAAGATTTACGAAAATACGTGGAGACTCAAAAAAGGGGATTAGAAATGGCTTATGCATTTTTAAATATTAAAGATCCAATATGAGTAAGGAGAGAACGATTAGTGGGTTTTCGAAAATGCGAAAGCGCGACAAAATAAAATGGATTGCTCGAAATTTCTTTTCTGATCCAGACCATGTGATGAACGAATTGATTTCGTACTGGCATGGAGATGAAAAGCAGCAAAAAATATTAGATGGATTTTCTGAGAATACCATAAGTAATTTTCCAATGCCTTATGGTGTTGCGCCCAATTTTCTAATTGATGGAGAAACTTACGTGGTCCCTATGGTGATCGAAGAATCTTCAGTAGTGGCCGCAGCTTCTGCCGCTGCAAAATTTTGGATGACGCGAGGTGGATTTGTGACTAAGATTTTGGATACACAAAAAGTTGGTCAAGTTCATTTCAAATGGGAAGGTAACCCTTCAAAGCTCAAAGGTATATTTCCCGAGATCAAGGCATTGTTGATCGAAGAGTCAAAAGATTTGACCATTAATATGGAAAACAGAGGCGGAGGAATTCTAGATATAGAATTGTTGGATTTCACCTCGGAGGAAGAAGGGCTTTTTCAGATAAGGGCCTATTTCGAAACCTGTGATTCTATGGGTGCAAATTTTGTAAACTCTTGCCTCGAACGATTTGGCGCAACGTTAAGAAATTATGTGATTGCTTCTGATAAACTTGAGGAAGCAGAAAAGGACATTCTTATTGTAATGAGCATTCTGTCGAACTATACTCCCGACTGTATTGTAAGGGCAGAAGTTAAGTGTAAGGTTGAAGAACTAGGAACTTTTGCAGGAGGCATGGATGCCCTAACCTTTGCTCACAAATTTGTTACAGCAGTCAAAATTGCACATATAGATCCTTATAGAGCAACCACACACAACAAAGGAATTTACAATGGCGTAGATGCCGTAGCTCTAGCTACTGGTAATGATTTTAGAGCCATTGAGTCATGTGGCCATACCTATGCGAGTCGAGATGGACGATATCGAAGCTTGAGTTTTGCAGAAATAAAAAACGATGTATTTAGATTTTGGATTGATCTTCCTTTGGCGATTGGTACTGTAGGTGGATTAACTTCTTTGCATCCTATTGCCAAAAGATCATTAGAACTACTTGGTGATCCTGATGCTAAAACTTTGATGAGCATTATTGCTTCTACAGGTTTAGCACAAAATTTTGCTGCTCTTCGATCTCTGGTGACCACAGGAATTCAAAAAGGGCATATGAAAATGCATCTTCAAAATATTTTGAATCAAATGAAAGCATCGGATTCAGAATCTAGGGCTGCCCAAAAATATTTTAATGATCATGTGGTTTCTTTTGCAGGGGTTAGAGAATTTCTCGAAAGCCAAAGGAAAAAATAAAAAAACCCCTTCACTTTAAGCGAAGAGGTTCGAGAACGACTATATATTTTTTTAGGCCGCTTGTTGAATAGGACCAACTTTTTTGCTAGTAGACAGTATGGGTATCATATTGTTGAATTTAGGTTTTACGTTATATGCTAATGCGATTTCTAAAAGTTCTTTTGGAAATTTTATTGAGTCTTGCCAGGTGATATGCGATCCTTCCACTTCTTCCCATTCGCTAACCGCTACTTCTTTGATAACATTCATTGCTTGAACTTTATATAGAGATTTGATGCGGATAAACATTTCTACATCAAACAGCCATCTTGACATAAAGGACTTATTGAAAACATACCGAGCAATACCTGGATGAAAAACTTTTGCCCCACATTGTGTATCCTTTATAGGCAATCCTATGATTAATTTGATCATCAGACCTACTGCCCAACTTGCAAGTTTTCTAAATGCCGATCTTTCTACTTCAGAATCTTGATCCATTTTTCTAGATCCAAAGACCATCTTTAGGTCGTTGTCTTTTAATTCTTGAACTAACATGGTATAGTCTTCGAAGCCAGTCGCTAAATCAGCATCCATAAAACCAATGCTTTCAACATTGTATTTGGAGTTAATAAAATTGGTACCTCTTCTGACAGCTTCAGCCTTACCTCCATTTTGAGGCATATCATATACTAGACATCTTTTGTGATCTGCTGCGAAATTTTGGAGTTGCTGCAGGGTGTTGTCTTTGGAGCCATCATTTACAAAGCAAATAATGTAGTTAGGGTTTGTATTTAGAAAGGTTTTGAATTCATCAAACTTTAGTCTGTTGGCTTCATTATAACAAGGGACGATGATTGCATTTTTCATTTTTTGAGATTTTATACTTCAAATTTCAGCCTGATTCGAAGCGTAGGAAGGGGGTTTTAGTAGAGTGGAAAAGGATGCCCGTTTTTTGGCAAATTCATCCGTTTTTTGGATTTGAGTATGGAGCACTTTTGGTGTCTTCTTTATGGAGGAAGCCAATATTGCGTACCTTCATATTATAAGTTTTTATCATTGGATCGATCCAGACAATACTATTTAGCAGCTTTGCTCTTTGGAGTACTCTTCCATGGAACTTTAATGGCCTTCACCTTAGGGGATACTTATGATGCCTATGTACATATGTTCTTTGCCGAACACTATGCACAAAGCTGGTTTGACACATGGAATTATAAATGGTACACTGGATTTACTATGACCAGTTATCCGCCTTTAGTACATCAGGGTATTGCACTATTTTCTAAGCTTATTGGTTTAAAAGGTGGTTTTATTGGGTGCGGCTTGATCATGATTGCCCTAATGATTAGAGGGGTATTTCACTTCTCATTGTTGTGGGTTGATCGTCTTTCAGCAGCATATGCCTGCCTTTTGTTGGTTGTGTCCTCTTCATTTATAGAGGCATTGCACATTTTTGGTCAATTGCCCAGTCTCATGGGAATAGCCCTTCTTTTGAATGCATGTCCATACCTCTATTATTGGATTCGTGACAACAATCGCATGGCGTTTTATTGTGCACTTTCGGTCATTGCCATGATGAGTTGTGCACATCATGTAAGTACCATTTTTGGAACTGTGTTTTTTGTTGCACCAGTCCTTGGGGTAGCTGTATTGGACTTGTGTATAGATGATAAACGTGGGCTTTCTAATGTCAGAATAAGGGATTTTATTAAAAAGACTTGGAAGCTTTTGCCCAAGGGTATATTACTTGGTGTCCTGATTATTGCCATTACGATAACTGTGATTTTTCCATATTGGTTTTGGAGTAAGACCGATCCAATCACACAGGTTTCTATTCCGCATGGAAGTCGTGCAAATTTTATTGCCGAGCCAAACCTAGGCTTGGTTTTTTTTCTTATCCCCTGGGGACTTATGTTGTTTTTTCTTCCAGGTATTTTTGGTCGAATTTTTTCGAAACGCAATTTATTTCTAGGGCTCTCTTTTAGCTTGGCTTTTCTCCTTGGTACGGGAGGCACCACACCTATCCCCAAAATGATCCTTGGTGAAAATGCCTTCAATATTTTGACGCTTGATCGCTTTACTTTTTGGGCCAGCATGATGGCCTTACCTTTTTTTGGTGATTTAGTAAGAAGCCTTTTTGAAGGTTCTCTAGGTGCTTATATAAAAAGAGCTTTTGGGGGCCTTATTCATAAAGGCTTAGTTGTTTCGATGGTAATTGGCTTACTCGTTGTTTCTGCTCTTATTATTAACATCGCTAAGTTTCGACCACTTCAACCTGAGAAAATTGATCCAAAACCGATTGCCAATTTTATGGAGCGTGATGGACATGAGAAGTGGAGATATTTAACTTTGGGTTTTGGAGATCAAGTAGCATGGATTTCTGCCCATACGGATGCTCTGACTGTTGATGGAAACTATCATTCGGTCAGACGATTGCCCGAAATGACCAGTCGAGCGGTTGAACGTTTGGAGAACTCAAAGTATATGGGAATGGAAGGCCTAGGTTCATTGCAACAATTTTTGGCCATTCCGGAAAAGTACCATCTCAAATATGTTTTTAATAACGACAAATTTTACGAACCAGTCCTTTATTTTTTTGGCTGGACAAAGTTGTCGAAACTAGAAAACAATATTGATGTTTGGGAACGTAAGGATATACTTCCGCTTCCATCCATTTTACCAAGAAAAGACATTCCTTCATACCAAAAAGCCATGTGGGGCATTATTCCGATTAGTGTGTCCATTATTGCTTTTTTGCTGGTTTATTTCTTTCGAAAAAGGCAAGAAAACATTGTACATCGGCCGGATTATGACAGGGACTCCAAAAAATTATATCCATTTTATACGCTTTGGTTTGCAGCTATATCATTTATAGCCTTGTTTTTACTGTATAGCGTATATAAGGATAACGACCCCCATCGATCTCCTGATAAAGTTTTAGAACAATATTTTCATGCTTTAGATTTTAAAGAATTTGAGGATGCCTACGGTTTGTTTGATCCAAGTACAGTTGTTGGACTGGAGCAATTTTTACTAGAACTCTCACTTGAAGATGGCTTATTGGCAAGCTATGCCAAATTAAATTCCATTGATATCAAAAAGAAAAACACTTCGGATAATCGCATACTTTATGATGTTAGTGCACAGTGGATTACGGCGGTTGAAAGTTATACAACTACGCATCAATTTGAGCTTGTCGAAAAAAATAAAAAGTGGTTTATCAAAAAAGAGGAATATTCTTTAAAAACACCCCCTACACAATTTTTTAGAATAGCAGAATTAGACTTCTTTAATCAAGGCAGAAGAAAAGCTACCACCCAAACTACGATTAGAGAAGATATTTTGGACCGTCCAGAAATCCATGTTATGGACGTAGAATTGGTCTTTAGAAAAGGGCAGTATCATATTATTGGACAATTAATTAATGCTGACAACGATCCTGCTTTTGTAGATTTAGATGTGGTGTTGTACGATGAAAAAAGCAATCCACTAGCTTCTTACAGCTCTAGCGACAAATTGGTACATACCTTGTTGCCTAAGGAGAGTACACCGTTTCGAATTGACTTCGAACAAATAGGCCTGACTCATAGTGATTCGCTGAAAAATGTTTTTGATCCGGCAAGGACAAATCCATTACAAATAATTGGAAGTCCCAAGACCATGTCTTTGCAGGTGCGGTCTACCGTTACTGACGAACCTATTTATAAGTATTATGGATATGATTTAGAAGATGATAAAGATTTGGTTTTTATTAATTATGGAAATAGAGAAATTGCGATTCCGCAAGTTTTACTCTTGTTTAGTGAAAACGAAAAACCATTTTGGCTTGAAGTACTTTATGGATCGCAAGGCATAAGACCTCAGCGTAGTAAAACAATATCCATTCCCACCATTGAATTGGATGAGATAAAAATTGTCGATGTTGAAAAGATTGTCCTGATTAACGGACAAGAAAATAAAGATATGAGAAGTGGACTTCCAAATAATTTTAAATCAGCGTCTTCTTCAGGGATGGAAATCAAATTAAATGGCTTGGTAAACTTTAAAGAGTGATGAAGAGATATCAGGCCATATTAATCACATTATTCTTTTTTGCTTGCGGAGAAAAGAAAGCGGTTCAACAAATGGAAACGCCAGAATTACAGTTGATTGTACCTGAGAATTATATTACTGCAGGAAGCAATATTTCTGTTCAAACAGTTAATCCAATGGTGAAAGATCCTTCAACGAAGGAATGGACAAAAGGATGGACTGGAAAAGTAGATCTTTGGATAGATAATGGCATTTCTATACATAAAGAAATTCTTGAAATAAACAATACCTATGACGAATTTGATCTTTCGGGTGACTTGTTTAAAACCGCCGGTCTTCATGAATTCTCGTTGCGCTTGGGTACGGAAATAATTGCACGTGCAGTATTATTAGTCAAGGCTTCAACAATTGTGGATCCGATAGAAGTATTTTCTGGTCCTTCAACCGTATGGCTTGACAACCGTCAAGAGGTGATGGTTGTAGGAATTGCAAGAGATTCTTTTGGAAATTTGGCCAGGGAGAATGACTCCGTATTTTTTAAATCGAAGTATCCTTCGAATCAGACTATACAAAGCGTTGAATATATAGAAGACAGGATGGTGTTTAAAGTATTGGATAGTGGACATCAAAAAGGACCCATAAAAACGGGATTAGGAGTCTCTGGAGTGGGAAGCAAAGAGCAATTGTCTGATGCTGTGGCTTTATGGCCTTCTCAATTGGAAATATCAATTTCGGAAGTCGTACCTTTCGCTGATGGAAGGTCTTTTTTTAAAGTACAAACACAAAAGATACTAGATGTTAAAGGCAGACAAGTTGCAGACGGAACATTTGTGGAATTTGTTTTAGATTTCGCCAATGCTACAACCAAATACCAAAGCTATACGATAGATGGATTGGCCACGTGTTTCATACGGAATCCATCAGTTCCTGGCAAAGGACTGATCTATGCTACTTCTGTAGGAAATCAAAGCTTGTCGAAAGCTGTTTTGTTTGAATCCAATGTTAAAGAGGTGAATTATAAAATTGCAGACAATCACATTGAAATTGGTCCTGTTTCTAGTTATATAGGTCAATACTTGCCCGACGGTACAAAGGTAATCCTTGAGTTAAATGGGAGCCAATGGCAAACAGAACTTGAAAACGGAAAAGCAAGATTTGACTTAGACTTCAAACAAGGGATGGTTTTGAAAATTTCTGATTACAAATTGGAATTGGATGGGGAGTAGCAAAACAAACATAAGAAGAAGTTTTTATGCTCTTGGATTTGTGCTACTTGGAGCATTGGTTATAGGGGTACTTTCGAAGGTATATGAGTCCTATACTCAAACTGACCAAAAGCTAAGTTTATTGGAGGCTCAAAAATCTTATGCACAATTTCGGACACCGAAAGTACACTGGATTGATTTTCAAACCAAAGGAACTAAAGCCACAGCGTATGAAAAACAAAAAATTGCAGAGGCATATTTTCGAGGACTGCAAGCTCTAAACTCTTCGAGAAATATCGGAAAATCAATCGGATTGGAAGACCATTTTGGATCCGAGCTATTAAATCAAATAACCCTTGGATTGTCTCCGAATTCGGGATATGAAAAACTACATGTATCTCATGCCTTGGAGTTAAGATTTATGTCTTTGGATCGAAGTGTAGTGAGCCTTAGAGATCAGCAATCTTTGGCGATTGAGAAAAGTGGAAAAGAACATGTTCAACGATATGAAAGCTATAATGCAGTAATGGTTTTGACTGATGGCAGATGGCATATTGAGGGCTTAGAAAAAATTCATTCTGCAGAAGCTGATGTATCCAAAGAAGCCTTGGCTTTGAGCGGGGTAGAAAAATGGAGAGGCATTAATTATTATCCTTCAAAGCATCCATGGTTGGATTTTTGGATCAACTTTGATGCTGATATTGTGGACCACGATTTAGGGGAAGCCTCATCCCTGGGTTTTAATTGTATTCGATTTTTTATTCCATACGAGATTTTTGGTGGCCCTTCAATTCACGAAGAGTATCTTTTAAAAATGGACCAATTGATTTATTTGGCAAAAAGGCATGATTTAAAATTGATTCCATGTCTTTTTGACTTTCCTTCAGGCTATAGTTTACACCGTTATCTGGATTATGATCGCCATTTAGAAATTCTTCTAAGCAGGTACAATCAAGAAAACACCATTGTCCTTTGGGATATAAAAAATGAACCAGATTTGGATTTTGCCATTCAAGGTGAAAAAGAAACAATGCATTGGCTCAAATTTATTTTGATGCGGGCTAGATCTTACACCAATCAACCCCTGACTATTGGCTGGTCTAAAGTAACTGTTGCTGATAGACTGCATAAAGAACTAAATGTGCTATCCTTTCATGCCTACGAAGATGTGTCAAGTTGGAGAGAAGAAATGAATGCGCTTAAATCATTTAAAAAACCGTTGCTGATTTCTGAATTTGGAAGAAGTAATTATTCGGGAATTTGGCCTGGAGGATTCTCCGACCAACAACAAGGTGAATTTTTAAATGAGGTATTAGAAGTTTTGGATGAGACAAATTCGGGTGGATTGATTTGGTGTCTTTATGACTATGAAGAGGCGCCAAAAAATGTATTTGGCTGGAAGCCTTGGGTAAGAGCAAAACAGAAGAATTTTGGACTAATAGATCTTGAAAGAAATAAAAAAAGGGCAATAGAAACTATTGCCCCAAGACTAAACCACTATTAAAACCACTATAATTCTTATGCCGCTCTCAACTTTTGTGAGAAATTTTTCTGGCCTTTTCTCTTTTGCTTGCTTAATGATTCAAAATGCATCAGATACCAATCAGCTATATCGTCCATCGGAAGTGACGCTGCAGCGGCATAATTTTTTTCTGCAATTTGAGTCCTGTACGTATCGTCCAAAACTAATTTTTCTATTGCATCAGCCATATCTTCCACATTGTCTGGTTCGAAAAAAGCACCTGCATATCCTTCTTCCTCAATAAGTTCTTTTAAATCTCCAATGTTTGGCATTACGACTGCCTTGCCATAAGCTCCAGCTTGGTGTAATACTCCCGAACTTCCCGTTGTACTTGTATATGGAAATACCACAACCGTACTATCCCCAAAAATGGTTGGTACATCTTCCTCTTCCACATATCCTGTGAACCTTATATCCGGTACATGATTGTAGGTCTTTTCGACATTTTCCAAATATCCTTTGACGTTTGGATTGTCAGTTCCTGCGATTACTATTTCTAACTCCTCGCCAGTACGCTTTCTAACGAGCTCCACAGCTTCAATCATTTTTTCAACTTTTTTGTACGTGCCAAATTTTCCGAAAGTCATGATTTGTTTTTTACCTTGAGGAATCTCGAAAGAGGGTACAGGAGGGGTTTCAAAACTTCCATGTGGCAATAGTGCAACGTTTTTAGCACCGTATTTTTTTTCTATGATGTTCACATATTTAGGCATCGTAAGACCAACCAAATTGGATCCCAAAATGATTTTGGTCATGACTGTCCCGGCTAAATTGTATACCCATTTAAGTATTGGGTTTTTGGTTATGCCTGCTGATTCATAATCTACTGTTTCTACAATGTTGTGTAATAGAGTTACAGATGGAGTTCCGGACAATCGAGATACTAAAGGCGATAAAAGACCTAAAGTGGCTGCTATTTTGGAAGAACCGAAAGATAAAAATTGTACGTTGTATAAGACAACATCTGGCTTTTCTTCCTTAATGGCTTTTCTGATCGTAAAAAGATTTTTAAGTGAATTGAATGACCAACAAGTACGGATTCTTACTGGGCAATTTCCTTCTACTTCTTCATAGTGCTCTCCTTGAGGAAGTTCATCCGATAGGATAACGATCTCGCTAACTTCTTTTTTGTTCTTAAATTGATTAATTAAGTGAAACGCGTATTCGTTTAAAGTTGTTTTACTTGGTGGATATGGGCTAACTATAGCAATTTTCATTTTAATGTGGTTTGAGGTGATTAGTTAAAAGTTGGTGTAAAGAATGGTTTGCGTAGATTAACTCTACGATATAGTGTATGATATAGACACATTCCGAGCAGCAATGCACCCATGCTGATTATTTGAACTTCTATCATTTGATGAAGACTCGAATGATACGCATTGATTAATCCTATTTGAATGATGCCAAATAGAATGCTAATCGCTACTGGGAAATAGTTTTTTAAGGACATATGGTAATAAGCAAATACATTGGCCAGCGAAAAAAGACAAGTGGCCATGCAATACTTCCAAAGTAATGGTGCTCCCGATACAAAGGCATCTCCAAAAGCCATTTGGCTTATAGGGGTAGCTAAGAAATATGATACAGTAGTAAGTAAAATTCCTACTAATGCTACAATTGAAAAAGCTTGTGTAAACAGTGGTCTGTGGTCTTCTCCTCTTTTTTGCATTTCGATAACCTTCGGAAACATGAGACTAACAATAACCCAAGTCGAAAAGAAAACAATCTTTCCAAGCAAGGAAATAGAAGAGTATATGCCCGCTTCGAAGGCAGTAAAATAATGCTTCGCCAAAAACACATCAGAATGATTAATCAAAATTTGACTCAATTCGTAGGCTCCGATAACCAATAAAAACTTGTTCATCCCCTCAAGAGGCAATTCGTTTTTGATTTTACCAGATGTGTTTTCTTTTATGGTTAGATTACCTACCACAAAAGAGGCCATAAAGGCAAAGGCAACAACTGCAGAGGCCAAGTTTGAGGCAACCACTACTACCAATATGGTTAGAATAGCTCTCACTATCATTTCTATAATATAGCTCCAAGCCATTTTATCAAATTGATCTGTTCCTTGTAAAACACCTCGCCATGCGGAAAAATTAAAATAGCTGGGCACTCCAAGGAACAAGATCAATAGAGGTAGGTAAGACTCGAATCTAACATAGCTTTGAATAACTGGAGTCAATACCAACAAAGCAACTAAGGTTCTTTTACCCAGTTTGCTTATTTTTTGAATAAATATTTTTTTAAAGGCATCCAAATCTTTTTGGTTGTTAGTGGCAAAGTATTCTGCTGAAAATTTAGCCGCTGTTAGTTGAATGCCTACTCCTATAAAAGAGAGCATCATGACCAAACTTGCCAATACATTTGCCTCAGAAAAAAGACTTGGTCCTAAAGTCCTTCCTAAGATCAAGTTGATGCCATAGTTTCCAGCATTAACGATTATTGTACTTAGCATTAGAAAGCCAGCGCCTTGGAGAAATGTTGATTTGATATTGATTGCAGTCTTCATGGTGAGTGATTGTTATAGTGGTGATTAGAGACTCGACAATTAGGCTCTCATAAGATTGAGATGGAGATCAAATTTTGTAAGTTTTAAAAACTGATCAATTTGATCTTTTTGATTGCAAACAATGGTTAATTCTTTTCCTTTGCTTTCTAGCGATCTGTGAGCCATTACCAAGGCATTGAGACCCGTCAAATCGATAGAGTTGAGTTGAGTGATGTTTACCGTACAATTTTGATATTCGTTTTGTACCATTCTCAAAAGGTCTTTTTTGAAATTGATAGCATTCATGTTGTTTAAGTCTCCTTTTAATGCAACATCAAAATTTGTTGTCAACGGGTGGTTGTTTACGATTACTTCTAAGTGATTCATTGTTATTTAGTTTTTGTGATTAATTATATCTCAAAGATGGGCGCATATCGAGCTTGAAATCCTTGATTTTAGGGCATTGGATAGCAGCTTACGATTTTTGGTAAGAAAGCCTCGTTTTTTGGTATTGCCCAGTATTTATAGGGGTTTGGGGCCATGTTCGATGGGTATAAGCCAATAAAAACAGTACATTCTGCAGCAAAATAGGCTGCTTCAAAGGTAGCTTGGTGAAAAAGTGGTGTCTATGTGGGTTTAAAAGCTTGCTCTAGCGCTTAATCCATACCTTTTAAACTGATATGCACCGGCTTGGGTGGATTGCGCGGTATTGCTGTATTGATAGTCTGCCATAAGCATCCAACGATCGGATATTTTTATTCCCAAGGCACACTCTATTCTAAAGGTTTGTTGCCAACTCATATCTTCTATTTTTTGAGCACCTGGAGCGATAAGACATTTGTATAAAATGTTGGCATTCTTTTGTGATAGATTCTCGATATGAAAGAATACTTCTGCTAATTGGTATTGGTCTGGACTAAAATAAAAGCTCTGTCCTGGGTTTAAATAATCCAAATAATTATAGCTGACCCCTGCTTTGATAACTGGATTCGAAAGCGGTTGGTAGTATAAGGAGGCAAAGTAGTTTTGCGCATGATTTTCATCGCTTTGAATGTGGTAAGCACCAAAACCGTAAAATGCCCATTTACGATTGGAAAAATATTGATATTCTAACCTTACTCTATCTTGTCGTATTTCGTTTTGCGCAATCTCATTGTTATAATCCATATAATTGGTCAAATGTGAGAGCTGCCAATAATTGTGATTATCCGGTTTAAAAACAATAGAGGATTCGCTGATGAATTTTAGTTTTTTGAGTTCAGAAAATCTGGTCTTAAATAATCCAGTACCAACGGTTACTTCGAGCTCTGGATATAGAAAAAAACTATTTTTCACCATCATAAATCTCTGAGAGATCTCTTCTGGTAATTCGGGAGATGAAGTGATTCTTTCGCCTAAGTGAAGATTTGTTTTGGTCCTTGGATGCAAACTAAATCCTATGGCTGCTCCTTTAATTTTGGCTTCGTTGTACGCATTGTCAATTGATGTGTGATAATTACTTTGGATATGTACTTGTTGTTCTTTTTTGATGAGCTCGCGTATTTCTAAGGCATTTTTTTGATTGGGTTGAATGAAATCTACACTATCTAACCACTTGTGTGCTTCTTTAAATTTTTTCCCTTTGGTACTGTTAAAGGCTAGTGCAATCAGTATGAATTTTTTAGATGTAATCGCTTGTAAATTATCAGATTGTATAGACAGTGCCTTATTTATATAACTGAGTGCTTCATAGTTTCGATGACCTTGAGATAATGCATTGGCCATTCCCAAATTGGAGGTAAAATCTAAGGGATCTTCACTTAAAAGTTCTGCATAGATTTGCTGAGCTTCTAGTGACCTAGTATTCCACAAATAAGCCTCTGCCAGGTTTAATTTGATTTCTTTGCTTTGAGGCTGCGCTCGATGCAACAACTCAAAAGTTTTTAAAGCTTCACTAGACTTTCCTCCAAGACCAACGGCTCTTCCATGACAAATTTGTGCAGTAATATTTGAAGGATAATCGTCAAGAATTTCGCTAAAAAACTCTTCTGCTGCCCCAAATTCGCCTCCGTTCAAGAGGTCAAAGCCTTTTTGCATGTCTTGTGCGCTTAGGCAAAAGGAGCTAAAGAATAACAGAACAAATACATAATGTGCTTTCATAACACTTCAAAGATCAGTCAGATATGCCCCTTTGTAGCCCGATTTCGATTTTTGGTAAAAATGCTTCGATTTTTGGTAAAACCATATGGTCTTTCACCTACTTAGGGAACCTTGACTCCGGTGCTGGCTGACCAAAGTTCAAAGAATTGATCGTTTGAAATCGATTGATTTAAGCAATCCACGGCCAATTTTATTCTATTCAATTTCGAACTTCCAGTTATGGGAAACAATCGAAAAGGGTGGTGTAATAAAAAGAGGTATGCCGCCTGATCCAAGGTCCAGCCATAGGTATTGCACACCGTCAAAATTCGATCCCGTTGCTCTAAGAAACTGCTTTTGTTGCTCGTAGTAAATAATATCGCTCCCGCAAGCGGAGACCAAATCAACGGATGTATATTTAGTTTTTGACAGCAGTCAAAAGTGCCATCCAAGTAGGGATCTAGGTGCAGCAAAGAAGCTTCGACTTGATTGGTGCATAAGGGAGTATGGCGTGATAAAAGCTCCATTTGAGTAGCCGTAAAATTAGACACTCCAAAGGCTTTTATCTTTCCGCTTTCTTTTAAGTGATCAACTGTATCTGCAATTTGTCTGGCATCCATTATCGGACTAGGTCGATGTAACAAAAGGACATCTAGATAGTCACATTGGAGATTTTTTAAGGATTGTTCTACCTGTTGAATGATGTATTCTGAGGTAGTATTGTAGGCTTTTACTTTGGAGTTGTCTGTAGGATAAACGATCCCAAACTTACTAATTAGTTCGATTTTTTCTCTTTGAACTCCTGAGGCTTTAAATGCTTTTCCAAACGCTTCTTCGGTAGTATATCCTCCATAAATGTCAGCATGATCAAAAGTACTGACCCCGAGTTCTAAGCAAGAATCAATGAGTGCTGCCATGCTTGTTGTATTTAGGTCTGCACCCCAAACACCCCAGTTCATAACACCCGCTATTATTTTGGAAAGTTGAATTTCTCCTTCAGCAATATTTTCTTTCATCTATAGAATATTAATGGTCTTTAGAAGTACGGGTTTATGTGCTCGGCTTATCGGAATTACCTTTTTATCGATTACAAGGGTATTGTCTTCTATGTCTTTCACCTTATCAAGATTTACGATAAAGGATCGGTGTACTTTTAGAAATCTAGGGTAATCCAATCGTTCGTCAATAGCTTTTAAAGCGCCGTAAATTACATGAATACCGAGACCGTCAGTAATGACTTTGATATAATCTCCGACATTTTCGAAATACAAGATTTTATCATAGGGCAAGCGGATAAGTTTTCCATCGGATTTGACATAGAGCTCATTTGACAAAGAACTGCCTGCCACTGCTTGGAGTTTGTTTTCTATTGCAAGGACTTTATCTATAGCTTGTAAAAATCTAGGCTGTGATATGGGCTTTGCGAGAAAGTCAGCAACATCGTATTCAAAGGCATCGTATGCATATTCTTTATTGCCCGTAGTAATGACAACATGGGGCATGTAGGGAATCTGGTCCAAAAGTTCTAGTCCGCTAAGGCCGGGCATTTCAACATCCAAAAAGAGCAATTCAATTTCTTGATCTTTAATTTTTTCTAAGGCTGCTTCTGCCGATTCGACGACATCAATAAGTTGCAAAGCTTCTGCCTTTTCTGAAAGTCTTTGTAATGATTTGCGAGCCAGCGCTTCGTCGTCAACAATGAGTGTTTTGAGTTTCATACTAGATCTTTAAATGCGAATGAAGTTTGTCTATTTCTGATTGAATGAGTTGAAAATATGGTTTGAGTTCTTTAGAAACTGAGCCGAATAAATCAAATGCTTCAGCCTTGTTTGCTTTGGCTTCTTTTTCTATTTGCGCGAAAAGGGTAGAGAATTGTGAGAGCCCCACCATGGTAAATGTTGGTTTGATTTTGTGTGCACTTTTGGCAAAGGTTTTAAAATCGTCAATAGATACCGAGGTTTTCATGACTTCAAATTCCAACTGCACAGATTCTAAAAATACTTCCATCATTTCCATGCCGTATTGCAAATCATCACCGTATTGCTCTATTAAATAATCAACATCTAATTTGGGGTTGAATGCAAATTGGTTGCTGGAATCTGACTTTACCTCTTCTTTGGCTTCTAACTTAAATTGATTCAGCAGCGTTTCGGACAATTGCTTTGGATTAAATGGTTTGGAAAGAAAATCCGACATTCCTGCATCTAAGGCCATTTGTTTTTTGGACAGAAGGGTAGAGGCTGTCAGTGCTACTATCGGAGTTTCTTGGTTAAGATTTTCTTTTTCTCTTATTTCGTTGGTAGCTTCATAGCCATTCATTATAGGCATTTGAAGATCCATAAAAATGATCGCAAACTTTTCTCTTTGACATATTTCAACTGCTTCTTCTCCATTATTACTTACATGATATTGGAGGCCCCATTTTTCTAACAATCGAGTAATATATTTTTGATTCATGGGGTTGTCTTCGACGATCAAGACTCTACCATCTATCTCTGCAAATTTGAGTTCTTCACTGTAGTACTTTTCTATTTCATTGGTTTTGATATCTGTAGTGCCAAAATCAAGAATAAAACTAAATGAGGTCCCTTTCCCTATTTCACTTTCTACAAATATTTCTGAGCCCAGTAAATCAATAAGTTTTTTAGTAATTGCGAGTCCGAGTCCTGTGCCTCCATAATCTTTTCTAATTTCTGCATGAGCCTGTTTAAATTGCTCGAATATTTTGGACAATTGGTCGCGTGCAATTCCCACTCCAGTATCTTTCACTAAAAACTTAATGCTTAAGCTCTCTTTCTTACGCTCCAGTAATTCTAGGTCAATGGTAATAAATCCTTTTTCTGTAAATTTTTCGGCATTGCCAATCAGGTTTAACAAAATCTGATTGAGCAAGAGCTCGTCGCCTAAGACAAGATGATCTAATTCAAAATTTTGATGCGAAATAACAGATACAGGCTTGCTGTCGAGTTTAACTTGAAATGTTCTTTTTAGGTTTAATACCAGCTTTTCTAAATCGAAAGGCTTGTTATGTATTTCTAACTTGCCAGCATCAATCTTAGAAATATCTAAAACATCAGAAATTAATTTTTGTAACACATTAGAAGAGCTCTTTAGGATTTCTAAATACTCTTTTTCGTCGCTGTTTAGTTTGGCATCTTGAAGCAAATGGGACATCCCAACAATGGCGTTTAGCGGAGTACGAATTTCATGACTCATACTGGCCAAAAAATGCGCTTCGGCCTGTTGTGCTTTTTCGGCAAGTGATTTGGCTTTTTCGAGTTCGACTTTTAGTCTGTTTCTTTCGGTAATATCATAATGTATTCCTATCGACCCAATCACTTTGCCAAAGCTATCATAGAAAGGGGCAGCACTTATTAGTACGTTGACCAGTTCTCCATTTTTTCTTTTTACAACTGTCTCGTAGACATCTGATTTTTTATCTAATCGCTCTTTGTTTTTTTCTTTAATGGCCTCTTTGGATTCCATATCGGGCATCAAAATATCTTCAGCTATTTTTCCGATAATCTCTTTTTCTTGATATCCGACCATTTCGCAAAAACGGGGGTAGGCTTTGGTAACACGTCCTTCTAAGTCCACCTCAAGTAAACCAAGCATCATGTTTTCCATAATACTTCGGTATTTGTATTCTGACTTTTCTATTTCATTTTTGGCGATAATGAGTTCGGCTTCAGCTATTTTTCTTTTTGTTATGTCACGAGCCATAACTGTGAATGAAAAGCTTCCGTCCTTGTCTTCTACAAGATTGGTTTTTTGACCAATCCAAATATCTCGGCCACTTTTGGATACGATAGGGAATTCGTAGTAGGTTTTTTCTTTCTTATTCCTAACCATTTCGGCGTAGAATATGATTACTTTTTCCTTAAAGTCATCTCTTATAATGTTTTGAAACCTTGAGCCGATGGCTTCCTCAGCAGTAAATTCAGTAATAGCAAGAGCCGCTGGATTTACATAAGTAAAAATCCCTTCAGCACTAATATTGTAAATGATGTCATCAGCATTATCAACAATGTTACGATAGCTTCTTTCGCTTTCTTCCAGTTGCGCTGTACGTTGTTGAATTTGTAATTCAAGACTTTGATTCAGTTCGTACAGTTCTTTAGCCTTGGCTTCAAGAATAGCCTCTGCCTGCTTTCGAGCTGCGCGCTCGCGCTCCAACCTACGTTGTAATATTTCTGCGTCGGTAGACAATTTATTTCTTGGTTATAACAAATTTGACCTTTGACCCATCTGCCTCCAAGTTTTCCATAGTTACTTCTGCTGTTTCTTCGTAATACTCCATGGTTTGTTCGATAAGACCTTTGGCAAAATCCCCCAACCTTCTTGCAGAGGTATAGTATAGTACCATTTGATTATCGGTGATTCTTTCACTGTCAAAAGAAGGAAGTTCTGCATCTGGATAAAGTTTCTTAACCTCAACGTGGATATAATTTTCTATGGATTCTAGAAAATCAAAGGCATTGGTGGCGTTTTCAAAAAAGGAAGAATAATTTTTTACAAAAGTGCCATGCAAATACCGACCAAAGGTGTTTAAAAGCAGAGGTATCTCCAATCCACTTTCTTTGTGAAGATTGACTACATGTTCTACTATTTCGCCGTGGTGATAGGTGCCAACCGCCGTATAGATACCTTTTGATTCTGAGGTGCTTTGTTCGATTAGCTTATCTACCATATCATAGCCAAACTTGTCTTCTACCATTTCGAAGAACTCTGTAAATACTACTCCTAACATATTATTGTTTTATTTAATATTTAAACTAAGCGAATACCGTTCCATTTTACGATGAAATTGCCCCAAAAATCGAAAAGCAACCGTTTCGTCTCTGGTTGGCTCTCATCTTTGAAGAAAAAAATGAAAACAATCTACCTTCTTTTGATTTCACTGTTCTTCGCGAACCAAGCTTTGGCCAATACGTTGGGCGGTTTTATGCCCGTAGCTTTTGATCAAAACGTAGTTATTACAGAAAAGACACCTGTAGAGCATAGTGTCACTACTAATGCATTCAAAACTTTTGCTGTAGAGTATCAATTGGAGGACTCTTCAAGGATAGATGCCTTGGCAGTTTGGACAAAAAGTGCTTTTTATTCACATCCGGGTAATATCATGCTTCGACACAAAGGAAATTATTTGTTGCGTCTGGAGGCCATAGATGTGATGGGTTATTCTTTTGTGCTTGCAAGCTATAGAGACCAGGAGGGGGCATTGTTTTATACAGTTTCTTATTCTTTAGAGCATACATATGACAATGAATTTGAATTGTACAGCGGTTGGACTCATGATCAGTTTGAAACAGCGCTCAGCATTTATTATTACGAACTCACGTTTGATAACAAGGATGTTGTGGATCAATACTTACAAGCTTTTGTTTTGCATATGGATGCATGTGGAACAGTGATTCAAAATGAAACAGCATTTAATTGCCCTAAAACTTTTGTTAAAGAATTTACTTGTCAAGGAGCTCAATTAAATCTTACTATTCATAACGATTCTCCTTCATTTTATGCCGAACTATTTGCAAATCAGACTTGGAGCAATGTTTTAATCAGCAATCAGGAGGTTAAAGACTATACGATTGATTGCCAAATTGTTTCTGCACAAAAAATAGTGCTGTCGGGCCTAACAGATGATAGAGATGTTTTCTTTATACAAGGTGCCCAGTTGAGTTCGAATAGTGACATTGAAGGAGATTTTGAAATACATATTTTTCCGAACCCAGTTGCCGAAGTCTTACAAATAGAAGGCACAGAACTTATAAGTACTAGACTTATAGACCACCATGGAAGAATCATTCAGGTTTCAGAAGATCCTCAACCAAAATTTAATGTTAGCCAATTATCAGGCGGACAGTATTACGTAGATATAAAGACCACCACAAACCGAATTACGAAAAAGGTGATTGTTATTTAGCAAGTGGTAAACTTGTGTAGAGCCTCTTGTCTTGGTGGGCAAGGGGCTTTTTTTATACTTTCAAGTTTTTCAAATAATCGTGACTTATTTTGATGCTTTCTAAAGGTTTGTAATTGACACACTCGTCTTGTTCGACATAAAACAGCTTCATCCCTGAGGCTTCTCTTTCTTTAAAAATGGGAGCCCAGTCTATAATGCCATTGCCCACTTCGGTAAAATATGCTTTCTCTGTATCATCCATGTCTTTGACATGCCAAAGTGAAAATCTTCCTGAGTGATTTTTAAAGTATTCATTAAAATCCGCGCCACCTTTTTTTATCCAATATAAATCCAATTCAAAATCAACTTTGTCCTTATCTGTTTCGTTTAGCAATACATCATAAGGTACTTTGCCTTCTTTGGCCACAAATTCAAAATCATGGTTGTGGTAAGAAAATTGAATCCCGTGCTTTTTAGATGTTTCTCCACAAGAATTCATAAGCTCGGCGAGTCGCTGGTATTTCGCTATTGTTCCATCATCATGCATCCAAGGACAGACCATAAAATCTACACCGACTTCTTTGAAATCGCCACAAACAGATTCAAAATCTCCTGACATTGTTTTGGTAGGATCCTCAGCATTCCATCCCAAGGGTACATGCGCTGATCTGCTTTTTAATCCTATATCCTTCAGGATATTTTTAAATTCTCCTGGCGGCATACCATAAAACTGACCATTAGAATATCCAGCGAGCTCAACATCAGAGTAACCTATTTCTTTAATCGTTTTTAGGGTAGCTATCGCGTCTGCTTCCATTTCTCTTCTTACTGACCAAAGCTGGATACCAAAATCATTTGGACCATATTTTTCTTCCATTTTACATCTTGTCAAGGCCAAAGCAGAAAATGTAGCTAAGGAGCTTTTTTGGATAAAGGTTCTTCGTTTCATGCATATTAAATTACGATTCTCCAACTAAGTATTGGAATCATTCCCAGTTGATTTTCATATTGTTTTTGAAGTAAAGCGCTGTCAAAATAGGTATTGGATACATTTTGTTGGTTGGTGACATTTTGGATATCCAACGAAAGGAATGATTTAAATCGGTTGTTTCGGTTTTTAAAATGATAACTCACTCTTAGGTCTATCCTAGTATATGGGTCGAGTTTTTCAGTAAAAGGGTCATTGAGGCTAGAAAAAAGATCAAATGAATTTTCGGGTAAGGCTTTTACATTTTTACCGTCTCTAGCATGAAGACCTAGGCTCATTTTCCAACGTTGGTTTTTAAATTGATGGTTTAGCAGAACATTTGTGCTGTATCTTATTTCAAAGGGTATACTAAACGATTCGTACTGAAATTCTTCATTAAAAAAGAAATTAGTAACTACCTGTTGAACACCTCTCATGAACGTGGTATTGAGTTGGTATGAGGTTCGTTTGGAAAGTTTTTCGGAGAAGCCTAAACTAATACCATAAATATTGATTCTAGAAGCATTAATATCCCCAAAAGAAATGTTGTTGCGAATGGGTATATCATCCAGCCAAGAATAGGTGAAGGGAAAATCTGGGTTTTGGTATACAGAACTTAAAAAATGACCAAAGGCATTGAGGTAAAATCCATTTTTTAAATTACTGTATCTCAAAGATACATTGTGCGCCTTAGGGATAGACCCATCACCAAAAAACACAAAGAGCTCCCTATTAAAATTTGATTGTTGCTTAGCAAAGCTATATTTCGCAGAAAGTTGATGTGAATACTTTTTATCTGTCCATTGCAAACCAAGTGAAGGTTGCAAATACGTATCATGGACCACAAATACAGTAGAATAGGCGTCAACATAGTTGGTGCCAAATTGCACATTGAATCGATGGGTGAAGAAATATTTAAAATACACCCCAGGTTGATGTACATCATACCGTTGATTCTCATCAAAGCGACGCTTATACCTATAGTTTAGTTCTAGCACTGCTTTGTCAAAGGAATAACTAAAGGCAGTAAAATTCGACAACAGGTTTTTATCCAAAATTTCCGAAGCCAAATTTCCGAAAATATCGAAAGAGAAATTGTCTTGCTTTAGTTGAGAGTAATTGGTGGTCGTTTCAAAGAAAAGGTTTCCAAATTCTTTTTCAAGATGCATTCCCGATAGTATGAGTTCTCCATTTTGGGCTTTCCCTAAAACACCAAAAGGTTCTTGAGGATTAGAAATGTCTGGGTCTTTAGTGTTTTCGCTGGTGCCATAAATACCATAAAAATCAAACCTTCCGTTTTTCAAATCAACTCCAAGTTTTGCACTGATATCTTGGTAATTTATTTTTTCGTCATCAAAGTCTACACCCGCCAAACTAAGCAAGCCTACAGTTGAATATCTTCCGTTTAGTAAAAAGTCAACGTTGTTTTTTTTAAAATCCAATCCGGCTTCCATTCCAATCAAGCTTGCATTGAATGAAGCTTGAGTTTTGTACGGGTCTCTTAATTTAATATCAGAGACGCCAGCCAAGAAATTTGTAGAGGTATGGACTTCGGGCTGCGCACGATATTGATAGGATCCAATGACTTGACCGCTTAAGGCGTTGACGCCACCCGAACTATGCGAAATGCGGTCTCCAGAAATCCCGGCGGTACTCAAATGATTGGGATTTAAAATTTCTGCATTGTAGAGACTCCAACCACTAAATTTAGCAGGCATCCCATGAAAAACAATTCCGTTGTTTTGATCATTGCTGTTGACAAATCCTGGAAATCGCAACATTAACCTAGACGGATCATCAAAAGAAGCCGGCAACTGTAAAAAATCTTTTCTTGATAAGCTTGTTATTTCTGAATAGCCTTTTTTGGCTTCGGTGATTTCTATAGGAATAATGAGTTCCCAGGCGCTGCTATCGATTTGTTCTTGGCCATAAATAGGCTGAAAACTAAGAGCGAAAAAAAAGCAAATTACCAAAGTTCGAATCATGCTTAAAACTATTTAATATTTTCATCTTAGCGTAAGAAATGCCAAAGTCTGAAGTATATACAGAACTAAATGGTCAAAAAATAAAACTGACTAATCTGGAAAAAATTCTTTTTCCGGACATAAAAATCAGCAAGGCGGAAGTAGTTCAGTATTATTTAAACGTTGCACCATATTTACTAGAGTATATCTATAATAGGCCCTTGACCCTTATTCGTTTTCCGGATGGGGTAGAGAAAGCCGGGTTTTATGCCAAAACAAAACCTGATTGGACGCCGGAATGGATTTCTAGTTTTGATATACAACACAGCGAGGAAACGATTCCTTATCTTTTGGCAAAGGGTTCCGCAGAGCTTGTTTGGATTGCTAATCTAGGAGGTTTAGAAATCCATCCAATGCAATTTTCAGTAGATCAACAAAACCCTGATCATTTCATTTTTGATTTGGACCCGCCAGAACATTTCCTTTGGGAGGATTTGGTAGAAATAGCTTTTAAAATCAAAGCTTTTTGCAGTGAGCACGGATATGTGAGTTTTATAAAAACTTCAGGTGGGAAAGGGCTACATATTTATGTGCCTATTAAACCTATTTATGATCACGAACAAATGGTCTTAGCTGTAAAAAAGCTTTCTACAGAATTCGTGCGAAGAAATGGCAACTTGGTTACGCTAAAGATGAACAAGGAAAAGCGCAAAGGAAAAATGTTGCTGGATATTTTTCGGAATCATAAAGGACATACAACCGTTGCTCCTTTTAGTTTAAGGGGGAAGAAATCAGCACCGATTTCAATGCCTTTCCTTTGGAGTGATTTGGAGAAAATAAAGGACTCCCAGCATTTTAACATCCGAAACTATAAAGCGTATCTGGACCAACATGGCAACGTTTGGAAAGATTGGCGCAATTTTGAGCGAGCCCTTCATAATCAGAAAGATTCGCAGCATCCTATACAAACGGATCACTCCTTATTGATGGAATATGCTAAAAAGCGAGATTTTAAGAATACCAATGAGCCTCCTGCTCTTGTCGAAAATGGCTTAAACGACGAATACGTCGTCCAACTTCATAATGCCTCCAGGCTACACTATGATCTTCGCCTAGAGATTGATGGCGTTTTATTTTCTTGGGCCATCCCCAAAGGATTGCCAATAAGTATTGGTACAAAAAGACTCGCGATTCGAACGGAAGATCATCCCATGAAGTATTTGGATTTTAGAGGAATCATTCCAAAAGGAGAATACGGCGCTGGTAAAATGTGGATCGCCTCTAGAGGAAAATATAAATTGTTAAAAAGAAAGGAGGGGAGTTTGAGTTTTTCATTTTTAACAGGTGCTCTTTCTGGAGAGTTTTCTATGTATAACACCAAAGAGGACCAATGGATCGTTGAGCGAAAAAGCGATCAACAAGAATTAAAATTTGAAAAACCCATGTTAGTGGAGCAAATCAAAACGGTTCCTCAAAGTGATAAATATCATTATGAAATAAAGTGGGATGGGATAAGGTGTATCTTAATTTTTGAAAATGAGTCGCTCAAAATATTTAGTAAAAGCGGAAGAGACTTGAGCTCTAAGTTTCCTGAATTAATAGCCCAACGCCACAAGGTAAAGGCGAGCAATGCTATTGTTGACGCAGAAATAGTTTGTTTGGATGCCAATGGTGTTCCCAATTTTTCGAAGGTAATTAGCCGAATGCATACCACAGGAAGGCAAAAAATAGCCAATATGCAAAAAACGAATCCAGTTTTTTGTTATGCCTTTGATTTGATTCATTTGGATGGGATTGATACCACTAAAGAACCAATAGAAAAAAGAAAAGAATGGTTGGAAGTATTAATAGAGTCCAATGGACAGTTTCGCCACTCTGCTTTTTTCTCAGATGGTGTAGAATTGTATAAGGCATGTGAAAAAATGGGTATGGAGGGAATTATGGCTAAGCAAAAAGAAAGTAAGTATTTTAGTAATCAACGTTCTAGTGTATGGGCGAAGATAAAATATAGAAGCCATGCGGATTGCTTCATACTTGGGTATACTAAAGGTCAAGGTGATCGAAGCGAATTGTTTGGATCTATTCATCTTGGCCAAATGGAAAATGACATATTGGTATACAGGGGTAGGGTAGGCACTGGATTTGATGCAAACAAAATGAAAATGCTTCTGAAGCATTTTGCTGATCATATCACCAACGAGCCATATGTTGAAGGTGAAATCGAAAAAGTAAAAGATACCGTTTGGTTGCACCCAAAACTACAATGCGAAATTCATTATGCTTCTATGACCAACAACAATACCTTTCGTGAGCCCGTATTTGTTAAATTAATAGTAGAGGAGTAAATCAAAAAGGCCCATTGATACATCAATAGGCCTTCTAATATATAGCTAGAAAAATTTGATCAATTTATTTGCCGCCGTCTAATTCGTCCTGCAGCTTTTGGAGCTCATCCCATTTTTCGTCGGCCGCTAAAGCAGCTTGTTTGGGCCATGAAGTAGGATCATGCATTTTGTATCTGTTGCCAGCGGATAGAAGAATTTTTCTGATACGCTCTGGTTCGGTTTGTGCTAATTGAGCAAAGGTTAAAATCCCTGCGTTGTGTAAGAGTTCCTCAATTTTTGGACCGATACCCTCTATTTTGCGCAGTTTTTGAGGTTCAACTACCACTCTTCTTTCGACAATTGATCCTTCTTGGATATTGCGTGTTTCGTTAATAACAGATTTGGATAATTCGATTTGACCCAGATTCGCTACCATTTGCTGAAGGGTGCCTAAATCCACGCCCTTTACAACTTCTACCTCTTTAATAATTTCAATAGGGACTTCTCGAATCACTTCAATTTCCTTGATCACTTCCACTTCGATTTCTTTAACCACTTCTACTTCTTTAATCACTTCTACTTCCTTTTCAACAATGCGTTCGACAGGAACTTCTTTTTCTACCTCTACCTCTTTGATTACTTCTTTGATTGTTTCTACCGGTACCTCTTTGATGATTTCCTTGATTACTTCCACCTCTTTCACTACTTCTTTAATTACCTCTACTGGAACCTCTTTAATCACTTCCACTTCTTTGATTACCTCGACAGGTACTTCTTTGACAATCTCTACTGGAATCTCTATTTCTTTGATTACCTCTACAGGAACCTCGCTTACTTCTCCTGCGGGAGTTGAACTCATTTCGGCGTACTTTCTGTTTAGGTTAGAGTAGCTGTTTTCAAGTTCAGCATATCTCTTTTGACTGGTTTTTTGTTCGTCAGTCAGGGCAGTAATCTGCTTTTCTTTAAATCTAATTTGATCATCATATTGCGATGTATCAAATGATCTTGTTCTGCCGAGCAACCATCCGATAAGGGCAGTCCCAAGCATTAAAAACAAAGGCCAAAAACAACTCATGGTTTACTGTTTTTATTTTTTTTAAATCTTATTCTTTACCTGCAAAATCTATAGAACAGCCCTGCATAAGTATGCTGTCTCTTACACATAGATTATTGCTTTTTATGCCAGCATAAAAGACTTGATCTCGCGACACGCCTTGGCTGTTAAAGTATTTGGCAATTTCTTTAGCTCTTGCATAACCCAATGTATTTCTACCTTCCAAGCTATCTTCACTATCCATATAAAAACCTTGGATTTGGATGATACGGTCTGTATTTTCCATTAGGTAATCCACTACATCTAAAATAGAAGTCGCAAAATCATCAGACAATTCGTTGAGTTCTTCCGAAGAGTGATCAAATGAAAAGTTTTCATCCGAAAGAATATCTAAGTTTTCTCCATCCTTAAAATGTAAACTGGAATCACAATCTTCTGGAACTACGGCTGCAACAGCAGATGAAGTAGAATCCGAGGGGCAAAGGTTTTTCTTACACAGTCGATAACCCCAGAAGAATAAACCTAGCAAAAGAACAATATATAATGCTCTCATAATGTACTGATATAATCGCCTCAAAGGCGGGTTTTGATTTAGTATATATTAGATATTATAATTATATCTAATATGTTTTTTACAACAACCATTCCAAAACCTAGTAAAGTGCTGATTTTAACACTGTTTACGCTACTGATTTAATTGCTTGAAGTTTGGTCTGTAAGGATTAGTCAAAAAACTAGTGAGTACTAATTGTGATTTACTTCTACACTAGACTAACTTAGCTTTTGCAATTCAACCAATATTAATGAGATCTATCTGGAAAGGGCACATAAGATTTTCGTTGGTAAATATTCCAATTCAAATATTTAATGCCGTCGAAACGGGCAACAATATAAGTTTTAACCAACTTCACGAAAAAGACAACAGCAGAATTCGGTACAAAAAAGTATGTAGACAATGCGACGAAGAGGTAAGTTCTAAGGATATCGTTAAGGGATACGAATATGAACCCGATCAATATGTTGTCTTTAAAAGCAAAGAGTTTAATGCTTTAAAGCTCAAGAGTACAAGAGCAATTGATATTGAAGCTTTTGTAGATCAAAACGAAGTCCATCCTTCAAGATATGAGGCGGTGTATTATGTTGGACCCAATGGTGAAGTTGCGTCAAAAACGTTTAATCTTTTTTATAAAGTCTTAGAAAAATCAGGTAAAGCTGGCATTGGAAGGATAATACTAAGAGATCGAGAAGATGTAGTCATGATTACCGCCAATATGGGGGCCTTAGTGATGTACAAATTGAGGTTTCCTTACGAAATTAGGGATATTGCCAATGTGCCTGATTTAAAAGAGGAGGAAGTGGACGAAAAACAATTGGCACTAGCAGAATCTTTGGTGGATTCTTTGAGTATGAAGTTTGAGGAAGTCGATTTTGAAGATCGTTTTAGAGATGCGTTGTTGGATTTGGTGCAAAAGAAAATTGACGGTAAAGAGATTGTAAGTATCAGTGATGGAGAGGAAGAAGCTAAACCAGCGGTTGATATTATGGCTGCCCTTCAAGCCAGTATAGAAGCAGCTAAAAAATCTAATTAGAAGTATAGTTTTCAAAGACTATATTTGCCGCCTTAAATTAAGGTGGAGATGAAAAAAGTTAGTGTTTTTTTGTTGTTGGTTTGTCCAATATTCTTGTTTGGACAAAAGGATAGATTAGAATCAAATATTGAAGAAATTGTTATCCAAGAAAACCGATTGATCACTCCGTTTAAGGAGTCTTCCAGATCAATTCAAATCATAGATAGAAATCAAATAGAACAAGCAGCAGCCAAGGATATAGCCGAATTGTTACAATTGGTAGCTGGAGTGGATGTGAGACAAAGAGGTGTTCATGGCGTACAATCGGACATTGGTATACGGGGAGGAACTTTCGAGCAAACGCTGATTTTGGTGAATGGCATCAAACTGATTGATCCTCAAACCGGTCATCACAATATGAATGTACCCGTAAACATCAATGTGATCGAACGGATAGAAATTTTGAAGGGCCCAGCGGCACGGATTTATGGTCAAAACGGCTTTTCGGGTGCTATTAATATTGTCACCAAAAGACCAGATAAGAATGAGCTGTCATTTGGAGTACAATATGGAGAGCACAATACCTTGGGTTTGAGCATTACAGAAAATATCATTACTGAAAATTCTTCTCACTTGTTGTCTTTAAATCGAAACACTTCTGATGGATATCGATTTAATACCGACTATAAAGTGGAAAATATTCTGTATCAAGGCAACATTAAAACTGGCAAAAATGACCTAACGCTCAGTATAGGGCACAGTTGGAGAAACTTTGGAGCCAATGGATTTTATGCTTCGCCAGATTTTATGGATCAATATGAAGAAGTTACCACGACCCTTGCAAGCTTGCAGTATAAGTTTGAGGCTGGGGGATGGTTTGTTACGCCAAGGGTTTCGTATCGTAAGAATCAAGATGATTACGTTTTTGTTCGAGACAATCCAGCGATTTATCAAAACATTCACCAAAGCGATAATTTATTGTTAGAACTCAACGCCAGAAAGATTAATAAATGGGGCACCTTAGGTGTAGGTGGTGAGTTTAATAAAATTTTAATGGAAAGCACCAATTTAGGTGATCGCGATAGAGAAGTATATTCACTTTTTGTTGAACAGCGTTTTCATTTGCTAGATGACAAGTTAGATATTACTCCTGGCGTTAGCTTTTCTGCGTATTCAGACTTTGACAATAGATTTTTTCCAGGAATTGATATCGGATACACCATGTCGTCAGAATGGAAGGCTTTCTTTAATTATGGAATCACTTACCGAGTTCCGAGTTATACTGATCGTTTTTATCAGGACCCTGTCAATTTGGGTAACCCCGATTTGGAACCTGAAGAAGCTGCAACATATGAGCTTGGTACTACATATTCAAAAAATGGACTGCTTGTACAAGCAAGCTATTTTTATAGAGACGGCACTGATCTCATAGATTGGGTGAGAGAAGCAGATACCTTGCAATGGCAACCGGTGAATATTGGAAAAATTCAAACCCATGGGTTTGATCTCAATGGATCTTATCGCTTTGCAGAAGAATTGCCACTGGATTATATAAACGTAGGCTATGCTAAAATCATGGTCGATCAAGATGAAGTTAATGCTCCTTTTTCTCGGTATGCCTTGGAGCATCTAAACAATCAGTTGACTGCAGGACTTCAATGGTCTGTGCAGAATTTTAAACATAGTGTGCATTTTAGATACCTCGATCGAGAAAACCTAGAAGACTACTCTATTGTCGATACCAAGCTGCGTTATTTAACTGAATGGGGAGAATTAAATTTTACCATCAATAACGTCTTTGATGTCGCTTATCGCGAAACGAATTTGGTAGATATGCCAGGACGATGGATCTATGGTGGTGTACGATATGATTTGAAGTATTAGATTTAGCTATGCTTAAAATCCTTTCGTGGAACATTCAGCAAGGTGGTGGCTCTAGACATCTTAAAATAATAGAGGCCATCAAGTATGAGAATCCGCACATCGTTGTCTTATCTGAATATCGAAACAATACACGTGGGCAGGCGATCAAATCTGCGCTTAAACGTGCAAAGTTTGGCTATCAAATTTGGCCAGAAACTTCTAGTCAAAAAAACAGTGTACTGTTAGCAAGTGTTTTGCCATTTAAAGGATCGGTGTTTCCTAAGTCAGATCCTAACTATGCCCACAGTATTGTCCAAGCCGAATTTGAGGCAATAGAGCTTTATGGCTGTTATTTGCCTCACAAAAAAAAGCATCAACTCATTCCTTTCCTTCAGGATCAAATTTTAAATTCTGACAAACCATCCGTTATCGTAGGTGATCTAAACATTGGCATAAATAGTGTAGATCAAAAAGGAAATTCCTTTTGGTACCAAGACGAATTGGAGGCTTTATTCGAATCAGGTATGGTTGATGCTTTTCGACTGATACATGGACCAATCAAAGAATATTCATGGTACAGTCATCAAGGCAATGGCTATAGATACGATCATTCTTATGTTCAAAAAGAAATTAAAAGTGTGGTTACGAATTGCTATTACTTACACGGCTATCGCGAACAAAAGTATGCCGATCATAGTCCAATGATTTTAGAGTTGGGGTAAAGGTTTTTGTGGACGCCTTATTGAAACCTTATTGTACTGTCATATGCTTTTACTTTTATTTTTGGTGCACCAGTCGTTGCGCCATTTGCCTTGCCCTTCACTTCATACTTACTGTCTGATTTGTCAGTATAGGTGTTTTCAAATGCATCACTAAAATCAATGTTTCCGTATTTAAGGTCTGCATCTAAGTGGTAAGCAACTTTGGATGAAATAGGAAATTTTAAAGTGGTGTATTTTCCGTCCATTTCTAGTCCTTTAAAATCAGTGATTGTATTTGTTATAAAAATTTTATCCTGATACGTGGAGCTAATGGACATATAACCCTTAAAGTTATCGACCTCTATTTCAGAGTATTTACTGGATTTTATATTTAAATCTTTAATCTCATTCGCTGAAAAATTGTCATCGTATAGGCTCAGTTTGACATCTTCCAAATGTGTAAATGTAAAATCACCATATTTGCTTGTTAGATCCAAACTGCTTCCATTTTTTCCTTTGAGATCACTATCATATAAATCCATAGTACTTGATTTGAATCCACCCATTTTGATATCGCTGTATTTTGCTTCGATGTCGAAATTATCTGTAACGGTACCCAACACAATATCATCATCGTAACTGTCAAAAGTCAATGAGCCTAAATCTCCTAGTTCTATGTCAGAATACTTTGATTTTATTTTAACCTTTTGACCATTTTCAGCCGTAATGTTGCAGTCATAAATGTCAAATTTGCCATTTTCAAAAGTGCCAATGTTTACTTCTCCATATTTCATATCGAGCTCTAAGTCTCCTTCAATGTTCTTACCCTTTAATTTGCCAGAGTAAAGATCTGCTTGAAGGCTGCAAGGCAGGGTAGAGAAAATAATGTCGTTGTATTTGTTTTGTGCTGAGAGTAATTCGATTCTTGGCAGATAAACCACCATAGCTACATCGATTTCTTCGATGCCTTTTGCTTTGGATTTATCGTTAAATTTTATCGAATTGGAATTTCTAAAAAAGGATTTTACAATTGTCCAATTTTCAATATTATCCTCTGCTTTTAAATCAACTATATTTCCAGTTTGTCGAACATCAATACTAAATTGATCGATTACTTTTTGGATCTCTACTTCAGAATCTCCTCGCACATTTAGAGTTACCTCTACTCGTGCTTCATTTCCTTCTATGTTTATAATTTGGATGTCTCCTCTTTTGTTTTTGACACTCAAATGCGCCTGTTCGGATGTTTCGAAGCGCTCTTCAAATTTCTTTGATTGCTGATAGGGTGTGCTTTTTGCAAAGACAGGAGATCCTGAGCATAGCAAAAGTAAAAACGCAATAAGGGGACTAAATTTCACGGTGGTCAATGTGTGCATTATATTTTCTTTTTTCATTTTCTAATAAAAGGATTTCCAAAATTTTGGATTTGCGTTCGTAGTGTTTAAACAAGGTTCGCATTAACTCGTCAGTGTTTCCATATGTTTGAAAATCTTCTTCAATAAAAGATTGGTTGCGCTCCAATTCATCTAGTTCTTCAAATATTTCTTTGTAATCCTCTTCTTTGATGTTTTGAGAAAGGATTTCGTTTTCTTTTTCTGTAACCGTTTTTAGCAGTTGCTCGTGTTCGGTTTTGTATTGCGAATCCAAGACATAATGTTCTAGGCGATCTAATTTTTGGTTTGTTTTTCTGTTGCTGATAAATAGGATTGCCAGTAGGGCAAACAAAACTCCGATGATGAGGAGTAAATAATTAGGTTTAGTTTTTTTCTTTTGGGTTTTAGAAACGATCTCTTTCCAAACGAAATCTACGTTTGGAGATTCAATACGATCGAAGTCAAGGCGGTTTTGATCAATAAAATCTCTTAATCTATCCTCTCTCATGTTGTAAAGATTTTAATTGGTTTTGCAACAATATTCTACCTCGTTGGTATTGACTTTTACTGGTGGACTCGCTGATGTTTAAACATGCCGAAATTTCTTTGTGCGTATATCCTTCAAACAAGTACAAATTGAGCACAACACGACTTCCTTTGGGCAATTTTTTTATTTCTTCGTGTATAGTATTAACACTATACCTTAATTCAGTTTTGGTGCTTTCCACATAATTTAAATTTTCTTCCTCTATACCATAAGCTATTGGACTTTGTTTTCGGAGATACTTTAGTGTAGTATTGATGCAAATCTTTTTTATCCATGCACCCAAAGTGGCTTGTCCTCGATAACTTTCGATTTTCCGAAACACTTTAATAAAAGTATCCTGAAGGATGTCTTCAGCCTCGTTTGGAAAGGGCAGCATTCGTATTATCGTATGGTACATGGCTTGTGAATATTTGTCATAAAGCTTTTTTTGAGCAAGACTGTTGCCTTTGATACATTGCTCTATCATTATTTGGTCATCGTCTTTGCGCTCAGCTTTTAGCATTTGATCAATACGTTCAATAATAAAAGACCCATCGAATTTCCAATAGTTGGAAAAGTAAATATTTTTTTTTCTGAAAGAAAAAATTCTTGGTCAGAGAAGGCTTAATGGAAGGTGGAAAAGGGATCAGTGAAAAACTTTTGCTGAAGCTAATAGTGCTTTGTCAAATTTTTCAAAATCCAAATGGGTTTCGATTTCTTTTCTTTGAAAATAGCTCAGCATTTTTTCGGTAGGCATGTTTCCCGTCAAATCGTCTTTGGCCATAGGACAGCCTCCATAACCTTTGATGGCACCATCAAAACGGCGGCACCCATTTTGATATGCGGCATGTACTTTTTCTTCCCATTTGTCAGGGGTAGTATGCAAATGCGCACCAAAGTTGATTTTAGGAAATTTTGGAATCAGATTGGAGTAAAGATAGGAGATGCTTTCGGGTGTCGACACACCAATAGTATCGGATAAAGACAGAATGCGAATACCCATACTGGCCATACTCGTTACAAATTCTTCTACAATTTCTACATTCCAAGGATCTCCATATGGATTTCCAAACCCCATAGAAAGATATACCACAAGCTTTTTTTTATTCTTTATAGCTATGCTTTGTATTCGCGCTAATTTTTGGTAAGACTCCTCTATAGTCGCATTGGTATTTCTCAATTGAAATGTTTCAGAAATAGAAAAAGGATAACCCAAATATTCGATTTCATCAAAAGTCACTGCATCGTGTGCCCCTCTAGAATTTGCAACAATAGCGAGCAGTGAAGAACTGTCTTCGCTTAGATGTATTTTTTTTAGCATTTCTCCAGTATCTCTCATTTGCGGAATGGCTTTGGGAGAAACAAAACTTCCAACATCGATGGTATGGAAACCGACATCTAACAGCGTGTTGATATACTCCACTTTTCTGTCGGTATCAATAAATTCCTTGATGCCTTGCATGGCATCTCTTGGACACTCGATTATTTGCAATGATTTTTTCACTGGACTTATGCTTAAACGCTGGTCTTGTATGTTTTCTTATCAATAATAATTTTCGATATAATTTCTTTTAAGATTTCCGATGTCCCGCCTCCTATTGGTCCAAGTCTACTGTCTCGAAGCATTCGGGCAAGGGGATATTCTTCCATATATCCATACCCACCTAAAAATTGCAAACAATCATATATTACTTGATCTGCAACACGGGTACCTTGGAGTTTTGACATACATGCTTCTTTGACTACATATTCTCCCTTATCTAATGCAGCGGCAACTTGGTAGTTGAATGATTTTATGACTTCCACTTCGGTGGCTAGTTCTGCCATTTTGTGTCGCAATGCCTGGAATCTGTTTATGGTTTTGCCAAAGGCTTCCCTTTCGGACATGTATTGTAAGGTATATTCAATAGCATATTCAGCTCGGGCATGTGCATTGATACCCATAATGAGTCGCTCTAATGCAAAATGTTGCATGACATAGTAAAACCCTTTTCCTTCTTCACCCATTAAGTTGCTTGCCGGAATTCGTACGTTATCAAAAGCAATTTCTCCTGTATCCGAGGCCCTCCATCCTAACTTATCTAATTTAGAAGCGCTAAGGCCAGGGGTATCTCTGTCTACCAAAAAAACACCCATGGAGCGCGAAGTTGGATCCGCTTCTGTTTTAGCAATGACAATCAGATAGTCAGAATAAACACCGTTGGTGATAAAAGTTTTCGAACCATTCAGGACATATTCGTCTCCTTGTTTGATTGCAGTTGTTTTCATTCCGCCTACATCAGAACCGCCAAAAGGTTCTGTGATACAAAGACACCCGATCATTGATCCTTCAATGCTCGCTTTTAAATATTTGTTTTTGATTTCATCTGACCCTTCTTTTAATAAGTGAGTCATTGCCAAGTAATTGTGCGCCCACATAGCAGCCGCAAATCCACCAGAGTTTATGCGTTGCATTTCTTCCAGCCAGATGACCAAATAAAACATGTCTAGATCTAGGCCTCCATATTGTTCTGGATAACGAATTCCGAAGTATCCCATCTGACCGAATTTGGGCCATATTGATTTGTCTATAGTACCCGTTTTTTCCCACTCATCAAGGTGCGGAACTACTTCGGCTTGTAAAAAGTCTCTAAACCCTTGTCTAAAAATTTTATGCTCTTCTGAAAAGTACTGATCTAACATTTCGTTATGTTTTAAAATAGATGTTTAATACTCGAATATTGTTTAATAGGGATGCCATAATTTTTTAAAAAATCCGATCCATAATATGCCTTAAATTCAGAAAGTCCTTTTTCTGTAAAATGAGGAAGAATGGTGCTCCAAACCATTACAGCCGCTTCTTCTTTATTTCCTATTTCCCTGACATTTTTTTGAGCCAACCAATTGTACGTGATCAACCAAGCATTTACTGATAGTTGATAATACAAGCCTTCAATGGGCTCATCTTTTATGTTTTTTATTTCGATGCCGTATGCAAAAGCATTCATGTTTTGTTTGATCACGTTTCTCGACCATTTGGTCATGACTTCTTTGATAGAATCATGTTTCAAAATGCTCATATCCTCGAATACAAATGGATATTTTCCTTGCAGAAAAACGCAGGTTCTAATGTCTAAATTGAGGTTGTGAAAAGCAGGAAAAGACTTTCTTTTTTTAGAAAATCGCTGAATATCCTTTTGCATTTTAACAGCGATATCGTCCAAAATATCTTCCTTGTATTTGTAGTGGTAGGCAAGATTTCCTCGAGACATATTACACCATTGAGCAAGATCCGCCAACGATAAAGAATGATATCCTTTGTCGTTAAAGGCTTCGATGACTTGAGTTATAATACGCTCCCTGGTTTTCATTCTATGCCTATATCCTAGATTTCTTTTTTTAGTCGAATGGGACAAAAATACAATATTGAAATAGTCTTGTAGGACTAAAAAATATTTTATTGTACGGAAAGTCAACATCGTACATAAATTATAATTTTCAATATAAAATGAAAACAAAGATTAAAAAACGCTACAAAATGGCTAAAAACAAGATAAATCACCTTTTTATATCAAATAAAATTTAAACAATTAATAAATAATTAAACAAAAACTGAATTGCATCGTTAGAATGGTCTAAAAAATACACTATGAAAAAATTAAGTTTAATGTTATTGCTTCTCTTCGGTTTATTCTTGACTTCTTGTGGAGATGAAGATGAGCCAGAGGTTGAAACAAACACCATTGTAGATATAGCTGTTGGTGATGCTCAGTTTTCTACTTTAGTTGCAGCTCTTCAAAGAGTAGATCTTGTTAGTACTTTGCAAGGCGATGGTCCATTTACGGTTTTTGCTCCTACGAATCAAGCATTTGATGATCTAGGTGTTGACTTGGCTACCATTTCTGACGCCGATTTAACTAATATTTTACTATACCATGTTTTGGGAGGTGAAGTTAGATCTACTGATTTGGCAGATGGTCAAACATATGCCTCTACGGCTTCTACGGCTTCGCCAAGCGGCAGCGGTCTTTCTGTATTGATTGAAAAAGGCAGCGGAGTGAGTTTAAATGGAAGTGCAAACGTGACCACTGCTGATGTAATAGCTGATAATGGTGTCATTCATGTGATTGATAGCGTAATCACACCACTTGATGTCGTTGGTCATGCGGCAGCTAATAATAATTTCACAAGTTTGGTTTCTGCCTTAGGATCAGCACCTGGAGACTTAGTAAGTGTTTTAAGTGGCGATGGTCCATTTACGGTTTTTGCTCCAGTTAATTCGGCTTTTGATGACATAAGCGGAGTTGTAGCAGGACTTAGTGGTGATCAATTGGCTACCATCTTAACATACCATGTAGTAGCTGGTGCTAATGTGATGTCTACGGACTTAACAGAAGGAAATGTTGGTACAGTAGCAGGACAAAATATAGGAGTGGACTTAAGTAATGGAGTCCAAATTCAAGACGCGACGGGTGCAAGTTCGACCGTGATTTTAGCGGATGTCCAAGCTACAAATGGAGTTATCCATGTTTTGGACAGAGTGTTAATTGCTGATTTATAAATTATAGTATAGTAGTTGGATAGTTTAATTAGTGCTCTCTGGAAATCTCCAGAGGGCATTTTTAGTATTGGAGCAACTCAGAAATAACTTCTGCAACTTTTTCTGGATTAGGTAAATAATGATTTTCTAAGGCAGAATTTAGAGGAATGGCCGGAATTTGCATGGAACCCACAACCTTAATTGGTGCATCTAAGGCCTCAAAACATTCTTCTTGAATCTTTCCAGCCAGAGCTTGCATAAAGGAATGGTTGGTTGGTTCCTCTGTTACCAACAAACACCTGTTGTGTTTTCGTACAGAACTAAAAACGTGTTCGTAGTCCAATGGGCTAATTGTTCTTAAGTCCAAAATTTCGACTTGCTCTGGAAAAGCTTTACTGGCATTATATGCCCAGTGTACTCCCATTCCATAACTTATAACGCAAATCGAGTTTCCATTTTCGATATGGCTAGTACTGGCTTCTTGAATTTTTCTTGCCTTGCCAAAAGGCACTACATATTTTTCATCTGGTTCTTTTGTCTTCGCCATATCAGTGCCTGGTACTTTAGACCAATACAATCCTTTATGCTCAAAAATGACCACTGGATTAGGATCGTAATATGCAGATTTCATTAGGCCCTTGAGGTCTGCTCCATTCGATGGATAGGCAATTTTTAGTCCTCCAATATTTGCCACTACGGATTCTACAGAACCTGAATGATAAGGCCCTCCGCTTCCATATGCACCTATAGGAACTCTTAAAACCATGCTTACGGGCCATTTTCCGCAACTCAAGTAATTGGACCTGCTTACTTCGGTAAAAAGTTGGTTGAGTCCTGGCCATATATAATCAGCGAATTGCACTTCCACAATGGGCTTTAAACCTACTGCCGACATGCCTGCAGTGCTGCCTACAATAAAAGCTTCTTGAATTGGTGTATTAAATACCCGGTCGTCTCCAAATTTTTGTGCAAGTGTTGCGGCTTCTCTAAATACACCACCTAACCTTCCACCTACATCTTGCCCATATAGAAGACATTTTTTGTCTTTTCGCATGATCTCTTCTACTGCATGCAAAGCAGCATCAACCATTACTACCTCCTCAGCTTTTTGGGGTTTGCGTTCTCCTTCCTCTTCTACAATAGGGCTTGGTTGAAAAATATATTGCGCTATCGAATCCGTTGAAGGATCGTCTGCATTTTTAGCTTTTTCAAAAGCTTCAAGAATTGAATCGCGAATCTTTTGTTCAAGTTTTTCAATTTTACCCTTTGTAATTTTCGCCTTATTCAATTGCTTAATTACTTTGGGATAAGGGTCTATTTTGCGATCTTCTTCCAAATCATCTCGATACCATTCCATTCGCACTCCTGAGGTATGGTGATTTAGTAAGGGAACCTTAGCATGAATCAAAAAAGGACATCTGTCCTTTCTTACTTTGGCTACAACTTTTTTGAGACATTCGAAGGATTTACTAAAATCACTTCCGTCTACTTGAACAGCCTGAATGTTTTTAAAACCTTGAATATAACCCATCGCGTCCTGAGAACGGATCTCATCTGCAGAAGCCGAAATGTCCCATTCGTTGTCCTGGATTAGGAAAATGATGGGGAGTTTTTTTAACGAAGCCATTTGAAAGGCTTCAGCTACTTCGCCTTCAGTAATAGAAGCATCGCCCAAAGAGCATAATACAATGGGTTTGTTTTTGCTTCTGGATTTATCCAGTTTCATTTTTTCTTTATACTGCAAACCCATGGCTGCACCAGTAGCTGGAATAGCTTGCATGCCAGTTGCAGAAGAATTAAATGGAATTTTGGGAAGCTTTTTGTCCTTTAAGCTTGGGTGCGAGTAATATAACCTTCCTTCCGAAAAAGGATCATCTTTTTTTGCAAACAACTGCAGCATTAGTTGATATGGAGTAATCCCCATACTAAGCAATAAGGCATCATCACGATAATAAGGATACACATAATCTTGAGGCAACAAGTGCATCCCCGCTGCTACTTGAATCGCCTCATGCCCTCTAGAAGTAGCATGTACATATTTGGATACTAGTTTGAAGTTTTCTTCATATACTTCGGTCAGTGTCTTGGCCTGACAGATATATTCAAATCCTTTTTGTAATTCTTTCGTGGTTATTTTTGAAGCCTTGGACAAGCGATTCGATTTTATTTGGATTGTAAAAATATGGATTAATCTTTTGCTTTAATTTGCTCCCAGGTGTCATAAAGCGATTTTTGTTTAGGTCGATCTAAGGGAATTTCCTTCAAAGGTTCGGTTTCATGCCAATATTGGTGCATGTCATTTGGTAAAGATTGGTACAAAGCGGTTCCCTTTGTTTTCCATTTAATCATTTCGTCGCTCACTTGTTTTATTATTTTACCTGGATTTCCCGCTACCAATGATCTTTTGGGTATATGCTCTTTGGCTTTTATAAAAGTCATAGCACCAACGATACATTCTTCCTCAATGACTACTTCATCCATTATTACCGCATTCATACCCACCAAACAGTTGGCACCTATTTGAGCACCATGTATTATAGCCCCATGCCCAATATGAGCACCACGCTCTAATCTTACGATAACTCCGGGAAACATATGAATGGTACAATTTTCTTGAACATTGCACCCATCTTCTATGACTATGCCTCCCCAGTCTCCTCGAATTGCCGCGCTTGGGCCAATATATACGTTTTTACCGATGATAACATTTCCAGTAACAGCAGCTAAGGGATGTACAAAACTCGATGGATCAACTACTGGAGTAAATCCCTTAAAGGAATAAAACATTGCGAATGGTTTTAGTCTAGGGAACTAATTTACACAGTATAGTGTTAGCGTTTAGGTTATGTGGAATTGAATAAGTGATCGTTTAGTGTAGACCAACTTTCAAACAAAACGAATTATTTAAAAAATTTCAAACAGTAAAATGAGTAAAAACCTTCTTAATTACGTTAAAGATCAATTTTCTGATAACGTGATTTCCAGTATTGGCTCTATGATTGGAGAAAATGCCGGAGTAACTAAAACAGCAATGGGAGCTGCTCTACCAACCTTATTAAAAGGAATCATTAATCGAGGAGATACCCCACAAAATGTTTCATCATTACGAAAGTATGTTGTCGATGAAGGCATTGGTTCAAATTTATTAGGAAGCTTAGGGAAAGATGCCTTTTTGTCTAAAGGGGCAGGGGTCGTTGATTTTTTATTTGGATCAGCGAAAAGTACTTTGTTGGGAAATATAGGAAAATTGGTAGGCTTCGGATCAGGTAAAACAAGTTCTTTAGTAAGTGCTTTAGCTCCTATGGTTTTGAGTTATGTGATGAAATTAGGGAAATCAGAAAATTATACTGATCAACAATTTGCCAACTATTTAGGTGGACAAAAGTCAAATCTTGCTAATCTAGGTGCAGCTGCATCTTCAGGATCTTCTGCAAGTACAGGCGGAGATAATGGAGGAGGCATGGGTATGTTAAAATGGTTGTTGCCTTTATTATTGTTGGCAGCCGCATTATGGTGGTTTATGAACAAAGACAAAGCAGTTACAGAAACTACGGATTCTGATAAAACAGAAATGTCAAGTTCTAGAGGAGTGGATAAAGCGGAAGCTCATGCTGGTCACGACCACTCAGGTCACGATCATGCAGGCCATGATCATGCGGATCATGATCACTCAGCGCATGGAAATGCAGTTGAACAAAAAGTAGACAACATTAAGGATGGCGCTACAGAATTAGTTAATGAGGGCAAAGATGCAATGAAGGATGCAGCTGATGGAGTAGCAACTTTTACAATTGATGCCAAAGGAAACTTAATTGATGCCAAAGGAAACTTAATCGCCAAGGCAGGAGAGTTTACAGAAAAAGACGGAGCTTATTTAGACAAAGACGGAAAGAAAATTGGTTTTTTTAAGAAAGTTGGAAAGGCAGTTGGTGATGCAGGAAAAGCGGTAGGTGGAGCTGCAGTTAAGACTGCTGATGCAATGAAGAAAGTTTTTTCTGGAATGTTTAAATCAAAAGAGAAAGTAGGATCTACGTATGGCTTGAGTCAAATCGAATTTGATAGTGAGTCCCATAAGATCACTAACTTTTCCAAGGGAGAAGTAGAAGGATTGGCCGCAGCTTTGAAAGACATGCCAGATGCAAAAATCCAGGTACAAGTGCATGGAGCGAGTAATAAAGTAACGGATCTAAGAGCAAATGTAATTAGAGACATGTTGGTTACTTTAGGTGTAGGAAAGAAGCAAATAAAAGCAAAAGGAATGGGTGAAGGCAATGGAGAAAAAGTAGAAATAAAAGTAGAGCAAACAGTAGACTAAAAATACTGGCATACTAGTTAAATATGGAAGGGCTGAATTATAAATTCAGCCCTTTTTTATTAAAAATTAAAATGGTAGTGTTGGGGGTATTTTAAGACAAAACCAATAGTTAGTTCTTCTTGACTTTTTGGGGGCAAAGTCATGTTCCAATATCCAATACCGTTGTTTTCGTTGAGATTAAAATCAGCGCTGATAGATTTGGGTATTACTTTTATTGCCTTTTGTACAGATACAGGTATTTGATCCCAAATTTCAATTTCGATCGCGCTGTTTTTGTTGTTTTTGAGATTAATGGTGTAAATGATTTCAGTATTCTTTTTATCCGCGATAAACTTTTTCTTGGTGTAATATTTAGTACGGGTTCGATTTATTTTAATATTGCTGTCAATGCCCAATGAGATTTGCATGCTGTCCTTTAAGACAGATGGATCTAGCAATGACTTACCAATGTATGCACCTTCAAAGTAAAGATTCATATTTCCTCTCAACAACTTTTTATCTTCCCAATCATCCACAAAGGCTGTCAAAAAAACTTGAGAAGTCAATTTTGGAATTGCTTTATACTTAAAAGATGCTTCAAGATTTAATTGCCTAAGTGCTATTTCGTTGTTTTTGGCGTCCGACAGTATAGTATAAGGGGTGTCCATGATAAAGCTAAAATTAAGATTGGTTTCCTCAATCTTACTACCAGGTAACGCATAGGAGTAGTGGACAGGTTTTGGTTTTTCTTTTTTCCGTATTTCTAAACCACTGTTATAACCTGTAATTACTATTTCATCTATTAATTCACCTTCAGATAATGTTATAGAAAGGTTTGGTACTGTGACTGCAACCGTTTGTGTTCCATAGCCGGTGTATGAAATGACCAGCTTGTGTGATCCAGGAGGTAAGTTTAATTCAAAATATCCATCAATATTAGAAATAGTTCCTTGGGCGGTATTTTCAATAATAACATTGGCCCCTATGATAGGCAGGCCTGTTTCGTCATAAATATATCCAGTGACATGATCAATGGGGCCAACGTGTTTTGATGGGGTGCTTCGATAATTCCTATTTTGAGGTTTTGAGCGATTAGGCGGAGCATACATCGGTTGTAGTGTAGGAATGTTTTTTGAAACCGCATCATCTTCATTAGTAAAACTGAGAATCACATTGTTCCAATTTTCGCCAGTATTTTGAAACACGTTGGCAAAATGTACAAGTTCTAAATCTTCATCAATTCCTTTGGCTCTCATATGATAACTGCTGTACCATCCTGCATTTTTTACCTGATAGGTCATTTGTAAGGAGATATTTTGATTTTGGGTAGAATGTACAGTAACCAATACATCATAAGGGACTTCAAACAATTTGGGTTTTAATTCTTGCAGTTGTGCTTCAATATTGCTTTTTTGTTTCAGCAACAATTGTCTATGTTTTGACTGCTTGCGGATATCGAAAATGAGCTTTTTTGTTTCTTCACTATAGTATTGAGAAATGTCGCGCAAATCGCCAAGGGTTAAGCTTTGGTTTTCACCTTTAATTTTTCTGTTTAACTGAAGGAATTCTTTATGGGCTTCCAAGCTTTGAAGATTTAAATCTATTTGTTCGATGCTGTCGGCGATAGTTTTACTTTCATTAACAAGAGCTGCGTTTTGTTCATTTAATTGTTTGGATAGTAAATGGTTTTTGCGGTATTTGACTTGAGCGATGGTACCGTTTCCATCTAATTTGAGTTCGACAGAGTTCTTGTTAAGAAAGGGCGATACTTTTTCAAGTTTTAAAACATAGGTACCTGTTGAAATGACAAATGGTTCACTTTGTCGAGTAACTCTGGCACTGTTTTGAAACACCACAACTTTTTCAATAGAAGAGTTCAGAGTGGTCTCGCTTGGTTTGTTGTCCGTTAAGAATATGCCGCTAAAGGATAATAATACTAAGTAGAGTGATTTCATGTCGCATTTTTAGAGGTTAAACAATGAGCGTAGTATTTAACTATCGTTTAGTAGATGTGCGACGTGGAGGATTTACATAAAAAATTAATTAAAGTTGCTTCATCTGTAACCGAGGATTACAAACCCAAAATTTATCATGCCTAAGAATAGGGTAGACGAAAATCTAATTCGTAATGCTGTTTTTTGCTCAAGTATTGTACTTTGCTAGCACCTCTTTGGTGTAATCAGAAAGTACGAGGTTGCCGCTTATTTTTGCTCGTTCTTCAAGTAATTCTCCCCAATGCTCTGTGCCTTCCCAAAAAATCCTTTTCAGTTTTGATTGGGCATCGGGATTTGTATTTAATAAATAATTGGCCATATCTAAGACCCCTTGATCGAGCGCTTCAACGTTGTCGAACACCTCGGCAAACAAGCCTTTTTCTTTAGCCCAAAGGGCAGAATAAAAATTGTCCGCATTAATGGTCATTTGGCTAAATGCCGATAAGCCAATTTTTCTCTCTACCGCGGGACCAACAACAAAAGGACCAATTCCTACATTTAATTCCGAAAGTTTAACAGAAGCATATTTTGAGGCCAGACAATAGTCCAATGCGCTGGCCAATCCCACACCGCCTCCCACGGCTTTTCCTTGAACTCTTCCAATGATTAATTTAGGACAAGTACGTATAGCATTGATTACATTAGCAAAGCCCATAAAAAACTTCTTGCCTGTATGTTGGTCGTTGATGGAGATCAATTCATCAAAACTTGCGCCGGCGCAGAATGTTCGATCCCCACCGCTTTTAATTATGATAACCCTGATTTCTGGATTTAATCCAGCGGCAGTTATTTCGGATCTCAATAATTCCAAAAGCTCACTTGGCAATGAGTTGTGTTTGGGGTGAAAGAATGAAATTTCTTGTAAACCTTCTTTGAGTGAAATACTTTTTACGTAAGCGTCCATTATAATAATCCAAATTGAGAAAAGTGGTGATTAAAATGTTTATCCATCATGAGCTGCATGTGGTATTTGTCTAGCATTCCAAAAACCACATTTAGCAATTTTCCATCTTGATTTTGTTTGTAAAAATCTTCAATCCTTTGGAACGATTCCCAAAAGGCTTTTTTAGCCTCTTCAATATTTTCGAATGCCAACGGAACTACCTCTTCCTTTGGAAGCATAGGGTGCTTGTATTCTTTTGGCATTGGCTTGTAGTTCCAAAGCGAATCTTGGTATTTTTCTAAACGATCCTCAGGTGTTGAAATTTTTGCTTCGACGTCACCTAGAGAAATTAGATTCATATGATGCAAGTGCTCTACCAAATGTTGAGCGGACATCAATCCCCATTTGGCTTGGGTATCACTGGTGAGCGCATCTAGGTTTTTTTCTATTTGCTGTCTAGTCATTTTTACAAAAGGAGATTTTTTCTTGACTAGGGTCAACACCGTTGCGAAGGCAGATAATTCTCCTTCTTGATCAAAAACTTCAACGTACCATTTTACTACTCCCGAAGGATGTTCTTTGCCTCTACTATCTCGATCTACTTTTTCTTTACAGGTTAATCTTACTTGAATGGTGTCGTTGTGATAGAGTGGTTTTATAAAACGACACTCATCCAAACCATAATTTGCCCCAACAGGTCCCTTCGCTGGGCTTACAAAAAGTCCAGCAGCAGCTGCCAAAATAAAATACCCATGCGCAGCTCTTTTTTCGAAGATACTTCCCTCAAGTGAGGTGATGTCGGTATGGGCATAAAAAACATCCCAGCTTAAATTGGCAAAATTTTGAATATCAGAATCGGTCAATGTCCTTTTATGAGTCAATATTGACATGCCTGCTTTGATGTCTTCAAAATGATATCTAAAAGGATGTTTTTCGGTATCTACATAATCCGATCCAGCTTGGTAAATTCCGGTAATTTTGGTTAGCATGTTCGGACTTCCCTGGATGGCCGTTCTTTGGAGATAATGCTTAATCCCACGCATGCCACCCATCTCCTCACCGCCACCAGCTCTACCTGGTCCACCATGGACCAAATATGGTAACGGGGACCCATGTCCTGTGCTATATTTAGCCATTTCTCTGTTGATGACCAAAATCCTTCCATGATGGCTGGCAGCTTCTACAGTAAAATCACGTGCAATACTCTGATCGTTTGTTGCTATCGAGCATACCAAAGATCCTTTGCCCATGTTCGCCAGTTGTACCGCTTCCTCGAGTTTTTTATAAGGCATAATTGTACTTACTGGACCAAAGGCTTCTAACTCATGTACTGCTGTGTTTTTGAATGGATCACTCTCTAACAGAACAATCGGACTCATAAATGCTCCACGATTATAGTCTGCATCTATCAATTCGATTTCATCAAGATTGCCATAAATTATGTCTGCGGATTTATTAAGTCGAGCGACTTGATTTTTCACTTCAATAAGTTGGTCTTTGCTCGCTAAGGCCCCCATGCGCACTTTTTTATCGCTTGGATTTCCAATGGTGACTTTAGCCAAGGCCTTTCCGAGTGCAATTTGTACATCTTCTACTAAATTATCAGGCACTATCACTCTTCGAATCGCCGTACATTTTTGTCCACATTTGGTGGTCATTTCTTTTTTGACCTCTTTGATAAACAGATCAAATTCTGGGGTGCCTGGTACGGCATCTTGGCCAAGTATGGAGGCATTTAAACTGTCTGCTTCCATATTGAATGGAACGGACTCGTTAATTATTCTAGGATTCGATTTTAACAATCTTCCTGTGTCAGCAGAGCCGGTAAACGTAACCACGTCTTGTGAATCAACGGTTTCTAGAATAGATCGTGCTGATCCACAAATCAATTGCAATGCACCCTCAGGCAATATGCCTGATTCGATAATATCGCGCACCACCGCTTCGGTTAAGAAAGAAGTAGACGTCGCTGGTTTAACGACTGCAGCTACCCCTGCCATCCAGTTTACTGCACATTTTTCGAGCATGCCCCAAATAGGAAAATTAAATGCATTGATATGAATGGCGACACCTCTTTTAGGAACCATAATATGATGCCCCATAAATTTTTGTCCTCTCGAAAGATCTATTGGGTCCCCATCAACATGAAATGTTTGGTTGGGAAAGTTTTTCCGTAAAGAGGCATTTGCAAACAAATTACCAAAGCCCCCTTCAATATCAATCCAGCTGTCTGCTCTGGTGGCGCCAGTTTGGTAACTAATCGGATAGTACTTTTCTTTTATTTTGGTAAGGTATAAAGCCAATTTCTTCAGCATCATGCCTCGTTGCTGAAAGGTCAGTTTTCTCAATGCTTGACTACCAACATTTCTACCATACTGTAAGACTTTTTCTAAATCAATTCCATCGGTATTGGCCACAGCAATTTCTTCTCCAGTGTAAGCATTGAATAAAGGTGTTCCCTTGCCCTCTATTATTTGCCATTTACCTGATATGTAATTTCCTAGTTTCTTCATAATTTTTCTTAGAGCCTATTTTTCCAAAGCCATGTAATGCAAATCTAAATAACTATTTACGGGTAGTAAGAATATAATCATTAAGTATGTCTCGTAGAACCTTAGCCGAAAGATTTGAAACATCTAAACCCAAGTCTTCGAAAATCCGTACACCTAGTTTTTTGAGAAACGATTTGTTTTCATTTGTTGGAAAACGACTTGCTCTGTCCAAGGTTTGTTTGAGTAGAATCATGTCTTTGTCATTAAACATTCTCACGCCTGGATATTGCAATTCTTTGGTTTGACTATTTAGTTTAAGAATGCCTTCTAGTTTTAAGTGATTGCTGTTTTTTAGACTTATGACAGTCGTCCTGGCCATTAAATCTCCAATCCTTTGGTGTTTTTCGGAAGCAAGGATATTTATTATACCTAAAGTACCTACAGTAAAGGTGATGTCTATCATCCTAAAAATCCAACGAATAAAAAGATCTTGCGCCGTTGGAGTCTTACCACGAAGGGTAACCACTCTTATTTTAAGAATCATTTTACCAATGGATTGTCCTCTATTTAGGCTTTCCATCAAAAAATGATAAAGCATTAAAACTAGAAAGACACACATCATCCACAGCGGTGTGGAAGGGGTAATGATGATTGATACAATCGTAGCATATATTAACATAATGCCCAAATCAATACCATAAGCCACAATTCGCTGCATTACACTTGCTAAGCCGTAATTGAAAATAATATTGTGCGCTGTGGCAATTTCTATGGTCTTCATCGTAGGAATGAAAATTTCTTTTTGTTACTTTATTTCTCTAAGATATATGACTGAAAAAGAGTTTATAGAAGAAAATAGTGAAAAGTGGAAAGAGCTTGAAAGTTTACTGGAGAAATCTGGCCAAGATCCAGAAAGAATTCATGAGCTTTTTGTTAAAGTTTCTTCAGATTTATCTTATGCACGGACTTTTTATACCAACAGATCAGTTAGACTTTATTTAAATAATTTGACGCAAAGCGTTTATGATAAGCTGACCAAAAAGAAAGTAAAGTTTAGTATAAAACCAGTCACAGATTTTTTTTCACATATTTTGCCCATTGAGATTTACAAGGCGCGAAAATCTTTGCTGATCTCGTTTTTAATATTTTCTGCGGCAGTTTTAATTGGTGCGTTTTCGAGTTCGAAAAATCCGGACTTTCTTGCCCTTGTGGTCGGTGAGCGTTATGTAGAAATGACCGAAGAAAATATCAATAAGGGAGATCCAATGGCGGTTTACAAGGACTCTTCTCAAGAAGATATGTTTTTTAGAATCACGATCAACAATATTCGTGTTTCATTTTTGGCATTTGTCCTAGGTTTTTTCTTTGGTATCGGTACGATATTCGTTTTAGTAAGCAACGGGATTATGCTCGGTGCATTCCAGTATTTTTTTTATTCCAAAGGTCTTTTTCTTACTTCATTTTTGACTATTTGGATTCATGGAACAATCGAAATATCGGCAATTATCATAGCAGGTGGTGCAGGGCTATTATTAGGCAAAGGAGTGGCTTTGCCTAAAACATACAAACGTAGTACCTCCATGCAGTTATCAGCAATTAGCGCCATGCGTATAATTTTGGGTGCTATTCCTTTGTTTATAATCGCTGGTATGTTTGAGTCTTTTGTAACCAGATTGACCGAAATGCCCACTTTTATGAAAGTACTCATTATAGGAGGGTCGCTTTGCTTTGTATTATTCATGTGGGTGTTTTACCCTTACTATTATGTCAACTCAAGGAAATTTGATATTGAGGATCATCAAATCATGCCAGTGCCTGATGAAGAAAAAAAATCAGAAAGAGTTGGATTTAGAAATATTCAAGAGAATTTTGTCTTAACTGTTCAGGACATCAAACGGTTTGGAGCTTCGATATTCAATTCCGTCATTTTCCCTTCGTTCTTAGTTTTCGCCGTTTCGATTTGGTACTATTTACATGCTCAAAACATTGCAACCTTGGTCAATGGGGTTTTTGTTGATTTAAAGCCAAGCAGTGGGATCTGGTTATTGGTTGTATTCATAATCAATTTTGTTTGGCTTAAATCTTTATATCACTATCAGCAGACCGATATCACATGGTTTGGATTTATGCGTAAATTTTTTCTTCGTGTCTTGCCAATTTCTATTGTACTCGTGCTTCCATTTTATTTTTTCGGATTACAAGCAGTGTATCTCTTTTTAATCTTTCCGCTTCAAATATTCTGTATTTGGGCAGTAGAGTTGATTGAAGACACCAAAGAATCTTACTTGCAAAAGTTGGCACATGCAATACGATTTTCTTACAAGCGCTACTTTTCCTTTTTAATTGAGAATCTACTGACCTTGCTTTGTTTTGGACTGATCTATCTCATTTTTTGGTCTTTGGGTTCTTTCTTCTTAGAAAAGATTTTGGAGTGGCATAAGATTTTACCTTTTACTCAATTGAACGGCTTGTTTTATAGTTTCTTAACTTTCTTTTTAGCAGGTTTGTTGACTATTCCATTCAGCTTTTATTTTTTCGCCAATACGTACCATTCTTTGCTTTGTAAGTTTAAGGGTCTAGACCTGATAAAACAATATGAAGATTTTGGTAATCATTCAACAGTGTTAGAGGTATGAAAAGAAAACTGATGCTAATGCTTCTTTTGTTTTCTTTTTGTTGGAGTGTACCGAAGGCACAGCAAAACGAAATAACCGAACCAGAATTGGATAATATTTTAAAGGAGATTGATTATTCAAAAACTAAAACGACGCTGGTTCGAAGATCTCCTTTAAAGTCAACACCTGATCTTAATTCTTCTCAAAGACGTAACCCCACGTTTACTTTTGGTGACTTTGGACTCTATAAATTGATGGCCTATTTGTTTGCTGCAGTATTAACGATTGCAGTGATTTATTTGATCTTTTCTAATTTTCGGATAGACAAAAAATTGGCGAACAGGGAGGATCAAACCAATCAGAGTGAAGAAGAACATATTGAAGATGTAGATGTAATTTCGAAGTATGATGAAGCTTTAAAAGCGGGTAATTTCCGATTGGCTCTTCGGTTTAAGTTTTTAGAAATTTTGCAGCAATTAAGTCTGGAAAACAAAATAAAATGGAAAGCAGATAAAACAAATAGAGACTATGCCAACGAGTTAAGAGGAACCTCTGAGCATAAGGTGTTTAAAAAACTCGCGAATATTTTTGCTTGGGTTTGGTATGGAAACGCACCTATAGGTGAACAAGAGTTTAATGAGCTCCTGCCAGAATTTAATTCATTTTTCAACACTGCAAAATGAAGAAATATTCAGGTCTTATTATCGCTGGGTTAGTAATCCTTGTCCTCACTGGGATAGTCTTTGCTTTTTACCGATTTGATGAAGTGCCTGATGTGGAGTGGAATGCTCCGGATAATTTTGATTCGAAGGCACCCAATGGATCGTACGTTTTTCATGAACTGGTCAAAGATTACTTTGAAGATCAGACCTTATACTACAATACGAAGGATACGGTTTTTTCGAATATCGATACTACCGGTGCCTTGTATTTGCGCATAGGAGGGAGCTATTCGTATTATAACGAAAAGGTTTTAGAGCTCGTTAGCTTTCTCGAGAAAGGCAATACAGCTTTTTTAATTGGTAATGTTGGGATGAGTTCGGATTCTATAGAATATCTTCCAAAATCAAGATATGGCAGTTACGAAAGAGACTCTATAATGAATTTTTGTTTTACTGATAGCTTAGGAATCAAATTTCAATATTCTCATTATTATAAAGAGTTTTCGAAAAAAGCCTTGTTGCGGTATAGGAAGTTAAACAGAATAGACGATCAGCGTACAGAGGTTTTAGGAGAGTGTAATGGCTTGCCTGTTTTTAGTCGGACGAAAGTAGGAGAGGGTGCCCTTTATATGTTTTCGGTTCCAGAATTTTTTTCCAATCTCGCTGGGACTCAAGATGGATATAAGGAGTTTATTAATTACATTTTTGATCATTTTGATTGCAATACTATAGTTTTAGATCATCCATCTTTTGATCGGTTTTCGAAAGAAATGAATAAAATTGAAAGCCCACTGGAGTATGTTTTATCTGACAAATACCTTTCGAAAGCCTATTACTTTTTATTGTTTTCTTGTTTAATGTATTTGTTGTTTCAAGCCAAAAGAAAGCAACGAGCCATTCCAGTGTTGGAAAGAAATAAAAACACTTCGATCGAATACGTCGAAACATTAAGCAAGCTCTTTGCCAGTCAAAATGAACCGACTTTATTGATCCCTCACATTCGGAATTATTTTTATCATACGATAAAGAGTAAATATTATTTAGAGGAAAGAGATCCTGATTTTTTGGAAAATCTTGCTAAAAAATCAAAAGTAGATATCGAAGAATTAAGCGTTATATTAAAGATGTTGCGGCGTGATGCGCGGAGCTATAATTTCCCAGATGACCAACTTGTAAATCTGCACTATAGAATCGAGAACTTTTATAAAAAAGCAAAATAATGACAGACGAAATTAAAAACAATGATGAGCCAATTGCTGAGGCAAATGTGACTCAAGAACCACAGGCTGAATTTGTTCCGATGAAAACAAATCCTTTGATTGAAAAATTCGATTCTGTTTATCAGGAATGCGCCAAAGTATTGATTGGGCAAGAAGATTTGATTAAGCTCATGCTTACTTGCATTCTTTGCGAAGGGCATATTTTATTAGAGGGCGTGCCGGGAATTGCCAAAACATTATCGGCTAAGGTGCTTTCTAAAACTCTAGATGCAGATTTTTCTAGAATACAATTTACTCCTGACTTGTTGCCGTCAGATATTATAGGGACCTCGGTGTTTAACATGAAGGAATCAAATTTTGAATTCAAAAAAGGCCCTATTTTTTCCAATATAGTATTGATTGATGAGATCAATAGAGCTCCGGCCAAGACCCAATCCGCGCTTTTTGAAGTCATGGAAGAGCGTCAAATATCATATGATGGCAACGAATATAAAATGGATAGTCCCTTTTTGGTGATTGCCACGCAAAACCCGATAGAACAGGAAGGGACCTATCGATTGCCTGAGGCTCAGTTGGATCGATTTCTAATGAAAATTATTTTGGATTATCCTACGGCCGATGAAGAATTCGAAATCTTGAATCGCTTTAAGGCGCAATCGTCAAAGGTGGATTTGTCCATCGTAAAATCGATATTAAAGTCGAAGCACATTAAATCCATCCAATCCAATCTGGATGAAATGCATATTGAGGAGCAAATGCTCAAATACATTACGAGCCTTATTCAAGAAACTCGAATGCATGCTAAACTGTACTTAGGAGCTTCTCCAAGAGCTTCTTTGGGGCTTTTAAAGGCCGCAAAAGTCATTGCCTTTTTGGAGGGACGTTCTTTTATAATTCCGGACGACATACAATTTGTAGCGCCTCATATTTTAAATCACAGATTGATCTTAAGTTCTGAGGCCGAAATGGAAGGATTGAGCACAAAAGATGTGATAGAAGAAATTTTTCAGATGGTTGAAGTCCCTAGGTAATTAATGAAAAACGTTTTTCTAAAACCAAGATTTTTCATTGTGTCTGGACTTGTGGTCCTGATGTTTGTGGCCTCATATGTGGTAAATGCCTTGTATGTTTTTGCTTGTGTATTAGCCATTGGGTTAGTTGTGTTGGCTATAGCCGAATGGGTATTTTTTGGAATTCAAAAGAAGAACATTTCTTGTCACCGAACGCACAGTTCGAGAATATCATTGGGAGATATTCAAAAGGTAGATTACCACGTAAAAAATTCGACTAACTATGATTTAAAAGTTGAAGTCTTGGACGAATTGCCTGCGCAATTACAAAATAGAAAATCAACAAAAAAACTAACGCTTTCAAAACATTCAGAAAGTGAATTTTCAACCAGTATACGACCAACCGAAAGAGGCTTATATAAATTTGGACATACACATTTGATGTTGTCTTTAGGCTTTCCGTCATTGTTGGAATTTCGGGATTCGATCAACAACTCGTCTGAGGTCAAGGTGATTCCTTCTATTCTTCAAATGCGAAAATTCCAACTTCAGGTTTTTTCAAAGACAGCTACGATGTCAGGGATTCGAAGAATTCGTGCACTCGGTGAGAATGATGAATTTGAACATATCAGAAACTATCAGCAAGGTGATAATATAAAAGCAATCAATTGGAAAGCCAGTTCTCGCAATCGAGAACTTATGGTCAATCGATTTCAAAACACCAAATCTCAAAACGTCTATTGTATAATTGATAAAGGAAGGGCAATGAAGATGCCATTTGATGACCTTTCTTTGATGGATTATGCTATAAATAGTAGCCTTGTATTGAGCAATATAATTTTGCGCAATTATGATAAAACAGGTTTGATTACATTTTCCAATAAATTAGGTGCATTGGTAAAGGCCGAATCAAAACTTAATCAATTGGAAAATGTAATTGATAAATTATACCATCAAAAAACTGATTTTTTAGAACCTAGTTTTGAATTGTTGAACAGTATTATACGAAGTAAAATCAGACGTCGTAGTATTCTTATACTCTTCACCAATTTTGAAAACCTTCAAGACTTTGAGCGAAATGCGAAGTATTTAAAGGCGATAAATCAAAGACACCTTCTGGTGGTAGTGTTTTTCAGAAACTCAGAGATTATTAGTTTGAGTAAAAGAAAGACCACCAACCGAGATGAGATCTATCTCAAAACATTTGCGCAAAGAAATATTTTGGAAAAAGAAACGATTGTTAATTCTCTAAAACAAATGGGGGTTCAATCAATATTGACGAACCCCCAAGATTTATCTGTAAATGTTATAAACAAGTACCTTGAAATCAAGGCAAAAAGAATGTCTTAATTAGAAGCCAGAATTCATTATCGACCCCATCATAGATAATCCAAAAATTAATCCCAGTATTACAAATACCAGCATTACAATAATAAGTATTCCGATAAGTTTGAAGTAACGCTTAAGATTTTGCATCGAAGCAGTTAGGTTCATTTGATTGTTATTCGCCATGGCCATTTTTGAGTTGGAGGCAAAACGATATAGATACAATGACATCATTATCAGAATGCCACAGTAAATAAGGATGAAGACTAAATAACCTATCATTATTCCTCCGCCTCCGCCCATTTGGCTGGCAGCTGACATTCCAGTGAACATGCCAATAAGCGCAATAATTCCATACAACCCAGCAAGAACGAATCCGACAATGGCTACAAAGTTTGCCCATTTCGCGGCTTCGTTTAAATACATTTTAATTTCTGGTGTAATTCCCAAGTTAGAATCACCCAAGTTGCTGTCTAATACATCGGTGTTTTCCATAATTTTTTGATTTGATAGATAACTAAAGTAAAAATAAAATTGAGAGTAACCTGAGTTAATAGGTTTTTTAATTTTCAAGTACCGAATCTGACTTTCGATAAACTGTTCCTCTAAATCTATAATATACTTCTTTGTTTTGGTTGTAGATCTCTACGTCAAAATTGGCGGTTTTATGATTTACGCGTATTGCTTTTGCTTCGGCAAAAAGCGTTTCTCCAAGGACCGAAGATTTTTCAAAATTCATACTCCCTTGAATCGATACAGCTATTCTTCCGAAAGAATTTGATGCGAAGGCAAATGCGCTATCGGCAAATGCATAGGCTACTCCGCCATGAAGAATTTCAAAACCGTTAAGCATTTTTTCTTTTACGGTCATTTGGATCACGCAATGACCCTCCTCAAGCAGGACAGGGGATATTCCCATCCAATGACTGAAGCGGTCTTTTTCCATCATTTTGTTAAAAATGCGTTTTGCTTTATCCTCACTCATTATTGAAAAAACTTTTGATCAGATTGCAGCATTTTTCTCAGCAAAGGAGAGCATCGATATCTATCCGAATGATATTCTTCATAAAGCGTATCTATTTCTTTGACTACTTTATGTATGCCTAGCTCATCCGCCCAAGCAAGCAAACCTTTGGGATAATTTACCCCCTTAGTCATCGCTAAATCAATGTCTTGTTTAGATGCAATATTTTTGTGTAAGGTGTCCGCGGCTTCGTTTATCAACATATACACCACACGCATAACCAAAGGTTCCATTTTATCAAAATCTGGAGTAACTATGATTTCTTCGAGTGCTTCATAATCATAAAAGCCCCGTCCAGATTTTTTACCCAAATATCCGGCTTCGACTAACCGTTTCTGACTAAAGGATGGAGTGTATCTTGGATCATTAAAAAATGCATTCCAAACAGTATGAGTAACCTTATAATTTACATCATGTCCTATAAAATCCATCAGTTGGAAAGGCCCCATTCTAAATCCACCAATAGTTTGCATGGCCATATCAAAAGCTTTTTTTCCAACGGTAGAATTTTGAATCAAGCCTTCTTCTAACATTTTAATGGATTCGCTATAGAAGGGTCTTGCTACTTTATTTACGATAAAACCTGGAGTGTCTTTGGCCGTTACGATTGTTTTTCCCCAGCTGCTTATAATATTTTTTGATGCTAAATATGTTGTTTCATTGGTTTGTAAGGCTGGAATTATTTCAACCAATTTCATTAATGGTGCAGGGTTGAAAAAATGCAAACCAATACATCGTTCTGGTTTTCTAAGAGAAGAAGCCAAGGAAGTAATAGAAAGCGAAGACGTATTGGATGCTATGATGGCTTCGGTACCGACAATGGACTCCACATCATGAAAGACTTTTTTCTTTATTTCTAAATTTTCTACAATGGCCTCGATGACCAAGTCGGCACCTTTTAATTCGTTGAGATCTATGGTGTATTTTAAATTACTTTGAATGCGTTCTTTCTCTTGTTGATCTATTCGCTCTTTTTCTATGAGTCGATTTAAAATCTTTTCTAACTTTTCCTTACTCTTCTCAAGCATAGTTTTGTTGAGATCATAGAGTATCGTATTGCACCCTTGTGTGGCAGCAATTTGTGCAATCCCGCTTCCCATTGTGCCACTTCCAATAACAAAAACCTTCATGTTTATTTTCCTTTAAAAACAGGTTTACGTTTTTCTACAAAGGCATTGATGCCTTCCTTATAATCTTCTGACTGCCCAGCCAACGCTTGGTATACGCCTTCTAGCTGAAGTTGTTCTTCAAAGCTATTGGTAAGTGATCGGTTAAACAGCTCTTTGGTATATGCCAATGCTTTTGTTGGCATTTGAGAAAGCTTTTTTGCTATAGCGAAGGCAGACGCTTCGAAACTTTCATCAGAGAAGTATTTATAAATCATTCCCAATCGCTCAGCTTCTTGCGCACTTACTTTATCTCCCAGCATGGCGAGTGCAATTGCTTTTTGAAAACCTACCAATCTTGGTAAAGCATAGGTACCACCAGAATCTGGAATTAGCCCAATTTTACTAAATGCTTGTATAAAACTAGCTGATTCGGTGGCTAAAGTCACATCACACACAAGTGCGATGTTAGCGCCTGCACCAGCTGCCACTCCGTTAACCCCGCATATAACCGGCTTGGGCAAATTGTAAATTTTCATTACAATGGGATTATAATGCTCTGGGACAATACGATCTAAACCAATGTCTGCATTTGCAGGATCTAACAAAAATTTGATGTCCTGACCGGCGCAAAAGGCTTTGCCATTTCCGGTGATGTATACGGCTCGAATGGATTCATCTTCCTTGCATTGATCCAATAAATCTTGGCAACGAAATGCCATTTCGCGATCAAAACTGTTAAAACTTTCGGGTCGATTGAATGTGATTTTTGCAACACCTTCAATTTGTTCAAATAGTATAGAGGCCATGTTTTATTTTAAGCACTTAAAATAGTCAAAAGGTTCAAGACAGTCTAGGCATTGAAACAATGCTTTACAAGCTGTGGATCCAAAAGCGCTTATGACTTTGGTATTCGTACTTTGGCAATGGGTACATTTTACAATGCGCTCTCCATCCATTAAGGCTTTTTTATCCAACTCTTCTCCTAAAGGGGGGGCAATGCCATAAGCTTCTAATTTGGCTTTTCCTTTAGGCGAAAGCCAATCAGTCGTCCATGCAGGAGATAAGACTAATTCTATTTTTGATTTAAAGTTGTTTTGCTGTAAAGCTTGTTTGAGATCAACCGAAATAGTGTCCATTGCAGGACAGCCAGTATAGGTTGGCGTTAGTTTTATGTGTACTACCTCGTCTCTTATCACAGCTTCACGGATCACTCCTAAGTCTAATACTGACAGTACCGGGATTTCAGGATCAGAAACTTGTTCTAATATTCCAATCAAATCAGGATCAATATTTGGCAGTGTGCTTACCATTGCATGTTGGGATAGGTCTTTTGCATATATTGAAACTCGGCCAAAATATAACCTAAGTGTTCAGAGTGTCGGCCATGCTTCCCTCCGGAAACTCTAAAAGGTGTTTGTGGAATTGATAAGCCAGCCTCATTTAAAAGAGTAGTCACATTATCAAAATATTGGACTCTAAGTTCTTCTAGATTTGGACCTATGCCTCTTTCCATCATTTCTTTTTCAACTTCGGTGGTTTCGAAAAACTCATTACAAAAAGGATAAAGTAATTCAAGAGCGGTCGTAATTTTGTTATGACTTATCTCTGTACCTTGCCCTAATCTCTTGCACCATTCTGATGAAAACCGAATGTGGTATTTGGTTTCTTTAATTGACTTTGCAGCGATGGCTTTCAATTGCTCGTCTTTACTCTGAAGTAAAAAGTTGAGTTGAAGGAGTTGGAATTGATCAAACAAATACTGACGCAAAATAACATGCGCAAAATCAGTATTAGGTTGTTCTACTAAAATACAGTTGTAATGTTGCCTCTCATTTCTAAGAAAGGCGATAGAGTCCTCTGAGGATTCTTGATCGTTAAGTTTCGCGGCATATTGAAAAATATTTCTTACCTGACCAAAGAGGTCTAAAGAAATATTGGTTAATGCAATATCGGTTTCCAGGGAAGGGCCATGTCCGCATAATTCGGATAATCGATGTCCAAGAATCATCGAATTATCTCCAAGCATCAAAAGATAGTTATATAGATTTTGATCCATTAGATGTGTTTCAGTTCTATAGGCAATTCGTAAAAAGTAGGATGTCTATAGACCTTGTCTTCGGCAGGTTCGAATAATTCTCCAGCGTCTTCCGGATTGCTTGCAGTTATTTCCTTCGAAGGCACTACCCAAATACTAACGCCTTCTTGTCTGCGTGTATACACATCTCTAGCATTTTCTATGGCCATGGTTGCATCAGCAGCATGTAAACTTCCAACATGTCTATGTTCTAAACCATTCTTAGATCTGATAAAGATTTCGAATATTGGCCATTCGTTTTTGTTATTTGGATCACTCATAAATATTTTATTTTGGACTTAACCTAGTATGTCTATACCGCTTTTTTGATCTTTTCTTTTTCTTTCCATTCGGCATATGCCATAGCAGCATCTCTTACCCATGCCCCTTCTTCCCATGCATCTACTCTAGCTGCGAGTCGTTCTTTATTGCAGGGTCCGTTGCCTTTTACGACTTGCCAAAACTCATTCCAGTCAATTTCTCCAAAATCATAATGGCCTCTTTCTTCATTCCATTGTAAGGTAGGGTCAGGTATACTCAATCCAAGAAATTCGGCTTGAGGTACAGTAATGTCTACAAACTGTTGCCGCAACTCATCATTTGTCTTACGTTTAATTTTCCATTTAACAGATTGTGCAGTATTAGGTGAATCTTCATCTCTTGGCCCAAACATCATTAAGGAAGGCCACCAAAAACGGTTGAGGGCATCTTGGGCCATTTCTTTTTGTTCTGGGGTTCCTTTGGCGAGCCCTAGCATTATTTCGTAGCCTTGACGTTGATGAAAACTTTCTTCTTTACAGATACGCACCATGGCTCTTGCATATGGGCCAAAAGAAGTCCGAGTGAGCATAACCTGATTTATAATTGCTGCACCATCTACCAACCAACCAATCGCACCAATATCTGCCCAACTGAGGGTAGGATAGTTAAAGATGGAAGAATACTTGGCTTTGCCGGTATGAAGCTGCTCGTACATTTCGTCTCGGCTTATACCTAAGGTTTCTGCGGCAGAATATAGATATAGACCGTGACCTGCCTCATCTTGAACTTTGGCTAGAAGTCCAACTTTTCTTCTCAATGAAGGTGCTCGAGTTATCCAATTTCCTTCAGGCAACATTCCGACTACTTCGGAATGCGCATGTTGGGATATTTGCCTTATATGTGTTTTTCTATATTTCTCAGGCATCCAGTCTTTCGGCTCAATTTTTTGACCGGCGTCTATCCTTGCTTGAAATTGTTCTTCTAGGTTTATTTCGGGAGACATAACAATGCTTTTTTATGAATCAAAATCTACGATTAATTTTTCGGTTATAGGTATAGATTGACAGGTAAGAATGTAGCCTTCTTCTATTTCATCAGCTTCTAAACCATAGCTTAGTAACATTTCTACTTCGCCTTCAATCACTTTTGCTTTACATGTTGCACATACTCCTCCTTTGCAGGCAAACGGTAGATCGGCGCTGTTGTTTAACGCTACATCCAGCACGTTTTCAGCCCCTTGTTCAACATTTAGCTCCATTTGTTTTCCTCCTTCTATGATGGTCAATTCGCAACGTTGCCCTTTGAGGCTTTCGGCTAACTCAATTTTTTGGTTCTCGTTTGCTTTTTGATTTGTGCCAAACAGCTCAAAATGTATCGATGCTGATGCTGCACCTTTAGAGGTCAAATAATCTTTGATATCCAAAATCATGGCTTCAGGACCACAAATAAAATGATGATCTATATTTGATAGATTGCAAATTTTTTCGTGAATGATTTCCAATTTGTCAACAGAAAGACGGCCATTAAGAAAGGGTATGTTTCTTTTTTGTTTCGTTAGAAAGTAAAAGACTTCTAAGCGATCCATGAATTGGTTTTTCAGGGCCTCCAATTCTTCTTTTAGCATTACTGTCGAAGCTCTTTGATTAACATAGAATAGCTTAAACTTACTCTTTGGTTCTTCTAAGAGGTGCGTTTTTATAATTGAGAGCATAGGTGTAATTCCACTTCCAGCTGCATAACAAACAAAGGTTCGTGCAGCAGATTTCTCAACATTTGTATAAAAATGCCCTTGGGCAGGCATTACTTCCAGTTGATCTCCAACTTTTAAAACTTCATTGGCGTACGTAGAAAATTTACCTCCTTCGACTTTTTTGATGCCTACTTTCCATTCTTGATCCAAAGGAGAAGAACATAGCGAATAAGATCGCCTAACTTCTTCACCATTGATGATTGACTTTAATGTCAAGTATTGCCCTTGCTTGAAATGAAATGCTTGGATGAGATGAATAGGAAGGTCAAAACTGATAATGACACTATCAGCAGTTGATCTTTTAATATCTTTTATCCGAAGGGTATGGAACGATGCACTCAAAACTAATGATTATTAGTACAAAACTAATGACTATTAGCATAAATATCAAGTTTAAATGAACTGTTTTTCTCTTAATATTTATTAATCCAATCAAGAGCCAGATGCCATAATTTGGATTTCTTTTTACTAAAAAAGCTCATGTGCCCGATTTGTGTAAATCCATATTCCTTAGGATTAATGGTAATTATTTTGGATTGGATGTTGGGATACACATCAATCATTTCTTTGACGTTGTTAAAGTTTGCGATGTTGTCGTCGGTAGTGTGAACCCATAAAGAAGGCATCGTGATATTTTCAAAATTATATTTATGTCCGGTTTTGTCTAAATGGACTTTTACATAACCCTTACCTATACACCATTCGCTCCATTGTTGAGCAACTTTTTTGGGTAGAGGTTCTCCCAGTCCTTTCAAATTTGTTTTAGTATATCCCCAATTCCTCTATTGTCAAAAGTCAGGACAGCAAACTTGTTTTCACACAAAAACTGAGCAAATGAGTTGTAGAAATGCCGCTTTATGCCGGTGGCTGGTGAGATTAAAATGGCCGCTTTAGGCTCTTTAGGAGAATACAATGTTCCAGACAATTCAACCTTATCTTCACATATGATTTTGATGTCCTTCATGAATTCCTTATTGAAATATTTGGAGTCCTTCTCGATGCGAAGTTTTACTTAAGTCCATTTAGCAGACAATTTTTAAGTTGTTTTTCCAATTCGATGCTGCTAATTTCTTGATGCCTTTCTCTCCAGGAGTAAAGCCAATGCAAAGAAGAAAGAATAGAAAACAAACTCACCTCAGTGTTAATATTTTTATCAATGAGGTTTTCTTTTTTGCAATGCTCAAGTATGGTACGAAACGATTGTTCGTAGTTTTTTCTGGAAGCCTTGTATTCCTTTAAGGCACCTCCTTCAAGATGAATCCAATCTCCAGTAATTAGGCTCATGCTGTCAGTAAAGCTCTGTGTGACTTTTATATGTAAAGAAACGATGGCCTGAAGTTTTTCAAAAGGGTTTAAGGTAGATTCCGAAATGTCAATCATGCCTTGACTGAATTGCCTTGAAATAGGCATACAAAGTTCTTGAAGAATCTCTTGTTTGGAAGAAATGTGATTGTAAAGACTGGCGGCTTTTACGCCTACCGCTTGAGCAATATCTTGTACTGAAGTACCAGCATAGCCCTTCTTGCGAAATAGCTTAGATGCTTCTTTTAATATGGTTTCTTTGCTGGTTTTCAAAATGGAGTCATTCTAAATAGGGGTCCGAAAATACCCGGACCCCAAGGTTGAAATTTTTATCTCTTAAAAAGATTGCCCAATACTTTCATCCCCATTCCGGCAATTTCGTCAATAGCTGATCCATCGCCATCCCGATCCAATAATTTTGAAATCAAGTCTTGTTGCGGTGCTCTTTGTCTAACCTGTTGGTTGGATTGATTGAGGTAATCCCAAAGGCCTTGTGGTTGCATTTGTTGTTGCCTTTTTTGCTTACCCAACATGCCCAAAGCAATAGGTGCCAATTTCATCAACAAATTCATAGAATTGTTTCTACTCATTCCTGACCCTTTGGATATCATATTGATGATGTTGAAGATGTTTCCACCACCTAAAAGATGTCCTAGGATCCCCATGCCATCAGATGATCTCCCTTGAGCTCTGCCTCCAAGCAGGTCACCAATATTATCAAGGATACTGCCGTCATGGTCATTAAGTGCTCCAAATAATCCTTCAAGACCCTGAGGTTTTGCGGCGTTTTTTGTCAAAGCACCTAGAAGGGTAGATAAAGCTAAATTGGAAGCAGACTGAGTTTGTTCTCTAGAAGCTCCAGGCAGCATATCAGTCAATTGATCCAATAATCCACCTTCCATTTGACCTTGTAACAGGTCCATTAAATTTGCCATTCTTAAAATTTAGTATTAATAATTGGTTACAAACTTAGTACGTAGAATTTGAAAGAATAGTTCTACAAAGCGGAAATAACATATTATAAAAAATTGTAATATATTAGTGGTCCCAAATCGATTTATGCAAAAACTGGTAATACTCATTTTTACCGTCTTCACGTTTAGTGAATTCAACCCTTTTGGTCCTGGCCTTACAGATTCCTACATTCAGGAGTATTCTTCCATAGCCATATCCGAAATGGAAAGGACAGGAATCCCTGCCTCAATAAAACTAGCGCAAGGACTTTTAGAATCAAATTGGGGTCGGTCGGATTTAGCTAAAAATGCAAACAATCATTTTGGAATAAAATGCGGAGCATCTTGGAAAGGAGAGCGGTATTTTAAAGAAGACGATGATTATCACAATGGCCAATTGATTGCGAGTTGTTTTAGGGCTTATACAAGTCCAAAAGAATCTTACGAAGCCCACAGTAACTTTTTACGTTCACCTAGAAAATCAGGTAGATATGATTTTTTGTTTGCTTATCCTTCTACGGATTATATTTCTTGGGCCAAGGGATTACAAAAGGCAGGCTATGCCACAGATCCAATGTATCCCGGAAAATTAATTCGAATAATCGAAAAATACCAACTGTACAAATACGACAAAGCACCCAAAGAAATAGAAACAACCAAACCCTCCTATAGTGATAACAGAACCATTATCGCCGTAGAACCTAATGCGATTGTTGAGACTAGAGCGAATGATGTAGAACACTTTCAAGATCGAATTGAGCAAATTAATTCGATCTCCATGGTACGAGCTAGAGAGGGGGAATCTCCCCTCGCTATAGCTCTACTTTTTGGGGTTTCATTTGAAGATTTAAAATCTTTTAACGAACGGCTTCCAGATAAAAATGAAGTGCTCAAGGCAGGGGAGATCGTTTTTTTAGGAAAAAAGAAGAGATCCTTTGAAGGTGCAAAAAAGGTGCATGAAGTACAGCATGGAGAAACCATGTATATGATTGCGCAACAATACGGATTGCGATTATCTAGTTTAAATGCAAAAAATCGAATGCCAGGAAGTGCCATTCCTTTGGCTGGTGAAAAAATATATTTAAAGCGCAAAGTTCCGGCTACAAAAAGACCAAAGTTCACGACTTCTCGTTCGTTAAAATCCAAAAAGAAATATCTTTTTGAAGAAGGATAGTTTGTAATCCTTACGAGTTCCGAGTATATATTGCCAGTAAAAAGCTAGATAAATTTTCAGCCTTTTTTAAGGCATGTTCTTTTTTAGTAATATTACTTCCAAATTCAATTATGAAAAAGTGGATAATCTTTGTCTTTTTCGGATTCTTGACAATACCAACTTTTGCACAAGGGAGCTTTTGGTTTGGGCCTAAATTTGGTCCTTCGATTGGTACGCAAGTTTGGAATGGCCTTGATCAACAACCTTTGCTTGCTTCGCACGCTGCTTTTTTTCTAGAAAGTTTTGCCGATGAAGATGACAGTGGGACGCTTTTTGCTCAATTGGGTTATCATGTTAGAGGAAGTTCTTTACGTCAAGGCGGGGTAATATTTGATGTGTTTAGTACAGGATTCGAATTTAGAAACGCATCACTTTTATTGGGTGCAAAGCGCTTCATACCCATGGAATCTAAAAACAAAGCCTATTATTTGGTTGGTGCAAGACTAGAATACACGCTCAGTACAAATCTTAAGGATTTTGAGAACAGTCAATTTGCAACTTTTTATCCTTTTGATGCCTTTGTGAATAAGTGGAACTATGGCTTGACTATTGGAGCAGGTTATTCGATTCCTTTATCAGAAAAAATTGGAGTCTTTGTGGAGGCGACCATACACCCTGATCTTTCTTATCAATATCAGCAGCCAGCGTTGGGAAATGTGGTAGTCCCAAGTCCTTTTGGTGGTTCATCAACTTTAAGTGAACGGCAAATTAGAAATTTAAGCTTAGAAGTATCCATAGGATTTAATTTTCTACGGAAGGTGGTCTACGTAGATTGATGGTTTGAGTGTATGGGCAGTAAAAAGGGATAATGCAACAGCAATGTTTTGAAAATTTATTGTGATGATTATCCCCTTTTGATATATGACTACTTGGAGTCTTTTTTGAAAATGTTTATTTTCCTACTTGTTTCTATTTGATTTTCTAACTCGTCAGTTGCTTTTTCTGCACGCTCAATTTTTTCCTTTTTCGACTTATAATCTTCGTTACTGACTTTTCCTTCTTTTCTATCTTTTTCAAGTTTGTCTCGGGACTCTTTGATTTTCTTCCGAGCAGACTTTACCTTTTCGTCTTTGTTGTCTAAATTTTCTTTTAGTTTTTTGCTTTTTTCATTGCGATTTAATTTGGCTTGACGAGCACGTTCTTGGCCAAACTCCTTTCCTTTTAATTCACCTTTATTTCGACCATACGCGTTTCCTTTATTTTCTTTATCGCTCTTTCTTTTACCATCAATCTCATCATTATCCTTATCTCTCTTATTCTTTTCTTTTCCCTTTCCACGATCTTTTCTATCATCCTTTTCCATATCGGAATCATCGTTGCGGACTTTTTTGCCCTTACCTTTACCTTTACCCTTACCCTTTCCTCGAGTGTCTTCCATTTCATTTTCTATACCTTCTTCCAACTCGTCTACCTTTTTATTGGCTTGATCCTTTGCTTTTTTAGATTTCATTTCTTTCATCTCTTTACCTTTGCCTTTTCCCTTCCCTTGGGCAAACATAGGCCCAGTGGCAAAAATGAATGCCAAACTAAATAATATGGTTGCTATTGTTTTTTTCATTGATTTTAGTTTAAGTCATCTAATAATTCATCCAATGCTTTCGAGGATTTCTCAAGATTAGCATTCAGACTATCCAATGTATTGACCGCTTCTTCGTCCTCGAGAATTTCTGTTTTTAAATTGCTTTCTTTTTGGCGTTCAATGGTTTCATTTTTTTTGCAACCTTCGATTACAAACACACCCCAAAGTATTAGTAAGAGTAACTTTTTATTCATGATGTTAGAAATAAGTATATAAATTAAGATAGATTTTTTTTGAGAAGTCACTTTTTAGTCTGTTGAACCCCATGAGGCAAAAGTATGTAGTTATATTTTTGACCAATCCTAATTTGCTTCCATTCTTTTTTGTTGCTTTCGTCCAGGCCTTCTATTTGAAAAAAGTCGTAGAATTTTGTGGAATACGAAAAGGCTCCTTTTTCGGTTCTGTAAATGATTTGATCGCCCTTGATTTGAAAATCTTTTAGATCCTTTAAAGAAAGTATTTTGATAAACTGTCCTAAGTTGTCAAACATTAAAATCCCATCTTGAGGACTATTTACAAAGACCATGTTATTGTGTTCTACAATTTTGATTGGGTTGATTTGATCCAAGTAAAGTGAATTGAGGTTTAGACTTTCGCCGAAAAGATTTCCTATTTCATTTATTTTCTTCAATTGAAAAGTCGTCGGGTCGTAGATCCAGATTTTGTTGTCATTAGAAATTCCGATGGCATTTATATCTGTGAAGCCAAAATCTTTGAGGTCTATTCTTGAACGTTCCGAAAGGGCGTTGTCAAGATTCACCACAATATCGTAATCATCATAAAAGACTAATATTTTTTGGGGGTTATTAACATCAATACTAGAGATATAACCCAAGCGATCGTTTTCGTATTGATGCTTTTTTTGATTCTGAACATCATATAGATTGACCTTGTTTTGGTATACCCAATAAAGGTTGCCCAGTTTATCAAGCTCGATAAAGTCTATGGGTTCATTTAGGAATAAAGTAGAATCCTTTTCAATACCGATCAAAGAGGGTTTGTCCGAAAAAAGGGCTTCGGAGTTTTGCATTGTGCATTGGAAGAAGAGAAAACTAAGAAGTAATAATTTCCAAATTTTCATTTTCAAAACTTTTGATTGAAAGGGTTTGGCCATTAAAAACCGCATAACTATTAAAACTTATCATATCACCCAAGTTTATGTATCTGCTCTTCTTGTTACTTAGTGTAACATCAAAAACGAGATGACGGTGTCCAAAAATGAAATAATCTATCGAATCATCCTCTTGGAGAAAATTTTCGCAAAATTGGTAAAGCCATTCCTTTTTTAAATTGGTATACACAGATTTCTTCACACCTAGTTTTCCATTTTTCTGAGATATTGCCCTCATCAACCGTATGGAAAGATTGGGATGCAGTCTGGCAAACAGCCATTTGTTAATTGGGTTCCTTAAGATGGATTTTAAAACCTTATACTTACGATCTCCAGGTCCTAATCCATCACCATGACTAAGAAAGAAACGTTTTTCATTGCTTTGAAGTATAAACTTGTCAGAATGTATAACGACACCTATTTCTTGGCTTAGATAAGCTTTCAACCACATATCATGGTTTCCATGAAATAAATGAACATCTATTCCTGCGTCAACAAAAGCTGCGATTTTACCCAAAAAGCGTACGTGTCCTTTGGGTACTACTTCTTTAAATTCAAACCAATAATCAAAACAATCACCTAGGATAAAGAGACTTTTGCAATCGTCTTGTATATGATTGAGCCATCGAATTATTTTTTTTTCTCTTTCCTGACTAGATTCGTTAAAATCATCAGTCCCTAAATGAAAATCAGAAACGAAGTATAGATTTTTACCGGGCATAGCTCATGTAAAGATCAACAATATAGTCTATTCAAAAAAGTCCAATAAAAAAGGGCCTTCACTTCTGAGGCCCTATACGTAATGCTGATCAAATACAATTGAAACAAGCTGTTTGCTCTATCAATCACCTTTAAGACTTCCTCAAAGGCGACCTAGATAACAGATCGTCTCTGTTTTAGTCTTTGTTTAACTAAGACGTTAGGAAAATTTTAAAATCGTAGATCAGGCGTAACTATTTCGATTTTTATCGTGGATGCTTCGTTTCATGGGAATGCCTAATAATGCTCCGAAAACAAACCCTCCAATATGTGCCCACCAAGCCACTCCGCCTGATTGAGCAGATTCCGGACCTAAAGAACCCAGCCCAGAAAATAAATTTTGAACAAACCAAATACCAAGAAAAATCAATGCCGTCATTTGAAACGGCTTGAAAAAAAGAAATCGGATTTTAATCTTTGATTTAGGAAACATGACAATGTAGGCCCCTAGTACTGCTGCAATGGCGCCACTTGCGCCAACAGTTGGCACTGTACTACTAGGGTAAAAAAGAATATGGATAGCACTTGCGACCAACCCACCCATAAGATAAAACAATACAAACCTTGCTGGTCCTATGACAGATTCTATGTTGTCTGCAAAAACCCACAGAAACAGCATGTTACCCACAATGTGTAAAAAACCAGCATGAAGAAAAATACTGGTAAGTAGTGTAAATAAATCTTCTCCATTCATGATCTCCAAAGGAATGGTTCCAAAATGAATCATGAAACGTTTGCAATCTGGAGTGGCCAAGGTCAATTGATAAAGGAACACTAAAACATTGGCAACCAAAAAAGCATAAGCAAAAATTGGTTTGTGCTGGCCTATGTTGGGATCATCTCCTACGGGGAAAAACATGAAAACGTATTTTGACCGAAGGTACTAAATAAGGGCAGTCCTATTTTTAAAAAATACATAAAACGATACCTCAAACAAAAAGACCCAAATGAATTGCTTCATTTAGGTCTTTTTAGTAGCGTGAGGCGGGCTTGAACCGCCGACCTCGGGATTATGAATCACGCGCTCTAACCAGCTGAGCTACCACGCCGTTTTCCAAAGGAGTGCAAATATACTTGATTCAAAAAAGCTTAAGCAAGTTTTTTGGTAAAATTGAAGCATAAAATATAGATGCCCAAAAACTAGTTTACTTTAAATTCTTTGGTCTTGGTTTGACTTTCAATATTCATGGTTGGGACCTCATTGAGCAGCTTTACTTTCCCATTAAAGCAATAGCTTTTATTTTCAAAAATTAGTTTGGGATCCCCATCAAAATGAATCAAATCCTTCTTTCTAATAAAAATGGAAAAAATTTGATTCGGAAATTTTTTATCCAAGTTCAGCCATAAGTGTCCTTTTCTACTGTAGCGAGTTGAAACAACATGTCCGCACACGGAAATTTTCTTACCACTTTTGGCGAAACGACCAGCATTCTTGGAATTAAAATGATTTGCTGGCAGACTTGGAGCATAAATGGGTTCTTTGTTGCCCAAGCCCAATTCGGGAAACCAGCGCTTTTTATTGAAGCTTTTTTCGAATGCGTCATTTTTAAGGTTTGAGAAAAAATTGAAACCAGTTTTTTCTTCCGCTTGATCAATACTTATGGCAAAATACGAAAGGTCCTCTCGTGCTTTTTCATTGGGTATTAAAAAAGCAATGCCTGCGTCGCCTATAGGATCATAGACCACTTTAATATATTCTTTGGGTATGGATAAGCTGTTTATAGCTCGTTCCATTTTAGGGAGTGCATCAGTAAGCACTGGAAGTGTTACCACATGTAAAGCCGTATTTTGATTCATCACATAGTCTCTGAGATGTGCTTCTAATTCGGCCCAAATTTCTCTATTAAATTCGGGCAATTGTGGAGTCATGTTAGAATAAAAATAAGACTGACTTAATGCTTTGGAGGACCATCTAAAATCTGCACTTGGTGCAAGATGCCCTCTGTCGTAACCAAAGCCGTCATAGGTAAAACTGCTGTCCGCATTCATAGTTTTTAGGAAATAATCCTTTTCTACGGAAGTCCCTGTCTTTACCTTTGGGTCAACCCTAAAATCGTTTGTTCTATAAGCCGTACCTGTTTTGATATCAGGCAAAATTATATGGCTGACCCATTTGGCTTGCTCGTGCTGCTCATCGTAAGAAAGTATCATGGCGGAATGCTCAATATAGTCGGTGCTTGGCAAGCCAATGCTTTTTAGGTCTTCAATGATCGTGCGTAATTTTTCTTGTTCAATTTCTTGTTCAATAACTTTTATCCTTTGCAGAAGTTCGTTTTTGCTTTGTTGAAGCTTAAGCAGTTTGTCCGAAGGTTGAGCCGCCCCATTCAACCAATAAAATAGAAAAGAAAAAATGAAAAAAATACGCATGGTACAAAACTAACACCTTAATCATTTATAAATGGTTAAGGATATCCATACGCTTTGGTTTAGATTCTTTTGACTCGATCTAAACCTGATTTGGCTTTTTGGTGAAGGGAGTTTTTATAATCAGAAGGTTGCATGTCCAAACATCTTTCGAAATATCGAATGGCTTGTCTTTTGTTTTTCTGACCCTCAAAGATTAATGCAATTTGCAAAGCAGAATTGCATGCATAATACAATTCGCTATTTTCGCCTTTTTGAATGACCAAGTTGTAATAATTTATGGCATCAAAGCTATTTCCGAGTGCTTGGGTCACCCGGCCAAGTCTGTAATAATATTCGATTTCGTGGTGATTCGAATTGCTAAAAAGATGCGCATTTTCGATCAATATTCTATACGCTGATTGCAGGTATCCGCCATCATATTGAAGTCTGGCTTTGAGAAGGATAGGGTGGGGTATATTTTTTCTCTTGGCTTCTTTTTGCGCCTGTTTGTCTCCATCAATCAATTCTTCTCCTTCTTTCTGAGCTTGACGCATGTAGAATTTGTAACGAGGAACATTGTTGTTGTTTACTACCAACTCATACCAAGCAAGTTTTTGATACGCTTCTTTGATATAGTGTTGACCTTCAAAATTGTTGAGGAAGTTTTTGAAATGAATGTTTGCCTCGGGATCCAATTGATTGAGTTTTGCTTTGCCTAGAACAAATTCTAAGTAATGAAAAGTAGAATATTCGTTTCCTTGCGGTCTGTTTTCTAACAGTTCGATAGCGTAGTCATTTTCACCGAGTTTCATTGCCATGGTGGACATAAGGAAGCAGGCTAATGGATTAGCTACTGGGTCCATCTCGCTTTCGTTTAGGTACTTCCAAGCTTTGTCCTTTTCGTTGTTTTGGTGAAAAAGAATATACGAGTAGATAGCAATGGCTTCTTTTCTGTACAAAAAGTCATGCTTTTCGCTGTAGCTAATAACCTCTTCAATTTCTTCAGTACCCAGAGCGATTGATCCTTTGATGTTAAATAGTTTACGGACCAATCCAGGAATAGATTCTACTAGTACATGAATGGCACTTAAACTTTTCTTATTGGCGATAAATTCAGGAAACCTTTCTTGATTTAAGGTAAGTAGCTTGTAGGCGTTATACGACTCTGAGGCTGCTTTTAATACTTGATCAAATTTGGCTCGAACCAAAGCCCATTGAAGATTTATCTCTGCTTGAACAAATAAATAATATGGCGAATTAGGATCTCCTTCTTTTTCGATTTTTCGGAGTCGGATTTTTTTGTTCTTTTCTAGTCTCTTAAACTCATCTTTTTCTTCATTTAAAAAGACGGTAAAAAAGTCCACATAATTTTCTAGATGCAACACCAAAAGGTTGTTGGGTTCTTCCTTCTTGATTTTAGCAATTTGATCTTTTGCTAGTTCCAGTTTGAGGTGTACAATGTTGTCATAGGCAGCTCTTATTCCTTGGGTTTCTTTAAAATATCCTTGCCCAAAAACACAAGAGTGAAAAATGCAAAAAACTATGATGACTAGAGATCTCACTTCAAATAAACGGATTAGACGATGATTTAGTGAACAAAAAAGCCGTGAGAAATATGACAATCGCACGGCTTTTTCAATATCAGAAGGGATAAAAACCTATGCCTCCACTACTTCTTTTCCAGCAATTATATCATCGACTAGAATTCGGCTGCAATGTTCGCATGAAAGTATTGTCTTTCTTTGACCAATTTCAATTCTTAATTGAGGAGGAATTCTGTTGAAACAACCACCACAAGCATCTCTTTCCACCGTAACGACAGCTAATCCATTTCTGTAACTTGATCGAAGTCTGTCATACGCTCTTAGCAATCGTGGTTCAATATTTTCTTTGAGTTTTCCAGCTTCCTTGTTGAGTTTCTTTTCTTCTTTTTCAGTTTTAGCGATAATCTTATCCAACTCCACTTTCTTCTCTTCAAGGTTCGCCATTCTTTCTTTGACTCTTTTCTTACTGGCAGAAAGCGCCTCTTTTTTGATGCCTACTTGACCTTCAGCTTCATTAATCTTTTTGTTAGAAAGCTCAATTTCGAGTTTTTGCATTTCTACTTCCTTGGATAATGCAGTAAACTCTCTGTTGTTTTTTACATTGTCCATTTGCTTTTCATACTTCTTGATTAAAGCCTCGGAGTCCTTAATGTTACCGTTGTGAAGATTGACTTCGGTATCTACATTTTTAATGCTTTCCTTTAATTTGTCGATTCGCTTGTTTAAACCTTCAATCTCATCTTCCAAATCACTTACTTCGATTGGTAATTCACCCTTCAAAACTGATAACTCATCAACTTTAGAATCAATTTTTTGTAGTTCAAACAATTGGGTCAACTTATCCTTTACACTTAGTTCGTTTTTAGCCATTTTTAACTTTGTTTAAAAGTATTTTATTGGATTGGTATCCATTCTCGTCGAATGGGCTGCAAAAGTACTAAAATTCTCATTTATAAGCTGTTGCAGCAGCTCAATGGTAAACTGTTCACTTTCATAATGTCCGATATCAGCAATAAGTATTTGGTTATTGGCATCAAAGAATTCGTGATATTTAAAATCTGCACTTACAAAAACGTCTGCTCCTTGCCTTAGTGCTGACGAGAGAAGAAACCTTCCAGAACCACCACAAAGAGCGATGAACTCTATTTTTTTACCCAAAAATTGGGTATGCCGTATGGTATTGATTTTCATCCGTTCTTTAAGGAAAATCAAGAACTCTTTCTCTGCCATTGTTGATGGAAGTCTGCCGATAATTCCAGCACCGATAGTTGGAATTTCTGGGTTTTTGGGTTGGAGTATCTTACAATTTGTGAGGCCCAATCTATCCGCGATTTTTTGATTTACACCGTGATCCAAGACATTGTCAAGGTTTGTGTGAATCGCATAAATTGCAATATTGTGTTTGATTGCTTTTATTACCGTGCGCTCTATGTAGTTTTTTCCGTTTAGTTTTTTTAAGCCACTAAAAACAATGGGGTGGTGTGCAACTACCACGTTGCAACTTCGTTGGATCGCTTCATCAATGACGGCTTCTGTAGAGTCAAGGCAGCAAAGGACTCCGGTAATTTCGAGCATAGGATTGCCCACAATTAATCCAGCATTATCATAGGCCTCTTGAAGATGCAAAGGTGCTATGCCCTCTAAATATGTAATAAGCGCTTGAAGCTTCAAGATTTAGTTTTTTAGTTTATTGATTAGCTGAGTACTCGAGTTACCCTTTAAATAGGGGACTATTTTGACCTCTCCTCCATAAGATTTTACAAGTTCCGCACCAATTATTTCGGAGGGCTTGTAATCTCCCCCTTTGACCAAAACATGAGGTTTTATTTTTTCTATTAATTGAAAAGGAGTTTCTTCCGAAAAAAGAATGACAAAGTCTACGTCTTCTAGGGCCTGTAGGATAAGCATCCTTGTTTTTTCATCTTTAATTGGACGATCGGTACCTTTTAATTTAGAAATTGAGGAATCCGTATTTAACCCCACCACGAGTACATCTCCAAATGATTTTGCTTCTCTCAAACAAATAATGTGACCTTGATGTAGAATATCAAAACAACCATTTGTAAAAACGACTTTTTTTCCTTCTTTTTTTACTGCTTCAATGGATTTAAGCAATTTCATTTTTCGAGGCCTTTCTATTTAACCAAGGTAATAGAATCAATGATAGGATTCCAAAAGTAACGTTGCAAATAATTTGAATGGTAACGTAGGCAATCATTGCAAAAGAGAAACCAAAAGGAATTCGCTCTATGCCGTATAACTGAAGACTCTCTTGTACTAAAAAATGATAAGAGCCCATTCCACCAGGCGATGGGAATACAATTCCAATTGCCCCAAAGACAAAACTAACAAGTCCTGCGCCTGGACCTAGCATAGAGGTCGGTTCGTACGAAAAGAAACAAACAAAATTCATCAAATAATACAACAACCAAATGGCCACAGTGTGAAAGATAAATTCCCACATTCGGTTTACCTTTTTAAGCGACAACAAACCTTCAGAGAATCCTTGAATAATTTTGGAAATTTTTTGCCCTAAGGCTCCTGAGAATAAACTTTTTCGTTTCCAATAAATTAGAGTTCCGATGAGAACAGCACTGATGCCTAATCCAAAAAGTATTTGCTTGTTGTCTTGAAGTTTTCTGCCTAAGGCAAAGTTTTCATTTAGGTAATCATAAAAAATATGAAATTCGAAAAGGAAGGTGAGACCAATACAAATTAAAAGACATAACACATCTAGAATTCGATCTTGCACTACAGTGCCCATTACTTTCTCCACGGGTATATTTTCATACTTGCCCAAAGTACCAGCACGTACAAATTCTCCGGATCGAGGAATTCCCAAGTTGATAAAATAACCCAGCATCACACTCCAGAAAACATTCCAATATCTGGGTGAATATTCCATAGAGTGCAACATCATTTGCCAGCGTCTTGCCCGAGATAGATTACTGAGCATAAATAAAGCCATGACCAACAATAGCCAAGAGAGCTTTGCTGATTTAATGGCATTTATAACCTCATCAAACAACGAACAAGCACTTTCTTCAATTCCTTTTTGAAGACACTCCTCCAAATAGGCTGCTTGGTTGCTTCTATACACAAGAAATAGGACTATGAGACCTATCGATAAAAAGAATAAAAACTTGAAAAAATTTTTGATACGACTAGCTTAACTTATTGTTGTCATCTGGGAAAATGGCAATCGGTTTATGTGCTTTAGCCTCTTCTGGGGTCATAAGGGCGTATGAAATAATGATTACAATATCACCAACTTCAACTTTTCTTGCTGCAGCACCGTTTAGGCAAATCACTCCTGAACCTCTTTCACCAGGGATAGCGTAGGTCTCGAATCGCTCTCCATTATTATTGTTTACAATTTGAACACGTTCTCCTTCGTAAATATTCGAGGCATCCATAAGATCAAGGTCAATGGTTATTGACCCCACGTAGTTTAGATTAGCTTCCGTCACTACTGCTCTGTGAATTTTAGATTTGTGTATTTGTATTAACATAGTGCAAAGTTAAGCGTTAATGCATTTTATAAATGCATATTCTGCATCAATAGGTTCATTTATTTTTCAAAATAATATTATCAATTAGACGAATCTCTCCGCTCCACACGGCAACACAAGCCACAACATAGCTATGGCTTGACATTTTTCGAATGTTTTTAAGGGTTTTGCCATTGACAATCGATACATATTCTGGTTTAAATCCTGGGATTTCTAATTTTTTTAGGGCACGAGATTTTAACTCTCCCACGGAATATTTGTTTCTATTTCTTTTTAGCCAAAGAAGTGTTTTATTAATTATTTGCGCTTCATCCCGTTGTTTTTTAGTTAGTCTCTCATTTCTAGAGCTTCTGGCCAGACCATTTTTTTCTCGAATGATGTCACAAACAACCAGCTTAACATTCAATTTGAGATTATTAATCATTTGTTGAATGATGGTAAATTGTTGAAAATCTTTTTGACCCATATAAAGCCTATCAGGTGTTACAATATCCAAAAGGCGGTGGACTACTTGACAAACGCCTTCAAAATGTCCAGGTCTAAATTTGCCTTCCATGCGCGTATCGAGTCCATTTAGATCTATACTGAGCGTGTTTTTTTTACCTTTTGGGTAGACTTCTTTTTCTGAAGGGGCAAATAAAATATCCAGTTTAGCCTTTTTTAGAAGTTCGCTGTCCTTTTTTAGTGTTCGAGGGTATTTTTTGAGGTCTTTGGCATCGTTGAATTGGGTCGGGTTGACAAAAACGCTCACCACACCTACATCGTTTTCTTTAAGCATTCTCTTAACCAGTTGTAAATGCCCATTGTGAAGGGCACCCATAGTAGGAGTAAAACCGATGCTTTTTCCTTGTTTTTTGAGTTTTTTTAATTCCTTTTGAAGTTGGTTTACCGATTTGATGATTTTCATTCGTTGTGGTTTGTGTCTTTTGAGAACCAAGTACTGATTGTTTTTTGTGCCTTTTTTCCTTGTGGGGTATAATCACGTTCGGGGTAGCCCTCATGGCCTTTCATTTCTGGAAACCATTTCCACAAAAAGCCACCTGACCAAAAAGATTCTTCCCAAAAAGTGGTATACAGCGCATCTAAAGCCATGGCTTGATCTGATTCATTAATCGCTAATTGGTTAATTTTTTTTTCTAATTCCCAGGTTTTACCATAACAACCATCCACGCTTAAATATCCGTATTCAGTAAAAAGGATTTGCTTTTGCTTAAATAATGAAAAATTTAGAAGCTCCTTCTTGGTCTTTTTCCAAGCATTCAATAAGTCTGACTTTGTAGCGTTCTCATCTTTGAACGGGAAGTATCCGCTGATCCCAATATAATCTAATTGATCCCAAAAGGTCACATTGTTGTAATCATCCCAATTGGCTGAATAGGTCAATTTGCCCGAATAAATCTCTTTTATTTTTTTGATCAAAGTTTTCCAAAAGGCCTTTCTCTTTTTAACAGCGATTCTATATTCAGTCCCAATGCAAAGCATTTCAACACCAGTTTCCTCCGCTATTCTAGCATAGCTAAGAATATAATTTTGGTAACTTTTTTCCCATTTCTTCCAAGAAGGCTCATCCGCGCATTTAAATTCACCTACCCAAGAATTGTGAATATATACCTGGGGTTTCAACATGACTTTTAACTCGTGTTTTTTGGCCAGACGTATACATTCTCTAATGCCTTCTTCTTTTTCTCCCCACCATTGTCTATCTAGGTTAAATAAAACCTCAGAGTCATTATTACGGCTAAAGCCATATGGCACTAAAGCGATCCAGTTTGCATTTAGGGCTTTAATTTCTTCAAACGGATCTGATTCAAATGCTTGCGGAGGGGCAACTACAGTGATCCCTTTTATGGGTTGGGTTTTTTGGGCAAAGCCAAAGCCACAACTTATAAGTAGGAAAAAGAGCAGAAATACATTTCTTTTTAAAAACATAAAAGCAAAGGTAAATGGGATTTGATAGAGAATACTTATTTTTCTCGCATGGAAAATAAATCTAAGAGTCTTTACATCGCAGCTACAAGTCAACATATAGGAAAGACGACTTCAACCCTTGGGTTGGTATCAGCTATTCGATCCAAAGGGATTGATGTGGGGTATTGCAAACCCGTCGGCCAGAAATTTTTAGATATAAACAACTTAAGGGTGGACAAGGATACCGTCTTATTTGCGGATTTGTTGGATTTTGAAGTGATCCCAGAAATACATAGTCCAATAATTTTAGGTGCGGGTGCAACAGAAAAGATCCTGGATAAAGATTTTGATTTTGATCCAGAGCAAGTTTTACTCAATGCAAAGAAAACACTAGAATCCAATCATGACTTTGTTATTTATGAGGGGACTGGCCATCCTGGGGTTGGAAGTATTGCAGGTCTGTCCAACGCCAAGGTTGCTAAATTGATGGGTGCAAAAGTAATAATGGTTGTGGAAGGAGGTATAGGCTCCACTATAGATATGTTAAATATGACCACTTCTTTATTTAGAGAAGAAGGAGTCGAAATTTTAGGAGTAATCGTTAATAAGGTCCGGCCTGATAAACTAGAAAAAGTTCGAAAATATTTGTCCTTGTGGTTCGAAAGAGCAAATCTAAAATTACTTGGAGTAGTACCCTATGATCCTAGTCTGGCTTATCCTCTTATTCTATCTATTTCAAAAGCGATCAATGGGAAGATTACGCACAACATAGAAAATTTGGATAACCGAGTGGCAAATATTATTGCAGGATCAGTTATTGATTACGAAAAAGTTAGAAATAAGGAAGATTTACTTCTTGTGGTAAGTAATCGAGGAGTGGCCGAAGCTATTTCCAAAATCAACATTATATCTGACACGGCCGAAAAAATTAAATCTCCGTTAGCCGGTATCGTGGTCACGGGGGAAGGCGAATTGGACGAATCCGTAGTGGATTACGTAAATACACACAAAGTGCCTTTAATCAGAACAGACCTCGATACATATGGTAGCGTAATTAAAATTTCAAGAATCGAAGTAAAAATAAATAGAAACACTCCTTGGAAAGTGAGACGAGCCATAGAATTGATTGAAGAAAACCTTGATTTAAGTACGATTTTACCTGACCAAAAATTTTAACATTTCAATGTGTGACCTTCTTAAAAATAACTGTCTACATAGTGGAAGTTGTTCTATAATGATGGGCTAGCGCGAAAGTTTATTCTTAGTGCTAGCTTTTTTTTTGCTACTTCAGGATGACCCCATCCGCTAAGAACTTCAATTCCTCCATAGGCTCAGTAATTTGAGCTATTTCTTCAGGTGATTTTCCTTCATCTTCTGCATAATGTCTCAGTTCGTCCACGCTTGTAATTTCTCGATATGCTTTTCCACGCATGATAGCCGTTTGTCCTGCACATTCTAACGGCATAAAAAATCCGTAATCTTTAAATTTTACAAACATGGGTTCTGCCTCAGCGTTTGTTTCTGAAACGACATTCATCCAACAGCCTTTTACTTGGCAAACGCCCTCAATTTTCCCTACTACTTTGGCTTCCACCGAATCCATGGTTTCCATTTTTACAAGCAATTCGTCGTACCCGATCGTACCTTGATCATTTATTTCAGCTCCAAAATATTTGTAACCTTTAGTATCATCCACTTTGGTTGGGGTGGCTTTCTGCTTACATGCAAACAGACTAAGCGCTACTAATCCAATAAAAAGGGTTTTGATTTTATACATTTTAATTTATTTAATGGGTTGTGTGACAATATTTCATGAATAAACAAAGTTATAGAGATCAATTCCTAATTTATAATTTTCCCACTATGGATAGACGATACTCATTGGATTCTAATTTCTTAAACCTAAAATCGAAGAATCATGAGGATTGTCTTAATTATTTTATTTATTGTAAGCGTATTTGATCTTTCTGCACAATGTCTTAAAGGAGATTGTTCTAATGGCAAAGGAAGATACAAATTTGAAAACGGCTCCATTTATTTTGGTCAATTTAAGCAAGGTCAGTTGCATGGTAAGGGTACTATGAAGTACGCTTCTGGTGATGTCTATACTGGCAATTGGGTGGACAACAAACGGCATGGGGGTGGCAAGTTTGTTCGCGCAAATGGTAATACATACGAGGGCAAGTTTGAGAACAACAAACTCAATGGAAAGGGCAGACTCATTTATGCGTCAAATGATAGAATCGTAGGATTTTTTGTAGACAATGTGCCTCAAGGAGAAGGAAAAATATTCTATCGAAACGGCAATGTTTATGAAGGAGAAATAGAAGCTGGCAAAATGCATGGATTTGGATCTATGAGATATAAAAATGGAGATCATTACCGTGGAGGGTGGAAGAAAAACAAAAAGCACGGCAAAGGCTTTTTTCAATGGGCTTCTGGTAAACACATAGTTGGGGTCTGGGTTGATGGTAAGAGAGATAAAACAGCCAAAGTAGACAGCAACGAAATTGATTTTGGACACCAAGAACCCAAAGGCAGGAAAAAAGTCTATGTTTTTCGATATGGCGATGGGACTCGATATGAAGGAGAAATGAACAACGGCCAACCAGAAGGAGAGGGGGTTGTATATTATAGTTCGGGTGATAAATATATCGGAGGATGGAGAAACCATGCACCTCACGGAAAAGGCATAATGCATTTTGCAAATGGGTTTAAATATGCGACAGAGTGGAACAATGGGGTTCCGGGTAAAGCCATGTTTGATAATTCGGATCAAATAGAAAGAAAAAACTACGCGGTTTTAGAAGAGTCTGAAGATGTTAATATTTACGCAATGATTGTGGGTGTATCTTCTTATAATCATATGCCTTCCTTGCGTTTTACCGATGATGACGCCTATCAATTTTATGCTTTTCTTAAAAGCCCCGAGGGTGGAGCTGTTCCAGACGAACGCATTAGTCTACTTATAGATGATGCAGCTACAAAACGAAACATCTTAAACGAAATGGAGTCTTTGTTTCGTAAAGCTGATAAAAACGATGTGGTCTTAATGTATTACAGCGGCCATGGACTCCAAGGTTCTTTTGTGCCGCATGATTATGATGGGTATAATAATACTATAGCCCATCAAGACATCTTAACCATTTTTGATAATTCTCCTGCCAAACACAAGATTTGTATCGCCGACGCTTGTCATTCTGGAAGTTTATATGCTTCACGTGGCAGTTTGGGAACGGCTCTTCAAGATTACTATCAGGGATTTGAAAATGCGAGTTCTGGTACCGCATTGTTGTTGTCTTCAAAAAGAGAAGAAGTGTCCTTGGAGTACTCCGGGTTGCGTCAAGGAGTATTTAGTCATTACTTGATTAGAGGACTTAAAGGAGAGGCAAATGTCAATGAGGATAAGCAAGTGTCGGTATCCGAATTGTTTCAGTTCGTATCACAAAGAGTGAGGGAATATACCGCCTTTAATCAAAACCCTAACTTATCTGGAGATTTTGATCCTCAAATGCCTTTGGCAATGGTGAGATAGGGGATTTCTTGCATTTTCAAGTTATTGGACTATCTTTGCAGTCCTTTTTAACAGAAGGCTACATTTTTATTAAACTTTATAGATTAAATGCTTAATTACGAAGTGACTTTTATCGCCGATCCCGTTCTGTCAGGTGATGAAATGAAAAAGACAGTTCAGGCTTATTCAGATATGCTAACCAAAGAAGGTTGTAGCATTACGAACTCAGACAATGTCGGCCTGCGACAACTAGCTTACCCTATTAACAAGAAGAACTCAGGAATTTATCATTGCATAGAATTCTCAACAGAATCTGGGCACATCGTTCCGTCAATGGAACTTGCACTCAGAAGGGACGAGAGAATAATGAGATTTCTAACAGTTAGACTTGATAGACACGGGGTAAAGTACAATGCGGACAAAAGAGCCGGAAAGATTGGAAAAAGTAAGAAGACCGTTGAAAGAGAAGAGGAAAAGAAGAAAGAGCAACTAAAGGAAACTAGAGTTCCTGTTGCTGCGAGGAAAACAGCAGAACAAGCTGCTCCTCCAGCACCAGCTGCTGCGCCTACACCTTCTACTCCTGTTGCTGAAGCGGCGGATTTAACAAAGATCGAAGGTATTGGACCAAAAGCTGCAGAGGTTTTGGTTGCTGCTGGAGTAGTGAGCTACACAGATTTAAAATCGAAATCTGCGGATGAAATTAAAGCCATCCTAGATGCTTCTGATGCTCAATTATCTCATCTCGATCCATCCACTTGGTCAAAACAAGCAGAGTATGCCGCCAATGGCGAATGGGATGCTTTGAAAAAATGGCAAGATGAGTTGGATGGAGGCAAAGTAAGCTCTTCAGAAGAAGAGTAATTTCTTACTAATTAAAAATCCAAAATGGCTAATAAAGAAGATATTAAATTTTTGAGTAACCCAAATATTGGAGGCGCTCAGAAGAAGTATTGTCGATTCAGAAAATTTGGAATCAGACATATTGATTATAAAGACCCAGATTTTTTATTGCAGTTTATTAACGAGCAAGGAAAAATTCTTCCAAGAAGAATCTCGGGTAATTCATTAAAGTATCAAAAGAAAGTTGCTGTGGCAATCAAAAGAGCTAGACATTTAGCGCTGCTGCCTTATGTAACCGACTTATTGAAATAAATTTTAGGCGATGGACATTATACTTTTAAAAGACCTAGACAACGTTGGCTACAAGCACGATGTCGTTAAAGTCAAAAATGGCTACGGAAGAAATTATTTGATTCCACAGGGTATGGCTGTTATTGCCAACGCAACCAATCGTAAAAAACTTGAAGGACTCAAAGCTGAGGAGGCAAGTAAAGAGGCTGCTCGAGTAGGTGAGTACAAAGAAATGGCTGAGAAGCTAAAAGGCCAAACAATAAAAATTGGCGTTAAAGCAGGTACTTCAGGTAAAATATTTGGTAGTGTAAACAACATCCAAATAGCTCAGGCGATCGAAGAACAATTGAATATGGAGGTACATAGAAAGAAAATTTCTATGGAAGAATGGCCAAAGGAGATTGGTTCTTATACTGCGCAGATTGACTTCCACGAAGAAGTGCAATCTTCAATTGATTTCGAATTGATTCAGGAGTAATCAATTAGACATAAATTCAAAAGGCAGCTCAATATGTTTGGGTTGCCTTTTTTTATTTCTAGAAATCACATGAAGCACCATGTACTTTCAACCACTTTTCTTTTTGTTTGTATTTGGGCATAACAGAAGAAACCAAATCCCAAAATTTCCTGGAGTGATTCATTTCAACCAAATGTGCCAATTCGTGAACAATAACATAATCTCTTACGTCTTCAGGAGCAAGCAATAAACGCGTAGAAAAATTGAGGTTGGTCTTTGAAGAACATGAGCCCCAATTGCTCTTGTTGTATTTTAAATTGACAGATTTAAAAGATTTTTGAAAACTCAAGTCATTAATTTTTGATACCCGCTCAGTAAAAGAATCGCTAAAAAATTTACCAAACAACCTACTTTGCAACTTTTGGATGACATCTTTTTCTTGAAAAGGATTTAAATCATTGGAGATTTTAAGTTCGATCTTATTGCCTCTAATTTTGCCAGTATTGGTTTTTCGATTTTCGCGAGTGATGGTTATCTCAAACTGCTGATCATACACTGTTTTGTAAAAAACATCTGGATATCTAGCATTACTAAAACGAGAAAAAGCATTCGGATCTTTTAAAATAGTATCACGCAACCATTCCTTTGACTTTTCGATTTCCATTCGAACGAGGCCTGAGGGCATTAGTTTTGGCAGCCTCAGAAAAGCACCAGTTTTAGCTATAGATATCCTTACTGATCCTCTCCATTCTTTTATAATACTCAGAGGAATTGCATATTGGTCGAATTCAAAAAGAGTTTGTGACTTATTAGCCATGCACCTTTTCAAAATTTTGCATTACATCAACTAAAGCCTGAACACTTTCTATGTCCATTGCATTGTACGTTGATGCTCTAAAACCTCCTACAGATCGGTGCCCTTTGATGCCCACAATGTTGGCTTTTTTCGCAGCATCTAAGAAAGCATCATTTAGTTTGTCATCATTCAATAAAAAGCACACATTCATTTTTGAACGATCTTCTTTTTCCACCGTACCATAAAACAAAGGATTTCGATCAATTTCGCCATACAGTAAGTTTGACTTCTCGGCATTTCGCTTGACCATTGCCTCAATTCCTCCAAGCTTTTTTATCCAACGAAGAGTAAGAAGGCAAACATATACCGGAAACGTTGGAGGGGTATTAAACATTGAGTTTTTATCAATGTGTGTTTGATAATTTAACATAGTCGGTATCTCTCTTTCTACTTTACCAACAATGTCTTTTTTAACTATAGCCAGCGTTACTCCTGATGGTCCAAGATTTTTTTGAGCTCCGGCATAGACCAAATCAAATTTTGAAATATCAAATGGTCGACTAAAAATATCTGAAGACATGTCACAAACCAAGCGTGATTTATAGGTACCAAATTCTTGAATTTGCGTACCAGTAATGGTGTTATTACTGGTTAAATGCAAATATTTTAAGCCTTCAGGCTCCGCAAACCCTTTCGGCAAATAACTGAAGTTTTTATCCTTTGAGCTTGCAATTACCTCAACATTGCCAAAAATCTTGGCTTCTTTAATTGCTTTTGTCGACCAAGTCCCAGTGTCCACGTATCCAGCAGTCTCATTGGCGTTTAATAAATTCATGGGAGCCATGTAGAATTGAGAACTTGCACCTCCCGTTAGGAATAATACCTTATAATCTGAGGGAACATTTAAAAGTTCGACAACCAGATTTTCTGCTTCTTCAAAAACTTCGGCGATGGGTTGCGAACGATGCGACATTTCCATTAAAGAAAGACCATCTTGATATCGGAGTGCAGAGCTGCTTGCTTCAATCAACACATCTTGTGGAAGAATAGCAGGACCGGCAAAAAAATTGTGAGTTTTAGACATATTTCAAAGTGATTGGCAAATATCGATTTTTTCATTATATGTTTCCTCATTCTTTTAGAAATAAGCTCAATAATCAGCGTAATTTTATAGTATATGATGCAAAGGTTAAAGTTGGAAATTTTATGGTTGCTTACCACACTGGTTTTGGCCATTCTAATTCTGCTTCCCATTTATAATAATGCAATAGCTTTTCCGTACTATGTATTTAACGTGGTAAGCATTTTTATTTTGGTCACCTTCACGAGATATATTTTTTTATTGCAATACAGTTATCTATTTCAAGCAAAATGGCCTAAGGCTATTTGGTTTTTTCTATGTATTCCAATTTTTATATATCTACTCGATGGCCTCACATCCTTTCAAGAATTTGCTGATGAAGTTGGCGTACGGTCCTTTTTCACACATCTGTCATTTGAAAAAGAAAAGGGACTAGGTACATATACTAAAAATGAATTCGTTTTTTTTAGTATTGGAGCGATCATAGTAACTATCATCTTGCCAATCAGATTATTAATAGCTACTTGGAGAGACATAAACAAAAGAAACTAATGAGTCAAATCAAAGAATTTAATGACTACAGAGAAAAAATGAATAAAGTCATTTTGGAGGAAGAAAATAAAGTGCTAAAGCGCTTTTTTAGTTTGGACAATCAAACGTATACCGATGGAGCTTTGGATGTAAAAACAAAAGAACTTTTAGGTCTAGTTGCCTCAATGGTTTTACGCTGCGATGATTGCATCAAATATCATTTAGGTACGGCTCACAAGCTGGGCACCTCCAAAAAAGAAGTGTATGAGGTGTTTTCGATCGCCAACATAGTGGGTGGTTCGATATGTATTCCTCACACAAGACGAGCAGCCGAATACTGGGAAGAATTAGAACAAGAGGATGCGATCTAAAAAGAAAAAATCTAAAAATAAAAGCCTTTCACAAGGCAAACTCAAGAATTTGGTGTTACGAGTCTTGGCAAGCAACCCAAAAAAACGATTGAATGCTAAGCAAATAATACTGAAGAGAAAAATTGGGAACTCTTATGCTTCCGTACGAGAGGCCTTACTTGCTTTGGAGAAAGAAAAATTAATTCTTGAACACAAGGAAGGAAAGTATAAGATTAATAAAGAAAAGTGGAAAGAGCGTTCTAATCAAAAAGAAACGAAAGCAAAAAAAGATGGACGTCGGCCATTAAAAGAATACAGCGGGCGTGTAGATCAAACCAGATCAGGAGATGGTTATATTGTTGTAGCGGAGTTGGAAGATGACATCTTCGTACCCTCAAAATATTTGAATGGTGCTTTTCATAATGACACTGTAAAAGTGCGTTTAAATCCAGGCAGGAGAAGAAGGCCGGAAGGAAAAGTAGTTTCTATCATAAAGCGCGGAGTTCAAAAAATAATTGGAAGGGTAGAGGTCTTTGGAAATTATGGAGTAATTCACAATGATAAAGGCCGCAATCCTGACGACATCTATATAGCACTTAAGCATTTGAAAGGGGCAAAGGATGGGGACTTTGTTTTGGCCGAAATCACAGATTGGGGAGCGAGTCAAAACAAAGGGATTTGGGCAAAGGTTAAAGAAGTATTGGCCGAACATTCGGCTTCGGATATGGCGATGCAATCTATATTATTGGCTCAAGGATTCGATGCAGAATTTCCAGATGAGGTGGTGGACGAAGTCAAAAATTTGCCTGAAGAAATTGTAGTGACCGAAGACGAATTAAAACGCAGAAGAGATTTTCGAAAAGACCTTTGTGTCACCATTGACCCTGATACAGCCAAGGATTTTGATGATGCTATTTCATTGCGCAAATTGGATAACGGCAATTGGGAGGTTGGGGTGCATATTGCAGATGTAACACATTATGTTAAGCCCAAAACAGCCTTAGATAAGGAAGCGTTTCACAGGAGCACATCCGTCTATTTGGTGGATCGAGTTTGCCCTATGCTCCCAGAAGTGTTATCCAATAATTTATGCTCATTAATGCCCAAGGTTGATCGATTTACCTTTTCTGTAGTCTTCTCCTTAGATGAAAATTTTGAGGTTGAAAAAAGATGGTTTGGCAAAGGAATAATTCATTCCAAAAGGCGGTTTACCTATGAAGAGGCACAGCAAAGACTTGAAACAGGTGAAGGAGATTTCGCCGAAGAATTGAGAAGCTTAAATATGATTGCATCCAAGCTGCGGAAGGAAAAATTTAAGAATGGGGCTATTTCTTTTGAATCGGAAGAAGTTAAATTTAGATTAGACGAGTCTGGGACTCCCATTGGTCTTTATGTAAAAGAGCGAAAAGAGGCGCACATGCTTGTGGAGGATTTTATGCTCTTGGCCAACCGAGAAGTGGCTAAATTTGTCGCTCAGAAAAAAGGAGTTGAAGTCCCTTTTGTTTACCGAGTCCACGATCAACCGGATCCAGATAAATTAAGAGAGTTTGCCTTGTTTGCAAAAGAGATGGGGGTTAAAATGAAAATAGATACCCCTAAGCAAATCTCGAAATCGTTAAATGCTCTTTTGAAAAGGACTACTGAAGAGCCGAACCTCAAAATGTTACAGCCCTTAGCGATAAGAACAATGGCGAAGGCCATTTATACGACAGAAAACATTGGTCATTATGGCCTAGCATTTGAGCATTATGGACATTTTACCTCTCCCATTAGGAGATATGCAGATGTTTTGGTTCATAGGATTCTTTATGATAACCTAGGAGAAGATAAAAGGTGGAACAAAGAAAAATTGGAATCAAAGTGCAAACACATTTCTCTTCAAGAAAAGAAGGCGGCTGAGGCCGAAAGAGATTCCATCAAATACAAGCAAGTAGAGTATCTTCAAAAATTTGTTGGAGATGAATTTGAAGGAAGGGTATCCGGAATTATTGATCGTGGTCTTTTTATTCAATTGATTGAATCTAGAGCTGAGGGAATGATTTCATTTTCGGAAATGGGAGACTATTTTGTCATTGATGAAAACCGTTTGAAAGCCAAATCTTCAAAGACGGGGAAGGTCTTTAAAATGGGTGATGAGTTGAAAGTTCGTTTAGTCAAAGCCGATTTGGAAAACGTCCGAATTGATTTGGATATAATACAATAAAAAAAGGCCCACTCTGTTAGAATGGGCCTTATATTTTTAGAGCTAAGAATTTTCTTAATTGGTGATTACGATTTTCTTTTTAACATTCACTCCTTCTTTTTGAATATCTACATAGTAGATGCCAGGAGTCAAATTACTTAGATTCAAGTTTTGCTTTCCTTTAGTTGCTTTGGTAGAAGTAACCAAGCTTCCTTTTTCGTCATAAACATTTGCTTTAGCATTGTCCCATTCTTCAGGTAATTCTAAAGTAATGTTGTCGTTTGATTTCGCAGGGTTAGGGTAAACTTTTACTGCAGAAATATCATACTTTTCAATACTTTCCATTTTATTAAAGCCTTCCATTTGGATCTCCGTCGCCATCTTTCCAATCTCTTCCAAATCCATTTCTCCTGTCAAAGAAAAGACTACAAAATTTTCGTTATCCGTCCCAATACCAACCAATTCATTTACGATGTCATTGCTTTCGTCAATATAAAGTGAGAAGTTTCCTTCTTCTGATCGTACTCTTACAAGTTCTTCTAAGTCTTGGTGGATGTAATCCATTCCTCTAGAATATTCTTGTTTGGAATTAGGCCATTCTTTCATAGCTACTAAGGTGAAAGCATCAATAGTGCTGGCAAAATCAGCTATTCTATTCAGGTCTTCATCACTAGTATCTTTAAAGTGTTCTGCATAGCCAAACAACTTTCCAGTAACATGGACTACGGTGGCCTTATCATGGTCGTAAAGATGTTGGAATTTTTCCTCGATTATATTTTGACCAAACATTGATGTCCCCAAAATAAGTAGTGAGAAAGTGAGCAAAAGATTTTTCATTGTATTCATTTTTAAGTTAGATAATGATGCCAGTCATTACATCATCAATACGGAGCAGCCAGTTTTAAGGTTACTTTAACATTCAGAATATCTATAAACTTTAACTCTTTTCGGACCAACGACTAAATAAAACTGATTTGAACTTAACCCGATTTGAAGATGGGCTGAACTAAAAAGTATAAATTAGCTGTGATCAATTAACCAAGATTATGAGTTTAAGCTTTCTTGCTATCCAACCTTTGTTTACCAACGATGCTGTTACGCTCGGCATCCTTATGGTAGCCCTTGCTTTGATTTTTTATACAGAATCTTCTGATTCTCCAGGGTGGAAGAACTTTTATACCTACGTTCCAAGTCTGTTGTTGTGTTATTTTATACCTGCGCTTCTAAACTGGCCGCTTGGTTTGATTGCTCCACATTGGTACACGGATGGGATCCATGATTTGGTTTCTGCTTATGGGACCAGTATCCCTTCTGGTTTGAGTTATGACGGCATTACTTCGTTTTTACAGGCTCAAAAAATTCCAGAATTGGGCATAGATAAGTTAATGACGATGAGCGATAAAAGTTTAATAAAACATTTAGCTGAAGAGCACGAACTAATGCTGAATGAGGGATTAACTATTGATCAAAAATTTGCTTTCTTAAAAGAAAATGGCTTCCCTGCGAAGGGCTACGCTGGTTTTCAAGGCCATTCACAGCTTTATTTTGTAGCCTCTCGGTTTTTGTTGCCCGCCAGTTTGATCTTATTCTGCTTAGGGATAGATTTTAGAGGATTGTTGAATTTAGGACCCAAAGCCTTGATTATGTTTTTGGCTGCGACAGTAGGTATTATAATTGGTGGCCCGATTGCATTATTGGTGGTTTCTGCTATTTCACCTGATATTGTTGGAGGAAACCCAGAAGAGATCTGGAGAGGATTTTCGACTGTCGCAGGGTCATGGATAGGTGGTGGGGCCAATCAAACCGCTATGAAAGAAATATATGAAGTAAAGGATAATTTGTTTGGGACCATGATTGTCGTAGACGTTGTGGTAGCAAATATATGGATGGGCTTTTTGCTCTTTGGAGCCAGTAGATCAGATAAAATTGATGCTAAATTGAATGCAGATAATTCTGCCATTGAAGATTTGAAAAAGAAAATTGCCGATTACCGATCTAGCATAGCGCAAATGCCCACAACAACAAAACTGTTTATATTAATGGCAGTCGCCTTTGGTGGGGTAGCATTGTCTCATTTGGGTTCGGATCTCATTACTCCTGAAATGAAAGATCATAAAGAAACACTCAATGCCTATGGATTATCCTCGCTCATGTCTCCATTTTTCTGGTTGGTGGTGATTTCTACCACATTTGGTTTAGCGCTTTCTTTTACGCGTTTTAGAAAACTTGAAGGTGTTGGAGCGTCTAGATGGGGAAGTATTTTTATTTATATCCTTGTCGCTACTATTGGAATGAAAATGAATTTAGGGGAAGTATTTAAAAACTTAGGCTTATTTGCTGTTGGTGTAACGTGGATGGCTATTCATGTAATAATATTGTTGATTGTAGCATTTTTGATAAAAGCGCCGTTTTTCTTCGTGGCTGTTGGAAGTCAAGCCAACGTTGGTGGGGCGGCATCCGCACCAATTGTCGCCTCTGCATTTAGCCCCAGCCTTGCACCTGTTGGAGTATTAATGGCTGTTTTGGGTTATGCCTTGGGTACATATGGCGCTATTATTTGTGCTCAATTAATGCAAGCAGTCAGTGGTTAAAAAGTAGAATTTTAGACCAATTTATCCATCTTTTTAAGGGCTTTTGGATTTGCAGGAATAAGCCATTAAAATGACGTATCTTTGCAGCCCCTTTTCGAGTAGAACTAAGACTAAGGTATGAGTAAAAAAAGAGTGTTGTTTGTTACCCAGGAAATGAGACCCTACACTGTGGTAACCGAGGTTTCAGAGCTAATTAAGAAATTACCAATTTATACCCATGAAAAAGGCATGGAAGTTAGAATTCTAATGCCTAAATATGGTTCAATTAATGAAAGAAGACATCGTCTTCATGAGGTCGTGAGACTATCAGGGATGAATATCATTGTAGACGATGAAGACTTTCCATTAATCATTAAAGTTGCCTCACTTCCAGGTGCACGACTTCAGGTTTATTTCTTAGACAACGATGAATTTTTCAAAAGAAAATTCGTTTTTGATGATGAAGACGAAAAGCCTTTTACTGACAATGAAGACAGAACGGTGTTTTTCTGTAAGTCAGTGATGGAGACTGTAAAGAAATTTGGTTGGCCGCCAGACATTATTCATTGCCACGGCTGGATGACAAGTTTGGTGCCCCTATACCTAAGAAAGGTATATAAAGACGATCCCGTTTTTCAGAACTCTAAACTGATATACTCCCCGTACGAAAACAACTATCAAAAGCACTTTACGCAGCGATTTTTGGAGATTGCCTGCATAAATAATTTAGAGCTGAGTGATTTGGCAGATTTTAAGAAAGGAAGTAAGTTATCACTTGATGTTGGAGGAGTTTTGCATGCGGACGCTTTAGTAACGGGCAGCAACAATATTTCTAAAGATGTGCAAAAGGCCATTGATAGTGTGGATGTACCCAAGTTAGAATTTTTAGAAGAGGACGAAATGCTGAAAGAATGCGTTGAGTTATATAAATCATTGATGGAAGAATAAATTTCATTATTCATTCGTCCTTATTGCCTATGAAGTCTATTCAATTATTTTCCATTTTGTTTGTTTTCTGTTTGTGTTGGTCTTGCACAGAAGATACCATTGTAGGTTCCAACTTACTATCCAACGAGGACATTGATGTTCAATTTACGGACACGTTTAGTTTTACAGCTAAAACAGTAGAAAGCGATTCTGTAATCACATTTATTCCGGGTAATGGCGTTTACGTTACCTATTTGATGGGAAGATTAGAGGATAATTTGTTCGGAACTGCAGAGTCAGAGATCTTTTTGGATGCCGGAATTACTGGTAATTCGTCTAACCCAGATTTTGATGAAGTAGAAATGTCTAACATTGATTCGATTGTTTTGGTACTAAAAGTAGATTCTGCCGGGGTATATGGTGATCCAAATGCCTCATTTGATTTTGAGGTTTTTCGAATGACCGAGAAAATGACTGAAATAGATACATTCTATTCGACACAAGAATTTACTTATGATGGTTCGCCCATTGGCATGCTGTCTGGTTTTACATACAACACCTCTGATTCGGTAGAACTTATAGAATTACAGGACACTTTTATGAGGGAGGCGCAAATTAGAATCCCTCTTGATATTGCTCTTGCGGAAGAATTGGTTGAATGGGCCAAAACCACGGATACCTTATCCGATGCTAGTTTTAGAGAGCAATTAAATGGGCTTGCAATTAAAGCAACTCCCAGTAGCAGTGCTATGATTGGAGTTGACTTAAGCGAGGTCGCTTATGAAACAGAGCTCTCCGAATTGGCCATTTATTACAGCCAAGATACCCTTGAAAATCGCAAGTATGGATTTTCAACAGGATTGCGAAAAACCAATCATTTCGAAATGAATCGTACAGGTTATGCGATTCAAGATGCAATTGATGGGGGCAATGTGATTGGCGACAGCATCTTATTTGTTCAATCCATGCAAGGCACTAATCTTGAATTGGATCTATCAGAGGTAAAATCGATAGAGGATCAGTTGCTAAATTATGCAGAACTCGAATTTTTTGTTTTGGAGCGGATGGATAATGATTTAGATCAACACCCTCCAGTAGACATTTTAATTTTGTCATCTGAAAACGAAGATGGAGAGCTCATTGTCCTTGAGGACCTCTCAGTGGTGAACATATTCCCTGAGTTGGAAGAAGTAGAAGTGAATGGCATGAACGTATGGCGCTACCAAATGGTCGTTACGAGATATGTTCAGGACATTATAAATGACATTGAAAGTGGAAATAATTTGACAATTTCTGCTATTTTAAGGTCTCAAAGACCAAATAGGTCAATCCTTTGTGGACCCAAACACAGTACATACCCGTCAAAACTAAAGTTGGCGTTGACTAATCTTTAATTGATATAAAAAATGTAATATGTGTGGTATTGTTGCATACATTGGTAAGGAACAAGCGTATCCTATCATTATTGAAGGCTTAAGAAGACTAGAATATCGGGGATACGATAGTGCTGGAATTGCTCTAATGAACGGAGAACTCAATACGTACAAAAAGAAGGGTAAAGTTCAAGACTTGGAAGATTTTGCTGAAGGCAAAAACATAAAAGGTACGGTTGGTATAGGCCATACTCGATGGGCTACTCATGGAAAGCCTGATGATATAAATGCACACCCGCATGTTTCAGGTAATGGAGACATTGTGTTAGTCCACAACGGAATTATCGAAAATTATTCTCAGTTAAAAGAGGCTTTGATCGAACTAGGGCATGAATTCGAAAGTGCTACTGATACGGAAGTTCTTGTACATTTAATTGAGCAGTACCAAGCAAAAGAAAATTTACCGATAGAAAAAGCGGTCCAAAAAGCCTTAACCAAAGCGGTTGGAGCCTATGCTATCGTTGTATTTGATAGAAAGAGTCCAGACAGAATTGTGGGAGCACGGAAATCAAGTCCATTGGTGTTAGGATTGGGCAAGGAAGAATTTTTCTTAGCTTCAGACGCTACTCCAATTATCAAGTTTACAAATAAAGTAATTTATCTCAATGATGAAGAGATAGTCACTGTAAAACGAAACGGAGATTATGAAGTTGTCACTATTGACAACGAGATACAAAACCCTGAGGTGCAAGAAATAGACCTCAAAATAGAGGAGTTAGAAAAAGGAGGATATGATCATTTTATGTTGAAGGAAATTTACCAACAACCTAAAACGATAAAAGAAAGTATGCGGGGTAGAATAAATGCAGAAGAAGGTTGGGTTACTGTTGGAGGGATGCAGGATCACATGACCCGTCTTACTGGTGCTGACCGGATGATATTTGCTGCTTGTGGAACATCTTGGCATGCTGCCTTAATTGGCGAATATCTATTTGAAGATTTGGCAAGAATTCCAGTAGAAGTAGAATATGCTTCTGAGTTGCGTTACAGAAATCCTGTAATAAGAGAAAACGATGTTATCGTAGCGCTTTCACAATCTGGAGAAACAGCGGATACTTTGGCTGCTCTTGAGATGGCAAAGAAAAAAGGTGCGCTTCTTTATGGAATCGTTAATAACGTTGGATCTTCGATCGCTAGATTGACGGATTGCGGATCTTATATACACGCTGGTCCAGAAATTGGTGTTGCTTCTACAAAAGCTTTTACATCCCAATTGGTTGTACTTGCTTTAATGGCTATGAACTTAGGCAAAGAAAGAGGTACGCTTTCAAACAGCTATTACAGGCAACTGCTATACGCTATGGAGCAGATTCCTGATAAGGTTAGTCAAATCTTAGAGCAAGAGGAAAAGATCAAGTATATCGCAGGAGAAATTAAAAATGCGCAAAATGCCCTTTACTTAGGGAGAGGATATAATTTTCCAGTGGCTTTGGAAGGTGCATTAAAACTCAAAGAAATATCTTACATTCATGCTGAAGGTTATCCTGCGGCTGAAATGAAGCACGGGCCGATTGCATTGATAGATATGTATATGCCTGTCATTGTTATTGCTACCAATCAAAGTGCTTATGAAAAAGTCGTGAGCAATATTCAAGAAGTAAAAGCCAGAAAAGGTATAGTCATTGCCATTGTATTGGAAGGGGACAAGGAAATCAAGAAAATTGCCGATTTTACAATCGAAATTCCCGAAACCGTTGAGCCCTTATCACCATTATTATCAGTAATACCAATGCAACTTCTTTCGTATCATATTGCTTTAATGAGAGGATGTAACGTAGATCAGCCAAGGAATTTGGCAAAATCTGTAACAGTAGAATAAATTAGAATGGAACAAAACATATTAGAATATAACTCATTGCGTGAAAATTTAATCATTCCTGAATACGGAAGAAACGTTCAGAAATTGGTTTTACATGCAAAGACTATTGAGGACGATGCAGAAAGACAACTCTACATCGAAAGAATCGTGGAGCTCATTTATCAAATGAATCCTCAATCCAAAAATGTTTTGGAGTATCGCCAAAGAATATGGGCGCATATTTTTAGAATTGCCGATTTTGACCTAAAAGTTACTCCTCCAGAGGGTGTGGATATTAATGCAGAGACTGCCTTACAAAAACCGCAAAGGGTTAAGTATCCTGAAAACAACAGGACACAAAGACATTATGGTGCGAATGTTAAAAAGCTTTTAGCTAAAGCTGTAGCTATGGAAGATGGAGCTAAAAAGGATGCTTTTGTTACCTTGATAGCGTCATTTATGAAAATTGCATACAAAAATTGGAACAGAGAGCATTATGTTAACGACGAAGTCATCAAAAGCGATATTGGAGTAATGACAGATGGAGCAATCCAGTTAGGAGAAGACTTCGAGCTCATTACTATGCATTCAAGTGCCGCACGCAGAACCGGTCCCAAAAGATCATCTTCTAGAGGTAGAAATCAACATGGAAGTAGATCGAAAGGTGGCCAAATGCGTAGACGTTCAAACAACAACGGAAAAAGAAGAAGATAGTTTTATACCAGCATATAACCTTGATGAAAGACCTGCTTTTGGCAGGTCTTTTTAATTTTACGTTATGAGTGAATATTTTCGAGTCCATGGAAATGCTACTTTAAAGGGAGAATTAACTCCTCAAGGTGCAAAAAACGAATCCTTACAAATAGTTTCGGCAGTACTTCTGACGAAGGAAAAAATGATAATTGACAACCTTCCTGACATTGTGGATGTAAGGAAATTGATCAACTTGCTTAAAGGCCTTGGTGTGAAAGTAGATAAACATAGCCCACACAAATATACTTTTCAAGCAGATGATATTGACTTAGATTACTTTTCTTCTAAGCAATATTTGGAGGATGCTAAAAAAATTAGGGGATCTGTCATGTTGATCGGTCCTTTGCTTTCTAGATTTGGTAAGGCCTTTTTACCAAAACCAGGAGGTGATAAGATTGGACGACGAAGATTGGATACCCATCTCAATGGACTTAAACTTCTCGGTTCTGATTTTCAATATAATGAAGAAAAGGATCAGTTTTATCTGGGTACAGAGGGATTAAAAGGCTGTTATATCCATATGGATGAGATTTCTGTAACAGGAACAGCAAACGTTGTAATGGCCGCAGTTATGGCAGAAGGCCAAACTACCATATATAATGCAGCTTGCGAACCGTACTTGCAACAGTTGTGTTCGATGTTGGTATCGATGGGAGCAAAGATTTCGGGTATTGGGTCCAATTTGTTGCGAATTGAAGGGGTCTCATCATTAAGTGGCACGGAGCACAGAATTCTGCCTGATATGATTGAGATTGGAAGTTTTATAGGATTGGCTGCCATGACACAATCTGAGATTAGGATTAAAGATGTTCAACTATCAAAACTTGGAAATATTCCGGCCACTTTCCAAAAGCTTGGAATACAAATGAGTTTTGAAGGTGACGATATTTTTATTCCTCAACAAGATTTATATGAGATTCAAACATTTATTGATGGATCTATCTTGACGGTATATGATGCTCCTTGGCCTGGATTTACGCCAGATTTATTGAGTATTCTTTTGGTCGTTGCCACGCAAGCTAAAGGGAGTGTCCTAATCCATCAGAAGATGTTTGAAAGCAGGTTGTTCTTTGTGGATAAACTAATTGACATGGGAGCTCAAATAATTTTATGTGATCCTCACCGAGCAACAGTTATAGGATTGGCTCGACAATCACCATTGCGAGGCATTACCATGAGCTCTCCAGACATCAGGGCAGGGGTTTCTTTATTGATTGCTGCGTTATCCGCCAAAGGCGAGAGCATTATTCATAATATTAATCAGATTGATCGAGGCTATCAGAATATTGATACTAGACTCAATGCTATTGGAGCAAATATTGAACGGATGTCCTAAAACAGCTTTACTTTTTTCTATTCGTTACAAATTCGACAAGTTCTTCTAAGGCGCTTCTTGATGGTGAAGAGGGGATTTGATGAAGCACATCCATGGCCTCTTTTTTATAGGCCTCCATTTTACCTTTAGAATATTCAATCCCTCCTTTGTCTTTAACATACTGAATTATTTCTTTCACCACTTTGTCATTTTTACTTCTCCGTTTGATGTTGAATATTATTTTCTTTTTCTCTACCCAAGAACTTTGTTCTAGGGCATAGATTAGGGGAAGGGTCATTTTTTTCTCCTTAATGTCTATGCCTTTGGGTTTGCCTATGTTGTCGTCTCCGTAGTCAAAAAGGTCATCTTTAATTTGAAATGCGATTCCAATTTTTTCACCGAAAAGTCTAAACTTTTCAATCAACTCTTCATCAGCGCTTGTGGATGCTGCCCCAGAACTACATGCAGCTGCAATAAGGGATGCAGTTTTTTGCTTTATAATTTCGAAATAAATATCTTCTTTGATATCTAACTTTCGAGCCTTTTCTATTTGTAAAAGTTCTCCTTCACTCATTGCCTGTACTGCCTGATTAATAATGTGAAGAGAAGTATACTCCTTTTTTTCCAGTGCCATATTGAGCCCACGAGACAAAAGATAATCACCAACCAATACCGCAATTTTAGTTTTCCAAAGCGCATAGATAGAAAAGAATCCTCGTCGCTTTTCAGCTTCGTCAACCACATCGTCATGAACCAATGTAGCAGTATGAATTATTTCAACCAATGAAGCTGCTATATAAGAGGATTCTGTCATATCACCACTGGCCTTTGCTGCGAGGAGGGTAAACATCGGGCGCATTTGTTTGCCTTTTGTTTGGACTATATAGTAAGTGATTTTATCAAGAAGAGCTACGTTGGATTTCATGGCATTTTTAAAATGCTCATCAAATTTTTTCAATTCTTCTCTAATCGGTTCTTTGATTTGTTCCAGTTTGGAATTCATTCCTTATTCTTCGTCGCTAATTAAACAACAAGATACTTTGAAAGTTGATATTCTAAAGGATTCCTAGTAAAGGTCAAGCTCTTATGCCTATTTTTGCGTCACACACTTCAGTCTTGTGATTGCTTTTTTTAAAAAGAATTTACTTTTCACCACTTTGATGCTATTGCCCTACGCATTGGTCCTAAGAATTAGTTCTTTTTTGTACGAATCCAAACTTCCCGATTATGTAGGAGGTGTTTTTTTTGAATTTATAGAATCTTTTATTTCTAGTAGTTTTTGGTCTAAGTGCATTGCCTTGCTTTTACTTTTTGTGGAGGCGTGGATATTAAATATCATAACCAATAGAAACAGATTGTCGAGATTGCAAAATTCGCTGCCTGGGATGCTATTTGTTCTTTTGGCTTCGGCTTCTCCTCATTTTCATTATTTTAATCCTGTGTTCTTGTCTACACTTTTTGTGTTGTTGGGTATCAAAGAGCTTTACAAAATTTATAAGAAACCTCTTTCGGCATTATTTATTTTTAATGCTGGATTTTTGTTTGCCCTCGCAGTACTCTGTTATTCGCCATGGATAGTATTAGTCATTTATGGATTGCTCGGCATTTTGATTTTAAATGCCATTGACTTCAAACGAATTCTTCAATTCTTAATTGGTTTTTTTCTTCCTTTTTATTTGACCTATACCGTTTGCCTAAATGTAGGTCAGTCTGATCTTTTTTTCGAATTATTGCCAAAGTGGAGTTTAAACATACCTCAAGGATTTACCCTAGAGGATTACATATACCTGGGAACCACGCTCTTCTTTTTGCTTGTTGTTGTTTTTTCTTACAATCTCTATATGATTAAAAAAAGCATTCAAGCACAGCAGAAGATAGATATGTTTTTTTGGTTGATGATTCTTTGCTTTATTGGAATGTTTTCAGTTGGTGATTATTGGTATTATCAGATTTCTATTCTTGCACTGCCCATTGGCTTTTTGTTGCATATGAATCTATTGAAGTACAAAACCAATTTCATTCCCGGATTGATTCATTTTGTCCTGCTCACCACAATTCTTGGATATCAATTTTCAGTACATTTGCTCTAAATATTTCCTAATTCCCGAAAGGGGTCTGAACAAAGTACATGAAATTTGGAGTCGTAGTTTTTCCTGGATCTAATTGTGATGATGACATGATGCATGTCTTGTCTGAGGTAATGGGTCAGGATGCCGTAAAAATTTGGCATAAAGAAGAATCTCTTTCTTCTTATGGCGAATTGGATGGAATCTTTTTACCTGGTGGTTTTTCTTATGGCGATTACCTAAGATCTGGAGCAGTGGCAAGGTTTTCAAACATAATGAAAGAAGTCATAGAATATGCAAACAATGGTGGATTGGTTTGGGGAATTTGTAATGGTTTTCAAGTCTTATGTGAAGCCAGATTATTGCCGGGAGCCTTGTTGAGAAACCAAAGCCAAAAATTTATCTGTAAAAACATCTACCTCAAGGCATGTACTAATAATAGTGTGATTACTGAGACTGTGGATATTTCCAAAGCCATCAAAATTCCAATTGCACATGCAGAAGGAAGATATTATGCCGATGAATCTGTGATTGAGGAGCTTTTTCAAAACGATCAAGTTCTTTTTCAATATTGTGATGCTCAAGGAAATGTAAGCGACGAGGCCAACATCAATGGCTCTGTGAGAAACATTGCGGGCATATGTAATAGAAATAGAAATGTATTCGGAATGATGCCGCATCCTGAAAGAGCTTCAGAATCAATACTTGGGAATACTGATGGAAGAGCACTTTTTGAATCTATGTTAAACTCCGTTAATAAAGTGTCAATAAGTTAGTCTAGCGGTTAATGTTTTATTAAGACTAATGCCTTGCCGAAACCACAAGCATATATGGCGTTAATTTTGAGAATCAATAAAAGAATACCATGAAGCATTCATTTTTTGTTTTACTCTTGTCATTTTTCACTTTGGGCATGAGCGCGCAATCTTCGACTCCTGTAAAGTGGGATTTCGAATTGGTGCAAAGCGACAACGAACTGGCAGTTAAAGCCACAGCTTCGATCGATGAAAATTGGGTTGTTTATTCAAATTATACTGAAGAAGGTGGACCTATTCCAACATCAATTGATATAGAAAATGCAGAATTGATTGGAAAAGTGAGTGAAGAGGGAGAATTGATCTCTGAAATGAGCAAAATGTTTTTTATCAATGTTTCTAAATTTAAAAACGAGTATTCGTTGGTCCAAAAAATAAAAATTGAAGAAGGGCAAAAGGAAGTAAATGGTTACATCCGATTTATGACTTGTGATGGTCAAAGATGCCTTCCTCCAAAAAATATAAACTTTTCACTTCCTATTTAGATTTCCTATACTATGCTGATCCAAATTTTTAGAAATCGAATATTATTTATTCTTGCACTTTTGCTATCAAGTATTGTTGTACTTAATGGTCAAGTATTAAATCCAGTTAAGTGGACCTTCGAATCTTTCGATCTCGGTAATGACGAATACGAATTAGTCTATAAGGCGTCCATGGAAAAAGATTGGACTGTTTATTCACAATTCACTTCGGATGATGGGCCAGTGCCTACCTATATTGAATATGAAAATTTAAACGGTGCTACTCTAGTTGGTAAGTCAACAGAAGAGGGCAATAGAAAAGAAGGTATTGACAAGTTGTTTGAAGTGAACGTCATCAAGTTTTTAGATGATAAGCCTTTCGTAATTAGACAAAAAATTAAACAAGCCGATCCTTCGAAAAAAGTACAAGGATATCTTTCGTTTATGGCATGTGATAAAACGAAATGTTTGCCCCCTAAGGATATTGATTTTGAATTTGATTTAAGTGTTTCGGGTGCTCAAAGCATGCAAAGCGCTCCTACATCAAACGGTAGTTTGGAAATCGGATCTGTCAGTGGTATCGCTCAAAACGATGAGAAGGAAATGGCCAACACTGACATTGGAAACATCAGTTTTGATTCCAAAAGTGCTTCGTCCAAAAAAATGAAAAGTCCAGTAAAATGGTTTTTCAGTGTTGAGGATGCTGGAAATGAGCATGTAAACCTAATATACAGGGCAGAAATTGATGATGCGTGGAATGTTTATTCACAATTCACTTCGGATGATGGACCTGTTCCAACATATATAGAATATGAAGAATTAAATGGAAATGCTCTTGTTGGGGAATCCATCGAAAAAGGGCACAAGAAAGAAGGACCAGACCCACTTTTTGACAATGTAAATGTGATCAAGTTTTTAGGGGATGAAGATTTTATTATTACACAAAAAGTAAAAAAAGGGGAGGGGCTTATTAAAGGGTATTTGACTTACATGACTTGCGATGCTTCTCATTGCAAAATGCCGACGGATGTAAATTTTCAGTTTGATCCAAATAAGATGACAGCTAGAGAGCGAACGAATGAAGAAAGTCTTGAGGGTATGGATATGACTCAAAATGTTTCTGATGCGTCATCATTTACCGGTATGGGTATGAATCTTCAAGGGAACGTATTAGACCAAGCGATACCTACCATTCAAACCAGTTATAAAGAACCCTTAGCAAATTGTGGGACTCAAATTCGTTCGGCGGACGGTTCTTATTGGTCCATTTTCTTAGGAGGTTTTATTGGAGGCTTACTGGCGATTTTACTTCCTTGTATTTTTCCAATGATACCTATAACAGTTAGCTTTTTTACAAAAGATACCAAGAGCAAAGGTTGGGTTAATGGACTTGTTTATGCTTTGAGTATCATTGCCATTTTTGTTTCTATTGGTTTGGCTGTTACTGCAGCACTGGGACCTGAAGCATTAAATCAATTAAGTACAAATTGGATAGCCAATGTGGTTTTCTTTTTGATATTCATTGCGTTTGCCATTTCTTTTTTTGGATACTTTGAAATTACCTTGCCTAGCTCGTGGTCAACAAGAAGCGATCAAATGGCCGATAAAGGTGGGTACTTAGGCACTTTCTTTATGGCGGCTACATTGGCAATTGTGTCTTTTTCTTGTACTGGTCCAATAATTGGAACCGCATTGGTTCAAGTTGCTTCTTCAGGAAACTATATGGGACCTTTTATGATCATGCTCGGATTCTCTGTTGCACTGGCCATTCCGTTTGGATTATTTGCGGCTTTCCCAGCATGGTTAAATTCCCTTCCTAGATCTGGCTCTTGGATGAATTCTGTGAAAGTGGTCCTTGGATTTTTAGAGCTTGCTTTGGCACTAAAGTTTTTATCAGTGGCCGATATGACCAGCAATTGGGGAGTATTGAAGTATGAATTATTTATGGGATTATGGGTGATCATATTTGCAGCCATGACGGCATATTTATTTGGATACATTAAATTTCCTCACGACAGTCCTTTAAAGAAATTGGGAACTACCCGAAAGGTATTTGCTTTCTTAAGTTTGGCCTGGACGTTATATATGGCTTCAGGATTTATGATTGATAAAGACATAAACAGTTATAGTATCCCAAAGGCGGTAAGTGGGATAACTCCTCCAGCATCGTATAATTTTTTCTTGACCCAAAACGAATTAGATCCTACAATTTTGGCTAAATATCCTTCGTATACCAAATGCGCCAATGATATAAATTGCTTTAAAGATTACTATGATGGCATTGCATATGCCAATGAGGTGAATAAGCCGGTGCTTCTTGACTTTACTGGTTATGGTTGTGTAAATTGTCGGAAGACTGAGGATTATATTTGGAAAGATCCAGGGGTGAAAAAAACTTTGAATGACGACTATGTGCTGGTCTCTCTCTACGTTGATGATCGTAAAAAATTGAAAGATGTCTTGGTAGCCAAAATGAGTGGAACAAAGCTTAGAAATGTGGGCAACAAATGGGCGGATTTCCAAATTGTAAATTTTGAACAAAACTCGCAACCACTATATGTGCCAATGACTACGGATCAAAGAGTTATATCAGCTCCAAGAGGATATGAAGAAGGTGTAGAGAATTATCAAAAATTCTTGGATTGCGGATTGGCGGCATTTAAGGAATTATAAACTTCCTAAGCTTCAAAAGAAAATCTAAATATCACCCTCTAGAGCTTTTGCCTGATGAGGGGTGATGTTATTTTCTCGTTTGCAGAAATAGCCTTGCTTTATTTTTCGTTCAATGCTGTAAACTTTGTTATTGACAATTACATAATGACTTGGTGCATTCCAGTAGTTATCTTTTTTTGGAATAAATTGGAAGGTAGAGGAAGTTGAAATGTTCAATTTAAATACTCCGAAATTTGGACATCCGTAGTAAATAGCATTTTTGTCTTTTCCCCCGCAAATATTTTCAAAAGGTTCGAATGTTTTGGGATCAGCATGATTGACAGGTAAGATCACATGGCCATCAGAATTAACCCACCAGAATTTCACTTTGTTATTCGTTGAAAAAAATGTGTCGTCAAATTCAAAATAGGAATCATAATCAATGGCATAACTAACATCTTGAAAATATTCAACAGTGATATTTCTTTTAGAGCAGCTTCTATGTGCTTTTGACTTTTTATAAATTTTGTTTCCTTTTTTGAAAAACCCAAATTGTAGTTTTTGGAAGTTCTTGAAGTCATCCAATGGATCAATAAGTCGATGGTCTATCCTTACACTATCTATGGTTTTATTTCCCAACTGTTTAAACTCATCTAAATATTTGCACTCGGTGCTCTTAGTATTTGAACTACTGGTATTAGGCTTAGTGCATTGCCATGCAACAAAAACTATCATAGTCAAGCTAAAGATTAATAGCGCATTATTTAGATGCTGATTCATAAAGTGTCTTTACTACTTATGCAATCATTTGCAAATACAAATAATTTTTCATTTTTAATCATCCCCGTTATTATAAGATTGAGCTGCAAATCTCCATAGCCTAAATCAGAAAAATCTCTCAGCATTTGTCCAATGAGGTTGTTTTTATTTATAGGGTTTTGACATGTAGCTATTATAGCTTCTTCAAGAATTTTCGCTCCAATCCCATACGAGGAAGTTTGGCTTAACCAGTTGTAAATCCTTTTATTAAGAAAGGGAAAATTAGATAAATCTAACTTGATGTTTTCCCATGAGGAACAACATATCTTAACCCAAAGTTTGTCTACTGCTTTTATGGAAGTTTTGTCGATCCAATGAAATATATTTTGAGCGGAAATAAAATCTTGATTGTTGAAAGAAGAGAATACAGGTTTAGAAATGCGATCAAAATACGAAATGGGTAAGGCAAAAATTTTAGCAGAAGGAATTATTCGAGATAAAAAGGAAATGGCTGCTATCTGATTGATTTGGCAAAACATATCAGGTTCAAACCACAAATAGATGTTTTGAACCTCTTTCCAGTTGAATTGTATTAATTCTTCAATTAGGTAAGTATGCGGTGCAATGAGAATAGAAGGATCTAAAGATTCCAAATAGGCTTTACGCTTAGTTCTTATCGTTGGTGTGGTTAGGTCATAAGAAATAGGACCTTGGCAAAATGCTTCTCTCCAAACTATGAATTCTTCGTTTGTAAATGCATGACTAAATAGAATTTGCATGGCGTCGCCATTTAATATATGTAAGGAAGAAATCTTTCCTTGTTTTATCATTTACTGTTACTACCTTGAATAAAGAAACTCAAGATAATTTAAGTTGTTAAATTGAACGCTGCGATAAAATATACCTTAAGCAAATCGGACCTGATGAATAATCAACTGTTCATAGCTTCGAAGGCATCAAGTATAAAAAAGCATAGATTGAAAAGTAAAACCGTGCTTCCTATTTTATATGTCGTTTTGGCCACAGTTTTATTTTTCTCAGGTTTTTTCAATTTGAGTATCGCTTTTGTTGTTTTGGCCATTCTTTGGTATTTGGTTTATCCTAAATATTTGGCCTCTAAATATATTATGCATTATGACAAATACATTGAAGAAAACTTCGCACACTTAATGGAGGAGGAAATGCATTTGTCATTTGACGAAGACTATGTTTTTTTTAAGGATAGTTTGACGGAAGGGAAAATGAAAATGCTCCAAATAAAAAGTATTACAAGAATACCTGAGAATTATCTACTTAACATTGAGGTGGGGACTAATCTTATCTTACCTCTTTTTGATATTCATGGTGACGAACTTGCTGTTATTCAGTTTGTAAAATCCTTATCGGAGCAAACCAATCTTACAATTAAAGACGAACGGCTTTGGAGCTGGAAATAGCTGGGCATTCTTTTTACTAATTGCCTTTGGCAACTTTTATTCGACGAACCAAAAAGATACTTAGTATACCGAAGATAATGGCGAGATATCCTACAAAGGGATAGTTGACAAACTTGTCATCCTCACCAACGTACATTATCGCTCCACTAATAAATGCTGATAAGGCAATGGCAAGTTGTTGAAATGCAGATTTAAAACTCATAAAACTTCCCCGACTGGATGGACTAGCTGCAGCAGTAATGATTGTGTTTGGAGCAATCATTCTTCCTGTAGCCAGAATAAAGAAGCTCGTTGTAAATACCAACGTTAAGAATAAGGGAGTTACACCAATATGCGTAAGTAAAATTGTCGGGACAAAAGATAATATCATTGTGGTGATAAAAATTTTCATCACCCCATATTTGTCCACCATTTTACCAATGAGAGGTGAGGATATAATGGTGGCAATACCCCCTAATAAGAATTGGTAAGTAATATCCATTTGACTAATGCCAACATTTTTAATTAAATAGGGAGAGATAAAAGGAATAATTAAAAAATGAGCCAGTACCAAACCAAAGCCTGCAATTAGAGCATTGACTTGGTTGCTGTCTCCCAAGACAGAATTCAAAACAGATCGTAGAGATCGATTTTTTTCTAAGGTTTGGATGTGCTTGTTCATTTTAGGAAATACCACATATATCCCAATCCAAACGACTAGACATGCACTTCCTAAAACGAGAAATGGAAGTTGCCAATTACCGTCAGCTGCTAGGTATAATGCAAAAGGTACTCCCAGTGCAGTTGCGACAGAAAAACCAGTCATCAAAATACCCATCGCACTTCCTCTTTCTTGAAAAGGATATAAATCACTTACAATAGATAAACTCAATGCACCCAACATTCCTCCAAAGAATCCAGTACCTAACCTTAGTGAAATAAGCAGCAAGTAACTGTCCGCAAAAGAGCAGCATAAAGTGCCAATGGAGAATCCTCCAAATATTACAAGTAATGCTTTTTTTCGATCAAACACGTCTAAATAAAAAATGCCCAGAATGCAAGAGAAAAAAGCCGCAATAGCATAGGCAGAAACGAGATAGCTAAATTGACCCGCTGTAAGGTCAAAGGTGGACATAAAAATATCACCCAGAGGCATCATGATCATCGAGTCAACAATATGAAAAAATTGACACATGGCCAGCATCAAAAGAACATAGAATCTATTCTGAATCAAAAGCTTGGAATCTTAGTTTGAGTCTGTGATCATATTCATCTGGAGCAAAAGTTCTGAGTTCTAAACGAACTTCAAGATGAACGATGTCTTTACTCAATAAGTCTTTATGGTTGGAGATCGTTGAAAACAAATCTAATTTGGTATCTCCATTTATAATATTTGGATCGATAAAAAACAATTCTTTTCTATTCGCAGAATTTTGAGGGTCTATCGCAAAAACACTGATCTCTCTTATGAAGTCATAATCAACTGGATTAAATACCCCTTCTATAGTACAAGAAGCAGATCGAATACTCCCAATGCTTTCTATGGATGTACCTCCAGCAAAAGAAGAGAAAAATGTCTGCACGTTTTGAATTGGAAAATAGTGCGTCAATAAATTGTCAAGTGAGGCAGGAGTAGTAAAATCTACTTCAAATTCTATATCGAATAAGACTGTCCCTTCGTCCTGACAAGAATTGCTTAAAAGCAAAGTGAACAATAAGAAAATGTATACTCTCATATTTTGCAAAAATACATTAACAAAACGCCTTAGCTGATAGGAATGTTTTATGCCTTTAACTATCTTAATTATACAAATACAAAATTATGGGTGAGCAAAGAGTATCGCTGTTGACAGATAAGGAGCAAATGAATGCATTTGTTTCTAGCTTATTGAATGATATGGAGGCCATGCAATATATGTTGGACAACAAATTGTTCGAAAATGACATTACTCGAATTGGTGCCGAACAAGAAATGGTGATGGTGCACAAAGGCAACAAAAGAGCAGCGCCAGTGGCAATGGAAGCTTTGGAATTATTAAAAAAATACCCTTGGGCCGAAACCGAAATAGCTCGATTTAATTTAGAAACGACCATGACACCTTTGGAATTAAAGAGGTCATGCTTTTCGGAGATGGAAAAAGAAAATATTTACAAGCTCAAAACCATACAAGAAAAACTGGATAAGCTTGATGTGGAATATGTACTTACTGGGATATTGCCCACCTTAAAGAAGTATGACCTCGACATAAAAAACTTAACTCCCAAAAAAAGATATGCCGCATTAATCGAATCTATCAATAGTCAATTGATTGGGGAGGATTATCAGCTCAAATTGTTTGGTATTGATGAGTTATGCGTCAAGCATGATAGCCCTTTAATGGAAGCCTGTAACACCAGCTTTCAGGTGCACTTGCAAGTAGCACAAGATGATTTTGTACATAAATACAACATCGCGCAAGCCATAACAGCACCAATAATGGCTATTTCGGCAAATTCACCCATGGTTTTTGGAAGAAGACTTTGGCATGAATCAAGAATAGCTATGTTTCAACAATCTATAGATACCCGAACAACCCATGATCATATGCGTGTAAGGAGTCCAAGAGTAAACTTTGGCAATGATTGGATTTATGATTCTGTCATGGATATATACAAAGAAGATATCGCCAGATTTAGAGTGCTTATTAGTGCGGATATCAAGGAAGATTCGATTAAGAAACTTGCCAAGGGAAAAATTCCTAAACTCCGATCACTACAGGTTCATAACTCAACAGTGTACAGATGGAACCGACCCTGTTATGGTATCAGTGATAATGGCAAACCGCATTTAAGAATTGAGTGCAGAGTAATCCCATCAGGGCCTACAGTAGTGGATGAAACAGCAAATGCTTGCTTCTGGATTGGTTTGGTGGAAGGTATGTCGGATAGTGTAAAAGATATTCGCAAATTGCTCTCTTTTGCAGATGTAAAGGACAATTTTGAAAAAGCTTCGCGCTATGGGATTGATTGCAATTTCAATTGGTTTAATTCCAAAAAAGTTTCTGCGTGTGATTTGATTTTAAATGAATTGTTGCCTATTGCAAAAAAGGGATTAGAAAAATTTAACGTCAATAAAAAGGACATCAAAAAGTACTTGGGTATAATTGAGCAAAGAGCAAAGAGACATATGAATGGAGCGAGATGGCAGTTGCGTTCTTTTACTGATTTAAAGGAAAAAGTCAACGTCGACGAAGCCTTGACCATTCTAACTGCTTCAATTATTAAAAACCAAGCCGACAACAAACCGGTGCACACTTGGAAAGAGGCCAAAAAATCGGACTTTGTTGGTTACGATCCTAAAGACTTAAAGGTTTCGGATTTTATGGAAACGGATTTGTTTACCGTTCAAAAAGACGATGTTATTTCTTTGGTAGCCAAATTGATGGACTGGAAAAATATAAGATTTACTCCAGTAGAAAACACCAAAGGAAGGCTCATTGGACTGGTCACTCAAAAAGATATCGTTAGGTCATTAGTAAAGTCGGAGAAATCTAAAAAGGAAATTTTAGTAAAAGATATTATGATCGATAATCCTGTAACCATTTCCGAACACCAAACGATCAAAGATGCGATGCGATTGATGAAGCGATCGAAAATAAGTTGTCTGCCTGTGGTTAAAGAAGGAGAATTAATAGGGATCATTACCGAAGAGGATTTTATGGATTTTGCTGATCGATTTCTAGGTTGATTTTGTCGATTAATTAAAAAGATCTAAACTCCTTTTGATAACCATCTTGAGCGGTTTCCGTTATTACTTATATGTTTCGAAGTTATTTGATCTTCTTGGTTTCGTTGGTTTGCTTTTCATTTGGTTTTGCTCAAGTGCACAATCCATATTTGTTTGTAAAATGGAAAAACAAGGACAACTATAAACTTTACAGTGGGCATCTAAATTATGACCAGGAGTTTGAGAGTGACATAAGGTCCAATTATAAAACTGAGACGGACAATCAAACTTCCATTCGATCGTATTTTGCACAAGTTGATTCGGTGCTTAAAATTTTGCCTAAAGACAAGCGTGATCTTTCATTTTATATCCATGGCTTTGGAGCCCACAGATCATACTTCGTTAAGCTCAACAACACTACCTTACAAAAAGAAATCATTACTCAACAAGGGAGTAGTATTGGGATGCATGTGAGTTTAAGTTGGGATTTGGGATTTAATTATTTAGGAGGTATTCCTAAGGCGATCGACATAGGAAAAATGTACGGCGATCTCATTGCACTTACCATCCAAAAAGCGCGTAAGATTAATCCCGAAGTAAAAGTTTATATGATTACCCACTCTATGGGCAATAGGGTATATGTTGGGGTTCTGGATCGATTAAAACTTCATTTTGATGAAGAAGTAATACATCGTCATGTTATGGCAGCACCGGATGTAGAACAAAGAATTTTTGAAAGAGAAGATGGTTTAAAAGGCATTGCAGATTTAACCGGTAAAATCAACATTTACCGTCATAATACCGACCGTATTTTAACAGTTTCTTCGGAGGTTAGTGAGAGTACTCGTTTGGGCTTAACAGGTCTAAGCGATGAAATGATTGAAAGCATACCGCAAAATATTTCTATTGTAGATTGTTCGTTATTAAATGATAACGAACGATTTGATTTTGGCAATCACAACTATTATTATCAAAGCCCAACAGTCCGCCAGGATATTTTTAATTTTTTATTCGATAAAAATGAGGCCCTAAATAATACGCGCGAAGTATTGAAGAATCCAAGAAGGTTTGTATTGCAATTTCCTGAAAAGAATCAGTGAATTCTTGAAGAGATTTCGAGTAATTAAAAGGGTAAAAATTACAGGCTGGCTCCTCTTTTTTTAAATTTCAAGGCAATTCTTGTTTTTTCTTTAGATCAGAAGAAGAAAATTCAGTCAGGAAAGATACCATATATGTATTTTTGCAGTCCCAATACTAATAATAAACATCTGATTTATGGCATTTGATATAGATATGATAAAAGCGCATTATGCAGCGCTTCCAGCTAAAATTGAGGCAATTCGTGAGAAGCTCAATCGTCCCTTAACATTGGCTGAAAAAATTCTTTACTCTCACTTACATCCAGATAGTGAGTTGCAAGATTTTAAACGAGGTAAGGATTATGTTTTTTATTCTCCTGATCGAGTTGCGATGCAAGATGCAACAGCTCAAATGGCGCTGTTACAATTTATGATGGCGGGTAAGGATAAAGTGGCGGTCCCATCTACCGTACATTGTGATCATTTGATCCAAGCAAAAATTGGAGCAGATGCCGATCTTCAAAATGCAATAAATACGAGTAATGAGGTTTTTAATTTTTTAGAATCAGTTTCTGATAAGTATGGCATTGGGTTTTGGAAACCAGGTGCAGGAATTATTCATCAGGTAGTTTTAGAAAATTATGCCTTTCCTGGTGGGATGATGATAGGTACGGATAGCCATACAGTAAATGCTGGTGGTTTGGGAATGGTAGCGATTGGTGTTGGTGGGGCAGATGCCGTTGATGTAATGGCAGGAATGCCTTGGGAGCTTAAAAATCCTAAATTAATTGGTGTTAAACTTACTGGCAAACTTTCTGGCTGGTCTTCACCAAAAGATGTAATTCTTAAGGTGGCAGATATACTTACAGTAAAAGGTGGTACTGGTGCAATTGTAGAATACTTCGGAGAAGGTGCCATAAACTTAAGCTGTACAGGTAAGGGAACCATTTGTAACATGGGGGCCGAAATAGGTGCAACTACTTCTACTTTTGGATACGATGATTCTATGGATCGATTTTTACGTGCAACGGATAGATCGGATGTAGCTGATGCTGCTATTGCAGTAAAAGATCATTTGACTGCTGACGCAGAATGCTATGAAAATCCTGAAAAGTATTTTGATCAGGTGATAGAAATTAACCTTTCTGAATTAAAGCCTTTAATCAATGGTCCTTTTACTCCAGACCTTTCAACAGAGGCTGGAAAAGAAATGACAGAAAAGGCGACAGAAAATGGCTGGCCTTTAGATATAGAGTGGGGGTTAATTGGTTCTTGCACGAATTCGTCATATGAAGATTTGACCAGAGCCGCTTCCATAGCGAAGCAGGCCGTAGACAAGGGTCTTACTACCAAAGCAGAATTTGGAATAAATCCGGGAAGTGAACAGATACGTTACACCACAGAACGTGATGGCGTGTTGAAAATATTTGAGGATTTAAATGCTACAATATTCACCAATGCATGTGGACCATGTATTGGGCAATGGGCAAGATATAACGATCCCATGAACGCTCCGAAAAACAGTATTATACATTCATTCAATAGGAATTTTTCGAAACGAGCCGATGGGAATCCGAACACTCATGCCTTTGTGGCTTCTCCGGAAATGGTTGCTGCCATAGCCATTGCTGGTAGATTGGATTTTAATCCTGAAACTGATACATTAACAAATGATAAAGGAGAAGAAGTAAAATTAGACGAGCCCACAGGTTTTGAATTACCTCCAAATGGATTTGATGTTTTAGATCGAGGCTTTAATCCACCTGCGGAAGATGGAAGTGGTATAGAAGTCAAAGTTGATCCTTCTTCCGATCGACTACAATTGTTAACTCCATTTACTCCAATAACTCATGATGATATGCAAGACATGAGAGTGTTGATTAAAGTTAAAGGGAAGTGTACAACGGATCATATCTCGATGGCGGGACCTTGGTTGAAGTATAGAGGGCATCTTCAAAATATTTCTGAAAACTGCTATACAGGGGCAATCAATTTTTATAACGAAAAAGCCAATTCGGTTTTAAATTATGTTACTAATGATTATGTCCCTGTTCCTGATTCTGCAAAATCTTATCAAGCGAAAGGAATTGGGACTGTTGTCTTTGGAGAGGAAAACTTAGGTGAAGGATCGTCAAGAGAGCATGCAGCGATGGAACCTAGATTCTTAGGGGTAAATGCGGTAATTGTAAAATCTTTTGCAAGAATACACGAAACGAATTTGAAGAAACAAGGTATGTTGGCCTTAACCTTTGTTGATAAATCAGACTATGATAAGGTAAGGCAGGATGATATTGTATCCATTGTGGATTTTGATCAAATGGCTCCTGGTAAAAATTTAACCATCAAATTAGATCACCATGATGGCACCAACGATGAGTTTGAAGTTTCTCATACGTACAATCAGGCTCAAATTGATTGGGTGCGAGCAGGATCTGCTTTAAATAAGATTAGAGAAGAAATGGCATAAAGCAAAATTTCCAAAATATATTTTTGATAAAAGGCTATTGCATCTAGCAGTAGCCTTTTTTTGTCGTCTTACATATATGACAATGACGTATATTAATATTTTTTATATAAGTATCTTTTCTGTAAATTCAATGTCCTAATAACCGAACACAATATTTTTATAACTAAACGAAAACACTATGTGGAAAGAATTTAAAGAATTTATTATGACCGGCAATGTAATTGATTTTGCAATTGCTGTAATCTTAGCAGGAGCTGTGGGGTTGGTCGTTAACGGATTTGTTAGCGATATCATCATGCCTGTTGTAGGTCACTTTGCTGGCGGAATGAGTTTCGAGAATTTACACCATGCCCTTGATGGCAATGAATACCCAACTTTAGCTGCTGCACAAGAAGCTGGAGGAGGAGTTATTGCATATGGTAAATGGATTAACACGATCATCAATTTATTAATTGTTGGATTCGTATTGTTTATGATAGCTAAATCTAAAATTAGATTTATGGGAGCTGCACCAGATCCAGGACCAACTCCAGATCAAGAGTTATTGGCGGAAATCAGAGATGCTGTAAAAAAGTAATGTTCTGATAAAATTATAGAGCCCCGATATTTTCGGGGCTTTTTTTTTACATTCAATTATGAGAAAAATAGAACATATTGGAATTGCTGTAGCTGATCTCAAAGGAGCAAATAAGCTTTATGAGAAATTACTTGGAGTAGCTCCATATAAGCAAGAACATGTCGAAAGCGAAAACGTCATTACTTCATTTTTTAGGGTAGGACCAAACAAAATAGAATTAGTCTCAGGTAATGGTGAGGATGCAATTACTAAGTTTATCGAAAAAAGAGGAGAGGGCATTCATCATATTGCTTTTGATGTTCCTGATATAAAGGCAGAAATGAATCGATTAGCAGCAGAGGGATTTAGATTGTTATCTGATGAACCCAAGCAAGGAGCTGACAACAAATTGGTTTGCTTTGTTCATCCTAAATCTTGTAATGGTGTATTAATAGAATTGTGTCAGGAAATCCGCAATGAGGATGTATAATTCATTTTGTATTTAGTCACTGTGATTTGGTATCAAGTTGTTGTTTAAATATTTTGAAATCGAAAAGTAAAAGCAACTGCCTTGCTCTTCTTCTGATTCTACCCAAATGTTTCCTTTGTGTTTTTTTACCGCGTTTAAAGTTGTAGAGAGGCCAATGCCAGAACCTTCGAATTCATCGGTCGGTGCTACCCTTGAATAATTTTCGAATATTTTGTCTTTATTTTTCTGACTAATACCAATACCGTTATCCCTCACCGACAAGATGTAAAAATCGGGATGACTGTTGGAGGATGCAATTCTTATGGTTGGAGTGCTTTTGCTATTAAATTTTATACCGTTGTTGATAAGATTGTAAAGGACCATTCCGATTAATGTGCGGTCACAGAAGATAATGGGCAATGGATTAGAATCTATGATGGCATTTTTTTCTTTAATCATAAGTTCAATACTTTCTAGTTGTTCTTGAAGTAAGATATTCAGATCAACACTTTCTAGAGCTAGAGCTTTGCTCTCAAATTTGGAATGTTCGAGAATTGAGCTGATAAGATTTGTCATTCTTTTTACTCCAGTATCGATGATGTCCATGTATTGAATCCCTTTGTCGTCCAAACCTTCGCCATATTTATTCTTTAGAAGTTTTGTAAAAGCACCTATTGTCCTTAGTGGTTCTTTTAAATCGTGAGATGCTGTGTGCGCAAAATTTTTGAGCTCAGAATTTGCTTGACTTAGTTGTTTGTTACTCAAGCTTAAATCTTCGGTTCTTTCATTGACAAGTCTTCATCTATGCAAAGTGCTTGTATGTTGTTGTTGGGTATAGATGAAGAATCCGCCGTATCAAAATAGAAGTTTTTCATTTGGCTTCCATTGTACCTGTTTAACCCATTAAGCGTACCAATCCAGAGTAGCCAAATTGATCCTCCACTATGCTTGTAACAGTACCTTGGGATAACCCTTCAGATTTGTCTAGAAAATAGGTGTTAGATTGACCCAACACAGATGTGCTGAACATGCTACAAACATAAAGGGTGATGTAGAATAAAATTTTACTTTGCATACTTCTACAAATTTCAGTTGTTTGTGGTCGCCAAGAATAAGAACGAACATATTAAATATTATTTTAATTTGTATAGGGTTTTATGCATTATCTTGTGTCAATGGAAATTAGCCTCAGTGCACTGGACATAGCTATAGCCATATTGGGTGGGTTAATAGCAGGTGGAATAAATACACTTGCCGGCTCTGGTTCCGCCATTACCTTGTCAATACTTCACGAAGTTTTAGGTTTACCAATAAATATCGCCAATGGAAGCAATAGAGTTGGCGTATTGGCACAATCTATAACCACCAATTTATCTTTTTTTCGTCATGGTAAATTGCAAATTGTACGCAAGTACAAATTGCAAATATTATTAATTTTTTTAGGGGCGATTTATGGTGTTTATTTAGCAAGCATTATTTCCAATGAAGTTTTTAAAGAAATTTTCAAGTACCTACTGGTCGTTCTTTTTTTCATAATTCTCATTCGACCCAAAAGATGGTTAAGTAAGACGGATGAATTATTTAGTATTAATCCATGGATTGGCGCTCCCATCTTCTTTGCTCTAGGAATATATGGTGGTTTTATTCAAATGGGAATGGGCGTATTTTTTTTAGCAATATTTGTTTTACTCAATAGGACAGGTCTCATTGATAGTAATGTGATAAAAGCTTTTACCGTTGGTCTCTATACTATTTTTGTTTTAGCTTTTTTCCATTGGAAAGGTCTAGTACATTGGCACTTTGGTTTACTTGTTGGAGTCGGTCAGGCCATTGGTGGGTATGCTATGGCAGAATTCTCTTCTAGATCTGCCAAAGCAGGCCTTTGGGCTTATAGACTTTTGGTTGTTGTTGTATTTGTTCTAATTCTTAGAGTTTTTGGGGCTTTTTAAACCTTAACTCGCTTTCGCCCTTCGAATCTTTCGATTTACTCTTTGATTTTTTGCTGCTATTCGTGCCTTTTCATTTCTTGTAACTACTCCATCTCCTTTTGCTCTTTGGACCGCTCTATTTACTTGTCGCTGGCTTTGTTTAATATTTCTGACCTCTCTAACATTTAATGTTCCATGGTTTACTCCATGTCTGATTTTTTTGTTTTGGACGGTTTTTGATCTTTTTAATTTCCCATTACATGTCTGCGCTTGCAGGCCAATTCCCAAAAACAAAACTCCGAGTACGATCAGTATCTTTTTCATATGTATAATTTTTAATTCTTAAATATTACGCCCCTTGGACTATATGTATCTTTAGCCGTTTAATCATTTCTGCCACCTTAACTAAGAATTAACACATGAGCATTCAATCCGATAAAATTAGACAGCGATATAAAAAAGCATTTGATGAGGCGCTACAGATATTAAATCCAGAGCAACGCCAGGCGGTCGAAATGATTGAAGGCCCTGTCATGGTTATCGCTGGTCCAGGTACAGGTAAGACGCAAATCTTAGCGGTACGTATTGGTAAAATTTTAGAACAACAAGATGTACAAGCGCACAATATACTATGCTTGACCTTTACAGATGCAGCGACGATCGCGATGCGTAAACGATTGGTTGAGATTATTGGTCCAGAGGGACACAAAGTGCATATCTATACCTTTCATGCGTTTTGCAATCAAGTAATTCAAGAAAACCTGGGTTATTTTGGTAACTATAGAAAACTAGATCAATTGAGCGATTTGGAAAAAATTGATGTATTTGATGAAATAATCGATTCACTTCCCATAGATCATCTCTTAAAAAGACCTAAAGGGGATCCACAGTTTGAAGCGAAAAGATTGGAAAATCTTTTTGCAATGATGAAAAGAGAAAATTTAGAGGAGGAAGAATTTCTAAAAACAATTGATTTATTTATTGAAGAACAAAGACATAGTGAAGAGTTCATAGCCAAACGAAAATCTACTCGTAAAGGAAAAACTTTTCTTAAAGGTGATTTTAGAGACGATTATTTTGAGGAATTCAAGGCAAAGTTTGATGAGCTAAAAGAAGGCACTAAACTCTTTGCAAAGTATACTGAAATCATGGATCGCATGGGACGATATGATTATGCGGATATGATTCTTTGGGTGGTCAAGGCCTTTAAGGAAAATGAAGATATTCTAGCGAAGTACCAAGAGCGTTATCAATATTTTCTAGTAGACGAGTATCAAGATACCAATGGAGCTCAAAATGATTTGTTGACCCAACTCATAAATTTTATGGACTTGGCACCCAATGTATTTGTTGTAGGAGATGATGATCAAGCCATCTATAAATTCCAAGGCGCTAACTTAAGCAACATCAAAGAGTTTAAACAAACGTATTCGCCTTCCATTGTTGTGCTCGAAAAAAACTATCGTTCTTCACAACATATTCTAGATGCAGCCAGTGGACTTATCGATTTGAATACCGAACGAATCATAAATGAAAGTGATGTTCAAAATGAAAAACTTTTAACAGCTGCCGGTAAATTAAAGGATCTCAAGACCAAGCCTCAAATAGTCCAATATGCAAATACGACACATGAGCAAGCTGCGATTGCCAATCGCATAATAAAGATGAGAGATGAAGAAAAGGATTTAGGAACGGTGGCTGTATTGTATAGAAATCATCGTCAGGCCCAAAAGTTGGTTGAGGTTTTAGAGAAAAAGAAAGTGCCGCTCAACATCAAGAAAAAAGTAGACATCTTGAAACTTCCCTTAGTCAAAAATATTTTAAATATTCTCTACTATCTGCAGTCGGAATACGAAAAACCGGGAAGTGAAGAAGGCAGGTTGTTTGAGTTGATGCACTATAATTTTTTTAGCATTAAGCCTAGGGACATTGCTAAAATTGCGCTGTATAGAAAGTCAGCCACGAAGTCCGATAATTTTCTTTGGCGTGACATCATAGCGGATGACAAGCTTTTAGAGAATCTAGGTTTAAGTAGTAAAAAGGAAATTTTGCATCTGTCTGGTCTTCTTGACAAATGGATAGGTGATATCGCAAACCTTACGCTTCAAACATTTTATGGTACTATCATCAATGAGGGTTATATTCTTCAGCAGGTATTAAATAGTCCTGACAAAACTTGGTTGCTTCAAGTGGTAGGGACGCTTTTTGATATTATAAAAGAGGACAGCACAAAGAAGCCAGAGATAAGCCTAAAAGAGTTTTTACAAAACATCGACAAGATGAAAAAGGCCGAAATCCCGTTAGAAATAAATAAAGTAGTGCACGCTAAAAATGGCGTTCAGTTTATGACAGCTCATGCTTCAAAAGGATTAGAGTTTGATCATGTTTTTATGATAGGATGCACTAAGAAGGTATGGGACGTAAACAAAGGGAATAGATATAATTATTCTTACCCCGCCAATGTAAATGCAGATGTCGATGTAAATATTGAGGATGAGCGAAGATTGTTTTTTGTTGCTATGACTAGAGCGGAATCTACGCTGGAAATTTCATATGCTTTGAAATCAGAAAACGACAAGGATCTTAATTGCAGCCAATTTGTTGATGAAATTTTAAGCACGTCAGATTTAGAGATCATACAAGGTAAAGTTGAAGAAGAAAAAGTAAATGAGTTTCAGTATTTGACCATGTTGCAACAAAGTAAAAAAGTAGAGCTTATTGATCACGATCTCATCGATGAAAGCCTAAATAATTTCAAAATGAGTGTCACTAATCTCAGTAAATATCTTAAGTGTCCAATGACATTTTATTTTGAAACTATATTGAGAGTGCCAACCGCAAGGAGCAAATACATGGGATTTGGAAGTGCAATTCACCAAGCCTTTCAAGATTATTACCAGACTATAGAAGAAGGAAAGGAGGTTGGAGAAAAAAATCTTTTGGATTATTTCGGTGCGGCGATGAAATATTACAAATCACACTTTACCGACAAAGAACACAAAGAATTATATGCCTACGGCAATCAAATTCTTTCCAAATACTTTCAGCAATATTTACAAAATGAAACTCGAGCTGATTCATATTTCTTAGAAGAAAAAATTGAGAATGCAGAATACCAAGGAGTACCAATTAAGGGAGTATTGGATAAAGTGGAAGTGTTTAAGGATAGCATCAATGTAGTGGATTATAAAACAGGAAATGCGTTCAAACAGGACACCTCCAATAAACTCAAGGGCCCAACAGCAAATAATGTACATGGAGGAGATTATTGGAGACAAATAGTCTTTTATAAATTATTACTTGACAGTGATAAAAAGCACAATTGGAATATGATTTCTGGTGAAATGGATTTTGTAGAACCTAAGCGAAATACCGAAGAATTTAAAAAAGTAAAAATCGTAGTATCTCCAACGGATATGGAAATTGTAGGCGAGCAAATTGTCCAAAGTTGGGAAAAAATTCAAGAGCACAAATTTGATACTTTGTGTGAAGATGAAAAGTGCTATTGGTGCAATTTTGTAAGAGATGATTATGTCTTTAATGGCGAGTACGAAATTGACCTTATGGAAGAAATACAGGATTCATGAGTGCAGCTCTCAAAAGTTGGGAAAAAATAAAAACTCAAATCCTTGTTAAGGAGGGAGTGCAAGTTGGTAAAATGATATGTGCAATTTAGTATCACACAACCAGTGCTTTACAAATTTCAAAAAATTAATATATAAAATATAAAGGGGGAACGGATGATTTTATGTCTTCTTATTACATAAGAACAACTACCTACGTATTTATTCCAAAAGTGGATAAACTATAAACCCAAAAACTAAAAAGGCCGCATTTGCGGCCTTTTTTATTGTTTAGTTTTCTTTTTTAGCTTTTGCTTGTTTTTCTCTTATGTCTTTCACTCTATAATTATATTCTGCTTGAGATATTTTTCCAGCTTTTAGTTTTTTATCCAAACTCATAACTCGTACATCAAAAACATCAGGAATCTCACCGGCAGCTTTTTTTGCTAAATACTCTTCTCTGTTCTTTTTTGAAAGTCTTACACGCTCATCGTAAGCATTTTTCCGAATTACAGTCCTGACTTGCATTACCAATCCCAATTGATTTTGAAAGTCTTTTTCGGTTAATAAGCCTTTTTCCTTTCTTTCATCTAAAATGGAGGCTGCTTTATTCATTTTGTCATTGAGATTCATTTCTCCATATTCAACACCTTCTTCATCTAACAATTGATGGGTGAAGTCTTCTCCAGGAGTTTGAGCAAAACTCAAAGCACTCATGAGCAAAGCACAGAAAAAAAGGATAGAAGATTTGAAATTGATTTTCATCTTACTGTAGTTTTATGTATACAAGATAATTATTACACTTGAGCTAGTCAAATATACTTTTCGATAATAACTACATGCAATTACAGGATCGGATTAAAGAATGGGCGAATATTCTTGGTTTCTCAGGGGTAGGTTTTTCAAAAATTGAAAAATTAGAAAATGAAGCCCGAAAATTAGAATCCTGGTTGAACAAGGACATGCATGGAACGATGTCCTATATGGATAACCATTTTGACTTGAGGATTGATCCATCGGGTTTGTTGCCAGGAGCAAAGACTCTAATAAGCTTAAGTTTTAATTATTTCCCAGATAAAGAGGACTTATCAACAAACGAATTTAAAATTGCGCGATATGCCTATGGCAAAGATTACCATAAGATTTTAAGAAAGAAACTTAAGCGCTTAGTTTCTCAAATGAAAGAAGAAGTGGGTGATTTTTCAGCAAGGGTTTTTGTGGATTCTGCGCCGATTATGGAGCGGGTTTGGGCGGAAAAAGCAGGTTTGGGTTGGAATGGAAAAAACACTTTATTGATTAACCCAAAACAAGGATCTTATTTTTTCCTAGCCGAAATTATTTGTGATTTAGATTTTGTCGAAAGTCAAAAAGCTATTAAAGATCATTGTGGAACCTGCACCAAATGTATAGATGCGTGTCCCACGGATGCGATTGACAAGAGTGGTTACATTTTAGATGCTTCAAAATGTATCAGTTATTTGACTATAGAACGAAAGGATGAAATTCCGGATGAATTTGTCGATAAAATGAATGGATGGATATTTGGCTGTGATATTTGTCAAGAAGTTTGCCCTTGGAATCGATTTTCTAGTAGCCACAGCGAAGAAAGTTTTTATCCGAACGAAAGACTCAAAGCCCTAGAAAAGAGAGATTGGTTAGAAATTACCAATGAAGTATTTGACTTGATTTTCGAAGGTTCAGCTGTTCGAAGAACCAAAATCGAGGGATTAAAACGCAATATCGCTTTCGCCGAACGGCAAATCAAATCAACTATTCGAGGAAACTCCTAATTTTTTAGATCAGGGAAAGGCACGATACTTGGTTTACTTGTAACTTGAACATAAATTATATTGAGTTGAAGTTCAATCGAAATTATTTATGGGGGATTATTCCAATCATTTTTATTGGACTGATCTTGTATTTTTTCAGTGATATCGTTTTATATATCATTTTGGCCTGGGTGGTTTCGATGGTTGGGAATCCTTTGATGCGTCTGCTTAAGAAATTTATGAATAAAAACCTGGCCGCCGCTTTAACTCTATCTTCCTTTATTCTGGTATCCGTACTTATTTTTTCCATTTTTATTCCGCCATTATTAAATCAAGCGAAAAACCTTGCAAGTATTGATTATGTCAAACTGGCTGAAGGCTTAGAAGAGCCAATACAGGATTGGGAAAATTGGTTGGCGGATAGAGGATTAATATTAGAAGAACCTATTGATTCAACTCATCTCTTAGATGCCAAGCCCAAAGAGAATTTGGTAATCACTCAATTAATTGATCTGGATTCTTTAAAAAGATCACAAGGGGATACCTCTGCGGTTGATGGGACTCAATTGGCCATTCTTATTCAGGTAAATAATGAAGAGGATAATGAGTCACATACTCATCCTCAAGATCAACATAAAAACTTTTTTCAAAATGCGCAGTCGAATCTAGCCTCTTGGGTCAACCCTTCGAGAATTTCGAGTATATTTTCCTCTATCATAGGCTTCTTTGGAAACTTTGTGATTGCGGTCATGTCTATTTTGTTTATATCTTTTTTCTTCTTGAGAGAACAAGGCTTATTTGACAGAATGTTGGGTTCATTGGTCCCCAATAAATACGAAGGTGAAACTGTCCAAGCGATTAATGAGTCGAGTAAATTATTGATTAGATATTTTCTTGGAATCCTACTGCAAATTTCTATTATCACAATAATGGTCTCTCTTGCCCTTACTTTTTTGGGTGTAAATAATGCCTTATTGATAGCTTTCTTTGCCGCACTTATGAATGTAATTCCATATGTTGGACCTTTGTTTGGTGCGGCATTCGGGATTATTATTACAATTTCTTCTCATTTAGATTTGCCTTTTTATTCAGGCATGCTCCCACTTCTTTTAAAAGTGGTTGTAGTGATTGGAATCATGCAAATGATAGACAATTTTGTTATCCAACCCACCATCTTTGGAAGATCTGTAAAAGCCCATCCATTAGAAATTTTTATAGTTGTGTTGATTGGAGCAAAGCTCGGTGGAATACTAGGTATGGTTGTAGCGATTCCGGCGTATACCGTTCTTCGAGTAATCGGCAAAGTATTTTTTAGTGAGTTTAAGGTGGTTCAAAGAATTACTCAAAATTTGTGATGTATTATGAGTGCCTTTGTTTCTGAGATAGTCATATATCCGATTAAGGGCCTCAAAGGCATGTCTTTAGAACAATCTTTTTTGGAGCCCGAGGGTTTACAACACGACAGAAGATTTATGTTGGTTAATGAGAAAAATCAATTTATTTCTCAGCGCAGCCATGCTGCTCTTTCTCAAATCAAAGCTCTTTTTTCTGATAAAGAAAATCTCCAACTTGGCTTCGGTGGTGAAAGGATAGAGTTTAACATCAATGAACGCTTGTTGGAATTATTTCCTTGTACGATCTGGGAATCTGAGGTGGCGTGTGTAGAAGTATCCAAAGAAGTAAATTCTTGGTTTAGTGATCTGCTCAAAGAAAGAATCAAATTGGTGGCTTTACAAGATTCAAAAGGTCGAATAAAAAAATATTCCAATCGGAAAGGATCAACTACGGTGAGTTTTGCTGATGGATATCCAGTATTGCTTCTTGGCTCAGCCAGTATGGATTTATTAAACAGCAAGCTTGATGAGCAGGTCAAAGCCAATCGCTTTAGAGCAAACATTTTATTACAGACAGAAACGCCCCACATAGAAGATACCTGGTCTAAAATCACATTAGGGGAAAGTACCTTGGAAATAATAAAGCCCTGTGCAAGATGTCAAGTGGTAAATATCAATCAATCCAATGGAATCTCATCTAAAGAGCCTTTAAAAACCTTAGCGACTTACCGCGCAATTGAAAATAAAATCTACTTTGGTGCCAATGCTAGTTGTCTTCAAACAGGATTAATCAAACTTGGTGATCACATTGCAACTGCAACAACTGATTAAGAATCCTGCTTGGCAAAAACTCTTTGTAGAAGTTCTGAACTTCTCTGACTAACGTCAGATCGAATTCCTTTTTCCTTTTTTTCTACCAAATCAAATAATCCAATTAACGCCTTTGTAGTAACATGATCGGCCAGATCAGGGTTGACATCTTTTACCAAAGGCAAGGAGTTGTATTTGTTGACGGCATTGGCCCACAAATCAAGTGCGCCAAACTTATTGAGAGAACTTACGATCTCAGGTTTAAACTCGCTATACAATGGATTATATGTGGAGTTATGTAAATAAGTTGTAGCTGCATTTTTTTCTCCCATTAAGACATCCATGACGTCATTAAAACTCATGCCTTTGATAGCTCCAATAAAAATGGGCCCAGCTTTTTTGGCAGCATCTTCGGCCCCTTGATTTAATTTTTTAATTACTTCTTGTTCGAGGTTTTTAAAACCCGGAATAATCTTCAAACCATTGATCACTTTATTTGCTTCTTCAGGAAGAAGAATTTTATAGGCAGAGTTGTAATATCCATCTTTGGCTGATAAAAAATCTACACTTTCTCCAACGCCTAATTGAAGGGCTTCTTTTAAACCATTCGAGATGTCTTGGTTGGATAATAAACCAGAACCTACGGTATCCATTACACGCTGAAAATCTTTTGGATCACATGACATAAGCAAGAAGATCGAAGCGAGAATTACAAATGATTTTTTCATAATATTTTTTTATTGGACGTTTCCAAAAGTTGAAAAGGTCTTTTGTTTGGCGAAATTAAATTTTAATTAACTAAAGTACAAAGGCAACTTTTTTGAAAGTGCTCCCATAGAGATTAATGACACCAGTACAAAAGTCATTTTTAAAAAATCAAACATGAAATTTCTTCGACTTCTCATTTTTACACTATGCATGCCTTTTATAGTTGAGGCACAAACTACCGTAGTAGACATAATTGTGAACAGTCCAGATCACGAAACCTTAGAGGCTGCTGTAATTGCTGCGGAATTGGATGGAACACTTTCTGGTACTGGTCCCTTTACCGTATTTGCACCTACTGATGCAGCATTTGATGCCTTACCAGAGGGTACTATTGATGTCTTATTAGCTGACCCTATGGGTGAATTAACACAAATATTACTATACCATGTATTGGCTGCAAATATTCAAAGCACAGACTTATCTGATGGGCAAATTGCTACCACTATAAACGGAAAGGACATTGTAGTAACAATTGAGAACAATGAAGTTTTTATTAATGACGCAAAAGTGACCGCAGTTAATTTAAATGCCGACAATGGGGTAGTACATGTGTTGGATGCTGTGTTGTTGCCCCCAAGAGAAACAGTGGTTGATGTTATTGTAAACAGTCCAGATCATGAGACTTTAGAGGCTGCAGTCGTGGCTGCAGGTTTGGTAGAAACACTAAACGGCGATGGCCCATTTACGGTATTTGCACCAACGGACGCTGCATTTGCTGCATTGCCTGATGGAACAGTTGACGCCTTGTTGGCTGACCCTACCGGAGATTTGACACAGATATTATTGTACCATGTCTTGGGTGCTGAGGTATTGAGTACTGATTTATCTGATGGGCAA
>JAHDGJ010000002.1:180219-272578 GCA_020627705.1 Saprospiraceae bacterium
CTGCATTTGCTGCATTGCCTGATGGAACAGTTGACGCCTTGTTGGCTGACCCTACTGGAGATTTGACACAGATATTATTGTATCATGTCTTAGGTGCAGAGGTATTGAGTACCGATTTGTCTGATGGGCAAGTAGCTACAACTATTAATGGACAAGATGTTACTGTTTCTATTAATAATGGTGTAGTTCAAATAAATGATGCTGAGGTAACCATGGTTGATTTGATAACGGATAATGGTGTTGTACATGTGATAGATGCGGTACTTCTACCTAATCTTTCTTCAAATAAAGAAATTGTACTAACTGAACGTATTACAGTGTATCCTAACCCTACAGCGGATTTTATTCAGTTTAAAGGTGAAGGACTGACCAATGAAAATATGTTAGAGATTTTGGATATGACGGGAAGAGTAGTATTAAAATCAAATTACTTGGACCTGACTAATCAAGTTGATGTTTCAGACTTAGTGGTAGGAAAATACATTGTCCAAATAAAAAACGAGGAAAGAATTTTGGTTCAATCCTTCATTAAAAATTAAGAATTTAACTGGTGTTGGCTGTCCATAGTAAAAAGATATTATGGGCAGTCCTCTTAAAATAATTCTATTTTTTCTCAACTTTTTTGACTTTGAAGACTTATTACTTACAACAATCAAAATTTGGTTCTTCTTCTATTCGAAGGGAAGCCACTGTTGTAAAAATAATGTCTACTGATCACGAAATAATAAGCCGCATACTAAATGGAGAGAGAGCTCATTTCCGAGAACTCTACAATCGGCATATTCAGTATTTAATGCTCACTGCATTTAGATATATTAAACGAAGAGAAGTTGCGGAAGATTTAGTCCAAGAATCTTTGATAAAGATTTTTAATAAGCTTAGTCAGTTTGATGCCGAAAAGGGGAAATTTCGATCTTGGGCAAAAAAAATAGTAATCAATACTTGCCTTGAGTTTTTGCGTAAAAAATCCATTATTCAATATGTGGAAGATTTTCGTGAAATTCATTTGACAAATTCCGTAAGAGAAGTGGCTTTAGAAAACTTAGAACTTGAAGACCTGACAAAGGTTATTCAATCTTTACCAACGGGATATCGTGCAGTGTTTAACATGTACATTATTGATGGGTATTCGCATAAAGAAATTGCTCAGAAATTTTCGATTAGTGAATCCACCTCAAAAACTCAGCTGCTAAAGGCCAAAAAAGCGCTTAGACTTAACATTCAAAAAGAAGAAATCACCTTTGTTAGAGCATATGCCTGATTGGAATAACATAAAATCTCGCTTTGAGGATGACAATTTTAAAGTCAACCCTTGGTTAAATCCAAGCAAAGATCTCTTGGATGGCTTAGGTATTCTTGAAGAAGAAAAGAAAGAGCAAAAGGAGTCTAAGCCTTATTGGTTATGGTTTTATGTATCCTTAGGGTTTTTGTTTGTGGCGGTTTTTATCTTCTTCTTATTTAAGCCTAGCTCTTCGAATCCAAAGGTTTACGTTAAGGGGCAACAAAAGAGTAGTGAGATTTCAAAAGTTAGGGTTAAAGCTGAAGAAGTAAAATCTAATGCGCTTGATTCGAATGATGAAAGGCCTCAAAAACGTAGCGAAACGGCCAAATCACTTGTAGCATTAAATCAAACTAATGAGGCTTTAAAAGAATCTACTGCTCAGTTCTCTTTAAACAACCGAGCAATTCACACAAATGATGTTGAATTTATTGAGAGAGTTGATCTCCTTGAAGGAAAGTCAAGTAGTCAAATTGCTGACTCCAAATTTACCTTTGACCAAAATAGTACTCAAGGTGGGTTTAGTAAAAAGATAACAACAGAAAAAAATAGAAGGTCTACGATATTGATGCCATTGGCTCAAAAAGAAATAAGTCCAATGGATTTTGAGCAAAAAGTGATCATCTCTGACAAACGTTTTATTCCCATTGAACTTAAATCTATCGAAAGACCTTTCACACAACAATTGGCATTTGGTGTAGGTGTTAGTCAGGGTACATTTCGATTAAATCAGTTGTATAGTGATTTTCTGGATCCAGCAGATTTTAGTCACGGACAAACTAAGGGAATGTATGGCTTCGTAGAGTACGCTAAAAATTTGGGAAAGAATTGGTTAATTAAAACCAGTGTCTCCTACGAACGTTCAAGTTTTGACTCTGGGCATAACTCTGAAATTTCATATTGCAAGAATTGTGAGGACGAAAATGTTAGTTCCAATTCTATAGATCTGGTAATGGCAAGTCCTGTCGGCCTGCTTTCTTCAAACCTGGTAGTAAATAGAATGGAATCTTTTGCTGGAGACAATATTGATCTCACAGTAAACTTAAACAATCGACATACTATTAGTTTTGTTAACCTTGACCTGGCAGTGGGTCGAGATATTATTGCAAATCCAAGACAGAGATTACAACTCTTTTCGGGTATAGGTGTAAATTATTTTTCTAAAATTGAAAATGAATTGCATTCATTTTTTGTAGATCACGATGATTTTTCAAGTGGAAATGCTGGTATAAGTTCAGATCAAATGTCCATAAATGAGTTTTTATATACGCTCAATTTTGGGCTTAATTATTCTCGGACTTTGAAAGAAAATACCAGTTTAAGTATCTCCGGTGAATATCGTTCTGCTTTAAATCCAATTTTTAACGAATTGGATTTCAGCTCGGATTACAACAGATTAAGGCTTTCCCTTGGTATAGTTCGACATTTTTAAAGATCTCCCTCAATATCTTTTACCCCTTCCCCCTTTATTAAAGGGTTCTCCACATTTTTTCAAATATTTTTTAGGCCTAGGCAACCTTTTTAAAACAAGTACCGTAAAGGAAAGTAAGAAAGGAAAATAACGCCAAGCGATATAAAGATTAATTCAACTGATGTAGGCTGTTCTCAATAAAAAGTTATTCTGAACAGTCCACTTTTCTAAAGTTAAGTCAACTTTTTCACTTTAGAGCCTTTTATAGTAAAGACACGTACGTTTCGTACTTTACTGTACTTAGTAATTTAAATTTTTAAAAGTTGCCATTATCCGATGTTGAAATAGTAAAAGCAATTCTTTTGGGGGATTCTTCCAAGTTTAATGCGCTTTATGTTAATCACATCCGACATTATATGCTTTTGGCAAATAGATATATGCGTTCAAAGGAAGATGCGGAGGATATGGTGCAAGAAGGATTGATAAAAATTTTTAAAAATCTTTCATCCTTTGATTCTAGCAGGGCAAATTTTAGAACTTGGTCGAAAAGAATCATTCTAAATACATGTCTTGATTACTTAAGAAAAAACAAGCTCAATTATATTGATGATTTTGAAAACTTGAAATTTTGGCTGGAAGCAAAAGAAAAGGCTTCTCAAAACCTCGAATTACAAGATCTCACCAAACTTATACAAGCAATGCCCAGTGGATACCGTACGATTTTTAATATGTATGTAATCGACGGTTATTCGCATGTTGAGATTGCAAAAGATTTAAATATTTCTGTTTCCACTTCGAAAACACAGCTTTTAAAAGCGAAAAAAATGTTACGAGCAAAAATTACAAAGCAAGATCAAAATTGGAAGAACATTTATGCTTGATTGGAAAGACATAAAATCAAAGTTTTCTAAGGATGACTTATCCAATGATGATTGGTTAGAGCCAAGCAAAAATCTTTGGCAGGGTCCTGAAGTTTCGCCCACAAAGGACGAAAGAAGAAGGCCGATCTTGTTTTGGTTAACCTTTGGCTTTATCAGTGTGTTAGTTTTGATTGGAATCAGTTTTGGCACGAATACTTCAAAAGGCATTTCTGATAATAAGGTCAAGGTAGAAAATGAAAGTAAAAACGAGGTTCAAAATCGCAAAGATCTCTTCAATCCTAACACTGATACACCACGATCCGAGCTTAAAAGAATTAACGTAGATACCAAGGGATCTTCAGATCAGCCTAAGTCGCCTAGGTATAAGCGAACCTTAAATAATTTGTTTAGCGGTACCTCAGAGAACAAAAAATCCATAATTGGACAAACCGCTGCCGCAACAAAATTTTTAACAGGGAAGAACTTAACGCAGGATGAAGTCGAGCTTTTGAATGCTAAAAAAAGTTTGCCACATCCTGGTGAGTCCATATTTACTAGCTTCGAAAACCTGGGCTTACTTCCGGTAAGTCAAGTTCGACCTTTGAAATCTAGCCATAGGATTGTTTTGCTTGATGATAAAATTAAGGTAGGAGCAATGGATCAAAAACAAAATCCAAAGAAAGCCCAGATTGGTTTTGGATTAGGAGTGTCTTTGGGTTTTATTTCTTTAAATCAAGCCTTTAGCAATCATTTAGCTGCGGCACAATTTGAACATTCCACAAGTCAAGGCGTGCTGGGCTGGACTGAATATATTAAGATCTTCAACAATGGTTGGAAATTTAAAACTGGTCTTTCTTTCGAACGTATAGAATTTGAGTCTAGTCATAATTCTCAAATCATTTATCTAACAGAGGAAGAAAGTGATTTTAAAAGTGACATTGATCTGGTCCTTTCTAGCCCTGTAGGGAACATGACATCCAATTTGATTATGACGAGAAGCCAAATGATTGTCCAAGATCAACTGGATGTAGATCTTGATTTGGCGAATCGACATATCGCATATTTTATCAACCTTGATTTAGGTGTAGCTAAAAGCATATATAGTAACGATCAAAGTGCTTTTGATGTATATGGCGGATTGGGAATCAATTATTTGTCTGGATTAAATAATCAGATAACTACAGTCCAAATTACCAATCAAAATTTTGAAAGTGTTCAAGGGGTAGTAACGCAAAATCAGCAGTCGATGCACGTCTTCCAGCCCACGTTTAATTTGGGCGGTCAATACCAATGGAAATTGGATGCCTATACTAATTTGAGTTTTGCGACAGAATATCGTGGCGCTTTGAATTCATTTTATGAAGAGCAAGAGTATAGTTCTAAGCTCCGAAGGATTCGAACTCAACTTGGCGTCTTGCATTCTTTTTAAACTAAAAGCTCATTTCGACAAAAGAGTAATCTATTTTTCCTCCCATTTGTGGGTTTCTCTTTCGAATTTTTAATTGTGCTGTTTGCACCAACTTATGTTCGCTTTGAATACGTTTTAAAATATTTAAGGCCAAAGTTTCTAGTAATTTTTGAGTTTTAGAAAACTCCTCTTTACAAATATTGAAAAGAGTTTCGTAGTTAACGGTGTCGTTGATGTCGTCCTTCAAGCTATCAAATCCTTTTATGTCCACACTTAAATCAACTATAAAATGATTCCCTGCTTTTCTTTCTTCTGGATAATACCCATGAAAAGCAAAAAATTCTACGCCTTCTAATCCTATTTTAGTATTCATACTGCAAAACTAAAAAAAGCATAATCTATACAATTTGTTCAGCACAGTAAGTATTGCTTATTTACCTTTGCGGCAAAATAAAATGTATGGCATCTGCTAAAACTGATAAGTTTCAATTTCATGATTATTATGTGGTTGAAGACCTGCTAAATGAAGACCACAGAATGGCCCGTCAAGCTGTGAGAGACTGGGTGAAACAAGAGGTAAGTCCAATTATAGAGGAGTATTCTGAAAAGGCAGAATGCCCTCAGCATTTGTTTAAAGGCCTAGCAGAAATTGGTGCCTTTGGTCCTAGTTTGCCCATTGAATATGGAGGCGGCGGAATGGATGAGATAGCATATGGTGTGATTATGCAAGAATTGGAAAGAGGAGACTCAGGAATTCGCTCTATGGCTTCAGTGCAAGGATCTTTGGTCATGTATCCGATATACAGATTTGGATCCGAAGAACAGAAAAAGAAATATTTACCTAAGCTAGGTAGTGGTGAATTTATTGGGTGCTTCGGTTTGACAGAACCAGATCACGGTTCCAATCCAAGTGGAATGATCACCAACATTAAAGACGATGGCGATGCTTATATCCTCAATGGAGCCAAAATGTGGATTACAAACAGTCCAATCGCTGACCTCGCTGTGGTATGGGCTAAAGACGAAGAAGGTAAAATCAGAGGACTCATTGTAGAATCTGGTTGGGAAGGGTTTTCTGCTCCTGAGATAAAAGGAAAACTCTCTTTGAGAGCATCGATTACTGGAGAATTGGTTTTTGAAGATGTTAGGGTACCAAAAGAAAATGTCCTGCCAGAAGTTGTAGGTCTAAAAGGACCTTTGTCTTGTTTGTCTAAAGCACGATATGGTATTGCATGGGGAGCGATAGGAGCTGCTCTAGACTGTTACGATTCAGCCCTTAGATATTCATTAGAAAGAGAGCAATTTGGAAGACCTATCGGGGGATTTCAATTAACACAAAAGAAATTGGCTGAAATGATTACCGAAATCACCAAGGCACAACTTTTAGCTTGGAGATTGGGATCATTGGCGAATGATGGCAAAGCAACTCCCGCACAGATTTCGATGGCTAAACGAAATAATGTCAATATGGCTTTAGAAATAGCTAGAGAAGCCAGACAAATTCACGGTGGTATGGGGATAACCAGCGAGTATCCTATCATGCGACATATGATGAATTTAGAGACGGTATTGACTTATGAAGGCACTCATGATATCCATCTTTTGATCACAGGAATGGATGTTACTGGATTGAATGCTTTCAAATAGACTTTCGCCAAAGAAATAGTTTACTTACATTCGTTTTTTATATCATATATGGTATACCATATATGTATTAGGTGAATAATAAATTTCAGATGGCAACCACGGAAAATACTCAAGGCACAAGCGAAAATGCATTCAATGCGCTAAAGACTTGGATTACCGATCTATTCAATCTGAGAGATAAGGACAACGCCACACAAAAACAAACGAAGGAAGAGATTCGAAAAGGGATAATTTTCCGAGGTGCCAACCTTTGGATTCTCATTTTCGCAATATTGGTTTGTTCGGTTGGACTCAATGTAAACTCAACTGCAGTAATCATTGGAGCGATGCTTATTTCTCCAATCATGGGCCCTATCATGGGGATAGGATTGGGTATGGGTATCAATGATTTCCAACTCATTGTAAAAGCAGCTAAGAATCTTGGTATTGCGGTTTTGATGTCCGTATTAGCCTCTGCTATTTATTTTTGGATTTCACCACTGGATGTAGCGCAATCAGAATTATTGGCTCGTACATCGCCTAACTTTTGGGATGTTTTGATCGCATTTTTTGGAGGAACTGCTGGAATTGTGGCAGGATCGAGAAAGGAGAAAAGCAATGCAATACCAGGTGTGGCTATAGCAACTGCCTTGATGCCTCCCTTATGTACGGCAGGTTATGGTTTGGCAGAGTTTAATTGGGAGTACTTTTTTGGTGCAATGTATCTGTTTTGTATCAATACTGTTTTCATTAGTCTCTCGACGTATATCATAGTTCGATTACTTAAGTATCGCAAGAAGGTGTTTGAGAAACCAGAAAGAGAGGCCAAAGTTAAGCGCTACGTTGCCATTCTTGTAGTTGCGACAATAATTCCCAGTTTGTATACAGCCTTTAATGTGGTACGAAAGACAGTGTTTCAGCAAAACACCGAGCTATTTATAAAAGAGGTAATAAAACCAACAGGAGTCCGAGTGATTAGTAAGAATGCTATATACGGTCGTGATTTGAGGGAGTTGGATTTGACATTATATGGCGAACGCTTGGATGAGGACCAATGCGAATTAATAAAAAGTCTCTTTAAACAACGAATTGGCGAGCACGCCATTTTAAAAATCAATCAAGGGGCTGATGTGGTTGGGCAAGATGATTTGGCATCGATGAGAGATTATATGGAAGAGTACCGCAAAAACAGTACAACGGCAATAACCAGAAAAGACAGCATCATTGTTCAACTGAGAGAAGAACTACATCGAGTAAAGTCCAATCAGTTTGATGTTAAAGAGTTTTCACAGGAAGCCCAAACTATTTTTCCTGAGCTAACGAGTTTTAGTATTTCTGACAATATTTTTTGGTCAGAAGAAAAAGAACAAATGGATACCTCTGTGCTTGCCATAACTCGCTTCAAGTCAAAATTATCCGCTGACGATAAAACCAAACTCGAAAATTGGTTAAAGGTAAAAGCCAAAACACAAGACATAAAATTGGTCGTCCAAGAGTAGAATGAAAAAAACATTCACATCAAAATTACAGAAGTTAGATTCTCAAGTTTGGTATATGGCGGTACGTGTTCCTGATGAAATTGGAGATGCGTTTGCGAAAAAGGATATTAAACGTCTTGTAGTAACATTCAATGATTCGATAAAAAATCATGTTGCTTTTATGCCGGTTACAGAACCTGGTCATTATATCATGATCAACAAAGAAATTCGAAAAAAACTAAAGCTAGAGGAAGGAGATGAAGTCAAAGTGCACTTAGAGCCAGATACGAGTAAGTATGGATTTCCTGTGCCTCCCGAAATGGAAGAGCTTTTGTTACAAGACCCTTTGGCAGAGCGCGTATTCGAATCTTTAACTGATGGAAAAAAACGTTCTTTATTGTATATGGTTGGTAAGCCCAAAGGTTCTGCAACCAGATTAAAAAAAGCCGTAGCCATTACGGAATATTTGAAACTGACTAAAGGCAAACTGGATTATAAAGAGCTAAACGAATTCGTAAAAAATTTCTCTATCTAAACTGCTTCATTTAATTCGTGGAATAGTTTTTTAGGAGTTTCACAAAAAACACCATCAATTCCCATTGCTTCAAATCTATGGTAATCTTTTGCAGAGGTAATGGTTTTGACTTCTTTTCCTTCTTTAAGCCAAACCCAAATTTTTTTGTTTCTCTTTTTTACGTGATTTAAAATTCTCTTGGATAGGACATAAATGTTTCCAAACCATTCTGGAACCATTAATATTTCTGATTTGATCGGAAAAAATCCATCCAAACGGACAAAACTGCTGACCAATAATTTTTTTGCCTCCAAGGCTGGGACACCATAAACTACATCAGGCCGAGATTGCCGAAAGCTTTTGACTATATGATCATACTCACTTACAAGATAAAAGTCACCATGTTTAAAATGTGTATCCAATAAACGATGTAGCAGGCCAACAACTTTAGGATTATCCGTATGTATATCAAGAAGCAATTTTGCATTAGGGAATTTAGAAAACACATCCTTGAGCAACGGAACATGCAAGGGCTTTTTGCGAAACGGAAAGGAGATACCATCATTGAAAGAATAAGCTGCATTTAGATTTTTCAAATCAACTGCGTTTGTTTCTTTTATGGTTTTATCGACTCCAGTAGTTCTTAATGCATTTTTATCATGAAATAGGATCAGCTGTTCGTCTTTGGTTAATTGCACATCCATTTCTATGCGCCATTCAGGATTTACATCTAAACAATGAGCAATACCTTCCAAAGTGTTTTCGGGATATTCTCCTCTTCCACAGGCATAACAAATAATTTCCATTTATTGATATTTTAGCCAGACCTCCAATCCTCCGCCATCATTAATTTCATGACTGTGATAGATTTCGGGAAAATCTTGGATTAAATTATGTACCTCTGCTTTGAGCGTGCCAGTGCCCTTTCCATGAATAATGCTGAGTTTGGTTTTTTTAAGTCTAATGGCATCTTGTAGATAAGAAATGCACGCATTCACCTGAAAATCAAGTTTAATTTCTGGAATAATTTGCAAATGAGAAGAGGTTAATTTTTCTAGATGCAGATCAATAAAATCAGGTACATCCTTTTTTATAAACGTTGTCGGTTGTTTGTAGACTCTTTTGTGTTCTTTCTTCTTTTCCACCTCTTCATATCTTTCTAAATCCGTAATGAGTGCTTCTTTTTTTTTGCCCTTTACTTTGACAAGAGCGATTCGATCGCCAATATTTCCTTCAAAACTACCTATTTCGTTGGTCGAAATAATTTTAAGTAAATCACCAATCCACAAATCTTTTAAATTCATTATGTTTCTTTGTACTTATGAGATCTCCTTCTTTTAACAAGTATATCAATTCTTTAGATCATGAGGAATTGAAAAACGAAATAAAACTTCTTTTTAAAAAAATTCCAAGTGTCAAAGAATATTACAAAATGGAATTGGGTTCGGAAACCGAGCGTAAAAAATTATTTGATAAGGCAAAAGAAGAAATAAAATCACGATACGCTACCAAGAGTTACAGACGTCCAAGAAAACCCAGAATTCAAAAGATCAACAAAATATTATCTGCTATGAAAAAGAAAAGTATTTTTCAGCACGAGCTTGTTGATCTATATTTATTCGATATTGAAACCTGTATTGGCTTTGCAAAAAATTATCAATTGCATACCCAAGTCATGCAAAATCATATGGATCAGGTATACGAAAAAGCTGTACAAATTATCGAAGAAGATCAGCTTCAAGAAATGTTTAAAATGCGAGTATTACAAATTGAGAAATGGATCTCTTAACTTATTCTTCTTGATCAGAAGATTCCATTTTGAGCAGGCTTCTTTGCTTTAGAAAATTAAACCACTTTATGACTTTTTTAATGTCAGAAATATGCACCCGATCTTCATCATAGTCTGGAAGAACCTCTCTAAAATAACCATGCAAATCTTGACTGGAAGACTTTAAATCAATGGGTGGTTTAGACATCATGGTTTCAAAAATATCTTTCAAGGCGGTCGTATCTGTATCGGTATAAATCGAACAGGTTTCAAGTGGTGTAAACTGATGTTTTCTTACCGAACAAAACTTTGTCGTGCCTTTATCAAAATCTTCAACCAGCAAACCATTCTTGCGATTGCCTACCATTTTGTACAAACCAGGCATTGCACTTACTGCGACAATATTTTCTAAGTTAAGTCCCATATTAATAGTTAATCAGTTCTTGAATTTTAGTTTTTAATCTATCGATTGGCAAAAATAGTCTTTCGAGGTTTTTTGCAAAAGGAACAGGCGTGTTTAATCCGGATACTCGCATTACCGGAGCATCAAGGTGCTCAAATAAATGCTCGCTAATATATGACGAAACATCACTTCCAATTCCACCGATTTCAACATCCTCATGAAGGACAAGGACTCTGTTGGTTTTAGAAACAGTTTCTTGAATGGAAACATAGTCCAAAGGAGCCAAGGACAACAGATCTAATATTTCTATATCTAATCCCGTTTCTTGAACCAGTTCTTTGGCCCATTTGACACCCAGTCCATAGGTGATGATGCTTGCTTGAGTTCCTTGCCGAACTACGTTTGCCTTGCCTATTTCAATTGTATAAGGAGCATCTGGGACCTCCATAGAAGTAGATCTGTATAAGGCCTTGTGTTCGAAATACATTACAGGGTTGGGATCTTCAATCGCAGCCATCAAAAGGCCTTTAGCATTGTAAGGGTCTGAAGGGTAGACTACCTTCAATCCTGGCGTGTGTGTAAACCAAGCTTCATTGGTTTGGCTATGAAAAGGCCCCGCGCCAACGCTACCTCCAGTAGGCATTCGTATGACCATGTCCGGTGCATGACCCCAGCGGTAATGTAGTTTGGCGACGTTGTTTACTATTTGATTAAATCCACAAGTAACAAAGTCTGCAAACTGCATTTCGATCATGGATTTAAATCCCCTGAGGCTTAAGCCGATCCCAATGCCTACAATCGCGCTTTCGCAGAGTGGGGTGTTTTTGACTCGCTCTTCACCATATTTTTTCAGGAAGCCATCGGTTATTTTAAAGACTCCACCATAATCTGCAATATCCTGTCCCATGCAAATGAGATTCGTATTGCGCTCCATACTTTGATCCAAGCCTTGAGATATAGCATCGATCATTCTTACTTCGCTTGTGGTTTTTTTCTTCGGTGAAATCCTGTCAAATTTTTGAGTAGAAAACAAATCCGACAATTCTTTTTCCACGGAAGAGTTTACGTCATTTTCTTCAAATGCTATGTTGAGATTTTCTTCAATCAACTTTTTATTTTCCTCACGTAATTCTTCAATCGAAGTTTTGGTCAAGATTTTTTTCTTGAGGAGGTGCTTTTCGAAATTGGCGACTGGATCCTTTTTTTGCCAAGCATCCATGAGTTTTTTAGGTACATACTTGGTGCCAGAGGCTTCTTCATGCCCTCGCATCCTGAAAGTTTTGCATTCGACCAACCAGGGTTGAGGATCCTTTTTAATTTTTTTGGAAATGGCTTGAATTTCTTTGTACACTTCGAGTACATTGTTGCCATCTATAATGCTAGATTTCATCCCATAGCCCAGTGCTCGATCTGCCAAGTTTTCGCAATTATATTGTTGCTCTGATGGGGTAGATAAACCATAGCCATTGTTTTCAATAACAAAGATCACTGGAAGCTTCCATACACTGGCAACATTCAACGCTTCATGAAACTCGCCTTCGCTGGTTCCCCCTTCTCCTGTAAATGCAAGGGCAACTTTCTTTTCTTTTTTTAGCTTGTGCGCCATTGCTACTCCAGAGGCCAAAGACAGTTGTGGACCCAAATGAGAGATCATCCCAACAATATTAAATGCTGGAGCACCAAAATGAAAAGAACGATCTCGACCATTTGTAAATCCAGAAGCCTTTCCCTGCCATTGACAAAATAATCTGTACAAGGGCACATTTCTGGATGTAAAAACGCCTAAGTTTCGATGCATGGGAAAAATCATTTCATCCTCTTCTAAGGCCATGGTAGCACCTACAGCAATGGCCTCTTGGCCAATTCCTGCAAACCATTTTGATATTTTTCCTTGCCTCAATAAAATAAGCATCTTCTCTTCTATCATTCTTGGTAGAAGTAGGGCTTTATATAAATTCAGTAAACTCTTTTTTGAAAAAGTATATTTCTGAAAATCTAGTCTTCCTTTTGGTAATGACGGCATGATAAATTTTAGAATACGAAAGTAGCATTAACTCAAGACCTGCCTTAAAATAGAAAGGGATTTTAACTCCTTAAAATTTTCTAAATGCAGTTTATAATATTGAATCAATTTGTCAATGAGATATGCTCTTTCTAATCTGTTTATGATGATTTGATGAATGCTTTCGTAATCTTCTTTTAATAGTTTAAATAAAGAAGCACTGGCTTCTGGTGTTAGACAATAACTGTTGCTTTGATCTAAGGACACAAAAGACCCTTCATAAGTGTCAAAAATAGGGCAGCTTTCATTCCAATTGTCCATAGGCCTAAACCCAAGCACTTGACTAAAAGACAATAAAAATTTTAACGGATAGTTGGCCAAACTTTCTGTGCATTGATCCACATGAAGAAGAGAAGATTTGAGGAATCCATAATACGATGGGTTGGATTCTTTCTCATAGATTGAATTTCTAAAAATTTCAATCATTAAAGTAGCTATCGAACTTTTTACAACATCACGATTAATGTGCTGATAATGTATGCTTAAACTCGCTTCTTTAATGCGTTCTAATTTATCTCTGTTGTTAGCATAAAAAACAAGCTGTAAGATGTATGGGATTTGATAGATGGCCGCCTGATTTTTACTTCTTGACTTTCGTACGCCACTAACAATCATAGAGCGCATACCATCGGATAATGTATACACATGTAGAATTAAACTGGTCTCCGAATATTTTTTGGAGCTTAGTACAATACCTTCTGATTTGATCAGTCCCATTCTATTTCTTAAAAGGCATTTTCATCATCAATTGCTTCTTGTTTAAATTCCTTTTTGTATTTGATGCGCAGCTTTTGTCTTTGCAAGATAAGCTTTGCGATACTTTGATTTGGTAGATCTTTTTGGGCGTTTAAGGCGGCTTTAATTTTGTGCTCATCGATATCTAAGCGGTAGAGATAGCTAAAAAGCAATTCAGGATTGAGGGTCAACAATTCGGTAACTCTAGCCTCAATGAGGTCAAGCATTACCTCATCGGTTTGATTCTCGTCAAATCCAATATTTAAAGTTTGGTCGAATATGCTTACTTTTTTCATCGATTGCTCACATAGGATTTGACGAAAAAAAACGCTATTTGTAATTATTTCCGTTAAATTCCAGTTATATAAAAGTAAAAAGAGCTTTGTTAATAAAGCATTAATCTCATTGATTGGAATAACAATATATCTCATTTTTGCATTGTGATTAATATGAAGTCAAACACCACTATTAAAAATTATTTTCTTACAATTTTTGTGCTTGTTGTCGGAGCCTTTAGCCTTTCTGCCCAAGAGGAAATTGCTCAAGAAATTAAGATAAGAAACGGTTCTTTTGAGGACACGCCTCATTTCGGGAGGGTGGATATTATAGGTAGACCTATAACTAAGATTTTCAATTGGATAGATTGTGGTGGGCATTATTTTAAGGGAGAAACACCTCCTGATATTCACCCAAATCCAGAAAGTCCTTTTTGGGGCGTGACCCAAGTGCCTTCACACGGCGAAACTTATACAGGCATGGTAGTTAGGGCCACGGAAACATGGGAATGTCAGTCTACAAGATTAGAACCCGCCTTAACCCCAGGAAAATGTTATCGTTTTTCTGTAGACCTGTGTACATCAAAGCACTATGTGAGTAAATCTGTGGCAACAAATAAAGACGAGAATTTTACTACCCCGGTCGTTTTAAGAATGTGGGGTAGTATGACACCATGTTCTCAAAATCAGTTGTTGTCCGAAACCATAGCTATTCAACATCATGATTGGAAGACCTATGTCGTGGAGTTTGAGGCCGAAAATCCAAGCAAATACTTGTTGCTTGAGGTATATTACAAAACGCCAGTTTTGATCCCTTATCATGGGAATATTTTAGTAGACAACGTTACCAATCTTTCATTAATACCATGTGAAGAGGAAGAGCTTTTGGCATTGTCCTACCCTAAAGACGAAAAGCCAGAACCGGTGATTCCACCACATAAGCGTAAAACGAAAAAAGAAGTAAAAAAAGAAGAACCTAAGGAAGAAGTTATTGCGAGTGTGAGCGAGGTAAAAAAAGAACCCGAGGTAAAAAAGCCGATTAGAAAGCGAAGAATACTCAAAGAACTTGACCGCAATAAAATCAAAAAGGGTCAAAAAATTAATATAGACGATTTGTATTTCAAAGCAGATACCTCAAGCATTGCCAGTAGTTCTTATCCGGTGCTAAATGAGCTTTATGCGTTCTTAAAAAACAATCCTGATGTTTCGATCGAATTAGGAGGACACACCAATAATTTGCCTAAACCGGCATACTGCGATTACTTATCCACTGCAAGAGCACGAGAGGTTGCCAAGTATCTCATTGCCAAAGGAATCGATAAAAACCGAGTGCAGTTTAAAGGATACGGAAAGCGACAACCTATTGCCAGTAACAATACTCCAAACGGAAGAAAAAAGAACCAAAGGGTAGAGATAAAGATTTTAACAGTAGACGGTTAAGTACTTGTATCTATACTAAATCCAAGTGATTCTAAGTCTTTCCAGAAACCTGGGTAGGATTTTGTCACCACATTTGGTTTTTCAATGGATAGGGGATGAAGCAGGGCTAATGGAGCGAATGCCATAGCCATCCGATGATCTTTATAAGTCATAATAGAAACCTCTGCGTCTGTTTTGGTTTTACCTTCTTGGAGGAAGTATTCATTGCCAGAATTTTTGGCGAATTTTTTTGACGGAAGGGCGTTAAAAAAAACGCCAAATTTTAGAAGCTCTATTCCTAATGCTTCGGTTCGGTTTGTTTCTTTATTTTTTAGGGTTTGTAAGCCAGTAAACAAGCCACTTGTTCCAAGTCCAGCAGACATAACACTAACCGTCTGGGCGATATCAGGACATTGTAAAAAATCATACTCAATCATCGGTGGAGGACTAAAGCTGTCATCTTTTTTTATCAATAGTCCTTGGCCGTCAAAGATGCTGGTCAAACCAAAATTTTCACTGATTTGAACAATGGCTGCATCTCCTTGAATACTTGTTTCATTTAGTCCTGTTAACTTTATTTCGCTTTGTTTAGATAAAGCAGCCAACGAAAAATAATAAGATGCTGCAGACCAATCGGCTTCGACTCGAATATCTTTGGGCTGATATTTTTGAGCATTGATAGAAATCGTTTGTTGATCCCAAGTATGTTGTACTCCAAAATACTCCATCAATTTCAAGGTCATTTGTAAGTAAGACTTTGAAACCAAATCTCCTTTTAAATTTATTTTGAGACCCATAGGAAGTGTTGGAGCAATCAAACACAGCGCAGAAATAAATTGACTTGAAACAGAGGCGTCAATATCAACCTCGTTTTTTAAATCATTTGTTGGCGAATGTATTTGCAAAGGTGGGAATCCATCGTTTTCTAAATAATCTATGTGCATTCCAAGAGAACGGAGTGCATTGACTAAAGGCCCAATTGGCCTTTCTTTCATTCGATCAGAACCAGTTAAAATGTAAGTTCCATTTAATAGACTCAAATATGCAGTAAGGAACCTAAAACTAGTCCCGGCATGACCGACATTAATTTCAGAACCGAGTGATTGGAGGCTTTTTTGTAGGATCGTAGTATCATCTGATATCGACAAATTGGAAATGCCAAAATCTTCTTCACACAAGGCTTGTATGAGGAGTACTCTGTTAGAAATTGACTTGGAGCCTTCCAAATCAATCGTTCCTTTAAGAATGCCGTTGGGATGGCTTAGTTTAGCAATATTTACTTCCATAAAAAAGTAACTTCTTCTTCAAGATCATCAGACAAACTATTAAACACGGGACAATAGTGCGCTGCTTTTTGTAGCACACTTTTTTGGTGATCTGTGTAGTTTTTTGGTGGCATAGTGATCTGGATAATAATCTTAGATATTCTCCTTGGGTCACTTCCCATTATTTTTGTGACTTCGGCCGTTGCTCCTTCCATATTTATGGCACTATCTCTTGCTTTAATGCCCATAATGGTCAGCATGCAACTAGCTAAGCCAGTGGCAACCAAATCCGTTGGTGAAAAAGCCTCTCCTTTGCCATTGTTATCTGTTGGGGCATCTGTATAAATCTTGTTTCCAGATTTAAGGTGCTCCGCCTCTGTTCGTAGATTGCCTTGATATATTACTTTTGAAGTCATTCTTCTTCCCTTTGATTTTTTTGTCCTTCTTGATTGTAGCGTTTGATAATTTCTTTTACTAATCGATGTCTGACCACATCTTCAGCACTCAAGTTTACTCTTCCAATGCCTTTGACATCATTTAAAATATCTAAGGCTTTGTATAAGCCTGATTTTTGATGTCGAGGTAAATCTATTTGGGTCAAGTCTCCAGTGATTATGCATTTTGCATTTGGTCCCAACCTAGTTAAAAACATTTTTATTTGTGCAGAAGTACAGTTTTGAGCCTCGTCCAAAATGATAAAAGCATTGTCTAAAGTTCTTCCCCTCATAAACGCTAAAGGCGCCACTTCGATCACTCGATTTTGCATAAAGAACTTGAGTTTTTCCATAGGCAACATGTCATCTAGAGCATCATAAAGAGGCCTTAGATATGGATCTACTTTGTCTTTTAAATCTCCTGGTAAAAATCCTAGACTTTCTCCAGCTTCAACTGCTGGACGGGTAAGTATTATTTTTTTTACCAACTTATTTTTGAGTGCCTTTACGGCCATGGCGACTCCTGTATAAGTTTTCCCAGTACCGGCTGGACCTATGGCAAATACGATATCATTGCGCTCTGCCAAATCAACCAATTTTTTTTGATTTTTGGTTTTTGCTTTTATTGGTTTTCCACCTCTTCCATAGACGATGGTGTTTTTTCCATTAGACGGGTGTACATTTAGTTTATGCTCAAATGGATTAGATCCTAACAAAATGTCTTCGATGGTTTGAAAACTGAGTTCTCGATGATCTTTTAACAAACGAACCATCAACTCAATTTTGGATTTTACTTTTTGGGTTTCGCTGCGCTCACCGGACAACTTCAAATTCTCTCCACGAGAAGTAAATTTTACATCTGGAAAAGCATTTTTGACAAGATTCAGTTTCTTATTTTTTTCTCCGTAGAGATCAATCGGGTCGATCCCCTCAATAGTCAATATGATTTCGCTCAATATAGAGTATGGTTTTAATGAAAAAGGATTTAGTTTGTGAATTTATTTAAATATTTCATGTCATGCACATACTCATGACAAATGAAATTAAACATTTCACTCCTTGTCAAATTGAAAAATATGTTGATTAGAATAGTAAAAATGAAATTTCAAAAAGCAAAGCTTCAAGATTTTTATCACATGTTTGATCAGAAAAAAGAACGAATTAGAGAACAAGAAGGTTGCTTAAAATTGGAATTATTGTCTGACATCAAAGATGAGACTACCATTTTTACTTATAGTTATTGGAATTCGGAGGAAGATTTAAATCGTTATAGAGCATCAGATCTTTTTGGCAAAGTATGGAAAGAAACCAAGTCTTATTTTGAGGATAGACCTCAGGCATGGTCATTAGAACAACAACATAAACTTTAATTAGTGAAAGAGCTTAAGGCAAATAATTATTCTATACATTTTTCTGATTGGGAGGGTTTAAATCAGTTGTGTGCCAAAGAAAGTTACTCTCGCATCGTTGCGATTGTTGACGAAAACACCAAAAGACATTGTCTGCCAATCTTAAAGAAAAATTTTGGACTTTCCTTTGAAGCAATAGAGATTGCCTCTGGAGAACAGCATAAATCTTTGATAGGTTGCCAAACAATTTACAAGCAAATGATTGATCTTGGGCTCGATCGAAACAGTTTGGTCCTTTGTTTAGGTGGTGGTGTGATTGGGGACATGGGAGGATTTTGTGCCTCAACATACATGCGTGGCATTGATTTTATTCAATTGCCTACTACCTTATTATCGATGGTGGATTCGTCAGTAGGAAGCAAGCTCGGAGTAGATTTTAATGGCCTCAAAAATATTGTTGGTCTATTTAAAGACCCTAAAGCAGTGTTTGTTTTTAAGGAATTTTTAGCCACACTTCCGACGAAGCAACTTAAATCTGGGCTTGGAGAAGTATTCAAATATGGATTAATTGAAGATCAACAATTATGGAACAAGTTGTCTGAATTACAAATTTCTGAAAGCCAAGATTGGGATCAGATAATCAAACGTTCTTTGGAAATAAAAATGAAAATTACTTCTGAGGATCCCTTTGAAAAAGGAGTACGTAAAAAGTTGAACTTTGGACACACCATAGGTCATGCCCTCGAAACATTAAATCTTAACTCTTCCACAGAGTTGCTCCATGGAGAAGCGATTGCCCAAGGCATGATTGCAGAGCTTTATTTGTCTTCAAAGAAACTTGGACTATCTTCTCAAGAGCTTGAGTATGCCACCCAAAACTTGGTGAACTTCTATTCGTTTGAGAATCTTCCCACAACGGATTTGGATGATATTTATGCCATTTGTCTAAAGGACAAGAAAAATAAGAATGGAAAAATTTTAGCGAGTTTACTTACAGCGATTGGAGTGTGTCGAGTTAATATTGAAATCGATAAGCAGGATATTCAAGAATCCTTAAATTATCTAAAAAGCAGTTTGCAGTAAACGGCTAGTTCTTTAATAAGACTTAGGGGATTTATTTTAGACATTTTGACATCTTCTCGCAGTTTGATTTGTACGAGCTCTGCGGATACTTGTTGGGACTTTGCCAACTTTAAAAATTCTAAATCAAAAAGAAAGCCATTGATTTTTGTTTGTAAAAACAAGGGTTTTAAGGCTTCATCGAAAGCTTTTAAACCAGCTTGTGTATCTCCTGTATGCAAGTTCATCAATGATTTGTTCATGCTCTTCAACAAACGAGAAACAAATTTCCGCATGGCTGGAATTTTTTGATAGTATGCTTCAGACCTGACACCAATTGCCAATGTGCCTACTTTATTTTCAATGGCACAATACACTTCTTTCATACTCTGCATAGTGTAAGGAAAGTCATAATCCGTATACAATATTGTTTTTCCTTTTGCCATAAAAACACCTTTGCGTAAAGCAGCTCCTTTTCCTTCATTAACCGGACATTGGATATAGTCGACATAATCAAAAACACTCCTTAATTTCGAAAGAATATGTTGAATGTTTTCTTTGCTTCCGTCATCGACGACGACAAGTTGAAATGTTCTGCCAGGCAGTGCTCGTATAAGGGCATCGTATTGAGAGAACATAATATCCTCTATACCTTTTTCAGGATTATATATTGGTATAACAACCGAACAGTCTACCATTGCTTTAAGCTACATAAAATAAAGATTGTGTAATCCGATCTGTAAAAATTCTTTGATCAGATGGGATATAACATTGATCCTCGGCTTGTATTAATTCATTCGATTCAATGAGCGCTTCTTTAGCATATTCAAAATACTTTTTAAGGAATATTGGAAACGAATGTATGCGCGAAATACGCAGCCCTTCTATAGTTCTCAAACGTGTCATGATGTATTCGTTGTAAAGATCGGTCGGGCTTAAAATTTCTTTTTTCTGCGGAATTTGACTGTTTTTAATGGCCTCTACATATTTAGCATTGTTCGAAATATTATAAAACCTTGCACCATTAACGAACGAATGACCGGAAGGGCCTATGCCCAAGTATTGCTTTTCTGACCAATACGCACTGTTGTGTTTGCTCCGATAGTTTTTTTTCGAATAATTAGAAACTTCGTATTGTTCGTAACCCATCGAGGATAAATAGGCTTGGGTATAACTAAATTGTCTGCCAAATTTTAAATCATCCAATGGCGGATATTTTCCGCTTTTAATAAAATGATTTAGTGCTGTTTTGGGCTCCACAGTTAGGCCATAAATACTAAGGTGAGGAATATCAAGGTTTGATGCTTTCTCTAAATTTTTATTCCAGTGTTCGTCGTTTGTTGTATGCCCACCAAAAATAAGATCAACGCTAAAATTGTCAAATTGGGATTCCTGTACAAGGCGTATGCAATTGATTGATTCTTCACTGTTATGTATTCTATTCATATACTGCAGGTCTTCATCAAAAAAGGATTGAATACCTATGCTTAATCTGTTAAATCCGATGCTGGCTAATTCATCTAAATATGCTTTATCGAGATCATCCGGATTTGCCTCTAAGGTGATTTCTGCTTCTGTTGAAATTGAAAACCGATGACTGATTTTATTTAAAATAGATTCTAATTCGATGGCAGAAAGTAACGAAGGGGTTCCTCCTCCAAAGTAAATGGTCTCAATTTTGGTGTTGTCAATAGTACCTGCTTGGAGTTCAATCTCCTTTTCAATACACGCTAAAAGCTCACTTTTAAGTGAAAGCGAAGTCGAAAAATGAAAATCGCAATAATGACATGCTTTTCGACAAAATGGAATATGTATATAGATACCTGACAATGCTTAATTTCGTTTAGGAATTACAAATGTATAGGCTTCTCACAATTTGTTTTTTCATTATTCAATGCTTTCACTTGCCAGCTCAAGAGAAGGAAGGCGTAGATAGTGTATTTCTTCGAATTGAATCGAACAGTACGTTAGATATTAAAAAGACGGTATTCGTCGATTCTCTCCAAATGGTAGCTTATCTCGATAGTCTAAGAAAAGCAGATTTTGCTAATGGATTTTTGCTGGCCAATATGGATACTTTGTTTCGTAAGGATTCCGTGTTTGTTTCAAAATACTACCAAGGGCCAAATTTTAGTTTCGGTACGATTCGGTATGATCAATCAGACGCTTGGCTCAAAGATTTTATTGATTATGATTTACAAAAATTAGAAGGCAAAGTGTTGACTCCAAAAGCCATAAGTAAACTTTCGGATCAATTAATTACGGATTTAGAAAACAGAGGATATCCTTTTGCTGAAGTAAGGTTTGCCAATGTTGATTTTGAGGGAGATCAATTAAATGCAGAAATGCTTGTCGACCGAAAGAAATTGATCCGCTTTGATACACTCACTAATATTGGTTTGGCCAAAATTTCAAAAAATTATTTACGTCGATATTTAGAAATAAGGCCGGGTGATGTTTACGATCGTCGCAAAGTGAATGCCTTGGTCCCAAAATTGAGAGAATTGTCTTTTCTGAGTTTGAAGGAAAACCCTAAAATTAGTTTTGTCAATGAAAAAGCCCAAGTGGTTTTAAACCTCAATAAAAACAAATCCAGCAATTTTGATTTTATAATTGGTCTTTTGCAAAACAATACGCCACAAGGCCAGCGGTATACTTTTGTCACTGATTTTTCCGCTGAAATGAGAAATCAATTGAGTTATGGCGAGCGAATTTTTATTCATTTTCAACGGCTTCGACCAGAAAATCAATCCTTGGCCCTAGCCTTTGAATATCCGTTTTTATTAGACACACCATTTGGAATTAGTCTCGGGTTAAATCAATTTAGAAACGAAAACAAATGGATTGACCGAAGCATTGAAGTTGGTGGGCAGTACTTTTTGGGAGGTAATGATTTTTTATACCTCAACTGGAACAACAGAACCAGTAGGATAATTGACGTCGACTCTATGAATTTGGTTGCAGCTCAAAGTCTTCCTCAAAATTTGGATATCTCATACAACGGAGTCTCTTTAGGGGTATATGTCGAAAACTTGGATTATCGCTTCAATCCTAAATCCGGCACAGAATTATTGCTTTCGGGAGAGGCGGGATTAAAGGACATCAAACGAAATTTGACGATAGAGAGTTTAAGCAATGAGGATGTTGATTTTAGTGCGCTTTATGATAGTCTGACTTTAAATACTTATCAATTAACCCTAAAATTGGAAGCAGCAAGATATCAGCCGGTGGCTCGTAACATAACGATCAAAACGGGTATTAAATCTGCATATCGCTTTAACGAAGGGGCACTATTTGAAAATGAATTATTTAGGATAGGTGGCAATAAATTGCTGCGTGGATTTGACGAGCAATCTGTGTTATCAAGCTTTTATGGAGTATTTACTGCAGAATTAAGATTTATCTTGGCTCAACAAAACAACAATTTCACCTTGTCATTGCCTTTCGTGGATTATGGATGGGAATATAATCCTCTGCGATCTGGCGAAGCAGGAGAAGAGAGATGGGATAATCCTGTAGGCGTAGGGGTAGGCTTGAATTTCCAAACTGGTGCGGGAATATTTAGTTTTGCAACCGCTGCAGGAAGAAGAAGGGGAAATAGTTTCGATTTTGGAAATTTGAAAATCCACTTTGGCTATGTCAACTTGTTTTGAATAGTCTTTATTTTAGCATCTTGCAGTTTTTAAGCAATGGCAGATATTTTTAAAGAATTTAGTTTTACTGACGAGGACCGACCGAAACGCAGAAGGTGGAAGTGGATCTTGATTGCCCTTTGGGTTATGACCTTGAGTTTTTTCTTAGGCTTTCTATTTTTTATGCTTTCGCTTTCTAACGACGATATCCCAACCTTTCAAGAATTAGAAAACCCAACGTACGATTTGGCATCTGTCGTGTATGATGAAAATGGGACTTCGTTTGGAAAGTATTACATAGAAAACAGGGAAAATGTACCCTTCGAAGCGCTGTCGCCCCAACTTGTCGGAAGTTTGATTTCAACCGAGGATGCTCGATTTTATAACCATGCTGGGATAGACCTTAGGGCCTTATTTAGGGTAGGGTTTAAAACCATCCTATTAAGTGATGATGAATCTGGTGGGGGAAGTACCATTACACAACAATTGGCCAAACTACTATATAGTAGACCAAGATTAAGCGGTGGATTTTTGAAAAAAACCATGGGCTTGGTAAAGATTAAATTCAAAGAATGGATTATTTCGGCTAAGCTCGAAAAGAGCTATACCAAGGAAGAAATTCTTGCGATGTATCTAAATAAGTTTGAGTTTATTAATGGTGCTCATGGGATACAGGCAGCTGCAGAAACCTACTTCAATAAAAATCATGAGGAACTCAACGACGAGGAGATCGCCACCTTGATTGGAATGCTTAAAAACCCCTCCTTGTATAATCCAAAACGGTTTCCGCAAAAAGCGAAAAATCGGCGAAATGCGGTTTTAATGAGGATGGAGAGTGGAGGACTTATTTCGAAGTCAGCTTTGGATAGTCTCTCTCAGATAGAAATAGACATGTCCAACTTTAAACGAGAGACACAAAGCGAAGGTTTGGCTCCATATTTTCGATCCGAGTTGACCAAGTATTTGAGAAATCTTTTCAAAAGAGAAGGCATAGAAAAAGCAGAAGGTGGCGAATACAATATTTACAAAGACGGGCTCAAAATTTACACCACCATTGATCTAAATTATCAGAAGCTAGCCGAAGAGGCGTTGGTCGAGCACATGGAATGGAATCAAAAAAGGTATTGGCGTGTTTGGAAGGGGATGAATCCTTGGACCTTTGAGGCGGATTCTTTGCAGTTGGAAATCAGAAAGGATATTTTGTCGAGAAGGGTCAAATCATCGGATCGATACCTTAATCTGAGAGATAAATACTTGTCGTCAATCTCTGATGAGATTAGGAGTGAATATAAAAACATTCCTTTATCTGATAATGTAATCAAGGCCTTATTAAGAATCGAAAATAAAAGAAGCAGTTTTAAAGCTCAAGTCAACGCCAAAAAACTCAAAGACGAACACGTATCTGATTATAAGGCCTTATTAAAAAACGAAAATCTGTGGAGTAATCTAAAAAAGGGTTTTACGGATTTGGAATCAGCCTTTGAGGATGAGTTTAAAAAATCGAAGGTTAAAATGATGGTCTTTGATTATAATGAAAACAAGGAGAAGGAGGTTGAGATGACGCCCTTCGATTCGGTAAAATACCACAACCAACATTTACAATCAGGATTGCTTGCAGTAGAACCACAAACCGGTTATATCAAAGCATGGGTAGGAGGAGTAAACCACAAATACTTTAAATATGATCATGTAAATTCTCGCCGACAAGTAGGTTCAACAATTAAGCCTTTTGTTTATGCCACTGCAATTTCATTGCAAGGAATTTCTCCTTGTCAACAGTTTGAAGATATACAATATTCGATAGCGCCTGGTGATGGAAACTTTAACTTAAACGAACAATGGTCTCCTGCGAACGCTGACGAAAATTTCACAGGCAATATGTATAATCTTTGGCAGGGACTGCTCTATTCTAAAAATTCGATAACCGTCAGGTTGATAAAAGAAATGGGCAATGTGGATGTAATTAGAGAATTATTGAATAATGCAGGTATTAGTAATACAGAACGCTATGACAATGGAAGATTAGTTGTGCCAAGGGTTCCCTCTATTAGTCTAGGTGCGATGGATTTAAGTCTTGTCGAAATGACTGGTGCGTATACAGTGTTTGCAAATAATGGCAATTATACCGAACCCATTTTTATTAAGCGTATCGAGGATAAAAATGGTAAAGTAATTTATACAGGTGTTCCTGAAACCAAACCGGCCCTGAATCCGATGTACAATGCTGTAATGGTTGAAATGCTTAGAAACAATGTTGGATCTGGATTTGGAATGGGTTTAAAAACTCCTATAGGAGGAAAAACAGGTACCACCAATGATTATGCCGATGGATGGTTTATGGGCATTACCCCTGAACTGGTCATTGGCACTTGGGTAGGAGGTGACGACAAGTGGATTCGATTTTTGACCTTAGATGACGGACAGGGATTTGTTATGGCTCGACCAATAGTCCAAGAGTTTTTAAAGAAATTAGAAAAGGATACCCTAGCAACTTTTAATACTAATGCCAAATTCGCAAAACCGCCCCGAGGATTTTATGAGTTGGTAGATTGTGATAGGTACAAACAAATAAAACCTGAGGAAGAACAAGCACAAACGCTGGAAGAAAAAATTGAATTGGATCAGTTTGACGAGGATGAATTTGAGGAGGAGTTGTTGGAGGAATTTGAAGAAGAATTTGAAGAAGAGGAAGAAGAAGGTGGCGGTGGATAAAAAAATTGACTTAGAGGAAAGAACAGCAAAAATTTCTGCTGCTACAGCATACCTTACTTTAGCATTTAGCTTTTATTTTTTGAAGGTTTCTGACGTCAAAGAAGTAATAGATTTTGTTCCTATTATCCTATCTGTCTTTCTTCTCATTCTAAACAACAGCATACGATTTTACAATCCCACACCTGCCAAATTAGCAGCGTTAATCACCATGGGTCTTATTTATTATGGAGTAGTGAAAGGAGTAGAATCCGAGTTGCTTATGCTCAGTTTTACTGCAATCATAATTTGTTTTTCAACTGCAAGCCTGTATTATTTTGCCCTTTTGTTCAGGTCAAAAGTGAAAACAAAAAAGCACTAAACCCTTTAAAACCATTCAGCACCTAATCCCCTAAATGGCCATGGAATTCCTGCTAGTATGAGGACTAAAGCTATTCCAAAAAATATGCTTATTGCTTTATGCTTGGCACTAACTGTTTGAGCTTTTTTACATCTTGAATAACCAACGGTAATAAGAATTACGGCCAAAATCATCAAAGTAGTGTGCTCTACAGCATAAAAACGCGCAATGGAATCCTTCATTACTTCACCACTTATTTTATATCTGCCAGTAATAAAAAACAACGCCATTCCAATCAAAAACTGTAAATGAGTAAAACTCATTGTAAACATGTAGGTTTTTAGATCCGAGGATGAAAAATTGTCTGAGGATCTTTTCGTTAGGCTTGTGTAAATAGAGACCAATAACAAAATTAGAAGCAAATACCTCAATCCAGAATGGGCATGTGTTAAAATATTTTGTAAAGTTTCCATAATTATAATTTCATTAGTCTGGTGACACCTCTATACGATGGCGAATAAATTTCGACTACATAGATACCAGTTTCTAAATCAACAATACTAATTTCTTGACGATAAGTATTGATTTTTTCTTGTTTCACAATTTTGCCATTGATGTCAATTATTTGAATTCTGGTGTTGTCTAAGGACAGATCTGAATCCAAATTAATTGCCATATATTCACTAGCAGGATTCGGAGCAATACCAATTTGATCTTGATCTAAAACATTGGTTACGTTAGATGTTATGCCCTTGAGGATATAAGTAAATTGGATTGCGGCATTTACGGCAGGAAAAACACATCCACCATGATCTTCAGGATTGCTGGGTGTATCAAGTCGTGTAGCTTCGGTTAAGGTAGCCCCATTACTATTCATGACTTCTTCAGCCAAAATCGAGTTTTGGTAAGAGACTTGATCGTCTCCTACACAATAATACATTCTATTAAATGCGGTAGGGGTCCAATCATAAACATCATTATCGGCCAAAGCCATGGAGAGTGGGTGCGATGGATCTGTTTTGATATTATTGAGCGTACTATCCTGCATCATTAAGGCAGGGATAGATGCTCCTTCCAGTTCGATCAATTTATTGATTAAAGCTGTATTGAGTTCAAACAAATCATATTCCTCTGATACAAACTTGTTTATTTCTATTACATACTCTGGTTTAAAAATATCTTCAAGTTCGAGGTCTTGCAGAAGTGCAGGATAGGCAGCCTTATATGACAAGGCCACATTCGGAAGATAGGCTACAAAGAAATATTCGGTATCCCCTAAAGTAGAATCTACCATTTTTTCAGAGATGCTGTAAGGACCTGACATTGGCAAAGAAGCGATAATATTAAACTCATCTGGTTGATTAAGTTGCAACTCTCTATGTACTGCCATAGCTCCATGTCCACCTTGACTGTAGCCTGTTATAAAAAGTCTGTTGTTATAGGTGCTTTCGATTTGAGTTAAACCGTAATCTCTAACTGCTTTCATCATATCAATGGCAGCAGAAGCTTCAGAATCTGCATGCACATAAGGATGAAAACCTCTGGATGAAAGAACACCTAAATAATCTGGAGCAACGACAATAAATCCAAAGCTTCCGTAAATCCTAGTAAGGGTAACATCACCAAGTGCCAAATTTGACATCCCGGTATATCGATCGGGTCCTGTACCATGTTGGTAACATAACATAGGGTATTGCAAGGCCCTATCTTTTGGAACGATGAGCAAGCCGGACGCGGTGTCTTGCGCAGCATACAGATCTGTTGTAGTATAGAGGACTCGATATAATTCAATATCGTATTCACTTGGGACCCCATATTCGTTTTCTAGTGCCTGGGCTGATTGCTCTTCGATAAATTCGATAGAAACCAATTCTTGGGCTTGTAATAATCCAGCGAAAACGAAAAGGACGAAAAGAGGTATTGATTTAGTCATGCTTCTTATAACAATAATTAGAATTGAAAGTTATTCAATATAATTTAATTCAAGAGTAGAATATATATTTTTGCACTCTTTGGCTCAAAATAATATGATCTCAACTTCAAGTTTTCTTAAACAGTGTTTAATACTAAGTTTTTTTTGGATAGCTTTTTATTCGTGCGTTCCGGCTTTTGATAAGAGCAGCGAAAATGTGGATATAGATTTAAGCAATCCAGAGGTTCAATATTTAATTGATGTCCAGGACAAGCAATTGCTAGACAGTCTTTTGTTTTTCATGAATGATGAAAACTCAACCAAAGCTTATTTGTCTACTCGAGCCTTTGCTTCTTTTCAAGAGAATGATGCCCTTGATTCTTTGATCTCGCAATTGAATCATCCCAATTTAAAAATTCGTTCCATGGCGGCATATAGTTTGGGACAGTTGGACAATAGTGATGCTCAAGATGCTTTGACCGCAGCGTTTAGAAACAAAGACACGCTGGATATCAATAACAGTTTTAATGCTAACATTCTAGAAGCAATTGGTAAAATAGGAACGCCAAAAATGTTAAATGCTTTAGCGACCATTACAACCTATAGAAAATCAGACGAACAACTCTTACTTGGTCAAGCACGAGGGATTTATCGATTTGCGTACAGAGGCGAAACAAGTCCTTCAGCGACCAAGAGAATGGTTGATTTTATTTCCGATTCTGGATTCCCTTCGGAAGTCAGGTTATTGGCTGCGCATTATTTGGCAAGAGCAAAAGACATTGATTTAGAGCCCTTTCAGTTTCAACTGGTCAAACATTTTACTTCGGATCCAGATCCATTTATTCGAATGGCGATTGCTAAGGCATTGGGTAAAACACAAAACAACGAAATTCACAGCTATCTTATAAATCAGCTTGATCTCGAAAAAGACTACAGAGTTTTAATCAACATCATCAAAGCATTGGAGAGCTATCCATACATTCAATCGGTAGACAGGATACTTAAAATAATTGGAGATAAAAATCCACATGTAGCTCAAAGTGCTGTATCATTTCTAATAAGAAATGGGAATTCTTCTGACGCTACATTTTACAAAACATTGGTGAATGATTCGTTAAGCCATAAAGTTAATGCCTTGCTTTATGAGGCTGTTTTAAAAAATTTGCCTCATTACTATGTCAATACTCGCAGTAAAATAAAAACAGAAATATTAGAAAAGGTAAAAGACCTTGACCCTTACGATGGAGCATCCTATATCAGAGCATTGGGAGATGAGCCTAATGCTTATATCGAATTAAATAAATTGATTGAAGACGATAATGAAGCAATTGTCCATACCACTGCAATGGAAGCCCTTTATGGTATTTTAAAGAGCAAGCATTTTATTCCGACGCACAAATCTAGACATTTATTTAAGCGTAAAGAGATTGCAGATATTATTCTAAATATTACGAAGAAAGGAGATTTAGGGTTGTTGGCCATCATTGGGGATATGATCATTGATGAACAAACCAAATTGGCAGATATTATTTCGGAGACAAGTTATTTGATTGAAGCAAGAAATAAATTGGAACTGCCCCGAGAAAAAGAAACCTACGATAAACTTCAAAAGGCAATTTCAATTTTAAAAGGTGAAGAATTTCAAGAGAAGGGTTTGGCATACAATCATCCGATAGAATGGAGTGTGTTGGAAGGGATAACAGACACGAGTCAATTTGTTTTTAAAACTTCCAGAGGGAATATTTCATTTTCTCCATTTGTAAAGGAAGCTCCGGGATCTGTTGCAAATTTTTTGAACTTGTCTTTGTCAAATTTTTATGATAATAAAAACTTTCATAGAGTTGTTCCAAATTTTGTGATTCAAGGCGGCTGTCCAAGAGGAGATGGATATGGAAGTTTGGATTATAGTATACGAGCAGAATTTTCACCTGTATATTACAATGATGAAGGGTATGTAGGGATGGCCTCTGCCGGTCCTCATACAGAAGGGACGCAATTTTTTATAACACATTCTCCAACGCCCCATTTGGATGGCAGATATACCATCTTTGGAAAAGTAAACGATGGTATGGATATCGTCCATCAGATCCAGCCTGGAGATAAAATTCTTGATGTAATAATTTCAAAATAATGCAACGTACTCCTTTATTTCAAAAGCATGTTGATCTTGGCGCCCGTATGGTAGATTTTGCAGGGTTCGAGATGCCAGTCTATTATTCAAGCATAAGAGAAGAGCATTTGGCCGTAAGAAAAGCTTGTGGAATTTTTGATGTTTCGCACATGGGCGAATTTATAGTCAAAGGTAAGGAGGCATTTGATTTGGTTCAATCCATAACCAGCAATGATGTTTCGAAGCTCGAAATAGGGGATGCGCAATACTCTTGCTTGCCCAATGATACCGGTGGAATAGTTGATGATTTATTGGTGTATCGATTAGACGAAAATCAATGCAGCGAAGGAGAACAAGCATTTATGCTGGTGGTAAATGGAGCAAATATTGTAAAGGATTGGAATTGGATTTTGGCTAAAAACACCTTTGACACAAGATTGATAAATATATCAGATCAAACGGGATTGTTGGCAGTTCAGGGTCCCGAGACTTTAAACAACTTACAACAACTTACCGAGGTAAACTTATCTTCAATTCCATATTACAAATTTGTTAAAGGAACTTTTGCCGGTGTCGAAAATGTGATTATTTCGGCTACTGGGTATACAGGCTCAGGTGGGGTAGAGTTGTATGTTGCTGAGGACAAAGTGGGCCAGGTGTGGGATGCCATTTTGGGATTGTCGAATACGATCGTTCCAGTAGGACTTGGAGCAAGAGATACCTTGAGATTAGAAATGGGTTTTTGTCTTTATGGAAACGATATAACCGATCAAACTTCTCCGCTGGAAGCTGGATTGGGTTGGATTACCAAATTGAAAAACACCCCAAGCTTTTCTTCAAAAGAAATTTTGCTTGAACAGAAAAAGAGAGGACTTAAAAATAGACTTGTTGGCTTTAAAGTTGACGACCGAAGAGTACCGAGGAACGGCTACGCTATTTTTGATGAAGAAATGAATCAAATTGGTGAAGTAACTTCAGGAACATTAAGTCCGAACTTAGAAATTCCTATCGGGATGGGTTATGTAAATAAAGTGTTTAGAAAGACTGGAACCAAACTAAAGATTCAAGCTGGGAAACGAATACTCCATGCTGAAGTGTGCAAAGTACCTTTTATAGAAATTTAGTTTTAACAATTATTTTAAAACATTTCTAGACCTCATGCATTCTAAGTTTAAGTTTACGTAACATGGAATACAACAATGCAAGAGATAAATTTATTTCCAGCTGGGGAGAATTCGCAGTAAACTGGGGCATTACAAAGACAATGGGCCAAATTCATGCCTTGCTTTTATTAGCTCCAAGGGCCATGTGTGCGGATGAAGTAATGCAAGATTTAGAAGTTTCTAGAGGAAATGCAAACATGAATATCAAGGCATTGGTTGATTGGGGATTAATTCACAAGGTTCAAGTAAAAGGTGATCGCAAGGATTACTATATCGCCGACAAAGATTTTTGGTCCATATTCAAAAAAATAATTGTTCAACGTAAACGTAAGGAGCTGGATCCTATGGTCTCTTTAATGCAAGAACTTTCGCATGTTGATGGCGTTTGCAACGAATCAAAAGAGTTTTGTAAAATTGTTCAAGAACTTTCACTTTTCTCTGGTCGAGCTGATGCAGCTCTGAGTAATATGATCGAATCCAAAAACAATTGGCTTTTAGGTGCTTACATGAAAATGGTAAGATAGATTGGTTTTTGGCACTTTTTTCGCCACTTTTGAGCGAGACCGATTCGTATGAAAATTTTTCCATTCCAAGCGATATATCCGCAATTCAACTTGGTAGCTTCGACTGATTCATTTATAAAGTCCGTTAAGCATCAATTTAACAAGTATAAAGAGACAGGATTTTTTGAAAAATCTTCAAAAGAAGCCTTGTATGTACATGAGATTATAAAGGATGGAAGGACGTATAGGGGGATCATTGCCTCTGTATCTCTTCAAGACTACCTAGACGAAAACATCTTGATTCACGAAAAAACAATAGCCGCCAAAAGACAAATCACCATGGAATTGATCATAAATCGAGAAGCGGTGATCAAACCGATTCTTGTTGCTTACGATAAATCAAATGCGATTGATTCGGTGATTAAAAAAGTGGTAAGTGCTTCTAAGCCGATGTATTCAACAGTTTTTGAAGAGAGCAAAATACGACATAATTTTTATCAAATTGATGAGCCCAAAATAATCGAAAAAATATGCCTTCAATTTGAAAAGGTTAAAACCAGTTATCTTGCTGATGGTCACCACAGAAGGGCAGTCGTTTTAGATCTTTTAAAAAACGAGCAGATTGGCAAAAAAAATAGCAAACGAAAATCTTTGCTGACTGCCTTTTTTCCTTTTTCAGATTTAGATATCCACGACTTTAATCGAATAGTTGATGTTTTTGATGTTATGAGTCCGGTGAATTTTATCATTGAGCTTACCAAGTTTTTTAAAATCAAAAATTTAAAAGGCCCCAAAAAGCCGAAACAAAAATTTGTCATTACCGCTTATCTAAATGGAGAGTGGTTAGAATTGAAGTGGAAGAAAAGTATCCTAAATAAATTTAAAGATCAAAAAGTGCTACTGGATGCTCAATTATTGGACACGTTTGTTTTCGAAAAGCTTTTGAACATAGAAGATGTAAGACAAACACAACGCATAAAATATGTCGAAGGGATTAAGCCATTGGAAGTAGTTAAAAATATGGTCAACGCAGACTTTAAAAAGATTGCCTTTTTTATTTCCCCAGTGGATCAAGAGGAACTCAAGCACGTAGCACGACAAGGTAAAAGCATGCCTCCAAAAAGTACTTGGTTTGAACCCAGATTAAAAAACGGACTCATTGGAGAAGAATTTTAATATGAAAAAATATTCAGCTGATCTCATCTTTCCAATTGCCAGTGATCCCATCCAAAACGGTGTTGTTATTGTAAGTGACAAGGGTCAGATTTTGGATATTGGTGATTCATCTAGAATACCTTCTGAAGGTTCCCAAAAGATTGAGGGTGCCCTAATTCCTGGATTTGTAAATACGCATTGTCACTTAGAGTTATCGCATATGAAGGGACTGATGAAGACTGGTACAGGACTCATTTCCTTTATTGATTCTGTAGTGAAGTTTAGAGATTTCCCTCAAGAAGAAATCATGGACGCTATTGCTAAGGGTGATCAAGAAATGTGGGACAATGGAATTGTAGCTGTTGGAGATATTTCTAATAAAATTGATACGGCCCAAGTCAAATCACAAAGCAACATTGATTACTACACATTTGTAGAAATGTTTGATTTTATGCAGGCAGGAAATTTGCAGCCAACCATTGATCAATATAAACCTGTATATGAGGGGCAATCAGTGAGCGGGAATAATAAAAAGTCTTACGTTCCGCATGCTCCGTATTCTGTTGGGAAAGAATTGTTTCAATTTATAAGAGAACACAACCTACCAAACAGCACCATCAGCATACATAATCAAGAGACTCCAAGTGAAAACGAATTGTTCCAAAAAGGTAGTGGAAGCTTCTATGATTTTTACAAAGGCTTTGGAATGGAGTTGCCAATGAAAGCAATAGGCAAATCTGCCATTCATTACGCATTAGAAAACATGGATCCTTCTCAACGGACTCTTTTTGTACACAATACTTTGACTACAAAAGATGATGTATTGGCTGCGCAAGCTTGGAGTAAAGATGTCTTTTTTGCCACCTGTGCAAATGCCAATCTCTACATAGAAAACAAATTGCCCAATTATCAGATGTTTGTGGATACCAATGCAGCAATGACAATTGGTACCGATAGTTTAAGTTCTAATTGGCAGCTTTCAGTTTGGGAAGAAATTAAAACGATTCATCGATTTAATAGCTTTTTACCACTTGCGACATTGCTCCAATGGGCAACTCTTAATGGAGCAAAGGCTTTGGGATATGAAAATAACATTGGGTCTTTAGAAATAGGTAAATCTCCCGGAGTGTTAGCACTTCTTGGATTAACCAGTTTAGAACCAGAAAGTCTGGAAAACATTTCTGTCAAACGATTGTTCTAAGCCTTTAGGCGTTCAAGTTTATTTTCTTCCTGTACTCACTTTGAGCATAACTAAAAAGTAAAATTGAGCCTAAAATAGCCTTCAATATAGTGTCTTCGTCAAAGGAACGGCTGAGTATATTATGAGCCACTGCTCCAAAGCAAAATGCGCCCATAAATAACTGTAGTTTGGATAACATATATTCAAGTTAACATCAAAACTTTAGGAAGAAGAAGTCTTTCGACTAGTGTTTAGATTAACTGGATAAATAGTGTAAAGCGGACTTATGTTTAAGGTTAGAAATCTTAATTTCAGAGCTCCAAATCTAAAGAATGAAGTACAAAATTATTTTACTATTGGTTATAGCTTGCTTTTTACATAGCTGTCAAAAAGAAAGCAGTTCGATGCGTCCTAAGAAAATGTCGAAGCAGGAAGAAATTGATAAAATGGCTAAGGATCAATTTCAAATGATGCGAAATCCATTTACCAATACTGTGAATCAAAAGGAAATAAACACCATAGCAAAAAACATTGCTGATGGGCAGTACAGAACGGCTCAGGCCTTAGATTGGGAAGAAAGAGGTCCTGATAATTTTGGTGGCCGTACCAGAGCGATCGCTTTTGATCCAAAGGATGCATCAGGGAATACCATATGGGCAGGTGGCATTGCAGGAGGACTGTGGAAATGCACCAATGCGTTTTCGGATAACTATGAGTGGGAGTCTATAGAGGCATATCAAGGAAATGTAGCTATTTCTAAGATTGTTTTTGATCCGTCAGATGCTGATATAATTTATATCGGAACCGGTGAAGGCTGGTTTAATGCAGACGCATTTGTAGGAGATGGGATTTATCGAAGTCTTGATGGTGGCAAGAGTTTTTCAAAACTATCATCAACCGACGATTTTACATTTAGATATATACAAGACATAGTGGTTTTGGATGATCGGCTTTTTGCTTGTACTAGAGATGGTGGCGTGCAAATGTCTTTTGATAGAGGAGAGACTTGGGTTAAATCTCTAGGTAATGGACAATTCGGGTTTTCGGACAGGTCTACAAGTATTGATGTAGGTGCCGACGGAACATTGATCGCAAGTATGGGGTTTGGCGGAAGCCAAGATGGCTTATATAAATCGGTGGACAAAGGGGAAACTTGGGAATACCTCGAACTTCCAGGAGGAGGTGCACGGCGCATAGAGATGGCCATTGCTCCAAGCAATCCTAAAGTAATGTATGCTCTAAAAGAGAATCCTGGAACCAATGGGGTTGAAGAAATTTTAAAAACAGAGAATGGTGGAATTAGTTGGGAAATTTTGATCGCTCCGAAGTACATAGAAAATAATGGAAATTTTGGAAACAGAAGTTTTGCGAGGGGACAGGCTTGGTATGATTTGTTTATTACCATTGACCCAACGAATGAGAATAGAATTTTTATAGGAGGAGTTGATGTTTATCTTTCTGAAGATGGTGGAGATTCTTGGGATATAATTTCTCATTGGTTTGGTGGTCATGGATTACAATTTGTACATGCAGATCAACATGCCATTGATTATTTAGATGACGCTGGAGATAAATTGGTATTATCCAATGATGGAGGTGTTTATCTTATTGAAAATGCAAAGAATAGTTTGCCAACCATTCAATGGAAGAATTTCGGTTATAACACCATACAGTTTTATGCTTGTGCTTTGCACCCGACAGATGAAAATTGGTTTTTGGGAGGTACTCAAGACAATGGGTCACATCTGTTCCGGACCGAAGGGATAAATTCTACGGATCGAGTGACTGGTGGAGATGGCGCATATTGCCATATCGATAGAGACAACCCCAACATCCAAATCAGTTCCTTTCAAAACCATGGATATAATGTAACGCTTGATGCATGGAATTCTAGAGATTTTTATGGAATGCCACCACATACGGAAGCCTTTTTTATCAACCCTACGGATTATGATGATGTCTTTGATCGCTTGCTTGTAAGTACCAATCCAGGTGAAATTCACATCCTTAATGTTCAAACAGGAGGATTGGATTCACTAAATATTAGTGGTTTGGCGGATGCTCGAGTTTCTGCTATAAAAGCACATCCTACAGATCCTACCAAAATATATATAGGGTCTGAGATTGGCAAAGTCGTGCGTATAGATTCCTTGTTCCAAGGGAGTCCTTCTTTTACTACGCTTACTCAGGTGTCAGGATTTGTTAGAAATATTGATGTTGACCTAAATGATCCGAATAAACTATTATTCACGGTATCAAATCAAAACTTACCGTCAATTTTTGTCAGTAATGATGATGGAGCAACTTGGATTGATCAAAGTGGAGATTTGCCGGGTATGCCCAAGCGTTGGGCTATGTTTAATCCATTAAATTCTGAATCGATCATTTTTGGAACGGAGTTGGGAATATGGACGACCAATGCCTTACTTGGTGATGATACACAATGGACTTTTAACAGCAGTAATATGCCAGTAACGCGAGTGGATATGATTGACATTCGACCGAGCGATAACACGATACTTGCTGCAACCCACGGACGAGGTATGTATACTGCAAAGCTTTGCACGGCTGCAATGGACAATGATGGAGATGGATTTTCGTGTGACGAAGATTGTAATGATTTCGATGCACAAGTAAATCTCGACGCCCAAGAAATACCTTATAACGGCATTGACGATGATTGTAATCCTGATACCCCTGATGACGACATTGATGGAGATGGATTTGCCTTAGCGTTTGATTGTGATGATACAAATGCACTTATTAATCCGGATGCGCAAGAAATATTAAATAATGGCATTGATGAGGATTGCGATGGGAGTGATACAGAGGACGATTGTAATTCCTTTCAAAATGGCCCATGGAATGTCATTATAAGCGCGGGAGATTGTATGAATGGTCCTGCTGAAACAGAGTGGCAAATTTGGTCAAATGAAGCCTATGTTATTGGAGATATGGTTGATGGCATAAAGTACTACTTTGACTTTTGTCAAGGATTTGATTCGAGTGTTTTTATGCCCAGTGTGAATGTTTATCGCTATAACAGTGCTAACGATGAATTGGGTCCAGCAATTGGGAGTTCAACAGATTGTAGAACAGAGTTTTTGTACAATGAAGATTCCTCTTATCCTGAGGTAATTGTCATAATTTATGACCTTGAGGATTGTAATGGATCCTCGATAACTTCTGGTAATGGGGCATTAAATTTTGGTTGTCTAAGCTCGGGAATTGATATAGACGGAGATGGGTTTACTGATGAAATTGATTGTGATGATAATGACCCTGGGGTAAATCCAGGTGCAGAAGAAATTTATTACAATGGTATTGATGATGATTGTAGTGGCGAAACAGTAGATGATGATCAAGATGGAGATGGTTGGTCTTTAGCAGATGACTGTGATGACGAAAACCCAGATATCAGTCCAGATCAAATTGAGATCTTTTTTAATGGGATTGATGACGATTGTAATCCAGAAACCTTAGATAATGATCTTGATGGAGACGGATATGGTTTAGATGAAGACTGTGATGAAACAAATCCTGACATAAATCCAGGGGCGTTTGATATACCTGGCAATGGTATTGATGAAAATTGCGATGGTGTGGATGGAGTAAGCAGCACGCAAGATTTGGATGGTTATGTGGTAAATATATTTCCTAATCCAACTACTGGAGTGGTTAACATAAAATCAAGTGCAGATATTCAATTTGTTTGTGAAGTTTATACGCAACAAGGCAGACTTGTAAAAACAGTTAGGAATAAGAAAAAATTTGATTTAGCTCAATTTACTAACGGAACGTATATTATTAAACTGCGTAATGTCCGAACAGGCAACTTTGTTGTTGAGCAGATCTTATTGATAAAATAATCTAAAGATCATTGTAAGAAAAATGGTGCCTCTCTGACTTTTGTTTAGAGAGGCATTTTTCTATGAAGTCTATTGCTCTTTCTTCCATCCAAGAGCTCTTCTCAAATGCTTTTCTTATGAAACCACAATGTCCTCCTTTCTCGGCAAGTTCTAAAAAGATGTTTTTGCTTTTCTCAGCTTCCTTGATAGGATAACAATTTTCAGAAAGGAAAGTATCTTCTTTGGAAGAAACAATTAGAGAAGGAACGTTTACATGACTTAGTACTTTTTTACAGCTGCTTTTTTCCCAATATTGCTCTACGGAGCTGAACCCATTGGCGGGTACGGTAAAGAATTTATCGAAATACAAAAAGTCACCACTCATAAAAAAACCTTGGTAGTTCTTAAGTTTGGCAGGGTACAGTTTCTTTTTTCTTCGCGCTTTGCGATTTAATGGAATCATAAACCACTTTTTATAATGCCAGTTGTACCAATGATTGAGACGTTCACAACTTTGACGAATGTCCATGGGTACTGAGAAATTTACCGATCCGACGATTTGTGGAGGCAAAAGTTTTTTGTTTTCACCCAAATATTTCAAGGCCAAATTTCCACCTAAACTGAATCCTACTAATCCAATAGATTCGTAGTCGTTCTTGTCTACAATTTGATTTAAACAATAAGATATGTCGTCCGAGGCACCCATGTGGTAACCTTGAAGCAATCGGTTAGGTTCTCCGCTACAACCTCGGTAATTAATACAAACAGCATCCCAATTTTTTTTATTAGAATAGTTTACGATCGCTCTAGAGTACAAACTCTCTGATTTCCCTTCTAAGCCCGACAAGACAACGATAAGCTTTTTTCTTTTTTTTCGACTCCAGTCCAAATCGATAAAATCTCCATCGGGAAGTTCTAGGCGTTCTCTTTCAAATTTTGGTCGTGGCAACCAAAAGCGAAGCAACGATGCAAAAATTGTATTTACATGGGGATTGCGAAAAAGCCTGTTCTTAGGACGATATGATGAGTTTAAAATGGGCATCAATAGTTTAAAATAGAGATAGCTCTAAATTGTTTATCTAAAAGGAATTTAATTGGTTTAAGACCCGTTTTGTTTCTTGTTTGAAATCCAAAGATGGCAATTCTTCCATTTTTAATTTTAGATTTTCCAAATGCAGTTGGTATGCTTTTGATTTTGGGAATCTAGGTCTGTGCTGAAGCCCTGAATTAATTTTTTCTACCTTATCTATTACGGAAAGAGCCTTTGTAGTCAGATACGTTTCTTTGAAGTGAGACCATATGTAATCTATAGCTGTCGGCGTTGGATGAATCAAATCCCTTTCGTAAAATCGATAATCTCTCAAATCATCAAGCATAATTTCATAAGAAGGAAAATACTCCACATGCTTCTCGTTTATAACATTTGTAAGGCCTGTGAGAAGCGCAGCCTTTGATCGTTGATTCTCAATTAAACCATCTCGGATATGTCGTATTGGACTTAAGGTCATTACTATTTTGGCCTTAGGAGCCAACTCCTTCAGTGCAACGACGGTTCTATTTATGGCAAGTTCAATCTCTTGATAGGATAATAATCTTCTTCGAAATTTGGATGGATTTAATTTGTGACAATTGTTTACAACACCTATTGAATCATATTCAAAAACGAAGGCGGTTCCGTAAGTAATAAAAACGATATGCGCATTTTTTAGAGCCTGGGCAAAAGCCATCATGGCTGAAGAAATTTGAACTTTGTTTTTTTCAAACGAATCACCAGAAAGACTGCTGTGAAAATCCAAATGATTAAAAACTCCTTGATTTTCGACAAATCCTTCATCTAGTATTCTGTCCGAACCTGCGGCATATTTCAGGTGTTTTTGGATAGAAATAGGATTGTAAGCAATCCCTAAGGGATTAATGGAACAATCAAATTTGACTTCTTTTAATTTTGAACCAATATTTTCGGAGAAGCATGATCCTAGCATAATAATTTTAGAATCGTGATCAATGTCAACTGCACTTTTGGTTTTTTCTATAGATGTTCTAAACTTCATAAATGTTAAGATAGTAGGATAGAATCAATTCGGTTTGATGAATATTTTTAATTTCGGGAATCATTTGGACTAGTGGATATTTTAAGAAAACTATTTGGCTATATAGATCATTCTTCGGTAGGACAACCAAAAATTTCTTTTGGACGGTATACTGATGCCTATAAAGAACGTGAAAAATATCAAGCATGGGACAAATCTATGGCTGCCTTTGAGGAAGGAAATTATGCTGAGTATTTCAGCAATTTTTTTTTCTATCTAAGAGATGATGATTTAGAAAACGTCAAATTTTCTACCTCTGAGCATATTGCTTATTTCGAAATTTATCAAGGTTCCAAACTTTTGGTAGGAACAGCCGACAATAAAAACATTCGGGTTGAGGCCAAAATAGCCAAAACAAATAATTTGAATATTGGTCTGCTCCGAAGATTGCTTGAGCTAAACTTTACGCTCAAATACGGGAGATACGCATTGGATGATAACAATTGGTTGACTATGGTTTTTGAGGCAAAGACCTCTGATACCAATCCATATAAATTGTATTATGGGTTAAAAGAGCTGGCTTTAAACGCGGACAAACAAGACGATATTTTAGAATCCGAATTCTCGAATTTAGAGTCCATAAATAACAGCCATATTGTTGAGATTAGTGCATCCGAAAAAAGAACCAAATACGAATATCTGAAAGGGAGTATAGGTGATACACTCCACTTGTTGGAAAATACTAGCCTCAATCTTGATAAGTTCCCTGGAGCTTCTTCTTATGTTTTGCTAGATCTCATTTACAAGAATGATTATTTGCTAAAGCCAGAGGGTAAGACTATGGAGCTTTTTGAAAAAATGCACCGCATGTTTTTTGTAAAAAATGGGGAAAGTCCAGCTTCCAAAAATCAGGTCTTATTGCATGAATTTGAGGATTTACACAAAGTTACCTTTGAGGATTTTAGTGAAGAGCTTTACGAAGTGAATTCTACTTTTGGAATTACACAACCTTCAGGCCACGAAAGATTGGTAGAGTTTATTCAAACGGAGTTGCCAAATTCAGAATATTATTACTCAAATGGCCATGATGTTTTTGCCCAATCGATTTTTAGTTACATCGTAGGGTATTGTTTGTTTAATTTTTCCCTTCCTTCACCTGATAAAGCTTTTCTTCACCTTTTTTATATGATCAGCGAAAGTGATTATTTTACTCAACTAGGTTTTTCACACGAAATGGCCTTGGAAGGAGTGTTAAATAAATCAAACATCAAAAGGGAAATTAAAAATATCTGTAAGACGTATCATGAGGAGTATGGGGAGATTGCGCCTGATTTTGCATTATTAAATTTTGAATCTAAGCTCAAATTCTCGCGTTCTTATTTGACGATGTTGGCCTCGTTGAAGCTTTCACCTAGTAAAAATGCTGCGGCGTAAGAATGAAAGTGCAACATATCATAGATAAATATAGAGAAGTCGTGGTTCAGTTAGCTACGCCTTACAGTACGGGTACAGGATTTTATTTGGCGGGATACAACATAATAGTTACCAACGAACATGTGGTTAGACGAAACAAGAGAGTGGTAGTGGATGGTGATTCGTTTGTCAAACAAATTGTGGAAGTATTGTATGTTGATCCACTCAACGACCTTGCTTTTTTATCCGCCCCTCCAAAACATGAGATGCCTGAGGTTTCGCTATGTAACAAAGAGAACTTTAATGAGGGAGATTCGATTATAGCCGTGGGCCACCCATTTGGTTTAAAATTTACTGCCACTAGTGGCATTCTTTCAAATTTGAATCATGTCCAAAAAAACATTAAGTATTTTCAGCATGATGCCGCTTTAAATCCTGGGAATAGTGGTGGACCTTTAGTGAATGATGTCGGCGAAATTATAGGGGTAAACACCTTTATAATAAAAGACGGGAATAATTTGGGCTTTAGTTTGCCGACGTCTACTTTGATAGTTACGTTGGAAGAATTTAAAAAAGGTCATGCCAAAGGTGTCCGTTGCAATTCCTGTGCAAATGTGGTTTTCGAAAACAAAGTGGAAGAAGGCTATTGTCCTCATTGTGGAGCAAAAATTTTAATGATTTCTGATCTTGAGGAATATGAAGCCGTAGGGATGAATAAGGCGATAGAAGAATTGATTATCACCTTAGGAAACGATATTGATTTATGTCGCAAAGGACCATCCAACTGGCAAATTATTGAAGGTTCGGCAGACATAAGCATCTCGTATTACGAGAAAACTGGGCTAATTGTCGGCGACGCATACCTATGCAGATTACCCAAAAAGGACATCAAGCCCCTATATACCTATCTTTTGCAGCAAAACTATGCTTTAAAGGGTCTAACTTTTAGTGTAAAGGATCAACGAATCATTTTGTCACTGCTTATTTACGACCAATATTTCGATAAAAATACTGCCAAAGGGTACTTTGAAGAACTTTTTAAGTCTGCTGATCACTTTGACAACCTCTTAATTAAGGAGTTTGGAGCTTTGTCTAAATCAGATGACGATTAGTATGTATATGTTTACTAACTAACAAGGGTTAAATGTTTGCTTTTGGCAAGTCATTTGTCTACATTTAACCGAGATTCACTAAATTAGTGGCTGTCTCTGCGAAGAAAGAATACGGGTCATTAGACCATTTGTTTTCAACAGAAAAGAGTTTAAAATTATGAAGAAAGGATTGAGGTCTCTATTGTTACTTGTAGCGCTATCTGTAAGTGGCAGCTTAATGTCTCAGGATATACACTTTTCGCAGTTTTACATGTCACCCTTGAACTTAAATCCGGCATTGACTGGGGTTCTAAACTGTAAGACTAGAATGGTTGTGAATTACAGAAATCAGTGGTCACCCGCTTTGGTTTCTAATGCCTATAACACCTATTCGGCATCATATGATCAAAAGGTTGCGGTTGGAAGAACCGACTACTTTGGTATTGGAGGAACCCTATGGGGAGATGTTGCTGGTGAATCTAGGTTTGGTACTACACAAGGGCGATTTTCTTTATCCTATTCAAAAAGAATGGGTGGCTACCGCCAAAGTGCTAAATATTTGGTAGTTGGAGCTGATGCCGCCGTTACACAAAGGAGAATACGTGATGGTGATTTAAGATGGCCAACGCAGCATGATGGCAATGGAAGATGGATGAATTCTGATCCTATGGAACCTTTTTTGGACGCGAACAACCTTGACTTTTTGTTTGCTGATTTGGGTGCGGGCTTGTTGTTCTTTAACGTAATGGACAAAAGAAATAATTATTATGTAGGTTTAGCGATGGCTCATTTAAATCAAGCCAATATTTCATTTTATCAAGATGTAGTATCCCTTTATTCTAAACTTACTGTTCATGCCGGTGGACAATTTGAAATGAAGCCTAAGGTGAGTATCCTTCCAGGTTTCGTTGCATTTTTTCAAGGAGAGCAACGGGAGATTAATTTGGGAACCAGTGTGAGGTTTGCTTTAGGAGCTTCTAGAACACAAAACCAATCATGGCAAATTGGTGGATGGTATAGGATTGGAACGAAAGATACGGGCGGATTACACTCTGATGCGATTATTATCTCTACACGATTTAATTCGGGTCAATTTGGAATTGGTTTTAGTTATGATTCTACTGTTTCTAAATTCCAACAAGCGGCAAACTTTAACGGATCATTTGAGTTTTCTATGAGCTACGAAATTTGTGGCCCTGAAAGAAGAAATGTTTATTGCCCAAGATTCTAATAGTATACATACAAGATATTGATAATGAGCCTTCAATAGATATATTGAAGGCTCATTTGTTTTTTACAATTTCTACAGTAAAAGAAAGATTGCAATTTTCCCTAATTTGTTAAGACCTCATGAACCATTTTTTAACCTAAAAACAAGATTTCAATGTTTGGAAATAAAAAATCCAACGAAAGTCCAGCTTCGACTAATTCGTATTCTCCCAATTCAATAAATAGTTTGGCTCAAGGCACCAGTGTCAAAGGTGATATTTCTGCAGAAAGCGATTTTAGAATAGATGGCAAGCTTGATGGTAATTTGAAGAGTAAGGGAAGACTGATCATAGGCGGTTCTGGAGAAGTAAGGGGAGAGGTGAATTGCCAAAATGCCGTAATCGAAGGTTCATTTGACGGGACACTCAATGTAACAGAATTGTTGGTCGTCAAAGAATCAGCAAGAGTTACTGGTGAGATTACTGTTGGTAATGTAAATGTTGAAAGCGGGGCAGTATTCAATGTAAGTTGTAATACTGGAGCCTCCGTTAAAAAAATGGTCAGTGACCCTAAAATGAAGCTAGCCAATTAGTGGGTAAAAAATCAAAGTATAAAAAAAATGCTTATTTGAAATACTCTGGTTTAGCCATTCAATTGTTTGTATTGCTTTTGAGTACCATGCTTATTGGAAAATGGCTAGACCATAAGTTTTCAAATGAAAAATCATTTATCACTGCTATATTACTCGTTCTCGTATTGGGAGTGTATTTTTTCAAATTGGCGAAGGACCTAGATCGCGGCAAATGAAAAAAATAGTTTTTTACAAACAATTAATACTAGCTATATGTACAAGTTTTGCGGCTGTGGCTAGTATAAATTTTTTTTTCCTGCAAGATGATGAATGGATAATTTCTTTGAGCGCAATCCTGTTGTTTTCTGTTCTGAGTATTATAGTATTTCTTTTTGCGAAAAAAGCATCCACCTCATCCAACAAGTATTTGTTTATTCGAATTATCGTCATCAACGTCTTTGTAAAGATATTTTTATCCTTTGCCCTATTTTTTGCTGTTTTTCAACTATCGAAACCAAGTTCAAGGTTTTTTATTATTCCTTTTTTAATGGTGTATTTGATTTTTACCTTTTTTGAAACGAATGTTTTGATGCAACAGTCAAAATCAAAAGGTAATTCGTAAAGCAACAGGATGATTGGGGCTCGAGAGGGCTCCAAAATAATGTTCTTGCTTGGTAAGGCTTTGAAGTTTTAGAGACTACGGTTCATAAAAAAAGAGGACCAAAAATTAGTCCTCTTTAACTATTGTAAACTAGATTTTCCTAGTCTTCTTCTTAGTTGCCTAAGTAGTTCTTTTCGAAGAACGCTCGATACTCAAGCACACCTTTTTTCTTGGCAATTTCACGATAATTTTTTTGCGTTGTCGCAAATATGTCAAAGCCAACTTTGTTTGAGTCCAAAAAGTCAGCAGCGTTTTTCTTGGTGCCTTCAAAATATTTCATTGCCTTAGCCTTATTTCTAAATTTACGGATCAAGACCAATTGAGTGCCTTCTTCTCTATTTAAGGGCAAATCTGATATCCTTAACTTTTCGAGTTGGTGGTATTTTTTATTGTAATCACTGATTTTGATTTTTACATCCTGTAGACTTTTTTGTTTGTCATCATACAAAACAATTATCACATAATGTAACTTATCATCATCTAAGCTAAAGTCTTCAGAAACTTCATCGTATAATCGACTATCAAATGCTTTTTTATCTCCTCTGATAAATCTCAGAATTTCTTTTGCACGTGCTTCTTCGCCTGTATTAGGATAACGCGCAATCAGCTCTTGTAGTGCTTTTATGTAGGCTTCTTTGCCATTTACATTACCCAAGGACATAGCTTGCAACAACGCATATTTAGGCATCAACGGATGTGTTTTAGTCAATTCGCTTTTCGCCTTTTCGATACGATTTAGAACCTCCTGATGCGACCCATTTTCAAAATGTGAGTAAGTTTCCGTATAGAATAGTTGTTCTTTATTTTTGTCTCTATTTTGCTCTGCTGCAAAATTTAGATTCGTCAAGGATTGACTGAATTTGGCGTTTGGATATTTTTCAATCAATATCTTTTTATACTTTGCCGCTTCCGCTAAATTTCCTAAATCTTGATGCGAGATGTACAAATAAAACAGCGCTTCCGCTTCTTTTTCTGTACCTGGATAATTTTTTAATAGCGCGGTTAGTGATTCAATTGATTTTTGGTTGTGGTTAAGCTTGTTTTTGAATAAAAGCCCTAGGTCAAACATAGCATTTGATCTCAGTTCATGCGCTTTGGCTTTCTTTATTGGGGTCGTAGGGACACTGGCCATTAGGGCAAGTAATGCTGCTTCTCTTTCTGCATCATTGTCTACCTCTTCCACTTCTTCAATTTCTACATCTATAGCGCCGATTCGATTGGACCTTCTCCAATCATCCGACAAACTCCGAAGCCCCCATTTTCTCTCAAAAATTCTTTGTCCCGCCAGCACTAAGGTTTCGTCATAGGCGAAAAAACTGCTTTGTGATCCTCCAAACCCATTTTTTCTGTCGATAAAGTCTTTATTACCTGAAGAAGTATCTTCTTCACCATTTTTTTGAGCTTCTAATCGTTCATCTACAATGGCTCCTAACTTCTTTTCCAATTCTTCATTGGACAATGTGCTTAAGTACAAAAGGCTATCCTGAAATTCTATAGTTTGAATGTTGGAAGCAATGTCTTTTAACGAGCCTGCATAATCTTTGACCTCAAAATAACGCTCATCTTCTTTAGAAATATTGGTTAAAGTAGAATCGTAATATGCACTTGCTTCTACATATCTTTCTTGGTCAAATAGAAGATTTGCAATTCTATAATAGGATTCTAATTTTTGCTTTTTGTTGATGGTGCTCTTAAACACAGAGCTTTGATAAGAGGCGATGGCTTCTTCGACGTTACCATCTTCTTCGTGAATATTTCCGATCGTAAAATAAATTTGGTCTTGGTAGTCCTCGTTTTTACGATCCTTTAGCATTTTTCTAAGCGTATTGATCGCGCCACTTTTAGAACTTTGTCCACTTGCCCAACTGGCTTTAGCTAAGTTTAATTCGGCATTGAACCTTAATTCATAGCTCGGCTTGTATTTGCTTACTTTTTTGAAGGCCATGCTGGCTGCATTTTTATTGCCTTCCAACTGATGGATTTGACCTATAATGTAAGCGTACCGAGCTTTTAAAACCTTTGATTTTTCATTTTCAATCGCTCTTTCTAAAAACGGAACCGCGTTGCTATAATCTTTTTGACGCATCAGCAAATGCGCTCTAGCTGCTGGCACCATCTCAAGTACTTCTTTTCTTGTAGGGTATTCGTTTTCGAGTTGTTTTAATAGATACTCAGCTGCAAAGTAATTTTTTTGCTCTGTATAGGTTCTTGCCAACCAATATACTCCTTCATGAAAAGCGAGTTTGCCTTTAAATAATCCTTTCGGATCATCATGTGATATTTTCTTTTTTGGAAGTTTCTTTCTTTTCGCAAGCTCTTCTTCCTCTTCTTTTTCGTTGTCTTGTGTTTCTTCTTCTGTTGATGCTACCTCCTGTTTTTTTACTTCAGGCGGATTTAAATAGGCTTGGTACAGCTTTTCTTTAGCTTCGATTTTGGCCTCTATTTCTTTCTCTTTTTGAGAACGAGGATCGCCATTAGGATCTTTTTTAATCCTTTGTTTCTTCTTTCTTGCTTTTTCTCTTGCTTTTTTCTCTTGCTCTTTTCTTTTTTTCGTGGCTTCTCTTAAATCATCTTTAAGTTTTTTAATGTCTTTTTTAAATCGGTCAATCTTCTTTTTTCGTTCTGCTTTTAAATCCTGTTTTTCCTCTCTTTCGGCCGCTTTCTCTTTTTTGGCCTTTTTCATATTCTCCTCCTTGATTTTGCGGTTTTTCTTTTTTTCCGCTTCTTTTTTCTTTTTTTTCTCTTCAGCTGAGCCTTTTTTGTTCTTTTCTTTAAAGTATAATCTCCCTTTGGGATTGTTGGGGTTAAATTCTTCTTCGAAATATTTGAATGTCTCTTCCGCCGTTTCGTAGTCTTGTTTGAGATATTGTGCTCTTCCCAGCATTACATAGGTATCATCGATCCAGTCACTTTTTGGATGAAGTTTAACCAACCTTGCCATTTTTTTCATGACATTATCCATATCCTCTGAAACCGTCGAAGCATTTTCGACATCAACGTATGGATATACCTCTAAAATCTCCGAATAGTCCGCTTGATGCTGTGCACTCAGGGACATTAGAGATTTTTTCATAATTTCTTCAGCATTCCAAAAACCATTGTATTTGGATGACATATTGTGGTAAATCTCCTTTACCTTACCATAATCTTCGCTGGATTTTTTCTTTTTAGTTGCGCACCCCGAAAAAAGAACACTAAGCAAAAGAATAACTGGAATTCCTTTTAGAACCTTCAAAATATCTTGTTTGTATAATTAATTGGATACTGCTCTTTGGATAATTTAGTTTTATAAGTCAAAATGAGCCAAAGTCTCAACTTATATAACTTTATTTGCCACAAATTTATTTTAATTTTTTCAGAACTAACTATGGCTTCAGAGCTAAAAAAAGAGAAGAGTTTTCGTGAAAAATTAGGGACCAAATTCAGATTGGTTCTTTTAAACGACGAAACCCTTAGTGAGGTTCGCTCGTTTCGGCTCACTTTACAGACCATTTATATCGCTTTGAGCACCCTGGTTCTACTTATTTCCTTGCTCATTGTGGGCCTTTTTGTATTCACCCCGATTAAAAGATTTTTGCCAGGATACGCTGATATAAAGGGTAATGTGGAGTTTGTAAAGCTTAAAAATCAAGTAAGCGAAATGGAGGAAATTATTGATGCCCAAACTGTTTATATCGATGGCTTGACGAATATGGTGACTGGTGGAGAGGTTTCTTCGAGTATTGAAGAAGGTTTAGATGCCGTAGAGTTGCCTAGTGAGGATCGTGTTGTTCCAGCAGAGCCTACTGCTCCCAGAATTGGTGCATATTATTTAATGGCACCTTTAAAGGGTGAGCTGGTTTCCGGGTTTTTGGATCGAAAGAATCATTTAGGTGTAGATATCGTTGCCCCTAAAAATTCACCCATAAAAGCGACAAAAGACGGAATTGTAATTTCTTCGGATTGGAGTTTTGAAACAGGGCATTCTATTACGCTTCAACATCAATCCAATCTAATTTCTATATATAAGCACAACAGCAAGCTGTTAAAAAAGAATGGGGATAAAGTTTTACAAGGAGAGTCTATAGCCATCATTGGCAATACTGGAGAGCTAACTTCAGGACCTCACCTGCATTTTGAACTATGGTTTGATGGCAATCCTATTGATCCAGAACAATATATCGACTTTAAAAAGTAAAGGGGATAACGCGTTTTAGATCAATATACAGACCTCAATCCGAAAAAGAATATTGGCGAAGTTTTTTAGAGGTTGATTCGTTTATATTTTTTTGGTCATCAAATCTTGAATCGCTAAGTCCAAATTTGGGTGTAAGAATGTAAATCCTTGGTTGATTAATGCTTCGGGTTTGACCCTGTTGCTGTTGAGGATGGTTGCTGACATTTCACCTAGAAAAAGTCGCATAAAGAACTTTGGCAAAGGGTAAGCTATGGCATATGGCGCAATCACATCTCTACAAACTTTCATGAAGTTTTTCGTCTGTATAGGGTTTGGGCTTACGGCATTAAGGGTTCCCTCATGTTTGTTATGCACACAGGCTTCAATTATTCTACAAAGGTCTTCAATATGGATCCAAGAATAGTAATTATCACCTTTTCCAAAATAATTGCTCTGTCCTAGTTTGATAGGGAGTAAAAATTTGGAAAGAGCACCTCCTTTGGTGGATAGCACGATGCCTATCCTTAGTATACTTAAATGATCTGCGATTTTTTTTGCTCCTAAGGCAGATTCCTCCCATAATCGACAGCATTCTACCATAAATCCTTCGTTTCCACTTTTAGAATTTTCGGTCAATACTTCATCACTTCGATCTCCATATATCCCGATGGCCGATGCTGAAATATAGTTTTTGACTCGAATATTTCGTTGGGATAATTTTTTGATCAAAAGTGTATTGCTGTTTACTCTACTGTCAATTAGGACTTGTTTTCTTTTTTTAGTCCAGCGTTTGTCTACAATGCCTGCGCCACATAAATTAATCACATGGTCTACTTCTAAAGCACCGTTTTCGATGAAGGATTTATTTAAATCCCATGAAAAGGACTTTACGTTGGGGTTTTGATATTTACCTCTTTGAAGAATATAAATTTCAAAGTTTTTGGAAGCCAAATAGTCAGAAAGAAACTTTCCAACCAATCCTGTAGCACCAGCAATTAGTATTTTCTGTTTTTCCATCCCTTATTTAATAGACGTATAGTACATTTTGTTTTAAATTGAGTTTTTTAATTCTCAGAACATGCAAAATTATATACGGCTTTTTGTTCTTGTTTTTGCGGCTCTTAGTATTTGCTCTTGTAAACAAGAATCTAATTCTTTTAATCCTAATTCTGAGATTAACATTAGAATATCCAAGGATCCTCAAAAACTAAATCCCTTAACCTACCCAAGTTCGGCTTCTAGAGAAATTTATCAATACATCTTGTTGCCATTGGGAGATTTTGATCCAGAGACTTTAGAATTAATTCCTATCCTTATCAAGGATATCCCAACACCTAGGATAATAGAGCAAGGTGATTTTAAAGGTAATGTTGCTTATGACATGGAGTTTTTGGAGGAGGCAACATGGGCTGATGGGAGTGCAATCACAGCCGAAGATTTTATTTTCACTATGAAAGCAGTCCGTGCAGATCAGATAGAATCGAGCGCTTGGAGGTCATTTTTTAAAGACCTCAAATCGATCGAAGTGGATGACAGCAATCCTCAAAAATTTACTGTTATTTTTTCAAAGCCCTATATGCTGGCCTTAGAAGCCATTATTACAGCAAATCTATTTCCTAAATATGTCTATGATCCCACCAACGCTACAGATAAAATCGATTTGAGTGGCAAGCCATTGGATACTGCGGCACCTCTTGATTCGACCTTTATAAACAATTTTAATGGCATCAAACATTCAAGAGAAGTTGTATCTGGAGCAGGGCCATATAAATTAGTTGAATGGGAAGCGGATCAATTTGTTGTATTAGAACGGATAGAAAATCATTGGGGTAAAAAATCTAAAAACCCTTATTTAAAGGCGAATGCCAAAACCTTGGTTTTCAAAATAATTCCAGATGAGCTTACCGCAATGGCAATGATGAAATCCGATAAAATTGATATTTATTCTGGTATTTCGAGTGCAAATTTTGAGGCTGCTAAAAAGAATGGAGAGGACAAGCTGAGTTTTTTCACTCCTCAACTTATTCGGTATTATTATTTAATGCTAAACAATGCCGATCCGATTCTTTCGGATTCAAAAGTCCGAAGAGCATTGGCATATTGTACTCCGGTAGATCAAATGATTGAGAATTTTGAAAATGGATTGGCACAAAGACAACGAAGTCTTTTTCACGCTACAAAATCCTATGCAGATCAAAGTTTGAAAAGCCTTTCGTATGATTTGGATAAAGCCAAAGAACTCTTGTCTCAAGCTGGATGGGAGGATAGTGATAACAATGGGGTGTTGGATAAAACCATGAATGGAGAATTTACAGAATTGAAATTGGAGATTATTCAGTCTTCATCAGAATTGGGTAAAAAGGTGGCCTTAATGCTCAAAGAAGAAGCCCGCAAAGTAGGGGTACTTATTGATGTAAATATTTCAACAAATGCCGAAATAAGGAAGGCCGTATCATCTGGGGAATATCAAATTTATCCTGGATCCGTTGTCCAAGATGCTAATGATGATGATCCATACAATCGTTGGCACAGTGAAGGACCGAGAAATTATATGAACTACAAAAACCCATTGTTAGATAAACTGATTGAAGAAAATAAAATCACCCTAGATAGAGAGAGTCGCAAAAGACGTTATGAACAAATGCAAAAGCTGGTTTACGAGGATCAACCGGTAATCTTTTTATATAGTCCAAAAGAGCGAATAATTGTTTCTTCAGACCTTCGAGGTTCAGTAAGTTCAAGAAGACCTGGTTACTTGGCAAACACGTTTCAAGAGATTAACGTTTTTTCAGAAAATTAGGCTTTGATGACAAAGTATTTCCTTCGCAGACTAGGGTATTTTGTTCCTACTTTATTTTTTGTAGTTATTCTTTTATTCTTCATAAAATCTGCCCTTCCAGGAGATCCAATAGAAGATTATTTATCCAGCTATGCTGATTTACAACAAGGAGATGAATTTTATCTGGAAGAATATGATAAGCTTTCAAAAAAGTGGGGCTACCAAAAGCCTCCTTTTTACTTCACAATACAACCTAGAAATTTGCCGGATGATCATTATTCGATCATTCCATTGTCCCAAAGAAATGCTTTGGTTGAGCAACAAATTTCAAAGGGGTTTTCTATGCCTAAATTGACCTGGTATGGTTTTGAGAACCAATTTCATCAATGGTTCAAAGGCATTTGCCGACTTGATTTAGGGGTTTCGGTTATGGATGGGAGACCTGTGGCTAAAAAAATTTCTAAATCCTTGGGGTGGACTTTTTTATTGATGTTCATTTCTTTACTCATCGCAAGTTTGTTTAGTTTTCCTTTAGGGCTTTGGCAAGCCAATACTAAACGTAAAGGGCTAAAAAAAGCTACCGAAATGATCGGGTTTATATTCTATTCGGTGCCCCTTTTTTGGTTGTGTCTGCTTGCGCTGATTTTCTTCGCGAGTGACATGTATGGCATGCGCATATTTGCTATAACTGATATAGATCCACTAATGGCTTCTAAAGGATTTTGGTATGGCTTTGGCCAGCAATGGTACAAATTGATTTTACCAGCGTTATGCTGGTCTCTTCATTCTACGGCCTACTTAAGCACACAACTCAAAAGAAGTATTATGGAGCAAAGAGAAAATAATTATGTGCAAACGGCCTTAGCCAAAGGACTTGATTTGAGCCAAGTATCTAGAAGACATATCCTCAAAAATGCGATGTTGCCAATAATTACTATTTATTTTTCTACGATCCCTACGGTATTGGCAGGATCGGTAGTTATAGAAACGATTTTTAATATCCCTGGAATTGGTAGACTGTTGGTGGGATCAATATTAAATTCAGATTGGAATGTAGTCATAGGCATTGCTTTGCTTTCATCATTTGTTACCATGTGCTCATTTTTAATCGCAGATTATTTATACGCACGGGTTGATCCTAGAATAAAATATTCCTCTGATGGCAAGTAATAGAAGTGCATATCGGTGGAGCTTTATAGTCTTGTTACTTTTTGTAATTGTAGGGATATTAGGCTTGGTTTTGTCTATAGATGGTGCTGGCTTAAACAGCGATAACGTCCTTTCTCCTCCTTTTCAAGAGTGGGGGGCCGGCGTGTTAGGGACTGATGCCTTAGGTAGAAATGTCTTAAGTGGTATTGTGAGAGGGTGCAGTATTGCTTTGCACCTGGGCATACTCACCATTGTACTTATTCTAATCATTGCTATACCTATTGGAGTTTTATCGGGTTTTTATGGCAACAATCTAAAACTGGGCATACCAGAGATTAGTGTTATAGGCTTGGTATTATTTTTCTTAATATATAACCTGATCTACTACGGATTAAACGGTTTGTCAGTTCTTTTACTTTGCCTTACTGTTTATTGCCTTTTATTTCTTTCACGACATTTTGATATTGTTGCAAAAAACAGATGGAAACTGTCTATACCAATTGATAATATACTGACTAAAACTGCCGAAATATTTAAATCCATTCCTTCTTTAATTCTATTGATGATTATTCTTTCCCTTTGGACTAAAACTGGAATTCTCAGCATTGCAATCAGTTTATCTATATTGCTTTGGGTAAGAATTGCTCGTTTTATTAGGGCAGAAATTTTGTTGTTGAAAGAATCAGAATTTATTCAATCCCAAAAGGCTATGGGAGGTTCTGATTTGCATATCATTTTTGTGCATTGTTTACCCAGGGCCATGAAACCGGTATGGACTTATCTCATTTTTTTATTCGGAGCCATTATTTTGATGGAAGCTACACTTTCTTTCATTGGATTAGGATTACCTATTGATCAGGTGAGTTGGGGTTCTATGCTCAACGAATCAAGAAAATATATTGAAGCTTGGTGGGTAGCTTTATTTCCGGGAATCGTCCTGTTTCTAGTGCTTTTTGCTTTAAATAAGGAATCAGAAGGATGGAAGAAATGGCAAAACGATTAATCCTCCGTTTTGACTCTGTTCTTCATTTTTTTCCTTTGTTTTTTTGAAAACAAGTTGGATTTGCCTCTTTTGGTGGAGAGCTGCCCGTTTTTATTTGTTTTGGCTTGATAATGCTCCGTAGCAGCACAACCTTCTCCAGTTTTGCAAGAACTTATGGTAAGAACAAATAAGCCACCAATTAATAAAGTTAGGGTCAGAACATTTTTTATTTTCATACCTAAAAATAATCAAATACTTCGTTAAAAACTTGCTCTAAAAAGTATAACAAAATATCATATAAAATGGGCTAGAGGCCGCAAATTTATTGAGGTATAGAAAAAATAAATATATAAGTAAAGTTGTATATGACAGTATCTTAATATAATTTCGCGTTGATTTAAAATTTTAATCAAAACTTTAAAAATGAATAAAGGAGATTTAATCGATGCAGTAGCGGATGCGGCTGGAATCACTAAAGGTCAAGCTACTGATGCTGTAAGTGCAGTTTTTGACAGTATCCAAAAGACGTTGAAAAAAGGAGATAGGGCTGCTTTCGTTGGATTCGGAACATTTTCTACTTCTAGGAGAGCTGCCAGAGATGGAAGAAACCCTAGAACAGGAGAAACTATTAAAATTGCTGCTAAGACTTTAGTAAAGTTCAAAGCAGGAAAAGGACTTACGGATTCTGTTAACTAAGCAAATCTAAATGCTTAAGAAATATTGAGGCAGTCTAAAATTATCTAGATTGCCTCTTTTTATTTAAACCAACCTATAGACCATGGGACATTCCATTCTTGAGCTGCAATCTATTGCTTCTCAAATTCGAAGAGATATATTAAGACAAGTCCATCTTTGTAGTAGTGGCCACCCAGGCGGCTCGCTGGGATGTGCGGATTTTTTTACCGCCTTATACTTTGAGATCATGAATCATGATCGTGCGTTTAATATGTCCGGCGAAAATGAAGATCTATTTGTATTATCCAATGGTCATATTTCTCCTGTTTATTACAGCGCTTTGGCACGAAGTGGTTACTTCGATGTGGACGAATTATCAACCTTTCGAAAAATAAATTCTAGGCTACAAGGACACCCTACAACGCATGAAAAACTTCCAGGAGTTAGGATTGCATCGGGTTCATTAGGTCAAGGCTTATCAGTAGCGGTGGGTATGGCTCTTGGAAAAAAACTAAACAACGATCCGGGCATTATTTATACGTTAACCGGCGACGGAGAATTACAAGAAGGTCAGATTTGGGAAGCCATGATGTTTGCTCCACACAATAAAGTAGATAATCTGATTCTTACCGTGGATTGGAATGGAAGACAAATTGATGGTGATACCAAAGATGTTTTGGATCTAGGAGACTTAGAAGCTAAGTTTGTTTCTTTTGGTTGGGATGTCATGCATATGGAGGGCAATGAAATGTCTGCTGTGGTTGATGGATTAAATATGGCTAAGTCTAAGTGTGGTCAAGGAAAACCAATAGCTATTTTGATGAAAACAGAAATGGGCTACCCAATTGATTTTATGGTGGGTACACACAAATGGCATGGAGTAGCACCAAACGACGAACAATTACAAAGCGCATTAAATCAATTAGAAGAGACCTTAGGGGATTTCAAAATATAAATGATGTTAGAACAGTATCAAGTAACGGGAAAAAAAGCAACGCGAAATGGATTTGGTGACGGGATGACAGAGTTGGGACGTACCAATGACCAAGTTGTAGCTTTATGCGCAGATTTAGTGGGATCGTTGAAAATTCAAGAATTTATTAAAGAGAACCCTTCACGATTTATTCAAGCTGGAATTGCTGAAGCAAATATGATGGGAATATCTGCAGGCTTGGCAACGGTAGGTAAAATCCCATTTGCTACAACATTTGCCAATTTTGCAACGGGTAGGGTATACGATCAAATTAGACAGTCCATTGCTTATTCTGATAAAAATGTCAAAATATGTGCTTCGCATGCTGGCTTAACCTTAGGGGAAGATGGAGCTACGCATCAAATACTAGAAGATATAGGATTGATGAAAATGCTGCCACACATGACCGTTATTAATCCTTGTGATTATAATCAAACCAAAGAGGCAACCATTGCCATAGCAGATCATCATGGACCGGTATATCTTAGATTTGGAAGACCGGGATGGCCCATTTTTATGCCTGAGGGTAAGTTTGAGATTGGAAAGGCCATAGTGATGAAGGAAGGAAATGATGTTAGCATCTTTGCTACTGGACACTTGGTTTATAATGCCTTGGAGGCTACCAAAGTCTTGGAAGCTGAAGGCATTTCAGTAGAATTAATAAATATTCATACCATCAAACCTTTGGATGAAGAAGCAATTTTGAAATCCATTTCAAAAACTCGTTGTGCGGTAAGCTGTGAAGAACATCAAAGAAATGGAGGACTAGGAGACTCTATTGCGCAAGTCTGTGTTATGGACCAACCTATACCATTAGAATATGTTGCTGTAAATGATTCCTTTGGAGAATCAGGAACTCCGGCTCAACTTTTAGAAAAATATGGATTGGGGGTAGGAGATATTGTAAATGCTGCAAAACGCGCCTTAAAACGAAAATGAAATTAGTTTAAGGATCTGAGTTTGTTTTTTAACTCGGCATATAGCTCGTTTAACCAACCAGGTCTTACTTCTGCCAATTGATTCCAATTAGCATCTATATTTTTTGACGGAAAGATCCATACGGGTATTTCGTTTTCCCTTCTTTTAGAAACCACAAAAAACAATTCTTCTATGGCTGGGTCACCTATGGCCAAGCAGCCAATGGATTTGTTTTTGCCATGAATAAAGATGTTTGTTCCTGGGAAACGTCTGCCGTCAATTTTCGCTTTATTTAAATCAAAGGCATTGGGGTAATTAATTTTCATCGATAAATAAAACGAACTGTTGGGATTGAGGTAGTCAATTTTGTAAGCACCTTCTGGAATTTGTCTATCGCCCTCTCGCAATTTAGGTCCAATTTTTCCACTAAAGGCAGTTAAAGGATATTCTTTGAACCGCTTCCATTTTTCATTGCTTTTATATCTGAGTTCTAGTGATTTTTCTTTTTTGTAAGCGACCAATAAAATTTGAGAGGGAAGGCTATCCAAATTTTCTCTGGCTAAATAGGTGTCAAGTCTTTGAGTAACAGTTGATTCTATTTTTGAAACTATCGAATCTACTGTATGGCTTTTAGAATCTGTTGAGAATTTTTTATAGCATAAATAAAAGATCGCAAATGTAAAAAGTCCCAAAAGGAGCCAAAGAATATAGTGCTTAACCAATGGAATGAATTTGTATCAAGATAATGGTTTGTGAAACTTGGACGAAATGAACGTAAAATTTTAATTCCTCTGATAACAATTCAATTATTCTGGTACTCATTTATAGGGACTTTCAAAACAACTCATTTAAAGGATTGTAGGAGCTTATCTCTATAAATAGCTTTGAGTAATCAATCAAGAAAACCAAATTATTATGAAACAACACTCCAGTAAACTCACAAAGGCAGATATTTTATATTTGATAAAAGCTTTTGCTTTACTTCTCCTGTTGACCTTGAGTACATTGGTTAATGGGCAATCAAAGTTTGGCGTAAAATCTGCTTATGGCATTTTTAATGCCTCACCTTCTTCTATTATGCATAGCCATGATGGACTTGTTTATTCTGAAGAGATTACTTTTATTGAAAATCAATCTTCCAGCTCTTTGGGTTTTTTCTTCGTAAAAGATTTTGATCGTCTTTTCTTTCAGTTTGATCTTCTTTATTCTCAATATGATGCTTTATATAGCATACTATTTTTTTCTGAGGAAGGGTCTTTGCCAGTATTCGCATTGGAGAAGTTTCGAAATGTTGATGTTTCTTTTTTAGCTGGATATAACTGGAAGAAATTTGACATCGGAGTTGGCCCTGTGTTTTATCGAAAAATGGAATTAGATTCTGGGTTATCTACATATGATTTTATTACGGATAAATCCACATTGCTCAATGCAGGCTTCCAGTTTTCCTTGGGTTATACTCTTGGACCAATTAAAGCCGAGGTCCGATGGGTAGATCTATTTTCTAAAGCAGGTGATCACATCGGTTTTGTAAATCGGCAATCTAACAAATTTAATAATCATTTAAGTCTAGTTCAATTTCATATTGGGATAGGATTTTAAAATTTAGCTCAACCATTATGAAACAGTCCGTCAAATATTTGTTCGCCATGATCTGCATGATCTCAATTTTTAGCTCTTGTAAAAGTGTCAAATCTGGTTGTTATGATTTTAGTCAAAACAATTTCAAAGAAAAAATCGACGTCGCAGCCAATACTGGCTATTGTGATTAAAATAAATAGTAGTTTTTTCGTATGCTCGGTAAGTGCATGCTTTAGTGAGATGCCAATGAAATCTAATTTCATTGGCATTCTTTGTTCTTGAATTATACAAAGCATTGGTAGTTTTGTTGCATGCATGGATTTATATTGGTGTTGTTGTTTTTTGCTGCCTTTGTATTGGGATCAGCCAAAGCTGGAGTTAAAGGTGTAGGGACTTTAGGGATTGCCATTTTGGCTTCATTATTTGGGGCTAAAGAATCCACAGGTGTGGTAGTTCCTATTTTATTGGTAGGTGACGTTTTAGCAGTATGGTACTACAATAGATACTGCAAACTCAAATACCTTTTCAAATTTATGCCTGCTATGATGGTCGGTATAGTGGTAGCAGTTTTGTTTGGAAAGGGAATTCCAGAAGAGCAATTCAAAATTTTAATGGGTATCATCATTCTTATTGGTGTAACGATCATGTGGTGGCGAGAAAGGCAGAGCCAGGTATCTTTTCCTAATAATTGGTTTTTTGCAGGTTCAATTGGTGTCATAGCAGGGATTACAACAATGATTGGAAATTTGGCTGGACCTTTTGTAAATATATTTTTCCTTTCTACTAGGCTCCCGAAGAATGAGTTTATTGCGACTTCTGCGTGGCTTTATCTTTTGATGAACCTTTTTAAGTTGCCTTTTCACATCTTTGTTTGGGAAACCATTAATACAAGTTCGTTGATTAAAAGCGCTTGGTTGAGTTTGGCTTTATTGGTGGGATTTGCTGCAGGTATACGCGTGGTAGGTTGGTTTAAAGAAAACAGTTATCGAAGATTCATTCTAATTATGACCGCCATTAGTGCGATACTTATTTTTGTACGGTGAAAAAATAATCGTGTCGAGGAAAATAAATACACAGATCTAAAACGTTAAAGGTCAAATTATACGAATACGAGCAGAATTACTTCATCAATTTCGAAACAATGAAAAAGCTAACTGTAATTCTTTTGTTCCTAGGATTAAACCTGTTTATGTTTTCATCTTGTGCTAGACAATGCAAAGGAGGTTCTTGTCCAGCTTGGTCTAACCAATCTTTAAAGGCGAATCTTAAAATTCAAACCCATGTCAATTTTCCTTTTTTAGATGAAATATTAGTCTCCGAAAATCAAGAAATTAAGGTCTAGATAAGGCCTTGGCTTACTCCTTTAAGGAGTATTGAATGAATAATAATTGGTGCATTTTTTGAAAGTGCATACATTGGTAAGGTAAAAGTTGATTCTAAGAAAAGCAACAGAATTTACTTTCTCGATGACAACTACAAATGACATGTTAATTTTCATCAAATGAGTCAGTTTGACTTGATTATAATTGGAGGAGGTCCCAGTGGGATAAACTGCGCTATTGAGGCTACAGCCCGTGGGTTAGATTATATCTTATTAGAAAAGGGAGTTTTAGTCAATTCGCTCTTTAATTTCCCAGCGAATATGCAATTCTTTTCTACTTCCCGAAACTTAGAGATTGGGAGTATTCCATTTATATCTCATACCGATAAACCCACACGAAAGGAAGCTTTAGAATATTATAGAAGGCTTTATGATTTTTATCAACTCAATGTTTCATTTAAAACGCGAGTGGATGAAGTACACAAAAAAGATGAAGCATTTGAAGTTACTACCAGTAAAGGAATATTTTATGCTAAGTATTTGGTTTGTGCTACTGGATTTTATGATCATCCAAATAAGTTAAACATTCAAGGCGAGGATCTGCCAAAAGTGAAACATTATTATGATGAAGCCCATCATTATATAGGCCAAAAAGTTGTTGTCGTTGGTGGAGCCAATTCGGCTTGTGATGTAGCTTTAGAGACATGGCAAAAAGGTGCGGAGGTTACTATGGTCATTCGCAAACCAGCGCTTTACGACAAAGTGAAATATTGGATTTTACCAAACATTGAGAACAGGATTAAAGAGGGATCAATACAAGCTTTTTTCAATTCTAGTTTGATTTCTATTAGCGATGATAAGGTAGATATCAAGACTCCCAAGGGAATCGTAGAAATCGAAAATGATTTTGTTTTGGCAATGACTGGCTATCGACCTGACTATGCTCTTCTTTCTGCAATGGGTGTAGAAATTTCTTCAGACCAATTTCAAACTCCAAAGCACAACGTAGAAAACTTTGAATCAAATATTCCTAATCTGTTTTTGATGGGTACTGTATTGGGTGGACTCAAAACATCAAAGTATTTTATCGAAAATACCAGGGAACAAGCAGAAACAGTAGTTTCAACAATTTTAAAAAAAGAGTCCTCCCAATGGAAGACTCCTGATTCATGTTAATTAGAAATTATAATTCGTTGCCTATTAGATGAGTTAGTAAGATCCAATACATAGTACATGCCATTGGGATAATTGCTTACATCCAGAGTGGTACTGTTCCCACTTGCAATCACTTCACCTATCGAATTAATAAGAGTGTAATTACGTATGCCTTCTATTTGTAGCATACCGCGAACTGGGTTTGGAAATACTTTTATTTTAGAATCTTTACTTTCTTTCAGAGATCTAATATGTGAATATTCATGACTTCCGTCATAGTCAATCATGTTTAAACGATAATAATGTATGTTTTGCTCTTTTATGGGATAATATTTAAAGCTATAGGTGTCTCCACTTACTCTAGACCCTTTGCTGTTAATTTCACCAATACTCCCCCAGACTTGATTGTCTAAACTATATTGAATATCAAAATGACTAAAGTTTAGCTCGTTCGCTGTTTCCCAGGTCAGTTGATGGTAATCACCAATACGTGTTGCCTCAAAACGAACCAACTCTACCGGGACTACTGAAGTAGCAACCCTGATTTTTACTTCATCGTCAACGTAATCATATTCAATTTCCCAAAAGTGATCTGGATTCGGTAAAAATGGAAAGCCAATAATTCCAAAATTCCCTGAAAGCTCTCCTTCGGCTTTAACAACTACAAACTCATCTCCTACAGCAGGTACGAAACCGTTGATTAAGTCAAAATCGACGTCCATGTCATTTAAATTAATATCTGTATCGGGTTGACTCGGAGTAGCTTTAGCTCCTTCCAACATATCATGTCCAATACCAGGACCTGCATTGCTTTCTATTTCCATGTACGCGTAGGAGGCCCCACTTCCAGAACCGAAATTGGTGGATAGATTATAAGTGATTTTTCCGGGACTAAATCCAGGAGATATAGTTCCCGATCCTTGAATTGATCCTTCAACTTGGATTGCACCAGATCCTTTGATTGTACCATTATTTGTTAGTGTGGTTGGAGCTCCTGAACTATTCCAAATTATCCATTCTCCGTATAGTGGATTATTCGGTTTGGATAAATCTAAAGTTCCGTTATTCGTAAATGGACTGGTAATTTGAAGAGGAATTTGACCCTGATCTCTAATTTTAATTAGACCATGATTAGAAAAGTCTGAAGAAGGAAGCCCTTGAATTCCGGATCCTGCAAATGAACCACTTATTCCTTTAATATCTATTTCTCCGCCCGCACTATTGGTAAAATCTGCAATATTGTATATACATCTTGAGTTAAAATCTGAATCCATAGCGAAGTTTAAATTTCCTGAATTCGTAAGAGATCCGTTAAAACTAACATAAAGACACCAAGCTCCAGATCCAGTAAAATTAGCTTCTCCGTTATTTATAAATTCTGCATTGCTATTGCGGATTTGCATTGTACGTCCTGTTACTGAATCACCATTGGTAGCATGAAAAATACCATTGTTAATAAATGAACAACCCGCGTCAATAAAAAATTTGTAGGTGGATCCCGTGGCGTAAAGTCCAGAAATAGTCAGGGTAGCACCGGAATTATTGGTAAAGGTGGAGTTAGCATTAGACGTCATATGGATTCTATTTGCCGTTATTTGACCATCATTAGTAAGACTACTGGTACTATTGAATGTGATTACTGAATTGGCATCAGCATTACACATTAAAGTTCCATTTCCAGATACTGTTAAGGACGAGGCATTTGAAAGTTCAAGACAATGAACTTCGGCAGCGCTCGCAATTTGCACAGCATCACCATTGTCTAAAACAGCGAGATGTGAATTATTAGGTATAACACCCAAATCCCAGTTTGATGCGTCAGACCAAGAAATTCCATCTCCAAGGCCATTCCAGGTAATGGTCGTTTGAGCAAATAAAGTCATACCTACAAGTAAAAGAAAAAGTAAAGTGTGTAAAAGTCGTTTCATAATTAGTGTAATGATTTAAGCCACAAGGTTAATGTCTACAAATTCTAAATTCCTCACCCTAACGGGTGATTTTATAAGCTTCGCTCTTTTTCATAATTTGTGCCTATGGATGTTAAAATTCGAGTGGTACTGCTCATTTTTGTTTTGAGCATTTTGTATGTATTGAGTAAAGGTTTGGTTGACTTAGGAGATCGAGTGAGTAAAGGTTTAGAAAGCAAGGGTGCTAAAACCGATACTGCTGATAATAAAGGAATGACAGAGTCCTTAAGACTAAAAATCGCAGATGCCAATTACCTTTCAAAACTGCCTTTGGGTTGCATTCAAAACCCCTTGCCTTATAAATCTGGTATTGTAATTTCGGACTCATCTGATTTGGCAATGCCTCAAGAACATCACCCTGCATTCTACGGATGTTTTGATTGGCATTCTGCCGTACATGGCCATTGGTCTTTGGTGTTTTTGATGAAGCAATTTCCAAATTTGGAAAATCAGGACAGTATTCGAAAAGTGATCGATAAAAACTTAACCAAAGCCAACATTGCAAAAGAGATTGAATATTTTTCACTAAATAAATATTCTAAAAGTTTTGAACGCACCTATGGATGGGCATGGTTGCTTAAACTTTCTGAAGAACTCTATACATGGGATGATCCGGACGCTAAAAGATGGTTTGAGGCGCTTGAACCATTAAACAAACTCTTATCCCAAAAGTATCAGGACTATTTGCCTAAATTGGTTTATCCTATCCGACTAGGAACGCATACCAATACCGCTTTTGGTTTGAGCTTTGCGTATGATTATGCCTCGACAGTTGGAGATTCTGCTTTGGTCAAAAGTATTTCAACAAGAGCCAAGGATTTTTATTTTAATGATAAAGGATGCCCGTTATCTTGGGAGCCCAGTGGATACGACTTTCTTTCGCCTTGTTTGCAAGAAGTAGATATCATGCGTAAAGTACTAAGTGATAAAGAATTTGCTTCATGGATTAATGAATTTTTACCCAGTTTTGCAGACGGCACTTTTTATATTAAACCAGCAGAAGTGTTGGATAGAAGCGATGGACATTTGGTGCATTTGGATGGAGTGAATTTTTCCCGAGCATGGTGTTTGTATCCTATTGTGGATTCTTATCCTTATGTCGAACAAATAGCAAATGAAAATTTTAATTTTTCTATTGATAAAATTGTTGATGGCGATTATATGGGAGAGCATTGGTTAGCTTCTTTTGCGCTCTATGCATATCAACAAAATTTAAATAATTCAAACAACTAATATGTACAATTCATTTAAAATTGCCTTACTTTTTACGGTAACCTTACTCATTACTTCGTGTGGAAGTGATCGTCAAAACGAACTCGAATTTAACGGCCAAACGTTAGCTCTTACAGGTGGAATCATCGAAAGTTATGGTGAGAATTCGGATGGAAGTTTTGATTGGGATGTATCCCTTTACGGTGGATCTTTAGTCATTAATACCCAAACACAAGAGGCTACAGGCAGTGGGCCAATCTTGTATATGGATTTAAATACCAATTCGTCTACAGGATTGGTAGCGGGTACCTACACGTATGAAGATGGTCCTCGAGCAGCTTTTATAATGGTAGATGGTGTGTTTAGTGATGATTTTGAAGCCAGTACCGAAACGGGCCAAGAATTCGAAATTACCCAAGGCACAGTAGAAATCGAATTAGATGGTGCAGAAAGCAGTTTTGATTTTGACTTTGTGGATAGTCAGGGCAATTCGATCAAGGGATATTATAAAGGAATCTTAGATGAGTTCTAAGATTGACGCAATGATCTATGAAGTGGAATAAGTATTTCGGACCATCAACACTTATTGCCGCTGCTTTTATTGGCCCTGGTACAGTAACGGTATGTACAATGGCAGGAGCTCAAATGGGCTATTCTCTTTTGTGGGTATTGCTCTTTTCTGTGTTTGCAGCCATTGTTTTACAGGAGATGTCTGCGAGAATTGGCGTCTTAACCCAAAAAGGACTAGGACACCTCTTAAGAGATTCAAAGATCAAAGGTGCGGTAATAGGATGGCTGATGTTTCATTTAATGCTCTTTACTATATTAATAGGTAACGCCGCATATGAAGCGGGAAATCTAGGCGGTGCAGTGCTGGGTGCAAATTTGTTTTTTGAATCTTCGACCATTTGGGCTTTGTTTATCGGTGCGATTTCCGCTTTCCTATTGTTTACTGGCAAATACAAACTGATCGAAAGATTTTTGATAAGCTTAGTATTCATGATGAGCTTTGCGTTTTTGATTTGTTGTTTCGTTGTCAAGCCAGATTTGTCTTCGATATTAGGTGGCTTTATACCAAGACTAAATATTGTGGAAGATTGGTTTTTGGTCATTGCACTCATAGGTACCACGGTAGTACCGTATAATATTTTTTTGCATTCGTCGACTGTTTTTGAAAAGTATAAGACTATACATTCTATCAAACAAATGCGCATCGAAAACATAATTGCCATTTTTTTGGGAGGAATGATTTCTATGCTCATCGTCATAGTAGCAGCTCAGACAACTGCTTCTTCAGAAGACATTCGTTCCGCTGCAGATTTGGCAATTTCCTTAGAGCCGGCTTTTGGCAAATGGGCAAAATATACTATTGCTGTTGGCCTGATTGGTGCGGGAATAAGCTCGGCCATAACGGCTCCATTAGCAGCTGCGTATGTTGCTCAAGAATCATTTAACTGGCCAAAAGATTTAAAGTTTTGGAAATTTCGTTTGACGTGGTTGGCTATACTAGGCATAGGAGTGGTTTTTTCTATTCTTGGATATAACCCAATCGAGGTTATAAAATTTGCTCAAGTTTTAAACGGGATTCTCTTGCCCATTGTGGCCATCTATTTATTGTATATCGTCAATAAGCGATCAATAATGGGAATCTTTACCAATAACTTGTGGCGCAATGTTGCTGCTTGTGGAGTGATCCTTATTTCACTCTTAATATCATTTCGAATTTTGAACAACGTTTTTAATTTTATTTAAATGAGTGTGCAGAGAAGGAAACCACTAATTAATTGCGACATCGGCGAACTCGCTCAAATTGACAATAGGATGTTTTTGCCTTATGTTGACTTGGTTAATATTTGCTGTGGTGAATATGCCTCGAATCCGAGTATTATTAATACTGCAATTCGCGAATCCGTGCAGTCAAAGGTCAAGATTGGTGCTCATCCAGGATATCCCGATCGTGAGAATTTTGGAAGAACATCCATGGAGTTTAGAGGAATAGAATTTATCGAATCCATGCTAGAGCAAATCTTGTATATAAAACTTTTGGTAGAGCGAGAAGGACAAGCTTTAAATCATGTAAAAGCACATGGAGCACTCTATCATGATCTGATGAAAGACAAACAGTTGTGCTCTGATTTTTGTACTCTTATTAAGCACATTGATGCAGGGCTAAAAATCATTATTCCTGCTGGACATCCGTCAAAAAACATTTTTGAAGAATTTGATCTCGAGGTTTTAGAAGAAGCCTTCTTAGATAGAAGGTACCAGTCTAAAACGCAATTGCTTTCTAGAGCAAAAGAAAATGCTGTGTTGACTGTAAGTCAAATGGAAGCCCAATTACAATTGCTTTTAAATGGCCAATTAGAAACGGAAGTAGAAATTGTAGAACACTACACTTATGACACTTTATGTATTCATAGTGATAGTCCGAATGCGGCGGCGGGAATTAAATTGGCGCATACTCTGATTTATGGTGAGACTCAATAAAAGACTCGGCAAATACGAGGTAGAGATTTATAAGATGGATTCTGATCTTTACCGACTTGTTCCCAAAAAGGAATCTAAAAACTTCGAAATTCTGGGCTTGCAATTGCAAAATTTAAAACTGGCTCAAATAACAGATATAATTTGTACCGATACCGAAATATTCTTGTCGTTTAGTGGAAAGTTTACGGAACTAAATGAAGTTTTAAAATCTGCAAAGCAGTTAACCGGCCAGGCAAAAAGTTGGAAGCTGCCCGTTCGATTTACAAAGTCTGTAGATTGGCAAAGAGTAAAAGACCAAACAGGTTTGAAGCGCAAGGAGTATATAGCTGAATTGTTGAAAGTAGAATTTAAAGTTGCCCCTTTTGGATTCCAACCCGGCTTTGTTTATCTAAAGGGATTGCCTAAAAAGCTACAGGTTTCTCGAAAAGCTACTCCGGTATTTAATTCGATAAAAAATGCTTTTGCGGTGGGTGGTCCGTATGGTGGGGTATATACTTATCCCAGTCCGGCAGGATGGAATGTGCTCGGCCAACTTGCTTTGCCAATATTTGATTTGAATGAAGATGCTATTTGTGTTTTTAATGTTGGCGATACTGTACGGTTGGTAAAAATTTCGAAGGTCGAATTTCATTCATTACAAGATTCTACAACAACAGATTTTTGGAAGCGATAAGAATATTGCATGCTGGTTTGTTTACTACCATTCAAGATGGAGGTCGAATAGGTTATACAAAATTGGGGATTCCCAGATCAGGATTTTTGGATCCTAAAGCCGCGGGTTATACAAACATACTTTTGAACAAGGAGCCTACAAGTGCTTTGCTAGAAATGATTGGCGTTGGAATAAAATTTGAGGCGCTCGATGACATTAGTTTTGCTGTTCATGGGGCAAAGGGCAAAACATTAATTGACAGCAAAGAGGTAAATCCCAATCGCTGTTTTTCAATACACAAGGGTTGCGTTGTTGAGATTAAAAGTTTCGATAAGGGAAGAGTAGCGTATCTCGGTTTCAATGGCAAACTAAAGACAGATGAATTTTTAAATTCATCTTCTACCTTGAGCACTGTCAATGTTGGAGGCAAAAAAGGAGGACGTTTAAAAAAACACGATGTTCTTTACCTAGAAAATATCTATGATTTAGATGACACTCAATTGGAGATTGGCAATTACGCATTGCCGTCTAATATTCCAATTGTTTCCGTCTATAAAGGACCGGAGTTTTCCTCTATTTCTAATCCTAATGTTTTGGCCAAACTTATAAAAGTATCGAAAGACTCTAATCGTATGGCTGCCTTAATTGAGTCTGAATCAATACAAATACAAATAGCTGAAAATTTTGCTTCCAAACCACTTTGGCCTGGAATGATTCAGTGTACACCTAGTGGTAAATTGATGGTCATGTTGCAAGATGGACCGACTACTGGAGGGTATCCCAGGGTGTTGTTTTTACAAAAAGAGCAGTTGTGCTTATTCAATCAAATACCCGCAGGGGGAAGCTTTAAGTTTAAGATTATTGAAGATTAGAATAAGGTAATTGGATGATCTAAATGATTATTTTTGAGGTCACTTTACAAAGTATGATCGAGTATTCAAGATTCGAATTAGACAACGGACTGCGTGTTGTGGTGCACGAAGACCATTCTTCTCCAATGGTTGCAGTAAATATTCTTTATGGCGTTGGAAGTAAAGACGAATCTCCAGAAAAAACTGGTTTTGCCCATTTGTTTGAGCATTTAATGTTTGGAGGTAGTGAGCACATCAAAGACTTTGATGGCCCTATACAACTTGCAGGAGGAGAGAATAATGCATTTACCAATTCGGACATTACCAATTATTACAATATCGTACCTGCGCAAAATTTGGAAACCATATTATGGTTGGAATCAGATAGAATGAATAAGCTAGAATTTTCGCAAGAATCACTAGATGTTCAAAAAAAAGTAGTGGTTGAGGAGTTTAATGAAACATGCTTGAACAGGCCTTATGGAGATGTTTGGCATCATTTGTCTGCCATGGCTTACAAAGAGCACAGCTATCGTTGGCCTACTATTGGGCTTGTACCCGAACATGTAAAAAATGCAAATCTTGATGATGTTAAATCCTTTTTCTACTCGTATTACAGACCAAACAATGCCATTTTGGTTTTATCTGGGAACATAACCTTGGATAAGGCCAAAAAACTTAGTAAAAAATGGTTTGGGGATATTGATAAAGGTGAAAAAAAGTATTCAAATATTACTCAAGAAAAACAACAAAACGTTTCTAGATTTAAAGAGGTATATGGTGAAGTACCTTCCACTGCTTTTTATTTGGCTTTTCATATGCCCGAAAGATTACACGTGGATTATCCTGTGTGTGATTTGCTTTCTGATGCTCTAGCAAATGGTCGATCTTCAAGACTTTATCAGAAGTTTTGTAAAGAGGAGCAAATTTGCAGCACCATTGATGCCTATATCAGTGGTTCTATTGATCCCGGATTATTTATCATTGAAGGCAAATTAATGCCCGAATACAGCATTGAACAAACCATGCAAAAAATATGGGCATGTATTGATGAGATTAAATCTAATCCTTTAGAAAATCGGGAGTTACAAAAGCTTAAAAATAAGGTAGAAAGTGGCTTGGTATATTCGGAAGTAAACATTCTGAACAAAGCTATGAACTTGGCCTTTTTTGAGCATATTGGAGATATCGAATTGATCAATAAGCAGTCAAAAATTTACCAAGAAATTAGTACTTCGGCTATTCAAAAAGCTGCCATTACGTACTTGACCAAAGAAAACTCTAATCTTTTGGTGTACTATCCAAATTAAAATTGGTTAAAAAAGCCACTTACATAAGGAATATACCGACTATTTGCATATAGATAGAATTATGTTTATCTTTTTGTCGAAGGAAAAGTCCTTCGTTACAATTTTTGTAAATTTTTAAAATGCGAATATGGATATCCGATTAGAAAGAGGACTGCCTGAGAGTAACAGTTATCTAGAAAATTATTCAAGAAAATCATTAGATAAGTTTTTTAATCAATTTGATTTTCTTCAATCCGTCAACATTTTCTTCAGAGGATCAAAACATCCAATAAAGAAAGTTAAAATCAAAGCGCGTTTAAAGGGTAAAGAAGTATTTGTTGAATCTTCAGCAGAAAAATATCCTACGGCAATTGACGGTGCAATTCAAAAATTAAAAACACAAATTTCAAAATATAAAAGTCAACACTATAGCTAGAAACTTTCTTTTTTTCACCTAAAACCAACCAACATGCTAAACGAAGAAGTAAGAACAATAATGACCAAAGATCCTTCTGTAGTTTCACCTGCTCATTCTGTGCAGGATGTTACTGATTTGATGATCCGAGAAAAGCTTACCCAGTTGCCAGTGGTAGAAAATAGCAAGTTGGTTGGAATGATTACAACCTATGATCTTTGGAAGAATAGCGCTATTAGCAATGATTCAAAGGTTGAAGATGTAATGACAAAAAAGATCATTAAAATTGCGCCTAAGGACAAAGTGGGTACTGCAGCAGAGCTGTTTATGGACCGAAGATTTAAAACTCTGCCGGTTGTAAATTTAGACGGCGATTTGAAAGGTGTAGTGACTGCTTTTGATGTAATGCGATATACGCTCAAAAAAGAATATAGAAATCACATTTTATATTCAGATGTAATCGAAAAATAAGCCGCAATCTTATATTAAGAATGGCCTCATATGAACTGTATTCTTATGAGGCCATTTTTATTTTGCACACTTCATTGTGTTGAATGTTTGATTTGATTGTATCATTGGATTAAATACGCTTTAGTAAAAATGAATGGGTTCAAATTTCTTTTTTTAGTATTAATATTCTGTTCCTGTGCTGAAGAGGAAGAAATAGATCAGAGTTCGCCAGAAACCGAGCAGGAGGAAATGACGCCAATGCCATGTGATTCACTTGTATTTAATTTTCAGAATGAACAAGGCTGTGATGGCCAATATTACAATGATCCCAATATATTTAACTATGTCATTCCCTTTCCGGAAGGTACCGAGTGTAAAATGGGATTATGTAATTGCTCTAGTTCGTATCATGCGGCCGGCGAACCAGATGAATATGCTTTTGATTTTGATTTGCCAAATGGGACGCATTTTACAGCTGCCAAAGGCGGTAAAGTTGTCAAAGTAGTAGAGGATCAATCTAGCGCAGGTGGAGGGACAGGAAACTTTGTAGTCATAGATCATTTGGACGGAACATTCGGACATTATTTACATTCACCAGAAAATGGAATTCTTGTAGAGAACAACACCTATGTTTCACAAGGAGATACATTGGGCTTAGTGGGTCGATCTGGCTTAGCGGGTTATGATCATTTGCATTTTATTGTTTCTAGAGGAGGTTATGAATGGCCTTATAACGGCATCCCAATTTCGTTTAGTAATGTAATTCCTCCACATGTGGTATTGCAATCTTTTTCAACATATGTGGTTTGTAAAAATTAAAGTGGACTTGAGTTTGTGGTTTACACATATTTGGCCACCAAACTTTGCAAGATTGGTACTAAGTCCAATTCGAACCACGGATTCTTTTTCAGCCAAATATTGTTTCTAGGGGAAGGATGGGGCAATGGCATGCATCGAGGCAAATAGTTGTCAAAATTTCTAACCGTATCGGTGAGTGTTTTTTTTCTTTTTTCAGCCAAATAATATTTCTGTGCATAAGTGCCTATCAAAAGGATTAGCTCGATTTGCGGCATAGCATCAAATATACGATCGTGCCATAAGGGCGCACATTCAGGACGAGGAGGAAGGTCTCCAGATTTCCCTTTTCCTGGATAACAGAAACCCATGGGTACTATAGCAAATACTTCTGGATTGTAAAAATCTAACGGTGCAACATTCATCCATTGCCGTAATCTTTCACCACTTTTGTCATCCCATGGAATTCCTGATCTATGTACTTTTATTCCAGGTGCCTGTCCGACAATAGCAATTCTACTTTTTTTGTGAATGGAAACTACAGGATTGACACCATGCGTTAGATGAGCTTTGCATGTGGTGCATTTTTTAATTTCAGCAAGTAGCTTTTTCAATTAGAAGGGACAAATAGATTAAAGATAACTTGAACAAGCAAACACGCAGCGATCATTACTGCTGCGGCGCCGAGAATAACTTTTAGCGGTATCCTTCCTTCTTTTGGATCTTTGGGTAGATTATGCATCAATTAGAAATTTTCCATTTTCATAAATCAATTCATCATCGGCAAAAATCTGCCCTCCATCCTTCATATCAGTGATCATGTCCCAATGAATTGAAGATTTGTTTTTTCCTCCTGTCTGACTGTAAGATTGACCCACGGCCATATGTATTGTTCCTCCTATTTTTTCGTCAAACAAAATGTTTTTTGTTGCTTTTTGGATGTTGTAATTAGTTCCGATAGCTACTTCCCCAAAGTAATTTGCGCCCTCAATTTCCATTACTTTATCAAGGACATCTTTGCCTCTTTCGGCGTCCCAAGAAATGACCTTTCCATCTTTGACATGTAGTGTAATATTGGAAACTTCACTGCCCATATATATTGCAGGGTAGTTAAAATGCACCGTTCCGTTAACAGAATTTTCTATAGGTCCTGAGAAAACTTCTCCAGACGGCATGTTGCTTTGACCATCAGAATTAATCCAAATTCGATCTTTTACTGAAAATTGAATATCAGTTCCTTTACAGACATAGCGAATTTTGTCTTTTTGATTTAAGAAATCAACAATCACTTGTTGCTTTTCTCTAATCTTCAGCCATTCCTTCTCTGGATTTTCTGAGTAAAGATGACAAGCATTAAAAACAAACTCTTGATATTCTTCCAGGCTCATATCTGCTTCTTGTGCACTTGCCAGGGTAGGATACTGGCAAAGACTTCTTTTTAATTCTTTGTTGCCAGTTCTTCGGAAATAGGTTTCGTTTAACTCTTTGTGCGCAAGAGATATTTGCTTTTGTTTTTCTTTGTCCGAATTTTTGGTCGACTTGAGATTGTAAGGGGCTCTAATAACTAGGTAAGCATCAAATGATTCTATCGCAAGTTTACTAAATGGAGAGATGTGCGAAAGCTGGTTTTCTTTTGCTTCATCAAGGAAAATTTTAGATTGATCTCGAAAGGAGAAATCAACTTCAACGTGGCCTCCAACTTTTAAGGCTTCTCGATACACTTCCCTAACTAAGGGTTCGGCGAGTAGCGTTGTTTTGATATATAGTTTTTCGTCTTTTTGTAATTCCAAGCAATAATTGACAAGAAGCTTGGCGTATTTTTTAAGTAAATCCATAAATGTTGATCTTCTGTTTTTGGGTGTTAGGGTTTACCAGTATTTCGGTTTGTAGGGATATCGAGCCTCATATTGTGCTTCAATCATTTTTTTCAAGGTGGCTCTTAGTTCGTCAAAGTTTTCTTTCGATTTGGCAGAAATAAAAAGACTGTCTACACCATAGGTGTTTTCCATATTTGATTTCAACTCCGATAGAATATTATCCCCTTCCTCTTTAGAAAGATATTTATCAAAATACCTTTCTCTATACAAATCAACCTTATTAAACACCATTAATGTTGGTTTTTCAATGGCATTTAAATCTGTCAAGGTAGAAATAACAGTTTTGATATGGTCCTCAAATTGAGGATGTGCCATGTCCACTACATGCACAATAATATCACTTTCTTTAGCTTCATCTAAAGTAGATTTAAAGCTTTCGACCAAGTGATGGGGGAGCTTTCTTATAAATCCAACGGTATCAGATAACAAAAAAGGCATGGAGCCCAAGACCATTTTTCGCACCGTAGTATCCAAAGTGGCAAATAATTTATTTTCTGCAAATACTTCAGCCTTTGCTAAAGAATTCATCAAAGTAGATTTGCCCACATTGGTATAACCAACCAATGCTACACGTATAAGATCGCCTCTGTTTTTTCTTTGTGTTCTGGCCTGCTGATCTATTTTATCCAGTCTTTTTTTCAACAAACTGATTTTGTCTCGGACAATCCTACGATCGGTTTCTATTTCCATTTCACCGGGACCTCTCATACCTATACCCCCACGTTGTCTTTCGAGGTGTGTCCATAAACCTCTTAGTCGAGGCATGAGGTATTGCATTTGCGCCAGTTCAACTTGTGTTTTAGCTTGAGCGGTTTGAGCTCTGGTGGCAAAAATATCAAGGATGAGTTGGGAGCGATCAATAATTTTAATTTTCGCTTCTTCTTCTAAAATGCTTGTTTGTTTTCCAGTGAGGTCGTCATCAAAAATAATTAGCGAAATATCTTCGTCTTCCTCAACATACGCAATGATCTCTTCCAATTTACCAGATCCTACAAAGGTCCTAACATGTGGATGATCCATTTTTTGAACATATCTTTTCTTGCACACCGCTCCTGCAGTTAGGGCTAAAAATTCGAGTTCGTCTAAATATTCTGTGACTTGTTCCTCTGTTTGTTCCCTTCGGATAATACCTACAATAATGCAGTATTCCGTTTCTTTTTTAAGTCCGGAATTCTTTTTCTTTCCAATCTCCCAGTTTCCACTCATAATTAAAATGGCTTATAAAACTGCAATTTATCATAATGCGGCGGGATAGAAAACTTTAATGACTTTGGGACATCAATTTCTATTTCAGATAAGTTGAAATGTGCAGATAATTCTCCAAGTTCCATACTGCTTAAATCAAACTTTCTTCCAAAGGGTACTGCCATGGCGTTGATGGTTTGATAATCAGTATAACGAATCTTCACTGATTCGTTTTTTTGGTTGTAAAGTTCCACATCCTCAATGTTGAGGTTGAGTTGATTTAATCTTAAAAAACTGAGCATCCCTTCGATTTGAGTCTGACACACTATTTGGTTTTCACTATTTCGATATTCAAAGTTGGTAGGATCTAAGGTGGGAAGATTTCCTATGAGGTAGTCTTGCAATTGAGTAAAGCCTATAGAAGAATTGTATTCGTCCAAAACGGTAGATAGTTTTTCTTGTTCGTACACTTTTTCAAGCCTATACACAATGCTGACCTCTTCGGGTGTAATAAGTACTCTTGCTACCTCAATACCTAATTTTTTTACGACCATCCATATAGCACTGTCCCTTTTAATACGTAAATATATTTTTACCGAGACATTTTGATCGGGACTTTTTAACCTTACTTTACCAACAGCAGAAAACCAATCATAATCTATATTATGATTCGAAATGCCTTTCAAAATTTCTTGTTTATTATAAATGGCTGTCCCGTTCTCCAAACGCTTAGTTCGTTTACAAGAACTAAAAAGAATGGGAATCAAAAAAAGGCTCCATATGATATACTTCAGATTCAATTAATCGTTTTTGATAATTGATCAATGAGCTGTAGAATCTCTTTGTTTTTTCCTGCGATAAGACGTGCTTCATCTAGATATTCTTTTGCTTCGGCGGGTTCATTTAAATTAATGAGCGCTTTGGCATGCATGACATAACTAATGGCTTGATTTGGAAATAAATCCATTGCCTCGTATGACTTGTCTTTGAGTAAAGCATATTTGTTTTCTTCATCCAAAACAAAAAGCAATTGTTCCCAAACCGAAAACACATTATCGTTTAGTTTCAGTGTTTTTAGATAATATTCTATTGCCTTTTCGTTTTGTGCCGTGCGACTAAAAAAATCTGCAGTTAAGGCAAATCCTTTTGGGTCTTTTGGGTGCGTATTGCGCACAGATTCTAAAGTGTTTTTCAGGGCTTTGGTAAATGTGCTATCTGACTTTGGTGTTGCTTTTTCAATAAATGGAATCAACTCCTTAATTTTTGCATCAAGGGGCACCTCAGGATTATTGACAATAGGATCTAAGGAAAGAAGGTAACTACTTGCGTTGTTTTTTCCATTCAATTTCGCAGCCATCACCATATTGGCTTTGGCATTGTCCGGATCAATACTTAAGATTTCTTTGTAAATATTGTGTGCTTTATCTTTTTGCTTAGTTTGATCATAGAATTTGGCAAGATTGGTCAAATAGCGCACACTTTTAGGCTGGCTTGCTACAAGAGCAAGTAATTCTTTCTCGGCCAATTCGACATCACCATTATATTGATGAATTTTATATTTCCTTTTGGAGGTATATTCTGAGATGCCGTCTAATTTTTCTAAGCTATTTAATACTTCGAGCGCTTTTTTAGGGTTGTTATTTTCAAAATATGCGAAAGCCAAATCGCTATAGATGGCTCGATTGGATGCGTTTAAGTTCATTCTTTGATCAAGAAAAACGATAGCATTTTTATAGTCCTTGATTTCTAAACAAGCATCACTGAGAAAGCTTAAATAACTTAAATCATTTGGATTTTTATCTAATGCCTTATTGCCAAAACGAATACTCTCTTCATATTTTTTTTGTTCGAATTTAATCTTTGCAACCTCAAAAGCTGCCGCATGATGGCTGTTGTCCTTTTTTAAGATTTCTTCAAACAAAAGCGCGGCCTTGGACAGTTCGCCTTTATATTTTTGTGCTGCTGCATCTATAAATTCGCTGTGCAGGGCCAGCTCATCCTCCGTATACGTTGTGGTTACTTGCCCATGGCAAGCTACGCTCAAAAGAGTCACAACTAAACTCAAAATGAAGTCTTTCATATGCATATAAGACGAAGGTAAATACAATTTGTCAACGAATAAATAGGGAAATAGATTTCATTCTACATTATTAGGGATCATTCCACTTCTATCTCATCAGGATCGCCGCTTCACAGCACTTGCTCAAACAGCACATCGACTTATGGACGCACTGTTTCGATTTAATCTCCATAAATCGTTTTTTTCGAGCTCTACACCGAAACAAAATATCCGCAAGCAATTTCCCCTTCATTCGGTCTTGACGAATGGCCTTCAAATGACCAAGGAGTCCCTTCCCAAAATGGTATAATTCGATGAACTAAGGAAGTGGTGAATAATTTTCCCAATGAATCCGTTTGCAGATTTGAATCCTTTAGATTTCGCCGTAAGGCTTGTATAGAATTTTTCACCTGTTGGTATTCCATTTCTTTATCCATCGATAATTTCCACGTTTGTAAAGTGGTGTCAATCGTTGGTGATTTTTCTACAGCGTAATTTGGATAGTCCTTCATGATTTGTAGTTCAATATTTTTTTGATGCTTTTCATGTGGGCCACAGCTGAGCAGTATAATAACACAAAAAAGTTTGTAAGAGAGTTTGTCCAAATGCATAAATTAATTGTAGTCCTTCTATAACGATGTTTTGGCCACAAGATTTTTGATAACATAAAAGCACTGAGTGTCAAGAAGCAAATCAAGCATTTGTTCAATAATTTTTAACTGTTCCGACACAGTTCTTAACACGGCTTTAAAATTATATTCTACAGAAGCTTTTTAATTTAACATCTCAATCCAGGACTATGAAAACTTCAACTATCTCTCTGCTTTTTTTGGCCTTTGTATCAATCTCCTGCAACGATGATGTGGACATTGATAATACTATGGATCAAGAACCGTTGACAAATACTTTAACAGTTTCAATTGATCAAAATGAAGCCCTCAATTTTGAATTTGATGAATGCAATTTTGATTTGTTTGGTGATCAACGACCTTTGGGAAGTTCGGGGTCTATAGGCATAAACGCAGAACAATGGAATACTAAAACACTACATACGCAGCTGAATGCTAGCAACAATTCGATAGGGATTAAAACAATTTTTCTCGAACAACAGACCGCTTCATCAGATCAAGAGATTGCGTTTGAAGAAATAAAATCTATTTTACAGTCAGATTTAAATGATAAAACCAATCCCAGATTTGCTTTTGAAGTGGCCTTGTTTTATGAAGAAAAGAACTATGTAAGTACGCAGAGAAACCCAATGTTTATTGGCTCCAACAATGCCTTTAACTATTACGATTTCAACTTTGACATTTCCGCTAATTCAGGCTATGATTCTGAATGTAATGACGAAGAGCTTATTCAGTTATCAGGGAGTTTTGGTGGCTGGCTCATTAATATTTCAAATGGGGAAGCTTCAGATTCTATATTTATTAATGAGTCCACCTTCGACATTCTGTTGATATCATCATAGAATTTGAGTTAAAGAATAATCCACCGGGTTAAAGTTTGCTTGGCTTTTCAACTTAAATGATTCTTTCTGGTTTCTATAACGAGCAAACATAGATTTTGTACGATGGCTTTAACATTGACTTATATAGCTAATATCATTGTAGCAGGTTGGATAAGCATTACGTGTCTGTTTTACCCGAGAGCTGCTCAATATTCTATTTTCACTGATGCGTTCCATTACTCTGAGTCATTTCGACTCATAGGAGCATTATGGTTTGGAATTTTTGCTTTGTCGGTTGTAGGGCTTTTTTTACCTAAAGAAATGAGTCTTATTTTGGTCTTTCAATTTATTTACAAATCGACTTGGTTGTTGCTTGCAGCGCTCCCAGCGATTTTAAACGGAAACATTTATCCAAAATCAATGGCGGGATTTTTTCTAGTATGGGTCATGTTTTTGCCATGGGTGATTCCTTGGAAAGAAGTTTTTAATTTCACCTAATCAATTTTTTTACAATTTCCATCCAAAGCAATATTTGGGGCTTTACGTTTTTTGCTCAAGTTCAAATACGGTGATTTCAGGCCTGACATTAAATCTTATTTGCCGCAAATGACCTAGGGCTCTATTTATATACAATGTTCTTCCTGTAGCTAAATCAATTTCACCTTGCGAGTATTTTTTGTTTTTAACTGGCAACATTGGTGGGTTAAGAAATGGTGGTTTGCATTGTCCTCCATGCGTATGGCCAGATAAGATCCATCCTTCGTAGTGCTCCCAAATAGGAAGATCGCAGACATCTGGATTATGACAAAGCACTATGTTTGATTTTTCATTGTTTACGCTTTTTAGGATGGGCATAGGATTAAAATTTAATCCCCAATAATCATCCAATCCGATGAAGTGGAGTCCTTCAATATTTATGCTTTGATTGGACAGAATTTGAACTCCAGCATTTTCAAGAATTCCGGTAACTCTATTGGCCACTTTTTGGTTAGACCAATTAAAACCGTAATCATGATTTCCTAAAACTCCAAGTGTAGCATATTTTCCTTTGACTAAGTTTTTAGCGACTAACTCAAGCTGATCAAATTGGAGTTTGTTTTCGTATGTTATGTAATCGCCTGTATAGACTACGAAATCCGGATTAAATTTTTGAGCTTTTTTAAATGAATCGATTATAAAAGAAAAATCAAATTTGTTGCCTACATGAATATCACTTATTTGCATTATGGTTTTTCCAATATTATGCTTTGGAAGATTTTTAAGGGACATTTTTTTTGATACGAACTCTAACCAAAAAGGTTCTATTTGCCAAGCATAGAGGCCACTGAACATTCCAGCGGTAAGTAAGCCAGTAAAAGATCTTTTGATAAATTTTCTTCGTTTCATTTGCGCTGAATGGTACTACTACTAACGCATTTTGCATTAATAAATTTTAAGCACACAAAACACTGCGCAGCTAACATGGCTATACCAATTATTCTATCACTGTAATCTTCAAGGTATTGGTCCGGAAACGTTTATGAATGGGCATCGAGGCAGTGTTCAATACCACGTCACCTTTTTTTACGTGTTTCTTTTGTTTAAGAATGGAGCAAAGGTCTTCAATCGTTTCATCAGTAGTAGTAAACTTATCGTAATGATAGCATCTTACTCCCCATACCAAGTTTAGTGTTCCCCGTATTTGTTCGACAGTAGAAAAAATATACACAGGAGTATCTACACGATAACTAGAAATTTTAAACGCTGTATAACCACTGACTGTGAGCCCGATAATGGCTTTTGCGTCTACTTTTTGCGCCACTCGTGCAGCTGTAAAACACATGGTATCCGAATAAAATGTATCAGACTCCGGATCCGGGCGTAACCTTTTTTCGGATACACTATAGATGCTTTCGGCTTGTTCAATAATTTTATTCATTGCTTCTACCACCTTGACAGGGTGCTTCCCCACAGCAGTTTCTCCACTCAACATCACGGCATCCGTACCATCTAAGACTGCATTAGCTACGTCCGTAATTTCAGCTCTTGAGGGCGAAGGATTTTCCATCATGCTCTCCATCATTTGTGTGGCTACAATGACAGGTTTGCTGCTTTGAATACATTTTCTAATAATTTCTTTTTGTACCAAAGGAAGTTTTTCCATAGGGTACTCCACACCCAAATCACCTCGTGCAATCATAATGGCGTCAGAAGCGTTTATTATGCTTTTGATTTTCTTTACCGCTTGTGGTTTTTCAATCTTAGCAATGATCTTGGCCAAATGGTTTTTTGCAGAAATATGTCTTCGTAAAAGATTGACGTCTTTGGCAGATTGTACGAAAGACAAGGCAATCCAATTGACGGGTTGTGTTAAAATAAACTCGAGATCTTTTTGATCCTTAGGGGTAATAGCAGGATTGGATATCTTAGTATCTGGTAAATTGACTCCCTTGTTTGAAGACAATCTTCCGCCAAAAACCGTCTTTAGTTTTACCTGATCTTTTAGATTAGTGCTAACTACTTCAAAAACGAGTTTACCATCGTCAACCAGAACCTTTTCACCGACTTTTACATCTTTAGGAAAGTCTTGATAACTCATGTAAGCCTTGGTTTTGGTGCCGATACATTCTTTGTTTACAAAAGTGATCACATCACCTTTTTTTAACACGACACCATCACCTTTGATTTTTCCTACCCTCAATTTTGGGCCTTGTAAATCTGCCAAAATGCCAACAGAAGTATCGAATTTGGCATTAATTTCTCGTACCATATCGATCACTTTTTTGTGATCACTGTGCGAACCGTGAGAAAAATTGAGTCTTACTACATCAATTCCAGCTTTGATTAGTCCTTGGATAGTTTTTTTATTTCTACTGCTCGGACCAATTGTGGCTACAATTTTAGTCTTTTGGTGGTTTTGAATACCGTGTTTATTAGTTGCCATAATCTTTTGCGAATCGGCTAAATTAATAGTTTAATGCGTAGAACTAGATTAAGAGAGGGTTAATTTTGCTCGAATCGGAACTAAATGCAAGTTTTTTTAGGTTTAGGAACTGGTTAAGTCAGTGATTTTTGGCTTATTTTTTTACTACCGCCTGACAAGGCTTTTTTTTATTTCTAAAAACCGAATTGATAAAACTTGGTTTTCAGCGTAGATATGGGTTACTTTGCAGGCATTACTTAAAACAATTATTATGTCTGAAATAGCAGATAAAGTAAAACAAATCATCGTCGACAAATTAGGAGTAGACGAAGGAGAAGTTACTCACGAAGCGAGTTTCACAAACGATTTAGGAGCAGATTCTTTGGATACTGTTGAATTGATTATGGAGTTCGAAAAAGAGTTTGATCTTTCAATTCCTGATGAACAAGCAGAGACGATTCAAACTGTTGGTCAAGCCATTACATATTTGGAAGGCCAAAAAGCTTGATCTTAAAAACGATATAAGCTACAATCCACGTTCATTGATTTGTTCGTGGATTTTTTTTTGTTTTTTTAAGTTTCGATGAAAGCTTATTTTTCGATAATTTGAGTGTAATTTGACCATCATGCATAGAGTAGTTGTAACTGGCTATGGGGCACTTACCCCAATTGGAAATAATACAAATGAATTTGCGGAGGCTTTATTCAAAGGCGTAAGTGGTGCTGCGCGTATCACTAGATTTGATCCCGAATATTTTAGAACGCAATTTGCTTGTGAGGTAAAGAATTTTGTAGTGGAAGACTTTCTTCATAGAAGGGAGGCTCGTAGAATAGACCCTTTTTCTCAGTTTGCTCTGGTTGTTTCGGAAGAAGCCATACAGATGAGTGGTATGGATTTGGAAACTGTCGATAAAGATCGAGTCGGAGTAATTTGGGGTAGTGGGATTGGTGGTTTTGAAACCATTGAAGCAGAAATTAGAGATGCTGCGCTAAGGGGAGATGGTGTGGACAAAGCACCTAAGTATAGTCCTTTTTTAATTCCAAAGTTGATCGCTGATATTGCGCCTGGCCACATTTCAATCAAGTATGGGTTTAGAGGTATTAATTATGCTACTGTTTCAGCCTGTGCCTCAGCCTCTCATGCAATAGGTAATGCCTTTGATGCGATACGATTAGGTCGACAAGACATAATGGTTACTGGAGGATCCGAAGCTGCAGTTACTGGAGCTGGGATGGGAGGATTCTCTTCTATGAAAGCATTATCAGAAAGAAATGATGATCCAGCTACTGCTTCTCGGCCTTTTGATATGGATCGTGACGGCTTTGTATTGGGAGAAGGTGCCGGAGCATTGATTTTAGAATCCTTAGAACACGCACAAAATAGGGGCGCAACGATCTATGCCGAGATTGTAGGTTGTGGCATGACTGCGGATGCACATCACATTACTGCCCCGCATCCAGAAGGATTGGGAGCCAAAAACGTAATGAAACTGGCCATGGCCGATGCAGGATTAAATGCAGAAGATATTGATTACATAAATGTGCATGGTACTTCTACACCCTTAGGTGATATTGCAGAAACAAAGGCAATACTCAGTGTGTTCGGAGAAAAATCCTACGATTTAAATATTAGTTCGACCAAATCAATGACCGGTCATTTGTTAGGGGCAGCCGGTGCCATAGAATGCATTGCAGGTATTGAGGCTATTCGTAGACAAGCGATTCCACCTACTATAAACCATCATACCGCGGACCCTAATATAGATCCAAAATTAAATCTAACACTCAACGAGACTCAGGAAAGAGAGGTGCGAACTGTACTAAGTAATACTTTCGGATTTGGAGGACACAATTCGTGCGTGGCACTCAAAAAGTTTGAAGATTGAAAGCCATCATTAGAAATATAAATTACTATGTTTCTTCTGATCGAGATTTAGCCAAGAGGTTACATCAGATATTAGGCTTTACTCCTTGTAGACTTGGTCTTTTTAAAACAGCTTTTTATCATAAATCCATGCACAATACTGCAAAGCGCAGTCAACAAAACAACGAGCGCTTAGAGTATTTGGGTGATGCCGTCTTGTCTACCATAGTAGCAGAGTATTTGTTTACCAAATATCCATTAGGAGATGAAGGGTTTTTGACCAAAATGCGATCTCGGATAGTGAAAAGAGCTACGCTCAACAGCATTGCAGACAAGATGGGATTAGATGTTATTCTTTCGGAATACTCTCAAGGTAAAATGAGTAAATCAATGCTGGGTAATGCGTTTGAGGCAATGATCGGTGCCATTTATTTAGAAATGGGCTATAAAAAATCCAAACGCTATGTCATCAACGAAATTTTACGCAAGTATTTAGACATACATGAGTTAGAAGCTACAGATGATAATTATAAATCCAAATTATTGGAGTGGGGCCAAAAGAAAGGCAAAGTCATAGAATTTGTACTGATCAATCGATACAAATTGTCCAAACGAGATCGATTCCTCATCGGTGTCAATATTGACGGTGAGCAAAAGGCAACAGCGGAAGATTTTAATAAGAAATCTGCTGAACAAACCGCTTCTATGGAGGTTGTACAGTTGCTACAAATAAACTAAATGGATTCAATTACGCAGATCGTTCTTGGTGCAGCTATGGGCGAAGCGGTGTTAGGAAAGAAACTTGGTAATCGAGCCATGACTTGGGGTGCACTTGGTGGTACAATTCCAGATCTTGACATCATTGGTAATTTATTTATGAGTGAGGTGGATGCGCTGGCCTTTCATCGTGGTATTTCTCATTCCATCACTTTTGCGGTAGTGGGAGCTTTTCTGTTTGCCTGGTTGACACATCAGTTGTACAAATGGAAGCATAAGCACAAAGTAGAATTTGGTTTGGCTTCCATTTTTTGGTCGCTCATTGTTTTGGCCACCTCCGGTATAGTTTTTATTGCATCCAAATCAATTGTTTTTTCAGTGGTCATAGGTTTGGTTCTTTCTGGTGGCTACCTTCTTATTTTTAAGGATAACATTACCAATAAAGAGGACTATGAAACTCCTACGTTAAATAAATGGAGGTTGATGTGGTTTGCTGCCTTGTTTACGCATCCCATTTTAGATAGCTTTACTCAATACGGTACTCAACTCTTTGCTCCATTTTCGGATATACGGATATCACTAAATTATATCTCTGTCGCAGATCCTATGTATACGATTCTTTTTATTCTTGGATTAGTAAGCGCAGCTTTTTGTAACCGGCAAAGTCAAAAGAGAAGATTTTGGAATTACCTAGGCATAGGCATGAGCAGTATGTATATGTTATTTACCATGTACAACAAACAACAGATGAATCAGGTAATGATTAATACGCTTGCCCAAGAACAAATTGATTATTCCAGATTTACCATTGGCCCTGTAATTTTAAACAATGTCCTGTGGTCAGGAACAGTTGAAACAGACACTGCTTACTTGCAAGGTCAGTATTCTATGTTTGATAAAGAGAAGAAATTTAAACTTCGATCAATTCCCAAAAATCATCATCTCATAGCGGATGCAAAACCTGATGACCATACCATCAACACTTTAAAATGGTTTAGCGATGATTATTTTATGGTCATTAGAAGAAAGGATGGGGATTTGCAATTTAACGATATGCGGTACGGCACCTTTAGAGGAGACGGCCATGGTGAAAATGATTTTATTTTCAGATTTATCATCAGGAAAAAAGAAGATGGTTACTACCAAATGTTGGACGAACAAGGTGGACCTCCTGAAGGAACTGAAAACGAAATGGCCAGTGAATTATGGAAGCGAATTAAAGGGGTATAAAAAAGATAATTCTTTAAAACTTTAAGAATATCAGACGTGCTTGTTCAATTCTTGAACAAGCATTTTTTTATTTTTCGAAGCCATTTTTACCAAAGGAAGCCTCACTTCGTTGGTGCAAAAACCTACGTGCTCCATGGCTGATTTTATTCCGACTGGGTTCCCTTCAACATACAACCATTGATGTAGATCGTAGGTAGCGTTGTTAATTTTCTGTGCCTTTTTAAAATCTCCATTTAAGGCATATCTTACCATGGAAGAGAACTTTTTGGGTAAGACATTGGCAATAACTGAGATGACTCCATCTCCACCAGCTCCTATGAGTGGCAAGGCGATTTCGTCGTCTCCTGAAGTAACAAAAAATCCTTTAGGTCTATTTTTTATAATTCGCGTAGCCTGGATCAAATCACCCGTTGCTTCTTTGATGCCAATAAATTTTTTACTGGCTTTGGCCAGCTTAATCGTCGTTTGCCATTCGATGTTGGATTTGGTGCGACCTGGCACATTATAAATAACAATTGGCAGCGGGCTTGCTTTTTCTAATGCCATATAGTGGGCATAAATACCTGCTTGAGAAGGTTTGACATATTCTGGACTCGAAGAGAGTATCGCATCTATTCCTTTAAAATCGTAGCCTTTAATTTTTTTGACTAGTTCTTTTGTGTTCTTACCTCCAAAATTTCCAGCCACCAACGGGACTCTTTTGTTGTTGACCGCTATAACATGATTTAAAATGGCCCGTTGCTCTTCTTCATTAAGTGTTGCGGATTCTCCTGTTGATCCCAGTGGAACCAAATAGTTTACCCCATTTTTAATTAAATGATTTATGATTTTAGTAAGGGCCGAAAAATCAATTTCGCCTTTTACGAAAGGAGTTACGACAGCTACTCCTGTACCTTTTAAATTGGGTCGTTTCATTTTAAAGCTAAAGATTTGTCAATGTCAAACTCGCCAATTTTTGAGTACTTTTTGATTCTTTCTTTTATCCTTTTGTCAGCAGTAAAGGCATTCAATTCTTCGAGCTGCTTTTTTATATGGGATTTCAAACTTTTCACCATTTTTTCTGGTTCAGCATGAGCCCCACCAAGAGGTTCTTTGACAATGTCATCAATTATGCCAAAATTGAGCATATGCTCTGGGGTAAGTTTCAACGCTTCAGCAGCTTCTTCTTTGTGATCCCAACTTCTCCAAAGTATGGAAGAACATGATTCTGGTGAAATGACCGAGAACCAAGTATACTCCAACATAAATGTTCGATCACCAAGACCAATTCCTAAAGCACCACCTGAGGCACCCTCTCCAATAACATAACATAAGATGGGTACCCGAAGATGAGACATCTCCATAAGATTACGTGCAATAGCTTCCCCTTGACCCCTTTCTTCTGCTTCAATCCCGGGATAAGCGCCTGGGGTATCTATCAAACTAATTATAGGAAAGTTAAATCGTTCGGCCAACTTCATTAGGCGCAATGCTTTTCTATAGCCTTCGGGATTGGCCATTCCAAAATTTCGATATTGTCGCATTTTGGTATTGATCCCTTTTTGATGACCAATAATAACCACAGATTGATTTCCAATTTGCCCAATACCCCCAACAATGGCTTTATCATCCCCAAAGGTGCGGTCTCCATGTAATTCGACAAATCGCTTACACATATGATTGATGTAATACAACGAATAAGGCCTTTGGGGATGTCGAGAGAGTTGTACCTTCTGCCAACCACTCAAATTGGCATAAATGTTTTTTTTCTCGTTTTTAATCTTTAATTCGAGTTCTTTTATTTTATCGCTTACGTCGATATCACCTTCTTCGGCTACTTGACGAATTTTTTCGATTTGCTCGTATAGTTTTTCTAATGGCTTTTCGAATTCTAAAAAGACCATAATCTCAGCTTTGGTTAGGGAACGCTTGTTCTAAATGGAGGCTAATATAGTGTTTATAAGAGTATTCGTTTGACCTAATTTAATGCCCAATAACAATTTTGCCAATGTGGTTTCCCTTCTGAAGTTCCTCAATTGCTGTAAGGCTTTGATTCATCGAATATTGAGCATGAATAATTGGCCTTATATGATGTTGATCCATAAATGCTAGCAGTTCTTCAAATTCTTTAGGAGAACCCATTGCAGTGCCAATAAATTGAATATGTCTGAGGAAAAATTTACTAATATTGATCGAAGTGTTTCTTGACCCTGTAGAACCATAAGCTACTATTTTGGCACCATAGCGCAAAAAGGAATAGTAGTCGTCCAATTTTGGCGAAGGAGAACTGTCCAAAACAATATCGATTTCCTTACACTGTTCTCTCAACTCCAAGTGCCAGTCTTCTTTTTTATAATTTACGCCAGCAAGTGCTCCTTGTTTTTTTGCAAAGTCGATTTTTTCCTGACTAGAACTTGTCACAAATATCTTTGAACCAAAAGCTTTTGCCAAAGCAAGACCGGCTTGAGCAACTCCTCCACCAATCCCTGTAATCAATATATTTTTTGATTCATCTATTTGGCCATGATGTACCAATGCCCTCCAAGCTGTCAAGAAGGCAACCGGGATGGAAGCCGCTTCAGGAAAATTTAAATAGCTGGGTTTTTCTATAACATGATCAAAAGGGACACTGATGTATTCCGCGATTGTTCCCGGGTCAGGCATTCCTAAAACTCGAAAGGATTTGCTTGGGTAGGTTTCTTTTTCTCCCCAGTCATATCCCGGATAAACGATGACTTCTTTACCCAAGATCGAAGCATCAACCTTACTTCCAATCTTTGTAATCACTCCTGCACCATCTGCGCCCAAAATGCATGGCAGTTTCATTCCAGGATAAAGCCCTTTTTTGATCCAAATCTCGCGATGGTTTAATGCAGAGGCTTTTAAAGACACCAATACATCTTGTTCATGTAGTTGGGGTACTACCACTTCTTTGATCTCCAAAGATTTGTCTGAATTTAGAAACAATGCTTTCATAATCTTCGTCTAATGTACATCAGTGCTTGTTAAATTTTAAATTTCAGCAAAACTCACTACTTATGATCTTATAATTATTGAGTTCCTTGTTGCCTATAAAGTGCGTATCATTCTTTAACTTATGATAATCTCAAGTACTCGAAATGAAAATTACCAAGCTTTTCTTATTGTTTTATTTTCTACTGACTGGATTAATAGGATCTGCTCAATGTGATCGACAAGCTGATTCTTTGGCCCTTGTGGCATTATATAATCAAACGGATGGTCCTAATTGGAATAACACTTGGGATCTCAATCAACCGCTAAACACTTGGTTTGGTATTGGGCTGAATGGTGAAGGCTGCGTTAGTTTTGTACAACTAATTAATAACGGTTTGGTCGGAACCATTCCTTCAGAATTGGGTACTCTGTCGGTTGTAAATAGATTGCAACTAAACAGCAATCAGCTCAATGGGACGATTCCTTCAGAGCTGGGTAGTCTTCAAAATCTTGTAAGACTCGCCTTGTTTCAAAATAATCTTTCTGGAGAAATTCCTTCAAGTTTGGGGGATTTGTCAAATCTAGATTTGTTGTTGTTGTACGACAATCAATTGGAGGGTTCCTTGCCGCCCGAATTGGGAAATTTAAATAATTTGTCACGGCTGGCATTATATCAAAATAATTTAACGGGATCTGTTCCTGCGAGTTTTGGTAATCTCTCCAATTTGGAAGATTTAGAGTTGGCCGAAAATCAGCTCAGCGGCGTACTACCTGCAGAACTTGGAAATTTGCTTAATCTTGATTATTTGGCTTTGGCCGATAATATGTTTTCTGGATCACCTCCTGCATCAATTGGAAATATTCCTAACCTTAGAAGAATATCTCTTTCGAGTAATGCTTTTGATGGCACCTTACCAGAAGAGTGGGGTAATTTAACTGCGGTAACGAGTATTTCTTTAAATGATAATTTATTAACTGGAACAATTCCTGCGTCCTACGCCAATATAACAAGTCTTCAAAGATTGGATCTAGGGATAAACAACTTGACTGGTTGTTACCCCGAAGAATTCTTAAATACGATTTGTGACTTGGGCCAAAACATTGGTTCTACTGGGTACAATTTCACTAGTAACCCTCAATTGCCTTGGTTTGGGAGTATGCAATTGTTTTGTGATGGTCAATCTCAAACAGGTGCACCATGTAATGATTTGAATCCAGCGACAGAAATTGATGTGTTTAAAGAAGATTGTTCTTGTGCCGGAGTCAATTGTTTGGTTTCCGAAGATTCTCTGGCTTTGGTTTCTCTTTACAATGAAACGGATGGAGCAAATTGGACGAATGCTTGGGATTTGACACAACCCATGGATACCTGGTTTGGAGTAACACTTTATGAAGGAGGATGTGTTGAGGGCATCGATTTAAACAATCAAAATTTAAACGGCTTTATTCCCGATGCTTTTTTTGAATTGCCCGCAACACAATTCGTTATAATTACTAATAATCCGGCATTGACAGGTTCGATTCCAAGCTCTATAGGCTGTCCATCATTGACAAGATTGGATTTATCAAACAATCAATTATCGGGTCCTATACCTAATGAAATAGGTGGGGCAACGGCTTTAAGGTTTTTGAATCTTTCCAATAATAATATTAATGGACCCATCCCACCTGATATTGGCGATTTATGTGATGCCGAAGCAATTAATTTATGTTGTAATCAAATGGAAGGACTTGTCCCTGGCGAATTAGCAATGATGAGTAATGTTGATACACTAATTCTTAATGATAATATGTTGGAAGGCTTGTTTCCGACGGAGTACATTGTTTTTTGTTCTATAGATAGCACAGACTTTACGGGCAATAATTTGCCGAATTGGGGAGAGTTTTGTGACAATGCTGAGGGGCAAGAAACTTGTGATTTTGCAGGTGGAGATCTGTGGTGTATCGAAGATGTTATGTTACTTTCTGATAGCCTTATATGTGGAGGGGTATGGTTTGACACCATAAGTGTAACAACCATGAGTGCTGGGACGACAGAAATTAATGCCATACCTTTTGCGTATTACACGATCGAAGGGATTAGTCCGACCGGAATATTAAGTGCTGAAAGTTATTTTTATGGATGCCAAGGAGTACAAGTTGAAACCTGTAGTTCAACTAGTGATACCACAATTTGTGAAAGAGGGGTGTTAAACGCAATGGATTTCGAGGATTTAATTTTTGAAGAGCTTTGGACTTGCGCTCAAGATTTGCCAAACTGCGAATCAAGCAATACAGAAATCGAGGATATAGACTTTAGGCTGCACCCTAATCCTTTTGCAGATCTTGTAACGCTCCAATTGGATTCTAATGAACCTTTCGTAGTAACAGTTTTTGACATCAATGGCACTGAAGTTGATCGATTTGAAAATGCTAAAAAGTTGAATTTATCTGACTTGGCAAGTGGAGTGTATATTTTAGATGTTCAGTTTGCTGAGGGTAACAGAAAGCTTGCGCGAGTATTGAAAATAAATTGAATTGCCAAAATGGAGTGAAAGCACATTTAATCATTGTAAATGAATATCAGACGTACTAAAAGATTTTGCTTTTTTGTGGGAATAATGATGACTACGTTTTCATTATTGGCACAAACCAAGGCATTGCGAAATCAAATTTTTAGCGAATACCCTAAGCTTAAGAGTAGCGTAGAAGCTAAGGATTATGAGCAGGGTCTGGTGTTGATTAATACTATTTTGACTAATCTGCCTGAGGAAGAAAGCGAGAGAATAAGAGAGCATCAAGAGATCAAATGCTATTTATATCAAAAAAGAGCGGCTGCTTTGTATCGCAAAGGAGAGGCAAAAAATGCTATAAAAATATGTAAAGAGGCGGATGACTTCATCAGTGAAAACATTGGGGAATCTGACAATTTTAACACCAGGAATCTCAATACCTTAGGTACGGTTTATTTTTTTGATGGCCAATATAGAAAGGCGCAAAAAACTTTTTTAAAGGCCAAAAAAAATAAGCAAAGACGGGAATCCTTTGATATGCAATATGCTAGGATACTAAATGGGTTGGGAAAAACTTATTTGGTGTACAACAACTTTTTAGAGGCAGAGAAAAATGTAAAAAAATCCTGCGAATTGAAGTTGGCGCTTAAAGGGAAAAACGAGGATTATGCCAAAACATTAAGCTCTCTTGCTCAGATTTATTTAGCTACGGGAAAGTATAATAAAGCACAATCTGCTATGGAAGAGGTACTGTCCATTGCCAAAACTTCTTCCCATTATCTTGATTATGTTCAAATATTATCTTCTGTTTTGGCCGCAAAGAACGATTATAAAAAGGCGCTGGATTTGTTGGAGGAAGTGAAGGTTGGCAGAGAAAAGCAGCAATTGACCAATAGTAATAATTACGCGACCACACTTTCTAGTCTGGGCCAAATACATCAAAGTCTTAAGCAATACGATGCTGCTTTTGAATATATATCGAAGGGGAATGAAATATTGAAAAAAATTCATGGAGAAAAACATCCGCACATTGGCTTGATGCTAAGGAATAAAGCGGACGTTTTGTTGAGAATGGATAAACTCAATGACTCAGAAAAAGCCATTCTTCAATCGATAGATATAATCACCAAAACGTATCGAAAAAAGCATTTGGAGTATTTTAAATCCAAGTTTGTGCTGGCCAAAATAAAAAAGGCGCAAAATGATTTTGCTGGCTCTGCGCAGATAATTTTGGACATAGACAAAATTTTGTTGGATCATGTTTTGAAAGCTTCAAAATATCTTTCTACCCGTGAGATGAGCGAGCTTATAAATCTATATAAAGATTATTTCAATGAGCTCATATCCATTAGCGCTGTGGAGCAATCCAATACGAACTTAATTGAGCTTGCCCAAAATAATTCGATATTCTTCAAAGGCTATATTTTAGAACACATGGTTCAATTACGAAATGCCATCTCAGCGTCTCAAGAGATTACAGTTTTGTCAGAAGAATTGTCTCTATTAAATAGAGAACTTGAAAACGCCTTTGTGTCTAATCCAGATTCCGTAAAAGAATTGGAAGACAAGATTGAAAATGTGAATTTGCAATTGTCAAGAAAACTTGGGTTAATAAGGAATCAATCTTTTGAATTAAAATGGGAAGACTTGCAGTATATTTTGAATGATGAAGATGTGATTTTGGACTTTATTCGTATTGGTTCTAACGAAGAAGCTGAATATGTTTGTTTTATTACAAAGGCTGATGAGGGGCCAAAATTAATTAGTCTATTTAAGGAGAAAGATCTAACATCTAATTTTAAAAGTGATGTAAAATCTGTAAATGACATCATCGAAAAATTATACACATTTGGCGATAGGGGATTAAATGTAAAGGACAAGGATATTTCTCTTTTTGACCTCATCTGGAAAAAACTAGAGGGACATTTGGAGGATATAGAAAAAGTATTTTACTGTACAGATGGAATTCTTCACAGCATCTCTTTAGAAGCCATACCTGTAGAATCAGAGTCTAGTTTGATAGATTCTTATGACTTCGTGCGAATGTCTTCAATGAGAAGTTTGGTGGCAGAATCTGAAGATATAAATACCTCTGACGATTCGGCTTTCTTAATAGGAGGCGTTGATTATGGCCCAACTGACGAGGGTTTAATAGAGCGGTCAGGTAGTAAAAGAGGCGCTTGGAAAAAGTTACCAGCAACAAGTAAAGAAATTAAAGTTATCTCAGATTACTTGCTTTCTGCAAAATATAAAGTTGACTCTTTTGGTGATAAGGAAGCCAACGAAAAACTTATTAAAAATAGACTCCAGAATAATAATGGGTATAAGATCGTCCATTTTGCGACCCATGGTTTTTTTGAAACTTCAAATATTTTTGAAACAGAGGATGTTGGAGAGATTAGTACCACTGATCTCAATGCTTCAGCGCTAGTACTAGCGGGTGTAAATGAGCAGGGAACCACAGAAGACAATCTTTTTACTGCTTTTGAATTAAGTAATACAGATCTTTCTAATGCTGAATTGGTTGTTTTTTCAGCTTGTGAGTCTGGGCTTGGTAAAATTTCGAATAGCCAAGGGGTTTATGGATTGCAAAGATCCGCTAAAATTGCTGGTGCTCATTATGTTATTGCTTCATTATGGCAAGTCCCGGATCGTCAAACCAAGGAATTTATGTCAGTGTTTTATAAGAAATATTTGACAGAAAACATGTCCATACCGGAAGCATTTAGTCAAACTCAGCGCGAAATGAAAGACCGGTTTATTGATGCTTATGCCTGGGCTGGTTTTGTTTTAATCGAGTAGCCAATAATTATTAGAAAAGTGTGCGTAAAATTTCGCTTCAAAAGTTGTACAACTTATCTAGGAAATATTACTTTTGCCTTGCTTTGAATAGCTGAAAAACGGTTCGGTAGTTCAGCTGGTTAGAATACCTGCCTGTCACGCAGGGGGTCGCGGGTTCGAGTCCCGTCCGGA
>JAHDGJ010000016.1:0-3695 GCA_020627705.1 Saprospiraceae bacterium
TTTGTACCGAAGGCGGGAATCGAACCCGCACGCCCGAAAGCACAGGATTTTGAATCCAGCGTGTCTACCAGTTCCACCACTTCGGCAAAAACGTGGATGCAAAAGTAATCGCTTTCTTTATTTATCGCATATTCCACGACAAAAAAATCAATACTTCTTTAGTCTAATTTGAATTTATGAATAGTCAGGTAGTCTCAAGTTGGTTTTTTACATTATCCATTTCAAATCCTCCTGTGTGTCGAGATCAATATGACCCTTGTCAAAAGGCACTTCTTTAACCCTTTTGTTATAAAGCTCAATTATCGACTTTGCCCCATGATCATCGTTTAACTTAACCAATTCAGAAAAATAGTTTTTTCCAAAAAATACAGGAGGTCCTGCGCCTTGAAGATATCGACACCTGACGATATTATCTTCCGACGAAATAGTTGATAGGATTTTTTCAAAAACTCCTTGGTTAAGAAAAAACTGATCGACCAAACACAGCATCACACCCTTAATATTTTCGTTTTGAATTACTCTGACTCCAGTAGCTATGGATTTGCCCAAACCCATGCTCCAGTTTACATTGTCAATGACTTCAAATTGGTGAAGATTTTGATTTTTTAAAATTTCTTCTTTGCGATAACCCACTACGAGATGTTTACTATGCCAATCGATTTGACTCCCAATGCGAAGTGTTCTACTTAGCATAGTTTCGCCTTCTATTTCTACTTGTTGCTTTGGTTTACCCAAACGCAAGGAGGCTCCTGCGGCCAATACCAGCAGTGCAATATTTTTAGATTCGTTTATGTCGGTTAGAGATGCTATCGGCTTAAGTATCTGATTGTTTTTTCGAATATATGGATTGCGTAACAAATAAAGGGCAGTGTCTTCAATGCAACGAAACAATCCTTGGTAGAATCTATTGATTTAGTAACCGTATTTTAACGTAAAGTGAGTAAAGGATTTTGTAGATTCGCGATAACTTCCTTTTACGACTAAATCGGAACCTGCACTGACCTAGATAGAATGAGGATATCTGCACTAATACTAATACTTTTGGCACTTGGCATATCTGTTAATGGTCAAACCTCAATTTTCACAGAAATATTTAGCGAATCCAATGGATCAACAAGTGGCAGTTCTTCTGAAGGTGTGGGTTGGATGACTAGTTGTCCAACATGTATACCTCCTAATGATTATTTGCAAGTTGAAAACGGGGCAATGGAAAATCAAGATTCCAATGGTCCTGCTGTATTCGAAACTGCTTCTATTGATGTTTCGAACTGCTCGTCAGTAAGGATTTCATTTGAATTTGAATTTTCATTTGACTGGATAGGTTCAGGAGATTCAATGGAGTCAAGTGATGAATGTCCACCTGTCGGAGGAGGTAATTGTACAGGAGACCCTAATAATCCTTTGGCATCTGATTGTGAATTTTGTTGGGATTTTTTGTGGGCTCAGCTCTTATTAGATGGAGCGGATGTAAGCAATGAATTAATCGGAGAAGAAGGTACTTTGGATTCTGAACAAATGGGGACAATAAATTTATCTGCATGCACAAACGGAGCTTCGAATTTAGTATTTAAAACAACGACTCAAACTTGGGCTGGTGATGAAACTGTTATTATCGACAACATTGTCATTACATGTTGGGAAAACGACCCCATATTAGAAATTGCAGGAGACGATGGATCTGGAGGTCCCATAGAATTTTGTGAAGGGGATATACTAGATTTGGAAGAATTAAATGTATTACCCAGCAAGTTAAGTTCTCCAGAATATGATTTTGTTGGACCCAATTCGGGTCAATCTGGTCCAAGCAATACCTTGTCTATACCAAGTGTTACTTCTGCAGATGGAGGTACGTATACGGTGACCACCACCGATGATAATGGCTGTACTGCAACCGACGACATCGAAGTATCAGTGAACCCATCGACCACGGGGACTTTTACTTCTACTTCAGAAGAAATATGTGTTGGGGAATGTGTGGATTTAGAAATTAATTTTTTAAATCCTGATCCTAACCATGAAGTAACTTTTGGTGGGTCATTGTGTGGAATTTCGCTGCCCGTAACCTCTGTACTTAATTTTGCTTCTGGAGAAACCACACTTACCGTTTGTTTGGATAACAACAATACTGGGTTTTTTACTCCGTTTGATTGGAATGATGCGACCAATACGGTAGAAGTTTGGTCCGGTCTTACGGCGCTATGTTCTACAGGATCTTTATTTGTATCCGAAGTGCAAAATGCCACTGGGTGTGTCGAAACTACAGATTCTCCTAGCATTTCATTGACCTTGACTGAGCCTGAAGAGCCCAATTTCACGCAACTAGGTCCTTATTGTCAAGGAGAAACTCCAGATGACTTGCCGACAAGTTCAACTGATGTTCCGCCGATAACAGGCTCTTGGAACGGTCCGATAAATACAGGATCTGTGGGATCAGTAACGTATACTTTTACTCCAGATCCAAACCAATGTGCCGAGAGTACGACAATGGAGATTACCATTGACCCATCAACACCTTCCACCTTTAATGCTTTGCCAAGTCAGTGTGCTGATGGAACCGATCCATTACCTGCGACATCATTGGAAGGATTTACCGGGATGTGGAGCCCGTCCTTCGATCCGAATACGACGACGAGCTATACTTTTACCCCTGATGCAGGCCAATGTGCGACTGATGGGATGTTGACAGTCACGATTGATCCATTGGTTATTCCTAATTTCAATCAATTAGGAGATTATTGTGTAGATGACACACCGGATGTATTACCGACAACATCTTCAAACAACATCACTGGAACTTGGAATGGTCCGATTGATACCTCAACCCCGGGAACAATTACATATACATTTACGCCTAACGCAGACCAATGTGCTGAGAACGCGACCATGATGATAACCATAAATAGTTGTGGATGTGCCAATCCAGCGACAGTAAGCGTTGATCCCATTCTACCTATCTGTGAAGGCGAAACCATAGACTTGACAGCTATCATTGGAGGTGGTGCCACAATGGTAACATGGAACACTTCTGGGGATGGAAGTTTTGATAATATTACAGATCAGAATCCTACCTATACTCCTGGAGCCAACGATATATTAAATGGTTCAGTCATTTTAACGGTTACAACAGATGATCCAGATGGGATGTTGCTTGCATGTAATGAAGCCATGGCCAATATACAAGTAGATATTACTCAAGAGGAGACGCCGCTTTTTGCACAACTAGGTGCGTACTGCGTTGGAGATGTTCCAGATGTGCTCCCTACCAACTCTACTAACGGGATAACGGGAATGTGGAATAGCCCAATAAGTACGAGCGCTATCGGTACAACCACGTATTTTTTCACTTCAGATGCAGGTCAGTGTGCTGAAGATGCATCTATGATGGTAACCATAGATGCAGAAACGCCAGCAACTTTTAATGCTTTAGCGAGTCAATGCGTAGGGGAGAGTGATCCATTGCCATCGATGTCACTAGAAGGATTCACAGGAATGTGGAGTCCGTCCTTCGACCCTAATACGACAACGACATATACATTTACACCGGATGCAGGCCAATGCGCCAGTGTTGGGATGTTGACTGTAACTATTGATGCAGAAACGCCTTCAACCTTCAATTCACTGCCAAGTCAATGTGCCGGAGAGAGTGATCCCTTGCCCGCAACGTCATTGGAAGGATTTACAGGAAGTTGGAGTCC
>JAHDGJ010000016.1:3795-81229 GCA_020627705.1 Saprospiraceae bacterium
AGAGTGATCCCTTGCCCGCAACGTCATTGGAAGGATTTACAGGAAGTTGGAGTCCAGCTTTTGACCCCAATACGACAACAACTTATACGTTTATACCTGATGCTGGACAATGTGCGAGTGATGGGATGCTTACAATAACGATTGATCCAGCCACCGCTGCAACTTTCAATGGTTTACCAAGTCAATGTGCTGGAGAGGGGAATCCTTTACCTACGACTTCTCTTGAAGGGTTTCTGGGTATTTGGACTCCGGCCTTTGATCCCAATGCCACTATGACGTATACCTTTATCCCAAATGCTGGCCAATGTGCTAGTGACGGGATACTAACAATAACTGTTGATCCATTAATAATTCCCAGCTTTACACAATTGGGAGATTATTGTGTAGGAGATACGCCAGATATGTTGCCAACAACCTCTACCAATGGCATTACAGGATCTTGGGACGGTCCAATTGATACCAGCTCGCCAAGTTCTACGAGTTATACTTTTATGCCTGATGCTGGCCAATGTGCAGATCAAGGCACTATGCTAATTACGGTGAATGATTGTGGATGCACCGATCCTGCTACCATAGCCATCAATTCGATTTTCCCAATTTGTGAAAACGAAAATATAGATCTTGTGGCAATCTTAGGCGGAAGTGCTACTATGATCACTTGGACTTCTACCGGAGACGGGTCATTCAGTAATATTAACGATTTAACCCCGACCTATACTCCAGGTGCCAATGACATCTTGGGAGGTTCGGTTGTCTTGACTGCAACCACTGATGATCCGGATGGTGCATTACCTTCTTGCAGTGCAGTGGAAGCCACAGTTCAATTGCTTATTGATTTGCAGCAAGCTTCCAATTTTGCCCAATTGGGCCCATATTGTGTAGGAGATACTCCAGATGTTTTACCTATGGTATCTATCAACGGGATTAGTGGATCATGGGACGGACCTATAAGTACAAATACTGCAGGCGATATTACCTATACGTTTACTCCCGATAATGGACAATGTGCACAGGACGCGACCATGATGATCTCAGTAATTGAGTGCGGATGTGCTGATCCAGCCTTATTATCAATAACTGGGATATTGCCTATTTGTGAGAATGAAACAATTCAGCTGACAGGAGGATTGGATGGAAGTTCGAGTTCTGCTATTTGGACAACAAATGGTGATGGAGTTTTTATGGACCCTGCTGATCCGCAAACGATTTATACACCTGGAGTTGGGGACATTGCAAATGGAACAATTTTACTTACCCTTACTTCTAATGATCCAGATGGTGCAGGACCTTGTGAACCAGCAGAGATAGGGGTAAATGTCAGCATTGAAGAAATAATGGTTTCAACTTTTGATGCATTAGCAAGTCAATGTTTGGGTGGGAATGATCCATTGCCAACTATGTCATTAGAAGGATTTACGGGAAGTTGGAGTCCTGCTTTTGACCCTAATGCCTCGGCAACATATACTTTTACCCCAGATGCAGGACAATGTGCCGATACTGGAATGTTGACGGTTACTATAGATGCTCCTATTGTTTCTTCATTTAATACCTTACCAAGTCAGTGCGCAGGAGAAAGTAATCCATTGCCATTGACATCATTAGAAGGATTTGTGGGAAGTTGGAGTCCTGCTTTTGACCCGAATATAACTGCGACCTATACCTTTGCACCAGACATGGGGCAGTGTGCGCTTGAAGGTATGCTGACAGTAGAGATTGACCCATTAATCACTGCTACATTTGATGGTATTCCCAATCAGTGTATTGGTGAGTCAAATCCGTTGCCAGCTACTTCTTTAGAGGGATTTACAGGCAGTTGGAATCCACCATTTGATACCAACAACACAACGACTTATACATTCACTCCGGACATCGGTCAATGTGCCGCTGAGGGCATGCTCATGGTAACAGTTGATCAGTTGACTGTTCCTGATTTTGCACAACTTGGTCCTTACTGTGTGGGCGACACGCCAGATGTTTTAGCAGGCACTTCTTCCAACGGCATTACTGGCGTGTGGGATGCCGCTATAACTACAGATACACCAGGAAGTATAACCTATTTATTTATGCCGGATGATGGCCAATGTGCGGACGATGCATCGATGACGATTATTGTAAATGATTGTGGATGTGCAGACCCCGCATCAGTTAGTATTGATCCTGTGGATTGGATATGTCAAAACGAACTTATAGATCTCAATGCTGTTCTTTCTGGAAGTGCTTCAAGTGTGACCTGGACAACTTTAGGTCAGGGAAACTTTACGAATACTACGGCCTTAAGTACAACCTATTTAATAAGTGGTTTTGATATTCAAAATGGTCAAGTAACCTTGATGGCTACCACCAATGATCCCGATGGTTCTGGACCATGTGCCGCAGCCGTGGCAGAAATGACTGTGGAGATTCGACAGTTGATAGAACCCGAGTTTACCCAACTGGGAACGTATTGCGTTGGAGAAACGCCAGATGTACTGCCAACAACTTCATTAAACGGAATCACTGGAAGCTGGAATGGACCAATTGATACGTCAATGCCAGGAGTTCCTTCCTATCTTTTTGTAGCCGATCCGGGACAATGTGCTGAATCTTACCAAATGAGTATAGCCATACTAGAATGTGATTGTATGGATCCACCTACGATAAGTATAAATGATATCAATCCTATTTGTGAGGGAGAGTCAATTGATTTAATGGCAGTAATTGGAGGAGGCGCAAGCATGGTTAGTTGGGTTAGTGCAGGTGATGGAAATTTCAGTAATATTTCTGCGCAAAACCCTACATACACACCAGGACCTAACGATATAGTGAATGGCTCTGTCGTTTTAACTGCTACGACAGATGATCCAGATGGCGCATTAACCAACTGTATGGAGGAATCAGCAATGGTTCAAGTTGAAGTGACTCCACAAGAATTGCCTCAATTTGTACAACTTGGGCCCTATTGTATTGGAGATACGCCAGATGCATTGTCTATGACATCGACCAATGGGATTATTGGGACTTGGGATGGACCAATTGAAACAATTTCAGAGGGCTCCACTATCTATACTTTTGTACCAACTATGGGCCAATGCGCCACCGAAACCACCATGGCGATCATGGTTAACAACTGCAGTGCTGATTGTGAAATATTTATTGAAAATTGTCCTCCAAATTTAGGGAATCCCAACTGTGGGTCAGGCGAGATCTCTAATATTGGGGTTGTTGGTGGGGATGAAATTGCTGCTAATGGAGAGCAGGTATGTTTGGATATTACGCTTTCTAATGTGATGGATCTTCAATCCTTCACCCTAGAAATAAATTGGGATGAAACCTTATTAAGTTATTCTGGCACTCAAAATTTTTCAACTGAATTCTTCACCTTTGGGGCCAATTCTATTGGAGATGTAAATGCATCCACTGGGGTCCTTACAGCGATTTGGTTTGATCCGACAGGTGCACAACCCGTTACGCTGAACAATGATGAAGTTATTTTTGAATTGTGTTTTGATGTCATTGGTACAAATGGATCATTTGCTGATGTGAGTTTTGGATTTGTTGAATTTGGAGATGGCATGAGCATGCCTTTGGACTTTTTTACAGACTGTGGCTCTGTGGATATTTGTGCGGGTTCAACCATCCTTGAAGTGGTGTGTAGTGATAATGGTACGCCAGATATAAATGACGACGATTCATTTAGTTTCGAGCTTTTAGTTAATAACGGTGGTAATGCTGGAAGTTGGATTGCGAATGATCCTAATTCTACTTCTCAACAATATGGAGTTGTTCAAACCTTTGGACCATTCTTGATATCTGATGGCGGGTTCTTGTTGACAATTCAAGATCTTTTGGATCCTTCTTGTTTTGATCAGATTCAAATCGATCCTCCTATGACTTGTTCGGAAGATGCGTGCATGATAGATTCCCCTCAGTTGGCTGATGTCATTTGTAATGATAATGGAACGATTGGTGTACCGGAAGACGACTTTGTAACTTTCACTTTAAATCCAACGGGTGCAGGATTATCCGGCAATTATATTTTAGACCCACCAGTAGCAACACCTGCAGGTGGTGCCTATGGTATGCCGACTACCTTTACTATGCCTCAAGGATCCGCAGATGGTTCTACGCCAACTTTGTTTGTCATACAAGACGCCATTGATACAGATTGTATTATAAACGTAAGTTTTGTGAATCCACCATCTTGTTCTACGGATTGCTCGGATGCTCCGACAGCAGGGACAGGTATTGATACCATCTTTTGTGGTAGAGATGATGAGTTTAATTTGTTTGAGTTACTTAATTCGTATGACCCAGGTGGGTTATGGACACTAGGTACAGCGACGTTAACTTCTAGCGTAATCAATTTGGGAGCATTGGGCGAAAACACCTTCACGTATACCTATACCGTTGCCAACGGTTCTAACTGTGAGAATTCGGTATCAGTACAGATAATAAATGAGAAAAATATAATTATTGATGATTTGACTTTGAGCGAATGTGACTTTGTAATACTTCCAGAAATTACAGGGACCAATTTGACAGATGTGAATTATTATTCTTCTCAGTTTGGACAAGGTCAAATTTATTTGCCGGGAGATACCTTATTTGAAACTACCGCCTTGTTTATGTACGATGAATTTGATCAGTGTATAGGTACAAATACGGCTTTTATCAATATCGAAATCCCTGACATTGATAATCCAAGTCCAGTATTAGAGTGTGAGTATTATGTGTTGCCTGAGATCACAGGTGAATTTTTTACAACAAGTGTTGGTTATTTCTCGGAACCCAATGGAATGGGTCAAACGTATAGCCCGGGGGACACTATTTTTTCTTTCACTGAAATCTACATGTACCACAATGATGGAGAATGTTTCGATGAAGAATTATTAAGCATCACTATTGTTAGTGGAAATGAGTTTGTTTTGGATTCGGCGATTTGTCCTGGAGATGAGATTATAGTCAATGGCAATGTTTATAACGAAACTAATTTGGTCGGAGAAGAAGTACTTAGTTCTTCTATTGGTTGCGATAGTTTGGTAGTCATTGATTTGCAGTTGTTGCAAAATCCCGAAGGTCTGTTAAACACATCCATATGTGAGGGAGATAACTTTGCGTTTGGGGGTGTTGTTTTTGATGAAAACAATACATCACAACAAGTTACCTTGTCAAATATGGCAACCAATGGTTGTGATAGTTTGGTCAACGTAACTGTAGAGGTCTTAACGAATCAAATGAGCGTTTTCGACACGCTTCTTTGTCAAGGAGAATCCTTTACCCTTGGTGGAATTACATTTTCGGAATCCAATTTGAGTGGAGAAGTTATGCTTGAGGGCATGGCTTCCAATGGATGTGATAGCATTATTTCGGTTACGGCCAATTTTGAAGACCCTGATTTTTCATTTCTTCTTACACCATTGGAAGACATGATTGCCCAACAACTAGTCATCGACCTCAATATTACACCGATGGATTTATTATGGGAACCTGCTGTGGGTCTCAGCTGCGATGATTGCTTAAATCCAATCGTTACAATAAATGCAGATCAAGACTATACCCTCACAGTGACGTATGGTAACGGCTGTGAATTTGTTATTCCGTTTTCCATCGAATCCATTCGTGAGCTTTTTTACTACATACCGAATGCCATCAGTCCAAATAAAGATGGGTTTAACGATGTCTTTTTTATCCAAGGCTTGAGTGATGTAGCTCGAGTAGATGAAATTGCTGTGTATGATCGTTGGGGAGAGTTGGTCTTTAGTAATTCGGATACTGCACTTAATGATCCGGATCAAGGATGGAATGGTAAGTTTAAAAAACAATATGTAGTGCCAGGGGTCTATGCTTATTATGTCCGAATAATAGAAGGAGATAATACGGCACTCGAATTTACAGGAGACCTAACGGTGTTTAGGTAAGCTTGATTATTTTTTTGTAAAACCTAAAAAGGTATAAACATTTTCGTTGATTCCTCATTTGGTTGTAGGGTCGAATACGCATTTGTTCAAGCTTGCATTGGCTAAATTTTGGGATGTTACTCTTATGATGAAGATTGCTTTTTCTCCAGTTTATAAATATTCGTTGCCTGAGGGCCATCGGTTTCCAATGATCAAATACGAATTGTTGCCTCAGCAATTGTTGCATGAAGGTACCGTTACTGAAGATCAATTTTTTCATCCTGACCAATTGACTCAGGAAGAGCTTTTGACGACACATACAGCGGCATTTTTATCAAAGTTGAACACTCAAACTTTGACCAAAAAGGAGAGTCGTCAAATAGGGTTTCCTATGACAATGGCATTGGTTGAAAGAGGAAAGCATATTGCTAAAGGAACGTACTTATGCGCCAAATTTGCAAAAGAACATGGGGTGGCCTTAAATATTGCAGGAGGGACACATCATTCTTTTGCAGATCGTGGGGAGGGTTTTTGCGTTTTTAATGATATCGCCATCGCTGCTAACTTAATGTTGCTTAGAAAAGAAGCTAAATCAATTTTGATTGTGGATCTTGATGTGCATCAGGGAAATGGAACAGCACATATTTTTTCGAACGAACCACGAGTATTTACTTTTTCGATGCATGGAGAAAAAAATTATCCCGTGCGAAAAGAAATGTCTGATTTGGATATAGGCTTGCCGGACAATACTGAGGATCAATTGTATTTAGACACCTTGGAGGAGGTACTGCCCAGTCTAATCGATCAACAAAAGCCGGATATGATTTTTTATTTAGCAGGGGTAGATCCACTTGCTTGTGACAAATTGGGGCGGCTCAGTCTTAGTCTAAATGGTTTGAAAGAAAGAGACCGAATGGTTTTTGAGGCATGTTGTTCTAGGCAGATTCCGGTAGCAGTTGCGATGGGCGGTGGGTACTCCAAAGAACTTAAAAACATAATCGAAGGACATGCCAATACTTTTAGAATAGCCAACGATATCTTTTTTTAATCAAAAGATCTCCATGCCTTTGAGCTGACAAGTTGCTATAATTTTTCAAGTTTATTTTACTTATCTTATTGTAGTTTGTAACTAGTCATTATGAGATTATATATTGCGAGGAGGGTTTTTGCTTTCTTGCTATCGCTCTTATTTGTTGTTATGGCTTTTGCCCAAGAGGAAAAGATGACAACTGATTTCAGAAAAGCGATAGGCATGGATGCCGTGTTTATAAATAACTTTTTGCCTCTAGAGCAATCCATAGGATTTACAAATCCGTACGAATTCCATTTTTTAAAATATAAAAGTGACAAGAGATTTATTAGACACGCTGCTGATTTAAATCTGTTTGTTCGCAAGAGTGACAGCAGAGTAAATCCGGATATAGGTGATCAGATTATATCGATGGAGTACAAAATAAGCTTTGGTCGAACAAGGGAAGTCTTTAATAAAGGATATCTTCTCTGGGGCCCTGAGATAGCTCCTGATATATCTTATGTAAGAAGGTCTGTAGAAGATCAAGATGCCTTAAGTGGGTCATTTGAAAACATCAATACTGAGACAACCTACGAGCTCGGCGGAGGAATTTTTGTGGGATTTGAATATCGGTTTACCAAAAGCTTCAGTGTTTATACGGAGGCAACGTATCATATTGTCCCTTCTTATTCTAAGTTTAATTTTAAATCTGAACTTTCGCCAGAATTAAATTTTACCGAAGAAGTCTATCAAGTCGTTTCCCGATATAGATTGCCCAGTTCGATAATATTATTGTATAGTTTTTAAATCATCACTATGAAAAAAGGGTTCATCATACTTTCGTTTTTTGGCTTATGTTTCATGTTCAAAGCATGTACAGATGATTCTTCACAAGTAAATCAACCTGCCCTTACTCCTGCGTTGGGAGATTTTGATTATTTCGAAGATGATATACCATACAGTACTTTGCAGATTGGAAATAGAAATAATCATGATAAGGAAGCAGCTTTGGGAAGGATTCTTTATTATGATACAAGATTGTCTTATAATGATGCCTTGTCTTGCGGGTCATGCCATCAACAGGCCAAAGCCTTTTGTGATAACGAACAATTTAGCCAAGGCTTGTACAGCAAGAGCACTGACCGTAACAGTATATCCTTAGCCAACGTGGCTTATCATCCCTCTTCTTTCTGGAACGGGATGTCGGGGTCTTTGTCAAATCATATTTTGCAGCCCGTTTCCAATCATATCGAAATGGGAATGCGCTCTTCGGAGGAGTTGGTTGAGAGGTTAAATAAAATTGATGCATATCAAGAATTGTTTGAGGAAGTTTACGGAAATGAAGCAACCGTTTCTAATGTTACCAATTCTTTAGCAAGCTTCGTTTCCTCTTTGATTTCTTATGATTCCAAATATGACAAGGGCAAAGAGATAGAATTCGCCAATTTTAGCTTATCCGAAAAAAGGGGAATGGAACTGTTTTTTGGAAAGGCAAAGTGCCAAAGTTGTCACAGAGATGGACACTTTACTGCGCAGTGGAGAAGAAGCACCAACATTGGACTTGATCTAGAGTATGCGGACCAAGGGGCTGGAAATGGAAGATTTAAGGTTCCTACTTTACGAAATGTCGAACTCTCTGCGCCGTATATGCACGATGGACGTTTTGCTAGTTTGGAAGAAGTCGTCGAACATTATTCTACTGGGATTAGGGACCATGAATTTTTGGACTGGGAACTTAGAGGAGGCCCTCTTGACCTTGAAGAGGAAGAGAAAGAGGACTTGGTGAGTTTTTTAAAAACATTGACTGACTACACTATGCTTAATGATCCCAAATTTTCAAATCCATTTCATTGATAAGAAAACATCTTTGGTTTTCGTTTAAGGTCTACATTGCAAACGTCTTTCCTTAAATATTAAATCTTTAGGGAAATGAAAGGTATTAAGAATGGTGCTATGCTTTTGCTCGTTTTGCTTTCTTGCAAAAGAGAAAATGTTGTAGAATCAAAATCCAGTGAAAAGATAATCATTAGTGCTAGCTGTAGGTTGGATTCGACAGCTTATCAAGCATCCATTCAGAATATCGTTTTCAATCTAACTGGGATACCATACAGCATGCAAAATAAAACGGATTGTTCTGGTATTTTTTATAAATCGTTGGAGCAGTTTAAAAGTGCTAATTGCCCAAAATCAACGATTCCAAAAATAACGCAGTATCGATCTTCTGATGATTTTGCCTTTTACTTATCCAAGCAGAATCGCTTGCATACAACCCTTAGTGTTGGCTATGACGATTGGTTGCGCATCGGAACTGTGCTGTTTTATGGGTATTCCAAAAAAAGAGTTAACCATGTTGCCCTTGTAACTGCCGTAAACAAAAACGCTCAAGGCATAATTGAATCTTATTCTATTTTTCATGGAAGAAAGCCCGGTATCGCGTCCTCTGTTTCCAAGGTAAAGCTTAGAGCTACTTCATCTTCTCCAGCAAAAGCTTTGGCCTTGTGGGATCAGCAAGTTTTGGCTTATGCCTATATCGAGGATTTTATAGATTAATCCGATCCCCGAATCCCGAATCCCGCTAACCGATCCCCGCATTTTGTGACAATGAAAAGACACAATGACTAATCTCTAGGAATAATTTCGTGTTATTATTTTAAGAGCAGATTTTCTTCTATCTAAGGAAGTTATTTTTGCAGAAGGCGTATGATGAGATATTGTTTCTTACTTTTTTTGTTCTTTGTTGGATTTAGCCTTAAGGGTCAAGAAGAAGATACCTTTGCTTATTCTATAGATTTGGATGAATTCGTTATTAGTGCGCAGTACGAACCGACGCATTATAAAGAAGCCATCTACAAGGTAGAAGTAATATCAACCGAACAAATTTTATCAAGAGGTGCAGTTAGTTTAGAACAAGCACTTCAAATAAGTCCAGCCATTCGAATTACTCAAGATCCTATTTTGGGAGCTGTAGTAACCATGCGTGGAGTGCAATCAAGCAATGTAGCCATTTTGGTCGATGGCGTGCCCGTAATCGGACGACTCAACGGAGCGATTGATCTCTCCCAAATATCAATGCAAAATGTTGAGCGCATAGAGTTGGTAGAAGGAGCCTTGTCCAATTTTTATGGCAGCAATGCAGCTGGGGGAGTGGTGAATATTATTACCAAAAAGTCGGTGAAAGGAAAGGGCGACGTCTCTATAAGAAGTCAATTGGAATCCATAGGGCAACAGAATCACGAAATAAACTTCGGTGCATCGTTTGGCAAATGGATGGCAAGAGCGCATGCACGATATTTTGATTTTCAGCAATTCGAAGAAGATAGTTTTCGTGTAGTGGAGCAAATAGAATTGGAAGATGGCACCCAAATTACTCAGAGCAAATACCCATTAAATCCGAAGCAGCAAAAAAGTGTTGGTACTGTTTTACGATATAACATTGATGACCAATCGAGTATTGTTTTTAAGGCGGATTACAATGTAGAAGATGTACAAGACTTTGGTGCGAAGAGAAGGCTTCAATTTAATCCTTATGCTCAAGAGCAATTTTTTAATACTGTCCGTGGAGATTTTTCGCTGAATGCAAAAAAGAAATGGAACGAATGGTATGTGGAGCTAACAAGTGCGTACAATAGATATGATCGCATTACAGAAGAGAAAAGATATTACTTTGATAGTATGAGTTTTGATCCAATATTGCAAAGTGCGGATACCTCTCATTTTAATAATTTTTTCAATCGACTGGTAATATCCAAAGCCATAAATAACAAGTTGAGTGTAAATGGAGGATTAAACTATACGAAAGAATCCGCCTATGGAGATCGAATTATTGATCGCAATAATGTGCAAGATTCCACCCGAGCAAGTTTTTCTGAATGGGCCCCATTTGTTGATTTGCAGTACAAAGTGAGCGATGCGTTTAAAGCATCCCTCTCTACCAGGTATTCTATACACAGTGTCTATGATGCTCAGTGGACACCTGCAGTACAGTTTTTTTATACTCCAAGTGAGAAATGGACGCTTAGAGGAGGATATGCTCAAGGCTATCGGAGTCCTAGCCTTAAGGAGTTGTATTTGGAGTTTGTTGATGTCAATCATAATATAATAGGCAATCTAAATCTACAACCAGAAATATCTCACGACATACAGGCAACCTTAAGCTATGAGCCCAATAAAAGCTGGAATCTATCTTTAAATGTTTATCAAACAAACATCGAAAATCGAATTAGTTTGTTTGAATATGAATCCTTGAAATTTCAGTACGAAAATGTTGATGCTTATCAAGTTAGGGGCATTCAACCTTCCATAAAATGGTCCATAGGTGTGCTGCAATTTAATTCTGCTGCCTCTGTTGGGTTTTGGTCTACTAATATCGAAAGCGACTCGGCACCTAAATATGGTCGAGTATTCGATTGGAACAATGCGTTATTTTTTGCTCATGAGGCCTCTGGAATTGGAGTAAGCTTAAATCATAGAATGGTAGGAGATCAGCCTGGTTTTATTCTCAACAATAACGATGTCGAAGTACAAACTTTAGAGGGGTATAATTTGGTGGATGTAAGTGTCCAAAGGTCTTTTTGGAAGAATAAACTTGCCTTAAATCTAGGTGTCAAGAATTTGATCGGAATAGATAATACCAATGTTTCTGGTTCTGGAGCAACAGGACCTCACAGTGCTTCAGGCCGTAACATAGTTAGTCCTGGCAGAAGTTATTTTTTACAAATGAGTTTAGGGATTTGAATATGGACGATGGTCTTTAATTTGCATTAATAGAAGAGGGCAATTGTTCATTTGATGTAATCACTTTAGACATTTCTTAAAACTTCGAGTGGGCTCCTTTTTACCACGTCTCTACTATTCCATAGCCCAATAAAAACTGTTAACCCAACAATGAAAACGAATATTCCAAGTATGGGTAACCAGTTAATGTTGAAGTCTAATTCGAACACAAAGGTTGCCAGTAAATAACTTCCTGATAACGCTAAAACAATTCCGGTCGACGCCGAAAGAATTCCTAACGCTGCATATTCTACAGCATTGATGCGATAGATTTTATTTTGAACGGCGCCCAAAGTTCTCAAAAGAACGCTTTCGCGTATGCGTTGATATTTCGATAAAAACAAAGAACTTATCAACACGATAAGACCAATTAGAATACTAAAGCCCGCCATAAATTTAATTACATAACTCACCTTAGTTAGGATATCATTTAAGGTGACGAGTATACTGCCCAAATCAATTACCGAAGCGCTGGGCATAGATTTTACTACAGTATTTCTAAAATCTGCCGTTACTTGTTTCGTTGGAGATTTTGTAACCAAGATTCTAAATTGTGGCGCTTCCTCCAAAACCCCACTTGGAAATAGAATAAAAAATCTTGATTCCATCTTTCTGAAATTGATCTCACGAATACTCCCAACATAGGTTTTGATCAGCGTACCCTGCACATTCCAAACTAATTCGTCATGTAAGCTTACATCTAAGTCTTCCGCATAACTCTCAGCCAACGAAATCATAATTGAATCTTCTCCATTGTACACTCCAGTAAAATTACCAGAGAGTAATTTTTCATCTGGGGACATGGTGGACTGATAACTCACTCTCGCTTCTCTATTAATAACCCTTCTTGATGCCGTTCTAGTCGAATCTTGAAGCCATTCTTTTTTTGATTTCCCTTGCCACGCTGCCAACTCCATGGTAACCACAGGTACATTTTGAATGACTGGCATGTTAAAGGAATTTGTTATCGCTTCTATTTCATCTTTTTGATCTGCTTCGATTCCAAATACAATCATATTTGGTTGATTACCCGCTCCCATTCCTTCTACATTGCCCAGTATCAAACCCTGCAGAATAAAAAGTAAAGTAAGTATGCCGGTGCCTAGTCCTATAGAAACAACCAGGGTCTGAGTTTGATTATTTGGTCGATAAAGATTAGAGAGGCCTTGTCTTAATACAAAGCTTGCATTAGACGGAAAAAACCTTCGCACGCTCCAGACAACACATTTAGCTACGCCGTAAAGCACTAAAAATGCGACTAAGATTCCAAGTGAAAATATGCCAGCTTCTAAAATTGATCCAGTTAAAGAATAAAGAAATCCAGTGATTGATAATGCAATCAAACCGTAGACCAACCATCTCAAGGGATCAGCTTCTAAGGGATCATCATTAATTCGTAAGGTTTTGAGTGGCGTAATCTTTCGAACACTAATTAAAGGCCCTAAAGCAAATAGAGTAGTGCTCAAAACGCCCATTACCAAGCCTTTAATAATAGCACTTGAAGACATGGTCATATTTACTTCATAGGGAAGAAATCCCTTTAGAACGACGGGTAAGATCAGCTGCATAATGCTGCCAATCGCCACTCCAAGCACTACGCTTAAGAAACCCAAGGCAAAAATTTGTAGAAAGTAAACCATAAAAGCTTCTTCCCCTTTCATTCCAAGACATCTTAAAATTGCGATGCTCTGGACTTTGGTCTTCACATATATTAGCACGCTGCTGGCCACTCCAATACAGGCTAGAAGTAGGGAGATGAGGGCCACAATATTTAAAAAGCTATTTAAATTGGAAAAGGCCTCTTTTAAATTTTCTCGTTGATCCTCTATGGTCGTCAAACGCATAGATTCTGTTCTGAATTGTTTTTTTCTCTCTTTCTTCCATTCATTCAGATCAACGTCCGAATCCACTTTGTAATAGTTTTTATAATTGACTAAGCTTCCAGGCTGGATCAATTCAGTTGAAGCCATTTCATCTCCAGAGATATATACGGATGGGGCAAAAGAAGCTCCAGCGTCGATACTTCCAAAAGCATTCATTAATCGCCCATGTATGAGAAAAACAGTTTGTCCCAATTTTATAGAATCGCCAACTTCCAAACCATATTGCAACATCATTCCGTCATCTACCAAAGCATTTTTTCCTTTCTTATAAGAAGAGGCAGCAGAAATTGGCTGGGTAACCAAATTTCCATAATACGGGAAGTCTCCTGTTAGTGCTTTAATCCGAACAAACTGGCTCTCTGATTTTGACGGCAAATACGACATAGAAAATAATTCTACCTCGGTAGAATTATTAGAGCTAAGAGAATCTAGGGATGCAATAAGACTGTTTGGAATCGGTTTATTACCTTCTACAGTGAGGTCTGCTCCAAGAAGAGATTTTGACTGCGTGTCAATGTCTCTCACAAGATTGTCATTGAAGGAGTTGATGGCCACTAAAGCAGCTATTCCTAAAATTATAGAAGACATAAAAAGTAAAAGCTTAGATCTATCTTTTCTGCTGTCTCGTATCGCAGTTTTTACAATGAGGCTCCACTTCATGATCTTGCCTCTGATTTGATAGATTGATCGCTAACTATTTTTCCACCTTTAAGTCTAATAATGCGATCTGTCTTGTTTGCCAACTCTAAGTCATGAGTGACGATTATCAGGGTAGTTTGTTTTTCTTTATTTAATTCGAAAAGTAAATGCTCTACAATTTCTCCTGTCTCCTCATCTAAATTTCCCGTGGGCTCGTCCGCAAACAAAATTTCTGGATCATTGCTAAAAGCTCTTGCCAAAGATACCCGCTGTTGTTCACCTCCAGATAATTGACTAGGGTAGTGATTAAGGCGGTCACCTAAACCAACTCTTTCAAGCAGTGCTATAGCTTTAGCACGAGCTCCTTTTGATCTTCCTTGGAGTTCTAAAGGGATCATCACATTTTCTAATGCGCTAAGTGTAGGTAGTAGTTGGAAGTTTTGAAAAATGAATCCTACTTTTTTATTTCTAATTTCAGCTTTTTCATTTTCACTCATTGCACTTATGGACTCATTGTCCAATTTGAGTATCCCACTGGAAGGATTATCTAAGCCTGCACAAAGGCCAAGCAATGTTGTTTTACCTGAACCAGAAGGACCTACAATTGCCAAAATTTCGCCTCGCTCAACATGGAAATTTATATTGTCGAGAACGGTCAACTTTTTATTAACGCCTTGATATGTTTTAAAAACTTCACTTGCCTCAAGAATCATACACTATTTATTTACAGTAGAACTATTAAAAAGTAATTTCGTTCTAAGAACCTGATTAATTTTATACCAATGCTACAAAATCAAAGACGAATAGGAACAAAATTTCATAATTGTACTTCAAATGATCTTACCCAATTAAGTACTAAATATAAGGTCATCTATCAGTATGCAAAATCAAGTATTCTGAATGTATTTTGTTTGAGTGTACTTTGTTTATCTGTTATTGGATGTGAAAGTGAAAAACCCAACCCGAATCAAATACCAAGTAAAACGAAGGAAGTAAAACCTGAAATGAAAAAATCGACTGAGGATAAGAAAGTGATTTTGTTCTACGGGAATAGTTTAACAGCTGGATTCGGTCTAGATCAAGATGAATCTTTTCCTTCTTTGATAGAGGATAAAATAGATTCTTTAGGTCTCAACTATACCGTCGTTAATGCTGGTCTGAGTGGAGAGACTACTTCAGGAGGACTCAAACGAATTGATTGGGTGATGAAACAAAAAGTGGACATTTTTATATTGGAGTTAGGAGCCAACGATATGCTTCGAGGGTTACCCTTAGATGAAACTCGGAAAAATCTATCCGCAATACTTTCTGTTGTTCAAGCAAAAAATCCTGAGGCCAAAATAGGGCTGTGTGAAATGATTGCCGCACCGAATATGGGCGATGCTTATGTGAAGGAATTCTCTAAAATTTACAAAGATCTATCTGCACCTACTGAGATCGAATTTATTCCGTTTTTTCTTAATGGCGTAGCCGGAAACGAAGATTTGCTTTTGAAAGACGGAAAACATCCTAATGCTATGGGGCAGGTAATCGTTGCTCAGAATGTTTGGAAGACGCTAGAGAAGATGTTGTAAATGGCAAGAGTATGAAGCAAGAAAGTTAGGATTTAACCTCTCGTTCAAACAGACAAACCCCTCCTTTGGTATAATGGTCAGGTAATCCATTGACATCTTCTAAATTAAACATACCAAGAAAGTCGAATCCATTTTTTTGGTAATGTTTTATCAGTCCTTCGTTTTTGCCAACCGTATCTAACCGCACATATTTCAATCCATGTTTGATGCAATATTGATCGGCCCAAGAAACTATTTTGCCAACTAATCCTTGTCCGGCAAAATTGGGATGGGTAGCAATGCGATGAATATATACCGAAGGGTCTCTATTTTTTGCTCCCCATATTAATTCGTCACTTTGAGTCGTTGCCCAAATGCAGGCGACTTTACCATCGATAAACAGTTTCCATTGACGGTTTTCTTTGATTTCAGTCTTTATCAGTTCTTGAGAAAATGTAGGCCAGGATACTTGATTTTTTGATTTCATTAGGGCCGTAGCCTTGGCATAGAATTCAAATATTAACGGGATATCTTCAATGACACTGTTTCTAATCTCCATAGATACAAAGCTATCTACTTTTAGGTATAGATGTCGTTTTAGGATAATTAGAGCTTGTCTAAATCAAGCCAGTAAAAAATCAATGCAGAAAAGTTTGAAGGGCGGTATATTGCGTGCCTAAATCTTGAAAGACAATACATCCATATTATATGCACATGTGATTTTACCTTTGGCCATTCCAAAGGAATACAGCTACATTGTGCCGGCCGAATTGGAAGCTGATGTTGCATTTGGTTTTCGAGTAGAGGTCCCCTTGCGAAACAAATTGTATGCTGGTCTGGTGGTTGGGCTAGAAAAAAACATTTCTTTAGAATACAAAGCTCGACACATCATTTCAGTGATCGATGACAAGCCCATCATAAGCGTAAAGCAATATCAATTATGGAAATGGATCGCTTCGTACTATTGCTGTCATATTGGGGAAGTGATGAATGTCGCACTTCCGTCTGGAATGAAGTTGACCTCAGAAACTAAAATTTATATCAATCCTAATTTCGATGAAAACATGCAAGGCTTGTCTGATGATGAGTTTTTGATTGCGGAAGCTTTGCAAGTAAGGGGAGAATTGACCATTGATGAGGTCCGCTCTATTTTGGACAGAAAGACAGTATATCCAGTGATAAGGAAGCTTATGGATTTGGAAGTGCTATTGATCAAAGAGGAACTCAAAAATGTCTACAAACCCAAAACCATCTCTGTGGTCCGTTTGAAAGCTGAGTATAAGGCAAACCCAGATTTATTGTCTGATGTTTTGGAGCAAGTCAAGAGATCAAAACGGCAAACTCAGGCTGTATTGGCAATTTATCAGTTGTCTCGAAAAATGGAGAGCATTCCACGGTCGGAGATCTATGAGATGTCGAGCAGTGATTCTACAGTGTTGAATGCCTTAAATAAAAAAGGAGTGATTGAGTTTGATGAAGTAGAGGTGTCTAGATTAAAGGACTTTGAATCTCAGGAAAATGCTCCATTGCCTGAATTAACGGAAGATCAAAACGAAGCCTTACAACAAATTGAAGATGCCTTTGACGAGAAGAATCAAGTGCTACTGTTTGGTGTTACGGGCAGTGGTAAAACTAGAGTGTATATAGAATTGATCAAGAAGCAAATTGCTCAAGGGAAGCAAGTGTTATATCTTTTGCCGGAGATTGCTTTGACCACACAAATAGTCCATCGACTTTCGAAAATTTTTGGCGAGGAAATGGGGGTGTATCATTCTAAAATGGGCAATGCAGAAAGGGTCGAATTGTGGAAAGCCGTCTACGACGAAAAACCCTTAATCATTGGCGCCAGATCTAGTTTGTTTTTACCTTTTCAAAATTTGGGTTTGATCGTTGTAGATGAAGAACATGATCCTTCCTATAAGCAGAATGATCCTGCCCCTCGATATCAAGGGAGAGATACTGCTGTCGTTATGGCCAACCTAAATAAAGCCAATGTCCTTTTTGGTACTGCGACCCCCTCCATGGAAAGCTATGCGAATGTTACCCAAGGAAAATATACCCTGGTCGAATTAAGAGAAAGAATTGGAAATATTTCTTTGCCCGAAATAGAGTTGGTCGATTTGAGGCAGCAATATAAGACTGGCCGAATGAAAGCTGGATTTAGTCAGCCTTTGTGCCAAGCCATTGAGGCCAGTCTGGAGCAAGGCGATCAAGTGATGCTTTTTCAAAACAGAAGAGGCTATGCTCCAACTTTGTCTTGCAACGCATGTGGATGGCACTCCGAATGTGATAATTGCGACATTAGTATGACGGTACACAAACACTTTGACGAGTTGCGCTGTCATTATTGTGGCAGTCGAAAACGAATGATAACAATTTGCCCGGCATGCGGAACTGAGCACCCTAGCCAAAAAGGCATGGGGACAGAAAAGATTGAATTGGAGATAAGCCAATTGTTTCCTAAGGCCCGAGTAGCTAGAATGGATTTTGATACAGTAAAAACCCGAACGGCATACGAAACAATCATTCATGAGTATACTAGTAGAAAAATTGATATCCTGGTTGGAACACAAATGATTACTAAAGGCTTGGATTTTGAGCACGTTGGTGTTGTCGGAATTCTTAATGCCGATTTGACTTTGCAATTTCCTGACTTTCGCTCTGGGGAGCGTGCTTTCCAATTGTTTACTCAGGTGAGTGGAAGAGCAGGTCGAAAACACAAGCAGGGCAAAGTGATCATACAAACATTTCAGCCGCAACATCCCGTTATTTTGGAAACCGTGGACAATAATTTTGCACGCTTTTTTGCAAGAGAATCTGTGGAGCGCAAGCGATTTTTGTATCCGCCATATTTTAGATTAATTGAGATTACACTCAAGCACAAAGATCCTAAAACGGTATTACATGGAGCTCGACATATGTATGAGCTGATTTACAAAGTACTGGGAAAAAGAGTGATCGGTCCATCGCAGCCTGGGGTTGCTCGGTTGCGAGGACAATATTTGCAGAAAATTCACATCAAGATGGAAAAAGATCCTGCAATACTCAATAAAGTAAAATCAACTTTGCTCAGCGCAAAAGCGCAATGTCAAAATACCCCGGGCATAAAAACAGTACGTATAAATATAGATGTGGATCCAATGTAGTTTCCCATACTTTCCCATTGCGGCAAAGTATGCAAAGCGCTAGTAAAGACAAATGAAATTCTTTAGCGAGCTAAAGACCAAATGATTTTTCGTTACAGGCTTTTTCGCTTCGCGAAGCCCTTTCACTTAAATCATTTTATTTCTTAAGTCTTTACGATTTTGAAGAATGTAACAATTTGTCTCTCAACAAAAGATAATGAGTGACAAGCGTAATTGCTTCCGTCTTAGGAGGAATAAAGCATGAAGCGCAAATCTGAGTGTTCAGAAACTTGTTTCTGATTTGCCTTCTGTGAAGACTAGCGCTTTGTCCACTTTGCCGCAATGGGAAAGTGGAATAATTAAAACTTTACCATCTTGTGCAAGATCTGAAAGTGACTCTTACTGCCTTTCAGGGTTCGTTTTGGGGCAATGCCAAAATGAACATAATTAAAACTGTACCATCTTCTCCATCGTTTTCCCTTCTCGGATAATGGTTACTTTAATTTCGGATCCCGGTTCAATTTTACCCAAGGCTTCCATGTAAGACATCATGTCTTTTACCTCGTGAGGTCCCATTTGGATCACAACATCACCTTTTTTGATGTCCGATTTAAAAGCAGGCCTTCCTTCTTTTACTCCATCTATACGCATACCCAAGCCATCGAATAAGTAATCTGGCATAACGCCCAAAGTAACCTTGAAGTCAGGTGTCATTTGAGATTCATCTTTGGTTTTGGAAAAAGGTATTTTACCCTTACCGTCCAGGTAGTCCACCAAACGGAAGACGTAATTTGTGACGCTTTGTATTCCCTTATAATTTACTTTGTAGGCATCATCTGTGGGTTTGTGGTAATCTTCATGCTGTCCGGTGAAAAAGTGAATTACCGGAATGTCATTGATGTAAAACGACGTATGATCAGAAGGGCCAATGCCTGATTCGCTTTTTATCAGTTTGAAGTTTTCAAGATTTACTTTGTCCAAAGCTTCGTTCCAAAGTGGAGAGGTGCCAGTTCCATTAAGGGCAAGACTTTTATTTTCTTTCATTCTACCTACCATGTCAAGATTGAGCATGTAGTTTACAGTCTTCAGATCAATGTTTGGATTATTTACATAGTAATTTGAACCCCAAAGTCCCATCTCTTCACCAGCGAAAAGAATAAAAATATAGTTGTTGTTTTTAGGTGCGTTTAGCATAGCTTCAGCCAAAGCAAATACCGCTGAAGTGCCGCTGGAGTTGTCGTCAGCCCCATTGTGTATTTCTTTTTTACCGTCCCATAAAGAGCCAAAATGACCATAGCCTAAATGATCATAATGTGCGCCTATAATTATATTATTCTTGCTGTTGTTGTTGATCCAACCAATTACATTTTGTGTTTCAAAATTTCCGGTAGGAGTAAAAGAATGCGGGTTTGGTTTAATGTTTAAGGTGAAGTTTTGCAGGTATTCAGGAAATGTAGGCATCGGACTTAAGCCAATTTCTTTAAAGCGCTGAATGCAATATGCTGCGGCATCTTTCTCCCCTTTGGTTCCAACCATTCTGCCCTCTAATGAATCATCAGAAAGAAAAAGAATATCCTTTTTTATCTGTTCGGTGTTTTCGATAGAGTAAGATGGCGCTATGTATTTTTTGGATGACTTACACGACATCGTCATCGATATCAAACACAGGCAGTAAAAAAAGGCAATAAATGGTCTCATAAATCAGTATTGTGTCAAATTCTCCAACAAGATCACAATATTAATGTTTATACTTCTAGATTTGCGGCCACAATTAAAGAAGCTCGAAAAAATGACAAAACAAAGATTGATTCTTGGCTTATTGATGATTTTAAGTTTTTTGGCTTGTAAATCGGATCATGCCAAAGAGCATACACATGCTCACGCGCATGGAGAGAAGAAAGAACACAGCCATGATCATGGGCATCATCATCACATGGCGAAGGAAGCAAAAAGTACTTTGCAACAAGACCTAACTTATCCTCAAGAAAAGCATTTTAAGAATTTAAGGCAACTTACTTTTGGCGGAGACAATGCGGAGGCGTATTGGAGTTTTGATGATTCCAAATTAGTTTTTCAAGCGAAGAATGAAAAGTGGAACGCACCATGTGATCAAATTTATTTGGAAGATTTTAAGCGAGATCGTAAGAAGCCAGCCAAGTTATTAAGTACAGGAAAAGGAAGGACTACGTGCTCCTATTTTTTACCCGATAACAAACATGTACTTTACGCTTCTACACACTTAGCGGATGACGAGTGTCCACCAGAGCCACCAAGAGGAGATAAATATGTTTGGCCGATCTATCCAAGTTTTGACATTTTCGTTGCTGATTTGGATGGAAACATTACTCAACAGCTTACGAATAGAGAAGGGTATGATGCCGAAGCAACGGTTTCTCCTAAAGGGGACCTAATAGTTTACACTTCGGATCAAAGTGGAGATTTAGAGCTTTGGACAATGAACCTCGATGGTTCGGATAAAAAGCAAGTGACTTCAGGTTTGGGTTATGATGGGGGAGCATTCTTTTCACCAGATGGTACTAAATTAATTTTTAGAGCTAGTCGTCCGGAAACAGAAGAAGAAAAGGCAGAATATAAAGCGTTATTGAACAAAGGATTGGTTCAGCCGACAGAAATGGAGCTCTACGTTTGTAACGTTGATGGCTCTGATCTTAAAAAGATTACGGAATTAGGAAAAGCCAATTGGGCACCCTTTTTTCACCCTTCCGGGGAAAAAGTTATTTTCTCATCAAACCATAAATCTAAAAGAGGTTTTCCATTCAACTTATTTATGATAAATCTTGATGGATCGGGATTAGAACAGATTACCTTTGATGATTCATTTGATTCTTTTCCGATGTTTTCTTTTGATGGTAAAAAAATTGCTTTTTCATCCAATCGAAACAATGGGGGAGATCGATCAACAAATATGTTTGTGGCAGATTGGATTGATTAAAATATGAATGAAACTCCAAAAAAATCGTGGTCCCAAAGACTCCAAGAAAAATGGGGAGTCACCTATAAGCAGCTGCTGGTAATACTCTTAGTGTTTGCATTGACGGGAACAACCATCTTGTTTTTGAAAAAGCCAGTGGTTGCTTTCTTTGTTGGAGAGGGAGAGAAGTCGGTTTGGTTTACAATTATTTATTTGATTCTGATATTACCGATCTACAATCTTTTCCTACTTCTATATGGTTTTCTTTTAGGACAAGGGAAATTCTTTTGGGAATACGAAAAGAAATTCTTCAGACGAATTTTCGGTCGGAACAAAGCTTAGATTTAAATTTTTTGAATCAATTGAGTTTGCCACTTTCCTTTCGTGTGTAATCTAATGATGTACAGGCCGGAGTGGAAATTCCCTAAGTCCAAGGTTAAAGATTTCGTTTCTAAACCAGTTCGATCCAAGATCTTAATTCCATGGATATTTAGTACTTGCACTTGACTGATACTTTCGTTTGATGATATTGTAAACGAACCGGCAAAGGGATTAGGATACATTGTAAAGCTGGATGTGATATTTATTTGATTTATAGAACTGGGTTCATCCACGATAGTTGTTGCTGTGTTGGTTCGGATGGCTTCGTTGAAATCGAAATAAATGTCCGCACTATTTTTTAATTCAGTTCCAACGGCAAGATCATGTTCACTTTTGATTCGGTAAAAAACGAAACCATCGTTGCTTTCATCTTCGAACGACAAATCAATATCTTCAAAAACAAACTGAAGCCAATTGCTCTCATCAAATCTCATCACAACGGGATGGCTCGAATTTATCAATTCGATCGTATTAGTTTGAAATTCATCCGCATGAATCGAATCTCGAAGAATTACATTTCGAGCATTAGCGGTACCCAAGTTTTCGAATTCGATGAGGTAGTATAATTAATTACCCAATTGATCTTGTCTAATTATATCCCCTTGTAAACATGCTTTTTGATTTGGATCAAAGGAATTGACAACTGTTTGATTCAGAGAAATAACATTATCGCTTCGATTGATTTCGGCTTCAGTGCTTAGAACTTCAGCTTTAAAGTTTAGAACTTCCCCACCAATAAGTGGGAATGGGTCCATCGGACCATTCAGTTGAAAATTGAGCTGAATTGATGTTTTATCAAATGGATTAAGTGGTTCTAGTTGCCATATCAAATGGCCATCTTGTACTGATGTTGTCGCTGGTTCGGAAGAGATAAAATCCATCAAATCTTCAGGAAAATCAAGCCTTACTTCAGGTTGTAATGGGACTGTGCCAAGATTGCTAACTGCGATTTCGTATGAAACTTCAAATCCAGCTTGAGCGTTTTCGATAGGCACTATTGTTATGACTAAATCTTCAATATTTTCTAAGGACGAAATGCAAAATTCAACCGATTGAGTACTATCACCCGCTGGAAAGTTTATTGTTGCACTATTAGGCTGGAATAGAAATTCAGATTCGCTATTTACAGATCCTTCTAGGGTATATGTACCTGCCGGAACTTGATAGGATAAATTGGCCCAATCTGACGAACTCAAATAGCCATTTTGAATTCCGCTATCCAAATAGTAGGTCACTGGTATTTCAAATTCGATTCCAGATTGGCAATTATCCTGATTAATGTCAAAATATGCATTGGCCAAAATAGTATTGGTGCCAGAAGATGGGAGATAACATTAGAGAGTTGTTAGCAAAGGATTTGTTTAAGCCCATGATTGATCGGGAGTATCCTTTAGAAAAATTTATGGAAGGTTTCAAATTTGTCGAAAGTGGACAAAAAAACGGAAACGTAATTCTAAAAATTGGCCTCTAATGGATTGAGAATCAAATGTTAAGGAAATATTATATATATAATTAAATCCAATATGAGCAAACATTTTTCTAGCTACAAACGTTTAGTAAGTGCAATCAACCTACAGAAAATGGAAACGACTAGACCTAATACCATTGGATTTAGCCCAACAGTTCAAACTTTGGACGGTCAGTTAATTCAAGAAATCTTACAAATGAATTTGCTTGAATTAAGTGCTTACTTGGATCAAGAAATGCAAAACTAAAATAAGAGCTATGAGCTTGTTTAGTTTTCCTCAGGCATAAAGTCACGAAACCTTTCGTAACGTTTATCTCTGGACAACTTTATTTTAAGCGGGGTATTGTTATTCTTCCCAGTAAACTCTATGGTGTTTTCATCAAGCAAAGTGAATTTGCCCTTTATGTCAATTCGTCGGAATTCATGAAAATCATACATGTCAAACTGATCAGCTTCAGCATCAATATGGTATTTGAAACGCGTAAGTGTGTCTTGGTGTTCAATAAATCCATATACTCCTTGATCAAAATATAGCGCTTTGGCATTCAGAAATTTGGAAGTTTCTGCATCGTCTTGGATTACATCCGAAGGTTCGATTTTCCAAACTCCGACAATTGGATTTTCTACTGTTCTGTTATTTCGATACCAGTTTTCTTCAATGTTGAAGTGAAAGAAAATAATGGTCCCTACAAAGCAGGTTATTTTAAACAGGTTGATGCTGTCATAAAGTTTGCGTTGTGTGGCAAAAGGATATTTTCTTTTTTTGAAACGTTTGTTAAGAAAAAGAGTGTTTAAAAAGAACTTCCATTGACTCAGCAATAAAAACAAGGACATATTAAAGAGGAGCCATCCTTTGAGCTGATAGTTGTATTTAAAACCACTAGAAATCGCTATAATATTGGCACAAATTGCAAAAGCTCCAATACTGCCTAATGCTCGAGTTCTTCGAAAGATAAGCATCAAGGCAAAGAAGACCATCGAACAAGCCAAAAATTGTTTATAAACTGTAGCATGACTCATGGCTATGTTAAACAATTCGGATGCTTCGAGGTCATTAACTTTTTGACCAAGCCTACCAAAACTAAACCTATAATTGAGGCCTTTAAAAAAATTGAGACTGCTTTTGACCAGGAAAAAGGACAGCAAGTAAGAAACTGAAATTTGACTTATGTACTTCCAATGTTTATCAATGTTCAAAAACTCGGAAAGCAAGAGCAAAATCGCAGATACAATAATTCCGCCGCCCAAAGAAACTGTCGTAATTACTTCAAATGAATACCTTGTTCGATATGAAAGGGATTCGTTATAGGCAAAGAAAAGTCCCATAATAATCAGCCCGGTGGCCAACATATTAAGACTTCGATTGATTCCCGTTTTCATTGTATACAAAGTTGTATCAGGCTAAGGAAAGAGACGAATAAATTGGAGCAATTAACAGATCATTAATTTGCCTCATGCGATGAGTATAAAATCGTAACTGTTCGCCTAGGGTAAAGATTATCATCCCTTTTGACCAATTTTAACGCTGTTTGATCAAGTAATTCCGTAAAATTGTGGAGAATTTTTTGATAGAACTATGGATTTATTTTTCCTTTTTGATATGCCTGATTTTGCCTCTTCGGCAGTTTGGTTGAGTTTACTCACACTAACTTTTTTAGAAATTGTTCTGGGAGTAGATAATATAATATTCATAAGTATTGCGGCAAGCAAGTTGCCCCAAGAAGAACAGAAGAAAGCTACAAACATTGGATTGATTCTGGCCATGGTTATGCGAATCGCATTATTGTTTGGCATCAGTTGGTTAATTGCGATGAAAGATCCATGGATTTCCATCGATTGGTCGTGGTTAAAAGCTGGCTTTTCTGGTCAAAGTTTAATACTTATCGTGGGAGGAATTTTTCTGCTTTATAAAAGCGTATCTGAGATTCACCACAAATTAGAAGGAGATGATCATTCGCAAAGTGGAGATGGTGCTAAAAAGAAAAGCAGTTTATCCAATGCGATCATTCAGATAACCTTGATAAATATCGTGTTTTCTTTTGATTCTATATTGACTGCCGTAGGGATGACAAATGGTATTGATGGAGCCCTTGTTATAATGGTCATTGCAGTTGTTTTATCTGTTTTGATAATGATGATTTTTGCCGTTCCGGTTGGAAGATTTGTTAATCGTCACCCAACCATTCAAATGCTAGGTCTGTCCTTTTTAATTCTCATAGGTTTTATGTTAATACTTGAAGGAGGGCATTTGGCACATTTATCTATTTTTGATTCCGAAATTGGTGTTGTTCCAAAGGGGTATTTGTACTTCTCCATTGCCTTTGCTCTACTGGTAGAATTCTTAAACATGAGATTAAGAAAAAATAAGCCTGTTCAACTAAATACTTACTCGGAAGAAGCCGAAAGAAAAGGAGTAATTTGAGAATACCCACGGTCATATATAGTCTAGTAGTTTGTTTTCTCTTTGGATGCAAAAACGAAGTAGAACAACTTAGTTATGATTCCATCAAGGGGTTGACTATGGGCACGTATTATAAAGTAACTTTTTCGAAAGGAGAGGAGGAGTTAAAAAAAGAAGAAATTGAAGCTTTGCTACTTGACTTAAACAGCGCGTTGAGTACGTATCAAGAAAACTCTATCATTTCCCAATTTAATCTAAACCAACTCACGAGCTTGGATCTAAATGTGCCTACCCATAAATATTTTTATGAGGTCTTAGAGCGCTCCAAGTACTTTTACAATATTTCTGAAAATTATTTTGATCCTACGGTAATGCCATTGGTCAACTTTTATGGTTTTGGATATATGGGGCGAGAGGAGGACAACGAGTTGGACATGACTAAGATTCAAAATATTTTGGACTATGTTTCTTTGGATAAATTAAATTGGCAAAAACAAGAATCACAAATTGTTTTAGAAAAGGATAATCCTAAATTAGAGTTGGACTTTTCAGCCATTGCTAAAGGCTATGGCGTAGACATCATCTCTACAATGCTGGAAAAGAAAAAGATCAAAAACTTTCTGGTTGATATCGGAGGAGAAATCAATGTCAAAGGGAAAAACCCAAAGGGGAAAAATTGGAATTTGGGTATTTCTCGACCCTTGGATCATGCAGATTATAATGATGCTCAAATAATTGTAACACTGTCAGATAAGGCTTTAGCCACGAGTGGTAATTACCGTAATTTTTACGAACTCAATGGAGTAAAATATGGACATACCATAAATCCAATTACTGGCCGGAGCCAAAGATCCAATTTGCTAGGCACTTCTATCATAGCTTCAAATTGTATGGATGCTGATGCCTTAGCCACGGTCTGTATGGTAATTGGTCTTGAAAAATCCAAAGCTCTTTTGGACCAGCTCGATGATTTTGAAGGCTGCCTAATCTATAATGAAAGCGATAGTCTTCAATTGCATTACAGCAAAGGTTTTGAAGCGTATGTCAAAAATCAATAGATTTTTTTTGTTCGCTTATCAAGCAAATTAATTCGATTATTTTGTGGTCTAAATCATAACTATGGAATTGCAATTTAACTTGGATCGTGATCTTGTTTTTTTTGATATTGAAGCGACAGGACTAAATGTTTTAAAAGATCGCATTATTCAGATTGCGCTTATCAAATATCCCAAGGATGGGGGACCAGCCCTTGAGAAAGAATTAATGATAAATCCAGGCGTTCCTATTTCTAAAGAAAGCTATGCGGTACATGGGATCTCTGCTGGTGATGTAGCCAACAAACCTACTTTTCAACAGGTAAGTCAGGAAATTTTCGATTTTATTGGTGATGCGGATCTGTCTGGATACAACCTGAACAGATTTGATGTGCCGATGTTAATGGAAGAATTTGAAAGAGTTGGAACCAGCTTTGAGATTGATCATCGTAGGATTATTGATGTTCAAACTATTTTTTACAAAATGGAGCCACGAACCTTAGTGGCTGCATATCGATTTTATTGTGACAAAGAACTGGAAGGAGCCCATGATGCCCTTGCCGATGTGCGGGCAACTGCAGATGTTTTGAAGGGTCAAATAGCAAAATATAACCAAAGAGATTTTACACTTCCTACTGGTGAAGTCTTACAAAATCCAGTGCGTAATGATATGTCATCTTTGTATGACTTTACCCATAACAAGCAATCTGTTGATGTAACCAATCGTTTGAAGTATAACTCAGAAGGCGTAGTCGTATTTAACTTCGGCAAATATATAGGCCAGCCGGTTGGACAGGTGCTTTCACGAGACAAACAGTATTACCACTGGATTTTAGAAAAAGATTTTTCTGTTCAGGTAAAAAAAGGAGTTCAAAAAATCTTAAGGGATTATGAAAAAGCAAATTCGTAATTTTTGTGTTTTTCTTTCGAGCGTTTTACTTCTGGTAAGCTGTTATGAACCTATAAAAGATTGTTTAAATCCTCAAGCTGAAAATTATAATGTTTTAGCAGATGAAGCATGCGATGATTGTTGTGACTTTCCAGAGATTACGCTAAGATTCAATACGCTCGTAGGCGATTCTACCTATACACGTCAAGATACATTTGTTGATGACTTTGGAAATTTATTTAAATTGGATCAGTTTGAATTTTTTCTAGATAATATACGATTGCTCTCAGGGGAAGAGGAGACTGCTATTCTTGATAGCTTACGTTTTTCGGATGGGACTGGTGAAGTGGAACGCTTAAATGATATTGTACTTTATGTTTTTGGAAAAACGAGTTATCAAATTGGCAATTTTAATTCGGTAGCAACATTTGATAAAATAAAATTCGATTTCGGTTTGGATATCGAAAATCTAGATTTTGAATCTCTACCTGTTGGAAACGTGTTGATTCCTATTGAAGATAGTTTGTACAATAACAACCGATTTTATAGCAATCAAATTGATGTTTTAAGTGGTGATGAATTTTTAAATAAGCAAATCACTAGTTGTACATGGCCTATTACGAGCGTAGAATTGGAGTTTGTTGAGCCGGTCACTTCGGAATTGGGAAAGGACTTTTTTGTTACTATTCCTTTTGATTTTAGCGTTTGGATGGCTGGAATAAATGTCCTTTTGGATACGCAAGAAGAAATTTGTAATAAACTACAAGTAAATATGCCTGCCGCATTTGGATTATGACAACATCTCACTTAATTTGATGTTTATTGAATATTATGAGAGTTTTGTGTGTTCTACTTTTGTTTTGTCTTTTTTTGACGCCCTCATGTAAGGATCCTTCTCCTATGGAGGATTTGGATTTAACTCATATTCCTTATGATCCTGTGACTTTTAACCCTGAGATAGACAATCCTACGTTTCCACAATTAGAACAACCTCAGGACAATCAGATGACTGTCGATGGAATTGATTTAGGTCGACATCTTTTTTATGATCCAATATTGTCTGGAGACTTGAGCATGTCGTGTTCGAGTTGTCATTTGCCCTCTGGAAGCTTCACTGATAACCTTGCCTTAAGTAAAGGCATTGATGGCATTGAAGGGACACGGAGTTCCATGAGCTTACTTAATGTTGGTTTTAATTACAGGGGGCTGTTTTGGGATGGAAGAATTTTTAGTTTGGAAGAACAAGCCTTACTACCAGTCGAAGACCCCATTGAGTTACATGCTTCTTGGCCGAATGTTGTACAAAGACTGCAAGAAAGTGAATTATATCCTGAAAAATTCAGAAAAGCCTTTGGCATTGATTCCAAAGATCAGATAACTAAAGACCTTGCCGCTAAAGCTTTGGCGCAATTTGAACGCTCTTTGATAAGTTCGAAAAATTCAAAATTTGATAAAGTTCTTCTCGGTGAAGATGTATTTAATGGACAAGAATTATTGGGTTATGAGATGTTTTTTGATATCTATCAAGGATCAAACCCTGACATACCTGATGCACAATGTTTTCATTGCCATGATCAACCTTTGTTTACTAATAATGCCTATGAGAATAATGGTTTAGATGAGTCTCAAACTTACGAGGGCTTTACGGATTTAGGGCATGGTAAAGTCACAGGGATTATTGGTGACAACGGGAAATTTAGAGTACCTACTCTAAGAAATATAGAACATTCGGCTCCATACATGCACGATGGGCGCTTTGAAACCTTAGATGAGGTGATGGATCACTATATAAGTGGTGGTCATTTTTCGCCAACACGAAGCACCTTCATGGATTCAATTGAGCTAAATACAGTCCAAAAAGAAGCAATGATTGCATTCTTGAAGACATTAAGTGACCCAAATTTTAATGAAAATCCAGATTTCTCCAATCCTTTTTAATTAGATTTCACGAACACTTTAATTTTGCAAATATCTATAAATCAAGTATTTATGGTGATAATTGTTAAATTTAATTCCATATTTTTAGAACAATAGATTTATTTTGTCTTTGTAATCAAGGGAGTTTGTAGCGACTATTGTATTATGAATTTTATTCTTAGTTATCTGGTAAAAGAACCAGTGATTAAAATTCAAATATGTTCATGGGATTATAACGTAAGAGGAGAGAATAATTGGAACGCTTTTCTCCTCTTACAATTTTACTCTCAGACAATAAAAAAGAAAGATTGAGTTTTAAATATATTTTGGTTTAAATGAGTTTATTCGCCTTTATCTCTTAAAAAAGGCAAAACCGATTTTGGATATGTTCATGGGATTATAATTTGCAAGTGGTTACTCCAGTAACCACTTTTTTTTGTCCTAACATATATGTTAAAATTGTAATATATTTTTCAATTTTAGCCTGTATGGCATGCTTTGTGCAATTCTTCGTATAACCAGTTTACACGACTAATAACAGTATTCAGAAAGACCACACGCTTCTTTTGCGCAAACTCTTTCGTTGTGCGAGCCCTTAATGATCTAACATCCCTTAATTGTGACTCTCACTTAATTTACTGTGTTTTAGAATTTTGATGTGATCATTCATTTGGTCAAGGTCAAATATGTTTCGTTTGAGTTATCAGCTCAGATGTGATTATTTAAATTTTAAACACTAAACCGCATTAAAAATGAGACCGATTTTATTACTCTTAATGTTATGCGCGAACTTTACAAACAATAACCTAAATGCGCAATGCGCTTTAACTGAATTTACTATCGACATGTCGGATGATTTTGGAGATGGTTGGACAGGAAATCAAGTGAGCATTAAAAAATTGAATGCTACTTGTGGCCAAGAAACTATTTATGGACCTTTTAGCTTGGATAGAGGGCCTGATCAACAACAATCCGTTTGTTTACCTGATGGTTGCTATTACATTAGTACTGTGGATGGTGACTTTAAGGAAGAGATTTCTTGGTCTATTCGTCAAAACAGTAATCAGCAAATTTGGGCAGAACATACCACTTCACACCCTTCCAACTTGTTAGTTGTGGGGAATGCAGATTGTTCTTTTATCGGATGTACGGATCAGACAGCTAACAATTATGACCCGAACGCTACGTGCAGTATCGGATCATGTCAGTATTTGGCTGTTTACAATGACATTTGTGACGGTGCAATGCCTTTAGAATGTGGAGCAACCAATGTGAATGGTTCTACGGAAAATGCTACAGCTGCCTTTTTTAATAACTGTAAAGCAAACAATATTGATGATGTTTGGTATTCGGTCTATGGGACGGGTGAAGAAATTAGGATTGAGATGTCTACTCAACAAGCAAACAGCGAAATTCAACTTACGGTATTTACAACAAGTACCAATGATTGCAGCTCACCACTTGTTTGTAATAGTAATACGAGTTTTATTAATACAGGCGCCAATAAGAAAATGGCAATTTGGGATTCCGAGGTTGGGACCATTTATTTTGTCAATGTAGGCTTCAAGCAGGATTTTGCAGATGAAACGTTTACATTAAATTCTACTTGTCCTGATTGTGGAGATCCAGTAGCACTAACCGCTGATTATGTCACAGAAAATAGGGCAATGATTGACTGGAAGTCTGCGAGTAGTATGGTTGACAATTGTGAGGTTTGGGTTTGCCCTTCAGGTGTTCCTTATACGGACCCTGCGTGCCGTTATCTTGACAACCAACATAGTCCGATGTACTTAAATAACTTGTTCTCTTGTTATGATTATGATGTTTATTTGAGAGAACGATGTAATTCTACGCTAACCAATGTTGTTGGCCCGTTAAGTTTTACTACAGATAACGAAACAGAAAAGAATGTTCTTTATTGTGGAGACCAGATGTGTTACCCTATGTGTGCTGCCAATGGTCAGCAGATTTATAGCTCGAGCGAAGATGAAAGTTGGACATTCTGTGCCGACGCTGGTATGTATCCTTCGGTTACATTTAATTATGTAGATATGGAATTGAGCACAAATTGTATTGCTGATTTTATTGAGATTTCTTCAGGAATTGGATACTCTGGACCTCATTGCGGAAGTGATTTTCAGGCTGGAGGAAGTGAACTAGGAGCCGGAGACTGCTATTATAATCCTCAAATGGGCGGTTGTTTACAAGTTAGCTTTAAGTCTAACGCTTCAGTAGAGGCCAAAGGGTTTTGCATGGAGTTTGTGTGTAAAGCACCAGCCAGTGTAACAAACTGTAATGAGCTTCTACAAGCTTCAGTGCCTTTAAAAATGCTTTCGTTTGATGCCGAGGCAAAAGATGGAATGAATGTCATACAATGGGAAACGAGCAATGAATACAACGTGGATCTTCACCGACTAGAAAGAAGTACAGACGGGCATTCTTGGAAACTGTTAGTAGAGCATAAAGCTTTAAACGCACAAGAAGGCGTAAATCAATATTTGTCAAGGGACTTAACGCCTTTTTCAAAAACGTATTACAGACTCAAAACAATAGATTTTGATGGTTCGACTTACCATTCGGAGGTTCGGATCGTACAAAGAGATAAGCAGAGCCAAGATCAGATTTTGGAAGCTGTTTATCCAAACCCTTCTTCAGGAGTGGTGTTTGTACAATTGAATGAATCATCAGAGGATGATTTAGAAATCGTTTTGATTGATATGGCAGGGAAGGAAACAATGAGAAGAACTTGGTCCAAAGGACAATATGATGTGCAGTTAAAATTGGATTTGACAGAAATTCAAACAGGTATATACTTTATTCGAGCGATAAAAGGTACCTATCAAAGTACTCAAAAGCTAATTATTTCAAATTAGGTGTTGAATGAATAATTTGAGGTCAGGGTAAATTTTTACTCTGACCTTTTTTTTTGCAAGAAAGTAAACCTTATTTTTCGGTATGAACTGGAAGGATTACAAATACCTATTGGCCTATATTATCCCATTGTCCGGAATCTTTTCTCTACTAAAAGGAGGACAATTTAGTTTTACTACCGTGGTGATTGCCTTTGTTTTGTTGCCCGTTTTAGATAGCATTGTACCATCTTCTAAGCTTAACCTCAGTTTGGAAGAAAAGAAGCAAAAAGAATTGAATAAATATTTCGATGCCCTGCTCCTTATCAATTTGCCTTTGGTCTACATTACGGCATTTTACTTTTTTCAAAATTTGATAGTAAAAGAATTAAGTCTGTTAGAACATATTGGGATGACTTTGTCTACGGCCATAGTATTTACAACTGCAGGAATTAACGTTGCACATGAATTGGGACACAAGCCAGAGAAGTATAATCAAGTCATTTCTAAATTGTTGTTGCTTCCAAGTTTGTACATGCATTTTTTTATAGAACATAATCGAGGACATCACCTCAAAGTAGGTACAGATGCTGATCCAGCTTCAGCAAAGAAAAATGAAAATGTATACTTCTTCATTCTGCGGTCTGTGAGTGGCCAGTGGATGGACGCATGGCGTATTGAAAAGAAAAGAGTCGGAACCTTTTTTGGGATGAACAATCAAATGTTTCAGATTACCTTGGCTACCATCGCAGTACTTCTTACGATGGGCTTATGCTTTGGCTTATCGATTGTGTTGAATTTTATATTGGTTGCGGTAATATCTTTCCTTCATTTGGAGATCATAAATTATGTTGAGCATTACGGCTTGAGACGAAAGAAATTAGGGAACGGTAGATATGAAAAAGTAAAAGCACATCATTCATGGAATTCTAACCACGAGTTGGGTCGAATTATGTTGTATGAATTGACACGTCATTCGGATCACCATTATAAGGCAGCTAAGAAATATCAAACATTGGACCACCACGATGAAAGTCCCCAATTGCCCTATGGGTATCCGGCTTCATTGTTGTTAAGTCTATTGCCTCCGCTTTGGTTTAAGGTTATGAATAAGCGAATACCTACACAGGCATAATACTACTTTGATTTTCTTCTACGCGATTTTTTAAAGTTCCAGGGTTTTTTGCCTTTTGGAGTGGGACCAGATTTATCTTTTCTTCTTGAGCTTGATTTGGATTCAGATTTATTGCTGGATCTTCGTTCTTCTTTTTCCTTCTTGCGTGCTCGATGCTGCGCTATACGTTCTCTTTTTTTGCGCTCTTTTTCCTTGTTAAATTCCTTTTTTTGCCTTTCGGTCATTGGCTGTTGCGTTTGCGGATATGGATGATCCTCTACAGCAGGAATTCTTCGACCAATTAATTTTTCGACGTTTCTTATGAAGACATTTTCCTCAGATTCGCAAATAGAAATGGCAAGCCCAGATTCACCGGCTCTTCCGGTACGGCCTATACGATGCACATAATCTTCGGCAATATTTGGGATATTATAATTAATCACATACTGCAGTTTGTCGATATCGATACCCCTTGAGGCAATGTCGGTAGCAACCATTATTTGAATCTGAGACTTTTTAAAATCTTTGAGTGCTGCTTGACGTTGGTTTTGTGATTTATTACCGTGTATTGCAGCTGCATTAAAATTATTGGATTTAAGAAATCGAACGATTTTATCTGCGCCATGCTTGGTTCTTGAAAAAACCAAAACTTGATCATCAATGCGTTGTTCTATGATGTGTAGCAACATTTCTCGTTTAGAATTCGCATTGGTGTAATATACTTCTTGGGCAACAGTATCTGCGGTAGAGGAAGTTTGGGCAACCTCGATTTTTACAGGATTTTCTAAAATTTCCTGTGAAAGCTTGATGATGTTTTTGGGTAGGGTAGCGGAGAAAAACAGAGACTGTCTCTTACGTGGAAGTAATTTAATTAGTCTTTTTATGTCATGGATAAATCCCATGTCCAGCATACGATCTGCTTCATCCAATACAAATATTTTTAAGTCATTGAGGTCTACAAATCCTTGGTTGTGTAGATCTAATAACCTTCCAGGGGTGGCGGTCAGGATATGTACCCCTGATTGAAGTTTTTTAACTTGTTTGCCTTGTTTGACCCCACCAAATATTACCAAATGCTTGAGCCCAAGATATTTAGAATATTCTCTAATATTTTCGTCAATCTGGATCGCCAATTCTCGAGTAGGGGTCATAATTAATGCCCGCAATTTGATTTTTTTGGAATCACGATCTGCTTGGCTAATCCGCTGTATTATAGGGATAGCAAAAGCGGCTGTTTTACCTGTTCCTGTTTGGGCGCTTCCTAGTATATCAGAGCCATCTAATACTACAGGAATAGCTTTCTCTTGGATTGGCGTGGCTTTCTTATAATTTTTATCAGAAAGTGCACGTAAAATGGGCTCGGTGAGCTTTAAATCTTTAAACTTCATTCAATTCTTTTTCCCTTAAATCACTAAAGACTTAAAGCAGATTAGGCACAAAGATAGAACTTCTAGTCTTGAATTGATTTGAGAAGGGTCGCGAAGTCTGTAATCTGCTTTTTTGATTCAGATTTTAATTCATCCGTTTGCATCGAGAGGTACAAATCGCCGGAATATTTCATGCCTAAATATTTTGCAGTAAGAGCAAAGGGTTTAAAATAAGTGTCGAACACTTTTTCATCATAACCGCAGGCTATAGCGGCCATTTTTTTTCCTCTGATTTTTCTTCCCGTTTCTTTATCAACTCGGAGACAATCAGAAAATCGATCAATAAAATTTTTCATTATTCCACTCATAGAATACCAATAGACAGGTGTCGCGAAAACCCAATGGTCATAATGCGTAACCAAATGATCAATAAAATTTTTATAGTCGTCTTGTGTGTTGAGATATTCATAATCGTATGGACCAATATTTTTTTCTTTTAAATCAATCAAATCACAACCAAGTTGATTTTGGAGTTCTTGAGCTATTTTAAAGGTATTTCCATTGCTTCTAGAGCTGCCCAAAATAATTACTGTCTTCATGATACAGATTTTAGTTTGCCCGCGATAAATGCAGTTGACCACGCGGCTTGGAAATTAAAGCCTCCAGTGATGCCATCAATATTTAGAACCTCACCGCAAAAATATAATTTGGGTATCGTTTTGCTTTCCATCGAATGGGTATCTACAGTAGCTAGATCTATTCCTCCCGCAGTCACAAACTCTTCTTTAAAGGTCGTTTTACCTTGGATTCTATACGTATCATTACAGAGCATGTGGATCAACTTGTTTATACTCTTAGACCCCAATTCTGCAAATGTAGCTTCAGCCGACATGGAAGATTTATTTATTAGATAAGTCCAAAGCCTTGCTGGGACTCCAAATAGTTTGACTTGGCTTATTTTTCTTCTTCCCTGTTTTTGTTGTTCGAAAAGAATATTTTCTTTCAATACGTTTTGATCGATAGTACCTGTCCAATTTATGGAAATCGTAAAATCATAGCCTGATTGGTGTAGATCTCTAGCTGCAAAGGCTGACAGCTTCAAGATGGCAGGACCGCTAAAGCCCCAATGAGTGATCAATACAGGTCCTTGAGAAATTAGTTTGGTGCCCAAAATTTTTACTATAGCATGAGGTACAGCAATACCCATTAATTTCCGAACATTGGATTTGGGCACATTAAAGGTAAATAGGGAAGGGACAGGAGGTATAATTTGCAGACCGATTTTCTCTAACCACGTGTATCCTTCAATTTTTGGTGCTCCACCGGTGGCAATAATCAAATAAGTATAGGTACGAGAATGCTCGTGTCTTTTCGAGCTTACTTCAAAATCTCCTTTGGACAGTTTGATATGGTCTATCGGATATTGATAGCTAATTGGGATGTTTTTCTGTTTTAATTCCTGCAACAAACAATCAATTATTGTTTGCGAGTCGTCACTAATTGGGAATACCCGTAAATCAGATTCCGTTTTAAGTTTTACACCTCTTGACTGAAACCATTCTTTGGTTTCGACAGAGCCAAATTGATGCAGAATCTTTTTCATTTGGTTTTTGCCTCTTGGATAGGAGGCACAAATCTTGGCAATTTCTTCAATGCCAGTAGTTACATTACATCTTCCCCCTCCAGAGATTTTGACTTTGGCTAGGCATTTTTTAGATTTTTCAAGAATCTCAACGCGAGCGTTTGGATAGTTGTTTTTAACCTGAATCGCAGCAAAAACCCCAGCAGCTCCAGCACCAATAATGCCGACTCTCATCACACTTCAATGTTAAAGCGTGTGCTTAATTCATCTCGAAGTTGTGAAGGAGAAGAGAAGTGAATAACCTGCCATCCGAATTTTTCAGCGGCTTGAATATTTCTGAGGTTGTCATCAATAAAGAGACAATCTTCAGATTGTAAATCAAATTTATCCAACATGCGCTGATAAATAGCTGGGTCTGGTTTTTTTAAATGTTCTTCGCCAGAGACCAATATACCTTCAAAACCATTTAAAAAATGATAATGCTTCTTGGCATATGGGAAGAGCTCTGCAGACCAGTTGGTAAGTCCAAAAAGTCGGTGTGCAGCTTTTCGCTCCAATTCTTGAAGGATGAGTACCGTGCCATAGATAGGACCTGTGAGCATTTCATGCCACCGGGAATAATAAGTCTTAATTTCTTTTTCCCAAGTAGGGTGTTGATCAATCAATACTTCTTCTGCTTCCTTGATGGTTCTTCCTCCATCTTGCGCCTCATTCCATTCCATGGTGCAGACATTTTCCAAAAACCAATTCATTTTGGATTGATCCTCAAAAACATGTCGAAAAACGTTTTTGGGACTCCAGCCAATCAAAACACCACCAAAATCAAATATTATGTTTTTAATCATTGTACGAATATATTTATTTGCATGCTAGCAAGTGTGATGACTACAAACAAAAAAAGCTTGACCTGAGGTCAAGCTTTTTATAACTAAAAACACAATATTTTTATTTTTTCTCAATCTTCTTAAGATCGATACAGTTCTCGCATTTCTCATCATCATAGGTTAAAATATATTTGGTTTCTAACCTTTTAATGATCTTTTCCAGACTTTCACTTAAACTTAGATCTATAGTCTCGTCGTCGCTAATCTTAGCTTTTCTAGATTTGCTAAACTTATCTTTTTCTGGGTGATTATTAAGCAGATAATCAAAAACACTGTTCACAGAATATGTAGATAATACCACCTCAGGTTTCTTTTCTACTGGTTTCGGTGCAGGTTTTGGCTTTTCTACTGGTTTTTGAACAGGTGCTTGGACTTTTTTCTTAACAACTTTCTTTGGTTTCGGCGCCGGTTTTGGTTTTTCAACAACTGGCTCAGGTTCTACATATCTGCTTTGCACATCTTCGAGCGTACCATCTTTGAAAAGAACAAAATTCCCTTTGTTCAACAATCTTGTATTTGATTTGTCTTTAACGTCCGCAACTGCAACCTTTCCTTCGAAAACTTCTACACTTTGCAAATCAGTAGTGTAGGCATCTACCATAAACTCAGTCCCCAACACCTTAGTACTCATCAAATCAGATAAAACCACAAAATGTTGATGGGTGCTTTTTCTAACATTAAATTTCGCCTTACCCTGTAAAACGACAAGCCTGTCACCCTCATCCCACTCTTTATCAAATTCTAAACTGGAATTGGGAAATAGCTCAACACTCGAATTATCTGGCAATTGCAAAGTAATCATTTGATCTCCACTAGAAATCAAACTCTTAGATGGGGAGCTAAAAAGAAAATAGAAAGCACAAATAAGAAGTAAGCTAGCCGCAGCAGCATACTTCACAAAAGTCATTGTGAAAAAACGATTTTCAATTGGTTTAGGATTAAGATCATTTTTCTTCAAAAGCGCTTCCCATTCTTGATCAACATCAAATGATGTAAAAGACTTTAAATGTCTTGATTCGTAATGGACAGTTAAAAGCTCTTGAAAATGCTTTCTATTTTCTGAAGATGCTTGAATCCATGCATCTACCATTTCGACCTCTTCTGTAGAGGCGATTTGGTCTATATAACGTATTAATATGTAATCTTCAAGCTTCATTTATGTCTTTTAGACGCGCAGTTATCATAAATCCCCATTTTTTTATTTAAAAATTTCAGGATTATCTTTTAAAATGTCTTTCAATCTAGCCATTGCTCTTGCTACATTGTCTTCTACCGATCTTTTTGATATACCCAAATGATTGGCAATCTCTTCGTAAGTAAGTCCCTCAAACTTGCTCAGGACGAATATTTCTTTGTTTTTTGGCTTCAGTTGCTCCATTGCATGTAGAATTTCATTGCGAATAATAAATGGCGATAAGGGACTTGAATCTTCTTCAGGAAGATTTTTCAAGAGCTTATCGTCTTCATCATTAATTATTTGGAGTTTTTGATGCTTGCGTATATAGTCGATCATGTTGTTTTTAGCTGATCGATAGAGATAATTCTTTAGCGAGGTATCAATATTAAGCGTTTCACGTTTGTCCCAAAGTTTGAGAAAAGTGTTTTGGACAACCTCTTTACTCAATTCAATATCCTTAACATACTGATTGACGAAATTAACCAGTGGACTGAAGTATTGTTTGAATATTAATTCAAACTCATCTTTGGTCTTGATATTTTGAGGGCTGTTGTTAGAAAACACAATTTATAAAAGTATCTCAAATTAATGATTCTTCTTCTTTTGTGAAAAAAAAATCGGCAAAGGGTACACTTTATCTACAAACGAAAAGAGGTCATTTGTTTAACCAAATGACCTCCTAAATTCTTATAATATGATTGGTTTACATCATACCTGGCATTCCGCCTCCTGGTGGCATGTGATGTCCAGCACCACCTTCTTCAGGCATATCGTTTATGACACATTCTGTAGTAAGAACCATTCCGGCAATGGAGCCTGCGTTTTGGATCGCTACTCTAGTAACTTTGGTAGGATCGATAACTCCCGCTTTTTTCAAATCTTGGTACTTATCTAATCTTGCGTTGTATCCTTCAGCTCCTTTGAGGTTTAGTACGTTTTGTAAAACCACAGAACCATCAACACCTGCGTTATCTGCGATCGTTCTAATTGGTGCTTCTAAGGCCTTCGCAACGATCTGAATTCCTAACGTCTGATCTTCGTTTTCGCCTTCTAATTTTTTCAAACCTTTAATTGCTCTTACTAAAGCAACACCACCTCCGGCAACAATGCCTTCCTCAATAGCTGCTCTTGTTGCATGTAAAGCATCATCCACTCGATCTTTTTTCTCCTTCATTTCTACCTCTGTAGCTGCACCAACATATAACACAGCAACTCCTCCCGAAAGCTTTGCTAAACGTTCTTGCAATTTCTCTCTGTCATAATCAGAAGTGGTAGTCTCAATCTGTGATTTGATCTGATTGATTCTTGCATTGATTGATCTTTGTGATCCAGAACCATTCACTACTGTAGAATTGTCTTTATCAACACTGATTTTCTCACAAGTCCCTAAATGATCAAGTTCAACATTTTCGAGTTTGTACCCTTGTTCTTCAGAAATAACAGTACCTCCAGTAAGCACGGCTATATCTTCAAGCATCGCTTTTCTTCGGTCTCCAAATCCAGGAGCTTTCACTGCAACTACTTTTAATCCTCCTCTCAATCTGTTTACAACCAACAATCCTAAGGCTTGAGAATCAACGTCCTCTGCAATGATCATAAGTGGTCTTCCAGCCTGTGAGCTTTTTTCCAAAATAGGAACTATGTCCTGGACATTGGAGATTTTTTTATCGTGGATTAAGATTAACGGGTTTTCGTATTCCGCAATCATTTTTTTAGAATCTGTAATAAAGTATGGTGACAAATAACCTCGGTCAAACTGCATTCCTAATACTTCTTCTACATAGGTGTCCGTACCTTTAGCTTCTTCTACAGTGATGACTCCATCTTTGGAAACTCTTTCCATTGCGTTGGCAATAAGGCTTCCAATCTCCTCGTCGTTGTTTGCAGAAATTGCACCAACCTGTTGGATCTTTTTGAAGTCGCTACCAATAGTTTCGCTTTGTTTCTTTAAAGCCGTAACAACATTTTCTACTGCAGCATCAATACCTCTTTTTAAATCCATAGGATTTGCACCAGCAGCAACATATTTCATCCCAGCGGTAACCAGTCCTTGCGCAAGTACTGTAGCTGTGGTTGTTCCATCACCTGCTAAATCTGCTGTTTTTGAGGCAACTTCTTTTGCCATTTGAGCCCCCATATTTTCTACAGGATCTTCTAATTCTATTTCTTTTGCAACAGTAACACCATCTTTGGTAACAGCTGGGGCGCCGAAACTTTTTTGAATTACTACATTTCTTCCTTTAGGTCCAAGGGTTACTTTTACTGCGTCAGCTAGGGCATCAATCCCTGCTTTTAGTTTATTTCTTGCGTCTGAATTAAAGCTAATTTCTTTAGCCATTATTGATCACTTTTATTAATGTTAAAAAAATAGTTGTTCAATTAAAGGATAACAAGGATGTCGTCCTCTCTCATAATTAGATAGTCGTCGCCTTTCCAGCTTAACTCCTGACCAGAGTATTTTCCGTAAAGAACTTTATTGCCGACTTTAACTGTCATTTTATTTCCGTCTTTACCTGGTCCAACAGCCACAACTTTTCCCATTTGTGGTTTTTCTTTGGCAGTGTCCGGAATAATGATACCACCTGAGGTTTTCTTGTCCGCTGGTGCTGGTTTTACGACCACTCTATCATTTATTGGTTTCATAGCAGATTAACTGTTTTTAGTTTATAAAAGAATACATCTATCTATAACATTAATTATACCATCATCGATAGTACTGTCAAATTTTCATAAATAGATGAAAACGAATTTTTTTCCTGAAATTTTGGCTAAAAGGTTTGTCAATTTGACAAACTATAGGCTAGAACCACCACTGTTCATGTTTACCACAATAGCAGTAATAATGCACAAGGCGAAAAGGACAATAGCTAGTCCCCAAGTTACTTTTTCTATAAAGTCGGCTGATCTTGCGGCACCAAACATTTGGTTTGCTCCTTGACCACCAAAAGTAGAATCAACTCCACCTCCCTTCGGGTTTTGAATAAGGACAACCAAGGTTAACAAAACGCAAGTAATCGCAATAATAATGGTTAATAACGTTACCATAAGGTTCTGGATCTATTTTAGTTTTCGAATCTGAGCTGCAAAGAAACTACTTTTTTGAGGATTTAACAACTTCAGTTTTTGATAGACTTTGATGGCTTTTTTAGGATGTCCTTGTTTGATATACAATTTGGCCAAGGATTCGGAAACCACTTCATCTTTTTTTACCAAACTCTTATCAAGTCTGGTTTGAAGTTTTTTTAAATCTTTTGGATAGGCCTTTTTTTTAGAACCTTTGACTGCGTCGGTTTGGGTCTTACTTTGGAGCCATTCCGAAAATTTCATTCGTCCCGCAATCCCTTGTATTAAATTCTTTTTAGGCTTTGTTGTTGATTTTTTCTTTGCTGCTTTTGATCCTTGGACACGAGGTGAAGTTTTGACCTTGGTAACTCTGGCTTTTTGCCCACCTTGGCTTTTTTTAGCTACTGCTTTAGTAGTTGTTTTTGCCCTCTTTTTTTCAACATCCAAAGAATGCGCAGTCGTGCTGTTAGCAAGTATATCCAAATCGTATACTTTCTTACTGGATTCTTTATGTGGTTTTCTAGAAAATTTGACCTTCCTTGAAATGTTTAATTTTCTTGATTTAAGTTCTTTACGTGAAACTTTGCCTCTTTTGATAGAAAACGAATCTTGCGTTTCAACCTTTGCTCTTGTCGAAACTGATTTACGTTTTGTAGTCGCACTTGGGCCTGTTGTTTTCTTTGCTGAGGTTTCTACCTTTTTTGCTTGAGCACGAGTTGATAGTGCTGCACTTTTAGTAACCGCAGTTGCCGGGGACTTTGTTTTTGCATTTGTCCTGGTAGTCCTTTTAGCAGTAGTACTTTTTGATGTAGTCTTTGTTGCTGCCTTAGTTCCTGATTTTGTGGTCTTTTTTGATTTAACCACAGAAATTAAGAGGGAGGAAGGTGTTTTTTCATTGCTGATTAGTTCTTGAAAACGTGTGCTAAGTTTGAAGTTTGGACTAGACAGCAAAAAGTTTTGAAGTGTACTGTTATCATTGTTTTGGATCAAACGTAAAAGATCCAATTCCCGCATATATGGGAATTTCTCTTTTAATTTGTCCAAATCACTTTTATTTAAACCTTTGGCGTTTAAAGCAAAGTTTTTTTTCGATAAGTAGTCCTTTACAGCCATATATGCGAAAGTAGGATTATTTACCAATTAGTAAATGCTTTATTAAAGACATCCTCCACTAATTGTCTAAAAATTATTTCGACAAGTCCTTCTTCCAAGCTTTGAAGATCTGCATTGCTGTCGTAATCTTGAAAAAAGGAAAAAGTATTGCTCCAGTCTTCATCTGGATTATCGGTATTTGTAAAATCGACCTTCACTCTTATTTCTAATCTATTGAGCGCGGTGGTGTTGCCTTCTTCTGGGGCAATAGAATTCACTTGGTAGCCCGTAATATTTCCTGAGAAAATGAGGTCAGCATTGTCTTCAGAATATTTTAGTCTCGATTCATTAATTATCTTTCTTCTTAAAGCTTCAGCAAATCGTTGATTGATGTCTGAAGGGGCATTTCTTACAGCTATTCCGAAGTCTTCAACAAAAAAATAATCGGCTGTTGGCGGTATTGAAATGCCTTTGAAACTATAACAAGAAAATAAGCTAAGAAGGAGCGATACCGTTATTATTCGAATAATCATTCTTCAATTTGATACTGATTAATTTTTCTATATAACGTACGTTCGGATATTCCAAGTTCTTCGGCTGCCTCTTTTCTTCTGCCACGATATTTTTTCAAGGCCTTTTTGATGTATTCTTTTTCCATCTCCTCGAGCGATAATGATTCGATAACTTCCTCTGCTTCTATCTGAAAATTAGGCGCGTTCGAAATAATTATCGGGGCATCTTCTTTTCTAAATTCCTGATTAGAGACAATGTTGCTGTGAGGCTCAGGCCTGAGTTGCTCAAAATCACGAGCTACTGAGGGAGCGTTGGCCTTTTGGCGAATCCCACTCATGTCAGGCATGGCAAGATCATTAGATCTTATAAGTTCGTACACCAAGGATTTCATGTCGTTTAAATCGTTTTTCATTTCGAAGAGAAACTTGTAAAGAATCTCTCTTTCTTCAAACGACTCACTGCCTTTGGAGTTAATCTTTGCTGGTAAATTGTTGTCAAAGATGTTTGGGACGATTTCGACCAAATCTCTAACATCAATTTGTTTTTCTTCTGAAAGTACGGAAAGTTGTTCGACAACATTTCGCAATTCTCGAACATTTCCAGGCCAATTGTATTTTTCGAAGACGATCCTTGCCTCTTCCGTCAATTTTATAGAATCTGTTCGATACTTTTCAGAAAAATCAACAGCAAATTTGCGCATCAACATATAAATGTCTTCACGTCGCTCTTTTAATGACGGAACTTTGATTGGTACCGTGTTTAATCTGTAGTACAGATCTTCTCGAAATTTGCCCTGTTTTATTTTATCAAGAAGATTGACATTGGTCGCAGCGATTACTCTAATATCAGTCTTAAGTGTTTTGGATGCCCCAACTTTAATAAATTCTCCCGACTCTAGGACTCTGAGTAAGTAGGCTTGTGTATCCAAAGGCATTTCGCCAATTTCATCTAAGAATATAGTCCCTCCATTAACGGTTTCGAAATATCCTTTTCTATCACTTGTGGCACCCGTGAAAGACCCTTTTTCATGGCCAAAGAGTTCGGAATTGATTGTTCCTTCTGGGATGGCACCGGTATTAATGGCTATAAACTTATTGTGCTTTCTGTTGCTTAGATCATGAATGATCCTACTAAACACCTCTTTACCAACACCACTTTCACCTTGAATCAAAACGGATAGATCAGTTTGAGAAACACGTTGAGCTGTTGATAAGGCCCTGTCCAATAGGGGAGACCTACCAATAATCCCAAATCTTTGTTTTATACCCTGAAGTGTTGCTGCCATACTTTAGATTAAACGATCTCACCCAGAAGTGTCGCACGCGTAACGCTATTGATTTGAACATTGGTATAATCTCCAACTTTGAGTCCTTCTATCTTCGGGAAAATAACAACCTTATTTTGTGAATTTCTTCCTTTGAAATCTTTGTCCGAGCGTTTTGAATCTCCTTCGATGAGGACTTCAAAAGTTTTGCCGATATCTTGTTTGTTGTGTTCGTGAGCTATCTCCATTTGGAGATCTACGATTTCTTGAAGTCTTCTTTTTTTGATTTCTTCTGGGATGTCATCCTCATATTTCCTTGCGGCTAAAGTTCCGGGTCTTTCAGAATAGAAAAACATATAAGACATGCTGTACTTCGCATGCTTCATAATGCTGAGGGTATCTTTATGTTCTTCTTCCGTTTCACTACAAAAACCAGAGATCATGTCGCTCGAAATCGCACAATCTGGTACAATCTCATATATACGATCCACTTTGGCGATGTACCATTCTCTATCGTAAGTTCGGTTCATCAGTTTGAGAATTCTGGAGTTGCCAGATTGTACTGGAAGATGTATATACTTACAAATGTTTTTGTAATCACGTATCATATAAAGCACATCATCAGTTATGTCCTTAGGGTGAGAGGTGGAAAATCTAACCCTTAAATTTGGATCCACTAGAGCAACCATTTCAAGAAGCTGAGCGAAATTTACCCATTCTTCGGTCTCCGGATTTTGCCACTTATAAGAGTCAACGTTTTGACCTAATAGGGTCACTTCTTTAAAACCCTTGTCAAACAAATCTCTAGCCTCAGAAACGATCGTAAATGGATCCCTGCTTCTTTCCCTTCCTCTTGTAAAAGGCACTACACAAAATGAGCACATATTGTCGCAACCTCTCATGATAGATATGAAAGCACTCACTCCATTACTTTGTAATCTTAGTGGTGCTATATCCGCATAGGTTTCTTCTCTAGAAAGTAACACATTGATGCCTTTTACGCCTTCATCCGCTTGAGCAATAAGATTGGGGATGTCTCTATAAGCGTCTGGCCCAACGACCAAGTCAACCAGTTTTTCTTCTTCTAAAAATTTCGCTTTGAGGCGTTCTGCCATGCATCCCAAAACTCCTATGAGCGTTTCTGGTTTTTGTTGTTTAATCTTATTGAACTCAGTTAATCTTTTCCGAACTGTTTGTTCTGCCTTTTCTCTAATCGAACAGGTATTGATCAAAATCAAGTCAGATTCTTGCACATTGCGCGTAGGGCCATATCCTTCTTTGGCTAGTATGGAAGCAACAATTTCGGAATCACTAAAATTCATCTGGCAACCGTAGCTTTCTATATAAAAGGACTTGGTACTGCCTTTAAGAGTATCCATCATCAATACTTCTCCTTGTTTGGATTCGTCGATGACTTTAGGAATTGTTGGATTATTATCGTACATCTCAATGCCATTTTAAATGGAATGCAAAAATAAGCTAAACCTTAAATAAATGACAAAATGGCAGAACAATAAGCTGAAAGAGCGGTCCTAGGACCGCTCTTTTTATTCTTTATTTTATAAAAGCTTAGCTTTTAATAAAGCTTTTTATTGTTTTTGATCCTTGAGCATCAATTTCTAAAAAGTATACCCCTTTTTCGAAGCTACTTAGATCAATCTTTGCATTTAAATCTGAAATTTTGGATAATTCCAATGGTTGCTCCTTTCCGATGGCATTGAATATACGCACATTGGCATCCTTAAGATTGGCAATTAAATATATTTCATCGAAAGAAGGATTTGGATAAATGACTACGTCATCGCTAGACAACCTTCTTTTTATTGATATTACTTCACTATAACTGAAGGTTCCATCAAAGTCTACTTGTTTGATGCGATAAAAAGATTCCGATCCAAGGTTTTGAAAATCTTCAAAAGAATAGCTAGATAAATCCGAAGTATTTCCTGCGCCTTTTACTTGACCTATTTCTTTGAACTCACGGCCGTTGGTAGAATATTCGATAGAATAAAAATCATTGTTAACCTCAGAAGCGGTTTGCCAATGGATGTTATTTGTTGCTTTTTCTGATTCGCCAGAGACGTTTAACCAAGTCACAGGCGCTGCTACAGGGTATAGGTGGTCCATACAAGCAACATCTAATGCTTGAATTGAATTGCAGCATGAAGGATTCATATTGGCGCTTCCATCTGCAGGATCAACATGTCCCAATCCTAAAGCATGAGTAATTTCGTGGATCGTTACAATTTCGAAATCAGCATCAGATTGGCAGGCTGCGCCTCCGGCAGTGGTCATGTCATCATTAAATATGACAAAGCCGTAGACTGCGCGGTAATAAGTATCTCCGTCATGACCGTTTTGCAAAGAACAGTCAAAGAATTGGCCCCCAATAGCCAAGGTACCCTCGCAGGCAGTAAGATCCGTAATTTCTTCGCAAGGGTCGTTGTACAAAATGTAGATCTCATCAAAACCATTTAAAGTTTGCATAAAACCTTGAAACGTACTCGAATTTAGCACAGAGGAAGTTCCTCCATCGCAAGGGGGATCATAATCGGTCGTACCCACGGGTGCCGTCAAATTAATGCCCGCATATGCGGTATTTAGTGCGGCGGTTGCCGTAGCAGCTATAGTATGCGAGTTGGGATATTCAACTTGGGTTTCTTCGTCTAAATGAATAGGTAAGGCACCCATTGGGAACATAGGCCATCGTATCCCAACCACTGAAGTCCCACTACAATCATGCGGCAATGGATTTGATGGATGGTCAGCAGAGCTTGTGCAGTGTACAGGAGCAGCTCTGAGCTCGGGATAAAAATCTAGCACTTCAAACTGTGTTTTAAGTGCATTGTCATCCCAGTGACTTGTTTGTCCGGAGCTGATAAAGGTTTCAAGTTTCTCTTCGATTTCTCTCACCTTCATTACGAACAATGGATCACTCGCACCATGGGTGCATAATTCTAAAGAAGATGCCGTGGGCACAAAATAGAGTTCTTGATTTTTTTCAAAAATCTCATAACTATAAAAAGAAAGGGCAACCGGTTTCCAGATGCCATGTTCGTTTTGATCCATAAAAAGGAGGTACGTTTGGCCAACCTCTAGGAACAAATCTCCTGTGATGGACTGCTGAAATTGGTGCGATTTTGAACCTAAGGTATTATACACAAAGGATTCGCCAGTTTGGAATTGGTTTTTGAATGATTTTACTACTTCGAGATTCCAACTAAAATTGGTCATGTACTCACTTTGGTAAAACAAATCTTCCGTTGCGGTGACAATGACTACATCGTCAGACGATTTTACAAGTTCTCCTAAGTTTTCGAAAGGTTTTACTATTGTCGCTGAAGCAAAAGAGCAAAATAATAAGCAAAAACAGAGTGTATACAGTCTAATCATATTGCTATAAAAAATTAAATTAATAATATGTCCGTAATAGACTTACTCTTCGGGAATACTCAAAAATACCCAAACTTCAATGTTTATCCAATCTTTTTAAAACAATTGCAGAAGCGCCACCTCCTCCATTACATAAAGTAGCGCAGCCGATCTTCCCATCTTTGTTTTGAAGGGTATGAATTAGTGTGGTTACTATTCGCGCTCCAGAAGCCCCAAGTGGATGGCCTAAAGCGACGGCTCCTCCATTGACATTTACTTTATCTTCAGATACGTTGAGTTCTTTATTAAAAGCCAACGTTACCACTGCGAAGGCCTCGTTTACTTCATAGAAGTCTACATCTGACAGATCAAGCCCAGCTTTTTTTAAAGCGAGGGGCGCCGCTTTTGTTGGTGCAGTGGTGAACCATTCGGGTTCATGAGCTGCATCAGCAAAAGAAAGAATTTCGGCTAAAGGTTCTAATCCGAGCTCTTTTGTCTTGGCCTCACTCATTAAAACCAGTGCAGCTGCGCCGTCATTTATAGTGCTTGCATTTGCTGCAGTAACCGTTCCTTCTTTGGTAAAAGCCGCACGAAGGGAAGGAATTTTTTCAAATTTCACTTTTTTATATTCCTCGTCTTCAGAAATGAGCAGGGGATCTCCTTTGCGTTGAGGAACTTGTACAGCTACGATTTCTGATTTAAACGCACCAGTTTCTGTAGCTTCTTTTGCTCTTGTATAAGATTGTATGGCATATCTATCTTGTTCTTCTCTCGAAATATCAAATTTCGTAGCCGTGGCATCAGCACATACACCCATGGCCATTTGACCATAAGCGTCACGTAATCCATCCTTTTCTAATCCGTCAATGATTTCTCCTCCTCCAAATTTGTGTCCCCATCTTGCCTTAGGAATATAATAGGGGATATTACTCATGCTTTCCATTCCTCCAGTCATTACTACGTCATTGTCTCCCAACATAATCGATTGCGCCCCTAGCATTATTGATTTCATTCCACTAGAACAAACTTTATTGATGGTGGTACAAGGAACATTATTCGAAATACCTGCTTCAATGGCTGCCTGTCTGGCTGGGGCTTGACCCAAATTGGCTTGACAAACATTGCCAAAGTAAACTTCTTGAATTTCTTTTGCATCAATATTTTTTGCCTCTAGTGCACCTTTCATGGCAATAGCTCCCAATTTAGTTGCTGAGAGTGAAGACAAACTTCCGCCAAAACTTCCCATAGGTGTTCGGACTGCGGAGACTACATAAACTTTATTCATGTTCTTAAATTGAACCACGAAAATATTAGGAATTTTAATACCCTGCGGTTACAGAATTTATTTTCCTTCCATTCTTGGAATTATTAAAGTAAATGTTGTGTTTTATTATATATTTGCAGTCCCGAAAAAAGAAACATCGCGGGGTGGAGCAGTTGGTATTCGCCAAAGGCGAATCATAACCTAACCAAAGGCAATTGATTTATACCGTTTACATTTTAAAGTCAAAAAAGTTTGACAAGATTTATACAGGCTATACAAGTGATTTGATTTCAAGATTTCGTTCACACAATAGTTTGTCAAAAAAAGGATATACCAAAAAATTTAGACCTTGGGAAGTATTGTATTGTGAGTATTATGATGAAACAGCAAAAGCAATAAAGCGCGAAAAGTGGTTAAAGAGCGTAGTTGGTCGTAATTTTATTAAAAGAAACATCGCGGGGTGGAGCAGTTGGTAGCTCGTCGGGCTCATAACCCGAAGGTCGTAGGTTCAAGTCCTGCCCCCGCTACTAAGACCCTTGTTAATCAATTGATTTTCAAGGGTTTGTTTTTTAAAGCGGTCGTTTTAGCGGTCAAAATCACATATTCTCAGAGGAGTTCCTTAAAATGCACAGCGTTTTTAGAATCAACACTTATTCGGCTTGTATCGCTGTTTTTTGAAAACACCACTACGCCATATTTATTTGAAAAAGGTCTGACATTACCAATTGGTAATTTATATTTCCTTTTGAGGTTATTGGGAATATCAATTGTTGAGGTGCGTGGGTTAGTTGTACAATATGAGTTTTCTGATAATGATAAAATTTCTCCGACTGTATTTGGTTCTGGTAGCGATTCGCCAGCTCCTCTCCAAGCTGTGGTCTTTAAGTATTTTGGTTCTTCTATAAAGGCTGACCATTTTTCTTTATCAAATCCAGTATTACTTCCATGGTGAGGTAGTTTAAAAAAATGGCACTTTAAATTATTCTGGATTAAATAGTCAAAAACATAAGCTGCGCCCATTCCATTCTCATCATGAAAAACCAAATCAGAACAATGCAGATAATTAAGATCATTAAAAGAAATTATCAGAGCAACGCTGTGGTGGTTAAAATCACTTGAGATATTATATTTTTTTGTTTGCTTCTTATTCTTGGAATTATTGGACTTTAATTCTTCATCTATTTCTTCATAAATAATTTCATACTTCGAGAGAAAGTAATTAATAGATTTTTCGTTTGGATAAATTGCGGTTATTTTACAATTGTCAAAATCATAAATCACTTTTCCTTCTTGAATGGATTCAATTTCGATTCCATTTCGTTTAATAAACCTATAAATTTTTCGCGATTGTTGGAAACCGGGTATTTCAATATTAGCGTGTTTTGAAAGAGCGACTATACCATTGAAAGGTGGGCTTGTTATTATTGAGGAAAAATAGAATTTCGCGTTTGAACATGACTCAAAAAGACTAATCAAGCCTCCAATATGATCTCTATGAAGATGTGAGACAATAACGAATACCACTTTAGAGTAACTTATGTCCTGTCTATCAAGATATTCTAATGCTTCTGACCGAGTATTTAGTGGATTGTTAAAAGTATCTATAATACCTATATCACCATTAACTAGATGCAAAACATTACATTCTCCTTGACCGTTTCCACCTCCAAGTAATACAGTTTTAATAAATATTATTTTAGATTCTCTTGAATTGAGTACTCTTTAAAAAGAGTTTTGAAAGTTGTTTTGATGTCTGTGATTCTATTTCCAATCCTCCTTTTTGGCAAAAATTTTACTTCTTCTTTCCCGTTTCTAAGATTTAAGACCTTTAGAAAATAAAATTCACTTTCAGGTTCCAACATTTTGACAATATCTGAATCAATCATATTAATTGGAAATGTTAATTCAGAATGTAAGTTTTCCAATCGGTCAAATATCTTAGCGTATAAGGTTTCTTGAGTAATTTTTTCAACAACACCTGTCCATGAATAAATTGGCTTATGGCGCTGGTTTTTAAACAAATCTTCATTCGGATGAGGGTCTGAAACTATATCTTTTTCATGCTCAACCAAACACTCTTCCAAGGTCATAATTGAATGTGTTTTTCTATGAAAAAATTAAAAACTTTGGTTGCTTTTTCAACGATTCTGAGAAAGTCTTCATCAAAATAATTTAAATCTTTAATAGTATCCTTAAATGCTATGTTGTTTTTCAAAAAAATATGTATATCCTTTTCTCCGTTTTTTAAGCCGCAAGGGGTAATTAATACTCTTTCTTCAAAGTTAAAATCCTTTTGTTCAGTTTTACCCTCAATTTGAAATGCTGTTGATTGAATATTGTTCAATATACCTTTGTAATTATCTATTTCAATAAGACTTTTCATAGTTTGCTTTACCTTTCCAGCGTTCTTTAAACGGAAGTGTAAATTAAGCCTTAAATCAAAATCATTACGTATTCTGGAGCTGATGGAAGAAGCAATTGACCTAGTAATATCAAAGTGATAGGCAAGTATTTCTGAAGATCTTGTTTGTATGGTAAAACTTTTTGGAGTTATTTCGAAGTTCAAAAATTCACTTGAATATGACATGTAGTCCTGACTGCTCGAAATTTTACTTAGATTTTTGGATTCTGCTTTAGTGATAATTTCCTCTCTATACAGCCAAGCCGTATTAAATTCCTGAGGATCGAAACTATACTTTGGGAAAAGTGTGAATTTCACTTGTTCTTCAAATGGAGTCATTTTTAAATCAAGCATATTTCTATAGTGTCAAATACCATTCCATGAAATCGAAATAATCAAAAAGCCCCCACCAAAGACAAAGGCTAAATAATTTAAAGTCGATTGATTACACTTTCATAATTCTAGTTCTTCTTTAGTACTAGCTTGACAATGAATCACTTTTATTTTTTCGTATTATAAAAAACGACTTCTAGCTTTAAAGAGTTTTCTTTCGAGCTTTTTTCATTACCATTAATTATCTCAAATCCAAATTCGCCTCCATACCAATCCCCATTGTAAAGTACTTCGCCTTTCGTTAGTTGAGAAATTACAAATTTATGCTTAGGCATTTTTTCTCCACCCGCGTACATTTGTAGCATGCCATCAAAACAATCAATATCTATTACTTTGATTTTTCCTTTGTATGTATACTTGCTACTCGATCTTATTTTTTGAAAATCATTATTACATTTTAAGCTTAAAACGTTCTTTTCGTTATTGAAAAAACAACTTGAAAATGAAATTAGTACGATAGAAAGTAAAATAGTTTTCAGTGTGTTAGTTAGGACATTCACAATCTCCAGAGCTTATTATTAAAGAAAAAGGGTTATTAGGACTACTTAATACTGACATCTCTCCGTTTTCTAGTTTTTGACACACTTCAGCAGCAATTTGCTCAGGCGTACATGGTTCTGAACAATTTGAACCTATCCCTATCCCCACAGCGTTATTTCTCAAATCCATTCGAGAGGCTTCCGTATCTTCACCACATTCATGTGCATCCGCAAACATTAAAGTAACTACGGCGCCATATTCTTTAGCGTTTATAGCTTGATAATAACCATGTCTAAAGGCATCTTTACAGTCATTTACGCCCGTACCTACCGATCCCCATACTTGATCGGTCATTTCAAAAGCATCATAGGAATTTGCATAAATACCAAATCCTGAAGGACCAAAGTTAGGATTCATCATTAAAGCTAATTCGCAAGGATTCGCAGCTATGTTTAGACACTCTAATTTTTCAACAACTTGTTCTTCCGTGCCAAATAGCTCAAGAAAAACATCTTCAACGGTTACTGGTTCCGATGAGTTTGAATTTTTCATGCATGCCGCACCTATGGCATCACCGAGTAAATCTAAATCATTTTCACTTTCATCACAAGGGTCAATTTCGAACTCTTCAGCATTGTAAGTTAAATTAGCAACATATTCCATTAAGTCAGGGTTTTCCCCTACACATTCCAAAATAATATCAGTATCAATGCCAAGTTCAAATGCCAGTGCCTCAGCAGCAGCATTGCCAGAATTGCCTCCAGGTTTACCCCCACCTTGTCCAGAGCCTTCCGAACCTCCACCTTGGTTTCCATTGAAAAACTGATTCCACATATCCCAGAACCATTGCCCGGGACCACCAGTATCTCCATCTACAAATGGGTCGTCTCCATCATTAGATCCATCATTGCTTCCGTCATTTTCACAAGGGAAATAAACGTAAAATATTTCATCATTTCTAACTTGAGCAATTGATTGATTAAACTCAGAAAGCATTTTGCCATCGTCGTCGCCGTCCTCTATTGGTGGCAACGTTGAACCGCCTCCGCCATCTCCAGAGCATGATCTTAAAACATTGTAACTTGGAGTTCTAGTATTAGCTAGTGTTAATTCATGCCAATTTCGATATAAATGTTTACCTGAAAAGAACATTATATTATCGAAAATGTAATGTTCCATACCAACCTGAGTGCTGAAGTAGAACAAACTATTAAAGGATGGGTCAGTAATTCCTTGGGCTACCTCCCAAAGAGAAGCCTTTTCGGTAATAATAATTCTATAATCGCTTTCCTCAAATAAAACATACATCAAGGAAGTTAAAGATGGCAGATTAGGTTTTGTGAATGGAATAATTAAAATCTTTTCAAACTCATTATTTTCCTCATCGGTTGATTCAACAGTATAGCAAGCATCCCAAATTGGGTAACCATAACGATCAATAAAACCTCCTAAAGATTCCGAGGATAAATTTTTGAAAAACTTACTATTCACAAAGTTAATATGTGCCTGATCTTCACGACCTCTGATATTTTCTAATTTGATAAATGAATTGTTTTCAATAATAAATGTTGAACTATAGAATGGATGAGAATCTTGAAAACTCATATCTATATCTACATCGAAATAATTTTCTTGAGGTATCTCTTCAAATTCGTCACTACACGAATATGTAAAAAGAGTCAATATTAAAAAGAGTGAAAATCCGATTTTGAAATTCATTTAATCAGTTTTTAGAATTAGAAAATAAGGTGTTTGATGAGCTAAGGAATCTCATCATTTCGGGGTGTTAGTGTACCAATTATAATGAATGATATTTCACATTACCAAGCTCAAAAACAAAGAGTTTTTCTTAGATATTTAAAGCTTTAAGCAATCAATGAATTACAAATAATTGGTTTCGATAATGCAACGAAAGGAAGAGACAAGATCATCAATATCACAAGTGAATACTTTTACAATTGCAGATGTAATCATTAAATGAAAAAAAAGATGCACAACGGTAAACAATCATAAAAAAAGTATCTCCCTATTTATTAGGATTTAGACCATTCCATAATTCTAGGTTGAGTCGAAATAGTATTTTAGTAGAAAACAATATCATGAAACAATTACTATTATTAAGCGTTTGTTTCGCTCTTTTTGGTTGCGAACAAAAGGCAGAAAATACTCATGCTAAAAAACACGCTAAATCAATTGCTGCGTACCCTGTATTTTATTCAGACTGCGGAGGTAATTCAAATTGTGAAGGTTATGATAATGGCACCTTTGAACCGATAAGGTTCAATATAGTTTGCAATAATTCGCATTCTTTTACTGTAAGTGCGGTTGGAACATTGCCAAATTGTTCTTATGTATCGGATTATCCAAATATCTTATTTCTCAAAGACTTGTTGAAAGCTATGCCTGATACTGGATTAGATTTTGTTGATGGTACTTCTAAAATAACATACACGAACCCAGGTCAAGGTTCGATAGAGCTTTCGGAAACAACACGATCAGGTGAAGGAAACCCTCTAATTGACTTAACGTTTCAAGCTCCTAATATGAAATTTAACGGTTTAGGTAATCTGTCTGGATCAGTTACATTGGAAATAGTTAAAACTGAATATTCATTATGCGACATTTTAGAGCCTGGACAAACTGGACAAGTATATTATGGTTTGCCTAATTCTTTAAATACTTGTGTAGGGAGTTATTACGTAAACGATCCTTGCCCCTGCAATTGTGATTAAATCATAGAATGGTTACAATTTTAATACGAAAGGTATTAAAGTATAGATTCACTTTTTAAAGTGATGTTTTTTGAAAGAGAGACCCCGTTAAAAGGGTCTCTTCTTTTTTAGGTTGATTGGTTTAGTTATGAGACCTTTTTCAATCCCTTCCTTTTTCAATGCAGCTGCTTTTTCGTATTCCTGATTTGCTAAAAATTGGGACATGAGCTTATCGTACTGCTTTTGAGCAGAGTAAAACTCTAGGTTTTCGCTTTCATCAAAGGATATTTTGCGTTCGTTCTTGAGGAATCCCATTAGTTGAAAAATCCAATTTTCTCAAAAGTATAATGATAAACATGCTTTTTACCGCCAAAAGCATCTGTTGTTAAAGGGTAGGCATCTATGAGTTTCCAGCCATTATTGGCCATGAAGTTGATCGCATCAAAAACACTATTAAATTTTATTGCCTTACCATCCTTATTCTTTACTGAGCTATTTGTTTTCCCAAACTTCTTTTCGTGTTGACCGTAATCAATGTTTATTTTAACCTTGTTCGAAAACATGTTTCCAGATGCCACCACTTGGCAATATGCAAGGTTTTCTATTTCGTTAATGTTTACGTCTTCAACAATGACCTGCGAATATGTCATGTTTCCAATAAAAAATAAAATTAAAGCTAATGTGGTTCTCATTCTAAGTAGTATTTAAGGTTTAGTGAATAACTGAAATTACGTAATTGATCTTTATTCGTGGCTCTTTTTTATAGGGTGGGAAAACACTTCAATCTATCACTTTTTCTATTTCGCTTATGACCCCCAAAAAACCTTGCTTTATGATTATAGAAAAACCTTCCTTTGTGATTAGGGAAAAATCTTCATCTACTATTTCTCGTACATGCGTAGTGATGTAGGAAAAACCTTTTTTATAGTGTAAGAAAACACTTCAAACAAATAATATTTAAAGCCTTTTTATGTGATAGCCGCATATTATTCAAATTAGGAAAGTCTACCTTTTAGATAGTCCATTATGTTCTTACCTGAATACTCGATCTTCCTTTCTCCGATTCTCGAAAACTCAATTAACCCTTGACCCCTAAGCTTTCTTAAGGTCACAACAGAAATACCCAGTTTTTGGGCCGCTTGTTCACTGTTATACTTTTCAGTACCTAGCATTTGTCGTATTTCTAGCAAATTATCATTGATCTTTTCAAGCTTCGTGTTTTGTTCTTGAATGCTAAAATTTAGATCCGCAAGGGTTTTGTTTAGTAGTGCTGAATTCATTTATAATAGTTGTGATTTGGTAGAAATTATTTCTAGTCGGTTCGATCCGCATTTTCGGGTACAACCTTAGATTAAAGCCCCCACCACAAAAGGGCAGAGGCTTTGGAAAACTACTGTTATTCAATAGAATACTTTTTAAATACTTGAGGTAATCAAGCTACTTTCTTTAATTGTTCGATAAATGGTTTCCATGCTTCATCTTCGATGCCTTTATCTTTACGAGCCACTAGGCATTTCGCCATCCTTTCGGGAAAATGCCAATGGTCATTGTACAGATCGAAAAGGTGGTCTTCACAAACGTCCTGCATAGAATATATTTTATTCCATACTGAAATGAGGTTATGAAGTTGTTCCCTTGTTTTAGTTAGAACATGATCAAAGGCTCCGGTCATTGCCAACATTCCCAAAGGGTTTGATTTGTGGCTTTTATCTTCTTCAATAAATAGCGGCCTAATAATCTCTTCAATCGAATAACAACATTCAAAACTTACTCCGTCCATACAACTATGCTTAATCATTGCTTCGACTAAGTAAATGGACTGCTTGTGCTCTTCTTTTGTCATTGCTTTCTCGTAGCTCTTAGGGTCTTTAATAATGGCAATGATTTCGTTATAAATCTGCATTCCCAATTCTGCACCCTTATTTTCAAAAGTGTCGAGTATTTCGGAAAATGCTTTGTATGCCTTTTGGCTTTTGGTCAATGAGTTTTTTAGTTTTTGATTCATGCGTGTAAGTTTTGTGTGATTTGGTTAAGCTGCTATTGAAATAATTCGATCAATACGAACGCTTCTAAACGCTTTTTTCTGAACGTCCCAATATTTCACGATTGAAAAGTTAGTTTCGGCTTTGTTGGTCTTTGGTGCGTACTGAAAGTTATTATTTGCAAGTGTACCGATTGCCTCCCTTAGATCGTTGTTAGCCTTTCTAAATGAGAAATATGCTAATCCTTGACGAAGCTTAGAAACTAGCTTGTAGCGCTTCCATGCAGCCGTCAAAGCTTGTGAGATAGTTTGAAATAGTCCTTTCTTAAGCATATCCCATGCAGCCGACATAATTTGGCTCTTATAGCTTACTTCTTTTGATGGTGTAGGCTCTGGAGGGTTTTCAAAGTATGTTTTGAAGTGAACGTTTACAAACTCCATCGATACGGTCAAGCCCTCTTTTACTTCACTTATTTGCTCAGGTGTTAAAGAATCAAGCAAGTCTATAATTTCTCTTTTGCCCCTACTCCCTTGATCGTACTTTCTGGAATCATCCGAAAACATAAAGTAAGGGTCAAAGCTGTTTAGTTTCTCGATTGTGGCTTTAATTGTAGTATTCATTTGTAGTGTTATAACGTTAATTTATAACCCAAATATAGCTTCATAAAACTACATTTGCAAATAATTGTAGTTATTTAATGCTACATTATTGTTAATTTGTAACATTTACTTATTAATTATGCATTACCTTTGCATTATGACACTAAGAATTAAAGAGATAGCAAAATCAAAGGATATAAGCCTTGAAGCTTTGGCAAATCATTTAGAAATGAATAGGGTAAGCCTTTCAAGGATCATTAACGGAAACCCCACTATTGAATCATTGCAAAAGATAGCTACTGCATTAGAGGTTCCACTAAAAGACCTTTTCAAATCGGACCAAGAAAAACCAATCTATATTAAACGAAAAGACGGTACTTTCGAGCAAATAGGGGTATTACATAAGTAATGCTTTACATGCTAAAATATAAGCTCAAACACCGCCTTACCACTAGGGGCATCATATTCCACAGATTCTATACAAGTCTCAGCAAATTGCGTTCTAACTTGATCAATCTGTTCGTCTAGCTGTCTAAAGAACTTGCATTTAAACTGATCTACGGTAATCGTGTCTTGTTTTCGTGTCTTGATTTGGCTTAAAGACTGTACGTTTTCTTCACCATTGACCGTGATAAAACATTGATGCTTATTTCGAAGATGGTATTTACGAATGATGTTAGCCATTGCGAACGGGCCATTAATAATGCTTTGGCCTGTGATCACTCCATTGGAATAATTAACTATTCCGTTCGAAGTACTTACCAATGTGATGTTATCTAAATCGTTACGATCTTCCTGTAAGTCTTGATTATTGTAGATATGGGCTATATCGTTGGAAAAACAATCGATTGAATCTTTGGCTTTCTTATTTTCACCGTCACCAGAACAATCGGGCTTGTATCTAATTACACCGCTTTGAAATTCTTTGTTTGGAGATTCTTGAGAATATTCCAAGGTTTCCGATAGTGGCCTTCTTTCTTTTAAGTGTTGAAACTTACCCTTTCCAGATAAGCACTTTTTGTAGAAATCGTATAGGCTTAATATTCGCCCCCTTTCTTGTGGGTAAGATTCATGCTCAATTCGCAAACAGTTGATTTTCTTATCGAACCACATATTTAGGCGCAAAAGCTTACTGAAAGCCGTCCAGAAGCTTTCAAAATCCTTTAGACCAGCTATTTGATTTATGTTGCCAGAGCTTGCATTTACACCATTTGGATTGATTATGTCGGAAGACTGAAATAAAATAACCTCGTGAAGCTCTTTTTTAGCGCACTCATATTCGTAATTCGTGAACGTTGTGTTATCGGGGTTTATATTTAAAAAGTTCGATACAACGCAATCAAAACAGTCCTCAAGGTAGAAGTTAATGAAGTCTTGGAGTGTTATGCCGTTGTCAATGGTTGCTGGTTCTGCAGTTAGTCCTATTGGTGTTCCTTGTGTGGATAGCTGGATAACTACGTTTGAAACCGCTATGAGTTGATATGTTTCTTCATAAGCGTTTGACGAACTACCGACATTTGGACCTGTGGTAGCAATGTTTCCTGAGTTACCCAAATTTGAAGTCGTAGGCGCGGGAGCTACCCAATGCCCGGGACTTGCTTCTATCCATTCAAGGCAGCCGCAATCTGGTTGATCTACTTGATCGATGTATTGACGAACCCAAAGGGCTTGAACATTATACACGGTGCCGCCTGGTGTAGTGTTTGACGTCCAACGGAAATAGTATAAACTCCATGTGTTGGGATTGTCAAGGCATCCCGTCGGAGGATCTGGAAGAGTAAAGTCTAAAAGGTCTTTTGATACAATTGCAGTGCAGTATTCGCTTTCTATTGGACCACAAAGCGTTTTTATGTCTTGCCTTGCCACTATGTCTAGAAAGTTCTTTTCTTCGTCCCATGAATCTAGCATACACTTGTACACATCGTTTGTCCTTGGTTTGAACGACACTTTGCATTCATCTGGGCACCAATTGCCATCAACGAAGGAAAATACACCGTAGTAAACAGTTTCAAAGGGATCGTTTAAAGAACAACGCTCCTCGATCCTTATTTCTAAGCTTTCGCAATCACACTTTGACTTCTCAAGCTGCCAAATCCTTTCGAATAGGTCTTTGTCGCAAATATTAAGCGTGGTTTCCAGCGTTTCACGAAAGAAGAATTGGTCCTTGTACCGTCCTCTTCTCCATTTTAAAGAGTTGTTTGCAGGGTAAAATTGTTCTTCTCCTGTAATTGGGAAGGTTATGAAGAAATTGTACTGTTGATTTATGGTCATGGTGCTTTATATTTTTATTCAACCCATTTGTGAATAGGAATTGATCCCTTTGGCTTTTGTTCTAATTCTGCAGTAATCTTTGCTTTACCATCCATTTGCTCCCAAATAAATTTTATTGCATCTAAGGCAACTCGATCGTTTTTACCAGTAGCTAATTTGTTCAATCGATACAAAAGGTGTTTAACCGGGTCTAATGGGATACCGAACTCTTCTTTTCCTTCAATGGTCCTTGTTTTAATTTCTTCTTTTGGCACCCAAACGAGAATACCATCTGTTTCATTCAAAATTTCTTTGTACGCTGTTTTTAAGGAAGGTTTACGTCCTCCCTTAGTTGGGTCATTGTGTGGGAATTGGGTATCTTTTCCGATATCTGGGTTTTGATTGTCTCCAAACATAATTATCTGTTTTATCGCCGTTTTACCGCCGTTTGTTATACTTCATATAGTTTTTCAAGCTCTGCAAGTTGTCGCTCTATTGAGTGTTTATTGCGTTAATAATGTCTTTGCGTACTTTCTATGAACTTCCTATTCTTAAAGTCTCTTATTAGCGTTGCAACACGCCCATGTCTATTCTTTAGTATAAGCAATTCGGTTTGTGATTCTTGACCAGTATAATATCCTTCACGATAAAGCATTTTGATCATGTCCGCATCTTGTTCAATTGCTCCGGATTCTCTTAAATCGGAAATCATAGGTCGTTTATCTCCTCTGGATTCTACGGATCTATTTAGCTGACTTAGCACAAGATTGCACCAATTGCAATCACCTGGACCAGCTAATAGTTTCAAGCGCCTTGATACCTCTGAAATCATTTCATGTCGAGGTTGATTTTTCTTTGTGCTGCTTACCAATTGTAAATAGTCAAGTACCATCAATTGGATACCGTGTTTTCGTTTCTCTAGCCTTGATTTTAAAATGATTTGATCCAACGAAATCACATTATCATAAATGAATATTGGAAGTTCGTTTATGTCCTCCATTGCCTTAGTTATTCTTTGTACTTCGCAATCATTTAATTCACCGCTCCGCATTTTATCTGTACTTATTCCAGTCTCAATTGCACATAGCAAATGGAAAATTTGAGTCTTGGACATTTCCAATGAAAAGAACAGGACGGGGTGATTCTTTTTAGCAGCATTTAGGATATAGTTTGCAGCTAAGGAAGTTTTACCCATGCCCGGACGTGCAGCTAATATGATTTGATCTGTTGCCTGAAAACCTCCGTTCAGTTTATTGAAATCAGCGAACCCACTATCTACACCCGATAAGCCTTTATTTTCTTTGGCATTATGGATTCTATCCATCGCCTCTACATAAGATGCTGAGATATGTGAGTTTTGAGAATCTTCTGACTTTTCAAGTTCTTTATATTGAGACTCTAAGCTTGTGAAGGTTTCTAGTGGTGTTTTTTCTTCAAGATCAATAAGAGCATTTTCTAAATAACTCTGTGCTAATCCTTTTTCGAATTGATTCTTTATTGCCGTTGCATACTCTATTGCATTTTGACTCTTAGAATAGCTTCTAAATTCCATCAAGTCGGATAAGGTGTAGTTCTCTTTGGTATAGGAGTTTAAATCCTTTACGAATAATGGAAAATCTATTTCCTTTCCTTGTGAGTACCATTCTGCCAAACGGCTATAAATCGTTTCTAAGCGACTTTCTAACATTTTAGCACTAACTACGCCTTCAGTCTCATAAAATGCGTTCGGATTTATGAGAATAGCTCCAATGAATGATTTTTGAATTTCTAAACTCATAGTCGGGAATTTGAAGTGAACACCTCTGGTCGACTAGAGTTTGGTATTAGATTCAAATCCAAATTATTTTCTAATCCTCCCTCCCAAAGTTTAGCGGATATGAAGTTTTCAAAATGCTTCATAAATTTTAATCCATTTTGTTCTATTTGGAATTTTTTAATGTAAAGTGGTAAGTATCTTTTTAAATCGTTGACATCCTTATTCGAAAGTTTTAAAAATCGTTCCTTAGATTTTTTCTTACTTGATCCTTCCTTTTTAGGATACATAATCCAACACTCGTTAAACTGTTCTTCTCTCTTCTTATCTCTTTTATTCTTCTCTTCTCTTTTATCTTTTGTTTTGTTTGCATAGCTCACGCTTTGCTCTGGTAATGCATTTGCATCTGCATTTGCATTTTCTTCGGGTGAAGGGAGTCCCTTTTTTGATTTATTCCATCGCTTTAGAGCTGCATTTCTTGCTCTTTCTGAGCGTTCGAAATAGGGTTGTAAATAAAATATGAGCTTAGGAGAAAAGAACCTTTCAGAGCCATCAACACTAAACAAATCATAACTACTTATTAGTGCTTTTAATTTTGCCTCTGATGTGCCAAATTCATCAGCCAAAAGGTCAATATCTGACATAGGGAATTTAAAGTCAGTTTGTTCCCTAAGCGTCTCCAAAACCATGAAAAAAAGACCATAACCTTCAACGCCTAAATCTTTGATTACTCGCTTTAATTTTCTGTCATGTCGAGCGTTGCAATAGTGGGGGAAATAGTATGCGTTTTTAAGCATTAATCTTGTTTTTCATTTTGTTTAAAAAAAATTCGTCTTCAATTATTGAGGCGTCCAATTCTAACTTAATAGATCTCAAAAATGCTTTATGATTCCTTTCTCCATTTGCACTATTTCTAATAATATCTTCATGTAGTTGCTGCTCTCGTATGTGTTTTGGTGGAATTACTACCCATTTTTCATTTTGAAAAAATCGCTGTCCTGTATCACTCATCGTCGAATATGTTTAACTGGTTATTCGATGGGTTGAATTCTGGATTTGTGGTTATGTATTGGACCAACCTTCCAGTTATTTTACATTTTGCCTCAAATGCTACCCATAATCGATTGGCGCTTTCTAGTTGCCTTTTATATCGAGTGAGGCATTTTTGATGTATACCTGTCTCGGCCTCAGCCATTGAACAGGAAACCGGCTTTTCTTTTAGAAACTCAAAGAAGCGTTCTCTTTGAGCCCTGTGCGAATTGTCTATATTTGCCACTGCTATATTTTAAGAATTAAGCCCTTTGTACTATGGTACCGTAATACCGCAAAGGGCTTTTTTAATGGATTAGCACGCTTGGTTAGATTTTATTTTGAGGAGTGTTTTCCTTCCAAGTTTTCGGACGTCATATCGACCTTGTCTCCTTAACTTGTCAACCATGGAAACTGAGACATTTTCCTTTTGGGCCATTTGAAAACGAGTGAGCCATTCAGGAGACGTAGAGCTCATTAAATCATTAGTGATCTTATCTGTTAGGCTACCAACTACATCCTTAACAGATTCTTGAATTAGTGTTTTTAATTCTTGTGGACTGGTTAAAATTATTGCACTCATAAGAGGATTGCTTTTGTTACAAGTGCAAGGTATATTGAGATACCAATGGGATTAGGTCGCCCGACTTTACGACCTAGAATTTAACATTTTAACATACTTGGACATTAAAGAACTTTTTTCAATTAGACAAAATACAGGTCCTTTCTCTAATCTATCTGCTTTTTTTCCAAAGTTTATTGATAACTCATTTCCAATAACACTGTAAATTGTTTTGTATGTTACAGCGTATCCGTCTGCATCATCTCTTCTGATTAAATTTTTTGAAACTAGGGCAGATATTACCTCTCGATGTTTTTTCATATTAGCATGTCTCCACGACTCGGTAAGAGCGTCTTGAAAAAATAGTTCTATATCTCTAGTGGTCAAATCAGTGAAGTCTGAAAGAGAATAATTGGAAGTATTTTTTATAGTAGAATTATCATTGCTTTGGCCTTTTAAATAATAGGCATATTCTATACATCCGAAAAAATAATAATGAGCAACGAAGGAATAACAAAATTCATTTCCTGAGATGAGATAAAATGGTCTATGGATTAATTTTAATACCTCTAACTCAGATTTTCCTTGAATAAGTAGATTTAATGAGCTCGTCCATATTTTTTCAGTTCGATGATGTAGGTCTTTAGGATACATGCCGTAAAATAAACCCTTGACTACTTGAATCTCATTTTCAATAAATAGTTTTTTTACGCATCTTGGATTTTCAATCGCTTGTTTGAAAGCCATAACAAAAGTAGAGTAATCAATTTTTGTCAAAAATTCGTTATTGTAATTTTTTAAAAACTGTATAGCTCTTTCTATAGTTACATCTGTAGCAATACTTGTTTGCAATTCGATCATTGCCTTAGCTAATTCAGGGCCAATTATTAAAGGATGGTTTAAGCTCATTTTGGTTTAAGCGATACTGACAATTTTAGAGTGACCTTTTTTAATTTCCTTCATCAATGCCTTTGCCTTCTCCTTGTTGGAAATACCGATATAAGTCAGAAATGTCGATTCCTTTTGATGCCCGGTTACCTGCATAAGAAGTGCAATAGGATAGCCCTTTAAATAATGCGATGTAGCCCAGTAACGACGCCCGTCATGGCTGGAAATGGTTTCGAATCTCTTTTTTGTGATGGTAACGCCTTCGCCTTTTTCGTCAACTTTCAATATGGCATTTTCTGTAAGCCCTGCCAATTCGCACACCTCTTTTAAATAGTCATTGAATTTTTGATCACTCATAGACGGTGGTATAAAATCATGATCCTCCAGTATTGTGAGCAATTTGTCGTTACATGGTATAAATACTTCTTCGTTGGTCTTTTCCGTAATCTTACGAATAAAGTACCCTTCGTCCTCTTTTATTAGGTGCTCACGTTTCAAGCTCATAAAGTCGGAAATCCTCAATGAACTATAACAGGCCACTAAAAACCAATCACGGACCTTTGAAAGTCTATTGTTATCAGAAAGATCCAATTTCTCAATGAGAGACAGCTCAGCATCTGTCAAGGCTATTTTCTTAGTCTTTACACGTCCGACCATGAAATCTACATCAAGGAAAGCGTTATAATCATTCACACCGTTCTTTTTAGCTGCTTTCAATACAAGCCTAAGAGTAGAGAGATTTTTATTTACAGTATTCCTGGAGTCCGTTCCTGTCTCGTCATACATCCATCTTACAAAGTCCTCTTTGAAATCAATATTCATATCCTTGAAATCTAAATCCCTTTTTTGTGATGCTGAAAAGGCTCTTAATTTATTCAGGACTGTTTTGTATTTGTAAATAGTTCTTTGGTTTCGGTCTTTCAGTGTTTCACGCCTTTTGATGTAGTATTCGAAGTATGGGAGTAAACTTGTTGGATACCCCTTGTCTTCGACCTCACGATTAAGTTGGATATTCAATAGCTTCCTAAATTCAACTATTGACACATCATTCTTATCATGGTAGATTTCTAGGATCGCATCATTAATGTCGTCTAAGTCCTTTTTCAAATCTGAGTAAAAAGGATAAGAGGGTATAGGGAGCTGCTTTTTAGCATTCCAATACTTAGGATCAATTTTATGCTGAGAAGAGTATTTCAGCCTTTTACCATCATAGCGGAAAACTGCCATGATTAACGGTGATGACTTTTGACCCTTTTTTATATCGAGATTGAAGCGCACCTCTGGAGTCTTGGTACGTCCTTTACCTTTTGTTGTATCTTTAATCATCTTTTGAAATCGCAATTCAAAGATACCTTTAAACGACCGCTACTCCAATAATAGCGGTCGTTTTTTATTGCTACTCTGTAATGCTCGGTAATAGAGCATATTCCTTAAATAATGATAATCAGTAAGTTATAAAATGTTGTTTGCATCATAGAAGCGTACAACGACCGCTAATTAAGTCCTGCCCCCGCTACTAAGAAGTCTGGAGAGCAATCTTCAGACTTTTTTTTTTGGAGGATATCCAAGGAAAAAAAATAAGGAGGGTCTTATATCCGCCCCTGGCGGACGTAGGTTCAAGTCTACGCCAGAGGCGCACAGGCTGCCCCCGTTACTAAGACCCCAGTTAGTCAATTGATTTTCAATGGTTTATTTTTTATAGCGGTCGTTTTGGTAGTTGAATAATCTTGATAATAACAATATGCCAAAATCAAATGTAGCCAAAGAGGTTATTTTAGACTATCTCGCCGCATCAAGGCAATAAGCAAAGTTTAAATTTTGAATAACAATTTTACCAATCCCACTTAAATTTTCAGATACAGTAATGGACCAATCCCAATCAGAACCCATTTCATAAAGATCAGGATCTAATTTCCAAAGAGTCTTTCCACTATTAATATCAATTGCATGTAAGAAACCAGAGCTTCCCCCACCAAAATAAACAACGTCATTCAAAATTCGATTCTTTAAATTACTTGGTGTTCCTGAACCTGGAGACGACCATATTAGATTTCCAGTTGTAGCATTTAAGCCATAAACCCTTTGGTTCTCACAACTAGCAACCAAAACATCATTTGCAATTTCAAAACCTGCAAAAGAGAAGTCGTGATCAAAAATTTCTTCCCAATTTTTTTCTCCAGTCTTGTAATTATAGGATATTAAGCTTTTTCCTACGTTAGTTATAACATCATCTTGAAAAACTTGAAATGGCTGATATAAAACACCTTTAGGATTTGGCTCACATAAAGCTATACTATCATATTCCCAATAATTTTTCGATAAATTATAAAGCCCTAAATAAGATTGAAAATCAATATTTTCAAAAATTTGCTGCCATCCAATGACAAGCAAAGTATCGTTTTCTATGATGACTGGATTTACGCTTACAATATCATTTGCTCTTCCACTATGAATTTGATTTGGATCTACTTCTTTATTAAGAATAAGAGATGGATTGGATTCTAAAAAGTTCCCACCAAATACTCCAGTGGTAGAAACATCTGGTTGTTCGCTTTCATAAAATCCTATCGAATAATGTATATCACCCAGTTGTTCCATCACATGAGTAAAAGATTGGGGACTTCGAACTTTATTAATGGTTGAACCAGATTCCAAATCAATCCAGTATTGTCTATCTCCAGTTTTCCAGTGAAATATATTATCTGTTCGGCTGAAAAATCGACCATTTGTGAGTTCTGTTTCAGGATTAAAGTAATCATCCCATTCCCAAACAATTTCACCATTGTCCAAATCAATAGCCGTTAAAGTAATTGGCTTGCTGTTTATTCTCCTATGTATCATAGCCATATTATTCCATGACCAATTACCAAATAACCTAGATTTAAAATATTCTTGATTTGGATCTTCGTAAACGCTTTTTTTCCAATTAAAGGGTTTATAAATCACAACGCCAGAGTCATCCAAAATTTCTCCTCCTTCATTAGGAGTTGTATTGTCACCACAAGAAACTGTTAATATGAACAATAATGAGAGAAATAAAATTGAAAACCTTGTCATAATTAATCTACTCTAAAAGTATCCGTTCTACCAAAAATAGCCCTTAATTGTTGTTGAACCAACGAGTTCGTACCAGTTTCTTCCCTATGATTAGCCCCAAGAGCTTGATAATCGTCGATTGCTAAGTCGCTAATTTGAAAGTCTTCTTCAGACTTTTTTTTATGCCAAAAAGCAAAAAAGCCCATGTTGTGATGCATGGGCTTTTTTTTGGATACTACTTTATTTTTTTATCATGATCCATGAATCCTAAAAACGATTGTCCCACAACTTTCATTTTTAGTACTGGATTCAAACCAAAACTCTTTCGCTTTTCTTAGGGCCAGTGAAACCAAACTTTGTTTTCTAATCGTAGAGTTTATGTTATCAAAAGTTGCTTTTGTAACTCTTCCTCCTTGCGACACACAAATATTAATCGCTACATCACCAGATTCTTCTGAGATGATCAAGATGTTTGGCTGTTTGGTTATATCTCTGGATCCAATACCTTCACCAGAAATTAGTAAAGTAAGATCCTCATCAACCTTAACGGTATTGACAGTATTATCTTCAGCAACAACATCTACTATTACTTCATCCATCACTTCGTCTTCACTATCCTCCATTTCATCCATAGGATCTTCGCGCTCATTTGATTTGTCATTGAGTTCTATTTCATCATCAACAACAATTACTTTATCCCTATCTGGTTTAGTAGATCGATCGTTTTTAGGCTTATTGATTTTGATCTTATCTCTTCCAGTTTCCTTGCTTGGTCTATCTTCTTTCAAATTTTCTCCGCAAAGTGTTCTTGCCATTCTTTTACCAAAGGAAGAACCTAATTTTGCCGCAGCCACATAATCACTACAGGCTTTCACGAGCGTGCCTTTGTCCTCATACAATTGACCACGTGTTTCAAAAAGTTCTTTGTCATCTTTAATAAATGCCAAAGCTATATTGAGGCTATTGAGTGCCGCATCTTTTTTACCGCTTTGATAATCTGTTAATCCATATAATCTTGCTACTCGGGGAGTGATGCCATTGGTAGAAATATATTGATTCAAATCTTTTCTAACACCCAAATAAGCACCCAATGAATATTTGGCTTCGGCTCTGAGCAACAAAGCATCTTTGTATTTAGGGTCTTTGGATATGACTTTGTTTAATTCTTTTACAGCATCTTCTACGCGATCAGTATCCATCAAATAGACCGCTTTGGTATAGACAAAACCGATCTCTTCTTCTAAGCCTTGGCTAAAACCTACATTGAGTAGAAGTAAAAATGATAATAGTGTAATTAATCTCATGGTAATTCATTTTTTTAATAACGTAGGCAAGAGAATCAATTCTCTTAAATTTCTCTTAAGAGAATAATCGCAAAGGTAGTAATGAGTGCGGTGGGATTGAAATTTAATTTTTCTAAAAAAATCTGAAGTTGTAAATTCTTTAATAAAATAAATCATAAAAGAAGGGGCTGCCTTGTTTAAGACAGCCCCAACTCCTTTTCAGTACTGATTTGAGAAACTTGAGAAGATTTTTACATCTTTAAAATTCGTTTTGAATCTATAACTTTATTTTGGCTATTTAGAATAGTCAAATGAAAGGTGCCTTTCGAAAAATCTACCAAGTTAATCCTTGCAGCTGTGCCAGATTTTAAGTTTTTACCTAAAGTATCTGTAATTCTCCAAGAATAGCCTTCTTTTAATCCAGTAATGGTTAATTCGTTAAAGGCGGGATTAGGATAAATGCTTAATTCGTTAGGGTCTAATGCTTTCTTTACAAATACTATATCCGACAAATAAAATTCACCGTTGAAATCATATTGCTTTAATCGATAGTAATTATGTTCGCTTTGAACATCTCGATGTCTAAAGGAATAATTATGATTTGAGTCGGAGAAGCCTAAGGCTTCAATTTGGTGTAAAGAGTTAAAGTTTTGAGCATCTGTGCTGTGTTGTATTTCGAAATAGTCAGCATTGAGTTCGGATGAGGTGGTCCAATTGAGGTTAATTTCGCTGCCGTGTAAATTTCCAGAAAATTTTTCTAAAGTGACCGGAAGTACTTCAGATAAAGGGCCGGATTCTGCCGAACAATTACAACCATTTCCGTTGATGCTGTTGCAGACCTGCACGAATATATCTCCAAGGGATGGGCAAAAGGCAAAGGTAGATGTCCAAACAAAAGTTTGAGAGGTATTGGGATCAGCAACAAAATTATCGGATGTTTCGCCATCAATTTCTAAGTAAAAGGAAGGATTTCCTCCAAGCCATTGTATTCCAGACAAATCTACCGAAACCGTAAAGTTTCCTGATCCATCATCTATACAATCAATGTCAATTATAGGATTAACCAAAATGTTTCCACATTGACTATGCAATACGTTTGAATTTACGCATACCATAAGGCATACGAAAAGTGTAAGAATTCTTTTCATGAATACTGTTTAATTGTAAAAAAATAATTTTGGTGAGAATTCAATAGTACTGCAATACGAGAATTCGTTGTTGCGATAGTAGTTGCTCTATATTATTCTCAGGTCTTTTCAATAACGAATTTATGTCAACTCATTCCTTACAAGTTGACCATTCGTCAAAATATCCTTCCGTTTAACGATCTACCTAATAATGGGGAGATGAATTGTTTTATGTAGTCATCGGCGAAATAAACAATGGCTGAGGCAAGGCTTGTAGACAAATGTAGACCTGAGCCCTATCTAGATTGACTGTTGGCTAGGATTATATCTCCTATCACTCTGTAATTTTTCCCTCATTTTACTGATAGCATTTTATAACTAAGTGGTACTTATAGGAAAGTAGATGCTTGACATTTCCCATAAGTAGGAAAATGCTGTGCATTACTTATGAGAATAAAATGCCTTAAAAATGCCAGTGCAGTGTTACATCATTACCTCATCGTCTTTAGTGATCCCTAGATTTAGAGAAATATGTCAAAAGAATAACTTCCCATTTGATTTTGAGCATATACAACTTTCTGATTTAGCCCAGATAGAACGGACTTCCAGCTGTTTACTTTGTTTGGATTATCGCTACATCATAGAACAAAAATTAAATCTTGAGTTCTTAGATGGATGTAAATGGATTTTATTAACCCAAGAAGAATTTGTCCACGTCGATATTCTAGAATTTCCTCCATTGAGCACAATCTCTCTCAATGAGTCAAATGTTTTAATTGCTGAGCGTTTCAAAAAAATAAAAAGTATAATTGGATCTTCAAAAGATATCAATTTTAGATTAAATCAATTGGTGTTTTATGACCTAAGCAATAAAAAAGTTTTGGTCAAGCCACAAGAGGTACTTTATATTGAAGCTGATGGAGATTATTCGATAATTCATTGCGTAAAAAATGAGTCAGAGGAATTGGAACATGTAACTTTTTCCAAAAATTTGAAAGAAATGGAAATAGAATTTCAAAATTTTGGATTCTATCGGATTCATCGATCCTTTCTTGCCAATTTAAATTTGGCAACAGGCATAAAGGGTAACTCTCTTCTTTTGAAAAAGGACATTGTTTTACCGATTGCTCGGAGACGTAAAAAGGAAGTAAAACATCAAATGGATGCTATAATGGAAAAAATCCATTGAGTCGCTTTAAGCCTTATTTGGAAAGTGGAGCCTAGGATAACTGAATGGTCCTGCAAGGAATTTAAGATGCTAAATGCATCTTAAATAAAGAAGGCACCTCGACCCCCGTGTCCAGGGAGGGCAGCAAGGCTCCCTGAGAGAAGGGTTTAGTAGTGGATGGGAGTAACTGCGTTGATCCCTGAGTCTACCAGGTTATAAACAATGTCTACTTAAGTTCGTTCAGTAATCCAGGATTTCATAAATGCTTTTGAATAAATTCAATGCATTTATAAAACCTGTCTTTTACAGCCATTGTTTCTCTAGTGGAGCCTAGGGGAGTCGAACCCCTGACCTTTTGACTGCCAGTCGAAAGTTTTGTCATTATCACTACTACTCAACAACACTTACCATCTTATAATTCAAGCAGTTAAATAAATACTAAACTCCATTAGTTATCAATAATGTTTGCAAATAATCATTTTTGTTTGCAATTTGTATGCAAATATAAATAAATGAGGTCAATTGCAACGTGTGGAATCTACCACGATACGAGAAGAGCAAAACAGGATAATACCTATCCGATTAAGCTAAGAGTTACCCACATGAGGAAACCTAGACTATTCAAGACACATTTATCTATCACGAAGGATGATTTCAAGAAGTCTTACTTGGCAAGGTCTCCAAAGGGTATTTTCATTAGGTTAAATGATGAATTGAGAGATATTGAGAGTCGAGGTAGAGAGATCATCAACGAAATGGAAACTTTCAGTTTTACAACTTTTGAAAAAGAGTTTTACGACATAAGAGAATACCCAAACGATGTAATTTACTATTATCAAAGAGAGCTAAAGAAATATAATGAGAATAGTCAAGTATCTACATATAACAATTATAAAGCAGCTTTAAAGCTATTACTCAAAATAGTATTTGATATACACATCGAACCTAAGAGCGATATTGTAAACCTAAAAATTAAGCCTATTCCATTTGAAAAGTTCAATCCCAAGTCTTTAAAGAAATTTGAGAAAGAAGCAATTAGGCAAGGGAAGTCTACCACCACCGTAAGTATATACTTAAAGTCTCTGAAAACAATTTTTAATCTCGCAATAAGAGAAAAAGCAATTTCAGATGATATATACCCTTTTGGGGTAGAAAAGAAAGGAAAATACAAAATAAAGGAAGTTGAGAACAATAAACGTGGTCTATCTAAATCTGAGTTGAGCTTATTAGCTGGATATAGTCCAATAAAAGATTCAGCAAGAGCGAAAGCCATTGATTTTTGGTTTTTAAGTTTGTACTTACGAGGAATGAATATGACCGATATACTTCAAATTAAGTTCAAGAATTATACTGGTGATACTATTTCTTTCATACGAACCAAGACTAAAGGAACAAAGTCAAAAAATACCAAACTGGAAATCAAACTTGTACCTAGAGCCAAAGAGATTTTGGAGAAATACACAGTTAAGAATAATGATCCAGAGAATTATATTTTTCCTTATTTGAAAAAAGGAGATTCTATAAAGGAGATAAAAAAGAAGGTTGGGAACTTCATCCGCAGCGTTAATCAAGCAATGAGGAAGATTGCAAAAGAAGTGGGAATCAATAAATCATGTTCAACGATGTTTGCACGGCATACATGGGCTACTTTGGCAGTTGGTGGAGGTATTAACCCATATACTATAATGGAGTCAATAGGGCATTCCAAATTAACAACCACACAGAATTATATAAAGAATCTTGGTGTTCAAGATATAGACCATCAATTATTTGGCAAAGAAAATGAATAATGAGAGATAGAATAGAAACTTTTAATAACGCTGTTAATAGGCTTTCTGGAATAGATGAGTTTCATCTGACTGTTCAGCAGATTGTCAAATACAATATTGAATTAAATTGGCTATTTCCTGTCAATGAACTTATATCACTCGTTGATACTATAATTTGTCCATTGTTATTTGGTCATAAAAACCTTACCGAACTTGGAAGGGAAAATGCAAGAGAAAATTATGAATGGCAAGTTTGGTATGATAATGTTGGCAGATTTGAAAAGGATGATAAATTGTCTGCAAAAAGCCTTTCTAGGAGACAGGGAGATTCAGATAGTTATTCACCCGACTTCCCTGATGTAGTAGATCAGTATAATTCAATTTTTGAACTTACACTTTTAGATATATTTACCTTGATTAAACAGCTATCAAAGGAACAGCAGTTATTTGTTCTCTTTTATATTTTTAAAGGAATGACGGGAGCAATAAAACAAGCTGAACTTACTAATGACTTATTTCAAGATGCCTATAAAACTGACCTTACGGTGTTCACAAAGCATCTAAGCAATTTCATTTGGAGAAATGATATTGAAGCTAATAAATATATCAAGAGCTTTAATCTTGAAGAACATTATGAAGCACCTACATTCTCTGAAAATAAAATATCCCAAATTGACTTTGTTTTTTCCTTATATACATTTTTATGGTTGAAGGGTATAAGATTTATCAAAACACCAAAGGGTAAGGAAAACCCATATGACACCTTACAATCATTGGCAAATTATCTTATAGAAAATGCAGTCTTTATCAATCCAGATGACATTAAAAAAATATTAGAAAGATTCCCAAGTCGCCCTGAAAGCACACAAGAGATAGCTAGACTTCTTGCTGATTATTATTCAGTTGAAAATATTTGCAAAAAGAATATTGCTGAAGAAAGTACTAAGAAATATTGGAAAGGTGATTCATTCGGTTTAGATACTCTTCAACTATTAAATAGTCATGATAACCTTTCTAAAATATCAAAACGCTTAGTTTCTTACCCCGACCTTAGAGATGAACTTTTGTCCCAAAATACAACTGCAAGAGTATTTCTCGAAGAGGGATAATAATTAGGTTTATCCCTAAACCCTCTACTTCACTCAATAAATACAAGGCTTTTATTTGGGGATAAAAAACATAATTCACATCTAAAATGACTTAGGCGTAATTTCTTGTATATCAGATTGTTACAGGTATATATTTGAGCCGAAAACAATGCTTCAGGGCATTATTATTTAACTCAAAAAAATACAAAAATGAGTATTTATTTAACGACCCAGCAAGTCTCTAAACTGCTAAACATTTCAATGCCTACCATATACAGGTGGGTTAAAGAAAGAAAAATTCCCCATGTACGTAGAGGGCACAGAATCCTATTTATTGAAAACCAAATCAATGAATGGTTGAACGTGACCAATACATTTCAGGAGGAATCATTTATTCACCAATTAAAAAGAGCTTAATAATGAGAGAACTAAAAATTATGAAGTATTTGAACCGATATGATATGATTGGTTCTCAAACAACTCTAGGGGAAGCAATAGACACTATTAAATCACCATCTGATATAGGTTTATTCGCTAAGCTTAGGAGGCTATATCAAACAGACCGAGCAGCCTACAAGGAATTAAAATTAAAATTGCCTTCCTTTAGATACTCAGGAACATTTACTGAACGTAACGATGAGGGTATTCAAGATTATATCGGATTAGCTGTATTGGATATTGATGGTATAAGTTCTGACAGCAAAATGGAGTATTTCAAAAAGAGACTTAATACAATAGAACATACAGCGTTTTGCTTTGTCTCACCAAGCGGACTTGGATTAAAGGTTGGAGTATTTATGAATTGTACACCCAAATATCATAAGGATGGTTACAATCAAGTCTTAGATTATTACCATAGAACACTATTTGATATACCATTTGACAGGAAAACAAAAGACATATCTCGAATGCACTTTGTTAGTTACGACCCTGACATTTACATCAATGAAGAGCACAAAATATTTGAAGTTGATGTATCAAAAGTGTCAAAATGTCAAAATGCCACCCGACTTATCGATGGGGATAAGCACCTAGAGTATGTAATAAACCATGTCGACACTATAGAAGAATATAGAGAGGGGAATAGAAACAATTATATTTCACAGACTGCTTATGTAGCAAATAGACACGGGATAGATAAGCAAATGGTAATAGATTATTTTGTTAGTAATTCAGAATTAGATGAAAGAGAAATAACTTCTACTATCAATAGTGCTTATAGAAATACCCAAGAGTTTGGGGTGTTGAAATATGAATTTGCTTATGCAGGTAATGAAGATTTGCTTATCCCCAAGCAAGTTTATAAATCTTTACCTTATCCATTGGTAAGTCCTTTACAATTCCAAAGTGACACGGAAAGAGACATGGCACTACTCGCACTTTTGACACTTTCGGGTAGTTTGTTTTTCATGGTTAAGGGTGATTATCATTATCAGACAGTACATCCAAACTTGATGACTATGATAATAGCTCCCCCTGCTAGTGGTAAAGGCGTCGTATCTATCGCTCCTGCAATGGCAGCGGATAGCATGAATCATTTCAATAAAACAGAGCCAATAACGGACATGAAAAGATTCCAATTGTCAGGTAATAGCTCTAGTGCCATGATGTACCCTAGATTAGCCGCTAATGAAGGAAGAGGCATCATGTTCGAGCAAGAGGGTGATGCAATATCCAATAATTTCAAGAGTGAATGGGGTGATATTACAGTACATCTTCGTAAGTCTTTCCATAATGAAGAATTGACCTACGAGAGAAAGATGGATAGACAAATGATAGTTGTGCCTAAACCTAGATTTGGTATGTTGGTCACCATGACGCCTAATCAGTTAGCAGGGTTAATTAAAAATAGAGAAAATGGACTCTTTAGCCGAGTGCTGTACTATGTCAATACCCAACCATCCGAATTTGGAGTCTTAGACCCAGCTTTAGCCAATAAGTATAACATCGATAAAGCTATTCAGGATAGTGGTAATGCGCTGTTTAAATGGTTTGTAAATAATCAGGACTTGGAAAAAACCTTTGCCCTCAATCCTGACCAATTCAAATATCTTTACGAGCAATGGCAGATAAGATATAAGTATTGGCAAACGGCCTATGGTGTCCATAATGGAGATATAATCAAAAGATTAGCTGTTGCATCATTCAAACTCATGATGATATTGTCAGTTTGGAGATATATTGAACGTCAAGATAATTCAACCGAAATAGTATGTTTAGATGAAGATATGGACATATCCATAGAAGTAATGTCGGTTTTGTTTTACCATGGATTGAAAGCAGCCAAACTTTATTCCAAATCTAAGATCAAATCCAACTTACATCTTAAAGCATTGAATGAGCTAAATACGCAGTTTAAGACAGGCGAATATGTCAGCAAGTTCTTAGAATTTGGAGGAAAAGATAGGACGGCTAAAAGATGGCTTCAAAAGGAAGAAGATAAATCAATTAAAAAAATAGGTCATGGACTCTATAAAAAACTGGCTGCATAGTCGGCTCTATACAAAATCAAAAGGCAAGGGATCAATTTCTCTTGCCTTTTTTCTCCCCGTAGTCCACATGATTTTATCTAAATACCTATTTTGTCTGATGATCTCAATATTAGGTATATCCCCGTTAAAGTCTTTTTCGATTTGGTCAATGTGGTTACTCACCGAAGCCAAATAAGAATTGATCTCTTTGGTGTTGTTTTCTCTGAATGAATCTATTTCTTTCCTAAATTCTGAATACCTGTTACCTCTATACCCAATAGCCCTTTTAGCCAATTGATCTATTGGGATGATCTCGTACGGATTATTCAGGAACAAAACCTTTGAGCATAGAGAAGTCATTACCTTGCCGTGAGTATAGCCCAACCCCTTGACTTTTGTAGCTAACTGGTCAACATCATTTGATTGATTTCCGTTGATCCACTTTTGCAGTTCATCTAAGAACTCATCTACATAGTCTTTTGATATGTTGCGAGCAACCCGAAAATCATTAATGAATCTTCTAAATGATCCATCTTCTTTAGTCAGATAGTCGGTTTTACTTACCCGACCATTTTTAAAATCATTGAATCTTTTGATATAGAACAAATCAGACCTATATGTAGCTAAAAGATTGCCAAGAGCCTCAATATATTTTATTTTCTTATCCATATAGTCAAATTTCTATTTTAAGGCTATTTTTAAGCCCTTTGTGGGATTTTTATGGTTTTTACTACAACACCCTTGCAAAAGACACAAAATTGCTTAAATCGCCTAAAAATAGTCTTTTTGCTTTCTTCTTGTTTCTTGGTTCTTATATTTCTCCTTTCCTCATCTGCTGACATCAACCAATTTATCTACATCCGCTTTGGCATTTTGAGATAATCTAGCTTGCTATAAAATATTAGAACTTAATGGACAAAACACGCCTACTAGCCTAAAATCATTACATGGGTGAAATATTTTTACTTCTAGGTCTTTTTTATTCCCAATCCATTTTCTGCAATCTAACAGCATTCAAAA
>JAHDGJ010000017.1 GCA_020627705.1 Saprospiraceae bacterium
TTGTCGGGGCGGCAGGATTCGAACCTGCGACCCCCTGCTCCCAAAGCAGGTGCGCTAACCGGACTGCGCTACGCCCCGGACATAAAATTTCAGCGGAGACGGAGGGATTCGAACCCCCGGTACCTGTTTCCAAGTACGACGATTTAGCAAACCGTTGGTTTCAGCCACTCACCCACGTCTCCGATTGTAAAAACTTTTATTATTGAGGATTAAAATTCACAAACTTTAAATGCAATAATACCAGTCTCATTTTTGAAGATTGCGTTATTATAACAATCCGTTTTTCTTTTGGTAAAGGATTTTATTTTCCTCACTCAACTCGCTAACTTTTTAAGCGAGTGCAAAAATACATTTTCATCGTTCATTTTACAACATTCAAAAAGTATTATCGCAAATATTTTTCGTTATGCCAATTTAAACCTAAATTGAAGATGAGATCCTTTTAATTAGTTACCTCTTATACCTGAGAATGTAGCTAAATTAAAAATTGAGTCCTGTTCTTACCAACAGGACTCTTTCTTTTTAAATCTTCACTAGTTTTATCAATTTCTCCACCCCTTCATTGTATAGTCTCAAATGATAGATTCCATTAGGTCTGGACAGGATAGAAATTTGACCCAAGTAAGCCTCATTAAATCTATTTAACTTGCCCTTTTTGATGGTCTTGCCGATGGCATCAATAATTTCGAATTCTATAAAAGAAGCATCCATATCAAGAGTGGTGACTTCCACATGAAAAAGCCCTGTATTGGGATTAGGGTATACATTGGCTGAGACTACATTATCAATTTCAATATTAGGCACCGTAGAATCAATGGTAGCACTTCCAAAAGCCAAACAACCAATTCCATCTTGCACAATAACATTATAGTTTCCAGCTGGTAAGCCTTCAAAAATATTGCTGTTTTGATATGAATTTCCCGCATCCCCAGAATACATAAGCGGAGGATTAGAACTCGTCGCTGTGATAATTAGAGAGCCATCCAAAGAATTGGAGTTGGCTGCATTTTCTGTATCAATGGTAAACTCAAGATCACAGGCTTTTACTTCTATGGTTTCTTCATAAATACAGTCTAGGTCGTCAATGATATAAATGTCATATGTACCTGGTGCTAAATTATTAAAAGTATATCCAATATTGGCCAACTCAAAAGTTACCCCACCGTCAATAGAGAATTGATAAGGCCCTAAGCCATTTTGAGGTATAATCGAAACACTGGCATTTGATTGATTAGAAGAAGAAGCGGGATCAATGTCAATATTTGCTCCAAGGTTACACATAAAAGTACCGCAGAATTCTGAAGATTCCTCATCTCCAAAATTGATCTCAGATAAAGAAGCTACAACCAATCCATCCGCGTCAATTATTTCATAATCCCCTTGTTGTTGACCAAAAAAGCCAGAAACGCCATCTCCATAAGAGTCAAATATGGTAAACACATAGCATAAATCAGGATCAAGACAAAACTGTTCTACTACTAATCCAGCGCTAGCATAATCTCCTCCTTGGTACAGCACCACTCCGTTTTCGTCCACTAATTCCCATGTTGTTTCGTTGGCATAAAAATCGAGTGTTAAGTTTAATGTAAACTCTACCCCACTTAAAATGGCATCAACATTTATTGATTGGCTATCGTTGCCTATTCTCTGATCCATCATGCCATTTGGATTAGAAGATCGAATGACAACCATGTTGCTGCCTTCTATCAAGCCCACTACATCCGCGGATACTACTTCGGTATCATTCAGAGCCAAATCCCCTGTCCAATTGAGGTTTTCTATTACATTGCCATTTAATTCTATGGCAATATCCAAGGATTGTAAGTTGATGTCAGAAAAATTCTGAATGGTAAAATTTAATTGCGTGGAGTCTCCACAAATCGAACTTAGCTCTCCTATATTAATAATTCCAGCATCTGCTGTAGGGTATTTTACCAAGTTGTAAGTCAAGGTATCATTGAATCTGTTTTCATCATTTGTTGCGCTAACATATGCTTTGATCGTATGATCACCAATGGCACTTAAATCCACAGGAGTGCCAAACTCTTGAACAAAAACGTCATCTGTAAATAAGGTAGAATCAATCACGAGGCTTTCTATAAAATTGCCATCAACCTCCAAACCAATTTCGAAAACATCCACGCTATCAATACCAAAGTTTTTAAACTCTACCGAAACCAACTCGGCATCGCTTAACGAAGAACTGGATAGCGGGGACAATACTTGAGCAACTCCCATATCAATCGAATCTCTTCCCAAATTAAAGGCAACAACTTTAGTCCTCCATCTTGAATTATTCCCCATGTATTGGGAAGTAAACCAGAAAGTTTTGCCGTCCACTGGGTCAATCGTCATGTGGGCATAATCACCAAAACGATCTGTTTGCGAGTTAGAAACACCCTCTTCAACTATGTATTCGTCAAAGGTCATTTCTCCCAAAGGATCACTAGCACGTCTCCCTGCAATACCAATGGAAGGAAATCTGGTCGAACTAGAAATGTTATACCCAATGGCAATATTTCCATTGGCATCAATAGCTATACTTCCCATAAATCTATGGTCATCATCAGGTGCAAATGTCCCTTCTTGATATACGGACCAATCGCTGCCTCCATTTTGCCGTAATTCTACCCATCGTATACCAGAATGATTATTTCCTGAAACATCAGTGATGTAGTTTAAAACAATTGATTCGTGCGAACCAAAGTTTCTATAGTTTGCTTGATGCATAATTACTTCAGGCAAGCCATCCAATCCCAAATTTGGATTGGGTTGAGGAATACAGGAGAATCCACCCCCTGCTGAGGTCGCACAAGGGTTACTGTCAAAAGGACTTACTATTATTTCGTCAGACATTGCAATAGAGGCCGCACCTGGATTATTCCAATCTAATTCGATTTCCCAAATCTCTAATCGATCTTCTCCTCCAACCCAGGCATCATCAACCATTCTGATAATCATTGCGTTTTCTTGAGCACCTAAACTTTGTCCATTATAATGGATTGGGGTGATCACTTGAAATCCTGGACCTGCACCGATTCTTGGTACCGTCATACGCACGATGTCCGCATTTGGTAGTCCTTGGATCATACTGCTTTTATCCAAGCAGTACACAGGAATGTTACCTCCTTCGTTTGTCGTAACCACCCAGCAATCTTCCCACACACTGTATTTTGGATAATCAGGAAAAGAAGGTGTACCAAACTCGTAGGCACTCCAAGTACCAAAAGGATCATCTGTATCAGAAACTGCTACTAATAAGAAATTTTGAAAATTTGGAAATTCGGTCATGACCCAACGATCTTCAAAATCATCCCAAAATACAATCGGATCTCCCCCGGAAGATTGACCAAACTGGGACCAAAAGGTACTTAGGTTCATTGACCCACCTTCGCGAGTTCCATCTTTATTAAAAATCTGAATGATGCTGGCATTCACAATTTGTATGTAATGATCTTTCCCGATTGCACCAGTTTCATCAGGTGGTGAAGCTCCACTATTATTTTGATTAAGTCCTTCCACATTTACAAGGGGATCAATTTGGTTCCCCATACTTCTTTGTTCTGGATTCCACAATCTATCCACTCCATTAGGTAAAGCTCCATATGCTTTTTTGCCATGATGCTCTGCCCGATTGTAGAAATTCATGTCATATTTCTTCGGGTGATCCTTTGGTGCCTTTGTGTCTATTACTATCGGCTTAAAATTTTCAGGATTACTTATGATCTTTGATAAAGGAGCAGATTTTCCGAGAAATCTAGCTTGAGAAACCATCGTTTTGTTCAGATCCGGTTGTTGCGCCGATAAGTCAGTTGTTAGAGACAAGGACATCAAGCACATTAAAAACAACAAATTTTTCATTAATTCTTTTTTATACTCTACACAAATGCAATTAAAAAAGTGAGGCGTTTATTTTCTTTGAAATTCACTGTCGTCATTCCATGATGGCCAGAAATCCGAGTTCGCTAAGTTAATACCTAAATTCAAATACAATTGTCCGTCCTGGAGCATGCCGTCATGATTCCATCCAGAAGGATCATACTCGTCCGAAGGTTGGTGATAATACGTGGAGACATATTCTTCCATAAAACTTTTGGCATATTCTTTTCCTTTTGCTGCATGTTCTGTCCTACCCCCAGCGTATATCGCAGGTACGCCCACTTTCGCAAAATTGAAATGATCACTTCTAAAATAGCTTCCCTTCTCAGGATTTTGGTCGGGGAGTACATATCTACTTTGTTTCTGAGCTTCTTCCTTTAAGATTTTGTCAATATCAGAGAGGCCAAATCCAATAGCTGTGACGTCTTTCATCGTACCAATTGGGTTGACTCCATCCATATTTATATTCGCAACGGTTTTCTTGATTGGAAATAATGGATTTTGGCAATAGTATTGAGAACCTAAAAGCCCTTGTTCTTCTGCCGTAACCATGGCAAATACTACTGACCTTTTTGGTGGAACCTCCGAACCAGCAAATGCTTCGGCAATGCTCAGCACAGTAGCTGTACCGGATGCATTATCCAAAGCACCATTGTAAATGGAATCCCCATCCACAGGCGCTCCTATTCCCAAATGATCCCAGTGTGCCGAATAAATGACATATTCTTCAGGCTGCTCTGATCCCTTTATGTATCCAATTACGTTTTTTGTAATATCCTTCTTCACCTTGTTGGTTAGTGACGCAGAAACAGTGGCATTCATAGGAACAGGAGTAAAACCAGGTTTTCTTGCGTTTTTTAATTGCTCAGTAAAATTGAGACCGCAAGCTTCAAAAAGTGCTTGCGCCTTTTCCAAAGAAATCCATCCTTTAAGCGCACAATCCTCAGCATCGGGGGGTCTTTCAATTTCGAGCATGGTACCAGACCAAGAGCTTTTTATCACAAACCATGGATATCCGGCCGAAGAAGTTTCGTGAATTAAAATAATTGCATCTGCTCCTTGACGATCTGCCTCTTCGTATTTGTATGTCCATCTTCCGCTATACGTCATCTCATCTCCTTTAAAAAAGGATGGATCTTCTCCTCCAAATCCTGGGTCATTGACCAAAACCACAGCGGTTTTTCCCTTCATATCAATACCAGCGTAATCATTCCAGCTGCGTTTTGAATCCACAGTGCCAAAACCGCAAAAAACCAATTCGGACTGATTTAAATTCAATTCTGAAGTTGCTCTTTGCGTATGCAAAACAAAATCCTCGTAGCGCTCCAGAGTCTGAGTTCCCTTTTTTGTTTTGAATGTCATTTCTTGTGATGGCGATCCTGTTATTTCTACGAGCGGTACATCTTGATGGTAAGAATCTCCGTTGGCAGGAAGCAAGCCTATCTTTTCAAATTCTTTGGTTAAATACTCTACCGTACGCTGCTCTCCCTTGGTAAAAGGGCGTCTTCCCTCATACCCATCACTAGACAATTCTTTAATATGCTTTACAATAAGTTGTTTATCAACCGTTAAAGTAGGAAAGGAAGGTTTGTTATTTTCATTACATGAAAAAAGCATCCCTGCAAGGAGGACGAAAAAAAAAGATCTCATAAATTTTAAAATTTGTCAGGAAAGTAGATGCACACTGATCATACTTGCAAACTTAGCTCCACTTTTTTCTCCAGCTCTGCAACAGTATCTTTGAATAAATGATCGGTATCCATCATGTTTTTTACTTGTTGAATCGAATGAATTACCGTACTGTGATCTCGCCCACCAAAGTTTTTACCAATTTCTTTTAAAGGCTGTGAAGTATAATTTTTAGCTAGGTACATCGACAATTGTCTAGCCATAACCACTTCTCTTTTTCTTGTCTTCCCACGCATCTTTTCGATAGGTACTTCGAAATGCTCCGAAACTAAAGAAGAAATGTTATCTACTGATAATTCTTTATTGAGCTGACTAACAAACTGCTTCAACACCTCTTTGGCAAGCTCAATGTTGATCTCTTTTTTGTTTAAGGTCGCTTGGGCCATGATCGATATAATCACACCCTCAAGTTCTCTTATGTTGTTCTTCACGTTGAAACAAATGTACTCCACAACATCTGGGGGTACTTCCTGTAAGTGTTTGTTAATCTTCTTTTCTAATATGGCTCTTCTGGTTTCGAAATCTGGAGATTTTAGATCTGCAGTTAGTCCCCACTTAAATCTTGATATTAAACGTTGCTCCATATCTTCAAGATCCTTTGGAGCACGATCAGAAGTGAGAATTATTTGCTTGCCATTTTGATGAAGGGCGTTAAATATATTGAAGAATATATCTTGCGTTTTTGTCCTGTTGGCCAAAAATTGGATATCATCCACTATCAAAACATCAATGTTTTGGTAGAAGTTTGTCAAATCATTAACGGCAGAATTCTTTATAGAATCAATAACCTGATTTGTAAATTTTTCTGTAGTTACATATAAAACAGTTCTGTTGGGATGATTTTCTAAAATAGAATTCCCAATTGCCTGAGCCAAGTGTGTTTTTCCTAGTCCAACATCTCCATACATTACCAATGGATTAAATCCAGAAGTAGTTGGTGAATTGGCGATAGCTTGTCCTGCACTTCGCGCCAAATTATTACAATCCCCTTCTATGAAAGTACCGAAGGTATATTTTGGATTAAGTTGCGGATCTATTTTTAGTTTCTTGATTCCAGGAATTATAAAGGGGTTCATGATCTTAGTCGAATCGTGAGAACCCACTTGGTTGTTTTTCTGCCTGTTGTCTAGTTGACCAATCTTTCTATGGTTCTCGACTAAGATTTGATATTCTAGTCTTCCACCATCTCCAAGCTCTTGGTAAATTGCTTTCTTGAGAAGAGACAAATGATGCTCTTCTAACCATTCGTAAAAGAATTTATTGGGTACTAAAATAGTAAGGATGTTACTGCTCAAACGAACAGCTTTTATGGGTTGAAACCACGTTTGAAATGTCTTCTCTGGAATCGATTTTTTGATCAATTCGAGACAGTTGTTCCATACTAATTTATGATCCTCTTGCATCTCAGATTTTAAGAAAAATGGTACTAAAAACTCTCCGGATCGGTTTATTTACTCGGGTCTATAAAATTGCAAAAAAAACTTCAAGCCAACCTTCTAAAAGAAATTTTTTTATTCAGAATATTTTTTGTAACTAACTGAAAATCAGTTGACTAAGGCCGCTTCTAAGGCGTAAGTATTCTGAATGTCAATATATTACAATTAATGAAAATTAATCATAAGAAGTTCCGTAATTATTGAATGAATTCGTTTTTGCAATACACACACTGTGCTTTATTGCTTCGCTCAAAATAAATATCTAATCTTCCTAACATTAATCCCGCAAAACCTGCTTGATTGATTATAACTAGTTTGCCATTTTTGTTTTTCACAGAATCAGGCTGTCGCATAAACGTATGGGTGTGCCCACCTAAAATTAAATCAATGTCTGTTGATTCTTGGGCGATAAATACATCGCATACCTTTTGGGGTTCGTTTCTAAATTTATACCCTAAGTGAGATATGCATACGACCAAATCACATTTTAAGTCATTTTTTAAAATACCCGCTACTTCGTTGGCTCGCGTGATAGGATCAAGGTATTGTGTATTTCTGTAAAGGTTTGAGGGTACTAAGCCATCGAGTTCAATGCCTAAGCCAAAAACCCCGATTTTTATTCCTTCTTTTTCAAAAATTTGGTATTCTTTAGTTTTCCCTTGGAGTACTGTATCTGAGAAATTATAATTAGAACACAACAAGGGGAAATCGGCCAAGGGCATTAGATTATTTAATCCGTCCATGCCCCCGTCAAAATCATGGTTTCCTAGAGTTGCTGCATCGTATCGCATTTTACTCATGATTTTAAATTCCAGCTCTCCACCAAAAAAATTAAAGTAAGGGGTGCCTTGCAAGATATCTCCACAATCAAGAAGCAGGACATTTTTTTCTTTTAGCCTTATGTCCTCCAGCATGGCCATTCTTCGACTCGCACCACCCATTCCTTCATTCCTTCCTCCATCCATTGGAAAAGGATCAATTCTACTGTGGACATCATTGGTGTGAAGTATGGTCAATTTTACAATTTCGGGAGCGTCAGAAAAAGCATGCACAGGAAACTTGCCTGCCATCAAAGCCACTGAACTCAGCGCCGATTTAAATAAGAATTTTCGTCTATCCACGGATTCTTTCTTGAGTTTTAATATTTAGCATCTCTCCTGAAGCACCTTTTTTACGAGTATCCTCAATCATTATGTCTCTTATAAGTCTTCCTGTATCGTAAAAAGATTTTCCTTTAAAAAAGCTACAATCGCTTCCACCTTTCGCAATGTAATCAGGAACAGCAAATCGATACGTTTGATCCACTTTGAGGTCTTGACCATTGACCACAATATTTACAGCCTTATTATCTTTTATTTCAAACGAAAGACCATAACTCAAAGGCCATCCGTTACTCGCCGCAATATGGTCGCAGAAAGTTTGTACCAATGATCCATCACCCTCAATAATTACAAGCATATTCTCAAAAGGCATGACTTCGTAAATATTTCCAACTGTTAGGTTGCCTTTACCTAAGCTGTTTTTTCTTAACCCACCCTGATTTTGTACGGCAAAATCAATATTCAAATTTTGATCATTACAAAAATCATGGAGTAAATCAGCAATCCAAATGCCCAGATTACAATTGGGCCTGTCTTTTACGAGTGGAATTTGATTTTGAATGAGTACAACTTCCATTTCTTTAGCAAGCTCTGCCCTGAATGGTGCGATAAAATCATCCATTTCTTGATCATACGCTCGATTTTCCTTATTTGCATATAGATATTGCCCATCCATATCCATTACATGGGTATACTTGCTTGTCGATTTACAAGCTGCTAAGGAGAGTAATACTAAAAAACCAAGTCTATATATCATAAGAGCAGTTGGACTTCTTCTTTAATTGCTGCTTTGGCTTTATTCATTGGATCAATGGGCATCGCAGCTTGGACTAATTTTAAATTGGACACCAAAGCATCTGCAGGAGCCTGTAGATCCAAACCTTCAGCTGCCTTTAGTACCATTTGCTGTACTTCCGATTTGGCAGTATCTATGACTTCCCAAAGGGTATCCGAAATATAGATTTGCTGCGCCACATTGTGTTCGAATTCCTTTTGAATAGCCAAAAGCAAACTGTTTCGCAATCCGCCTACGGTCATTTCTCCCTCATTTAATCGGAATATCATGGCCTGTGGTGATACCCTATCGCAAAACAACACCAGTCTTTCGTAAGCTTGAATCTTAATTGGTAGTGTTTCTCCCAAACTTTTTTGCTGTACTGCCAAATTTTGCATTGCCAGTTCTTTTCTAAAATGCTGATTGAGCATAACATAAACTGTAGCGAAGACAATTAAGGCCGGCACCGTATATTTTAAAAGTTCTATCAATTTATTTTTATTTCTAAATCAAACTAAATGGCGCTAAATTATGTTTTCCATTTGATAGATATGCAATTTATAGGATGAATTGAATTTTAAGAAAGTGTATTTTTGAAGAAAATTAAAGAGATGGCAGAAACCGTAGTACATCCAATAAAAATTACAGCGACCGCATTGACTCAGTTAAAGCGCATTATGCAAGAGCAAAACATACCAGCAGGCCATGGTCTGAGGGTTGGTGTTAAAGGTGGCGGTTGTTCGGGTTTCTCATACATCTTAGGCTTTGACAAAAAGAAAGAAGCTGACCAAGAATTTGAAATTGATGGTATGTCCGTTTTTATGGAAAAAGCCCACTCCCTGTATCTTTTAGGAATGGAAATAGATTGGGTTGAGGGTCTAAACAATCGAGGATTTTCCTTCAATAATCCAAACGCAAACGATACATGCGGTTGTGGTACTAGTTTTTCAGCCTAAGTTTAAATATCAACAATAGCCAATCGTAATACTCTCAGGTATTCTCCATTTGGCTTCGATATACAAAACAAATACGTCCCCTTATTTAAAAAACTTACATCCAGTCTTTTAAGGTCCGCAGTAATTTCTTTACTCCACAAAGTTTTACCGATAATGTTATTTATCGATATCAAATATTTTGGTTGTCCTAACTGATCCAAGTTTAATTGCAAGCTGCCATAACTTGGATTGGGAGATATCAATTCTTGCGATGTGTTGTTTTGTTTCTCATCAAATTCATCAAGCGATCTTTGCGGAGATTGTCCAATCATCGAAACAGAAAAGAAAAGAAAAACAAGTAGAAGTTGGGCTTTCACTGTATCAAAACGTTTGCATGTCTACCAATCTTTTATAAAAAGTAGACTTTTCTAGTAATTGTTGATGGGAACCTTGCCCCGTTATTTTTCCTTCCTCTAAAATATAAATTCGATCGGCGTTTTTTATGGCAGATAACCTATGTGAAATGACGATAGCCGTTTTATCCTTCATGGCACTATCCAATGCCCTTTGTACCTTCTTTTCTGCCTGGGCATCTAAGGATGAAGTCGCTTCGTCAAGAATCAAAATTGGGGGATTCTCATAAACCGCTCGTGCGATACTTATACGTTGCTTCTGGCCTCCACTCAGTTTGTTTCCCTTGTCTCCTATGTTTGATTCCAAGCCCTTTTCCATTTGGTTAATGAAGTCAGTCGCAAAAGCTAAATCTGCCGCTTTATTCACCTTCCTTTGATCAAATGGCCTACTAAAAACGATGTTTTCTTTCACCGTATCGTTAAACAATAAAGTTTCTTGACTTACCAATCCAAACAGCGCGCGCAGGCTTTTGGGATCAATATCGGGATAGTTCACCCCATCAATAGACAAGGAACCCTCTGCCGCATCGAAAAAACGCATCAACAAATCCATAAGGGTTGTTTTACCTGAACCTGACACCCCAACGAAAGCAATTTTTTCTCCTTTCTTTATTTCAAAATCTAATCCCTGCAATACTTTGGGCCCATCTTGGTGATAAGAAAAACTTAAAGCCTCCGCTCGAATGGCATTTTCGAAAGACAAAATTTTCTGATTCCCTTTTTGCAATATATGGTCACCATCCATTTGTATTATTTCTTCTACTCTATCCATAGCAGCCATACCCTTTTGTATCGAATAATATGCTGAAGAAAAAGATTTTGACGGTTCAATTACATTGTAAAAAGCAAAAATGAACGCGAAAAAAGTTTCTGGCATCATCGCGTTTTGGAAGACCAAATTAGAGCCATACCACATCAAAACAGCTACTACAGATACCCCCAAAAATTCAGACAGCGGCGAAGACAAATCTCTTCTTCGCAACAACTTGGTTAGCAGTCGATTATATCGCGAATTGTACATTTCGAATTTGCCCTTTAAAAAATCTTTAGCATTGAATGCCTTCATCTCTCGAACACCTGATAGGCTTTCCTCTACATGACTTCCCATGGTCGCTATGGTAGCTTGAGCTTGTAGGGATTGTTTTTTTAAGGCTCTAGAAATGGTGCCAATAACGAGTGCGGTAAATAAGAGAAGCAACAAAGTAAATAAACTTAAACTTGGGCTGATGTAAAACATAAAAGCCAGACTCCCAATGATTAAGATCGGAGCTTTAAAAATTACTTCGATGACTTTCAGAATGCTTTGATCTAGTTCTTGAATGTCTACCGTAATTCTAGATATTAAATCACCTCTTCTTTCATTCGAATGGAAGCTCATTGGCAGATCCAAGTACTTTTGATAAAGTTCACTTCTGATATCCTGTACTACGCCATTGCGCAAAGGCGCCATGAAAAACATTGCTAGATATCGAAACAGGTTCTTTAAAAAAAAGACACCTACCAAACTAAAGCAAACAAACATCAGGGCGTACTGTTTGCCATTGGTTTGAATTAGGCTTAAAAATTTGGATTCAAACCATTGAACCACTGTAATAGAGTCTTCCAACTGATTGGACTCAGGAATCCGTTCAAATAAGACTTGAAAAAATGGAATGATCATAGGGATACTGATGATCGTGAAAATAGCCATCAGTATTTGGCAAAGTATAGAGGCCCATAAAAAAGAACTGTACTTTCTTGTACGCTTGAGTAGCTTCCAGAAAGAATTCATATGGATCTAACTTTGGTTTTCCTCTCCTAAATCAAAATCGTTTATAAATCCTGTATTAAAATTACCTGAGCGGAAATTCTCATCCAGCATGAGTTTTTTGTGAAAAGGAATCGTCGTTTTGATGCCTTCCACTATAAATTCGTCCAATGCACGTTGCATCTTTTTTATGCATTCCTCTCGAGTTTCAGCTCGGCAAATCAACTTTGCAATCATGGAATCATAAAAAGGAGGAACTCTATATCCCGCATACACATGAGTATCAACTCTGACTCCATGGCCTTTAGAGCTATGGAAAGAATTTATAGCTCCTGGACTTGGTCTAAAATCATTGTATGGATCCTCAGCATTAATTCGACATTCGATAGCGTGCATCTGAGGGTAATAATGTTTGCCCGTCAATTTGAAACCAGCAGCTACTTTTATTTGCTCTTTGATTAAATCTCTATCGATGACCTCTTCTGTTACCGGATGCTCTACTTGGATACGAGTATTCATTTCCATGAAATAGAATTTTCGGTATTTATCCACCAAAAATTCTACCGTACCAACGCCTTCGTAATCAATGGCTTTACCGGCCTTAACTGCTGCTGCTCCCATTTTCTTACGGAGTGCATCTGTCATAAATGGTGAAGGACATTCTTCTACCAACTTTTGATGCCTACGTTGAATACTGCAATCCCTTTCGGATAAATGAACAACCTTGCCGTATTGGTCTCCAATGATTTGAAATTCGATATGTCGTGGTTCTTCAACAAATTTTTCGACATACATGCCATCATTTCCAAATGATGCCGCAGCCTCTTTTCTTGCACTGTTCCAAGCAGCCTCAAATTCTTCATCGTTCCATATGATACGCATTCCTTTACCACCTCCACCAGCTGTCGCTTTAAGCATCACTGGATATCCGATTTTCTTTGAAATTTTTTGGCCCTCTTCTACAGATTTTAGCAAGCCCTCACTTCCAGGAACTACAGGAACTTTGGCCTTAATCATGGTCTCTTTGGCTGTTATTTTATCGCCCATGGACTTCATCATAGCTGAAGATGGTCCGATAAACTTGACGCCATATTCTGTACAGATTTCTGCAAAGTCTGCGTTTTCGGCTAAGAATCCATACCCCGGATGAACGGCATCGGAGTTTGTGATTTCTACAGCCGCCATGATTTTAGGTATACTCAAATACGAGTCTGTGCTGCTGGCAGGTCCGATACATACCGCTTCATCTGCAAACCGAACATGCAAGCTTTCTTTGTCTGCCGTAGAATATACTGCGACGGTACCAATACCCATTTCCTTACAAGTTCTGATTATCCGAAGGGCTATTTCGCCTCTATTCGCGATAAGAACCTTTTTAAATAATTTGGGTTCTATTTTACGTTTTCTAGCCATTTGGATCTACTAAGAAAAGAACTTGATCATATTCAACAGGTGAAGCGTCTTCGATAAGTACCTTAACGACTTTTCCACTTACTTCACTTTCTATTTCGTTAAAGAGCTTCATGGCCTCGACAATACACACCACACTTCCTTCACTAATGCTATCGCCTACTTTGACAAACGCAGGTTTATCTGGACTAGCAGATCTATAAAATGTCCCAACCATAGGCGATTTAACCTCAACCAAATTTGCGTTTGATTCAGCCTTAGCCTCTGTGGGTGCAGGCGCTGCCACTTGTTCCTTCACAGGTGCTGCTGTTGCTTGTTGCACTATAGGTGCTTGTTGCATAGGCATTGGCGCAGCAGATACCACTTGTTGGTTCACACTCTTTCTATACTTTTTAGTCCGTATAGAAATCTCAAAATCTTTTTTCTTTAGTTTAACTTCTGTCAAATTGGATTTTCCAACCAATCTGATCAATTCTTGAATCTCTTTGAAAGTCATACTCTATGATTTGATTCTTTCTACATACGATCCATTTCTGGTATCGATTTTAATTTTATCTCCAGTGTTGATAAAGATAGGAACTTTTATTTCTGCTCCAGTTTCTACCGTGGCTGGTTTTGTTACGTTTGTAGCTGTATCACCTCTCACCCCAGGCTCGGTATAGGTAACTTCCATTACGATATATTGGGGCATTTCCATCGTGAGAGGCTCATTTGTTTCTGCATTCATTAATACATCAACATTCATACCTTCATTTAAAAGTTTGGGCTGATCAATCAAACTTTCTGCTAAACTCGTTTGATCAAAAGTTTCGTTATCCATAAAGTGATACCCCATATCGTCTTTGTATAAAAATTGATATTTTCTTCTTTCGATTCGGACAATATCAATTTTATGACTTGAAGGCCAAGTGTTATCCACCACCTTACCATTAGTCAAACTTTTTAATTTGGTTCTTACAAATGCTGGACCCTTTCCAGGCTTCACGTGCAAGAATTCAACAACTTTGTAAATATCATTATTATGCTTAAGGCACAACCCATTTTTCATTTCCGAGAGGCTTCCCATGCTATATTATTTTGCGTGCAAAGATAAACTTTATTGATTCTGATTAAAGACTTAGTAGGCCCAAGTTAAATAAGTCGAGCCCCATGTAAATCCCCCACCAAAAGCGGTTAAAACAATTTTATCGCCTTTTTTCAACTGGTTTTCGTATTCATTGAGGCAAATAGGCAAGGTCCCTGCCGTAGTATTGCCAAATTTTTCGATGGTAATCATGACCTTTTCTTTAGGAAAATCCAACATATTGGCGACAGAATCGATGATTCTTAAGTTCGCTTGATGCGGAACAAGCCAAGTTAAATTGTCGTTGGTCAATTTGTTTCTCTCCATGACTCGTTTAACCGTATCACTCATCCCATTCACGGCTGCTTTAAACACTGGTTTGCCGTTTTGATGCACGTAATGCAATTTTTGGTCAACGGTGTCGTGGCTCGCTGGGTTTATGGACCCACCACCTGGTTGATATAAAAATTCGACCCCAGATCCATCTCCGTGAAAAATTGAATCATGAATCCCAAAGTCATTTGAACTTGGCTCCAACAAAACTGCTCCTGCCCCATCGCCAAAGATTACGCAGGTTGTACGATCTTCATAATTGACTATACTGGACATCATATCCGCACCAATCACAATAACCTTCTTATACATTCCAGTTTCGATATACTTGGCTCCCGTAGTCAACGCGTACAAAAACCCAGAACAGGCTGCATTTAAATCAAAGCAAAATGCCTTTTTAATGCCACACTTCATGGCTGCTAGATTGGCCGTATCGGGGAAATTATAATCTGCCGTTACCGTTGCGCAGACAACCATTTCGATGTCTAGCGGATCCGTATTTGTCTTTTCCAGCAAATCCTTAATCGCGCCGGCTGCCATATCAGATGTTGCCTTTCCTTTTTCGTTCATCAAATGCCTTTGATGAATCCCTGTGCGGGTTCGGATCCATTCATCCGAAGTGTCCACTATTTTTTCAAGATCCGCATTGGTAACAATGTTATCGGGAAGATAAGCACCGACACCTGTTATCGCCGCTGTTTGCAATTGCATGTAGTCTATTTTAAGTAGCCGATGAAGTTATACAATTTATCTAACTACAGAAGTACGGCTAATAAAAAACAGCATATAAAATCTTAGGATTTATTTTTAACATTTAAATATTAAATAATATATAAATTATTGATATACAGCATTTAATACATTATAATTATAAATAATAAATGTTAAAATAAATCATATTAAAATTATTTATAATGTGTTGGCACATTCCTTGATTTACAATAGCGAATTATCAATCAATCATTTAAATATTAAATTTTTAAGTAATATGAAGACAATAGTAAGTTACACTGGCGTTTTGACTGAAAGAAGTGTGTATACTGCCCTAATATTCCTTCTTTCTATGCTCTTTGCCAGTACAATAATGGCAACTGAGACAAATCCTGTCATTGACAGCAAAACGGTAAACTTTTACAATGGTGATTTTAATAGTGCTCAATCCAAAGCTGGAAATGAAGGCAAGCTTTTCTTCCTAGATTTCTACGCTAATTGGTGTATGCCCTGCAAATGGATGGACCAAACGACATTTAGTGATAGTCGAGTAGCAAAACTGATGAATGCCAATTATGTGGCAATCAAGATGGACATAGATCAAGTAGAAGGTTTTGAATTAAAAAATAAATATGAGGTGCAATATTTACCTACAATGTTGATCTTTAATTCGGAAGGCAAACTTATCGATCGCATCGAAGAAACCATGCCGGCCAATAGATTATTATCCATTTTGGAGTCCCACAACCTCTCGGTTAATAAAAAACAAGTTTATTCACCAGTAGATACGACTGCACCTGTTAATTCCAACCCAACAAAAAAGCAATCAACAACGGACAAAGACATATTCGAAAGATATTCGGCATCCAACATCAATCGCACTTTCAGACTTCAAATTGGTGTATATGAGGATTATGAAAATGCGTTTAAAGAAGTGAATGCCTTGAAGGAAGAATTTATAGATCCCATCATAGTATTAAATGACTATCACAATGGTGGAGTGAGATACAAGATTATGTTAGGCGAATTTGATACTATCGAGGAAGCCGAAGGATTTAGAATAATCCTAGAGCGTGATTTTGGAAGAAATAGTATTGTTCAGTAATAAAAATGGAAGAGACTTTAGAACCTGGTCTCCTCTTTTTTAAATGATTTGATTGAACTTTCGTCCCTGCGACGGATTCGAGAATGATAAAGCCACTTCTAACGAAGTGGCTTTTATATTTAGAGCAATTGATACATGGCATTTCCCTATTGCTCCTAATGTCGGTTATGGACATGTCCAGCTAGACATCAAAACTCCATCTAAACCGGGAATTACGCCTACCACAATCAAATCAGCACACCAGCCCTCTCCTATTGTGAATCAGATTTGCAGATTCAAAAGTAGCTATTTTGATTAAATCTAAATAAGTGTGTTCAAATTAAAATTGATTGTTGGATATTTGAGAAGTGATTGCGATTGAAGCTACAATTTCAGGAAGAGTTCAAGGGGTTGCCTTTAGATATTATTGTAAAACTAAGGCGGATGCGTTATCCATAAAAGGTATCGTGAAAAACGTAATTGATGGCACAGTAAAGTTGCAAGCACAAGGCCCAAAAGACAAGATTCAATTGTTGTTGGACTGGTGCAAAATAGGGTCACCTGCTGGAGAAGTAAAGAAGGTGGTCGTAACTCCAATAGAATTATTTAACCCCAAGGAATTTTCTATTTTGAGGTGATATGGATCCCAAAGTTGCGTATATAAAATCAGAAAAAAAGATTTGCACTTTTATGTTAGTGCTGGGTGTTGCTTTTGTAGTCCTGTTGTTTTGCAGGAATGCAATTGGACTTCAATATTATTTTTTCTTTACAACCCTAGGCACTTTTGGGATTGTCTTTTGTGTGTACTACATCTGGAGATGGCTACAACTAAAGAAGGTGCAGACATTTGATGCTACACTACTCAAACAACATTTAGAAGTACAAAAACAAAGAGTAGAATCGCAGCGAAATATATTGCAATGGATTATGCTTTTAGCTGGAATAAGCTTAATCATTGGATTTGTAGGTATTTATAAATCTGTGTTGGGTGGAACCTCTTTGGCGGTACTTTTTGCCTGCGCTCTGTGGTTTTCAGCTGAATTGTTTTCCGAATGGCACACCAAAGAATGTATGCGCAAGCATTAACTTTTTTCATGCTTCACTCAACTCCAAGACGACACTTAAAGTTTAGGAAACCACTTAACTTAATTGGATGAGAATTTTATTGTGTCTTCTACTTATTGTCCCTTCGATTTTGGTTGCTCAAAATCAGACTAACATCAAAGCCAAAGTGTTAGATCTTAAGACGCAAGAGCCTGTTGTAGCCGCTAATGTGTTTGAAATCTCCAAACAAATTGGGACGATTACCGACCATAAAGGGACCTTTTATTTAGTGCTACCCAAAGCTTCGGATAGTATAACGGTATCACATATTGCTTACGAACCTTTGACCTTTGCGATTTCTGATTTAAAAAAAATAAACTACACTATTGAGTTAAGAAAAAATGCAGAATTTATAGATCTCGTGACGATTTCAGCTAAGCCAAAAATTGATCCTATTACGACCAATACCGAATCTATCGTAGATTTTGCCGTTGAAAAAGATTACATCATTTTATTAACTCGGGAAAAAACAAAATCACGTTCACTTAAACTTCTCAATCAAGATGGACAGGAGCTGCATCATTTAAAACTAACAGACATTAGACATATTGAGCAATTAACTACGAGTTGTATGGATTCTCATTTTTTGCTTTCTGAGAAATTTGCCTATCAACTATACATTAAGAATGATTCCATACATATTGCTCATCAAGACCCGATCAAAAAATACAATCAATTTATTGCGAGTTGTATTGACGCCAACAGCGAATATTACTACTTCGATTATCGAAAAAAATATAATCAACTTGCAGAAATAAGAGGGGTTCATAAGTACAGTCACCAAGCCGTAAACTTCGGTTCTGTGGGAGATCAAACCAACCTAAAAAATCTAAAAGAGGACCAAAAGTATTTAGATTTCATGGACAACAAATCACATGATGAGTGGATAAATCTCACTGATAGTCATTCATTAGAAAGTTTTTATGACTTTTGGGAAAAGGCGGCACTACTAAAGTATAACTTCTATTTACCAGCAAATTGTTTTGTCCATGCCGATGAAAAAAGTGTGTATATCCTGGACCATGAGAATCATATTTTCTACAAGTACTCCTTAAATGGAAAAAATATATTTCAGAAATCTCTGTTCTACTCCAAGAACAAAAATTGGATTGGCAAAATTTATAAAGATCGGTTTACCGAAAAGTTGTTTACGATTCTAAAATCTGATGTTGATTATATTCTAACCGAAATTGACTTATCCTCTGGGCGTTTGCTACCAAAAGCAAACCTGGATTTATCTTATTTCGAAGATTTACAAATCTTCGACGACGTCTTGTACTTCACCAATTCGGGCTTGGTCGCAGGTCAAGAAGCAAGAATATTAAAAAAGGTGAAATTTTAATTTTTATTTCAACTCTAATCCTCCATAGAATTCTTTGACAAAAGGTCCGTTGATAAAACTGTCGGTAGGAATTTGACTTTGAAGAATTACCCCTTTGTGATTGCCTTGTAAAAGTATACGGGCTGCTTCGCACAAAGCACACGCTGTCGTGGTCTGAATCGCTCTGAGCATTTTGGTACCTACCTGTACCGGTTTAATATCATATGAAGCTTCTATTCCTCTGAGCAAGCCATTGGAATCCTTACCCTTCACACAAGAGTATATAATGACCTTATCATCCTCTACCATTGGGATTTTTTCGAGCATCTCCTTTTGTAATAAGGCTATTTTATCCTTTTTGGCAAACATGGTACTCAACTTGTCCTTAACCCAATTGTAATGCCCTCTATATCTGATGGTTTTGTAATCCAAATCACGCGCCTTTCCTTCAAAAAATTCGGGAAGATCTGCCGCTCCACCTGAAGTAAAGTTATCCTCATAATCCTCGCCGTCAACGATAATGTTTTCAAGCCCTGACAATGCTGGGATGGTCACCTTTTCAAAATCACGTACGATATAAGCATCTTTTAGATATTCGGTTGCCACGCCAACAGGACTCCAAGTAAACGCATAGAAGTGAGGCCCTGCGGCATGCCTAGATAAGGCCCCTACTTTCATTTCAATATGATCAACGACCTCTACGCCATACCTGGCTGTGAACTCTTCATATAAACGACATGCTAAGACATTGATGAAACCTGGCGCCAAGCCTGTTTGAAGCAAAAAGCCCGTTTTGGCCTTAGCTCCAATTTTCATTATTTGCTCTGTCTCGTTGACATATTCAGTTAAGTTGGCATAATGACATTTGAACTTTTTAGCTAGCTTAGCCATCCGTGGTGCTTCACTTCCCGGCAAACAGTCCAAAATAATATCACATTCCTTCGCCACTTTATCCAAAGCCGCCGAACTCCCTTGTTTGGGCATTAAAACAAATCGAGCATCCTTTTTCCCTGCTCCGCTATTCACAAATTCTACCGCTTGCTTACCGGCCTTTTTGTTTATGTCCCCTAGAATTACTTTGCAATCCAAAATGTCATAATGAGAGAGAATCAATCCTGCCGCTTGGCCAATTCCTCCACTTCCAGCAATAAATATTTTGTACATCTAGATGTTTTAGTTTCTAACAATAATTTTAAAGCTGCAAGGTATGAGATTTCTACAACCTAGAAAACGTCAACTAAGGATTCTTATCCAAGGAAAGATAAATCGTTGATTTTTAACATATTAAATATATTTGTAATATATTATAATGCTTATTATCAATATTTTACACTTGTGCATTTTTTTTAATATGAAAATTTCATCATATTTGTAGCACTTAATAAAATATCCAAAAATCGATCTCTAATGGGTAAAAAGAAGAAGACGACCAAGTCTACCCGGGCTTCTAGTCGCAAAAAGATACATTTAAAGCTCAATGACGAGCGCTTTGTTAAGATCCTAGGCATTATATGCTTTCTACTTGCTCTTTATTTGGGCATAGCCTTTCTATCCTATCTGTTTACATGGAAGCTTGATCAAGATATCGTTCTCAACAACAGTTGGCAAATGCTATTTCAAGGGGATATACATGTCGAAAACCAGTTGGGAAGACTTGGTGCTATTGTATCTAACTTCTTTTTCTACTGGGGTTTTGGATTACCCTCTTTGGTGTTGGTCTTCTTATTGATCCACCTTGGACTAAATCTTTTACAGAAAAAACCACTTCAAAAATTTTGGACTGTTACTCAATACAGTTTACTGGGAATGGCGATTTTCTCTATCGTATTAGAGTTTGTTTTTAGAAGTTCGGATTTTAGTTGGGGCGGCGCTTTTGGACATTCATCCTACATATGGCTAAGTAATTTCCTTGGGAATGTAGGCCTTTTACTACTCCTCTTATTCTCCATGTTGGGCATTGCCGTATGGTTTTTCAATCCAAATCTAGAAAAACTGGAATTCTCTTTGGATACGGGTCGATTTGCCTTTTCTCTTCCACAATTTGAATTTTTTGGAGCCCAAGAGGATGAATTTGATTTAACTGAGAAAAAAAATAAAACAACTAAGAGCTCAAGCTCAAAAGAAACAAAGAAGTATGTGGCTTTACAGCCCAAAACGGAGGGGCCTATCCCAGAAACCCCAGAAGTTACGGAAGGTAATGCATTTGATTTAGAATTACCTTCTGTAGCTTCTACTCCTAAAAGAACAAAGGCCAAATTACCTGTGGCCGAACTAGAAATCAGTGAAGAAAATGGCATTCCTGTCAGAGATACTGGAAAGCCTTTTGAAGAACTTAAGCCTGCAGCACCCGCTCCTCCAATTGGAGAAATGCCACCGATGGATATTCATACCCAACCCATTCCGGAAGTGCACAATAAGCCTGTGTTGCCAATACAAGAAGAAAACAGGGATCACAGCGAACCTTACGATCCGACCTTAGAACTTTCGAAGTACAAGCACCCTACCCTTGATTTGTTGGTTGACCACAGCTCTGGTAATGTCCAAATTGACAGATCGGAACTTGAAGCCAATAAGGATCAAATTATAAAGACGCTTTTAGATTATAAGATCGAGATTACAAAGATTAGAGCTACGATTGGACCTACGGTGACATTATATGAAATTGTACCTGCACCAGGCGTAAAAATTTCTAAGATTAAAAATCTGGAAGACGATATTGCATTAAGTTTGGCGGCCTTAGGTATTCGAATCATTGCACCAATTCCAGGGAAGGGAACCATCGGTATTGAAGTACCAAACAAGAATCCTCAAATGGTAGGATTAAAGGAAGTCCTCGAATCTGATAAATTCCAAAATGCAAAAATGGACTTACCTATTGCCCTCGGTAAGACCATCGCAAATGAAGTGTTTGTTGCCGATTTGGCCAAAATGCCTCACTTACTTATTGCGGGAGCCACGGGTCAAGGTAAATCAGTGGGTATCAATACAATTTTGATGTCTCTTCTTTACAAAAAGCATCCCTCACAGGTAAAGTTAGTCTTGGTTGACCCAAAGAAAGTGGAACTCTTCCCATATTCAGGGCTAAAAAATCATTTTTTAAGCTTTTTACCAAATGAGCCGGAGCCGATTTTGACGGAGACTTCAAAGGTCATCTATACATTGAATTCGTTGTGTTTAGAAATGGATGCTCGGTACGATTTGTTGAAAACAGCAAAGGCGAGAAACATCAAAGAATACAATAAGAAATTTACAGACCGCAAATTGAATCCACTGAACGGGCACAAGTTTATGCCTTATATAGTCTTGGTAATTGACGAGTTTGCAGATTTAATTATGACCGCCGGTAAAGAGATTGAAATGCCGATTGCACGTATTGCACAGCTTGCAAGAGCCGTTGGTATACATCTTATTATCGCTACTCAGAGGCCTTCGGTTAATATCATTACTGGTATCATCAAAGCCAACTTCCCTGCAAGGTTAGCCTTTAAAGTAACTTCCAAAATTGACTCTAGAACGATTCTGGATGCTGGAGGCGCCGACCAATTGATCGGTCGAGGAGATATGATTCTGGCTATGGGAAGCGATAACATAAGATTACAATGTGCATTTGTTGACACCCCCGAGGTTGAAGATGTACTCAATTATATAGAAGAGCAAAAAGGTTATCCAGAGCCCTTTTATTTGCCAGAGTATAAAACAGATGACGATATCAGTGTAGGAGGCAATCTGAAACTATCTGATCTGGATCCAAATTTTGAAGCTGCTGCAAGACTAGTAATAAGTTCTCAATCCGGATCAACATCAAACATCCAGCGAAGACTATCGCTAGGTTACAATAGAGCAGGTAGAATTATGGATCAGTTAGAAGCACTAGGCATAGTAGGGCCTGCAAATGGAAGCAAACCCAGACAAGTAATGTTTATGAGTGAGATGGAATTTGATCATTTCTTCGAGAATCTCAAAAACAGCTAGATTTTAAACTTTTACATAACCCATGAGATCTTTAGCGGAGCTGCTTACCCCAGTTCCGCTTTTTTTATGCATAAACTCGTGGATTAACCCTTGTACGTACTCCCCTTTTAACTTATGATTTAAGCCCTCAGTTAGGATCAATTGGCTGCCTTCCAATTTCATTGATAATTCAACGGCATGTTTATACGAACTTATCCGATCACTCGTATCATGAATAATTAAAGAAGTCAAACGTATTCCTTGGGCATATTTAAGGATGTCAAAATAAGCCATACCTACACCAAACTTTTTTTTGATTACCAAATCCATTGCTTCAATCAACTCTTTTTTAAAGCCAGTCATTTTTTGGAATCCCTTCATGAATTCAGTCAGTCGTGAAGCTGTGGCTAGTAAGATAACTTTTTGGGGATAAGGCAAATCATACTCATAAAAGGTGTGTAAAACTGCCATCGCGCCCAAAGAATGTCCAATAACTGCATGTATTTTTCTATGAGGCAACAAAATGTGATTTAATACCTCGCCATATTTTGGGATATTCAATTGCGCACCAGAGGAAAAGCCTTGTGACGGCGCATCAACCGCAATAATTTTATAAACCGAAGGATCAAGACTCTCAATCAAGGGCTTCCACCGAGCAGTATGACTTTTCCAGCCATGGACCAATACAATGATTTTATTTCCATACCCCCATTCGTACCGCGCGATTCTATTTGGACCAAAATCAAAGTAAAATTTAAGTCCACGGGTTAAGAATTGTTTTTGACTGTCATTCATTTTTGCTCTTCCTGGATAACAAAAGATTCTAAATGCCAAGGCCGCCGCCTTCCGCTCTGAAAAAAATGCTATCGCGTTGAGTATAATTCCTATTAATCTTACCATAACTATAGATACCAATCGGTATCTTGTTTTATAAAATTTTTAAATCCTATTTCTCTCTAACTCTTGTTTTAATAATTTAACTACATGAAATAAATGCATTTCTGATCTGCTCACACGTGTTAGCATTATTGCGCCTTCCAAGGAAGAAAATACCATAGAAGCATATTCTTCCGTATTTAAGTCTTTGGATAATTGCCCATGCTTGATTCCATTGTTCAACACGCGAATTATGGAGGATTGAATTTGCTGGGCAATATGGTTGACTACCTCACAAAGGTCTGGGTTCGTATCATCTGCTTCAACCGCTGCATTTAGGAGAGGACATCCCCCGATAATCGGGCTTTGAATCGTATAGGCCATAAAATATTCAAAAATAGCCTCCATCTTTTCAAAGACATCTTTCTTTCCCTGGATCCTTTCACCTAAATTGACCCACATCTTGGCAGAAAGATGCCTTAATGCCGCTTTCTCTAATTCGGACTTATTTGTAAAATGCCGATAAATGGCTCCTTTTGTCATTCCCAATTCCTGAGTAATATCGCTTATAGAAGTTGAAGCGTAGCCCTGAAGATTAAACATCTTACCAGCTGCTTCTAAAATGGCATATCTCGTACTCTCTGGATTTCGCATAAAATAAAGATACCGTTTGGTATCTTAAAAGTCAAATAATTTTCATCTTATCAATTAAACTCTTCGAAGCATACACAAATTTCATTTAGCTTTATTCCGAGCTTTTGTCAACATTTCTACGACCTATGAAAAAACTCCGTTACACCTTTTTCTTGTTTGCTTTTTTTGCATGTGATTCAACTGAGACGAAACAAACTTCTCTATTGAAGCCTATCGAAACCCAGGAAATGGTTTCAATTTTGAAAGATATTTCCATTCAAAGCGACCCCGCTTTAAATTACAGTATGAATACTCAGCGTGCCGCATTAAGGTTAAAGCAACTGCAAAGCGCCAATCAAAAGGATCAGGGGGGTATTTGGATTACATACTGTAACGAACTACTCAATGCGGGTGAGAATCAAAAAGTGATTTCTGAGATAGAAAATTTTATGCAACAGAGAAATTTTACCTATACCTCTCTCTTAAAAAAAGAAACGCTTAGCATCCTTGAAGTTCTAGGCATAGCCTATCTAAGGCTAGGTGAATATTCTAATTGTTTAACCAATCATAACGATGAATCCTGCATTCTTCCCTTGACTGCCAAAGGGATTCATAAAGACATTAATGGCTCAACAAAAGCTATTGAAATATTCTCGTTGCTTCACCAACAGTTCCCAAAAGATCAATATCGGTGGATTTTAAACCTTGCTCACATGACCTTAGGTCATCAGCCAAGTAAAATTCCAAATTCGTACTATCTTGATTTCCCCAATTCAAACAAAGAGCAATCCGATTTCCCACCGTTCAAAGAAATTGCGATGAATTTGGGCGTGGCACAAAATGGACTATCTGGTGGAGTTTGTTTTGATGATTTTAATAATGATGGGCTTTTGGACATTTTTTGCACTTCTTACGGGCTTTCTGACCAGTGCAAACTTTTTATAAATAATGGTTCCTCATTTGAAGATAGGACAGTGCAAGCCGGATTAACAGGGATTGTAAGCGGTTTAAATGCCGTACAAGCTGACTACAACAACGACGGACATATTGATATTTTAATTTTAAGAGGAGGTTGGTTACAAAAAGGTGGACATCATCCAAATTCATTGCTTCGAAATAATGGGGACGGCAGTTTTACAGATGTCAGTAAGTCTTCTAGAATACTGAGTTATCATCCTACACAAACAGCTTGTTGGTTTGACTTCAATCGAGATGGCTTTTTAGATTTGTTTATCGGAAACGAATCGCGCAACGAGGACAAACATGCATGTGAGCTTTTTGTAAATCAAAAAGATGGGACTTTTAAAGAACAAGCAGCGCAACATAATTTAGGTCAAATTTATGGCTACGTAAAAGGAGTAGTTGCAGAAGATCTCAACAACGACAAGTGGCCTGAGTTATACATTTCTGTTTTAGGTGATAAAAATCGATTGTATAAAAACAATACTGGGAAATTTGAGGATATCTCGCAGTCTTCGAATACCTCCATGCCCGTGTATAGTTTCCCCTCATGGATTTGGGATGTCAACAATGATGGTTTGAACGACATTGCTGTTTTTAGTTACGACATTCGAAATACCCAAGAGATTGCTTCTTCATTTACTCAAGAACTTTTGGACAAGCCGATACCCTTCGATAAGGCTAAACTATACATCAACAAAGGCAATTTACAATTTGAGGAACAAAGCCAAGCATTTGGCATTGATAAATGCACCTATGCTATGGGCTCAAATTATGGTGATCTGGATAACGATGGCTGGTTGGACTTTTATATTGGCAATGGTTCTCCCCAATTGAACTCAGTAATACCAAATAGAATGTTCCGAAATGTCAATGGAAAATCGTTTGAAGAAGTGACTTCAGCTGGTAGATTTGGACACATTCAAAAAGGCCATGGTGCAGCATTTGCTGATTTTGATCAAGATGGCGATCAGGATATTTACATGGTTATGGGTGGTGCATATGAAGGTGATTTTTTCACCAACGTTCTATTCGAAAACCCAATTCAAGAGAACAATTGGATCAATTTAGATTTAGAGGGAACCAGAACAAACAAAAAAGGACAAGGAGTCAAAATTAGGATTGAACTTGAAAACGGTCGAAATATTTATCATACGGTGGGCACAGGTGGTAGTTTTGGAGGCAACAGCTTACGATCAGAGATAGGCTTAGGAAAAGCAGAAAAAATAAAAAACCTCGAAGTGCTCTGGACCAAAAGCGTAGCGCAGAATTTCTCAGATCTTGAAGTCAACAGCAGTTATAAAATTATTGAAGGCGATTCAATAGCACTAAAAGTAAAGTTCAAGCCACTAATTTTTAATAAGTCTACTTCCGAACATCACCACCACCATCACCATTAATTCGGTTACAATCTTAACACCCTCATAACGAATCTTTGGACTCTATGCTCGTCTTAAAAACAACTTAGCCTTTGAGGCGTTAATTTTGTACTATGAAGAACGTTGCACTATTATTCTTTGTCTTTTTTGGCCTGCTGGGAAAAGCCCAAGACTTGGATCCACAAGCAAAACAAATTTTGGATGATCTCAAATCGACCTATGATGCCTATTCGGCAGTAGAAATGTCTTTTTCTCTTGAAATAGAAATTCCAGAACAAGCCATGGAAACGCAAAAAGGCAGCATTATTCAATCTGGAAAGAAATATAAGATTGACCTAGATGACCAATCTATCTATTGTAATGGAAGCGTGGTGTGGGTGCATTTAAAAACCAACAAGGAAGTTCAAATAAACGATTACGAAGAAGACATGGGCGGTGAATTGATGTCTCCAAATGATTTGCTTAATGTATACGAATCTGGAGAATACGAATATGCCTTAGTCAATGAAGAACGTCAAGATGGAGTTAAAGTTCAACAAATCGAGTTTAAACCAACGGATCGAGATTCGGAATATTCCAAAATGAGATTGAGTGTAATCAAAGGCAAGAAGCGAATTCAACAAGTCAAAGTGTTTGCAAAAGACGGTTCTAGATTCACCATGAAAGTGCATGAAACATTGCCCAATAAAAAATATACTCCAGAAACATTCGAATTTGACGGCTCCAAATTTCCTGAAGTGTATATCGAAGATTTGAGGCTTTAATCTCGAAGATTCGACTCATCAATTCGAGCTTTAGCTTATCTTAGTTTGATGGGTTGGAAATCGAAAACCATACGACCATTTGCCAAAATTATTTCGGCTAAGATCAAAAGGGATGCAGCACAAGCTGTAAACGATCAACACAGAATTTTTAGGACCCTCCTGAGCAAAGCGAGACAAACATCCTTTGGCCATGATCATGGGTTTAAGCAAATACAAAGCCATGCAGACTTCGCCAAAAATGTCCCTATTGCAACATACGAAGAGCTCCAAGCTTATATTGGTAGAGTGCTGAATGGAGAACCCAATGTACTTTGGCCTGGACGGCCGCTTTATTTGGCCAAAACCTCTGGTACCACCTCAGGCGTAAAATATATCCCAATAACCAAAGCGAGTCTGCCAAATCATATGAATACCGCACGCAATGCTCTGTTGAGTTTTGCATTTCGCAAAAAACGATTGAGCATTTTTGACGGAAAGTTGATTTTTATGTCTGGTTCTCCGGAGCTATCAAACAAATCCGGAATGAAGGTTGGAAGACTGTCCGGAATCGTAAATCATGAAATACCCAAATGGGCCTTGAGTAATCAAATCCCTACATATGATACCAACTGCATTGAAGATTGGGAAGCCAAATTGGATGCCATGGCAGAAGAATCTATTGGGTCTGACTTGCGCCTTATTTCTGGCATACCTCCATGGGTACAAATGTTTTATGAAGTTTTGTTGAAAAAAACTGGGAAAGATTCCATCAAAGAGCTCTTTCCAAATTTTGAAATTTTCGCTTATGGTGGCGTTAATTATAGTCCCTATAAAGAAAGTCTAAAAAATTTAGCAGGTTTTGAAGTTCCCTCTTTCGAAACCTACCCTGCTTCTGAGGGGTTTATTGCATTTCAAGATGAATCAAACGAAGACGGATTGCTTCTCAATTCCAACTCGGGAATCTTTTTTGAATTTATCCCTGTTTCAGAAATACATGCGGACAATCCAATACGACTTACACTAGAAGATGTAGAACTCCACAAAGATTATGTCGTCATCTTAAACAACAATGCAGGCCTTTGGGGCTATAATATTGGGGATACCATCCAATTCGTCTCCAAAGCCCCTTACCGATTGGTGGTCAGTGGCCGAGTGAAGCATTACACCTCTGCCTTTGGCGAACATGTTATTGCCAAGGAAGTAGAATCCGCTTTTGCTCAGGCAGCAGCTTCGCACAAGGTTCAGGTCAACGAATTCACTGTTGCACCACAAGTAAACCCAGTAACAAACAATTTGCCTTATCACGAATGGTTTATCGAATTCGAGCAAGAGCCGCAGGATTTGAAAAAGTTTGCCTTAGACATTGATCAACACCTCAGAAAACAAAATATTTACTACGATGACCTCATCAAAGGCAATATTTTGCAGCCCTTAATTATTCGGAAACTAAAAAAATCCTCCTTTCAAGAGTACATGAAATCTATTGGAAAATTAGGGGGTCAAAATAAAGTTCCACGTCTTTCTAATGATAGAAAAATTGCAAAACAATTAAATCAATACATAGTGGTGGATGAAGTGGAAGTCTAAAATATTGTCACCCTATGCGAAGTGGATCTCGCATAAGATCTCTGCTGATGCCAAAAACGCGGTTAGAGATCAAGAAAGAATATTACTGAGGAATCTTGGCTTTGCTCAAAATACACTCTTTGGCAAGCAGCATGATTTTAAATCCATCCATTCTTATGCGGCCTATAAAAAAAGGGTGCCTCTTCAAAATTTTGAGCATTTTAGGCCATTTGTCAATCAAGTCATTGAAGGTAAAAAAAACGTTTTATGGCCTGGCATTCCCAAATATATCGTGGGTACTGCAGGTACCACAAGCGGCATTAAGCACATTCCTTTATCTAAGCAGATTCTTCCGATTCATATCAAAACTGCCGTGAATGCAGGGATACATTATGCGTATAAAAATGGGATCATGGACATGTTTGATGGCCATCTCATTTTTTTAACAGGAAGTCCTCAACTCAAAAATTTGGGTAAAATTCCGAGTGGAAGGTTATCTGGCATTGTCAATCACGAAATCCCAAGATGGCTTAGATCTTCGCAAATTCCAAGCTTTAAAACCAATTGCATTGAAGATTGGGAAACTAAAATTTCTAAAATAGCCGAAGAAGCCCTTGACACTGACCTACGCATGATCAGTGGCATTTCCCCTTGGCTTGTTATGTTTTTTCAACGACTCCTGGATATGAGTGGAAAAGAAAATATCATAGAAATTTTTCCCCACTTAAAAATGATTATTCACGGCGGCGTAAGTTATGAGCCGTACAAAAAGATATTCCAAAAGTATATCGGAAAACAAATCCCTTTTGTCGAAACCTATCCGGCAACAGAAGCGTTTGTTGGATTCCAAGATGGACCAGAGGAGAATGGGCTTTTGTTAAACAGCAATGCAGGAGTGCATTTTGAGTTTATCCCATTAGATGAAATTTCATCAACAACACCAACAAGATTGTCCTTGAAGGAGGTTGAGCTTGATCAAAAATATGCCTTAGTCATCAACAACAATTCCGGATTGTGGGCCTATATGATTGGGGATGCGGTGCAATTTACAACCCTTGCCCCCTACCGTTTGAAGCATGTCGGTAGAAGCCAGCAATATCTGTCAGCATTTGGTGAGCATCTGCTTGCGCACGACGTAGAATCTGCCATGACCAGAGCCGCAAATAAATCAGATGCGATTGTTAAAGAATTTAGTGTGGCCCCTTTCGTATCGTCAAAGAATTCGCATCATCAATGGCTTGTAGAGTTCGAGCAAGTGCCCTCCAACCCTGTTCAATTTGCCCAAGAGTTGGACAGAGAAATGCAAAAGCAGAATTTCCATTACAAAGATTTAGTTCGAGGCAATGTGATCCAACCACTCCAAGTTTTGCCCTTGAACCCTGGAGTGTTTCAAAAATACTTCAAAGCGGAAGGTAAGCTTGGTGGCCAAAACAAGGTGCCTCGACTGAGCGACAACAGAAAGATTGCGGATTCTCTCTTAGCATTACAAAAAGAGATGTAGTTTTCGGTATCCCTTACACAACTTGTATGAAATCAATCTCTTTTTTTAAATCATACTTTGTCAGTTTCTTACTACTATGTTCTCTTGCCTGCAGTAAAAAATGGACCAGCAAAGATTTATGGGGAGAATGGGTTACTGTTTCCTGGAATAAAAAGCTTTCCGGTGAAACAATACCCGATCAGATAAACTTAAATTTTTTCACGAACCAAACATTTGAAGTCGAAAGAAATTCTATTTCGAATCTAGGAAACTATATCAATGGATCAGATCAATTCATTATCCCTGGACAGGGGCGAGAGGATATTCACGCCAATATTGTTTTGCTCAACAAAGACAGCTTAAAACTAGAGCTCATCAATGAGGGAATTGTAGAACATCTTTTGTTGGTCAGAAAAGGATGTGCTTGTCTAAATTTGTCATACCAATAATTGCCATTAATTCTTTAGAATATTTTCTTGATTCCAACTATTTTACAATGGACGCAATCCACAATTTTATGAAATGTCACCCATCTTTGTTTGTTTTATTTTGCATGTTTTTGCTTAGTTCTTGCCAACCTAAGTATACACCGGAGGACCTTTTTGGAGAGTGGGAAACCGTTTCCTGGACCATAGAAAGCAATGGCCAAGCGATAGATCAAAAAATGGACTTTAGTTTTTTTGAAGATAAAACCTACAAAGTAGATTACGGATCAATCATCGAAGAAGGTAAATTTTGGACTGAAACCGAGTACCTCGTCACTGTAGAAAATGGGCAGTACGAAAAGAAAGTAAAGATTCTTAACATTACGCAAGACAGTTTTGTATTTCAAATGAACCGAGGCGGCCGTTTAGAGCATGTGATATTGATCAGAGAATGAGTATTTTAGGCAAAAAGAATCTTTTTAGCCCTCAAATATTAAAGTTTCTTTAATAAGGTTGCCTTTTTAAATCTCATTTCGTTAACTAAATAGTATTAATTTTGCAGCCGCATGTGGAGAACCGTAAGTTTAGTAGCACTTGTATTTTGTTTGCTGTCTTGTAAGACCGATTTCGAACGAATTCGCTCTAGTACAGATCCTGCAAAAATTTATCAAGCAGCTAATCAATATTTCAAGGATGGTAAATGGTATAATGCCCAGACATTATATGAGCAAATCATTCCTTTTTACAGAGGAAAAGCTGAGGCAGAGGACCTCTTTTACAACTATGCCTATACCCATTACAACATGGGGGATTTTATCTTATCCTCGCATTACTTTAGGAGCTTTGCTACCTCCTTTTACAATAGTCCTAGAAAAGAGGAGTGCGAATTCATGTCTGCATACAGCAATTACAAAATGAGCCCTTCCCACAAACTAGATCAATCCTTCTCGCAAAAAGCCATTGATGGGTTTCAAAATTTCGTTAATCTTTATCCAGAAAGCGAAAGAGCGCCAGAATGCAATGATTTAATCGATGAACTAAGGGCTAAAATGGAGCGAAAAGCATTTGATCAAGGCATGTTGTATTTTGACCTAAAACAATATGCTTCGTCTATACACAGCTTCAGAACCATGCTGAGCAATTTCCCAGCCTCCAAGAAAGCAGAAGAGGTCCGATATTTGATTATCAAGGCTGGATATCAATACGCAGACAACAGTATCTTTACTAAAAAATCAGAAAGATTTGATGAAGTTATTTCTGACATCAAAACCTTTCAGAAAAAATATCCATCTTCTAAATACAAAAAGGAGATGAAGCAACTAAAAGAGGACAGTAATTTAAAGTACATTAAATACAAATCATGACAGATATCAAATCTAAAGTTCAAGGCATTGAAGCAAACTGCCAAGCTAGAAATATCGAATCTTTTACTGGCAATACTCAAAACATTTATGAGGCAATATCAGTGATTGATAAAAGAGCTCGCCAGTTGGCTGTTGATATCAAAGAAGAGCTTCACGGCAAATTAGAAGAGTTTGCAGTTCAGACTGATACGATTGAAGAAATTCATGAAAACAAAGAGCAAATTGAGATTTCTAAATTCTACGAAAGAATGCCAAATCCTGCACTCATTGCTACTCATGAATTCTTAAACAAAAAGTTAGATCACCGCTATAAAGGAGAAGAGAAAGAACAAGAAGCGAGTGAAGAAGAACTTCCTGCTGAATAAGAATATAGGTGTCTTTAAACACTAAAAAATTTATCGTCGGCGTATCGGGAAGTATAGCGGCTTACAAGGCGTTGTACTTAGTTCGATTACTGGTCAAACAAGGTGCTGAGGTCAAAGTAATTATGACGGAGTCAGCACAGAAGTTTGTCTCTCGATTATCCTTTTCTACCCTTTCCAAAAATCCTGTGTATTCGAGTGTTACAGATGGCGAAGCTTGGAATAATCATGTTGAGTTAGGCCTTTGGGCAGATGCTTTAATTATAGCCCCTGCAACAGCTGCAACCATTGGACGCGCAGCAAATGGCATTGCAGATAATATTATTTCGGCGGTATATCTCTCAGCCAAATGCCCCGTTTTTTTTGCTCCTGCTATGGATCGAGATATGTGGCTCCATCCTTCCACTCAAGCAAATATTGAAAAACTAAACTCTTATGGAGATCAAATCCTTCCCGTAGGTGATGGAGAACTTGCAAGTGGATTAGAGGGCAAAGGAAGGTTAGCAGAGCCAGAAGAAATTATCTCCTTTGTAAGCCAATCGCTTTCAAAAAAAAAAGACCTAGAGGGTAAAACTGTTTTACTTACAGCTGGGCCAACTATAGAAAAAATAGATCCCGCTCGATTCATCAGCAATCCTTCGAGTGGGAAGATGGGAATTGCTCTTGCCGAAGAATGTGCTGCTAGAGGAGCCGATGTAAAACTTGTACTGGGACCAACTTCTCTTCGACCTACGTCCTCCAAAAATATTGAAATCATCAATGTACAATCAGCAACAGATATGTACGAGGCGGCACATAAATTCTTTCCAAGCTGTAATGTGGCTATTTTGGCAGCTGCGGTTGCAGATTATACTCCGATCCAATATGCCGAAAACAAAATCAAAAAGAAAGAAGGCAACTTAGTAGTTGAGCTTAAAAGAACGACTGATATTGCCAAAACATTGGGGCAAATAAAATCGAAAAACCAGTACATTATTGGTTTTGCCTTAGAATCTCAAAACGAAATTGAAAATGCAAAAGCCAAATTGCAAAAGAAAAACTTTGATTTTATCGTTTTAAATTCATTAAGAGACAAAGGAGCAGGTTTTAAAACGGATACAAATAAAATTTCTATTATACATAAGGACAATAGAATTAATAAGTATGAGTTAAAACCTAAGAAAGATGTCGCGGTTGATATTGTAGATGAAATTGTTGGCTTGAATTAGAATTATACTATGAAAAAAATATTAAGCTTAATCTGTATCGTTTTCTCTTTGTTGCATTCCAATGCACAGGAGCTAAAAGTAAATGTATCCGTTAAGGCTCAAGAAATAAAGACAGTGGATCCTAGAGTTTTTAAAACTTTAGAACAGGCTGTTGAAGATTTTTATAACAATACGCAATGGACACAAGACGAATTTGAAGAGGAAGAAAAAATTGAAGCGGACATACAAATTACCATCACTCAAGAAATATCAACTACAGTCTTTGTAGCAGATTTTGTTTTCCAAACCATCCGTCCAGTCTATGGTTCTAATTATTTAACTCAGACTTTTAATCATATCGAAAAAGGAATACAGTTTGAGTATCAAGAATTACAGCCTCTTCAAAACAATGTTCAAAATTATACGGATAACCTTTCCAGTATATTTAGTTTCTATGCCTTGGTATTGATCGGAATGGACTATGACAGTTTCTCTCCCCAAGGAGGAGATGACTTCTTTCAGCAAGCAAGATCGGTTGTTTCCAATGTACCCACAAGTTCTGGTGACAACAGTTGGGATTACAAAGGAGGCGTAAGAAAGAGTCGAGCCAAACTTTTATCAGATATCCTCAACCCTTCGGTTGTCGATTTTAGACAAGCATTTTATGAGTATCACAGATTAGGGCTCGATGTAATGGGCGAAGATCCTGAAAAAGGAAGAGCAGCTATAAATAGTGCTGTGCAGAAAATAAAATCTGTCGAACGAGCTATTCCAAACTCAATGATCGTAAAGATTTTTGCAGATAGTAAAATGTCAGAATTGGTAGAAATATTTAAACCTGCCACCCCTGAAGAGAAAAAGGACATTTACGATGCTTTAGTAAAGTTGGATCCGGCGCAAGCAGATGATGCTGCACCATTAAAAAGATAATGTTGAGACGAATTGCAATTTTTGCTTCTGGTAGAGGATCCAACGCTGCCAAAATACTGGAGTATTTTGAAGGGGATTCAGAAGTTGACGTAGCGTTGATTGTTAGCAATAAAAATAATGCGAAAGTTTTAGACTTGGCTTTCGAACACAAAATCCCTTCTCGAGTACTTTCAAAAAAAGTATTTTACAACAGTGATGCGCTTGCCAAGCATCTCAAAAGTCAAAAAATTGACCTCATTGTTTTAGCTGGTTTTTTGTGGCTTATACCACCAACACTGATTGAAGCTTTTCCTGATAAGATACTAAACATCCACCCTGCCCTTCTTCCCAAATATGGGGGCAAAAATATGTATGGAATTAATGTCCACAAAGCAGTCCGACGAGCTAAGGAAAAAAGAACAGGAATTACAATACATCTCGTAGATGAAAAGTATGATACAGGCAAAATCCTTTTCAAAAAATCGCTTACTGTAAAACCCGAATGGACTGCCGAACAAATTGCTGAGGCCGTCTTAAAACTCGAACATAAGTTTTATCCTCAAGTGATTGACAAGCTTTTAAAAGAAGCTTAGCAAGGAGGATTTTTAAATCGTTATTGCACCTTCCAATTCCAAAGTTTAACTGACATTTCCTTCATATAATTATTTTCTAGTAATTCATGTTCATGATCTCATTTTAGACGAATCCATCAATTTTGTAGGTTAATACACAATTGAGCTTTAGGCAAAAGCAACCATTTTCATTATTTTGTCCATCCAATCTTAAGACATGAAAAAAATCTTTCTACTCCTTTTAGCATTTACTTGCTTCTTTACTATTGAGGCTTTAGCTCAAAAAAAGAAAAACAAGAAAAAAGAACAAACCGAAAAATCAGCACTTGAAAAATTCAGTGTATCCGCCTTGAAATTTAGATCTATTGGACCAGCGAATACCTCTGGACGTATTTCTGATTTCGCAGTAAATCCGACGAAGCCACACGAATACTATATCGCTACATCCTCAGGTGGAGTTTGGAAAACTTCCAATGCCGGAACGACCTATCACCCCATTTTCGATGGACAAGGCTCCTACTCTATTGGGTGTGTCACGCTCGACCCCAACAATCCCAATACGGTTTGGGTAGGTACAGGGGAAAACAACAACCAGCGTTCGGTAGCTTACGGTGATGGCATTTATAAATCCAACGATGGAGGTAAATCTTGGAAACACATGGGTTTAAAAAACTCTGAACACATCTCCAATATTATTGTACATCCTGACAATTCTGAGGTCGTCTGGGTAGCAGCAGTGGGTCCTTTATGGAGCTCGGGAGGAGATAGAGGCTTGTACAAAACGACCAACGGAGGAAAAGAATGGACTCAAGTCTTATCCATTGACAAACATACTGGTGTTACAGATCTTATTATCGATCCAACCAATCCGGATGTACTTTATGCTTCTGCTTTTCAAAGAGCAAGACACGTGTATACTTATTTGGGCGGTGGACCAGGATCTGCGATTTATAAATCTACAGACGGCGGTGATACCTGGCAAAAAGCTTCGAAGGGTTTACCTGGGGTTGATCTAGGGCGCATCGGATTAGGAATCTCAGCAGCAGATCCAGAAAAAATTTATGCCATCGTAGAGGCAGCAGAAGGAAAAAGTGGCTTTTACAGATCGACCAACAGAGGAGCAAGCTGGCACAAACGCGGCGGACATGTAACTAGTGGAAATTACTACCAAGAAATCATCGTGGATCCTACTAATGCCGATATTATTTTTTCGATGGATACATGGATGAGCAAGAGTATTGACGGAGGAAAAACGTTCAAAAAAGTTGGAGAAGATACGAAGCATGTGGACAATCATTGCATTTGGATTGATCCTCTAAACAACGCGCACTGGCTTGTAGGATGCGATGGAGGAATCTACGAAACCTGGGATGCGGCAAAGACGTGGCAATTCAAAGCAAATCTTCCAGTTACCCAATTTTACAAAGTAGCTGTAGACAACGATGCTCCTTTTTACAACATATATGGAGGAACCCAAGACAACTTTAGTATGGGTGGACCAGCTCGTACAAATACAGCCCACGGTATCGTAAATTCAGATTGGTACATCACGCATGGCGGAGATGGATTCGAATCACAGGTGGATCCTAAAAATCCGGACATCGTCTATGCGCAATCACAATATGGCGTTTTAGTGCGATACGATAGAAAAAGTGGCGAAGAAGTAGGCATCCAGCCCAAAGAGCGCAAAGGCGAAAATGCATATCGCTGGAATTGGGATGCTCCCTTGCAAGTGAGTCATCACGTCGAGGGTCGATTATATTTCGCAGCCAATAAAATCTTTCGAAGCGATGATTACGGAAACAGTTGGGAGGTTATCAGCGATGATTTAACAAGACAACTTAATAGAAACGAACTGAAGATCATGGATCGGGTTTGGAGCATCGATGCGGTCGCTAAAAACAGAAGTACCTCTCCTTATGGTACAATCGTGGCCTTTTCTGAATCACCGATAGACCAAAACTTATTGGTGGCAGGTACAGATGATGGACTGATTCAAATCTCAAATGATGGTGGCAATAACTGGAACAATGTTCCGAGAATCGCAGGGGTCCCTGATCGTAGTTATGTAAATGCGGTGTACTGTTCTCAGCATGATGAAAATGTGATCTATGCTGCCTTTAATCACCATAAGTATGGGGACTTTAAACCATATCTATTGAAGAGTACCAATAAGGGCGTAAGCTGGACGATGATCTCAAACAATCTACCCGAAAGAGGTTCGGTGTATGCGATTGAAGAAGATCACATTTCTAAAGATTTATTATTCTGTGGGACAGAATTTGGTGTATTCTTTTCTCCAAATGGAGGAAAGGAATGGAAAGCCCTCAAAGCGGGCGTACCAACGATCGCAGTAAGAGACATAGCCATTCAAAGAAGAGAAAATGATTTGGTGCTGGGGACCTTTGGACGAGGATTTTATGTTATGGATGATTATTCTTCTCTAAGAGATATTGACTTCAATCAAGAAATGAAAGAAGCCAAAATATTTGCAGTGCGAGATGCTTTGCAATATGAAGAAAGTAAGCCGCTTGGGCTGGATGGGAAATCCTTTCAAGGAGATGCGTTTTATTCAGGGGAAAATTTGGGACCTGTAGCCCTCATTAATTACTATTATCCCAATGAAGAAAAGTCATTAAAAGATCAGCGCAAGAAAAAACAAAAAGAACACACCAAAAACAAGAGCAACGATACATATCCGAGTTACGATGAATTGCTTGCTGAAGAAGCAGAAAGTGGTGCACAACTCATTTTTACAATCACGGATGCTGATGGAAATGTAGTGAGAAAACTAAAAAAGAAAGCAAGCAAAGGATTTCACCGAATGACTTGGGATTTAAGATATCCTTCTAAGAGTCCGATCAGTTTGTCTAAGCCGTCTTTCTATAATCCTTTTGCGGGGAAAAACAATGGCGCTTTGGTTCCTCCGGGCAGCTACTCGATAAACATGCACAGGCTGTACAATGGAACCATGGAATCCATGGGATCTCCTGCAAGCATCAAAGTCCTTCCTTTGGGTAACACCACGCTACCGGCCAGTGATAGAAATTCTAAATCAGCCTTCCAAAACGATGTTGCGGAGTTGTCCCGTAAAATTGAAGGTGCTGGACGGATGATGTCAGAATTAGGAAACAGAATGCGTCATATCAAAGTAGCTATAGAGCAATTGACTGCACCTTCAGAAGATTTGTTTGCAGAATATTATGCCTTAAATTCTAAGTCTCGTGCATTGCGCAAAGCACTTTACGGTGATGGTCTAAAGACAAGATTGGATATAGATCAAGTCCCTACTCCAGCGACACGAATTGGATGGATTGAATATGAGCAAAAGAATACTACCTCAGATCCTACCGGTACGCATCGGATGAGTTATCAAATCGCATTGGAAGAGTTTGAGCCGATCTTGGACGATTTGAAAAAATTGATCAAAGTAGATCTAGAAAATATTGAGAACAAATTGGAAGAAGCTGATGCGCCATATACGCCAGGCAGAGCGATAAAGATGATTGACTAGAGAAAATATTTCCAAAAACAAAGGGGGCAAACAACATGAGTTATTTGCCCCTTTCCTTTTTTTGACATGCTCTTTACAAAGCCATAGTTACGCTAGCTTAAAGCTAGACGTTTGGTCTATATGACGAAGCAAATACTTTTTATTCTATTGCTTCCTTTGACGACATTGACACAAACTGATTCCAGGCATCTTACTGTAGGACTTTATAATATCGGCCTTGGTACCTTAACAGGGGGCATCGGGAGCATGACCCATAAATCAGAAAATCAAAGCCATTGGCAAGCCTTTAAAAAGGGGGCGCTACACGGAGCTGCAGGTGCAACCGTAAGTTATGCGGGCAAACATATGGTGCGAAATAACTTTACAAATTATCGCCGTGATAGACTCTGGTCTGCCAAACTCATGCATGCAATAGGAAGTTCTATGACCCATAATGCAAGTATAAATCAGGGTTTGTTTGATTCTTATTTCTTAACCATTGGTATGAATCGGTTAGAATTTCAATTTAAGGACAGGGTGAAAATCAATTACAAAATAATGCCAGGAGCAAGCATGGGCTTTCTTGTACTTTGGCACCGCCATGGACCCCCTGATCTAAAATACAGCTTACAATTGCTTACCCCTGTGTTTACCTCAGACCGCAAATGGAATAATAAACCAGCATACGAATTACACAATTCGATTTTTGTGGTCGAGCGAAACAACCATACCAATTATATACACCACGAACTCATCCATACTTTTCAGCATATTGACTTCTTACCTTTAAACAACTACACCCACCCTATCAAGAAGATGCAGAAGAGTAAATTACAGCGCTGGGCAAACCAATGGATTTATTTGGATTTAAATTCTATACTGCTCAATCAGGCATTTTATAAAGCAGAAAATATCGGCAAACAAAGACACTCCGATAATTTTTTGGAGTATGAAGCAATTTATTTTTCAAACCGAATATTCTAACCCAAATATGTATATTCAGATATTCATTCTTGCATCATGAGACTTTTTATTTCTGCCTTCTTCTTCTTTAGTGTGAGTGCGCTGTTTTCGCAAAATGAACAGCTACAAGAACATTTTCAAAAAACGGCCACGGTCAAAATTTCTATAGATTACCCGTACCTGCTTCATATTCCAAAATCAAAAAGCACAGCAATTGATGGCCAATTACCCCTACTTATTTTTTTGCACGGCTCCGGTGAAAGAGGGCATGATTTTGAGCTCCTAAAAAAACATGGTCCACCCAAAATAATCGAATCAGGTGCAGACTTCCCATTCATCACGCTCACTCCTCAATGCCCACTAAATCAACGGTGGGATGCCCTAGCTTTAAACGAATTAATTGACGAAATCATAAAGAAGCACCCTGTCGATACTTCCCGTATTTATCTGACCGGATTGAGTATGGGAGGGTATGGCACGTGGGATTTAGCCATAAAATTTCCAACCAAATTTGCTGCAATTGCACCAATATGTGGAGGAAGCGACACCAACGCTTGGGATGCTCCAAACCACATTTTGACACTCCCCATTTGGGCTTTTCATGGTGCCATGGATCAAGTGGTTCCACTTGAACGGACAGTTAATATTATCAAAAACCTCAAAGCTGCGGGGGCAAATCCCAAACTCACCATTTATCCAATGGCCGGACATGATAGTTGGACGGAGACCTACGATAATCCTGAATTATACACTTGGCTACTTACACATCGCACCAAGAATTAGGAGCTATTTATAATTTTCCAAATTTGGAGGACTGCAAATAATTAAACCCTTTCAGCCCAATTAATCCTCCAGAATGCACAGCCATAATCTTTGCCTCTTGATGGAAATATCCTTTGTCTAACAGATCCATAATGCCATAAACCATCTTTCCTGTATAGATGGTTTCCAATGGAATCGAATGCTCCATTTTAAAGGCTCGAATAAAATCGACCAAACTATGATTGATTTTTGCAAACCCTCCAAAATGATAATCTGAAATTATTTCGTAAGATTTTTCATTTGTCCATGTAGAGAGTTGTGCTTCCATAAAGTTTCCTTTCAAGGCTGAGAACACTAAAATTTTGGTCTTCTCATCTTTGTAGGCCTCTATAAGGCCTGCAGCACTTGTTGCCGTGCCTGCTGCAATGCAGAGAAAATCTACTGGAGTAGATTGTTCTATCATCAATTTGCCCCACTCCACGCATCCTTTAAATCCCAAGGCGTTGGATCCTCCTTCAGGAATTATTAGGGCACGTTGATACTGTTTGAGATATTCATTCACCTCCTTCGCTTCTTCTTTGAGCCTATAATTGGTGCGGTCTAAAAACTTCAAATCACAGCCCCAGGCCTTTGCTTGACGAAGCATAGGATTGTTTTGATCATATCCATCTCCTCTTATAAAACAGCTCAAAGGTATATTTAAGGCATGGCATGCCGCAGACAAGGCATACACGTGATTTGAAAAAGCTCCACCAAAACTGATGATACGCTCATAGTTGCCAAGAGCGAATTCTTCTAAATTGTATTTTAATTTCCACCATTTGTTGCCTTGGATATGCGGGTGATTTTGATCTTCCCTCCATATCTTCAAGCTAATCTTCGGGTAGGTAGTTGAAACCTGTTGTGTACTAACTTTTGATCTTTCCAACTTTGGAGACATCGTATGGAATATGAATTAAAAAGGAAGAGCCCTCTCCTGGAATAGAATCAATGGTTATAGAACCATGCAAATAATTGGCTCGGCCCTTTAGATTTTCCATCCCCATGCCTTCCTTGCGTGAAGCCTTTGGATCGAATCCAATCCCATCATCTTCAAAATGCACGACCAATTCTCCTTCGTCTTGTTTTAGCTGGATCATTATCTCCGATGCTTGCGCATGTTTTATAGAATTGTGAAGCAATTCTTGCACCATCCGATAAATGTATAAGGAAGTCATTTGATCTAATTGTGTAGGGAAATCATAATGTTGCAAATCAATTTCTGGATACCCGGATCCATCAAATCGATTAATTAAATCCTTGATCGCAGGAATCAAGCCTAAGTTTTTCAAAGAACTGGGTTGGAGATTTTGAGAGATGGTGCGTACTTCATCTACCGCTGCATCTATCATGGCATGAGCACGTTGGTACTCGTTAATATTTTTAACCTCACTTACCTTATTTTGGAGCGCATCAAAATGAAGTTTTATCGTAGAAAGCACCCCGCCCAAACTGTCATGTAAATCCTTTGCTATACGCTCTCGTTCTGTTTCTTGCCCTTCCAACATAGACTGCATGCTGTTTATCTTTATATCGTCCTCAAGCTTACTGATGCGTTGCTTACTTATCTCATCTCGCTGCTGATTGATTAATCGATTGGCTTTGATCCTTTGATTGTAAATACGAATGGTGTAATAAAGAAAAAGAGCCAATCCTGCTAGGCCAATGCCAAGGACCCAAAGTGCACGCTGTTGCTGTGTGTTTCTTTCTTTACTGTATTCCAGCTCCAACTCACTGAGTCTAAGCTCTTTGTTTTTTTCTCTTACACTAAACTTATACGTCAGGTTGTTGATCGAATTGTTTCGTTCTCGATTTAGAATACTGTCATTTAGAGCCGAATACTTATTAGCATTGTCATAAGCTTCTTCAAACATTTCAAACTCTTCATAACACTCACTCAGCGCAGCGTACAAGCTTAATCGATTTTCATCAAAAGATTTGTTGCCGCAAAAAGACTTGGCCTCAAGCAGGGCTTCCAGTTGATCACTAGGGCGTTTAAGTTTTTGATAAACCTTTCCCTTTTCTAAATATGCTTTGCAACATATTTCGTTGTCATTGCTGTCAATAGCCAATTGCAACACTCGGTTCGCCATAATGAGTGATGAATCCCATTCGTTGATTTGAACATAGCTTTTCATTCGTTTTAAATACAATTCGCGCTGCATTTTGGGATGCAAGCGCAACTCTTTCATATTTAAAGCCAGTTGCTGAAACTTTAATTCCGTTTCGGTATCTCCAATTCCGCTGTGGGCTAAAGCCAAATCGATATACAAACGCAACATTCGGTTTTTATCCTCTATGGCTTGCGCATCTTTCAACAAGTTGTCTAAAGACGTGATGGCTTCTGCATTTAAGCCAGACTCATAGGACCTCAGAGCAATGATTCGTTCAATTTCGAACAATTGATTTTGATCGTCCACCAACTTGTAATAATCTCTGCTTCGGGTGAAATATTCAAAAGCGAGTTTTTGATTGTTAAACTTATCCTTCTCGTATTGTCCCAGTTTGAAATAGACATCTGCGAGCAATCTATGATCCTTTTGAGCCCTTGCTTTGCCTAACAATTCTTCAAGTTGGTCGTAGCTAAAATCCATATTAAGGTCCAATTGAGCAGTGGACCCAAATCCGAGAAAGGCAAAAAATATTGTTGTTATGAAGGATTTCACGAGATCAAAATTAGAGATAAAATAAAAAAGAGTATTTCCATCTTTATGGAGATACTCTTTTAATGCAATAGTCAATCCCAATGAGTATTAAACTTTTAAAATGTAGTCGTAAAAAATTGAATGATGGACAAACTTTGTTCTCCATCACTCAATTAAACTTTCCCTATACATGAGGTGATAAGGAAAAGAAAACAACTATTGAATATTTTTTGGTTTTTTGGTGTCCAATATCCAAGTTGCATAATAACCCGAACTTACATTTTCAATTTCTTTCTAGCTATTCTTCAATAACTGATACTTCAAATATCAATGCAAAAAGCAGTTATTTTATCATGTTAAACACCCAAATGTATAATTGGGGGTTTTCCCCTATGGACTAAGGGTTATAGACTATACCTTTGTCACATAGAAACACCACCTATGATAAAGATCTTAATAGCTGATGATCATACCATGTTTGTGGATGGCATAGAGTCCATTCTCAAAACCGAATCTGATATTAATGTAATAGGTCAGTGTTATGACGGACTCTCTATTATCCCATTTATAGAAAAAGAAACACCAGATATCTTATTACTGGATGTAAATCTTCCAGGCAAAAATGGCATCGAGGTGTGCAAAGAATTGCATGCCAAATATCCCATGGTTAAAGTACTGGCGATCTCTATGTTTAATGAAGAAAGCTATGTTACCGAAATCCTAAACAATGGAGCCAAGGGATATATTTTAAAAAATACAGGAAGAGAAGAATTGCTTTTAGCCATTCATACAGTCCAAGAAGGCAAAACGTTTTTCAGCAAAGAAGTGACGAACACCATCATGAAAGGCTTAATGAATAGCCGGAAAAACGGAGGTAAAAAAACAGCATTTTTCCCGAAAATTTCGAGAAGAGAAAAAGAAGTACTCAAACTCATTGTAGAAGAACATACCACGCAAGAGATCGCGGACAAGTTATTTATCAGTTTGAAAACAGTAGAATCTCATCGCTCAAGCCTGCTTTCTAAACTTAATGCTCGAAATACTGCGGGACTGGTACGAATTACGCTCGAAAACAAGCTTCTAGACTAGGAGTTAAGCATGCCGCGAAAGCATGTGAGGTATCCTTTGGCCATTTTATCCCAAGAATAATTTTGTTTGGTGTACCCGGCAAATTGCTGGCCATACTCCTCTAAGTTTGATTTGGCCAACCAAAGGTCAATGGTATTTTTCCAAGCCTCTGCATTGGAAGTTTGGACCATTACTCCATTGCCTTGATCTATTATGGCATCACGGATTCCCTCTGTATTGGAAGCTAAAACTACCGTCCCACTCAAACAGGCCTCCAAAGCAACTAAGCCAAATCCTTCCAAATCTCCATCGATGTTTATGTTGGGCATAATAAATAAATCAGAAGCAGCCAAGCAAGATACCAATTCTCCAAAGGGGAGCTTACCTAAAGAAACTATTTTTGAGCTATACATTGGATCCTGCAACAATTGACGGATCGTTTCTTGGTCCGTAGGTATACCAAAAAGCAAGGTTATTTCTTTCGCAAGTTTGGAAGGAAGTAGCTTGAGTAATTTATCCTTCAAAGTGGCTTTTGTTTTGAAGGGACCAATCATGGCATACAGGACATCGTCGCCCAATTTGGGCAATACATTTTCGATAAACCAACTGAATCCTTTTCTTTTTACTGCTCGGCCCATGCTGATTAAAATGCGCTTCCCTTTGGGATCAACGCCTTTATCCAAGATTCGTTGATGCAAGACATTTAAATCTATTGGCATGTCGGAAATATCATGATCCACACCATTTGGAATCACATCTACCCTATCAGCATCAAATCCTCTTTTAATACATTCTTCTTTTGTTGCACTACTCACTGTGATAACCTTATCATAGGCCTGCAACCGTTTAATCAAGCGTTTTTGAAAATAGCGATTGGGGAAAACCACATCCAAACCATGCAGAGTAACCACCGATTTGATGCCTTGCAAAGCAGTAATCCAACTGCATATCACACCAACTGTACCATCGTTACAATGAATAAGTTCGATCCCAGGGTTTTCGCTCAGGATTCGTTTAACCTTTCTTTTTAGACTCAAATAAAAAGAGAACACAGAACCCTTTCCATCAAATACAATTTTATGCACTTTCGCCTCGGCGGAAACACCCTTGATCAAATGAAAACTTTGATTCTCCATCCCTCCAATGGAAGGTGGGTATTTATGTGTTATGAATAGGATCTCCATTGCCAGTATCTGCTGCTTTCTTATATTTTCTTTCGACAAAGAAATAAAGAATAAATCCGATCAACAACCAAAAGAGCTGTTTTGCCCTACGCATCACACATATAAACAACCAGGTGGCATTATCAGCTACGTCTATAGCAAGTAAGAATATTTTGTTTACATATTCTTCAAACCCAATTTGGCCTGGGATAAAAGCTCCAAAACTTTTAAAGGTAACAATGCCCATATCTAGAAATAAAACTGGAAAAAAGTCAATGGCTTTTTCGATAAAGTAAAAAAGAAGATAAAACTCTAAAGCTCCAACAATCCAATGCGCACAGCTAAAAAAGAAGATAATGCCCAGGTTTTTATTTTGTTGGAAAGATCTAAAGGTCTCCACCAAAAATTCCACAAATTTTTTCCAAAAGGCATATTTGTATTCTGTTTTTGATTCTCCTTTTACGACAATGCTTTTGGCCAAATTGTAAAACAAATAAAGAATCCCTATTAAGGCAAGATTGATGAGAACCACCATGGGTAAAGAGATTCTCTTGGCAGTGTACAAAAAGATACTGGAGATAACCACAAACAAAATGATCAAGCTAAATACCAACATGCCTCTAGACAACACCACAGATTGCAATCCATCTTTAGAACTTACTCCTCTTTTATTGAGCAAGTAAATTTTAGCCGCCTCTCCTCCGATTATACTTGTCGGATTAAAAATCGTTACATTTTCGCCTATCAATCGCAGATAAAACAACTCGATCATCGAGAGCTTATTTTCGGGAAAGCTATATTTCCAAGCGATGGAAGCCATAAGGTACGATGTCCCCGTAGCAAGAATGATATAAATGAAATCCCAACCAACCTTTTTTATCGAAGCCCAAATGGTGCTCATGTCTGCATTGGCTATAAAAAACCCAAGGCTGACCAATAAAATAGCAGCAATAATATATTTCCAGTAGTTTTTCAACGCTGTGAAGATAATTTAAGAATCTTGAGATTCTTGATATAATCGACGAAGATCTGCGAAATACCTATCAGTCAAATAATCCCAACTCAAGTTTTGGGTGTATTTGATGCCTTCCTCTTTCATTTTAGCATATAATATGTTGTCTGATAAGAGCAATTTGATTTTGTCTACATAAGCCTGAGAATTGTGACTCTCCACCAAAAACCCAGAGATTCCGTCTTTTATAATACCTGTAGGTCCTCCTTTGTTCGCGGCGACAGAAGGTATTCCTGAGGCCATGGCTTCGGTTACGACATTGCCGTAGGTTTCGGTATCTGAAGGGAAAAGAAAAACATCGCTTGATGCATATACCTTGGATAATGCCTCATGTGTCAGCGCACCCAAATAAATGGCCTCAGGCATTCGTTCCTTTAATCCTTGTCCAGCGGCTCCATCCCCTGCCACAATCAAATTAAAATCTGCCCCTTGTTGGCGAGATAAATTATAAATCTGAATGAGGGTTTCTAAATTTTTCTCCCAAACCAATCGGCTGGCAAACAGCACATTGGCGTTTTTGTTGCCTGTTTTGGATTGTATAAAAGCGAGGTCTCTTTTTTCTGGATTGAAAATTTTGGAGTCAATCCCACGTGGCCATAAGGAGCAATTGGAAGTATCAATATCTAAGGTTTGAAAATCCTCAAGAATCCCTTCCACAGGCACATATACAATGTCGCACTTTTCGTACAATGATTTGGTCATCGCAGTAATCCTGGCCTCTACAAACGGGATCAATGGTTTAAAAAATCGGAAGTAATATTTAACATAGCTCACAAAATGGGTATGATAAATAGTAGTAAGGGGCAGCTTGTTTTTCTTGGCATATTTCGCCCCATAATTTCCCAACATGGACGGATTGGAAATATGAATCAGATCTGGCTTAAATGCAGCTAATTCCTTTTTTAGTACCCTACGGCTCATAATTGGGACCGTTGCGCGATACGGGTCATTCATGGGCATTCGGATTGAAGAAAGCTTCACATAGGTATTGCCCTTCTCGTCTTGAGGCGCCAATCCTGTTAGAAACAAGAAATCAAAATGCTCCTTTGGAATTCTCCGAACGATTTGCTGTATAGTTCGTATGCATCCGTCAAAGTCCTCTAATAATATATCTGCAAAAAAAGCTACTCTAATTTTACGCATTTCTCCTGATGCTTGGCAATAACTCCAAAATAAAATTGTGGTTCAATAGCCCGAAATTATGCAATAAAATTAATGATTGCCTTTATATTGTAATACGAAAACAAGATCATGCAAACCAATAGTTTAAGTATACCTAATTCGGATCATCAATTGTTTACATACCAATGGCAAGCAGACAAGCCAATGGCTAATATCTTGATCGTACATGGCGGGTTTGAACATGCAGGCAGATATCAAGAAGTGGCTAATTTTTATTCGAAAAACAACTTCAATGTTTTTGCTTACGACCAACGTTTCCATGGCCAATCTTCTGGTGAAAGAGGTTACTTTTCGTCTTTTCAACATTTGGTCGATGATTTAAATATTGCTAAAGCATGGGCTTTTAAAAATTCTGAACTTCCAAATTTTGTGTTGAGTCATAGCTTGGGAGGTCTTACGACTTTTTTAAATACCATTGAAAAAAATCCTGGTCCAAAAATCAAAGGATATGTTTTTAGTGCTCCTGGTTTGATCATTGACCCAAACCTTTCTCCCATATTGCAAAAGCTTTCAGGAGTTTTGGGCAGAATAATGCCAAAGCTTTCGACCATTTCCTTAGATTCTAATTTTGTCAGTCGGGATCAAAACGTCAGGGACAAATACAATTCGGACCCCTTAAATTACAGAGGGAAAATCAAAGCCAAAACAGGCTTCGAGGTCCTAAAATTTACCAAAAAAGCACAAGAGTCACTTTCCAAATTTGAAGATCCTTTTATTGTGCTTCAAGGGACGGATGACAAACTTATCGATCCGAGTGCATGCGAAGCACTCTACTCAAAAGCCCGCAGCAAGGATAAAAGCCTCAAACAATATCCTGGATTATATCATGAGATTCTAAACGAACCCGAAAGAGAAACAGTCTATCGAGACATATTAGATTGGTTGCAAGAAAGAATTTGAATTCTTAAATTCTGACACTTCTGTGAAATGACTTGGATGCCGATGTCGTTTTAGAGACTTGACAACCTCCCTACTCCTTTCTTTATTGGACTACTTTTAAGTGGTATCATATGAAAGGATTGTACACGATATTGCTCCCTATTTTTAGTCTTGTATTTGTGCATTGTACACCAAAGCATCAAACATGTCCAGTGGCTCAAAAGGATCGCTTTTTGCATATCGCGCATTGCTACTCTTCTCAACCTGATCGTGTTTTGCAACAAGTAGAAAAATTAGATTTTGACTGTCAAGATCTTCTTTTACTCGGTGGGGATTTATTACTCAACAGCTCAAAAGAAAAAAAACACTTAGATTATTTGGATCACAAGTTTGACCTATCCAATCCAAACACACTATGGAGTGTCGGAAATCATGATGCCCAAAACGAAACTCAAATCAGCCATTTTACAAAGCGGCAAACATACTATCACTACAGATGGAAAGACATTTCATTTGTTGTACTCAACACCGAATTAAACGGGGGTGATATATTGGGAGAGCAGTTGCAGTTGCTCCAAAATGTAACGGATACCCTTGCTCATGCCAAGTATTTAATGATCCTCCATCACAAATTGATTTGGCTGCATGGAGAATACAGCTTGGAAGTTTTAAGCAAGTACTTTTCTAATGGCCCAATTGGCGAGTGTGCCTTTTGTATTAAAAAAAACAATTTTTACGAAAAAATATATCCCAAATTGGTGCAGGTCGAACGCAAAGGAATCAATGTCATTTGCCTTGGCGGGGATATTGGAAAATTTACCAACGAATTTGAATACAAAACAAAGGAAGGTATAGATTTTATCGCATCAGGAATGGCAGACAGGAATGATAATAAGGTACTTCAGTTTGAATATGATCCTCTTACTTCAGTTTTAAATTGGAAATATCTCGATATATAAAAAAGGCCCACAAAATTTGCAGGCCTTTTTTTATTAATCAATGACATCTTACATGTGCTTGATAATCTCATCTCCAAATTCCGAACATTTTAATAAGGTTGCTCCCTTCATTAAACGTTCAAAATCATAGGTTACTCTTTTTGATTTTATGGCACCTTTCATTCCCTTTTCAATAATCTTTCCTGCTTTTTTCCATCCCATATAATCCAACATCATCACTCCTGATAAAATAACTGAGCTCGGATTAACTTTATCTTGACCCGCATATTTTGGAGCCGTACCATGCGTTGCTTCAAACACACCTATACCTGTTTCGTAATTTATATTTGCGCCTGGAGCGATCCCGATTCCTCCTACGGCAGCTGCAAGAGCATCAGAGATATAATCTCCATTGAGGTTTAAGGTCGCAATATGATCATATTCTGCAGGTCTCAATAGGATTTGCTGCAAGAAGGCATCTGCGATCACATCTTTAATGATCAATTCGCCATACTTGGTCTTGATAACTTGCCATGGTCCACCATCCAAGTCTTCTGCACCAAATTCTTTTTTAGCTAGTTCGTATCCCCATGCCTTAAATTGACCTTCAGTAAACTTCATAATGTTACCCTTATGTACGAGAGTAACTGATTTCTTCTTTCTCGCAATGGCATCATTTATCGCTGCACGTACAATACGCTCGGTTCCTTCAACAGAAACAGGCTTGATACCGATAGAAGCTGTTTTAGGGAAACGAATGGAAGTAGCGCCCATTTCGTTGATAATGAAATCCTTTACTTTTTCATTCTCCTCCGTGCCATGCATGTATTCAATACCAGCATAGATGTCTTCTGTATTTTCTCTAAAGATGGTCATGTCGACCAATTTTGGTTGCTTCACTGGTGAAGGCACACCTCTGTACCACTTGACTGGTCTTACACATGCGTATAAATCAAGCTTTTGTCTGATCGCCACATTAAGTGATCTAAAACCTCCTCCAACTGGAGTAGTCAAAGGACCTTTGATCGCAACCAGATGCTCTCTAATGGTATCGATAGTTTCGTTTGGCAACCAATCTCCTGCACTTCTAGCATTCGCTTTTTCGCCCGCATAAACTTCTTTCCAATGTATTTTTCTTTTTCCTCCAAACGCTTTTTCCACGGCAGCATCTAAAACCTTTTGGGCAGCTGCCCAGATATCTGGACCAATACCATCTCCCTCGATAAATGGGATGATCGGATTGTCAGGAACTTGTATTTTCTTTCTTCTTGACAAGGTGATTTTTTGACCACTCATATGTTTGATTTTGAATTTTCTAAAAATAAGCCACAAAAGTAAGCAAAAAGGTACAAGATACCCTGCGGTATTCGAGGTTTGGGTACAATATCACATTATCTAATTAACTTTACACATTACATAAACTCCTAATACATTTTGAATCCAAATTTAGATCCTAGCGAATCCAATCTTTCTTCGGAAGAACGCCAGTTCGAAAAAGCATTGCGGCCATCTGGGTTGAATGAATTTTCTGGACAACAAAAAATTGTAGACAATCTGGAGGTTTTTATTCAAGCGGCCAAGCTGCGTGACGAAGCATTAGATCACGTACTGTTGCACGGCCCACCAGGATTGGGTAAAACAACTTTATCTCATATCATTTCTAACGAATTGGGTGCACAACTTAAAATGACTTCTGGTCCTGTGTTAGAAAAACCTGGAGATTTAGCTGGTTTGTTGACCAATCTTGACGCAAAAGATGTATTGTTCATTGACGAAATTCATAGACTCAATAACGTTGTGGAAGAGTATTTATACTCAGCCATGGAAGATTATCGCATAGATATCATGATTGACAGTGGCCCGAATGCTCGATCTATTCAACTAAGTATTGAGCCTTTTACCCTAATTGGTGCGACTACTCGAATGGGGCTTTTGACTTCGCCTATGCGGGCACGTTTTGGCATCACTTGTCACCTTGACTATTATGATATTGCGACACTGGAAAAAATCCTAATTCGTTCGGCGACCATTTTGGGCATCGAAATGGATGCGAAAGGGTGCCATGAAATTGCTAGAAGAAGTCGGGGGACTCCTCGGATAGCAAATGCATTGTTGCGAAGGATAAGGGATTTTGCCATGATCAAAGGCAATGGAACCATTGATCAAGAAATTGCCAATTATGGCCTAGATGCTTTGAATGTAGATCAATCCGGTTTGGACGAAATGGACAATAAAATCCTATCAACCATTATTGAAAAATTTAATGGTGGTCCTGTTGGCTTATCAACCATAGCTACCGCAGTGGCGGAAGAAGCTGGAACGATTGAAGAGGTTCATGAACCCTTTTTGATTATGGAAGGATTTATTCAGCGAACCAAAAGAGGACGAGAAGCAACCAAAAAAGCCTTTAATCATTTGGGCATCAAACCCCCAACCAAAAATGGTCAGCTGTTTTAAGATACCTTGTACCCTGTACCTTGTAACCTGCACCTTACACCTTGTACTTACAATCTTTCATTTATGCTTGTCCCGCAGCACTAAAATTCATAGGGGGCATAAATTGCTCTGGCTCTTCAACCTGTCCGTGTTGGCTTTCGTATTTTTTGATATTCTCATTTAAAGCACGCATCAATCGTTTGGCATGCATAGGAGTCAGTATAACTCTAGACTTTACTTTGGCCTTGGGTACGTTGGGAACCAAACGGATAAAATCTACCACAAATTCTGATTGCGAATGTGAAATAATTGCCAAATTTGAATAAATACCTTCGGCTACTTCCTCTGGTAATTCAATATTGATTTGACCTTTCTTGGGGGCATTTTTTTGTTCCTTTGCCATCTATTTAGCTTTGAGTTATAACAATAAAACTACAATTTAGTTAAGCAAATATTTAAGGACTATGTCAGATTATCTAGAAATTAACCGTGCGCTCTGGAACGATAAATTAGAGGCACATCTAGCCTCCAAGATGTACGATATGGAAGCATTCCGAAATGGTAAGAACTCGGTGGATGAAATAGTGCTGAACGAAATAGGCGATGTTTCCGGTAAATCCCTTTTGCATCTGCAATGCCATTTTGGCCAAGATACCCTGTCTTTTTCGCGTATGGGTGCCAGAGCCACTGGACTAGATCTTTCCGACAAATGCATAGCAAAGGCCAAAGAATTAGCCAAAGAGCTCCATTTGGATACACAATTTATATGTGGCAATGTGTTGGATACCAGAAAATTAGTTCACGACCAATTTGATATTGTCTTTACTAGTTATGGGACTATAGTTTGGCTTCCTGATCTTACGCAATGGGCAAAAGTGATCAGTCAAAGTTTAGTACAAGGTGGAATATTCTATATGGCCGAATTTCATCCTTTGATTCAAATGTTTGATTATCCTAAAGAAGATATTACGTATCCATATTTCAACAGTGGCAAATTTGTCGAAGAATCTGAAGGCACTTATGCAGATACTACAGCTAATCTAAAGGGCACTGAGGTGTTTTGGTTTCACAGTTTGGGAGAAATATTTAAAGTCCTTAGAGGGCAAGGATTGGAGTTGCTTCATTTCGACGAACACGACTATTCGCCTTACGATTGCTTTGGAAACAGCGTGGAGTTTAGTCCAGGTAAGTATCGATTCGGGAGCTTCAAATACCCAATTCCCCATGTTTACAGCATGAAATGGCGTAAAAATTAACATATTTAATTTTTACCTATACGACATAAATTGATACATAATGCAAAGACAACCAGAACTTTAAAACAAGTATTATCTATCTGATTATCTGATATTTACATATCCGTCATTTTCATCATAAATAATTCTTTTTCTCTTTTATTTTGAATTACTTTTATAGCATCAGAGCAGTCTGATACCCAAACCCGATTTAAAAACTGAAGCCTTGTATTCCCAAAATACGATGGTCTTCCCAAACCGATTACGCTTCTATGAAGCACAACCAAAAACAGTTTTTCCTTCCCCAAGAAGGAAAGTCCCTAAGTGAGTATTGCATACTCTTCTCTTTTGCTTTTCTTGGTATTATAGGTTCAACGTATATGTTGAAAAACTGTCAACAATCCAGTACGCATCGTATAATAAGTTCTCAATCACATACTTTATTAGCCGATCAATCTTTGGTTGATAAATCAAAAAATAAAGTACTCGAGATCTCCGGTGATTTTACTCAAAACTCACCTATCGGATTTGCTGTGAGCGATGAAAAGGTGAACCAACAATTTCTTATTGATTTTGGAAATGGCGAAAAGAAACTAATGTCAGATCCCAAAATATTCTATTCTTACAATACCCCTGGGAATTATAAAATTCAGTTGGTTGCCCTTCAAAAAGATCAAATGAAGCTTGTTGAAAGCAGAAATGTCTTGATTTCTCAGAAAAACATGTACAATTAAACCATTTTCCTTCTCGTTCGTTTGTTTGAAAGTGATTAACTTCCTTTTAAGCAATGAAAGATATCTTAGAAAAAATTGGATTTGGTGTTTGCCGCTATTGGGCAGGCTTCTTAAATATCAGTTCGTCACGAGTTAGATTATATTTTATCTATCTGTCTTTTATTACCATGGGATCCCCCTTATTTGTCTACCTTATTACAGCCTTTTGGATCAACATAAAGAAGTATATAAGAGGCAGCTGGAACGTTCTGCGGGCCTAATTTCTTATTCTACACTAAAGGCATATTCAATAAGATTGGCCCCCATTTTCAAGGCTTTCAATCTTACTTCTTGTGGGTCTTTATGCACCTCCTGATCTTCCCAACCATCACCCAAATCGGATTCATAACTATAAAAGCAAACCACTCTGCCTTCATGTATGATGCCATACCCTTGTGCAGGTTTATCGTCATGTTTATGAATCTTCGGAAGACCGGTTTTAAAAGAAAATTTTTGATGATAGATTGGATGATCAAAGGGTAATTCGACAAATTCTTTATCAGGGAATACTTCTTTTATTGCCACTTGTACAAAAGGATCCATCCCATAGTTGTCATCAATATGCAAAAACCCTCCAGAAAATAAATAGTTGCGTAAATTCTCTGCTTCGGCACTTGTAAACTTTACATTTCCATGCCCAGTCATATGTACAAAAGGAAAATTAAACAACTCCTGACTCCCCACTTCAACCGTTGCATGTTGAGCCGTAAAATTGGTTCCAATATATTCATTGCAGAAATAAGCTAGGTTCTTCAACGCCGTAGGGTTTGCATACCAATCTCCCCCACCCTTGTATTTTAAAAGCGCCAATTGAAGCTCCCCTTTAGAACCAAAAGATGAGCAGACGAAAAAAGCCAAGAACAAAAAAATACGCATGAATTGAGAGTTATATTGAATCACAAAAATATTCTAATTCTTAGTTTCCGCTTTGAAGATCTTAACGATTTTAAAGCCATACCCTTTAAGAATATATTGTTTAAGTACACCGTTAATCCCAAAATGAAGGATACTTTCCAAATTGTCGGTGTCCAAATTTTTCGCTTTGAGGGTAAAGTGATTTTCACCAGGCTTACCATAAGTCGAAATCTTCAGCGGCATCTTATGTGTCCACTCGACTTCGCCTTTTAAGTTTTCAATTTTTTCTAGCACTCCTGCATCCCCAATATAACTAAAACCAATTTTCTTCTCTGTGCCCCAACTCGAACTACTATTTTTGAAGTTTGGGTCTTCTATTTCTTTTCTATGTAGAAAAACTACTTTGTCTTCATTCATGGCCAAACTATCAGATAATATTTTTCTTAAAGATTTATCTGGACCAAAGGACAATGCAATTTTATCTGTAACCGGATTTTCGATCAACCACTCTTCAGGTCTTTTCAAAACCAAGTCATACGAATTGACCTCATGCACATCAAAGTCTATTTTATTCTTTGAAACATTGGAGATTTTGCCTACATACTTTAAGTTATTATTCGGATGAGAAAATTCAAAATAACTGCTCCTCGAAAGTTGATTAAGATTATCCAATCGAATAACTAAATCCATGGTATCCCTATGCGCCTTTTCGGCTCTTTGCAAAGCAGTTGTACACACGGGATGAATACTTTCAATGCGCCTTTTTTCGCTTTTTTGATTGACTAGAGCCACGTTTGTTGGACAATTTTTGTCTCCATCAGAAAGAAACACAACATACAGTTGTGCCCCAAGCGGGCTTCCTGAGTACTTTTGATCTTCCGGTACTTTGATGGAATCAATTTGAAGTTTGTTAAGGTCAAATTTTTTGCGTACATGAAACTGAGAAAAAGAGCCGGCTACATCTTTTTCGTATTGCTGCCAAAATTTGGAAGTCAATGGATTCGCCATTCCTCGTTCCTCATATATTTTTGAGAATTCACTTTGCTCCTCCGAGTTGAGCATGGCAAGAGATAAAAATTGCTCGTAATCTTTGGCTTTGATTAATTCAAACAGCTCAAAGATGTATTCATCCGTTGTTTGGCTCGCAGGACTTTGACATCCTGAAATCAAAAAGGCTGATAAAATCAAAAACTTAAATGTATTCAAGTACATAAATTCCTTTACACATGTTGATCAATTAAAATCACATTTCCATCTGGATCCATAAGCATACAACTTCCAGGACCAGTACTATTTTCGTCTGCCTCATTCATCAAAGCAATATGTTTCTCCTTCAGGGATTTTTGGATCTGCCTTACATCATCAAAAGCTTCGAGCTTTTGGGCACTTTGATCCCAACCAGGATTAAAGGTCATGATGTTTCCCTCAAACATGCCTTGAAACAATCCGATCAATGAATCACCGCTTTTCATGATCAAATAGTTTTTTTCTTTGTCCCCAGCAAACTGCGAAAAGCCCAAATTCTCATAAAATGCTTTAGATTTTTCGAGATCCTTTACACTTAAGCTGATAGAAAATGCACCAAGTTTCATACTTATTTTTTTTGTGATCAGTTTAAAATTAGTTCCTAAGCCCCGATAAATTGCATGGGTTCAAACTTAATTTGATTACATGTTATATACGCCACCATTAATATCTAACGTAGCACCGGTAATAAAGCCGTCATATTCGGATGCCAAATAAATTACTGCACGAGCAACATCGTTGGAATTTCCAGCCCTTTGAATAGGAATGCCTTGGATGGTTTTGGCCGCTGATTCTTTAGTTGTATGGGTATTGTGAAATGCGGTACCCAAAATTAATCCAGGGGCCACTGCATTTACTCTTGTACCCTGCGCTCCAAATTCTGTTGCCAGTGCACGGGTAAAAGTGAGTATTGCCCCTTTACTTGTGGCATAGGCCAACGAACCAGGATGTCCGCCCTTCCTTCCTGCAAGTGAAGCTAAATTCACAATGCTGCTGTGTTCATTTTTTGCCAAGTATGGCCCAGCAGCTTTAGTAACAAACATCATGGATGTTAAATTGATGTCCATGACTTTGTACCAAAAATCTGACTCGATTTCATTGAGAAGATTTCGTGCCACGAGAGCTCCTGCATTATTTATCAATATATCCATGCCACCTAAGGCAGAATTGGATTCCTTCACAACGCGCACAGCATCCCTTTCCTTGGTTAAATCTCCTTGGACCGCTGCTGCATTTAAACCCTTCGATTTTGCCAATTCTACCAATTGCGCCGCACGATCAGAACTGGAATAATAATGAATAGTTACATGAGCACCATATTCAATAAAATGCTCGGTAATCGCCTCTCCAATTCCTTGAGCTCCAGCGGTTATGAGCACCCTTTTACCTTTTAATTTATTGTCTTGAATCATTTCTATTGATTTACATCTTGTTAATGGTATGAATGATTTGTAAGGCAGTCAAGCCAGCTGTTTCTGTCCTCAATCGAAAATCACCCAAAGAGACCGTTGTAAAGTCATCTTGTTGAAGTTGCAAAATTTCCTCTTTTGTAAATCCCCCTTCAGGACCTATCAATAACATTACATCTTCATTTTTTTTGTAGGTGCTCCCTAAATACTCCGTATTGTTTTGGACATACCCGACAAACCTAGATCGAATCCCTTGATCCCATTCTATTTGGGCAAGTGGCTGAAGCTCAACGATTTCGGGCAACCAACTTCTTAAAGATTGTTTCATTGCAGAAACCATAATTTTTTTGCAGCGATCAATTTTGAGATGTTGTCTTTCAGAGTTTTGCGAAACAAAAGGTACGATACCATAAATACCCAACTCTACTGCCTTTTCTAAAAACCATTCGAAACGGCTCATGTTTTTGGTTGGGCCGATACCGATAATTACTTTGGGGCCTGTCCTTTTCGTTTCTTCAATTTGACTGATTTCAAAAACGGATTCGTTTCTCTTAATTTCAGTCAAGATTGCTCTGGCCCTCTTTCCTTGTCCATCTGTGACATAAATAACATCACCTATATTTTTGCGCAAAGACTTTACGCAATGTCGATGTTGCTCGTCACGAAGGACCAAAAAATCTGTATCAAGCTTCTGAGTATAAAATAAATCCATCAGAGTAAAAGTATAAACAATTCTGCATGTCCCTAGGGTATATTACCTTTGCAGCTTTTGAAACAAAAGATCTAGGTCTAGCGTTAGATAAATCCTAGAGTTAAACATATAAATGGCAACCTTATCCCTAATCCTTCAGGTAATTTTGTGTCTTAGTATTTTGGTTACACTTCACGAGTGTGGACATTTCTTTCCTGCGCGTTGGTTTAAAACCAAAGTGGACAAATTCTATTTATTTTTTGATCCGTGGTTTTCTCTGTGGAGTACTAAAAAAGGAGACACCGAATACGGAATTGGATGGCTTCCTTTAGGTGGTTATGTAAAAATAGCTGGAATGATCGATGAGAGCATGGATAAGGAGCAAATGGAAGGACCAGTGCAGCCTTGGGAGTTTCGAGCCAAACCTGCGTGGCAACGATTGATCATCATGCTTGGTGGTGTAACGGTAAATTTTATCCTCGGCTTTTTTATCCTAGCCATGATATTTTGGTATTACGGGACTCAGTATATTCCTGCGGAAAAAATAACCGCCGGTATATACGTTGACAGTTTGGGGCAAGAATTGGGGCTTCAAGACGGAGATAGAATTCTTAAAATAGGTGATGCTGACTTTAACAAATTCAGCTCTGGAGCACTTATCAAAGAAATAGTAATTAATGAGGCCAATTCGATCGAGTTAATTAGAGACAACAAAAAGATCAATATCCCTATTGACGAAAAATACACCGGGATTTTAGCAGGACAAAAAGCGAAAGATTTTAAAATATTTGACGCTCGCGTTCCGGCCACTGTTAAAAAACTTGAAGAGAATTCGTCGGCTCAAAAATTTGGACTTCAACAAGGCGATCAAATCATCGGTTTAAATGATGCACCAATCCAATACCTACACGAATTTGAACCTGCCTTTAAGGAATACCGAGGCAAACAAACGTCTTTAACCGTGTTGAGAAATGGTAGAGATACCACAAGGATATCAAACAAGCTTGACGCAAATGATGAGTACGTTACAGGTGTCTATTGGGACATTCCTTTCGAAACAGAAGAATATGGCTTTTTTGAATCGTTTCCCATGGGATATAACTCTGGGATTTCTTTCTTAAAAGATCAGGTCAAAGCCTTCAAACTGATGGGACAAGGCAAGATAAAGGCAAAAGAATCTTTGGGCTCTGTCATCTCTATAGGTCGAATGTTTGATCCATCATGGAATTGGAGAACATTTTGGCGTATGACGGCAATCCTTTCTTTGATTCTTGCCGTGATGAATTTATTGCCCATTCCAGCGTTAGATGGAGGACACGCCCTATTCCTATTGTTTGAATGGATAACAGGAATTAAGCCAAGTGATAAATTTATGGAATACGCCACCACCGTCGGGTTTTTCATCCTTATTGCTTTGATGATCTATGTATTAGGTCTCGACATTATGCGATTGTTTTAATGAATTATTTTAAGTTTTTTGAGATTCCCGAAGGACTCAAAATGGATCCTTCGGAGCTTCGAAGCAAATTTTTAGCGAATGCCAAGAAGTTTCATCCTGATCATCAAGACCAATCCGATGCCCAAGCCTTGGAAGCTGCACTAAAAAATTCAGCGACTAACAATGAAGCTTTCAGCATTTTATCTAACCAAGAATTACGTACCAAGCATCTTCTTGAAATACATGGGTATTTAACCAAAGAAAATGAAGGTGCGCTTCCACAAGAATTTCTTTTTGAAATGATGGAACTCAATGAGGAAATAATGGAAGCAAAAATGGACGCAAGCTTGACCGAAGGGCTAGATAAAAAAATCCAATCCTTTGAACATTCCTTAGATCAACAGTACCAAAAATTTGAGCAATTACATGTTGTGGACATAAATTTGGATGATCTTGTAACTTTTTACCTCAAATCAAAGTATTTAAAGAGGTTGAAGGAAAACTTAAATTCTGAATCTCCCGAGATTTAAGTGTGCTGATCTTCACAACAAATGTTACACTTTCTATAATTTTCACGCTGGAAATTCGAGTTTTCGCTTCTTTTCGTTACTTTTCAAATCAGAACAAACAATTACCTATGAGAAAGATTTTATTAGCTACTCTATTGGTTTCTTTCGTATGCTGTGCTTTCGGGCAAAAAACAAAAATCAGAAAGAAAAGATACGCCATAGAATATGCTTCTTTACCAAAACACAAAGTTGAGCCAGGAACGTACAAATTAAGCGTTTCAGGTATGGGCAGCTATGCCATATCAGAAGATGATATTAATCTAAGAGGATGGACACAAACTGAAGATGAAGATGCTGATGTCAAAGTAAAAGTGAAAGTCAATGGATTTAGAGCCGGAAAGGGTCAGAAAAAATCTAAAACCACCGAAACTAAAAAAGACGGCAAGACCACAAAGACAACCAACTATTGGTACATCGCAGAAAGCAAAGGAAACGCATCCATGAGAATTTGGGGCCCGACCAATGAATATAAGCCGCCTGCAAAAAAGAAGAAAAACAAGAAGAAAAAGGCCAAAAAGAAGCCAGCCAAAGAAGAGACAAATGCTTTCTTATCTGATGTAGAAATCAGCGAAGAAGAGAACACTGATGCAGACAGCGACGAGCCAGCTGGAAGATACAATCTTGGTCGTACATATACCTACAAAACATCCACTTACAGCAGCAGCGGAAAAGCATATGAGCAATACAAAAATGAAGCTCCGGCCTTTGCTGATGACAGCCGTGAAAGTTTTTACAACAACATGGGACATAACATCAATACCCAGTTGAATGATTTTTACGGATACAACAGAAAGAGAGATTGGGTGGTGTTCAAAAGATTAAAGTCTAAAAAACACCCCGAGTACAAAAAATTCAACGATGCCACGGATGCCATAAAGGTGATCATGGGTAAGAAAAAGTTTAACAAATCCAACGATGAAATAATCGCTGCGGTGGGCCCAATTTTAGACTATTTCAATAGCGTAGCAGATAAGTACAGCAAAGACGACAAACATCAAAAAAGATTTAAATCTGCTGCAATGTTTAACTCTGCGCAAATTTACTATTACTTAGATATGACTGAGGAAGTGAAAGACATCGCCAACAAATATATTCGTTGGGGTCATGACAAAGGAATCGGAGAAGATTTTAAAGAGAAAGCAGAAAGATTAGAACATCTGCTTGCTTTCCATGGAGCACAGGGACGTTTTTATGTTACAGACGAAAATGCTGATGACGTATGGACAGAAGATATAGGAGATGAACCTTCTGATGAAGAAGACGAAGGAAACGAATAGAATAACGTACTAATTTGAAAATACAAGCCGCATTGATGATCTCAATGCGGCTTTTTTATGCCTCTGTTTTATGTTTATCCATCAAAAAGACAAGAAAGAATTTTTTATCTCCGAAAACTGCTTTATCACTGAGTTACTCAACGACCCCAACCTTTCTGAAGAAATCTCTATTGCCAAAGCTAGGGTTAAACCAAACAATCAAACAGAACCTCACACCCTTCAAAGCCTTGAAATTTATTACATCTTGGGTGGTACCGGACGTGCGACTGTTGGAAACATGAGTAAAAATGTGGCAATAGGAGATTTGGTATATATACCCAAAAACACGCTACAAAGTATTGAAAACACGGGCTCCGCGGACCTCATCTTTCTTTGTATTTGTCTGCCTCGATTTGTAAAAGAGAATTATCGTGGAAAGACAGAATTGAACTATTCCTCTATTAGTTAGTTTTGTTCGTCGTTGATATTTAGTCAATGAAAACAAAAGCCCTATTTTTAAAGTTGATTAAGCTATATGAAACAGTTCTTCAAATTTTTCACGGCATCTTGTTTAGGAACCCTTGCTGCGCTTGGTGTAATTGCCCTTTTTATTACGGGCATGGTCATGAGCTCAGCCTCTGGAGCTAAGAATATTAGTAACGGAACCATTTTGGAACTTGACTTTAATAAGGTCATACCCGAAAAGTCCAATAATGTAGTTCAAAGTGATTTTGATCTGGATCCAGAAGACTATCCTGGCCTAAGAAAAGTAAAGCGCGCACTAAAAAATGCTGCCACAGACGATCGGATTGCAGGAATTGTTTTATCTACCAAATCTTCTGCCCTAGGGCCTTCAACGGTATACGAAATTCATGATGCCCTAAAGGACTTCAAAGAGTCAGGAAAATTTGTTTATTCCTATGCAGATTATTACAGTCAAAACGCTTACCTCCTTGCCACAACAGCAGATTCTATCTTTCTCAATCCTAATGGATTGGTTGAGCTGAAGGGATATGGCGCTTTGCTTCCTTTTTTCAAACCATTCATGGACAAATGGGGTCTTAAATTTGACATTTACTATGCAGGTAAATTTAAAAGTGCGACGGAGCCTTTTCGACGTACCAACATGAGCGAACCCAATAAAAAACAAACCAAAGAATACCTTCAAGATTTAATCGATATTTTCTCGGATCAAATTTGTGAAAATCGAAATCTTGATAGAGCTTCTTTTGATGAAATACTAGAATTTTTTGGAGGTAGAAATGCGACTTTGTCAAAAGAGAAAGGATTGGTTGATGTGGTGAGCTATCACAACGACTTCCATGCCTTTCTCAAAGAAAAGACAGGTGTCAAGGCGAAAAGAAAATTGAAAACACAAGATCTAGAAGAATATATATCAAAAATTTCGCTTACTTCAGGAACCGCTAAAAACAAGATCGCAGTAGTATATGCCGAAGGGAATATTGTTTATGACAATGGTGCGCCTGGTCAAGTGGACGATACCCGTTACCTCAAGGCCTTGGATAAAATAAAACGAGACAAGGATATCAAAGCAGTAGTCTTGCGGATAAATTCACCCGGTGGTAGCGCATTAACTTCTGATATTATTTGGAATGAAATTGAAGAATTAAAAGCGGACAGTATCCCTGTTATTGCTTCGATGGGAGATTATGCTGCATCAGGCGGCTATTACATTGCATGTAATGCAGATCAAATATTTGCCTCTGAAAGCACCCTTACTGGATCTATTGGTGTGTTCTCGATGATGCCAAATATGAAAAAATTTCTAAACGAAAAGGTTGGAATTGTATTCGACACGGTAAAGACACATGACCTTTCGCTCATGAATAATTTTGTATACGATCCCAATGCTGCAGAAAATCTTTACATGCAACAGGCCACGGATGATTTATATCTTCAATTTTTAAACCGCGTTGCGGACGGAAGAAAAATGTCCGTTCAAGAGGTTGACCAAATCGCACAAGGCAGAGTTTGGACGGGAAGAAAGGCCAAAGAAATTGGACTTGTTGATCAGATTGGAAACTTGGATGATGCGATAAAATATGCCAGTGAGTTGGCGGATATAGAAAAGTATAAAATAAAAGAATACCCTTACGTCAAGGAAAATCCTTTTAAAGACATTATGAAAGCATTAAACGCGACGGAAGCAAAAGCACAATCCAACAGCAGCTTGAATAAAGTAAAAAAATACACCAAACTCATGCAAGATTTAGACCTCATGCTTCAGATGGAAGGGCCGATTACAAGAATGCCTTTTTCAATACAGTCCAATTAATACAGCTCATTAAAGGCATTTGGTAGTTATATGTTGCTTGCTCAATTTCCTTTAAAATTGGTTGTCTTTCCGGAAGAGATTATTAATCTCCATATTTTCGAACCAAGGTATCGAGAACTTATCAAAGATTGCAAAGAGCAAAACATTCCTTTTGGAATACCTACCATTTCAAAACAAGAGACACTCAGCTGGGGTACTAAAGTCGAGCTTATCGAAATCAGCAATTCTTACAGTGATGGCAAATTGGATATAAAATGTAAGGGACTTGAGCCTTATACTATTGTGGAATATTACAGTCCGTTAGATAAAAAAATGTACGATGGAGCTGAGGTTACCATCCAACCCTTTGACAGCAATTTTGATCTGATGCTTAACAAAAAAATAATTGATTTGATCAATGAGCTGTACCATTTTATGAATATATCCAAAAACATCAATGAGGACGTGACTACTTTTGATCCCCTACTTGTAGCTCATAAAATTGGCTTGACTCTTAGTCAAGAAATTAATCTGCTGCGCTTACCACAAGCTTCAGATCGTCAAGATTTTATACTTACACATCTGGAAGAACTGCTGCCCAGCGTCAAAAAGATGGAGCTTCTAAGAAAGAAGATTCAAATGAATGGGCACTTCAAAAACATCTCCTAATTTCTTTACCCCTTATCGTCGATAAAGCACCAACTCGAGGTTGGAATTATTATTGGCTACCAAAAAACCTGGACGTTTATTTTGACCTACATGTATAAGCTGGATGTTTCGAACATCTTGATGAAGAAATATACCACTGTACTTAACTTGAGCCATTGGCTCAAATTCCCCTTTGCCCAGTCCTTTTAAAAACAATCCTTTGCCGGCGTCATATAAAGGCGTTTCCACCTCCGTTTGTTTGAGGTTTCCAGCAATACAGATGTCTGTGATCCCATCACTGTCAAAGTCCTTAGCTACAATCCCAGTAACCGGGGAAAGCTGCGCCTCCTTGGGTAAGTTTTTAATTTCAAAATTCCCCTTGCCTTGGTTAATAATAAAAACGTTGGCAAAATTATTGGCCTCGAAGTGGACCGCATCCGAAAGTTGCTCTACCTCATAGATCTCATCAAGGCTAGCGAGAGCAAAATCTTCATATGTCGAAAACTTCTCCGAAATGAAAGGCATTTGTTGTGTAGAACACTCCTTTCCACGAACAGGTACTTTTTTGCCTTTGTAAATTTTACTCAGTACAATGTCCAACCTTCCATTGTCGTCAAAATCATTGGCGTAAATGTGCAAAGGCTTCTCTACTGAAGGATGAAACTTGTTATTTAAGCCAATATTACCCGCAACAAAATCTACATCGCCATCTTGATCAATATCGGCCTTGTGCAGACTAAGCCACCACCCTTTTGTATTGGATTGGTCAAACACATCACTGTCCTTTTCGAAGCCTTTCCCTGAATTTCGAAACAGCGTGATGGGCATCCATTCTCCTACTAAAATCAGATCCATGTTGCCATCCTCGTTGGCATCAAACCATTCCGCCCCGGTGACCATTCCTATATTGGTAAGCTCTGGAGCTAACTCTTTGGTTTGGTCCAAGAAGCGCCCATTATCATTTACTAAAAGATATGAATTAGGTGAAATAGGATATTTCCCAGGAGTGGTACGGCCTCCAACAAAGAGATCCATATCACCATCTTTGTCCCAATCCATGGGGGCTATACTCATGGTACTTGAAGCGATTTTGGGCAAACTGTTTTGGGCTAATTCAAAATTTCCTCTGCCATCATTTATATACAACCGATCTTGAAGCAATTGTTCTTGCCCCTCAAAGTCACCACCTCCACCACTGGCCACATATAGATCAAGATCTGAGTCCCCATCGACATCAACAAACGCAGCACCGGTATCTTCATATTTTTTTGATTGCTCAAAGGCTAGAATTGACTTAGGTGTAAAATTGCCACTTCCATCCTGCGTATACATCATCCCGGCTTGCCCTTTAGCCCCACCTACAAAAAAATCTTCTTTCCCATCTCGATCTATATCAGCCACTGCAATCGCTGGCCCCATTCTAGATTGCGCATGAGGCAACAAAATTTCTTTTCTGAAATCATCAAAGGCATTTTCCTGATGTTTGAAAGGCGGTTTTATGTAACGCTTAGATATATCCGCAAATACAGGGATGATTTTTTCACTTGATGGAGAATAGAAGGATGCTTGTTGCTTTTCTATATGATGTAGTGTGTTGATCTGAGGATTTCTGATAACACTGCTTCTCCCGTCATTCCATTGAACAATAACACTATCAACCACATTGACTTGGCCCAAACCAAAATGCCCCAATGGATCTACGGAAGACAAAAAGCCACGAGTTACTTTATAATCTACAGATTGCATCTCTCCACGATGGTAAAGATTGATTTGAGAATGCAAAACTTTGGAAAAGCTTCCTCCATCTGTCAGCCGGAATTGGATATAATTACTTTTACTCCTTTCTCTACTGTTGTTTTTATATACAAATGCTTCTTGGTCCAAATTACTTATGACCAAATCCAAGTCGCCATCATTATCAAGATCTGCATACGCTGCTCCATTAGAAAACGAAGGTTTTGAAAATCCCCACGACTGCGTTTTATCGTCAAAATTTAAACCATTGCGGTTTTTAAAAATGGCGTTGGGCACAGGATTTACATCAGCAGTCTGTAAGTGATCAAAGTAGTCTTTAGAATTATACAGCGCTCCTCTCTCTTCCCTGATTTTCAATAGCCCATTTAACCAATCGTTGTTTTTCACATCTTTTCTGTAACCATTGGTTATCATTAAATCCTTAAATCCATCATTGTCAAAATCTGCTAGAAGCGGTGCCCAACTCCAATCCGTCTGCGCCACTCCAGCAAACATTCCTATCTCACTCATTACCCCAAAGCCATTGTTGACAAAAAGGCTGTTCATCATATATTGCGGAGTATACCTTTTTAGGAAGGTCAAATAGTTAAAGGTATTAACGTCCATGGAAGCCATCAGCAATTTATTTCGCACATGGTCCGAAGGAGTCATGTCCAATACGGTCAAATCCGTCAATCCGTCATTATTAAAATCAGCTGCATCGCAGCCCATTGCAAAATAAGAGGTGTGGCTGCATTTGGTCTCTATCTGATCTGTAAAGGTACCATCGCCATTATTTATGTACATAAAATCAGGTATGAAGTAATCATTGGCGATATATACATCAGGATATCCGTCTTGATCAAAATCATGAATGGCTACCCCCAATCCAAATCCAATTTTTTGAATACCTGCTTGCTCAGAAATATCTGTAAACTTTCCATTTCCATCATTTCGATACAGGGTATTGCTTTCGCGAAAACCATTTTGTTGGTTATAAGCATTGGACTTCTCTAACCATTCTTCTGCTGCATTGGCCCTTCTTCTTAAGCCATGATTCATCACCCAGAGGTCCAGATCACCATCCAAATCCATGTCAAAAAAACTCGCCTGATTGGAACGAGACTGATCTGCAATCCCATAGACTTCGGCTTGCTCCGTAAACGTTAGGTCTCCGTTATTAATGAACAGCTGATTTTTCATTTCTTCAGCACCTATCCTCGGACCCGATAGGCACACATAGATATCCAACCATCCATCTTGATTAATGTCGATCATGGTCACTCCAGTAGCCCACGAATCATTTAAAATGCCCGCTTTGTCTGAGATGTTTTCAAACTCTAAATCGCCCTTGTTTAAATAAAGTTGATTTTTAGCATCACTCCCTGCAAAAAACACATCAGTCAGCCCATCATTATTAATATCACCCAAAGCAACGCCCGAACCATTGTAGAAATATTCAAAGTGATTAATGTTTCTGTTAACCGTTTCTTCTACATAGTTTTTAAAATTTATTCCTGTTTTGTTGGAAGGTAGTAGGCTAAACAACTCAAAATCAACCTCCTCTTTATCTCCGCCCATTTCGGTTTCATTTTGACAAGCTTGAAAAAGCAAAACAGATACAATTAGAACAAAGACTTTAGCCTTCATTTTTTTTAACACGTACGGTATATTTCTCATAGTTTATAGAAACTCAAATTTAATCGAAAGCTGAATATTGATCATATTTTATCTCCAAGCTGCGCAATTTGAAGTCAGATTAAATGAAACTGAATTCAATTTTCACCCAATTTACTCCTATAATCAAAACAATAGTGTGATGTATTTCACTCTTGAGTGTTTTTTCACCTTTCAAGGCATTATTAGAACTTCAAGACACCTGTTCTTTTCAATTAATTTCTATAAGTTAATGAATATCAGTGCATTAAAAACTGGGGTTTTGTGTTAAAGAGATATCAATGATGTATTGATATCTCACCAAGATGTAGCTGTGATGTATTGTATTGGCCTATTTTGCAGCATTGATTTAATAATTTGAGGAAAGAACAGGACTTCCAACTCCTTAGAACCGAACAACCATTATCTAATTTTATTTTAATACCAACCTAGTTATGAGAAAATCGAAGTTTTTATTCTTACTTATTCTGCTCTTAGGTACTCATATGGCTTTTTGCCAAGGCCCTGATTTACCTGTGGATTTTGACGATACAGGGATAGATTACGGCATTTATTCTTTCGGTGCAGGTTTTGGAGCTTCCATAGGAGTAGATCCAGACGATGCCACAAATAGTGTACTTTGTACAACCAAAGAAGCTGCCTCAGATTGTTGGTCAGGTTCTTCAGGCAATTGTATTGACACCCCAATTCCATTTACAGCTTCCAATCAAACGATGACTGTTGATGTGTATTCTCCAGCAGCAGGCACTCCAATTCTACTAAAAGTTGAAGTTTGTTCGGATGGTGCCATTTTTGCGCAAGTGTTGCAGGCCACAACCGGAGTTGGATGGGAGACCTTAACTTTTGACTTTACGACAAGTTGTCCAAGTGCAGTGGATCTCTCTCAGTCCTATACTCGAATTGCTTATTTCCCACATTATACCTGTGATCCTTATGATGGATGTACAAATCCCTATGCTGCCACAGCACCTGCACTTCCTGTAACTACATATTTTGATAATATAGCGTTTGGAACCTTACCCGTTGAATGGAAGTATTTTAGAGCTTCTAAAAACCAAAACAATGTTGCATTGACTTGGGCCACAACAAGCGAAGTAAATAGTGATTTCTTTGCGATAGAAAGAAGTTTAGATGGCATCAACTTTACAGAAATTTCTAAAGTTTCTGCAAAAGGCAACAGCGCTGAAACAGTCGAATACGAACACCTAGATCAACAACCATTGCCTGGCACATCATTTTATAGATTAAAACAATTTGATTTTGATGGATCATTCGAATATTCGAATGTACAGATCGTGAAGAATGAAGTTAGATCAAATCAGGTCAAAGTCTTCCCCAATCCTTTAAATAAAAATGATAACCTACAAATCATTGGTTCGACTAAGGAAGATTTAAAGGTGAAGATTTATGACATCAACGGAAGACTTGTTCTAGAGCAAATCGTTTTGGACGGTTCTGGAGAAATTCCACTCGAATCATTACAGAACAATACTTACTTCTACAAAATATCTGGTAAAAACACTTGGCACTGATATACTTGTGTAACCCATTGTTAAAACTAAAATGTATAAAGCTCATCTGAAAAGGTGGGCTTTTTTTAGTTTTCATAGGTTTAAAATGTTGATAACCTTACAAATATACAATACACTAATTTTAATTTAAAAACTTATCCACATTCTTAGGTATTGCAAATAATGGTTATTCGTTATTTACCAACATGGTGTACACTAATTTAGTGTAAATTACTTCTCAGCCTTTCATATAAGCACTAATTTTAATGTGTCAAGAGAAGATAAATTTACTAACCAAAAGAATAGAAGAACTGGAAAGACGGCTTGAACTAATAGAATCGAAAGGCGAAAAAAACAAAAGACCTCACAAGTGGCAATCCAAAATCATGGATTGCATTAATATTATTAATAGACCAGCTACTAAGGAAGAGGTACTAGTAAAAATTGTTAGCACTTACCCTATGAATGGACTTGATATAAATGTTATAAGGAGACGTGTTTCTAGTTCTTATTCAAAGTTAGTTAGAGACAGTAAATTGATTATTCTTAAACCGAACAGCAAAGATTTTGAAATAAGAGTAGCAATGCGAGCATGGTTTCTTTCTAATGATAGAAACTATGCTAAAACACAGAAATGGTTTATTGAGAATACAGAGTATGATTATTTGAGAATTTAGAAGATTTTGCTGCCGTGTCCGATTTGGTAAGGTACTCCCCTTGCAACGCGAGTTATGCCAGTTCGAATCTGGTCGGCAGCTCATTCTTCAATTTCCGAAGACTGGGGCGAAGTTAGCCTCATTTGCTAACCTAGTTGGGATTTAACAAATCCTAACCAGTCTTTATACTTCAAATATATGCTTCAATTTTCAAAGTAGCAAATCTATTGATTCTAATATTTAAAATATTTTGTAAGATTTATCTTACTTTTTCTTGCATTAGTGTAAGATATATCTTACATTTATAGTATCAAACGAATTGATACTATGTGTAAAACAAAACAAATACGTGACTTCGATAGCCTTTTTGATCTTGTTTCATACTTTGACACAGAAGAAAAATGTGTTAACCACCTTATCCAATGGAGATGGAACGGTGAGCCGACTTGTCCTTACTGTGCATCAAGCAGAGTAAACGAGTTAAAAGGAAAAACAAAAAGATACAAGTGTTACGGATGTAGAAAGCAATTCGGTGTTAGAGTAGGAACAATATTCCATGATTCTAAATTGAGTTTAAGAAAGTGGTTTATTGCGATATTCATTTTTACTGCACATAAAAGAGGCATTTCTTCACACCAATTATCAAGGGATTTATCAATTACTCAAAAGACCGCTTGGTTCGTTCTTCATAGAATTAGAGAAGTTTTCAAAACTGACAGACCGATTCTTTTTGGAGAAGTTGAGATTGACGAAACTTATGTTGGTGGACTTGAAAAGAACAAACACAAGAACAAAAAGACACAAGGAACGCAAGGGAGATCAACTAAAACCAAAACGCCAGTAATCGGAATTATCGAGCGTCAAGGAAAAGTATATGCTTTGCCAGTAAAGAAAGTAAACAAAGAAGTAATTGAATCTTTAGTTAATTCAACAGTTGCAAGTGATTCTAAAATCTATACTGATGAATTTAGACCATACAGAGCATTAGACAAATCTTACGAAAGAGAAGTTGTTAATCATGGTGCAGGTGAATACGTAAGAGGAAACGCCCACACAAACAGTATTGAAAACTACTGGTCACACTTTAAAAGAACAGTAGTTGGTACATATTTTCAAATTTCAGATCAACATCTAGAATCTTATGTAAATGAATTTTCATACAGATTTAATAACCGAGACTTATCGGATGGTTCAAGATTTGACATAACTTTAGCGAATGCCGAAAAAAGACTTACCTACAAACAACTCATTAGAAGAAAATCTGCGTAAGAACTATCCAAATGATTTAAAACTGAATGGTGGTTTTAATGCTCAATTAGACAAAGCTATTACAGATAAGCCTAAAAGCATCAAGGAAATCAAAAAGGAACTTGGTATTACCAATACCGACATTGCTCGAATGTTTGGCTATAAGAATGAAGCATCTTACCGAAATGCAAAAGAGGGTAAGAATCGTCTTGAACGTGGTATAGAAGAGTTATATTCATTAATAAAATCAAAACAATGAATAATACCGAATTTACAAAATTCAAGGAAGGTGACCTTGTGTATCACAAAACCGTACCAAATCTAGATATGGTTGTTTTCAAAATAATCGAGGACAAGCAAGAACTTTGTTGTCGTTGGTATAATAACACGACCAAAGATTTTCCAAAAAAGACATTCCACTTTAGCGAGCTAGGAAAGAGAAATCAATAATAGTATTTAGAAAAAAGCAATATTCCAAATACAAAAAATTTTAAAGTCTTCTTTGGGTCGTCATGTTTGATCTTTAATTCTGAGCTAACAATTTTAATCATATTTCTAAATTACCTCAACCTAGTTGAGTTTTTTATTTGTTAATCGTGGGTTACACAGATATATCAGTGCCAAACACTTTATCTACAGGAAAATTAATTGTTCTGTAAAAGAAAGTTAACTTAGCTATGCAGCCTGATCATTTCTTATGGTCAGGCTTTTTTTATGCCCACCCAAAAATGAATTTCTGTTGTAGAAATCGTACTTTTCTTGTTCCAAAAATACACGAATGCTCAAAGTTGGATTAGCTCAAATTGCTCCTGTTTGGCTGAATAAAAAAGCAACCCTTCAAAAAATAATTACCTATTGCAAAAAAGCCAAGGCAGAAAACTGCAATCTCGTGGTCTTTGGAGAAGCCTTATTGCCTGGCTATCCATTTTGGCTGTCGTATTGTGATGGAGCAAAATTCAATTCTAAAGTTCAGAAAGAAATCTTTGCGCACTATTTCAATAATTCTGTCGAGGCACAAGTAGATCTAAAACCGCTGCAAATCTTATCCAAAGAAAAGGAGTTGGCCATCTATCTCGGTGTAATCGAAAAAGCCAAAGACCGCGGGGGCCATAGTCTATATTGCTCCTTAGTATACATTAATGAACTGGGTAAAATATGTTCGGTACATCGCAAACTCCAACCGACATATGAAGAACGCTTGGTTTGGTCGCCAGGAGACGGGCATGGTTTGGTTACACATGCATTGGGAAAATTTACACTTGGTGGTTTAAATTGTTGGGAAAACTGGATGCCACTTTCTAGGACGGCATTATACGCTCAAGGCGAAAATGTACACATCGCTGTTTGGCCAGGTTGCCTCCGGAATACTTCCTTGATTACTCCATTTATCGCTCAAGAAGGGAGAACTTACTCCATTTCAGTATCTAGCTTAATGTCCAAAGACCTAATTACTGACGATATTCCACACGCAGAATTTATGCAAAATCATTTTGACCCATGGCCTGCAGATGGCGGGACCTGTATTGCTAATCTTGACGGAAGCTGGCTTGTGGAACCCGTTGTTAAAACAGAAACACTTATAACTGCCCATTTGGACTTCAAAAAAATTGTAGAAGAAAGACAAAATTTTGATCCTTCCGGCCATTATTCACGTCCTGATATTACCAAACTTATCGTAAACAGAGAAAGACAATCCATCATTGGCTTTCAAGAATAAATTACCTAAATGAAAAGATACATTACCCTTTGTTTTACGCTTTGGGTTTGCCTTTCGGCGAATGCCCAATATTTATCTAAGGACAACCAGCAAAGTCCACAACAATCAAATCAAGCACTAAGCTCCATCGAAGGGGTAACTGGGGAAATGTTAAAGCTAATCTCGGGACCCAAAGGTCAAGAAAGAGATTGGGAAAAATTTAGAAATCTATTTCTTCCTTCGGCCCAATTTTATGCACTCCCCTCGCCTAATCAAAATGGCAGCACAATCACCTCTTGGAACCTCGAAGAATTTATCAGAACCCTAGGACCAATTTATAAAGCAGAAGGATTTTACGAAACGCCCATCGCTTATGACATCAATACATTTAACGGCATGGCCAATGTGTTTCAGTCCTATACAGCTAAAAATGCAGCGGGTACATATAATGCCAAAGGCATTAACAATTTTATACTGATGTGGGATAAAAATCGATGGTGGATCGCAAGCGTCACTTGGAGTAATGCCGATACCAACAACCCGATTCCTAGTGACCTAAGTAAAGCAACTCCACAGAGTACTCCCAATAAGCCTAAAGGAAAACTTGACAATATTAAGAAAGGAAAAATCAAACTGAATTAATTCAATTATTTGGTCAAAACGTATTAACCGTTTAAAGTAACTTCTTTGTTTTCTTGGAAACTAATATTGCGTTAGAATTCAATATTAGTTTCAAAATGAAAGGGCCTAAAGTAACCGTTAGAAAGATCGTCCATCGTGGACATACTCGACTTGGACTATTTTTTAAGTATTCTAATGACGCACCAGCTCAACGCGTAAAGAATATTATCAAATCAATTCCGAACAGACGCTACAGCTACACCTTAAAGTGCTGGCATATCCCAAATACTCCACAGTCTATTATGGAGTTGAATCGTCTAAAAAATATTCTTTCATTTTACACAGAATACCAAAAGAAAAACAAAGAGGTCGTCCTAACAGAATTTGACGATGAGACGCTCATTCAATTACAAAGCTTTGAAAACTATCTAAAACAAAAACGCTATGCCGAAAGAACTATTCAATCCTACCTACAAGTGCTGAAGGTATTTACCAATTGGTTGAATAACAAAAAAGAAGATGGAATTTCTGAAAGCGCCATCCAGGCTTTTAATTTGGAATATTTCATTCGTGGAAAATACTCTCGCAGCTATCAAAACATATTCGTTAATGCGATAAAACTGTATTTACAAAAAATAGAAAAAAGTCCGACCCCTTCTATCCAAGTAGAACGCCCTAGAAGAAGCAATAACTTGCCCAATGTTTTATCAGAAGACGAAATCAAAAAACTCATTCGTTCCTATTCAAATCTCAAACACCGATCAATAATCCTATGTTATTATGCATGTGGCCTCAGAAAGTCAGAGCTCATAAACCTAAAACTTAGTGATTTAGACTGGGATCGAAAAATATTAAGAGTACGCAATAGTAAAGGAGCAAAAGATCGCGACATTTCATTGCCCATGCCCTTAGAAAATCTTTTAAAAAAATACATCTTACGATTCTCGCCCAAACAATATTTATTTAATGGCAAAGGAAATATTCAGTATTCCGCACGAAGCATTGACAACTTACTTTCACAAGGATTACGAAGGGCTCAAATCAATAAAAAAATTACCGTTCATGGCTTACGACATAGCTACGCTACACACCTAGTAGAAAAAAACATCAACTTGCGCTTCATTCAAGAAGCACTTGGACACAAATCAAGTAAAACCACTGAAATTTACACTAAACTAAGCAAGGAAAATATAGCAAAACTTGTCAGTCCCATTGACTTCTGGGAAGACGACACCCCTTCTTAACCGTTTAACAACACTTTTATTACGCCATAACCCCCTCATTATTTCTTTCTCTTTAATATCTTACACTACCCTTTATACGCCATAACACACCAAATCTTTGGCTGATATAAGGGAGTTACCGACAATTAAGATGAAAGAATATATATTTCAAGGAGATTGGGAATCAGAATTAGAGTTAACCAACTTTAAGGAGTTTAGAAATGCTACAGGTTCATACACATCTTTAAACCAGAATACGAACGATGGAATCCTTAAATTATATATAGAGGATATCTTAGACGACAATCCTGATCCAACTAAACCACAAATTAATACCGTCAACTATATCCTAAACAACCAACAAACAATAATTCAATCAATACTGGAAAAAGTAAATAGTGATTATTCAAGATTGCAAAACATCTATGGATACGAAGGTTCTGAAAAAGAGGAATTCATGCCTGATTTAAACACTGCTTTAGATATAAAAGGACTCATAGGATTCGGAAATATTCATGTATCACGATTTAGCAAAGATGGATACGCTTATTATGGTTTAGAGGGTGGATGCACTTGGGACGATGAACATGGCATTGGCCTTATTCTGAATAGAGATGAAGTAATTGAGTTTGGCTCTGCAGATGAAGCATTCAGTTTTTATCCGAAAGTATTAAAGCATAATGGAGAATATGAGACATTCAAAAAAGAACAAGAGTCTCGCGACATTAGAAAGGTGATGCCTAGGAAATATAATCCTTCTCAAAAATATGGCAAATTAAAACCTAAACAATATTCAGCAAATCAATCTTATGAGTACGATTTAATAACAAGGAATTTCAATGATGAATTGATTAAACAAATCGAAAAGGGAACAATCGACAAAGATCATAAATCCGAAAGTTGGAATGATAATCTGATCGAATGGGCAGCATGGAGAAAAAATAATGAAGTACTAAAATATCTCGTAAAAGAAAATGCTAAGACAAGATATGCAATTCACCGCTGCACTGAAAATAATACTAACTTCGAAGGACTTAAAATCTTGATCGAATCTGGTATTGACATTGATCAAGTTAATGCAATAGGTGAAAATATTTTCTCTCATCAACTCCTAAAGTATGCAACACTTCTTGACATAAAGAATAAATGGGAAAAGTCAGGAGATTTTTCTAACAGTGAAGACATGAACTTGAAAATGAATAGAATAGATCAAGTTTTACAATATTGCATTAAAAATGGAACGAATAAATATTTAAAAAACACATATGGTTTTGATCCAATTAAAAAATTGAGACACTTAAATGAAGAAACAATTGATGAAGTAAAAAAAAGATACTATGAAATCAAGAGTAACAAATGGAAATTTTGGAAAAAATAACTGTCGGTAACAATAGACATCAGGTCATAATCGGCGAATGAAATTCTCTGAATTTCATTCTATCTTTATTTCCGATGACTACTTAGTCGAATCGTTCCCCACGGTGAACGATTACGACCGATGTCATCCACCGTTATACACCATCAAAATAAAAAAATGAACAAAGAAATAGAAACTATAATTAAAGACTGTAAAGATCACAAACGTGAATCTTTGAAATTGAGAAATTTTGAACTCACCGAAATACCTGATGGAATTTTCGAGCTTACTCATTTAACATCACTTGATTTAATGAATAACAAAATTCAAAAAGTATCACCCAAAATATCTCAACTAACCGAACTAAAAGAACTTTGGTTAACCACTAATGAATTAGAATCTATTCCAATTGAAATTTCAGAATTACCAAAACTAAAAAGACTTCATCTTACAGAAAACAACTTTAAAAATATACCAATTGAATTATTGTCAAATAAAAAAATAAGTCATTTATGTATGAGAGAAAATTCGATTGAATCTCTTCCAGCTGAAATTGAAAAAACATTGATTAGGGATATACAATTAGCTAATAATAAAATCTCAAAAATCCCTATGACTTTTGATAATGCAGATTTTTATTTATCACTAGGATTAAGAGGAAATCCATTGGAAGAACCACCAAGTGAAATATTTCACGGAGACACAGCAACATTGTTTAGGTATCTTATTAAAAAGGACAGAGGAAGGACCTTTGACTTTGAATTCCCAAATGAAATAAGAACAACATTTAAACAATACTTAATTTATTTTTCTGATTTCGTAAAAAACACAAAAGGCAAATATTTGGAATTTGAAATAAGAAACGTAGATAACGGGTTGAGTGTAGAAATTAAAACTGAAAACAATTCAGAAGAAGAAATAGCTGAGATTCAAAAATACATGCAAGAATATGTGAGTTTTATAAAATACAAAGTGGATGAAGTCAATCCAAACTTTGAAATCGACATAGATGATACAACTAAACAATTTACTATGGTCGAACTCAGAAGTCAAATAAGAAACTTTTTTACACAACTAGAAATAAAGCAAGCTAGGATCGTTTCCTTAGAGGGCGATAGAGATCGTTATATGGAAATCCTACAAAATTTCACAAGTAAACCAACCGTAGTTAACATTACGAATCAAAATAGTTCACAAAGCCTTTTAGTTCAAAGAAATGAATTTACAAATGAAATCAAAAACAACCTCCCGAATCTAATAGATCAAATAAATGAACTAAGAAGTCAGTTGCCAGATGAGCATAAATTCATAATCTCTGAATTAAAAGATATCGATCAAGAGCTTTTAGAACTTGAAGAATGTGAAATCAATGATGCAAGTATCAAGAAATCTACTTTCAAAAAACTCAAGAGAGTGTTAGAACAAATCAATGATGAGGACTCTGAATTGAACAAAACATTAAGTGCATCTAAAAAAACAATTGATGCTGCTCAAAAAATAGGTTCCACTTATAACAATTTTGCGGAATGGTTAGGGCTTCCACAAATTCCTAGAATATTCTTAGGAAAATGACGGTGTATAACACATGATGATGACGGCATACCCTTCGGGATACGCCGCATATCATAATTCCGTTATACCTCACTTGACTGAAACTGAAATAAATATCTAAAATCTCACTATTTGAAATAAGCAACATCAAGCTTTTCGCAGAAAATAAATAATTAGTTGTTCATTAAAGGAGCTAATTTTAATATATGGATTCAATAACGCAAGGATTACTTGGAGCGGTTACGTTTACTTTAGTGAAAAACAAGGAAATTGGAAAGAAATCCATGCTAATTGGTGCAATTTCCGGATCAATTCCTGATTTTGACGTTTTACTCGCACCTTTTTTTAATTCAATAGAATTCTTAACTATACACAGAAGCTTTTCTCATTCAATTCTATTTTCCTTAATACTAAGCCCAATACTTGGAGAACTATTTTATCGCAAATACAAAGGAAAAGGGTCGAGATTTTCGTGGAATTTAGCTTTCTTTTTAGCAATTTTCACACATTCGATATTGGATTGGTGTACTACATATGGAACCAAACTAATCAGCCCATTCAATGATCATTTATTTTCACTGAATTCAATTCATGTTATTGACCCCATTTATACAGGCATTTTATTATTTGGAAGTATATATCTCATTCGAAATTGGAATAATGATTCAAAAAGAAAAATTACTTCTTGGCTAACCATTGGAATTTCGATCACCTATCTCGTCATTGGCTTGATTTCTAAAAATCATGCTTTCTATCATTTTAAAGCTCAATTAGAAAAAGATAACATTGTCTATGAAGATATTCTAGTTTCTCCAACTCCTCTAAATATTCTTCTATGGCACGGAATTGTAAAAGAAAAAAATGGTTATCACTTTGCGACCTATTCCATATTCGACAAAAACAAACCTATTAAATTTCAGTTCGAAAAAAGTGAAAACGAAATTATTGATCAAATCGAAGAAAATAGATTAATAAAATTCTACTTGGAATACACTCAGGAATTCCCATTGATACGTAAAGATGTCAATGAAAATGTTGAAATTTATGCAATCAAATATGGCCCAATGAATTATTATGGAAAACCAGAATTCGTCTATCCTCTGAAATTCAACCTTAACAATATTAATGATGAATCTATCTTCATTGATTATGAAGGAAAAAAAAGAGGGCCTGTTAAAAATTATAAAAGTCTATTCAAGAGAATTTTAGGAATGTAATTCGCGAGGTATAACAGCAGGTGATCATGCCATCGGCTAATCCACATTTGAATTCCCTACGTGAAGTCATTTGCAAGAATTATATTTGATTGCGCTTGTAACCGCTGTAGGTGATCGCCGACAGCAGATACCAGCAAACCGTTACACATCATATATTGAAAAATAAATTATACATATGAATCAAGATCCATCGCAAAAAAAATTATTAGAATATATCTTGGCAAAAAAATCAATAATTCAAACCGAAATAGATTTTAATAGGAAATTTGAGTCAATATTCAAATCAGTTCTGTCAATTAAAATTGAAGAATATTCTAATCTTCTTTCAAATGAAATTGGCACCTTTTTAAAATTTGATAAAAATATAAACAATGATGGGAGTCCCTCAGCAGTGATAATTAGAGTTTTCAAAAAGGATCAAAACGAAGTGCTTGAAAAAGAAAAAGTGCCACAATTATGGATAACTACGAATATGACTCAGAAAAAACTAAGATTTATGGAACAAATAGAAGATATGGGATTGAGTGATATTATACAGTTAGATCCCAATGAAGTTAGCAGCGATGTATTTAGCAATATCCTCGGAACTTTTTTAGAAAAAGCACTTAGACAACAATATGACTAAGAATATTTTTAAAATAATCTCGATTGATGGAGGGGGAATACGTGGATATGCACCAGTATCATTAATTCAATATATTCAATCTAGAACTAAAACCGCAATTCATAATTCTTTCGATTTATTTGCGGGAACTTCAACTGGTGCCATAATATGTACTGCTCTTACATTAAGTGATAAAAAATCAATAATTTCAAATCGAAGAAAATATACTGCTAGCAAATTAAAAAAACTGTATTCCAATAATGCCACTCAAATTTTTCCAGCATTTAAAACTAAAGGAGCCAAAAATCTAAATTGGCTTTTTTCATTCAACAAACCAGAATACGATAATTCTGGACTACGAGCTTTACTCGAAGAGTATTATGAAAATGAAAAAATTTCTTCTTGCTTAAAACCAATATACGTTCCAACCTTTGATCTAATAAACAATAAACCATTAATTTTTACATCAAGAGCTGCATACGAATTTGGTCCCAAAAATTTAAAGTTAACTGAAATCTTAATGGCCGCAACGGCCGCCCCAACTTATTTCCAATCCAGAGAGCTTATATACGATAGCCTACCTAAAAACTGTATAGATGGAGGAATAGTCTTAAACAACCCGGCATTAGGTGCATTAATTGAGGTTCTTGAATATCAGAAGCATCCAGTTTATAATCTCGAAAAATTTGATGAAATAAAAATACTTTCAATTGGAACAGGAATCTTTAAAAAGAATATCACAAGGGCTGAATCCAAAAACTGGGGATGGTATAGCTGGACAAGACCAGTAATTGATATATCAATGTTTGGAACTTCTGAAATGATTGATGACCAAATAAAAACAATTGCTAAAAATTGTAAAATCCCAATCAGTCATGAAAGATTTAATATTAGCTTGACGAATAAAAATTTTAGCGGAATGGATAATTCACATCCGCTTGCAATACAGTATTTAAAGGATGAAATAAATTCACAATGGCTTCAAAATCCTGAAGAATTAAAAAGATTAGATAAATTTTTAGCAGAAATGAAATTGATCTAATACGATGTGTAACACTAGGTAGTACGCTATTGGCTCTCCCCCATCTGAATTCACTCCGTGAATTCATCAGCAAGGACTATATTTGACTGGGAATGCGAACGCTGAATGTATGCGCCATCAGCGACTACCATCCACCGTTAGATAACATGATGATTTCGGGGCTGACTAATGGA
>JAHDGJ010000018.1:0-73540 GCA_020627705.1 Saprospiraceae bacterium
CAACAGAACTACCGACTCTAACCACTTATTTAACAAGCATTCCAATCTGGTCAAGTGAATGAAAATCAATAAACACGAACAACTTTGGGTAAGCGATATCACATATCTCAAAACCAATAACGGAACATTGTATCTGAGTCTAATAACTGACGCTTACTCAGAATCAATGGTATTTTAAAACAAGAGTTTTCAATTTCGGATCCCAGAATTCATCGATCTGAAATTGAAAACGTCGTTAATGACGCTATTGAAATTTACAACAACTTTAGACCTCATTTCTCTTGTAATCTTTTGACCCCTAATCAAGCACACTTGAAAGGTAAATTCGATTACAGAAAATGGGGTAATTTTAGCATCAATGAAATTTGGAATTAACATCATTTTTTAACCACTAAAAAACTGCTCCATATTTCAGTATAAGACATTATCCGATACATTGCTTTTTCCTACCTACCGTATCTACTCCCACCCACCGCCTTAATGGGCGAAATACTTATTTTATAATACCTAAATGAAGAATCCTGCCTCCAGTTTGATTAACTGGACTTACACTTTTACCAATTACAACACCATTCTCTGGAGCAAAATATTCTTTAATTACATCCCCAAATATGTTCCTGACAGTTGCAATTAAATCACCTTGCTTAACCAAATCCGTGACCTTAGGGTGAACAGATATTAGACCACCTACATCGCTATAAATCCAATAGGATTTTTTGCAAATCACAGTTTCATCAGATATTTCTTCGACTTCTGAATCTGTCATTTCAAGATGACCCAAAAGATTATGGATACCTGTAAGTCCATCCCTGACCATGCCTTTTTGAAATAAATTAGGATTACCTACTTCTAAAGTGATAGCAGGTATGTCCAATTCATCAGCTGTCCCACGTAGCGTACCGTCACTTGGTGGATTGTGTACAATTATCTGAGCATTTTGCAATAAAGCCATTTTACGTACAGTCTCATCACTCATGTCTGCTCTTATGTAATATGAGTTTATTCTACCATTACTCGCAGTATGTAAATCTAATAGATAATCAAAATGTTTGACCAATCGATTTACTACCCTCCAAGCATATACTTGACTCACGTTACCATCCTTTTTACCTGACATGATATGATTCAGGTCAACACCATCGAGAAATCGACGCTTCTTCCTAAGAAAAGATGGAACGTTTACAATAGGTACACCAATCACTATTCCTTTCAATTTACTTGGATCAATTTCTTTAAACAATCGTTGTATTACTGGAATACCATTTAGTTCATTGCCATGCACAGCAGCAGTGATTCCAACTGTTTTTCCTTCTTCAAAACCTTTGGCAATCATTAGGGGTATTCTTATGGGAAGCCCCATCCCATCTTCTACCAAGTCTAACCAGTACCTAGTAATTTTCCCAGCTGGTACTTCTTCTAATCTTATTTCTTTTATATTCTGAGCTTCACTCATATTGATACTAACTTAGTTGTTCTTCATAATAATCCCATATTAAATCAATCGCTTTTTCCACCAATGGTTCTTTATTCATTTTAGCAATTTGAGGGAGTCCACCAATACTTGTTGTGTTGAGTTCTGATAGCACTCGTTTTCCATCATCACCCACTAACGTATCTACACCATACATGACTATTCCCATTTCTATTAATCTGGGGTTAATGGCTTCGATGATTTCATATTCTTCGTTCGTAATTACTGCTTTATGAGAACTACCACCCATAGCTACATTACATATCCACGAATCCCTTGCAGGCAATCTGAGAGATGCACCCAAAATTTTTCCATTTACCACAATTATCCGTTTGTCCCCTTTATCTACATTTTTTAAAAACTTAACACCAAGATATTCAGTGTTGTCATATTGATTCTGAAATTCAGAGAAACTTACTTTTCTATTTCCAATCCAAACAGTTTCATTTTCTATTCTTACTATACCGGCTCCTCCGTAAGCTCGAAACGGTTTTAACACAATTGGAAACTTTTCTTTAAATTCAATAATATCATTTATATGCCTGCAAATTTTTAAGGGCGGACATACTGACTGAAAGTTCAATAAAAATTCTTTAGTCCCAGTAAGATGGATGCCGCGTGGAGAATTGATGATGAATCGATTCTGAAATCTCAATGATAGATAATCCAGAAATTGCTTATCCAATGGTGGTGGAAGTCTTAACCACACTAAATCATATTGGGATTCTTCAATTGCTCTTAATCCACCATTTAAAGGATGTTCTTTTTTACTAAAAGCAAAATCTGAATTAACAGACGTTGCAAAAATCAGACTGTCCAATTTTTTGTTGAAAAAACCATCATTCTTAGTTACAGCTCGACTTGAAACATCTACACTGAAGGTCTTATCATGCATCAGCAACTTACTTGCTAAATCATATAAGGAATTTTCCTGAGTATGTTCCTTATGGTCGGTTAATATGAGAACCTTATACTTATTCATCTTCATCATTGGACTGAGTAATCTCATCTTCCAACTTTTCCTTAGCTTCCTCTTTAAGATTGCCATCTTCATCGAAATCCTCATCATCGTCTATGATTTCTTGTGCTTCAGCACGAGTCATGCGAATCAGATAATAATATTCTTCAGTCTCGAAGGGCAATGCACTTACAAACTTACCGTGTTGATTTTTAAACTGTATCAGCTTCTTTTCAAATCCGTATGGATATTCTAATTTAATTTGAGCGATCACTTCTTCGCTTAACTTTTCATAATCTTTAACTATTCTTGGTTTGCTCATTCTTCTTCATTTAGATATTGACGTGTTGTTTTCTGTGACCTTTTTTGATGAGTTAGTTTATTCCGCTTTTTGGCTTTAGTGCTTTTTACCTTTCTTTTGGAATCACTGCGAGTCATTTCGTCTTTGAATTTCTTTAGGTTTTTCATGCTGATTTTAAATGTGATGCTGAAATTTACTTTCTTGACTCTCTGATTCGTTTGCCTTCCATGCTCAAGTTTGTAGTCGGCACAGCCATAAGCCTTTCCTTAGGGATAAGCATTTTCGTTTCTACACAAATGCCGTAGACACCATTTTCAATTCTCAACAATGCATTGGTGATTTGATTCAAATGCTTGACACATCTGTTTCTAGAATCATTAAGTGATTCAATTTGCATACTATAAGATGTGGTATCGATGCTGTTTTCATCTTTTCCATTGGTAGTAACATTGTGAAGTCTTTCATCAAAACTCTTGATTTGATTTTCTTCTATTTTCTTTAGGTGAAGTAGTTTCTCTTTAAATTCCTTCACTTCTTCATTTGAATACTTATTCATACGTTTAATGTTATGATGGCCCTGAATCCCCGGCTAGCGTAATAAGACTCAGCACCATTGTGATAAATAAATGTTCTTCCAAATCGATGGTCTCCAAAGATTGCTCCACCCATTTCTCTAATTGAGTGCGGCGTTTCAATCCATGATGATGTTTTCATATCCAACGTTTCTATTTTCTGCAAATTCAGATATTGGCTTTCAGTTAATAGTTGGACTTCCATATGTTTGGCCATTGCCAAGGCACTACCGTTAGGTTTGTTTTTCTTTCTTGACGCCAATGCTACTTCGTCATAGCAAAGACGAACTCTAGCTCTTGGAGTTTCCTTCGAACAATCTATTATGGACAAACCACCATTAGATTTAGAAAGCAAAACCACATCCGGTTCACCCCCTGTCAATTCCATATGCATGACAGCACTCAATAAATCTAAATTGGTCGATAAAATGATTTCTATTTGATTCCAATCAATTTTTGGATGGCGATGTAGATTTTCCTCAAAACGTTCCTGAAGTATTTTCAATAAATGCTCCTTTTGCATGATTTTTAATTTACATATCACCAATTCAATACATAAGCGAAAATGAGTGGCGCAACGATCGTTGCATCAGACTCTATTACATACTTTGGCGTTTCTGGCAATAACTTCCCCCAAGTGATTTTTTCATTAGGAACAGCTCCTGAGTATGAACCATAGCTGGTTGTGCTATCACTTATTTGACAGAAGTATGACCACATTGGAATATTATCCAGCTGTAAATCTTGGTGAAGCATGGGCACTACACAGATGGGGAAGTCTCCTGCGATACCGCCTCCTATTTGGAAGAAGCCTACCCCATTTCCGTTTGTATTTTCCTGATACCATTTCGACAATAACATCATGTACTGTATCCCTGATTTCATGGTTGCTGGTACAAGGTCTTTTTCGATACAGTACGAAGCAAAGAAGTTACCACAAGTTGAATCTTCCCAGCCCGGAACTATAATGGGTATATTCTTTTTAGCAGCTGCCAACAACCAACTATCATCAGGATTGATTTGATACTTATCTTTTAATTCTCCACTTAGGAGAATCTGATAAAAGTATTGATGAGGAAAATAACTTTCTCCAGCATCATCTGCTTTTTTCCATGCTCTATAAAGATGATCTTCGATAGCTCGCATAGCTTCTGCTTCTGGAATACAAGTATCAGTCACTCTGTTGTAGTGATTATTCAATAATTCCATTTCTTCACTAGGTGATAAATCACGATAGTTGGGTATGCGTTTATAGTGACTATGAGCTACCAAATTGAACACATCTTCCTCGAGATTGGCTCCTGTACATGTGATGATATGCACCTTATCCTGACGAATCATTTCTGCCAATGACTTACCCAATTCTGCGGTACTCATCGCACCCGCTAATGTGATCATCATTTTATTACCCTGTAATAACTGAGCTTCATACTCTTTTGCGGCATCTACTAATGTTGCTGCATTAAAGTGTTTATAGTGTTCAATAATGAACTGAGAAACTTTTCCTTTTTCCATTTACATAAATTTGTAAGAAAGCATTTTGTAATAGAGTTTGGCTGCTAAGTATTGTGGTGCATGTAATCCTTCAATCGGTGCTAATTCTACAATGTCAAAACCAACAACATTACTAGTTTCAAATACTCTTTGTAATAAATTGGTTACCAAATACCAATGCAAACCACCAGGTTCTGGAGTTCCAGTTGCAGGCATTAGTGATGGATCAAAAACATCCAAGTCTAAAGTGATGTATACATCTCCAGTTAAAAGATTAATTACTTCAGATTCCCATTCACCTCCATATCGTATTTCATCTGCAAAAAACACATTACTATAATTCATGTGCTTTTTTTCTTCAATATCCATACTCCTTATACCGACTTGGAGCAAGTTAGTGTTTTGACTTGCATCATATAGGGCACATGCATGATTATACTTAGTACCCGCATATTCAGGCCTCAAGTCTGCATGAGCATCTAGTTGCAGTACGGTGAGATTCTCATACTTTTCGTAAAAGGCTTTAATGACTCCAATACTAACAGAATGTTCTCCCCCGAAAAAAGTCAAGAATTTATCTTTCTGAAGAAGCTCTTTAGTCCCCTGGTATGTCGCTCTAAACATATGCTCAGGGCTTTCAAAATCAGACCATTCCTCGGGCATGTGAATGCCTTTATAATAAACTTCCGAGTCGGTCTCAATGTCATAGAGTTCCATATTCTCAGCTGCATCTAAGAAAGCGTCAAATCCCTTATCTGCCCCTTTGCCCCACGTGCTTGTACCATCATAAGGAATAGATTGGAGAATAATTTCTGAGTTTTCGAGCGATGCAAATTTCTCTGGTATTCCGGCAAATGTTTTCATTATTCTTTTTCAGTTTTATATCCTAAAATTGAAAGCATATCATCCACCGTTTGCTCATTTCGATACACATAGTCCACAAAGTTTCCAGTCTCATCTCTGTCAATCACAATCAGTTTGGGAGCGGGAATAAGGCAATGTTTTATTCCACCATATCCACTTATCGAATCCTGATATGCACCGGTATGGAAGAAGCCTACATACAATGGTTCGGTGTCAGAATTACTAAATTTTGGCAAGAACAATTGTTGATTAAAATCTTCTGAATTATAATAATCCGAATGATCACAACTGATCCCGCCGATATTTACTTTGGTATATTCATTATTCCATTTGTTAATGGGTAGCATGATGAACTTTTCTAAAATTGACCAAGCATCTGGAATAGTGTTCATGAGACTATTATTGACCATGTACCAGACTTCTCTATCGTTTTGATGTTTTTGTTCTAAGACTTGAAATATGATTGCCCCACTTTCTCCTACTGTATATTTTCCAAATTCCGTAAAAATATCTGGTTCATCAATTTCGGATTCTTGACATGCTGATTTAATGTTAGAGACGATCTCATTTATCATATATTCGTAATTGTAGTCAAACCCCAAATTGTTTCTGATTGGAAAACCACCACCTAAGTTGAGTGCTTTTATGTCTGGGCAATCCTGTTTAAGCTCTACGAATATTTTAAGTGCTTTCTGAAATTCTCCCCAGTAATAGACATTATCCTTGATACCAGAATCTATGAAGAAATGAACCATCTTAAGGCTAAGATTATTATCGTCTTTTATTTGTTCGTGATAGAAGTCTATGATTTCACTTGGTCTTATCCCTAACCTAGATGTATAGTATGCTGTTTGAGGTTCTTCGTCAATGGCGATTCGAATCCCGATTTTTAATATGCCTTTGTATTCGGCTGCATATTTTTTTACCCTTTCGATTTCTGATTTAGAATCTAAAACAAGAATAGAGTTTTTGAATCCAGCTTGATTAAGTTTGATTATTTTTTTCAAATAATCTTCTGTCTTATAACCGTTATGTACCACAATAGTACTAGTCGTTAATTCTCCTTCTTCCAAAAGTTTGAAAATCAAATCGATATCAAATGATGACGATGTTTCGAGATGTACTTTTTCTCTAAGTGCTGTTTTTACCACATGAGAAAAGTGACAACATTTGGTACAATAACAGTAATGGTATCTACCTCTGTAATTGTTTTTCTTGATTGCTCTATTAAAAAGGTTTCTGGCTTTTCGGATTTGCTCCCCAATGCGAGGAAGATAAACCAGTTTAAAAGGTGTGCCGTATTTCTGAATTAGATATTGGAGTGATATACCATAGAAGGTTAGGTAATCATTTTTTAGATCAAACCCCTCTTGAGGAAAGTAATAGCTCTGGTCTATTAAATCAAAATATGTATTCTTCATCAGTAATAGTTCTCTTTTTTACTCTTCGTGATTTTGATATAATTGGATTCCACTACCTGTTCATAAAAAGTCTTAGTATTCATGCTTATTAATTTTACTATTAGTCTGTTTTTATTTCTTGTAATAAACTTTGGTCATCATTTAAACTCTTGAATAATTTCATTCTAAATCGACCTTGCTTGTTGACCAATGTCTGACACATTTTATCAATGGCAACCATTGAAAGCACAGTTTGTATGTACGCTTCAATTAAATCATCCAACCCTAAACCAAGTCTATTAAAATCCCGTCTGTCCATAAGCACTAATCGATTGGTATCACTTCCCCAAGTACCATCAGCATTTTTGACGCTAAGGTTTGTACCTAACATAGACCAACTATCTGTACCCTTCAAAATATTATCTACTAAAGGTTTTTCAGCTCTTCTTGCATAAGTACATAATGGACGTATTCCATTAGGTGTAGAACTTACCATCATTCGTATATCAGCTATGTATGTTTGATTTTTATTTGTTGGAATCATCCCTACATGGTATAATTTACCAGCAGATGTGGTACTACTCCAATCGGAGTTTCCAATGAGACTTTGTACTATAAACAAATCATAGTCAAATTCCATTTCCATAAAATTTTCCAATTCTTCTTCGGTAACTATGGTATAAACTCCTTGACCAGCATTACTATATGGAACTTTAATCACAGCATGGCCACCCATCTTTTTGACCCATATAGGAATTTCATTTTTACTAACATCCCATATTGTCTCAGGCGTATTTATTTTTAGTCCATGTGATTGAATTTCTGCATTGAATATATCATATGCTTTAGCTGCCACCATCTTATTTCGACCACCAGCAAGACATGCAATCGTCGGATTTAAAATTTTGGTTTTACAATTAACTGGGATTCTATTCCAAGGCTTCTGCGTAACATATCTAAACGCAGCTCGAATTGGCAACCATTCTTTTCCATCAAAAACATACATCACCCCATCTACAAATTTCACAGACGGATTTTCTTCGTCCTTATAAAATGAAACATAGTGGACTGGTTCATTCATTACATCAGCTATCACCTCAGCATAGCCAGAAACTTCCATCGGATTTTTATCATAAATAACTGCAATCCCGCCTTTGATTTTGTTTCTAAGGTTTTTTAGACTTGGCTTGAACGTTCTCTCAACCATGAGTCGATAGCTTCCTTGCTCTTCGTTATCATCGACCAAAGGCATTGACTTCTGACCAGATGGACAACTATTGTTTTCAATAACAACCATCTGCCTCTTTCCACCAGCAGATGTAACATTTAACAAATCAGCTCCTGCCCACAAAAAGTATCTGGCTTTATGGTTTAGTATTTCTCGAAGCTTTTCCCGATTTACTGTCGGATGCATATGACAATATCGAGTAATTATCCTTTCCTGATCCAAACTTAGGAAGAAGCTTATCATAGGGTGAATAGTGGCATTCAATGCCTTCGGATACCAATGATTATTGGGTTCGAACTGGTCGGGTAATATGAGTCTTGTTTTCGACACTTTCGTGCATATTTTTTAAGCTTTCCTTTGACGTAAAAATCATTGATAAAGTTGCTTATTTTGACCAAATAATTCCGAAATAATTTCACAATATTTTCACCTAATTGATTAAGTAATTGGTTACCAACATATTAAAAACGAAAAAATATAACACGCTTGCTAAATAACATTTACAGCACACAATAGAAGGAAGAACTGAAAAAGAATCAATATAAATAAGGAAGCCAGCATGTAATACTAGGTGAGCAGGCCATTGGCGCCATCCTCCCTGAATACACTCCGTGAATTCATTAGCAAGGACAATATTTGACTGTGAAAGTATCCGCTGAATGTAAACACCGGCAGCCGATACCAGCAAATCATTACGCACAAGTAGAGAAAAGACACAAGTAGTGCTTCCACATATGTGCAAAAAAAAGCAAGATTGTACAAATTTCATCGCATGTTGAAATAAAAGCTTTCGCTGGATTTGGAATTTACAACACGAGTAATTTTGCCTTAGAATGATTTAGTGAGACCCTTGCCGATGAGGTCAAATCACTTGGCATTAAAGTAACGATTGTCGAGCCCGGTCCCTTCAGAACAAACTTTGCCGGCAATTCACTAAGGCAAGCTGATAAAAGTATCTTAGATTATGATGAAACCGATGGAGCTTTTAGAAAAAAATTACTCTCTGTTCATTTCAAACAAGAAGGCGATCCTGTTAAGGCAGCAAAGTTGATTATACAGCATATCAAAAAGCAAGATTCAACATTAAGATTGGCACTTGGCTAAATAGCCTTAAAAACTTTTGGAATGAAAATCGAAAGCCTTAGATCAGACTTGGAAAAAAATAGAGACCTTTCAGCAAGCGCCGTATTTTAGACATTTTGTTACTTAGAGGTAGAAAGGCCTACATGCACTTGAGCATGAATATCAAAACTGTAGTGGGCATAATAAACCAAAAACCATTAGCACCAAATACCATTCAGTAATCCTATGAAGTCAATTACAATTTTTGTCGTAGTTATTATCTATACTATCTTGCCCACTACTGCTCAAACAACCTGGTCTAAAATACCTCCCAACATTTCATTTGTCCCTTTTGTAGATAATATTTTGCAATCGACGAAAAAATACAAAGTTTCGCCAAATACCAAAACTTGTAATTTTAAGACTTGCACAAAAGAACTAGAACACTTTTACACATGGCTTCAAAGCGAAATTCAACTTAGGGGTGGAACGAAACACATATTGCAAAACATTGCAACAATTGCAGAACAAAGGGCCGCATCTTGTGTGAATACCAAGAACTATAAAATGATTCTCATGACTGATCTCAACTTCACAAAAGATCAAATAGATGAGATGCAAGCCACAGCCTACATACTCTTACAAACTATGGCAAATGCCAACTTGTCTGATGAGCTTGAACCAGAAAATTTACCCATTATAGAAAACATTATAACGCTTCCTGATAATTTTGCTGGTTCACCTTCATGGTTGCCAGATGCTGATCTAAATTTAAGAGTAAGTTTGGCTCACCCCAATACGGACGAAATTAACAATGCGCTTATTGAGAGAGCAATTAATTTTCTAGATCAAAATAATACATCCGCAGATATGTACGCCCATTGGATTAGCAGAAATACTTATTCTGGCGGACCCGAAGGAAGTCATGTCTCTCAATGCGACGAATTCAATATATCCAGCTCAAGTTTTGGAGTTTACACTACCTCAGAATCCATCGAACCCAGCAATGCAGTAGTGGCCTTCGATATGTTTAAATTGATTCATCAATTTTTGCATGTTTTGGGATGTACGCATGAAGCTGATAATTTGTATTGTGGATTTGACAATTGGGCAAAACCTGGATCCTTAATGTCAAGTACTTTTTCTGAGCAAGGAGTATTGAATTACATAAATAACAACAATGGTTCTCCAATTTCTTTAGATAATTGGAATAGATACAGATTAGCCATTGAATCCAAAGGATACATTGAAGTTGGTCCAACTTACGTGTATTACACCGATAGTGATAATGATGGATTTGGTGACCCCGAAAATATAGTAGAGTCTTGTGATTCCGATGTACCAGATGGATTCGCAGACAACAATCAAGATTGCGACGATAGTGATCCGGATATAAATCCTGATGCTATCGAAATCCCCAACAACGAAATAGATGAAAATTGTGACGGATTAGATACAACAAGTTCAATTGATGAAATACAAAATGTTTTATTCCAGACACAACCCAATCCAGTGATGAACAACATGAGGATTACAACAGAAGCACAACATTTCTCTTTCGAAATAATTTCCTTTCGAGGTCATTCGATCGGAGTATACCATAATGTAAAGGAAGTTGACCTAAGCCACATAGAATCCGGCATCTACATTATAAAATTTCAAGAATCAGGTACTTCCAATTTTAAATTTGAAAAAATACTTAAACTTTAATCTGCGCTTTAAATAATTCGTAATTAAGCCAAAGCTGCCTTCAGTTCGGATTCGATTGGGACAAATCAAATGCAGAACCTATCCTTAGTCGAAAAATCCATAGCGTTCGTCTGACTTTGCCATAAAAGTATAATACTCCTTTTCAGATTATTAACTTCGTACTATCAACCAAGCCTATCCACCATATGGCACATCTAAAGAATTTAATTCTCACCGCTACCCTATTGTGTTGTCTCCAACTTTCAGCACAGGATACCATTCAACAACGCACCTATATCACAAAACACATTGGTGAATTGTCTGCACCTTCTATTGATGCAGAAATCAATGAGGCTGCTTGGGATCTGGTTGAATGGTCTGGACAATACAAAGAATTTCAACCCGATGTAGGAACAGAACCTTCGGAGCAAACCTATATGAAAATACTATACGACAATAAGAATATTTACTTCGCATTTAAGTGTATGCAATCCGACATGGATATTCTAGAAAAACGTATGGGTAGACGAGATGATTTTCCCGGCGATTGGATAGAAGTTAATATTGACAGTTACAACGATGACCGTACCGCTTTTTCGTTCACTATCTCAGTATCTGGCGTGAAGGGAGATGAATTCATTTCGAACAATGGCAACTTTGATGACAGCTGGAATCCAATTTGGTACGCAAAAACAAAAATTGGAGAAGATGCATGGTTCGCAGAATTTAGAGTTCCACTTAGTCAATTGCGATTTAGCAATGAAGACGAACAAGTTTGGGGATTGCAATCTACGAGAAGGTATTTTCCAAATGAAGAACGCTCTTTATGGCAACCATTGGAAGCCAATCCTCCAGGATGGGTTAGTGAGTTTGGAGTACTTAAAGGACTAAAAAATATTAAACCTCAAAAGCAAGTAGAAATTCAACCTTATGTGGTTAGCCAACAAGACATCTATCCAGCGGTTGAGGGTAGTCCATTTGAGGACGGCAGCGATACACAGTTTACCGTTGGACTCGACGCGAAAATCGGAATTACAAATGATCTAACTCTGGACCTTACCATAAATCCAGACTTCGGACAAGTTGATGCTGATCCAGGTGCTATTGCATTGGATGGATTCGAGATATTTTTTCAAGAACGCCGACCTTTCTTCGTAGAGAATAAAAACATCTTTGATTTTAGAGTTGGAGGAGGAGCAGACAATCTATTTTTCTCAAGACGTATAGGTCGCCAACCGCAAGGGTTTACTAGTGTACAAGCAGTATTAGGAGAATTTGAGGACATCCCTGTGGCAACTCGTATTTTGGGTGCCGCAAAATTTAGTGGTAAAACCAAAGAGGGTTGGGCCATTGGGGTTCTGGAGAGCATTACTCAAAAAACGTTTGGTCAAGTACAGTTGGATACACGAGAAGATGTACTAGCACAATTGGAAGAAGTAGGTTCGGAAAGAACAGAACTGGTTGAGCCGCTGACCAATTACTTCACCGCACGAATACAAAAAGACTTTAATAATCGAAACTCCTATATAGGAGCCATCTTTACAAATACGAGTAGAAACTTAGAACCCAATGTGGAGTTCTTGCATAAGGAAGCATATTCGGGAGGACTAGACTTTAAGCATAATTGGAAGAACCGGAAATACTATCTTGAAGGCAATGTGTACTTCAGCCATGTAAACGGAAGTCCGGAAGCTTTGCTAAGGACTCAAACCTCTCTGACACATCTTTTTCAACGCAAAGATGCTGATCATGTCTTTGTCGATCCCAGTCGAACCAGTCTAACGGGAAATGGAGGGCGTATAGAAATAGGCCGAGGCGGTGGAGGCAACTGGCGCTATAATGCAGGAGCCATTTGGAAGAGCCCAGGGCTTGAACTCAACGACATCGGTTTTTTGAGGCAAGCAGATGTCATAAGGCAATATGCCAGTGTTACTCGCTGATACAATAAACCGACCAAATGGTATAGGCAAGCCAATCTTTCTTTGGAGCAATCCACAGAATTTGACTACCAAGGAAACTATAACAGATTCCAGTTGGAAGGTGAAGCCTTTGTCAATTATAAAAACAATTGGTGGTCAGAAGCAGGATTTGGATATAAACCACGCATCTTCTCAAATACCATTTTAAGAGGAGGCCCTAGATGGAAATGGAATGATGAAAACTTTGTCTACCTATTTTCTGGAACAGATAGACGTAAAAAGTTTTCAACAACTTTAGGCATTGTTTATTCTAAAGCAGCAGAGAATCAATTCTCATTTCATAGATATGTTTGGAGAATGAATTATCAGCCAACCGATCGTCTGAGTGCCAATTTAGAATTACAACTCCAATCCAATCCCAACAAGACGCAATACGTAACAGAAAGTGCTAATGGATCAGAGGCGAGATACATTATGGCAGAAATTGAAAATCAAAGTTTAACGCCAACGCTAAGACTTAATTATAGTATCAATCCTAATTTGACCTTACAGTATTATGGACAGCCTTTTATTTTCAAAGCGCAATACAGCAACTTTAATTATGTTACTGATGCTACCGCCGAGAAATTAGCAGATCGAGTAAGCTGGTATAGTGACGAACAGATCTCGTTTGAGGACGGAATCTATGCGATAGATGAAAATAGTGATGGCATTAATGATTTCAGCATAGGAAATCCTGATTTTGCATTTATGCAATTTCGTTCGAACATGGTCTTGCGATGGGAATATATCCCAGGATCGGAGATTTTTGTGGTATGGTCACAAGGCATTACTGACTTTGGCGATTTGGAAAGAAATGTATTCCAATTGGCTACTAATGATCTGTTTTCTTCGGGCGCTGAAAACACTTTTTTGTTGAAAGCGACTTTCAGATTTGTGAGATAAATCATTTTGAAATATCACCAGATTGCACTTAGCAATTCGCATCACGCTAAGTCACTACCATATTCGACGTATCTAAATCAATACAGATAAATACTTTGGTCGAAAGGTATACCCGTCAATGGTAATATCTGTTTCAGGAAGAGCGTTAGTAAAGTTGAAAACGTTCTTCTGCTCAGGTGAAGAAAATTTTTCAGAAAACCGACTTTATCTGTCACACTTACTTTGATAAGAAGATAATTAAAGTGAATGCCATTCAAAAGAAAGTTAATTCACTGATTTTATAAATTGAACATTATGAAAAATATTTCATTCCTGCTTCTTATAACTATACTCTTACTTTCATCTTGTCGAGAAGACGAATCATTAACAGAATATGAATTTGACCCCATTGATAATGGCATTACAATTTCGACTTCCTTTTTTGGACAAATAATAGACGAAAATGGTTTACCTATTACAGATGCGCTAGTACTTCTGGGTGATGCCGAACAGCTTTCCAATGAGGATGGATATTTTGGTTTCCAAGAAATTGAAATAAAAGAAAATGGCCAAATGCTTGAGGTACAAAAGGAAGGCTTCTTCAAGATTATAAAAAGGGTTATCCCCACCACCAAAACAACTTTCCAAAGAATTGGGTTAATCTCAAAAGATGGACCAACCGGAACATTTTCAAGCACAGAAAGTACAACCGTATCTAAAAATAACGCTGAGAGAATCACATTCGAAGCCAACAGCATGGTTGATGAATTCGGTGAAGACTACAATGGCATGGTGCGCGTATACACACATCACTATAATCCAGAAAACCTATTTCTGGGTGAGACAGTACCCGGAGATTTCAGTGCAATTTCTGATGAAGGAAAAAGAGCTGCACTATCAAGCTATAGCTTACTCCTTGTCGAACTGTATGGAGAAGACAACCAAAAGCTTAATATTAAATCAGGAAATCACGCAACCGTTGAATTTCCCATTAAAGGAATAGATCAAGAAGCACCTTCCTCTACCATTCTTTGGTCCTTAGACGAACAAACAGGGGTATGGATAGAGGAAGGAACTGCTAGCAAAGAAGAAAACTATTATAAAACAACGGTCTCTCACTTTTCATTTTGGAATTGCGCCAATTATTCTGACAATGTATGGGTAAATGGACAAATTATAATTGAACCTGGAATTCCCCTTGAAGGTTTTACCTTATTGTTTGAATCCTTAGATGGAGCAGTTTCGGGTTGTGCATTTATCAACAGTGAAGGTGAATTTAAACTATACCTTCCCGTTGATATAGAGTTTACCGTTTCAATATTCGATAATTGTGGAGAAATCGCGCATACTCAAAACATAGGCCCATTTTCGGAAGATCAAGAAATTGACATTTCTATTTCTAATCCTCAACTCCTCACACTTAGTGGAACTCTTTTAGATTGTGATGGTAATCCAGTGAATAACGGATATGTGGTGGCAGAATTTGATTCAGGAGTAAAAAACATCATATCTATTGATTCCAATGGCTACTTTGAAAGCGCGATACTCGTTTGCGAATCTAATGAAGTCATTGTATATGGAGTAGATACTGAAGGGATAAAAAAATCAAGTGATATTATTATAGATTATAACGATCAGGCCAATGAATCCTTAGGAAATATTCTTGTTTGCGAAGTGCCGGAAGAATTCATTTCCATGAATTTTCTTGGAAATAGTTATCTCGTAACTGAAACAAAAAGAGTAATTATTTTTCCTAATGAGTTACTTATTGAGGCGAATTATAATCCACACGGCAGCCCCTTTTTTAGCTTCAAATTAGAAAATCCACAATTAGGCACCAACATCGCTGATCGAGTACATATTGGTGATATTGATGCGAGTATAAATTTAGGCTGTAACAATGCCAACTCCTTTCCATCCTGTAACAGCAATTTGGTTGTTGAAATAACAAAATTAGATGACTTTATTGGAGGCGTTATTGAAGGCTCTTTAGATGGTCAAGTTTGGTCAGAATCAGGAGCAACTGAAGATATACAAGTCCAATTTAGTGTAATAATAGATTTCAAATTAATAGAAATCAGTGGCAGAGTTTGGGATGATCTAAATAAAGATGGAATACAAGACGCTGATGAACCAGGCGTCCCTGACGTATCATTAACTTCTGTAGTTTCTATTAATGGGACTGGAAGTTATGGGGCCAGTACTGATGGTGATGGATTTTTTACAACCTTATCTACATTGGGAGAACCTGCAATTCTAAGAATGTTTGATATCCCTGACTATGTCATCACTTTACAAGGCCAAGGGAGTGATCCTACTCTGGATAGCGACTTTTCACCGCTTAGCGGTGAAGCAGAAAACATAATTGCTATTGAAGGAGCCCTTAATCGCTGGGACTGCGGCGTTTACAAAGAATAAACAAAATTTTATAGATTCTTCTTCATGCTTAAATGCATGGAGAAGAATTAATACATATCTATTTGCATAAACCTAACGACATAGGAATAATTAAAGGCTGCCAAAAAAAAGAACCTGCATCGCAGAATGCTTTATTCAAAAAGTATGCGCCTGTTCTTTACGCTACATGCTATAGATATCTTGCTAATGAGGCAGATGCAAAAGATGTTTTACAAGATAGTTTTATAAGGATTTTTAAGTATTTCAAAAACTTCAATCCAGAAAAAGGGACTTTGAAAAATTGGATGTTGCGAATTTGTATTAATGAATCATTAAAAATGCTTAATACAAAAAAATCATTTATCGTATTTGAAAAACTTCCTAGTGAGCCATGCGAACAGGCTTTAAGTCTAGACAATTTAATGATGGAAGATTTGATTCAAATAATCTCGAGCTTGCCTACTCCATATCGGACTGTTTTAAACTTAAATCTAGTAGAAGGATTTTCACATCAAGAAATTGCAAACCAACTTCGCATTGAAGCCTTCAACTCAAGAAAAATTCTTTCAAGGGCAAAAAAGATGCTGATAAAAAAATATAAATTAGTTAATACCGAGACATGGGTTTAAACAATTTGGACAAAGGAAAATTAAATGAGTTACAAAACTTCCAAATGGATTTTGACCAAGACTCCATGTGGAAAGAGATAGAAGAACGCAAAAAAAAGCGTTCCATTTTCACCATGATACTTTGGGGAATTGGTGTATCTCTTATGCTTTTTACTTTCACTTATTTTATTAGCCCTTCAAATAGCACAATAAAAAAAGAGAATGCGTCTAATATAAACGACTATGTAGAAGCACGAAAATATGAAGACAGTTATACAGAAACTGATTCAAATTTTAGCAAAAAGGAAGTAGAGAACTCTTTATCCAATAGTGTTGATGATATTAATAATATTCAAAAAACAATCATTGCTAATATTTCTAAAGGGTTTCATCCATCTTCAAAAGAAAAACAAAAACAAATTGAGTCTCAGATAAATAAAATCGCCACCAATCCAAGCACAAAACTTTCACACATAAAATCACCACAACCCGTAGTTTATGGTGAAAACCTAAATATTAAATCCAATATAAAATCTGTAAAAGACAAAATATTCACTACCAATCAATATTCACAAATAAGTAAAATACACTCCAGAGAGTCTTTTGTAAAATTAGACTTTGATAGGAAACACCCCATTCTTAAAACAAATTTGAAAACATTTCATACGAAATCAAAGATCTTCGTTTCCCCATCAATCGGAATCGGATATTCCTTTCAATCCTTTACTCCGAAAAACGAAAAAACTCCGGTTAATAGAAACAATTTCAGACAACTCGAAACTTGGTCCGCAGGAATTCAACTGGATTTTAAAATCAAAAACCAAATCATAGTCGGATCAGGAATTGAATTTCTTCAACACAACGAACAGTTAAATACATATACTAGCGAAACGAACAACATTGCATCATTCAACCCAGATGAAATACCAAGTGAATATATTGGTCTGGATGGCTTTTTAACCATACGTGCTACCAATAAATTTCAAAATAACTATCGCCTACTAAATGTTCCTCTATCATTTTCTTGGTTGTTACGATATAAAAAACTAAATCTAGCACCGAGTGCAAGTATTATTTTCAATATTAATCAAAAGGCAAAAGGAAAAACCCAGGACAAATCAGGATTAATTCTAAATAGTACTCCTTTTTACAACACAACTACGGGTATTGCTTACCGATTAGGAAGCAAGTTTTCCTTTACGTTTAATTCTAAAAATTCAATTTTTGTCAATCCTCAAATCGAATTTGGCCCTAATGACATTACTACAAATTTAAATTCATTTGCACAACAAAGAAATTTAGTATTGCTAAACATAGGTTTTAGTCGAGCTATAAAATAATAAGATATCCATTCCTTAATTCATCTAAAAAATAAATTTCAAGCCGAAATTAGACGGTAGGCTTTGCGTTTTTTTATCACTGTAATGTTCATAGCTTGCAGCGGATCAATTTTCCAACTTTAATTATCTTCAAATACAAGTGTTGTTTATGCTCCTGATGAAACTTTATGCACTTGTCAAATAAAAATATAATTCAAAGGCTATGAAAACAGATGGAAATTTGGTCTCGGAAGGTGACATTGAAAAAAATGAAAAAGACGACTCAATCACCAACTCTAAGAAAAAGTCAAAGAAGAAAAAAATGAACCCAAGCAAGACGCTTGACACTTTCTTCAAAAATCAAAACCGTCTATTGATGAGCTCAATTTCTATTGCAGATAAAAAGGCCTCCATTTTAATCAGATTAAACACGACATTAGTCTCAGGGTTAATTGTATTCGAGACGTATATCGATTCGCAAATAAATTTCAATCCTTACATCGTACCCTTTTTGGTCATTGGCCTATCCTTGTCATTACTCTTTGCCATTCTTGCGACAAAACCATTTAGCATGACCTTGTACAAAACGATTAATAAAATAATCAAAGTACACTACCCCAAACTAGAAGAGAACAATTTCTTTCTGATCGATAATATATCTTTTAAGGAATATGAGGATTCGATGGAAAAAGTAAAAAATTCGCAAGAACTTCAAATGGGCAATTTGACTCGATTCAATTTCTTCATGAGTAAAAGCATCTCACAAAAATTTGTTTTGCTCGAAATTGCATATAGCTTATTTCTGATAACCTTGGCAGGAGTACTTATTCTCTATATGATTTCGAAATTTACGTAGACAGAAATTTTATAAAACGATTTTGTTTTACTGGCAGTTTTTAAAAACAATTGCTTTTCTGGCAGCATCACTAAGCAATTATCCTATAACCTGATATATAGACTTCTTATACGCTGACGGGGTGACACCAGTAACTTTTTTAAATTGCTTGTTAAAATGAGAAAAATTATTAAACCCTACTTCTCCTGCAATTTCGGTTATTGATTTATTTCCCAAACCTATAATTCGAATGGCTTGTCTAATCCTAAACTCATTTACAAATTGTGTAAAAGTCTTGTTTGTATACTTTTTAAAATAGCGACAAAACGCAGGAATAGTCATAAGAGCTACAGCACTAATTTGATCCAATGAAATTTCGGACTGATAGTTTTCTTTGACATATTTATACACTTTGTTTATTCGATCTTCATCTTGATTTTGGACAATCAACGTAACACCTGTGGCATTTAACACTTCATATTCTTTTGACTTTGCAAGAACTTGCAAAACCTTAAACATCCTGAGCAATCGTTTAAAAGGATTCCTTTGCTCCATTTTGGCAAGTTGCTCTCCAACAAATGTTTTGGTTTCTCCATAAAAAGAGAGCCCAGATTTTGCTCTGTGTATCAATTCTCGAATTTCTTGAAATTCCGGAATAAATTCAGCAGAGCTTTTAATAAGGTCCTTTTTAAACTGAACTACAATTTCTTCATTGATTCCTTGAAGTCCAAATTCATAACCAAAATGAGGTATGTTGGGTCCAAGTAAAATCAAATCTCCATTTTCAAATTTGGAAATATGATTTCCTATATACCTGTTTCCAAAACCTTCCTTAATAAAAACCAACTCCACTTCAGGATGATAATGCCAATATGCTTTTGTATCCGGATTTCGCTCAGTAAATCTGGCATACCGCAACGATGATCCAAAATCTGGCTCTACCTTTTTTAGTCTTGGAATTAAATGATTTTTTTGCTTTAGCTCCATTACAAATATTTTAACAACAAGGACGTATGGTCAATATTAATTCAAATATATACCTAATTAACCCATAAGGTTAATATAACATACTTATTGAGCAAATTAAGCATATAAATAAATCACTTTAGCACTCATCTTTGTATTGTATTTAATTGATAAACATTACAAATTCACATTATATGAAAAACGCAATATTAACAGCAGTATGTATGCTTTCCTTTCTAATGCCGACAGAGGCAAGTAAAGCTCCAAACACTTCTACTCTCATTTTTAATCAAAATGAGAAATCCATAATTTTAAACACTTCGAACTATACACAGGAAAGTGAATCGGTTTCTATTACAGACGCTTTTGACAACATTGTATTTGAAGATGTTATAGAAAGATATAAGCATAGAGTTAAATATGATTTGACAACTTTACCTAACGGCACCTACACTATTAAGGTAAATCAAAGCAACATTATCACTTATTACGAAGTACAGATAACGGCAAGCATCGTAAATCTTTTGGATACTAAATCATATTACAGACCCTCAATTCAACAATTCAATAACAAACTAATAGTTAAAGCCGCTTTAGAAAACAAGGAAGATGTAAAAGTTAGAATTTATGACAATGCAGATGACTTGGTATACCAATATCACATTGAAAAAAACAACTCCTTTAGCCAAACATTTAATTTAGAAAATCTTCCGAAAGGTGAGTATTATGTAATAGTTGCAACAGATCATTTTAACGAAGACACAAAGATTGAGCGCCCATAATAAAAGACTGCAAAGAAGTTATAAGTACTAACTCTCATCAGTTACGTAAATAGTTTAGATTAAAAGACCTTCTTATGGAGGTCTTTTTTTTTGCCTTGCCCAAAACGCTTATGTAATTCGATTCTTTAATTCATCATAGTTACGTACAAAGGAAATTTTTCCTTATTAAAAAACGATACTATGAAACAAACACTTTCTATTCTTACCATTTTTCTTCATTTCTCATTTGCCACAGCACAGAATACTACCATATCAAATAGGACAATTACCATTACTGGAAGTGCCGAAGCAAATGTCAAGCCGGATAAAATGGAACTCCAGATCATAACCAGAGAATATCAAGAAGACAAAAAAACAAGAACTACTGTAGACATTGAAAATGAGATTTTAAAAATTTTAGAAATAAATAATATTGACATTGACTTACTTATTCCATCAAATACATATTGGCTCTATTGGTGGAGAAGACGTGCCAACAAACCAAAAACCAACACCTACAGTTTGGTTTTAGATCAAAAACTAAATTTAAAGCGGCTGTTCCAGCAACTAGATATTGAAGGCATTCAATCCATAAGCATTACCCAGTCACTAAACTCAAATATCGAAGAACTCAGAAAGCAAGTGAAAGTTATGGCAGTAAAAGCAGCAAAAGAAAAAGCCAAATATTTATTAAAAGCCGTGGATGAAGATTTAGGAAGACTAATAAGCATTGAAGAAATTCCAGAAAAGTCTAGATACTATTGGCATGGAAATACAACTAGTAATATTTCACTTCCTGGTGTATCATCAACTAAGGATTTTGAAGATGTCAAGTCAATTAAATTACGATATGAGGTAAGGGCTGTATTTGAAATATTACAGCAATAAAGATTAAAGTGAAATAAATCTTTCGTTCATATTACTCAGTTTGAGCTAGACCTATTAGATCGTCATAATAGTCAAACAATTATTAGGGAATATATATGCAACTGAGCTATTTTAGTTGGATATGAAACCAATTGCATTTTTGCTTTTTGTTGCCGTACTTTTTTCTTCTTGTAACAGCAATGACATTGGAAATTCGGAAATATGCGCATTGGGCCTTTCATATATGTCTTTATCATATACGATTTTACCGTTCCCATTAGCAATATAGGTTTGATCATTCGAAAGAAATGGAAACAATAAGTCCTCCTGAGCTATTACATTAAAACTTTCTACAAAAACAACAATTAAAACAAGTAATAATCTAAGACACATTTTTGACGTTTCTGAGCACATACATTTATGATAAAAACCCAATAAAGTAGTTTTTCTATACAAATTCAAATGTTTTGATTTAATATTAAATTCTTCGTCATACCGAAGAGGAAAAACTATTCTCAGTTAGTTATGTTTTTATGCAAATACAAGACTCAATTTCTCCTTTATGATAAAAACAGAAAACTTCGAACAACTACAAATCGAGTCTGCCGAAGAACTAAACCTTTGGTTGACTAAAAATCACAGTCAAAAAGAGAGTATTTGGTTGGTAACATTTAAAAAAACAGAAAAAGACAAATATGTTTCACGGGATGAAGTACTTGACGAACTGTTATCCTTTGGATGGATTGACGGAATCAGAAGAAAACTTGATGCGCATAGAACAATGCAATTAGTATCCCCAAGAAGAATTCAACATTGGTCAAAAACTTATAAAGAAAGAGCTTCCAAATTAATTGCGAATAAAAAAATGCAGAAGGCAGGATTCGAATCTATCAAAAAAGGAAAAGAAAGTGGATTGTGGGATTTTATGAATGACGTTGACAATCTTAGTATACCTAAAGATTTGGAATCCAAACTAAAATCAGTAGAAGGAGCATTCGATTTTTTTAACAACATCAACAACTCTAGCAAAAGATTTGCCTTGCGCTGGCTCAAACTTTCGAAAACCGAAAAAACAAGAACTCAGAGAATAGAAAAACTCACTCACCTCGCAATGCAAGGAGAAAAATTGCCAGGAAGCTAAAATTTGAAGGACCGATTTTTAAGGTCTTCGAAATAGATTATAAAACAAAAGGTATTTACTTCAGGCTTTTTCAATATCTTCATTAGCAATCCTAGAGACTACTTTCTCTTGATACATTCCCATATTGCTCAATAAAGCGAAATGAACTATAAGGCGCTATTATTTATTGCTCTACTTACTGCTTTTTTTCTTCCTGCTTGTCAAAAGCAAGAACTCAAACCCAATACCATTTTGTTTGATTCCGAAGTTCTTCTAGAATCAAAAAATAAAATTTTTAACAACGACGCAGAACTCCAACCAGCTTTAGACCAATTGCTGCTTGAAGCCAAAATGATGCTTAGCGCTCAACCATTATCAGTAACTGATAAAGAAAAATTACCCCCAAGTGGAAACAAACATGACTATGTGAGTTACAGCAGATATTGGTGGCCAGATCCTACACAACCAGAAGGATTGCCGTACATTAGAAAAGATGGACTGACAAATCCAGCCAGTCAAAATCCGACAATTTCGGATCGTCCCAAAATAGGGACCTTTGGTAAAAGCGTTGAAACCCTAGGGCTCGCGTATTATTTTACAAATGATATTTCGTACGCACAAAAAGCAGCCGAAATGATCAGGGTCTGGTTTCTGAATGAAGAAACAAGAATGAATCCCAATATGAATCATTCACAATGCAAACCAGGACATAACGAAGGATCCAAATCAGGAGTTTTAGATGGAAGACTTTTGGTTAAGGCTCTCGAAGGTTCTCTTCTAATTGCTTCTTCTAATCAATTATCTCAAGCTGAATTCATGAGCTTGAAAACTTGGGTAAGTAAATATTTAACCTGGCTAACAACCAACGAATTGGCCTTAAAGGAATCAATATCCGAGAACAACCACGGCTCGTATTATGATGCACAAGCAATGTATTTTGCACTTTTTTGTGGAAACAAAAAAGTTGCAAAAGAAATTGCAATAAAGGCCCTTGATCAAAGAATATATTTTCAAATAGAAGAAGATGGATCTATGCCTGCAGAATTAGCTCGAACACGACCCGTTTTTTACAGTGTGTATAATTTGCACGCCCTATACTTGATTGCATATCAAGCTGCGCATGTTGATGTCGACCTTTGGGAAAAGTCAAAACCAGATGCCAGATTAAAAAAGGCAATGGATTACATCGCACCTTATGTTGACCCCCAACAAGAATGGCCATCTAACTCCGTTAAAAAAATAAATCCCATGGAATTTTATCCCGTTCTAAAAGTGGCATTTGCGCAATACGCTAATTCTATTTATGTCAAATCATTACAAAAACTTTCTTTGGACGAAACAAGAACACACCGAGCAAACCTTGCATATCCATCTATGCGTTGATTCATACTCATCAGTACTGCATTCAAAAAAGCAAGGATAAAAGCTAGATTAAAATGAACATTAATAAGGGTTTGTCCCAAATAAAATGTCTAAGAAGTATACATATGCTGTGTTTTTAAATATATCTGAATGCACACCCTTTTGCTAAAATTTGAAACTATATAAAAACCTCGCATGCAATCAATGCAAAAGGTTACTAAACGATTTGCTATGTTATTGAGATTCATCTTGTTACTAATTATTACTATTTCATCAATACATACGGGATTTACACAAAAAACATATACACGTATTCAGGATGCCTTAACCAATCACTTACAGGTCAAAAAAGCCCGATTTCTGGTGAAGCATTCTACAGAAGAACGCCTCAATGAGCAATTAAAACTTTTAGCCAACTTAGAAGAGTTGACCTTAATAAGTGCGTCTACTTCAAATTCTCCTGAAGCTCTTAGCAATTTCAAGAACTTAAGCAAACTGATCATTAAGGGATCGCTTTTTACGGAGCTTAAAACAGGAACCACTCTTTTTAAAAACTTAAAAGAACTCGAAATTCTAGGATCGAGAATTTCTACAATTCCTTCCAATCTCTTTAATGATAGTCTAATAACTTTTACAATCAATAATAGTCGGCTAGAAGAAATTCCAAAAGAAATTTGCAACTGTAAAAATTTAGAAAAACTTGATGTCTCTTTTAATAAAATTCAAAGCATTCCTGATTGTATTTTCTCTTTAAGCAATTTAACAGAATTAAACCTTGAAGGGAATCAAATAGATCGTATATCAAAATCACTGACCAAACTGCGAGCCTTAAAAACTTTAAATCTGTCTTCCAACAAACTTCGAAACAAGAAACTCGCCTCGATGCTTCCCGATAGTTTGGAAACGCTCAGAATTTCTTTTAATCCAGCATTTGCCCAAATTAAAAATGCTTTAACTAACAGTAGCGTATCCCTAACCTCAAATGAATACGATGAGATTGCTACGAATGAAGCATTCAAAATTGAACATAACAAAATTTCTGTCGATACCTTCCAGCATGCTGTGGAATATATACAGGATTCTCCCCTACTCCAACAGATATTTAATAAGGACCTTACTGATGAGCATATAAAAGTATATAACACAAATCGACTACAGGCGATCATACCTGACGAGTATCAGAGTTATAGTGGGTTTAAACAAAATAGATGGAAAAAAGAAAAAGGTACTTATTTCTATTTAGGCATTTCGCCCATAACATTAAGCGAAGAACTAACCAATCATTTAACCCTAAATAACAGCCGAAAGAAATTCGCGCAACAACACGATATTCAAATTTTGCAAATTCACCAGTGGAAAGAAAAATCAGGAGTACTCCTAATTGCCAATAAACCCGAAGAAACATTTTATTTTTTCTTTCAGGGCAAAAACCACAACTACTCTTTCACTTTGAGAAGTGAAGAAAAAACTGAAGACGCAAAAGATGATTTCTATAAGATTATAGAAAACCTTAGAATTGATTAAACGCATCTTTACGCTTTAGCCCTTAGTGATCAATGCTGAAGGATTAGTGATCACTTCGTATATTCAATTGTATTATTGTTTCTTCACTCGTAGTACTAAGCTATTTGAATATGCGATTGAAAATAATTTCGTTTATTACTCTTTTACTAGTCATTGTTTCGATTCATTCTTGTTCGAAAAAAGACACGACGCATAATATAGAAATTTCAAATCCTGAAAAATTAAACCAACTTTTGGATCATTATGTTGAAGAAGACTACTATCCATTTATTTATGCGAGATTAGAAGATTTAGATGGAAAGCTGATATACGAACACAGCGCTGTAAATCAAAGAGTACTTCCCAACAAGAGCATAACCAAAGACTCTTGGATTCGGATTTGGTCTATGAGTAAAATTGTAACGATATCTATTCTATTGGATCTAGTGGAAGACGAAATCCTTAGTCTTGAAGATCCAGTTTCTAAATTTATTCCACAATTTAAAAATCTTGAAGTGGCTGTTTCGCACGATGGCAAAAGCCTTAACAAATATGAATGGGGCAATCGAAGCAAAGCATGTCCTATAGCCTTAATACCCAATGATTCTATTATGACGGTCAGGCACCTAATTAATCATAAGGCGGGTTTTTATTATGCTACTACTGGATTTGAATGTCTTGACACTTTACTTGCTCAACAGAATTTACCACTGGCTGAAGATTCTGATGATTTGATTTCCAAACTTTCTAAACTGCCTCTAGTGCAGCATTCGGGCGAGGCTTATTTCTACGGAACCAATACCACAGTGCTCGGGATTGTCGCAGAAAAAGCTACAGGAAAATCACTGAACCAACTGGTGTCCGAAAGAATTACTACCCCCTTGAAAATTGACGGTTTAAGATATGGTCTTCCCCCTAATGAAAACCTATTGCCTACGTACACCGGAAGAGACTCTATTTTACGAACTGCCAAAAAAGGGGAACTTGATATTTTTGGGCCCGATGTCCCTGATTATGACTCAAGACATCAATTGTTCTTAGGAGGAGAAGGAATGCTTGCCACGGCAGATGGCTATGCTGATTTTATAAGAATGTTGCTCAGAAGAGGCCAGCTAAATGGTTACCGTTATCTCAACAAAGAGACCGTAGAAGAAATGTATTCTCCCCATACACAATTAGATAATCCCTATGGGTATAACGGCTACAACCTCTGGGTTAGCGGTGATTCTATGCGCATAAAAAAACAGGGTGAAGAAGGCTTATGGATTGGAGGCGGATATGAATGCACACACTTCTGGGCTGATCCCAAAAGAAATTTTGTAGGCTTAATAATGTCTCAAAACAATGAAGTTAGAAGTCCTGGCTACAATATGAACGATGACTTTAGAGGTGCATTATATCAACAACTTTGGGAATCCGAAAAATAAATATTAGCACAGCCATAAGTCCAAAAAAATGAATTTGAGAATATACTTATCCCTCTTCCTTCTTTCCCTATTCTTGCTTTTCGTGACCACAATTTGACAACGTGGATCAGACGTAATTAAAAAACAGCTCATTGTGATGTATCATTAAATACTCAAGCTCTACCAAAAAGTATACAACATTTAAAAAGAAGTATAACAATTCTGGTTTAAGCAGGCCTTAATTTTGACTTACTCTATTAAAATTCATTATCATGAAAAAGAATGCTTTTGGCAAAAAAGGATGGACTCCTGATCGAATTGAAAACTTAAATGGCCAAACCTATATAATAACAGGCACCACAAGTGGAACTGGATTTGAAGCAAGTCGAATATTGTTGTCTAAAGGGGCCAAAGTGGTTATGCTAAATCGTAATCCTCAAAAGGCTAAGGCTGCCATTGAGACACTAAAAGAAAAGCTAGGCAACCATATTGATGTTTCGAATATTAAAATGGACTTATCAAACCAAGACTCTGTCAAAGACGCTGCTCAAATAATATTATCTGAGGTACAACATGTCAATGCCCTAATCTGCAATGCCGCAATTGCACAAGTACCACAAAGAAAACTCATCGAAAAGGATTGGGAAAGCCAAATGGGCGTTAATTACTTTGGACATTTCACCCTTCAAGCTTTGCTCTATCCTCTTTTGGAAAAATCCAAAGGTCGAATCGTAACGGTTGGCAGTATGGGCTATGATATGGGAATCAAAACCATAAAATTTGACGACCTAAATTGGGCTAAAGATTACACGCCAAACAACGCATATAGCCAAAGCAAACTCGCTCAAATTATGTCCATCTACGAATTGCAAAACAGATTGAAGGAAGCCAACAAAAGTGAAGTCAAGGCATATGCATGTCATCCAGGATCATCAAGAACCTCATTGATTTCGACAAGCGGTAGTTTGATGATGCGGATTATATTTTTCTTAATGACCCCTCTTACTCAATCTGCAGAAAAAGGCGCATATCCACAATTGATGTGTGCTACCGAAAAAGATCTCGATCAAACGGCATTCTATGGCCCCACAGGTAGAAGCAATTGGGTAGGACCAGTAGGAGCGCATAAACTAGAATCCCATGCGAAAGACAAAGAGGTATCAAAAAGATTATGGGACCTTTCAGAACAGGAGACAGGAATCAAATGGAACATATAAAAAATTAAAATGGAAATAGTAAACGCAGCAAACCAATGGGCAAAGGCCGAAGTAGTTTCCTCATATATATTTATGCTTTTCGGTATTTCTTACCTATTGGCCAGTTATGCATTTGGCAAATGGGGGAACACAGAATTAACCAAAGCATTAGTAATACCTATACTTGTCGCAGGAGGGCTTCTATTGATGGCAGGCATTGGATTCTACTTTAGCAACAATACCAAACTAAAGAATTTTGAATCTGATTATCAAAAAAATCCTACAGAGTTTGTCAAGTCTGAAATCGGGCGCACAGAACAAACAATAAAAACATATAAAAATGTGGCGCTAAAAGTTTTTCCTTTGTTTATTGGAATAGCACTACTCTGCGTTGTCTTTCTTTTAAATTCTTTAGTGAAAGCTATTTGTATTGCTGTTGCTGCCTTCTTTTTTGTTTTAGTTTTGTTGGATAGCCAAGCACTTAAAAGAATGGAACATTATCACGATAAGTTAGTACTTACTGAAAAAGTCTTAAGAGATCAGTGATGAAGCATTTTAAAACTCTTTCCGAATACTTTGAATATTTGGAGCTGCCAAAGCCGGAGCATCCGATGTTTAGTGTTTTAATGGCCAAAGAAAATGAAATACTTCCTTGCCCTAAAAGCAGTTCACCGCCCATTACAAATGATTGCTATACAATCAGCTTCAAAAAAATTATAAAAGGAAAGTTGAATTATGGCCGAACAAAATATGATTTTACCAACGGCGCGTTGATATTTATCGCACCTCGACAAGTATTACAATGGGATGAAAGTGTAGTAGCAGAACAGAAAGGATTTTCAATTAATTTTCACGAAGACTTTCTCCAAAAAACGGAATTGGCTCTTCAAATAAAGCGATTCGGATTCTTTTCTTATTCAGCAAACGAAGCTTTACATCTTTCTCCAAGTGAAGAAAAACAAATGGAGTCGATTGTTGAAAATATTCAGATAGAATATCTCAACAACCAAGACAAATTCAGTAAAGACATTATTGTTTCCCAATTGTTTACGCTCTTAAAGTATGCCAACCGTTTTTACGAAAGGCAATTTTTAAATAGAAAGGAATTATCCTACGATTTGCTCCATAAGTTTAATCATGAGTTATCAAATTATTTTGAATCTGGACAACTGCAAGAAAAAGGCATCCCAAGTATCGAACGAATCGCAAATAAATTGTCTATTTCTCAACGCTACCTTAGCGATACCCTCAAAAAGGAAACTGGAAAAACTTCCATTGAGCATTTGCAATTATACCTTATTGACCAAGCCAAGAATATTTTATTAAAGCCGGGAAAGACGATCTCCGAGGTAGCCTGCCAATTAGGATTTGAATATCCTCCATATTTTTCAAGACTCTTCAAAAAGAAAGAAGGCCTTAGCCCTTCAGCGTTTCGCGAAAAATACAAAATGAACTAGCTCATGATTTTTCCTTGGGTCGCACTTCTCAACCATCCCAATATTAAATAATCTAAGACCCATAAGATTACAGGAGTTGTAAAATTTTAAAAACAAAGAAATATCTACATATCCACTATTTTTATTACCATGGTCAAATAAAATCTAAATGAAAGTTACCGCCGAAAAAAACGAACAAATTGGCAAATACGTATTTGCCACGATTTACCCACACTATGTAACTAGGTTAGAAAAAAACGGACGTACAGAGGCAGAGCTGCAACAAGTAATCGAATGGTTGACAGGATACGATAAAAAAAAGCTTAACGCGTTGCTTAAAGAAAAGGTGAGTATTAAAACCTTTTTCGACAATGCAAAAATTCACCCCAACGCGGTCTTGATTAAAGGAGTTATCTGTGGCTATCGTATAGAAGATATAGCTGATGAATTCGAACTCTATCGTCGCTGTAGATATTTGGACAAGCTTGTAGACGAGCTTGCCAAGGGGCGCAAAATGGAGAAGATATTGCGCGTCGCTAAGTAAGACAAACTAATCGATTTGGCAAAAAAGCAGTTTACCTACCAAATATTTTAAGCTGTTTGATGTGCGAATTTAAAGCCCCAAAATACGTTGGATGGTTATTGTATGGCAATCCATACTCTTTTGCCGTTTGTTCTACTATGGGCGCAATGTGCTTATAATGAACGTGACAAATGTTTGTAAACAAATGATGTTCTACTTGGAAGTTTAGTCCTCCACAGATGTAATTTAAAAAGTCATTCTTACAACCAAAATTGGCAGTAGTATACAATTGATGGGCTGCCCAAGAATGATCTATTCTACCCCCATCATCGGGCTTTGGAAAATCCGTACCCTCAATAACGTGCGCCAATTGAAAAATCAAAGCAAGCGTTAGGCCTTCAACCAAATGCATAGCCACAAATCCAATAACAAAATATTGCCACGAAATGTCCATTACCATGAAAGGAATAACCACAAATAAAGTGTAATACACCAATTTGTATGCAACCATTCGGACGAACTCCATTACAGGTCTTTTGGTTTTGGCTTTCCCATTAACTTTAGGGTGAAAATATTCCGCATAATCCCGGGCAAAAACCCAGGCGATCGAAGTAAGAGAATATATGAAGAATATATAAATATGCTGAAATCGATGTATCCACCATAAGTCTTGATGCGGATTCAATCTGATTAAAGGAATTTGATCAATGTCAGCATCGTAATCTACAATATTGGTGTACGAATGATGCATCCCATTATGTGAGCACTTCCACATAAAATCATTGGCACCGATTAGATTAAAACTTGTACCGATAATTTTATTCCATTTGAGACTTGATGTATAGGCACCATGTATTGCATCGTGCGAGATATTAAGTCCAATCAAAGCAGTAAAAAAGCCATGTACTAAGGCCAAAACAAGCAGTACCCCTGGGCTAAATTGATTCGAAAGCAAAAGAGCATAGCTTAAAAAAAACATACTCAAAACAAATATGCTTTTGAAAACCATTCGGCCGTTGTAATGCTTAGAAATGCCTTTTTCTTCGAAATATTGATTGACGCGGGCACATAATTCAGGATAGAACTCCGACTGTTTCTTTCTATTAAACTTAATGTTGGGTTTATCACTATGTGTAACAGCGGTCCTTTTTTCCAACTGTTGTGCAATCTGTGCCATTGTTTATCTTCTATTGACGAATTGGATCAAAGATAAACTTTTATACCTCTTGCGACGATAGATTAAAATGCCTCTGCTATTTTAAAATAATAGTTGCTTTTTTCATTACCGAATCCAAAATCTAAACGAAGGTTCAAATCTTCTTTTTGGTCAATGAGAAATCTTGCCCCTAGACCTACAGAAGCTCTAACATTATCGAAGTTGAAATCATTTACAGATGGCGCTACTTCTCCAAGTCCAGCAAACAAAACCAAACCCCATAATTTGGTTATTTTTTGACGCCATTCAAATTGGGTAACGATAAGATGTCGATCGGTGTACCTCCCACCAAAATACCCTCTCATCAATTCTCCTCCGCCTAATCTTCCTAATTCTAACAAGGGAGTATCCCCATTGCTAAAATGGCCAAATAACTGAAAAGCCAGCGTAGTAGAAGACTTTTTAAAGGGTTGTGTATAACACCGCATATCAAAGCGCGTGAGTTGAAATTTTTGGGTCCCTCCCAAAACCTCTCCATACATCCCATGCGTAAATCTTATATATAAACCATTTTTTGCATTGAGTATGTTATCTCGACTATCATAGATCAAAGCAAACTGCATTCCTGTAGACGTAGACCCATGGGATCCTGGGTGCGTTGACTCATCTAAGAGTCCGTTGGGAAAGGGCTCTACCCGACCTATCTTATTATATCGAATTCCTGCGCCAGCAAAAAGATACTTTCGAAACACATTCTTGAGAAAAATAGGTTCGAGTAAAATCTGGGAGTAAGAAAATTTCTCTTCGTTAGATTTAGGCGAATTTGGACCAATACCAAAATAAAGACTCGGAAATGATTGTACCCTTACATTCCCAGTAAGCATGTAACGCTCTTGCGGAAAAAAAATATCAAACCCAGAGAAAAACAAATATTTATTCTCAATGGTGTATTGTAGGGTTAAAGGAATATTTGAAGTTCTGGTTTCTGGACCAGAATTTCGCATTTTAAATAATCCCTTCATCCCTAAACCAAAACTTAAATTAGTTTCTGGCGCATACGAGACCACAGGAGTGAAAATGGCTTTGGAAGGGTAAATCGAACTGTCTCTTGCGACAGCCTTTTTGTTGGGATGTACCGTTAAAAATTCAACTATTTTATCAAACAGTTGCGCATGAACAGTTTGGCTAGAAAGTATAAACACTCCAATAAATAATATACTCTTAAACCAATTCATAGAATATGGATGTTGTTTCTTCTTTCTCACTCTTCTATTTCACTACTACAATTTTAACAAAAAAATTGACATGCCTATTATGTGACAAAAGCTTCTGTTTATTTTTTATTCGCCAACAACAAACTACTGTCAATAGGTAATTTGTACTTCGGATCTTCAACCACATTCACATCAATAATTGCTGCGGCATTCGAAAGTAATTTAACGCAATCTTTACTGAGATGCTTTAGATGTACCTGCTTCCCTACTTTAGCATACCTTTCTGTTATTTTATTTACGGCTTCTATTGCCGACATGTCTGCAATTCTACTCTCTTTAAAATCAATGACCACATTTTGCGGATCATTTTGAATATCGAATTTGGTTGCAAATAGCGCAGTAGATCCAAAAAACAAAGGTCCATATAACTCATAATACTTCGCGCCGTTTGCACCAATATGCTTTCGTGCCCGTATCCTTTTGGCGTTTTCCCACGAATAAGCCAAAGCTGAAATAATAACTCCTAAGATTACTGCAACAGCCAAATTGTGTGTTATAGCCGTAATTAGCGTCACAAGAATCATCACCACAACATCAGATGTTGGCATTCGCCGAAAGGTTTTAAAACTCGCCCATTCAAAGGTTCCAATCGCAACCATAAACATCAATCCTACAAGTGCCGCCATAGGCAATTGCTCAATTAAATCCGAGCCAAACATGATAAATACCAATAACATCACGGCAGCCGTGATTCCAGACAATCTCGCCTTGGCTCCAGATGAAGTGTTGATCAAACTTTGACCGATCATAGCACAACCACCCATTCCAGACAAAAACCCTGAAAGCACATTGGCTGTCCCTTGCGCAACACATTCCTTATTGCCACTTCCTCGAGAATCGGTAATCTCATCAATAATATTGAGCGTCAATAAACTTTCGATCAAACCAACCCCAGCGACTATCGCAGAATATGGCAATATGAGCAGTAAAGATTCCAAAGTCAAAGGGATATTTGGTATCGAAAGAGGTGGAAATCCTCCTTTGATTGATTCTCCTTCAGCCATAGTATCCGCTACAGTCATTGTTTCTATGCCCCCAAAGATTACGATACAAGAAACGACCAAAATCGCCACCAAGGAAGAAGGTATTGCCTTTGTTAATTTAGGCAAACCCCAAATAATGAACATCGTTAAAACAGTTAATCCAAGCATGATCATCATAGGGCCATTGGATAAAAGACTACCCGTTTCTTTGTCATAAAAATTTGGGAACTGAGCCATAAATATGATTATGGCCAAACCATTTACAAAGCCAAACATCACTGGATGTGGCACAAGCCTGATGAATTTACCCAAGCGTAAAAAGCCAACTGCAATTTGGATTAATCCGGCAAAAACAACTGTAGCAAAAACGTAGTGCAATATTTGGTCAGGTGTTATTCCAGGAAAGACATCTTTAAGTTTAACAATGAGTCCAATGAATACGACAGCAACTGCACCGGTGGCACCAGAGATCATACCTGGTCTTCCACCAAAAACAGCAGTCACCAAACATAAAATAAACGCGGCGTACAATCCTGTCAAAGGAGAAAACCCAGGGATCAATGCAAAGGCAATAGCTTCTGGAACCAAGGCCAAGGCCACCGTCAATCCAGATAATATTTCGATCTTATAATCTACCTTTTGACTAAAATCAAAAATGTTGAAAAACTTCTTCATTGTAACTTTTTCATCTCACATCCACCTCTTCTGAGAAGCCGACATAATTTTAAAATAATCGGCAAAAGTATGTCTTTTGCGGAGACTATTTATGCCCTCCTAAAGTGCTCTATATTTGGATAAATCGACAGATTCAAAACATAGTAACGAAGCCGTTTTAAAATCAAAAACAAAATATTTCACGGAGACGTTATTCGGATTATAATTCGTGACGCATCCATTAAATTTGATGCGATATTTCTTTTTAGAAGACAAGTAAATCAATCCCACCGCTCGATTATATTGTTAAGTTTGTCACAGCTAATCTTGTACCATGCCTTTGCATCGCCATTTTATTCTTCATAAACCTTATGGCTATCTCTCCCAGTTTACAAACAATCAAAACAAACGCAAAAACAAAAAGCTACTCGGCCAATTGCATGCATTCCCTGAAGGTACAATGGCGATTGGAAGATTAGATGAAAATTCGGAAGGGCTTCTATTTCTTACGACAGATGGAAATGTCAGCGAGGAAGTGCGAAGCAAAAAGTACGAAAAGGAATATTATGTACAAGTCGATGGAGAAATAAACGAAGAGGCCATTCAAAAATTACGTGCAGGTGTAGACATCGGATTGAATGGAACCAAATACAAAACCCTTCCATGCCAAGCAAACATCCTTAATCCTCAACCAATTTTTAAGGAAAGAAGCCGAAGAGTAAGAGATGATCGTCACGGCCCAACCAGATGGATAACAATTACGATTATAGAAGGAAAGTTTAGACAAGTTCGTAAAATGACCGCAGCGGTGGGCTTTCCAACGCTACGCTTGATTCGTGTGCGCATAGGAAGTATTCGATTAAACGATTTAGAAACGGGCAAAATGTATGAGGTCCCTCATTTTAATATAGCTTAGTGCCATGAAGAAAAAGCTAGCCATCGTAGGTGGAGGAACTGCAGGTTTGTTTTTAGCTTCTTTTTTGGATACGGAGAAGTATGAGGTAAATATCTTTGAAAAGAAATCTTCGATTGGCCGTAAGTTTTTGGTCGCCGGTGATGGCGGGTTTAATCTAACCCATTCTGAAGATCTCCCCGCTTTTATTTCGAGATATACTCCTACTACTTTTCTTAAACCTGCCTTGACTCATTTTTCCAATGTAGATATGCGTCAATGGCTATCAAAATTAGGCATTCAAACTTTTGTGGGTAGCAGTGGCAGAGTCTTTCCTAAAAAAGGAATAAAACCCATTAAAGTATTGAAGGCGATAGAATCAAATCTGAAGCAAAAAGGGGTGAAAATCTTTTTCAATAAAACGTTGACAAAATTCGTAGACAAGAATTCCCTGAGGTTTAATTCTTCTGAAGAAATAAAGGCAGAAGTTATCGTATTTGCTTTGGGAGGCGCAAGTTGGAAAGTAACCGGTTCTGATGGTTTGTGGCTTGCGACCTTTGAGGAAAAAGGGGTCGCTACCCTTCCCTTTGAATCTTCCAATTGTGCTTATAAAATAGATTGGAATCAAAAGTTTATCAAAGATCACGAAGGCAAACCTTTAAAAAATATTGCTGTTTCCTCTTTGAATAAAAGTCAAAAGGGCGAACTCGTTTTGACTGCTTCTGGTATCGAAGGAAATGCTATTTATGCACTTAGTCCACAAATTAGATCTCAGCTCAAGCACTCAGGTATTGCCACCATTTACATAGACTTTAAACCAACTTTGGACGAATCCACGCTGATAAAGAAAATTACAAGCTCGAGCTCAAAGATTACATCGGTCTTAAAACAGAAAGTAAACTTATCAAGTCAAGCCATCGCCCTTCTAAAAGACCACACGACCAAAGAAGATTTTTTTGATCCGATTGCTCTTGCAAAGTATATCAAGAACATGCCATTGCAAATTCAAGCAACTGCGCCCCTCGATGAGGCCATTTCCACATCCGGTGGTATATCCATAGAGGCGGTATCTAATACATACGAATTGCATGGTTTAAAAAATACCTATTGCATTGGCGAAATGTTGGATTGGGATGCACCTACGGGGGGCTATCTTATACAAGCCTGTGCGAGCATGGGCGTATATTTAGCGCAGCACCTCAACCAACTATAATCCAGCATTTAAATCAGTAGTTTTACATTTGCTCAGAGCAAAATATTTAGAGAGTTCTATCTTCGATTATGCAAAAACCCAACATTTCTAAAGAAGACATTTTACACGCATTCCAATATAGACATGCATGCAAGGAGTTTGACTCTAGCAAAAAATTATCTGAACAGGATATTCAGTTCATTTTAAAAACGGCCAATCTCTCTCCCAGTTCGTTTGGTATGGAGCCTTGGCACTTCATTGTTCTTCAAGACAAAGAATTACGAGAGTCTTTAAAATCAGTGGCTTGGGGAGCTCCGCTAAAACTTGATACTGCCAGCCATTTTATCCTTGGGCTGAGCATGAAAAAACCAATGCTTGCTTGGGATTCGGACCATGTGTTGGGCATGATGAAAGACATCAGAAAACTGCCAGAAGAAGCATTCAAGGCATACTCTGGATTCTACCGCCAGTTTCATAACGAAGATTTCAATCTTGACACCGATAAAAAAGTATTTGATTGGGCTTCAAAACAAAGCTATATCGCCTTGGCAAATATGATGACCGCAGCAGCTATGATTGGCATCGACAGTTGTCCGATTGAAGGTTTTCACGAAAAGAAAACGGAAGCATTACTCCAAGCGCGATTTGATATTGACATCGAAAAATATGGACTTTCGTATATGGTCGCTTTTGGTTATCGCAAAAATGCTGCTCAAGATAAAGTCCGCAGGCCGCTGGATCAAATTGTGACCTGGAAATAAACTACCAGCGTTTTGTATCAAATAGCCAACCTTTCGATATAGAAAAACGTACATATTTATAGGTCACATTGCCTCAAAACCCAACTTTTAGTCCTTAATAGAAAAACAGACTAATATCCTTGTAAACATATATAGAGGCGATTAATTTAATTAAATTGCCAAAGCAAGCTTAGTCAGTTTCGTTGAGAGACGACTAATAAACTTACGCACTATGATAAATCATAAAAATCTTCTCGTTTTTTCTTTCACACTCCTTTGTACCATTTGTTTTGGACAAACCGTGCCCATCTTAAATTATTCGGTCAATAGTTACGGTCAAGTGGAGTTGGAAATTGAAGCTGAAGCAGACAAATATTATTCCTTAAGTGCGATACATCCTCCAAGTTTAAATTATGAATCGATTACTTCCATTACTTTGGGAGTAGATGGAAACATGATCATCTCGGAACCACTTGGGGCTTTCGATTTACAAAATTACAAGATTACGGAGCACTCTATTGCTAGCCCTGATGATTTGGATAATGATGGGATTAACGATATGGTCGAATTTAATGATATGCCCTCACAAGCTCCGCTAAACTTTGGCAATGAAGTACCTTTTATCGACGGGAGTCTATCGATCCCCAATGCAGATGTGTATTCTCAGCTAGCCGTCATAGACGACAATATTCCATGGGCTCCTTTTCTTAACAATCAAGAATTTGCAAAGTTTGCCATCTTAAATCAAAATACCGATGAGCCTGAAGTCTACTTTATCAACAGCAACACGCACTACATTCATGCAGACTTCTTGGCTACAATCAATACAACGGGTGCTGATGTAGTTACCGGAGAGGTTGTTTTTAATCCAAATGAAATTCTACCGAATGGAGCTATTGGCTCGTATTCTTTCAACTATTCTTTTGGTAATTCCTACACTTTTGAACACACAAGAAGAACATTTGAACTCTTAGCGGCGAACATGCCTTACCTCAATAACAATTTACAGCATTTCATAGGCGCTCAAGGCGAAAATCAATACCTCAATGTATACAAAGATGATTATGAAGGCTCTAGATTAAATGTTGTTTTGGAATCAGAGGTTTTTGCGGATGTTGATTTTATACCTTTTCATCAAGCAGAAGGCTTTGGCTTCTTTAGAGCGATGCAATTGGATGAAAATCCTGGCTCAAGAGATATTGTGCTTTATGACGCCTTACCAAATTCATTGCCACGTGTTGGAGGCATAATAACCTCAGTAGTACAAACGCCTTTGTCACATGTGAACTTGAGAGCGATTCAAGACAATGTCCCAAATGCTTATATCAAAGAACCACTAGAAATAGATTCGATTGCCAATCTAATCGGGAAATATATTTACTACAAAGTAGAACAAGACAACTATCACATTCGAGAAGCTACATTAGATGAAGTAAACGAATGGTTTGAAAAACTCAGACCTACAGAAGAGCAAATTCCAGACAGGGATCTGTCACAAACAGAAATTTTGCCCTTGGACGAAATTGATTTTGGAATGTCTAATGCATTTGGCGCTAAGTGTACGAATGTAGCAACCATGCGCACTTTTGGTTTCCCTGAGAACACCATACCTGATGGTTTTGGGATTCCCTTTTACTACTATGACGAATTCATGAAGTATAATGGCTTTTATGATTCTGTACAAGTAATGTTGGCTAATCCTGACTTTCACACAGATCTCGAACTTAGAATCGATGTTTTGAAAGAATTTAGAAGGACAATTAAGGATGCTGATTTGCCACAATGGATGCTCGATGATTTGCAAGCAATGCATGACGCCTTCCCAGAGGGGACCAATGTAAGGGTACGATCAAGTACTAACAATGAAGATTTACCCGGATTTAGCGGCGCAGGTTTATATACTTCCAAGACACAGTATTTGGACGAAGGACATATTTCCAAATCTGTAAAACAAGTCTATGCGAGTATGTGGAACTTCAGAGCTTATGAAGAAAGAGATTTTTATCGCGTGGACCACTACGTAGCCGCTATGGGATTACTTTGTCACCCCAATTATCAAGAAGAGAAATCCAACGGAGTGGGCATTAGTCTCGATCCTATTTATCAAACTGAAGCCACATTTTACTTAAACACACAAGTTGGAGAATCCCTTATCACCAATCCAGACGCCAATTCTATCCCTGAGGAGATATTGCTGAGTCAAGATCCAGTGGAGGGCTATTTTGTTTTAAGAAATTCAAACTTGGTGCCTGATGGTGAATTGGTTATGGACGAAGGTTATCTTAATTTAATGCGAGATTACCTCAAGGTAATACATGATGAGTTCGAGATTCTTTATGATGTTGTAGGAGCTGAAGGATTTGGAATGGACATAGAATATAAGGTCACAGCTCAAGACCAACTCATCATAAAACAGGCAAGACCATGGGTCTCATTTTGGGCAGAAATTAATGCAACATTTGATTTAGCTGTTCAAGAAATAGTCGATCCTCAAAGTGCAGCAAACCTTTCTAACGCACAATTGATTATTGCTCAAGTTGGAAACGAGGGACTAAAAAAGATGAGTGATTTTGATCTTTCTTTATATGTGGACAACCAGTTTGTCGAAACCTTAGAAATTGGCGACGAACTTAGTCCACAATCTTCTGCTGAATATCAATTTACTGTACCTCAAGATTTTTCTGTAATTGGAGATTATAACGTAGAGATAATCGTGCAACATCAAGAAGATGGCTATTCAAAAAATGATACACTTACAAGCGTAATCAGTCATTTGCATTTATTGGAAGGAAGTTTAGAAGCGCAATTTGATAGCGCAGGATGTGGCGAAGAATTGCATGTTCTGGCTTTTGTAACAAATTATGGTGAAGAGACATTTTCGGACACCAAAATTGAAGTAACGGTGAATGGCATGGTTGTAGATCTTATTACCTACGATTATAGCATACCTTATTTGGCGACTGTAGAAATCCCAATTGTGATCACGGACAACTTACAATCAACAGAAAACGAAATCTCCTTAGAACTCAAAGAAGTTAATGGCCAACAAGATGCTATAGTAGACAACAACAGTGCTACGATAGAAGCGAGTTTGGATAATAGCTTCAATGAAATAACTTTTATCATCAATGCAGATAATTACCCAGAAGAAACTTCTTGGCAATTGTATGATGAAAACAACGCAGAAATAGTTGCTTCAGGAAGCATGGTTAATGGACAAGTGCAAAGTGTAGAGAACATTTGCGTCGATTATAATTCTTGTTTTTCTCTAACGGTTTTTGACTCATACGGCGATGGTATTTGCTGCAGTTATGGCTCTGGCAATTTCTTAATGTTAAATTTTGCAGGAGAAACCATATTTGTAAATGATGGAGAATTCGAAACAGAAGTCACCGAAATATTTTGTCCGGGAGATGGATGTTTGCTTTCGGCGGAGATCAACACCACATTAGCTTCTTCGGAAACTACTGCAGACGGCAGCATATCAATTAACCCTTCCAATGGAGAAACGCCATATCAATACAGCATTGATGGAGGAATCACTTTTGTTGGTTCGAGTTTTTTCACAGGTCTATTGCCAGGCACTTATATGATAGTGGTAAGAGATGCTTCTGACAATTGTGTTTATGAAGAGACTATAGAGCTTGGATTCGAAATCATGAGTAGCACCTCTCAAGCTCAGGAAGCACTCTTTAAAATCTATCCAAACCCAACCAGGGACGCCATTACCATTGAGACACAATCATTTATTTCGACAAATACAATCCAAATTGCAGTGTATAACAATCTTGGCAAAGTCGTGCTCAGAGATCAAATCGAAGTAAGCGGTGAATCAAGTTCAAAGAACATATCTTTCGTAGACTTCGAAGCTGGGACTTACTTTGTTAGATGTTATAACGAACTGAATGAAAAGACCTACAAGATTATAAGGCTTTAAATACAATTTATAGCTGGGATCAAATAAAATGATCCCAGCTTAAATTTTGGCTTTATCATTTGAGAATATCATTTGAACGCCTGTTTCCAAAGCACTGCTACAAGCATTCTTCGGCCAAAATTCCAAACATAAACCAGATCAGTTCATAACATACTGATTAAAATTATATCTTCGCGGCTCAAGTTTACATTCAATTCAAACTAAGTAGCTGAACTTTTTCTAATTACCTTAGGTTGTGTGTAATACACTAAATAATCTTAAAACAATTTTATGGCAGATAGTTTCCAAAAAAAAGAACGAGAAAAAAAACGAAGAAAACGAAAAGAAGACAAGAAGGATAAAAAATTAAACAAAAAGAATTCTGATCACAAAGAACCAGAATTTATGTACGTCGATCATTTTGGAAATCTTACTGCAACACCGCCTGATCCTGCGAATCAAGAAGAAATTGAATTAGAAGACATTCAAATAAGTATACCAAAGAGCGATGGCTCAGGCCCTATGTCTTTTGTAAAAAAAGGTGTGGTTAAATTCTTTAAAGCTGAAGAACAATATGGCTTCATTAAGGATACCATGACCAATAAAGAGTATTACATCAATGGTAAAAACATCAAAGGAGTAATAAAAGACAATGATAAAGTGAGCTTTGAAATTACCGACAGCCCAAGAGGTAAAGTCGCAACTAATGTAGAAGTCTTTATAGAAGTAAAAGAAGTTAAAAAAGTTGTAGAGCCCAAGGACACAGTGAAAAAAGACAGCTCAGAAACTGCTGAATAAACTCAATCCAAAGAAAAATAAAAAGGGGTCGATATAAACTATCAACCCCTTTTTTTATGTCGTTAAGTAATTATCTCTTAATAACGATTGTCTCGGTAATTTGATCTTCCTCGATCGCTTCTCTCTTTTCTAGGCTCTGCTTTCTTCACAACAATCGTTCTTCCATCCATATCAGTATCATTCAATGCATTGATAGCTTCCTTAGCCTCATCATCATTTGGCATTTCAACAAAACCAAATCCTTTCGAACGACCAGTCATTCTGTCTGTGATAATGTTGACAGACTCAACAGCACCGAATTCCTCAAAAGAAGTTCTTAAACTAGACTCAGAAGTGTCATAGTTTAACTTAGTAACAAAAATATTCATTATAAAATTTTAAAAATTATTTAAAGAGCGACTTAAGAAGAAATTATATCTGAGCTAAATGAAGCAATGAATTATAACACTTAAAGGAACTCATTTTCGCAACAAAGGTATACTTATTATTTTATGCAAGTCGATTTTATATAATATGTATTATTTCCCTTGCTTAGGCGTACCCTCTACCCTATTTTAATTTAGAAAGGTCTCGCCACCCAAGTTTCCGCATATTGAATTTCTCAAAATTGAATTTCCATTTTACTTTTGAGCCAACAAGAACTTTTAAAATACCGAAGTAATCCTTCTTGAACGTTTGCAAGCGTTTATTTTTATAATAGACTTCATTTTTACTTTTAGCCTGCACATGTCTTAAGGGCATGCCTCTCTCTTGTAGAAAGTAAGCTGCTTTCAGAAGATCATCCCCTTTTTTACTCTTCAAATTCAAATCGTTAAGCAAGGCAATTAATTCTTCAAATGATTTTGGGTTATATAACGAGTCTAACGATTGATAAAAATTCTTTCCATAAGTTATGGATGGTATATTCCAATAAGCTGACTCAATCGCAGTGCGAGAACCAAAGGACAAAACTTTATCACTTGCCAACATTAATGCATAGGTACTGATGGAGCTTTCTGGCCTAATTATTTCAAGATTGTTTAATCCAGCCGCGTTCAACTCTTGCAATTGTCGTGTACTAATGCCTTTCAAATTTGGGTGAAACCGCAGATAGAATTTGACTTTCGAATTACTTCTCATCGCTTGGCAAATTCTAATAATGATTTCGTTTTGATTTTCAAATAAGTCATGACTCCATTCCTTAATTGATTTAAACTCATCTTCCGAAGAATTGAAAATCGAAACATTATGTATACTTGGATCAAATCCTCTTGGCAACTCTTCCGATTTTTGCCCTACGGTAAAATCAGTCTCCGTCTTTATTGCTCCTTCCTTTTTTTCTTTGTACCAGGTATTGGCAATCTCAAATTTGTCAGGGCCTGCTTCATTCCACAGAGCATTCATACTCTCTTTTCGATGAGCAATGCTGTGGACCGTATTGTTTTGTATTAATTGATATTTTGAAAAATTAGCTCCTCGTTCGTGCGTATAATAATTAATCCCTAAACTTTTACAGAGCTCTTTCAATGGAAAAACTTCATAGAATCGAGCATTAAATAGAAGCACATCCGTTACTCTATGCGCTTCCAAAATTGTATGATAAAAATCGACCAAAGCCTTCGCTTGTGAAATAAACCGATCTATAAGCTCATGATTTATTCTCGGGTCGTAATCCGCATCTCTAGAAATTGAAATCAGAGACGATCCAATACCTCGGCCAATCTCTATTCCTCGATAAGAATAAGCCATTAACTCATCCACTGTGTCAAAAGGGTTCAGCTCAATATTATGCTCTCTTGATGCTTGTGGAGGACTGTATATCTTATCCCAATCAAATTGATCTACAACATTGACCTGTGTTCGTTTTCGGCAAAGATGGCAAGCGATGTTATTGTGCACAGGATTTAAAGAACACGATGGCAATTGTCCAGTGCATCTTACCAATATTTTCTTTTGATAGTGATCAAAATGATTTTCTATCACTTCTCGTTCTATTGCCAAATGCGACAGACTAATCCCCGGTGTGGCATAAACCAAAAGCGTTTTATCCGTAGACATGTTTTTCAATTATCTTAGATACTTTACTGAGCGGAGAATTGACGAAATATTCTTTTGATTTTTGATGGATCCGTTCGAGCACCTTTTTTTTCTGAAGAACTTCATTCATTTTTTCAATGCTTTCATCTACGCTTTTGCATATATCCACACAGAGATGCTCTTCTTTTAATTCTTGCACCAAATGAAAGCGGTCTTCCTGATTAATGATGTTAATCGCAGGTAATCCAGCAAAAGCCGCTTCGTAAGAAGTAAGTCCGCCTTTTAGAATAGCGAGATTGCAATTTGCCATAATCCTCCACATGTTCTTATTGGTTCTGGCTAAAATTATTTCGTGATTGGCATTTGTGGCAATAGAATCTGAAAGCTCCCTATAGTTGTGTTCAAAACCTTCTCCGATGATTACCCAAAATAAAACGGAACCTGGAATTCCTTTTAGTTTCTTCAAGCATTCTAAAGTTAAATTCTCAGGATCAGTCCCGCCCATACTGATTGCAATATTAAGCGTATGCTCTTTTAGATTTCTTTGAAAGGCTTCGGTTGAAATTCGATGACAATCTGCTCGTATTATACTGTACTCCATTCCTCCAAAAACTCGCAGTGTATCAGGTGGTGTTGGATTGATATATTTTGTTCGCGTAATTAACGAATCTGCAAAGTCCAAAGCATTACTAATAGGCGAGATCGAAATAATTTTAGAACCTGCCTTTTTTAAATCTATCAAAAAAGACTCTTCAAATTTCAATGCATCCAAAACGTATACTGCTTCACTCTGTACCTTCAACTCCTTTTCGTTTAAGAGTCGAACAATGGAATAATTTGGCGTATCAAGCTGATGCGACCATTCTATGTTAGAAATGAAATAAAACGCAATAGAAAGATCAAGTTCTTTCGAAATATAATCCGCTAACGTTTTTGATCTAATAAAATGACCTAAGCCATCATTGATCGAGGCTTTACAAACAAACACCAAACTACCCTTAGGCATTGGAAATCATTTGGAGTGAAAAAGGATCATATTGGTTTACATCAACTTCAAGTTTTTCTCCAACAAGTAAATCAATTTGATTTGGACTCATTTCGTTACTGGGACGGACACATAAGATGTCCTCATCTTTTAGTATTTCTCCTTTTTTCAAATCTCTAGAGGCATACAACGACCTACGTGCACGTTCAGCGGTATATGCTTCCTTGGCGTCAATTTTTTCGGTTTGAGGATAGTACGAAACTTCGATGTCTCTTAAAGAATTTACGTATGAGGTAAACTCCTTTACATTTTGCGCATGCTTATGATCAAAACCTTCCAAACTATTGTCAAAGGTGTAATGCTTTTCAAAATATCGAGCTCCAATACAATACGCGGCAATAGCGGATTCGTTGGTCCGTGTGTGGTCAGAAAAACCCAGCTCCAAACCAAATTCTTTTTTATAGATTTCTAGCATGTTGACATTTGCCTTTTCGGAAGGGCAAGGATAAATAGACACACAATGCATGAGTACGATATTGTCAAAATGCACTTTGGCCAATTCGTTTAAACTAAATTCGATTTCTTTTAAGGTTGACATCCCGGTAGATAAGATCATCTTGATCCCGGTCGAAGCGACTTGTCTAAGCAAACGAATATTGGTTAAATCACAAGAGGCTATTTTAATGTATGGCGGTTGAAAAGAACTTAACAAAGCCAGTCCTTTTTCGTCAAAAACAGATCCACTAAATGCGATCCCTTTTTGATCACAATAATCTTTTAATGTAGCATACTGCTCATCACTAAGCACCGTGCTCATTCTATTTTTAATGACATCCTTAATGTCATAGTGGCCATATGCATAATCCCCTGGCAAATACAAACCCCAGGGATTAATAATTTGAAATTTTACTGAATCTGCACCTGCTTCTTTGGCAATATCTATCAGTTTGTGTGCATAATCCATTCGGCCGTTGTGGTTTACCCCAGCTTCCCCAATGATATATGCTCTTTGCGTAGTACTCATTTATCGGCCTTTTAAGATTAGATCATATCAGCAAAAGCGCTAAAATTCGTTTTAAAAACGTCTTTAATTTCTTTCCATTTGGTGCCTGCCAATTTGGATTTTATTTGCTCCAAATCACTCAAATTGTCTATTCTCTGCTTAATCTCACCGACTACATTATCTTTCATATAATTGACGTTCCATTCATCCAAACCAATGGCATCTACTAGGCTTAAGGCTCTCTGATCATAGCTTACTTTAATCGTTGGAATACCCATAGATAAGCATGGAATAAAGGAGTGTAATCTAAATGTTAGATTTAAGCGCGTAGACCTCAACAAGTCTAAGAATTTATAGGCATCATCGGTATATAAATAATCGACTCCTTTAAAGGAGTCTGCAAAGCCAATATCTCGATGATCGTGACAAAGTATTTTAATATTTGAAAATCCTTTCTCCTTTAAATAATCGATCGTCTCTAATAAGGTTTCGCGCAATTCGTATTGCTTTACAGGAGGGACAGACATAAGGTTTGGAGTACGAATTGATATCAAACAATCGGTTTGATACTTTGGGGCAATGCTTAATTTTTGAGGTATAAATTCATTTAAGAATAAAGTAGGACACGTCCCTAAAATATTGTTACATCCTAGACTCGAAATATGGTCAACTGTAGCCTGATCCCGAGAAAGTGACAAGGCAGCCTTGTCATTCAACAACTTCAAAGCTGCGTCAGAAATTACATCTGTTCTATCGACCAAATTGCCAGCTTTATTGTAGATCTTTCCTCTCGAAACTGAGCAAATCAACAAGGGCTTATCCAGAGCTTTCATGGCAATAGGATCGATATCAATTTCTCCGTTTTCGTATAAGTTCCCACCCCCTAGTATAACACCATCTCCAAACTGATTTATTTCGTAAATCGTGCTCTTGGTAAATCCTGCCTTTTTATGTGATTCGTATTTGTTGGTCGCGGGCAAAGAAATAATATTGATTGGTTTTTCTACAAACGCTTCTTCAACAAATCCTTTGAGCGCAATATAAATCACATCATTACCAACATTGAAACCTTTCGGTCTTATGGAATAAAGGTTAATCATTTCTTCTATGCTTTAAATCTTCTAATTCGGTGTTAAATTCTTTTGAATCCAAATAATACAATGCCAATGCATCTCGCGTCTTTTGCCATTTTGCCAATACTTCTAAGTCCATTTTAGTATCCACTGTTAAGCGTATAGCGCTATAATCTTGCGAAAGTACGGGTAATGCGGCAATATTAAACCGTTCTGGGTTGGTATAATAATAACTTGTTATATGTTCCTTTTGTGCTTCATCAAATGATTGATATGCCTGCTTGAAGGTTTCTACCTTAATCAATTCACAACTCATACCGTAAGGATAACTGCGGGGACGTAAATTGGAAATTAAATCAAACTTCTCGTCAGCCAATAATTCTAAGGCTTGCTGCATCAAAGGAATGTTCAAAAATGGGCTGTCTCCATTAATTCTAAAAAAGTAATCTAATTCAAAATGAGCACAACAATCCATAGTGCGCAAAGCAACATCATTAAGGTCTCCCTGAAAATATTTGATTTTATTTTTCGCAGCTATTTCAGCCAAGGCATCATCTTCTTTTCGATTAGAAGTTGCCAAAATGGTCTGAATAGAACTCAACTCTTTGCACCCGTCAATGCACCATTGCAACAAGCACTTCTCTCCCAATGCAGCCAAGGCCTTCCGAGGAAATCGAGACGAACTAAGTCTACTAAATATAATTGCTCCTACTTTCACTATGCGACTTGATTGTCCAAAGGTATGGCATTCATGGAAACGGAATGGATCAAGAAATAGTCTAAAAAGTTATTTTGAACTTCCCTCCATTTCTTCCAATTCTATTTCGATTCTCTCTTGCAACTCTTCTGAATTCCTAATGTTTCTTTTCACCGAACTTTTTAGCTTTTTGTCGTCAAATTTTAGTCCCTTGAGTATGGCTAAACAGGACTCCACACTTTTTTCGGCTTCTTGCAAATTTTTTAAGGCTCCTTCTTTTTTGTAAAGGCTTCCTCTAAATCTTTTGTTTTTGGCGTTGAGGTATTTCTTAAATGATGAAGAGGCGTTACTAAACTCTATTGAAGCATCTTGAAGTCCTAAAGCTTCTTCTTTGGTATTCTGAAAATCGAGTCTTTTAGACATAGATTTTCTCCATTTCCGAACAAGACTGATTCCGTCACCACATTGCTCTGATCGTTGTAATATGTTTTGAGTTTTTTCTTTCCCATTAGACGCCAAGAAGGCATCTATTTCAGAATCGAAGTTAAAATTTACAAATCCAGCAGGATCCTTAGTGCCCTCTTTAAATCCTTTGTAACTCATTGGATCAGGCAACAATTGCCATATTGGATCATATGGCATATGGTCTTCTATCATCTTGTCTGGATCTACGTCAAACCAATTTTGATTATATCTTTTAACGAATTTTCTGTTGTTCTCCACATATCCTGCGCCCCAAGTAGTATCAAACAATTTCCATTGGCCATTTACCTTGACAGCATTCCACGCATGGCCCGTACCTGTATTTATTTTACCTTTTCTGTTTTTGGTATATCCAGTGACAATAAAACTTTTGTAATTCAATGCCTTCATCATCTCGTCAAATAATAAAGAATAATCTTGGCAAACCCCTTTTTTTCGCGAAAGCGTCTTCTTCAAGTTGTAGGCATTTCGTTCTTCTTGAGACTTAAAATTTTTCTTTCCCCTTGAAGCTTCTCCTGCCTTCATGCGATTTAATTTGGCGACATCATATCTAATATTATCCGTAACCCAATCGTACACCACTTTTATGGTATCGCCCTTAAACTCCAAAGTTTTTAGAATTTCAGGTATACTCGACTGACCGGAAGAAACATTCCAAAGGATTAAAAAAACAAACGCAATTTTATATTTCATTAAGTTGGATTTGTGTTCTAGGTGTTTTCAAATGTATTCGTTCTCTAAGACTATTCCCGTCTGAAATGCAGGTATTAAAAAATATTTGCAACGGCAAATTGCATCACCAAAATAAGAATGATTATAGAAAATATATTTAATACTATTCCTGCGCGTATCATTTGCTTTACTTCCAAATACCCACTAGCAAATACAATCGCATTGGGCGGCGTAGCCATGGGCAGCATAAATGCACAACTGGAAGCCATAGTTATCGGTATGAGCAAGGTCAATAGATTAGCATCCAAGCCAAGCGCAATCCCTGCTATGACTGGACAAAAAATAGATACCAAGGCGACATTGCTTATCAGTTCAGTCATAAATAATAACACGGCAATTAAAAAAGCTCCTACCCAAAACAAGCTCCAAGTGTGTTGGGACTCAACAGCCTCCCCAATCAAACGTACAATGCCAGAATCTGCCATCGCTCCTGCAAGCGCCAGTCCACCACCAAATAAGATGAGAATGCCCCAAGGCAACTTTTGCGTATCCTTCCATTCTAAGACAAATCCCTTGGATCCGTGCCAAAGTGGAAGTGTAAACAATGAAAAAGCAGCCAGTAAACTAATGCTCGTATCCGTCAATTGCAATGATGGAATCCAAACATTAATGCTTGATCTAAAAACCCAAAGAAGGATAGCTAGTGAAAAAATAACCAAGACTCTTTTCTCACGGTTTGTTATTTTGCCTAGGGCATCCAACTGCGAACAAATGAGGGTATACGTTTCTTTATTATCTCCTAATCGATTTGGAAACATCCATTTGACCACAACAAAATAAACCAATGCCAACATGAGCAAACTAAATGGAACGCCCATAGTCATCCATTTAAAAAATGATATGTTGAGTTTATGTTGTTCCTCTAAAAATCCTACCATTACTGTATTGGGAGGTGTGCCAATAATAGTAGCCACTCCACCTACGTTTGCCGAATATGCAATCCCAAGCATGAGAGCGATAGAAAAATAAGTATCGTTTTTGGTAAAACCATCTGCATCATTGTGCAGCAAATCAATGACTGATAAAGCTATCGGAAGCATAACTACGGTAGTCGCCGTATTGGAAATCCACATACTCAAAAAAGCTGTGGCCAACATAAATCCAAGAATGACTTTATTTGGAGTAGTCCCAGTGAGACGCACAATATTTAAAGCAATCCTCTTATGCAATCCAACTTTTTCGAGTGCCAATGCCATCACAAAGCCTCCAAAAAACAAAAAAACAATGGGGCTCCCATATTTGGCAGTCACCGCATTTAAATCCATTATTCCAAAAAGCGGAAAAAAAACGAGCGGGATCAATGCGGTTACAGATATTGATACGCATTCGCTGATCCACCAAAGAATAATCCAAAACGCAACAGCAACAACTTTGTGTACCTCCGGATTTATTATTTGATACGGTTGCAGAAGCAAAACCACACAAATCAAAGGACCAGCAAGTAGCGCCAATTTTTTCATCATATCACACAAGATAGGAATCGATTTTTTTGCTTCGGCTTCATTTTAGTCGATTTTTTATCCTTCCCAGTCGAACACAGCGACCAGCTTGGAATTTGTACTTGAGGTCAAAATGTTAAGGAATAAAACGAAGTCATGAGCACATCCAATTACGGTCTCATAATGACCAAAAGAATTCAGAAAGAGCGATTACAAAAAAGATTAGCTCACAAAGAGCGGGCACAAAAGCTGAAGCCCTTTGCACGAAAATACACCAGTTCGGAGTTGAAAAAACTTAGAAAAGAAGAGAAAAAACAAAGGAGCAAATATCAAATGGTTGCAATTATCATGTTGTTAATCGCAGCTCTGGTAATGCTTTTATTCATAATCAATTTGTAGCATCGGACTTAGGCTTATTAGCCGTAATAATGTATTGATATTCAAGAGAGGTATCGTCAATCACAATGTTTTCTAAACCTATCTGATGTAATTCTTCTTCGATGATGTCCGCATATACCCTTTCGTCTCGGGGAATATCAAAGGTCTGAGGGAGTCGTTTCATCTTGAAATCGACAATATTAAATTGCCCTCCAGGCTTTAAGCCTGATCGAAGTTTTTGCAAATAGTCACTGCGGTTATCTAAGTACCCCATCATATTTACAAGTAGGACTTGATCCACTTCTTCCATTTTTAACCCCGGATCATCTGGCTTGACTAAGCGATAGTCGATGTTTTCTTTAAAAATTGGATTGCCTTGTTTGGAAGCTGTTTCTCTTATAAACTTCAACATTTCGTTGTCGATATCAATGGCAACAACCTCAGCACCTCTGTGCGCCAGAATAAAAGTGAAGTATCCAAAGTATGCCCCGATATCGGCTACTTTTTGACCTTTTAATTCACCCATTTTGTTAAGGACAAGCTCTGGCTGTTGCCAACTGTCTCTTCCTTGCTCTTTGTCTCCAGTAATGTCCTCCGAGCTTAGCGTAACATCTTTGACCTCTGTTTTTGTGCCATTAACAGGGACAACCTTGGATTCTGTATCACAAGAAAAAAGTATAAAACTAAGAATAAGTAGTTGAGATAATTTATACATGGAAGTGTACTATTTCACAGATTCATACATTGTTTTGACCTGTTCTTCCGTGAAGGTACCAATCAAACCAGTTTGAAAAATAAATTCTTTATCCCCTTGAATCTTCACAAAAACAAAATCATAGTCCTCTGTGTTTTCATCAATTTTCTTTTTATAAATCATGCCATGCTCTTCTTCCAAAACAATGGAATCGAAAAAGGGACCACCTTCAACTTCGCTTTTCTTTTGCAAAAAGATCTCTTTTGCATTGATGGTTTGAGCATCTGATCCATAAATCTGTATATAGTAATCCTCTCCAGATTTTATGGTTACATCTTGCATAACACCCATGTCATCAGCTAATACCTCAGCATTTTCTGGAGCATTTACAGAGATAGCCAAGCCGTACTTCATCAAATCCAACCTCTCCTTCGGCGCTTTGTCCTTGCAAGAAATCATTAAAAACAAAAAAGAAAAAATTACTACTACTCTCATAACTAGGAAATAAAAAACCTGTCATAAAGATATCTATGACAGGTTATTAGTCGCTACGAAACGAGCGCTTTATTTTTTGACTTTTTTAATCGAGCACCCTATAGCTTTTGTTGTTTCTGGGCTTGGATTCTTTCCTTTACTTAAGGCCATTACTGCATTAAGTACATACCGCTCTGACACTGCCAATTCATCTCGGGCATTGTCATCAACAGCTCCTATATAACGCACTTTTTTATCTTGATCCAACACAAATACATGTGGGGTTTTGGTTGCCCCAAATTTTGGATACACTTTTTGCCCTTCATCAAACAAATAAGCAAAAGGAAACTGCCGTTCTTTGTGACGCTCTTGCATTTTTTCGAAACTGTCTGCAGGTGAAGCAGCAGGGTCATTCGGATTGATAGCAATAACTGGGTAACCCATTTCGGAAGTCATATGATGCAACTCTATCAATCTATTTTCGTACATAATTGAATAAGGACAATGATTGCATGTAAAAACGATAATATAGCCATTTACCCCTTTGTAGTCATCCATCGACAACATATGTCCAGAAACATTAGGAAGGTTAAAATCTTCTGCAACATCTCCAATTTGATAAGATTGAGCAAAAGTAATGAAGCTCATACAGCTGAGCAGAAAAGTAAAAAGTAAATTCTTTTTCATTTATTTAGTTTTAAAAGATTCTATAATGGAAGTCAATTCTTTATAAGAGTGGATTTCACCCTCAATAAATTTTCGTTGATCCCTAGACATTATGATTGTCGCGGGTATTGCACCAGACCAACTTGGGTCCACTTTTTCAATCCAAACGGATTCTTGGCTATCTAACAATACTACCACTTCGGAACTGATTTTATTCTTAGCTAAAAAAGGCACCAGTTTTTTTTCTAATTGCCTTTTAAAATCCAGACTGACCAGCACGATTCTTACTTCATCTTCACCGTATTGTTGTCTCAAGTCTTCGAAGTATGGCAGCTCTCTCACACATGGTGCACACCAAGTTGCCCAAAAATTAACGACGACTACTTTTTCTTTGGATTGATTAATGTTCTCTATGAGGTCATCAAAACGATCGAAAACCTCAAACTCTTTTTGAGACCAGGCGTTAAGCGTAAAGCCGAGAAATAAAATGAATAGTACTACCTGTTTCACAGTCAAGAGACGATTTAATGATCGAAATATTACATCTACAACCAAATAAGTTTAGTTGAGTTTATAATCTATGCCTATTTCTCGCAAGGCGGAGATAAAATCTGCATTGGCATTTACTTTGTAATTTTCAGAGATCAGATCCAATTTTATTGTTTCTTCCTTGTTTTGATCTTGCACAACCATTTTTAATGCATGTTCCCCTTTGGTTTGATCACATAAATTTTTGAGTTCTTCTACCATCTTTTCATTAATAAGATTGATTGGCAATTGAAGGGTGATCGATTTGGTCAGCATTTTACCCACCGTTTCTAACAAGCATACATTCTTTAAGGTAAAGTAATAGTTGTCGCTGTTTCCATAACTTGGACTCATCATGCCCTCGATAAAAAGCACTTCACCTTTTTTAAAGAGATGGCCAAACTTTTTATAATTTTCTCTATTGCAACTGATTTCGATGGAACCGGTATAATCCTGTATTTCTGCTCGAACAAAGGCGTTGCCTTTTTGACTTATGCCCTCTCTAGCAGAAACAACCAGTCCAGCAAACTTTACCATTTGGTTTCTGGTTAAATCTACCATATCTATGGGACAATTGATATAATTTTCGAATTCGAGGCGATAATCATCTAAAGGATGTCCACTTATAAAAATCCCCGCAACCTCTTTTTCTCTGTTTAATTTTTCCAACTTATGCCACTCTTCTACTTGCGGCAATTTGGGCTTTTCCAAACTTTCGTTAAGACTTTCGCCAAACAACGAATTTTGCATGCTTTCATTAGAGGCCTGATACGAGTTGCCAAATTTTAACGCATGCTCAATCAGCGTATCAAATTTTTCGGTAGGAGAAAAATATGTCGAACGCGGTATACCTTCCCAGCAATCAAAAGCACCTCCATTGGCCAAACTCTCCAAACATTTTTTATTCACCGTTCGGAGATTCACCCTCATCGTCATATCAAAGAGATCCTCAAATTCTCCATTAGCGGTACGTTCTTCAATCAAAGCACCAATAGGCCCTTCTCCCACTCCTTTTAAAGCAGAAAGCCCAAAACGAATCGCACCGCTTTTATTGACATTAAACTTTGTTTGGCTCTCATTTAGATGAGGGCCCAAAACTGTGATCGACATTCTTTTACATTCTCTCAAAAAGAAGTTGAGTTTGTCCGTATTGCTCTTATTATGATTAAGCACAGAAGCCATAAACTCGTTGGGATAATGTGCCTTTAAATATGCCGTTTGAAAAGCCACAAATGCATAGCAGGTCGAGTGCGATTTGTTAAATGCGTAGGCTGCAAATTTTTCCCAATCGCTCCAGATTTTCGATATAATTTTTTCATCCGTGTGCCCATTTTTATTGCACCCCTCTACAAACTCTGGATACATCTCATCAATCAAGGCCTTCTTTTTCTTTCCCATTGCCTTTCTCAAAACATCCGCCTTACCCTTACTAAAACCTGCAAGTTTTTGACTCAAAAGCATCACCTGCTCTTGGTAAACAGTAATCCCATAGGTCTCTTTAAGAAACTCTTCCATTATGGGTAAATCATAGGTGATTTCTTCCTTTCCGTGTTTTCTCTTGATAAAATTTGGGATGTATTGAAGAGGGCCAGGACGGTATAAGGCATTCATCGCAATGAGGTCTTGAAAAGCATCTGGTTTGAGGTCCTTTAAGTGCTTTTGCATCCCCGCGGACTCATACTGAAAAATTCCAATCGTCTCCCCTTTTGAAAACAATTCATAGGTTTTGGGATCGTCCAAAGGAAATTCATCAGGATCGAGCTCAATGCCATGTCTTTCTTTAATAATGGCTACTGCATCTCGAATTATGGTCAAGGTTTTTAATCCAAGAAAATCCATTTTCAAAAGTCCCGCATCTTCCACGACATTGTTGTCAAACTGACTGACTTGAAGGTCAGAATCCTTGGCCGTTGAGACAGGGACATATTTGGTCATTTCATCAGGAGTAATAATTACCCCACAAGCATGAATTCCGGTGTTCCTAACACTGCCCTCAAGTTTCTTCGCACTTCTAATCATCTCACCGATTTCATTTTTTTGATCGGCTAACTTTCTAAACTTATAGGCCTGGTCGATATCGTCTTTGTTCATTTCACCCTTTAACTTGGGATCAATGTCTTTTGCAGCTAGCACGGCTTTTAGACTGGCGCCCAAATGCGAAGGAAAAGTCTTCGCTACTTTGTCCACCTCGGACAAGGGAATATCCATGACCCTTCCAACATCTCGCAAGGAAGATTTAGCAGCCATCGTACCGTAAGTTATGATTTGGGCAACTTGATCTTTACCATATTTATTGATCACGTAATCAATGACCTTGGATCTTCCTTCGTCATCGAAATCAATATCAATATCCGGCATCGAAATTCTTTCTGGATTTAGAAACCGCTCAAAAAGCAAATCATATTTTATCGGATCTATGTTGGTAATTCCTAAGCAGTAAGCTACTACAGAACCTGCTGCTGATCCCCTACCAGGTCCGACACTAACACCCATTTCGCGTGCAGTAGTCGTAAAGTCTTGAACTATTAAAAAGTACCCAGGATATCCTGACTTTTTTATAGTCTCCAACTCGAAATCCATTCTGGCTTTGATTATCTCTGTGATCTCCGGGTATCTTTTCTTGGCGCCCTCAAAGGCCAGATGCCGTAAATAACTGTCTTGGTCTTGAAACCCTGCCGGTAATGGAAACTTAGGTAATATGACTGATCGCTCTAAATCAATTAAATCAATTTTCGAAACAATTTCGTTGGTATTGTCTATCGCATCGGGAACATCCTTAAAAAGGGTGTTCATCTCATCTTGTGTTTTGAAAAAGAAATCATCACTGGAGAATTTGAAACGATTTTCTTCTTGCAACTTAGAACCTGTATTGACACATAATAAAATATCATGCTGCGGAGAATCTTCTTGCTCTATGTAGTGAGAGTCATTGGTAGCAATTACTTTGACATTATACTTGCGCGCCAATTTGAGCAGTTCTTGATTTATATCCTCTTGACTTACGCCTGTTTGGTCTATGTTTTCTAAACCGCGATGTCTTTGTAATTCGATATAATAATCTTCACCAAAAAGATCCAACCACCACTTCAAAAGTTCTTCGGCTTTTTCTAGATTACCATGGAGTATCGCTTGAGGAATTTCTGCACCAAGACAACAACTTGTGGCAATTATTCCTTCGTGGAATTTCTCAATTAAAGTTTTATCAATTCGCGGATACTTTTGATACAACCCTTCGGTAAATCCCAAAGAGCACAGCTTAGATAAGTTTTGATATCCAATGCGATTTTTAGCTAACATCAATTGATGATGTCGTTTGTCTTTTTGACCTAAGGATCTCGAAAAACTTTTTTTGTGCCTGTCCTCTACCAAATAAAACTCACATCCCACTATTGGAAGGATGTCGTTTTTTTTAGCCTCTTTTACAAATTTGAAGGCTCCAAACATATTTCCGTGATCTGTTAAGGCCACAGCTTTTTGCCCATCGGCCTTAGCCTTTACCATCAATTTGGAAATGTCTGCCGCGCCATCAAGTAAGGAGTACTGGGTGTGACAATGTAGATGACTAAAATTAGGCATATGATAGGTTCTGTTCAGATTAAAAATCCATTCGAAAATACTCTTTTCGGTCTACTTTTATTTAGCTTACTGGCATTATTGCTAAATTTATTTAGATAGCCTTAGCAATAGCTCCCTAGTACAGAAGATTAGTGCTGTTTGATTACTTAATCCTTAAAAAGTAAAATCTTGAGAACTCTTAAAATCACATTGACCCTTTGTCTTCTTCTCATTTTGAAAGGTGCTATATATAGCCAAGCTTCAAAAAGTCAATTAGAAAAATTTAAAAAGAAAAACAGCATATCCAAGAAATATGAAAATGGATACGTCTTTTACAATAAGAAGAAAAAGAAAAAAGGATTTGCTGGTAGCGATCTCAAAGTTTTGGTAAAACCTATGTATGATGTTTTGTTTTACTCTGAAGAAAACCATTCTGTTCTTGCTGCAAATTCGGCCGAATCCCATAATGACGGCGGAGGAAAAATTACCACGGGATATGGAGAATTACAGCTAATTGATCTAAACACTCAAAAGTCCAAACCAATTTTAACAGATTACATCATTCACAATCGATCGTTTTCGTCTTTTACCAATGAAGTTGGAGGCAAAATGCATTTGGTGGTAAAAAACATCAAAACCAAAAAGTTAAACGTTATTGATTTGCTTGGAAAAAAGCTGTTTAAACAAGAATATGACATCATCAGTGGAAAATTTGAACATGGCAATATTTACGGCATTTCTACACCTACTCGAAACAACGGCACATATGATATTCTCGATTTATCGGGAAAGATACTCTATCGGTCGGTTGGTATTTATGAAAAAAATCCTCAAGCCGGATTGTATTCTATTTCTAATTCATGTCATGAAGTGAGTAATCCTTTGTATGGATTAAGTATGCCTGCAAAAAACAGATTTAATTTGTTGGATTTAGTAACTCAAAAGGAGATTTTACAGAACGACTACTCGAGAATCGAAATGCTTCGAAATCTACCCAAAGAGGCAGATCCCGTATTTGTACTTGAAGCGGAAGACCAAAACTTGTCGGTATTTTCAAGCGAACTAAAGAAAATAGTACTTACTTCTTTTATTGGAAAGATTAAATTTCGCAAAGGACATGAGAACCAAACTATGTTACTTTGTACCAAACCCACTGGTGTTTTTAACATCTATTCCATAGAAAAAGAAGCATTTATCTATCCAATGTGGGTCTCAGAACTTAAAAGAGTTCAAGGTAAAAATCATATGCGTATCCTTATTGCTGAAATTGATGGTGATACACAATATGGCATCTTTGATGAATCAAAAGGTGTTTTTGTAAAAGACATGTCTCGCAGCAAAATCTCTGAAGAGTATTCCTTTTCTGCCAAAACAAAAAAAGGAATGCATAAATATTCTTATAAAGTCAATGGAGAAAAAGTCTTCATTGATTTGGATCAATAACTAATTACTCAATTCTCTCGCCCTTAAAAATGCTGCCTCGTAGGCCTCTTCCAATTTGAGTTTTACTTCATTGTTACGAAACGAATGCAAAGCTGCCTCTGTGGTTCCTCCTCTGGAGGCAACTTTAGAAATCCATTCTTCACAACTAAAATTATGCTTATTAAACAAATTAATAGTTCCTTTAAATGTAGTGTAGGCCAAAAGCTCTGCTTGTGATTTGTTAAAGCCCAATTTTTGAGCGCTGTCAATGAGCGTTTGAATATAGAAGAAAACATAGGCCGGCCCCGATCCCGAAATGGCAGTAGAGGCATCAATGAGTTTTTCTTGATCTACATAAATAGTTTTGCCAGTGGAATTTAAAATGTTTTGAACCATAACTAATTCAATCCTTGTTACATCTTCGGAAGAAGTATAGACTGTCATCCCTGAACTCACCTGAGCTGGCAAATTTGGCATAGCTCGAATTATTTTTTTACAATCCAAAGATTGAGATATTGTATCTATCGAAATACCCGCCATGATGGACAGTACAACTTGCTGCCTGTCTATATAGCCCTTAATCTTGGGAAACAATACTTCTGAATCTTGTGGCTTAACAGCCAAAATAATGAGGTCGGCTTCTTTGACATATTCCCCTGGTGCTCCATAAATAGTTCCTATGTTTAGCGCTTTTAGTTGCTCTGCCTTTTCATTTGACTTTTCTAAAATCATCAGAGAATCATTGCTTACTATATGCGCATTGAGTAGACTCTTTGCATAGGTAATCCCCATATTTCCACCACCGACAACGAGTATTTTCATGTTACTTATTTATATGATTAAATAGTGCTTGTTAATTCTATAGCATCGAAGACTTTTTGAATTCTTTGCTTGATTCCTTCTACCTCAATCAAAAATCCGTCATGCCCATACTTGGACGGTATTTTGAAATGAATCGAATTTGGGATATGCTCATGTAAAACTACTTGTTCTTTATGAGGAAAAAGTAAATCGTCTTGAATGGTTAATATTAATGTGGCAGCCTTTATGGAATGCAATACCTCTTTGATAGCGCCTCGATTACGTCCTACATTGTGACTATCCATGGCTTTGGCCAAATGCCAATAGCTATATGCATTAAATCGTTGTATTAATTTTTGTCCTTGATAGGATTGATACGAAGCCGATTTAGAAGAGTATACCTTTGAAGACAAATCCTCTTTTTGCGTATTGTCATATGCATGTTGATTTCTGTAAGAAAGCAGTGCCATGGCTCGGGCCACACCCATTCCCTTTAATCCGGCTTCGGCGGATGAGGACTTCCATGTTGGGTCATTTTCAATAGCCATGCGTTGGGTATGATTTAAAGCTGCCGCCCAAGGTGAAATTATGGCACTTGTGGCCAATAGGCACATGTTTTTAATTCGCAAGGGTTCGATAATGCTCCACTCCAGAGCTTGGTGACCGCCCATAGATCCTCCAATTAAGAATTGAATATTTTCAATCCCCAAATAATCCGAGAGTTTGATATGCAGGGCGACCATATCTCTAATCGTGACCTCAGGAAATTGGTGATAATATGGTTTTTGAGTAGAAGGGTTTGTACTCAAGGGTCCGGTGCTGCCGTAATGGCTTCCTAAAACATTGGCACATACAATAAAATGCTCTTTGGGGTTAAAATAATCATCCTCTCCAAAGAGTCCACTCCACCAATCAAAAACATCACTATTTGCGGTTAGGGCATGACATACCCAAACCACATTAGAGCGATCTTCATTTAAGCGACCATAGGTGTGATACTGAATATGTGGATTTTCTAAAATCTTTCCGCTTTCGAGGGTGATGTTTTCTTTGAGCTCTAATAATGGCATGAGTACTTTTTTATTTCAGCAGCAGTGCTTCTTACACTGTTGGTTGCACTGCTGCTGATAGACCTAATTAAACTTTTGAAACAGGCTCTGTTGGAGCAAAAGCCAACTTAAAGGCGTTTTCTAAATCATTTTTAATGTCTTGGACATGTTCGATTCCTACGGAAAGTCTCAACAATCCTGGTTCAACTCCCGAAGATTTTTGATCTGCTTCAGAGAGTTGTTCGTGCGTAGTAGAACTTGGATGGATGATTAATGTTTTGGCATCACCCACATTTGCGAGATGTGAAATAAGGGAAACATTGTTTACGATGTTGTCTGCATTTTCTTTACCGCCCTTTACTTTAAAGCTCAAAACCCCACCAAATCCATTTTTTAGATACTTCTTAGCGAGTTCGTGCTCTGGGCTGCTCTCCAACCCTGGATAGTTAACCCATACGACATCGTCACGCTGTTCTAACCATTTGGCCAATTCTAAGGCATTGTCAGCCGTTCTTTGAACCCGCAAAGAAAGGGTCTCTAAACCTTGCAGTAATAAGAAAGAATTAAAAGGACTAATCGCTGGGCCAAAATCTCGAAGCCCCTCTACTCGAGCTCTAATTCCAAATGCAACGTTAGGAAGACCTAAAGGATTACCTTCGCCAAATACATCAGCAAACACCAATCCGTTATAGCCAGGAGAAGGTTCTGAAAACTGAGGAAATTTGCCATTGCCCCAATTGTAATTCCCTCCATCTACAATTACTCCACCGATAGACGTGCCATGACCGCCAATCCATTTGGTTGCAGACTGTACAACCACGTTGGCACCATAAGATATTGGCCTAGCCAAATATCCAGCTGCCCCGAAAGTGTTATCCACAACAAAAGGAATATCATATTTTCTTGCCAGTTGGGCTAAAGCTTCAAAATCCGGAACGGCAAATCTTGGATTGCCTATACTTTCTACATAGATAGCCTTGGTTGTCTCATCAATTAGAGATTCAAAACTATCGACATCATTGCCATTGGCAAACCGGGCCTCAATCCCTAAACGCTTAAAATTTACTTTGAATTGATTGTATGTACCTCCATACAAATAAGAAGAAGTCACGAGCGAATCCCCAGAGGTCAAAATATTGTTTAGAGCTATAAACTGAGCAGCTTGACCAGAGGCAGTGGCTACCGCATTTGTCCCACCTTCCAAAGCTGCAATCCTTTTTTCGAAAACATCGGTCGTTGGGTTCATGATACGAGTGTAAATGTTTCCAAATTCTTTTAGCCCAAATAAATTGGCCGCATGCTTTGAATCATCAAACACAAAGGAAGTAGTTTGATAAATAGGAACGGCTCTACTTTTTGTATTGCTGTCCACTTCTTGACCTGCATGTAACTGCAGCGTTTCGTAACGAAAATCTTGATTGCTCATTTTAATGTTTTTTAAATTTTGTGTTCTTACTGAAGAAGGGTTAGGCAAAAAAAAAAGCCGAAACCCAATGGCTTCAGCTTTTTTAAATATTTCTTTTTTAATTATTTCAAAGCATCTACCATATACGAGGTTTACCCATACAACACATCATATAACAGCAGGCCATCATTTTTTGACGGTCGATTGTAGCGAAGAAATTTGTATGTTGAATACTTTGAATCATTTTTTGTAACCATAAAATTAGTTTATTAAAATCTAGAAAGGCAAGTGAAAGTCAAACTTTATCTAAAAAAGAATACTTTAACTAAGATGTATCGCCCTTGGTCTAATCATTTAGGCCGAATTTCTACTAGCGTTAATGTTGCCATACAATGACCTTGTTACCAACTTCTCGTAAATTTCATTTTTCTCTGGGTCCTTGCCAGAGTTAATCATTTGTAAGGCATAATGTTGAATCAGCAAAAGCGGCAAAACAATTTCATTTCTGATTTCAATCGACTTCTTACTGCGTTTCTCCATTTGCATTAAAGTGGTCATGCCAGTAACCTCTAAAATCATTTTTTTGCTGAGTTCATACTCCTCAAATAAGATCATCCAAAATTCACCAAACTCGGCATCACTTTTCATATATGCCGTAAGTTCAAAAAAACACTTTGTCAAAGACATCATGCTGTTATCCAAAAGTGTCTTAAACAAAGGCACATTGAGATAGAGCTTTTGAATCTCTTCAAGCCTACCTTGATCTGAGAGCGCTTTAATCGCCGTACCTACTCCAAAATATCCAGGAATATTCTGTTTAAGTTGAGACCAAGACCCCACATACGATATTGCTCTTAAGTCGCTTAAACTTAGTTTGGAAGACTTGTTTCTCTTGCCCGGTCTACTTCCAATCTTAGCCTTACTGTAAAACTTAAGCGTAGTCATGTTTTCTAAATAAGATAAGAACTTGTCATGCTGCTTCAATGAGAAATATTTAGCATAGCTGACCTCACTTAATTCTTCCAAAAGTTTTCGTTGCTCAAATGAAATCTCAGTTTTACCATTAGAAACCAAACTCGTCAACCCAGAGGTTACCATTTGCTCCGCATTAAAAACAAACTTTTCACTTGTCCCATAAGTACTGGTAATAGTCTGTCCCTGAATAGTTAATTGTATTTCATTATTGGCTATATCTGCGCTTCTGGCAGCATAGAAGTTGAAGGTTTTTCCTCCTCCTCGAGCAGGCGGCCCTCCCCTGCCATCAAAAAACACAGCGGTAAAATTGTGCTGTTTTGTCACTTTCGATAAAACTTCCTTGCATTTATAGATTGACCAATTTGCCTTGAGGTAACCACCATCTTTGGTGCCATCGGAAAAACCTAGCATGATGGTTTGTTTACACTCTCTTGTTGCTAAATGCTTACGGTAAGTATCATTGGTATACAATTGCTCCATAACACTTTCACTGCTCTGCATCCCTATCATGGTTTCGAATAAGGGGATAATATCAAATCCGATATCCTCTGTTTTGTGGATCCATCTAAACAAAGCCAAGACAAATAAGACGGAATATATATCTTCCGAATTACTGATGATATAACGATGACAGCCTGGCTTTCCATTTAAGCCTTGTATAGTCGGCAATTGTCTAATATTTCTAACCGTATCTAATATCAGCCCTTCCAATTCGTCGTTATTAGGTATTTCGACAAATTCATCAGTAAGCAATGAGATTAGTCTGGGTTCGTCCAACTCTTCAATACTTTCCGAAATGATTCCATTCGCTTTTAAAATATGTTGAATACAGGCAAGGTGTATACTGTGATCTTGCCTAATATCCAAAGAGGCAAAATGTGATTTAAACACTTTAATTTTTACAATTAGTTTATCCAAACTTTCTAAATAAAGTCCTTCATACTGAGCTATTAATAGGGCTCTGACTTTTTGTAAATCCAAAAGCATTTGACGATGATCCACTAATACGTTTGGATCAAACATTGCTCTGTATAACTTGGATCTTATTTTTTCAAGAAAAGGATCAATGGCAACAAATGTAAGTTTGGATTGTAATTCTTTAACATCGTTGTAATAGCATTTCATTAATGTTAATCGGAGGGTATCTATCACTTCACGGGTAACTTGATGAGTCACGAAGGCATTACCATCTCTATCCCCACAAGGCCAAAAACCCAATAAAACCAAATCCCCGTTATTGAACTGGGGATATCTTTTTTCTAGCCGATAAATGAATTCTCCAATGGCATCGTAGTATTCGTATCGACAAATGTGAAGGATGTTTTTCGCCTCTTCAATTGGCGTCGGTGATTTGGAGTTTACGAGACTGGTCAGTCCCAACTGATGCAATAACAAATCAATCTGCTCAATCTCATTATTCTGCACATTCTTCCTCAATTTGGAAATGATATCCAATACTGGCGGTCTATAAAATTGAGTAGGGTGAGCAGTGAGCACTATTCGCACGGAAAACGTATTGAGTTTAGCTAGTAAGTCTTCAAAGTCCTTAGCGCCCTGACATCTTTGGACCAGCGTATCAATCAAAATATTGTCTTGATCTTCAAGATCATATGGAGAAATACTATCTTCTATGCTGTCAAATAATACCACTTGTCGCTCTACGTATTGGATTACCTTAAACATAAAATCGATTTTATCTGCTCCGATCATCTCCTTATAATCCTGATAAAATGCGTCAAATACCTCTATTGGATTCTTGCCATTTTTCAATCTCTGTTTGGTTAATTCACCTAGAATAGGAATAAGATGACCTATGTCACTGGCACCTTCATAATCGAGATTAAGAAAGAGTGTATTATAAATTTGAAATTTCTTTTCTATACTAAACTCCATAGTGGTTCATATTCAAATATGCAATGCAGAATTAAAATTACTTCTTAATGTGGCATTTGGTCCCATTAAGTATTGATCAATAGATACCGCCGCTTCTCTTCCTTCCGAAATTGCCCAAACGACTAAAGACTGTCCTCTGCGCATATCTCCTGCGGCAAAAACACCTTCAATATTGGTTTGGTAGTTATCACACTTTACATTGCGGTTATCATCTAAAGCTATTTCTAATTCTTCCAACGCTCCATCAAATAATGGGTTTAAAAATCCAATGGCAAGAAACACAAAATCACATGGAATAATTCTAGAGCTGCTGGCTTGTTCTATCATTCGACTCACCCCATGAGCATCCAACTCCCACTTTACATTGACTACCTCAATACCACTGAGATTTGTCCTATCAGTACTTATAAATTTCTTGGTCAAAATAGACCACTCTCGATTACATCCTTCTTCATGTGAGCTTGATGTTCTTAAAACCATGGGCCAATTGGGCCATGGATCCTTATCTGTTCTTTTAGTACTTGGTTTTGCCAATAATTCTATTTGGGTAATGCTCTTGGCGCCCAATCTGTTAGAGGTACCTATGCAATCTGATCCGGTATCTCCACCACCTATTACCAAAACATCTTTACCCACTAAATCAAAATCACTAAAGTCAATATTATCCCCCGCCACTCTTTTGTTACTTTTCTCTAGAAATTCCATAGCGAAATAGATGCCCTTTAAAGATCTACCTTCAATCGGCAAATCACGAGGCACACTAGATCCCCCACAAAGGAGTATCGCATCGCAACTTTGTTTTAAGGTCAAAGCTGAAACATCTCTACCAACTTCTGTATTGCAAACAAACTCTATCCCTTCTTCTCGCAGTACTTCCAACCGACGATCGATGACTTGCTTTTCCAATTTAAAGTCAGGGATTCCATACCTCAACAATCCGCCAATTCTAGAATTTTTCTCGTACACCCTAACACTATGCCCTGCTTTATTTAATTGATCCGCTGCTGCTAAGCCGGCTGGTCCTGAACCAACCACCACCACATTTTTGCCGGTCCGTGCAATCTCTTTGTTTGGCACAACCCAACCTTCATCAAAGGCTTTCTCCGCAATAGATTTTTCTATAAATTCTATTGACACAGGATCATTATTGATTCCCAATACACATGCCGCCTCACATGGTGCCGGACAAATTCGTCCAGTGAATTCCGGAAAGTTATTCGTCGAAGTCAAAATATTATACGCCAACTGCCATTCTTCTTTAAATACTGCGTCATTGAATTCTGGAATTTTATTTCCCAATGGACAGCCAGAATGACAAAAGGGCACACCACAATCCATACATCTTGCAGCTTGATTGAGTTTAAAATCAACATCAACCGCTTTATTGAATTCATTGTAATGTCTAGTTCTTTCTTCTACAGATTCATAAGCTGGCGTCTTTCTATTATATTTTTTAAATCCATTTATATCTCCCATTCTTAACTCGCTTTTAGATTTGAAGAAACACGCTGAGACTCTTGAATCATGGCCTTACGATATTCTGTAGGAATGATTTTTAAAAAGTGCTGTGACATATCGTACCACTCATTTAATATGTCCAAAGCTTGGATGCTTGAAGTGTATTGAAAATGCTTTCGAAGCAATTCCCTTACTTTAGCTAAGTCTGCCTCCTGACAACTTTCTAACTCAACCATTTCTTTATTAATTCGTGCAGACCTGTCCTTATCCTCTTGATATACATAGGCAATACCCCCGCTCATACCAGCTGCAAAATTCTTTCCATAAGAACCCAAAACAACCACTACACCCCCCGTCATATACTCACAAGCATTATCCCCTACTCCTTCCACTACAGCTTCTACCCCAGAATTGCGAACAGCAAAACGATCCCCTGCAGCTCCTTTAATAAAAGCTTGGCCGCTTGTCGCACCGTACAAGCAGACGTTTCCAACTATTGTATTTTTACTTGGGTTATATATAGACTCTCTGTCGGGTACAACTATCAGTCGGCCACCGCTTAAGCCTTTTCCGAAATAATCATTGGATGCGCCTTCCAAGGTAAAGTTTACTCCTCTAGAAAGAAATGCCCCAAAACTTTGCCCTGCAGCTCCACGAAACTTGAATGAAAGGCTATCTTCATCCATTCCTTTGGAGCCATACACCTTTGCAATTTCGTTTGAGAGCATAGCTCCAACCGCTCTATCTGTGCTCCTTATTGGTATAATCGAACTAAATTGCTTTGCCTCATTTCTTGCAAGTAAAGATTTTTCTATTAAAGTTCGGTCCAATACACCTTCAAGTTGGTGATCTTGCTTGTTTACCTTATAGCTGTAATACCCTTTATTTGGTTTGGCATAGAACAATAATTTTGACAAGTCAACATTGGAGGCCTTCCAATGCCTATCTGCTTTATCAGACTCAAGCATATCTGCACGGCCAACCATTTCACTTACTGTACGAAAGCCAAGTTTTGCCATATGCAATCGAAAATCTTGTGCTAAGAAATGAAAGTAATTAACCAAGTCTTCTACTTTACCTTCAAACTTTTTTCTTAAATCAACATCTTGTGTTGCAATGCCCACAGGGCAGGTATTTAAATGGCACTTTCGCATCAATATACATCCTTCAACAACCAAAGCCGCGGTAGCCACACCCCATTCTTCAGCTCCCAATAAAGTAGCGATAACCATATCCCTTCCCGTTCGGATTTGCCCATCACACTGTAGAGTTACTCGATCACGAAGATTGTTCTTTATTAGTGCATGATGCGTTTCTGCCAAGCCCAATTCCCAAGGCAAGCCAGCATGTGTTATAGAAGATAAAGGCGATGCACCCGTACCGCCATCATGACCTGAGATAAGAATATGATCGGCAAGCGCCTTTGTTACCCCTGAAGCTATAACACCAACACCAGTCTTAGAAACAAGTTTTACACTAATACGTGCGTCGCGGTTGGCATTTTTTAAATCATAAATCAATTGGGCTAAATCTTCTATAGAGTAAATATCATGATGTGGCGGAGGTGAAATCAAACCCACACCTGGCGTTGAGAAACGTACCTTAGCAATATTTTTATCTACTTTATGTCCTGGCAATTGCCCACCCTCTCCAGGCTTTGCTCCTTGAGCCATTTTGATTTGTATCTCCGAAGCATTGGTTAAATAATTGATGGTCACCCCAAATCTTCCAGAAGCCACTTGCTTTATAGCTGACCGCTCCCAATCCCCGCTATCTAACTTTTTAAATCTTCTTTCATCTTCTCCACCTTCACCACTATTACTTTTACCACCGATTCTATTCATTGCTTTGGCCAAGGTAGTATGCGCTTCATAACTTATGGACCCAAAAGACATCGCACCAGAGGCAAACCTTTTTAATATGTTTTCAACAGGCTCTACTTCTTCTAGTGGAATTGCACTTGATTCCTTGAATTGGAGAAAACTTCTTAAGGTCGAAACATTTTTGGCGGAGAGATCAATCTCTTCGGTAAATTTTTTAAACAATTCGAAGTTGTTCGTTTTGGTAGAATGCTGAAGTAGATGAATACTTTTTGGATTAAACAAATGATATTCTCCCCCTCTCTTCCATTGATACAAGCCTTTATCAGGCAATTGATCTGTTTTGCCTTTGAAGGCCAAATGATGCTTGGCATTATTCTCTTTTTGAAGTTGTTCAAATGTCATTCCCTCAATTTTAGAGGTCGTACCCTTGAAACAAAAATCAATGACCTCTGAAGAAATTCCAATGGCTTCGAAAGTTTGAGCCCCTTTGTACGACTGTAGGGTTGAGATTCCTAATTTGGACATAACTTTTAGCAGGCCTTTTTCGACGGCTTTAATATAATTTCGTTCGTAATCCTCTACAACATATTCTTCTCCACGATGTTGAGCTCTTATGGTTTCTATGGCAATGTGCGGATAAATTGCATCAGCGCCATAAGAAAGCAAACATGCATAATGATGTACTTCCCAAGTATCTCCGGTTTCTACGATTAAGGATACATGTTTTCGTTCCCCTTCATTGATAAGAAAATGATGCAAAGCGCCAACAGCCATTAAGCTAGGAATAGCGATCATATTTTCGTTTACACCTCTGTCAGAAATACATATAATATTGGCTCCGTTTTCAATTTGCGATTTTACCTTTTGGTTAAAACCTTCGATTGCCACTTTTAAAGAACCGTCCTTTGGATAACAAGTAGAGATCGTTTTAGCCCTAAATCGTCGATTTTCTAGAGATTGTAAACCATAAAATAATCCAGGCGAAAGAATGGGACTATCCATTCGAATAACAGCGGCATGCTCTTCATTTACGCTAAGTAGTTTACTACTGCCACCCAGGACGGTGGACAATGACATAAAATAGTTTTCTCGTAAAGAGTCTATCGGTGGATTGGTGACCTGAGCGAATTGTTGTTTAAAATAATTTGAGATGTGCTGTGCCAATGTTGAAAATACCGCCAATGGAACATCGGCCCCCATTGATCCAATGGGCTCTTTGCCATTCTTTATCATGGCACTTAAAACCAGCGCTACATCTTCAGCGCTCATCCCATAATTTATTTGGCGTAATTGCAAATCAAATTCTGACTTTAGCACCTCATTGTTACCCGTATCAAATTCCTTTATCTCCAAGGCTTTTGCTTTCAACCATCGTTGATAGGGAAAGCGCTGGCATATAACTTTTTTGATTTCGGAATCCGAAACGATTCTCCTTTCCTCCAAATCGGCCAACAGCATTTTACCTGGTCTCAATCTTCCCTTTTTAAGCACTTTGCTTTGATCAATTGGCATACAGCCCTCTTCGCTTGCAACCATCAAAAAATCATCTGAAGTATGAACATAGCGTAATGGACGTAATCCATTTCGATCCAATGTTGCCCCAACCAAATTGCCATCAGTAAAACAAATCGCAGCAGGACCATCCCAGGGTTCTACGATTGCATCATGGTATTGATAAAATCCTTTTTTATACCCTTCCATGTCCTGATCGTTTTGCCAGGCCTCTGGGATCAACATCATTAATGTGTGTGGAATGGATCTTGTTGTTCGTATCAAAAAATCCACAACATTGTCAAAATTCCCTGAATCAGACAAATTTGGGTCACAAACTGGCAAGGCATTAACCCAGTCGTCTTTATAAATTTCACTTTTACTCATGAAATTTTCTCTGGCCCTCCACCAGTTTACATTTCCTTGAATGGTATTTATTTCTCCATTGTGAGCTATGCACCTAAAGGGTTGAGCGAGCTTCCATTTCGGAAGTGTGTTTGTCGAGAAGCGACTGTGTACGATGGCAATTGCAGAAGTGAGCTTTTCATTTTTTAGGTCATCAAAATAATACCTTAGTTGGGTCGCTTTTAGTTGCCCTTTATAGACGAGGGTTTTAGAAGAAAAGGAGGCAATATAAAAGTCATCTATTAATGATTCATCCGTTGCATATACTGATTTTAAAATGTCAGTTTTTAAAAAATATAAGGCTTTTTCAAGATCATAAAATAAGCCCTCTGACTTTGGAGCCACAAAAATTTGTTTCATATCAGGTTCTGTGGACAGTGCAGCCCCTCCAATACCTGAGTTGTCCACTTCCACCGAACGAACAAAAAGAATTTTGAAATTATTTTTATTACAAGAAGCGGATACGCGCTCCAAACAGAACTCTTGTTTCTTTTTGTCTTTAGGGAGAAAAAGCATACCCACCCCATAATTTCCAGGGGCAGGTAAACCGCTTTTATAAAGCTGAGCTTCTTCACGAAATATTTTATCTGGTATTTGAATTAGTATACCTGCTCCATCTCCAGAATTAGGATCACACCCACATGCCCCTCTGTGCTCCATATTTTCGAGCATGGTAAGTGCATTACTAATAAGCAAATGAGATTTTTCACCACTTATATTGGTAAGCAATCCTACGCCACAGGAATCTTTATCTTGTTTTTGATTATATAATCCAAAGTTTTGCTGCTCAGCTTCATCCATAAATAAATCGTTTCTTTAAAACAATCATTTTGTACAATCTCAACAACCCTATTACCTAGTTCTTTAAGCATATCGCCCAGATTCTTAGATGACGGTGTTAAGCTTTCTCCTTTACTAGGAGTAGGCAGAAATTTGATGTTCTGCGATATCAAGTCCTTTTGACTCTTCCTCTTGAGTTACTCGTATTCCCATCGTTGCTCTCATAACAAAAAACAAAACAAAGGATAAAGTAAATGCAAATGCTCCACAAGCAACAATGCCAATCAGTTGATCTTTTAGTTCTCCCACGCCTTCCTCAAAATTTCCAAATAGGGCTACAGCGATGGTGCCCCAAATCCCACATACTAAATGAACAGAGGTTGCTCCTACCGGATCGTCCAATTTTAGTCTCTCGAAAAATGTTACAGATAGAGGTATTAGAGCACCAGCAATGAAACCAATTATAATCGCAGAGTTTACAGAAACCGAATCAGCCGATGCCGTAATTCCAACCAAGCCACCCAGAATACCATTGAGCACCATAGACAAATCATGCGATCTAAACATAAGGTAACTTACCAAAAAGGAACCAACTACCCCAGCCGCCGCCGCTAAAGACGTAGTTGTAAAAACCAAAGAAACCAATTCTGGATCTGCACTTAAAACAGATCCGCCATTAAAGCCAAACCAACCAAACCATAAAAGAAAAACACCTATTGCAGCCAGAGGCATTGAATGGCCTGGAATAGGCTTTATGGCATTTTCTAAATATTTACCTCTTCTAGGCCCTAATAAAATGATACCAGCCAAAGCTGCCCATCCTCCAACAGAATGCACAAGAGTAGAGCCTGCGAAATCATAAAACCCTAAGGCATCCAACCATCCACCACCCCATTTCCAAAATCCAGTTATGGGGTATATTAGGGCAACAAATATTGTAGCAAACAATAAAAACGCATTTAACTTAATTCGACCTGCTACGGCTCCAGAAACTATAGTCGCTCCTGTTGCTGCAAACATTGCTTGAAAAATAAAGTCCGACCAATATGTATAGTCTGCATAGGCGGCAGTCATACCGCCCTCTGGTGGAGAAAGTAAAAAACCACCAAAAGCAAAAAATCCTCCTTCATTAAAACCAGGGTACATCAAATTAAACCCAACGAACCAATAGGTCAATAATCCAATGGCAATTATCATTGAGTTTTTAAATAAAATATTAACAACATTTTTTTGTCTTACAAAACCAGCTTCTAGTGTTGAGAATCCTAGATGCATAATAAAGACCATCGCGGCTGCGACTAATATCCAAAGGTTATTTGAGGTGAATATGCTGAGATCCGCAGCTGCTTGTGCTTCTTGAGCAGCCTTCAGCGCTTCTTCAGCTTTAATCAATAACTCTACTGTATCACTTATTTGCAATGCTATCATTTTATCGATAATTAAAGGTTAATTGATTCACCATTAGTTAATCCTGTTCTAATGTTTGTGATGTTTTCAACATTTGTAATCAATATGAGTCCATCGCCTTTTTCTCCTGTATAAGCGGCATCTTTAATGGCTTGCTGGGCCTTTTCAACGAATTCTTCAGAAATAATTATGTCGAGTTTTATTCGACCTATATATCCGACATCATATACTGCCCCACGGTATGATAAATTTTTTCCTCGCTGATGCCCGTATCCCTTTACCTCATAAAAAGTAAAGAAATCAACGCCCACTTCATGTAGGCTTTCTTGGACTGCTCCAAATTTTGAAGACCGAATTATCGCCTCAAGTTTTTTCATTTGCTTTCCATTTAATTAATCAATTGAAACCGAACAAGTCAGGATCATGAGCATTAGCACCAAGAATTAGCTTTTTAACTGAGTCAGTAGCATATAAGGTTGCCAAATTTTTGCTTTTCGAAGCTATGTTGTAAAATGTCATTAGAAACAACGATACCTGAAGATATTGTGATGTCAAAAATGCAATAACAACTTATAAAGATCTGAATATGAGTTACTTCTGTGAAAATTAGTGTTGAATCCAACGCATGATAATTAACAATTTTGCATCAGAATAAAGAAGATTGATTTTATCACAGGGCAATATATAACACTAATAAAAGTGCGTTTCACAGAAGTATTTTCTGCAAAAAAGCCAACCTTTAGATTAAATCTTGCCCACTTATGTAGAAGTTAAAAGGCCTTTAGACTTGTCTATTCCTGGGGTATAAAAACCCAATTTCCAATAGATCCAAATAGAAGAAATGATGATAAAATTGCCCCTTAAGGTTTAAAAACTTCAATTGTTTTCTCCTGCAAAATTAGGTCTGTAAACTTTCCTTTAAATCGTGTAGCTTTAACCATATGATTATCGATCCAATGATAATTACCGCCTCTTGGTTTGCCCATTAGTAAGCTGTGGTATTTGAAGTTATGTTTCTCCAACCAAGCCTCAGTGACACTTCGATGCTCTTCGGTTCTTGAGGTAAAAAAGCATATAATATGGCCTTGATCATACCACTTGTTCAATGTTTCTAGAGCATCGGGAAAAGGTTCGCAAGTAACCATTCTTTCTGGTTCTTCGTTAGGAACATCTTCGGTTATGGTACCATCGATATCAATAAGATAGTTCTTTATGTTTTCTGGCAGAATAGGACTTAACAATGCGCCATTTTCGCCTTTTAATTCTTTTAAATTTTGGTTCATTTTAGTACTCTTTAAAATTTCGATTTGAACTCAATACAACTTTGTTTATCAACATTTTTTCAAATCGAACAACACACTCAAATATATTTTGAATATCAATTTGTAACCAATCAAATAACTTAATCTTTACGATTTTTAAACCGCAGTATACCACACTAAATATTTGTTATTCAATAGATTATAAAAAAAATAAATACAATTTTTACGCGTATTCGAAGTCAAATATACTTAATACAAAAAAATAAGCCCAAGTTGGAATACTTGGGCTCTTTCGACTAAGGTCTCAAAATAAGAAAACTACTTCTTTATATACACAGTCAAAGACTGGACAAATCATTTTAATACAATACTTGAGAAAAACTTTAGGTGAGAGGTTCTACTTCTCTGTTTTGGTCTCGTTGAGTCTTGCACTCTACAACAAATATATATAAAAAAATTATATAAATAATTTTCCTAATATAAATTATTGATTGTTAAACTGTTAAAATCATAAAGTATCAAATGAACTCCTTCATTTTTTCCATTGATGAAAAAACGAAGCAAAAAAATCTAGTCCGTTCTTAGGGGATTTCCCTTCGGGAATCGCTCTTTTACTTTCTTCATGCTTTGATCACTGCGCGATCGCAATTCCGAATGACATTCGCTATCCCTTTAGAATGGACATTAGTAAATGTGAATTAAATTCTTTTGTGTAAGGAGCGAAACATGCTTCAGCAATGGACGGGGGCCGAGGGTTCATTTGACATAAAATTCAAATCGAACCAAAGAATATATTTGATGTTCTCTTCATTTTTTCCATTGATGAAAAAACGAAGCAAAAAAATCTAGTCCGTTCTTAG
>JAHDGJ010000018.1:73640-74510 GCA_020627705.1 Saprospiraceae bacterium
GAATCGCTCTTTTACTTTCTTCATGCTTTGATCACTGCGCGATCGCAATTCCGAAAGACTTTCGCTATCCCATTAGAATGGACATTAGTAAATATGAATTAAATTCTTTTGTGTAAGGAGCGAACCCTACAACAGCAATGGACGGGTGGCCGAGAGTTCGACGACCAAGACTTGAAATACTGAAAAAGTATAACTTAACAATAACCAGCCTTACTTTTTAAAAGTGCCCGGAGAGATGAGCAAACGGTCCGCCAACGGTGGATGAGACAGACTAAATGTCTGTCTTAAGTGAGCGAACCATTGCATCAGCAATGGATGGGTGGCGGAATGTACCACAACAATGTTTTGTTCCTTCATTTTTTCCATTGATGAAAAAACAAAGCAAAAAAATCTAGTCCATTCTTAGGGGATTTCCTTTCAGGAATCATTCGCTTACTTTCTACAAGCTTATTTCGCTTCGCGAAAGCACTTTCGAAAGACGCTCATAATCTCGGATCGAATAGACGTTTTATAAGGGATGGGTAGGCGAACGTTCATCTAACACATTCTACAAAGCCAAACATGCTTCAGCAATGGACGGCTGGCCGAGGGTTCGCCGACCTAGACTTGAAATACTGAAAAAGTATAACTTAACAATAACCAGCCTTACTTTTTAAAAGTGCCCGGAGAGATGAGCAAACGGTCCGCCAACGGCGGATAAGACAGACTAAATGTCTGTCTTAAGTGAGCGAACCATTGCATCAGCAATGGATGAGTGGCCGAGGGTTCGACAAACTGCAAATCATCATAACCCTTAAAATTTCAATCTTAATACTTTTTTAAAAGTGCCCGGAGAGGGAGTCGAACCCTCACGCCCATACGGACACATGG
>JAHDGJ010000032.1 GCA_020627705.1 Saprospiraceae bacterium
CGACCTTAGTTAACGGTGATGTCGTCAAAAAGAAAGGTTCGGTCACACTTATTCGGTAATATATTTTTACGAAATAAACTGCTTGACATGAAACATATCCTTTCGCTGGCCATTGTTCTTCTTTTTATTCTTTCATGTAAAAATGAAGAGCCTCTTTTTGAAGATTGTGTATTCCCTTATCCACTGTTAAGTTTCACCAATGGAAACTCAGAGGATGTTATACAGGAAGAAGAGTTACCGATCGAAATCGTTGAAACCGTTAGGGACAAATACACCAACATCGAAGAAATTAATGGAGGAGTAATTTTTCATTGCACTAGGGAAAATCTATTATACGTGGTCACAGCGTTTACAGAAAGTACAATAGATGAATTTGGGAATGAAATCGAAACCACCTTTGTGGCCTTTGATCTATACAACAGTTGTGGAGAATTTGTTGGAGACGGCCTTGATATAAATACAGGTACTGGACAAGATGCTTACGAGGATTATATTGAAAGTATACTTGGTGAAAACGTATTTCACATTTTTGATGTCACCGTATATGATTTTATCGACGGTAAAAGGGAATATTATGTTGATGTCAGTGTAGCTGAGGGAAAACTCCATTTCCTCATTGATGAAGAATCAGGAGAATTTTGTGAATTGAATTGAGTCAAATACATACCGTTAAATATCTACTTTGACCCTCAAATTAATACGCCGAGAGGTCAAGTTATTGGGGATCGCATATTGGGTATTGGTAATGGTTTTTATCCAAGTATTGGACGCTTCGTTGGATACATCCATAAGGTTAAAAACCTCCAAACTCAACCAAACATTTTCTAGATTTCTAAAGGGAGAATTCGGTTTTCTATTTTTCATGCTTTGATTCCACATCAAGTAGGAGAAGCCGATATCCACCCTATTGTAAGGCGAAAATCGATAAGTATTTCTATACACTTCATTGCTGCCTCTCAACCCAAAGGGCAATCCAGAACCCACACTCAAATTGAGGTGCATCTTAAAATTTTCATTTCTAGGCAAATAGTCTTGAAAAAACATGGAAATATTAAACAAGCGATCCGTAGGTCTGGGCACATAGTTAACCTCAGTGGCAAGACTATCCCCAATAAATCTTCTCAAATGTTGGACCCCATCTAATTTTTCTACCGCTCTTAAAAATGACAAATTCACCCAACTTTCCGCTCCTTTTACAAATTCTCCATTAATCCGTAAATCCAATCCTGTCACATGTCCAGATGCATCATTTTCGCCAGAGTACCTTATTCTTACATTATCGATATCGTATGAAACAAGTTGATCTAGGTTTTTGTAAAACAACTCTGCGATAAACTTAAACGGCTTTTGAGAATTTATAGATTTCCAATAAAAATCATAGGTTATTCCAGCAACTGCATGAATAGATCTTTGTGATTTCAAACCCGTGTTAATCGTACCATCTAGTCTTCGCAACTCACGATAAAACGGCGTTTGATAATATACCCCTCCTGCTATTTTGTAAGAAACTTCACGCTCAGATTTTAAAGGTTTGTAGAGCAACTGAAATCTAGGACTAATGGTCAGTTCGTCGCTGAGATCAAAATAAGTTGCCCGGACTCCAAGGGTCATTTTCATTTCATCTTGCTCTGGACGATAAAGCCCTAAGGTGTTTTGAAAAAAAGCAGAAATACGATCAGTTTCTGTAATGTTTCTACTTCTCAACGAGCTGTTTAACAAAACCTCCTCATTGCTAAAGGGCAAACTGTACCCTGCAGAATCCAGTCTCTCCCATTCTTTGAGTTCGTCGTCCATACGTTGATGTTGCCACTTAACCCCCCATTGTAAGAAATTGCTCATTTCTGATTTCTCCGTATCTCTGTTAAATTCTATCCCTCCTTTATGCTGAACATTATAAATATGGCTGTACAAACTGTTTCGAGCGAAAGTATGTTGGGTTCCTGTACCCAACACGGCAATCTCTTCTCCTGCATTTTCGCTTCCAAAATTTGTTTCGATTTGACTTAAACGGTAAAATCCCAAAATGTCAAAGTTTTCTAACTCTTCTCCCAAATAATTGGAAGCCAAAAACTTGAGATACAATGGATTCTTTTCTCTTTCAGGGAGATAGGTTAGAGATAGTCCGGCCATCCCATTTCGGAAACGATCCGACTCTGATCCCTCGAAAACACTAGTCAACCTCAAAGCAAAATCTATCAATCCCAATGCTGTGGAGCGTTCTGTTGGAATAAAGTCATATACCGCATTGTTATAATTGCCTATAAAACCCAATTGCAAATCTCTAGTCAAATCGTAGGTCAAATACGTCTGTATATCAGTAAAACTAGGAGTATACTCTCCTTTCACATCCAAGGAACCCAGTAAATATCTTGTGGTCTTTAATCTCGAACCCAATAAAAACCTAAGTTTATTATATGAATTTGGCCCCAAGCGTTTGCTTCCTTCCAGATGAAATCCTGCCCCTAACAAACTCATTTCGACCGAACTTTTAAATTCGTCCGGGCGCTTGTAAGAGATATCTAGTACAGAGGACATTTTATCGCCATACTGCGCCTCGAAGCCCCCAGAGGAAAATTTTAAATCTCTGATTAAATCAATGTTCGGAAAACTTAAGCCTTCTTGCTGCCCTGATCGAATCAGTTGCGGCCTAAATATTTCGAAGTCATTGACATAGACCAAGTTTTCATCATAATTCCCTCCACGCACATTATACTGCGAGCTGAGCTCTCCTCCTGTACCCGAACTTACTCCTAAGGCAATGGCGGGCAACACACTTTCAAAATTTCCAGATACTGTCGGTAGATATTTTAATTCGGTCACTTCCTCTTTGACCATCCCGACATCTTCAATTCGACTTTCTCTGATGATTATTTCAGGACCTTCTTGATTCACCAAGCTAAAATTTACATTTCTCTTTGTCCCAGCTCTCATCTCTGGCAAAACAAATCTTGATTCTCCATATCCGAGGCGAGAGCATATCAATACCTGCGGCGCATTGGGTTTTACAGAAATCCTATAATTGCCATTAATATCCGATTCAACAAGCGTAGAAGTGCCTTCAATGTAAATATTGGCTAGCTCAATGGGCTTTTTGGTATCGATGTCTTGTACTATACCAAAAACCAATGTTTCTTGTCCAGAAATGCAAACGAAACAGAAACTAAGAATAAGTAAAAGTGATAATCTCTTCATAACACAATTAACCCATCAACCCCTTTAATCTCGAAATAGTTTGTGTTGGGTTTTCGGACTTAAAAACACTGCTTCCCGCAACCAGTACATCTGCGCCAGCTTCTAGAATCTTCTCTGCGTTTTGTAGGCCCACTCCACCGTCAATCTCAATTTTAGCATGACAGTTTCTTTCTATTAAACTGGCCTTGATTGCTTTTATTTTGGCCAGAGTTTGATAAATAAATTTTTGTCCGCCAAAACCAGGGTTTACAGACATTAGACAAATTAAATCCACATCTTCCAGCACATTGTCCAATACTTGTACAGGAGTATGCGGATTTAACGCAACGCCAGCCATAGCACCACATTCTTTAATTTGATGAATCACTCGATGCAGATGTGTACACGCCTCTTCGTGAACTGTAATTATTTCGGCACCAGCCGCTCGAAATTCTTCAATGTATTTGCTTGGATTTTCGATCATCAAATGCACATCAATCGTCTTGGTGCAAAGGGAAGCCATCTTTTTTACAATGGCTTGTCCAAAGCTTATATTCGGGACAAAATGTCCATCCATCACATCAACATGCAACCAATCCGCTTCACTTGAATTGATCATTTGAATATCTGCCTCAAGGTTTCCAAAATTAGCCGCTAATATAGAGGGTGCAATCAGATGACTCATTAGAATTTTCTTTCATACAAAGGTATCAATTCTAAAGTGTTCTTCGAGGGATTTGTGTCAAACAGTGTGGTATCCAATTTGTCCCTTGGGCAAAGGTTCCAGGTGATGTAGCTTCAAAAACACCTGGACTGCTAGTACCAGGTCTTCTTCACAATGCGAGACAATCTTATGCAGACCGTTTTGGAGGTGATACCATTCGCTGAGGTGTGCTCCACCATTGTGGTCGTTATCCATTTCTAATCCTAAGGCAAATGCCAAAAGCCTAAGGGAAGTATAATTTTTCCAATCTCCAAACCGCCACATTTGCATCGAATCTTTGAGATGCCGTATTTGCCAAGGTTTTTTACCACTGATTCGAAACATTTCTGGTAATTGAATTTGATGCAAAATCATTCGGCGAGCCAAAAAAGGAACATCAAATTCTTTGATATTATGTCCAGTGAAAAAATGCGTTTTGGGCACAATAGAATTGGATATTAACAATTGACATAACTGGGACAACACTATTTTTTCGTCATGTCCATAAAACGATTTTACTTTTAGGCGATCAGCCTGACCTTCTTTTGAAAATACATAGCCAACGCTGATACATACAACCTTAGAGAATTCTGCAAAAAGACCAGCCTTTTGCAAATAACTCGTATTTAAATCTTCTCCATTCAGTGTGCGCCCATCAGCGCTAAAGCGTTTGGATTTTACTTTCCAAAACTTCTTCTCTACCGCAGAAATCTTATCTAATGAAGACCTAAGAGATACAGTTGCTATGTTTAAGAATAAGATATTTTTGAGTTCCTTAGTTTTCATTTATATAGGTAAATACCCTAAGGGATTTATCCATATATACCCCGATTTTAAAAAATACATCTTGTAACAATAATAATTTTGAATATTTTTAAGTCAATAGTCTAATCTATTAAATCACATTATGAGCAATTCAAGCAAAACTCCAATTTGGTTATACCTAATAATCGCAGCTTTACTCGGCTTTAATATTTTCCAGTGGTATAACAACAGCCAACTCAAATCAGCGAATGAAGCCAAAGAATCTGAGCTTTATGAAATGGAAAAAGTGAGTGCTGAATTAGAATCTGATGTCGAGGCGGCCATGGCTAGCTTGGAAGAACTTAGGTCCGACAATGCCGCAGCAAACGAGCTCATCGAAAGCCAAAAAATCGAATTGCAAACCCAAAAGAAAAAGATCAATAATTTGATTTACAAATCAAGGGAACTTAATAAAGCGAAAGACGAAATAGCCGCTTTGAATGCGAGTGTTAGTGGATATATTGCAGAGATCAATAGACTCAAAGAGGAGAATGTTCAATTGGTAGCAGCGAATACCACATTGACAAGAGAAAAAGAGGTTTTGACGGTAGATTTAGAAAAAGAAAAAGAACTTTCTACTTCGCTAAACAAAGAAAAAGTGATGCTCTCTCAGCAAAAGGAAGAGCTCGGCAAACAAAAAGAAAAGCTTGATGCTCAAGTGGACATGGCAAGTGCCATCAAACTAAATTCTTTGACCGTGGAAGGAAGACAAAACAAAGGTGAAGATTCTAAGGGTCAAAGCAGAACCAAAAAACTTGACTTCTTAAGAACCTGTATTCAAACAGAGACTAACTTAGTAGTACCCTCTGGCAAACAAGAAATTTACATTCGTCTAATTGATGCGCAAGGGACCACTGTTACTCGAAACGATGGGGCCACAGGTGGAATCATCGTGAACAAAATTTCAGGCGAACAACTGCGTTATACTTTTAAAGGCAACATTGATTATCAAAACAATGATCACGAAGAGTGCTTCGATTGGGAGCCTGATTTCAGACTCAAAAAAGGAGAATATATTGTCGAAGCTTATCATAGAGATTTTAGGATAGGCAAAGGAACCTTCAAACTGAAATAAATTGGAGAGGTCTCTCCTACTTATTGAAGAGCAACAAGACGAAAGGACGAGAAATTTGATGTTTCAAGCCCATGAATTAATCATGAGCTTGATTCCACAAGTAACTCCGGTGGTCAAGTATAATGCTCCCTTTTTTGATTACCTCAGTCATTATTTTTGTTATCTCGGTCGACACAAAAAGAAGGATTTACCTATGTACATATCTTTTATTTCGAAAGGATATAACTTGGAGAGCGAAACATTAGAGATAGAAAATTTAAAAATGGTCTCCAAGGTTTTTGTACCTGATGAAGAGACATTACATTCTGATGCCATGGCAGAATTTATCATACATGCTGCCATTTTGCATGAGCGAAGATTCAAGCAAGGCTAGAATAAAGGATCACTAGTATAAAAATTGACTATCCAATCCTGATGGACAAATATTTTATTCCCCTATCTACTCCATCTAGCAATTACGACAAACTCATCAACAGTATCATCTAATTCAAAAGTATCCTCATCCAAAAAAGAATACATACAAGTCCAAGTGGTTCCATTTCTTTTAATGACAACCTGGTTCTCCACCTCCGTAAATTCGAAAGTCATTGGTCTGAGATTACCAGAATTACCCAGTTCGTACACCCCTATCGCATTTGAATCTTGATAGTTGCCATCTTCTTCGATGGTCATTACTTGTATTACGAGATTTTCGTTTGGTTCGCCGTCTATTATTTCTGATTCTAGTTGCCAAGTACCAAGGAATTGATGAAATGGAGATTGTTTTTAGCACAATTTCGCGTCCTTCAATTGAACAATTCTATAGTGTATCTTTGTTAGAGCGTTGATTATCCTTCAATAGATGTCAAAAAGAAAACATAATCCAATAGATAAAGATAAGGTTGTGGAGAATCCAGGCCTGTTGCCTTATGCGCATAACGTAGGGTCGGCAATCATAAAACCTTTGGATAAGGGTAAGACCAAAGGCGTTGCGATGAGTGCCATGTACCAACAAACAGAAAATCAACTTGTCGACATCAAAGATCAAGTAGAGTATTTGATCAAAAAAGCCCAGGAGGTCCATGATCGTATTTCCGTTTCAGAGAAAATTTATGAGGCAGACTGTGGCTTTAAACCTTTACCAGGTCAAGTCTATTTTTTATACAAAAAAAGAAAAAACGAAGAATATGTACTCTCCATGATCGGAGAAACTGAATGGGGGAATACCTGCCCTTATATCTACATCGCTTCTGTATACCTTATGGCCGACCATACTTGGGAAGTAAGAAAATTGGCTAAAGATCAATCCATTTAAAAATTAGCATCCTCGGATGTAAAAGTGGAGGATGGAACCTTGGTTCCATCCCCGCTTGCCTTTGCTAGAATCCTAGCAACATGGAATGTCACAACATCCTGGGATGCAACACGCCACTAAACTTAACAATGTAAACATGTTAAAACAGTTTGGTGATTCTTTAGATTTATCACAAACAATTGATCATCGGTGAAATTGATTTCCCTATGATACCATTCACAGCATTTGTTTTCACCATCGAAAAACAACACAATCCTTCGGCGTTGGTGCAACTGATTAATAGGAATTTTTCTCCAGCTTTTAAATCAAATTTTTTCCTTAGATCCTTGGGTAAAACCAATTGTCCGCGTTCATCGAAACTTACAATGGCTTCGATCTCAAAACATCCATTTTCTTGCTTTGTAGCTTGTGGTAAATCTTTCATACTGCAAATATATTCTGATTTATCTGAATTTTCTGATTTATCATAATTTTAAGAAATATTTAATAATTCTTGCGTCAAAATTTAATTTAACCCTGCCATATCTCGCACTATTTTGATTTTCTCCAAATGGATTCAGAAAGCGTTTAAACATTCCTTCTTACCTTACGTTTAGCAACTACCACTTTACTCTTTCGGTATGATAGGATGGAATTTTACACAACAAGTAGATGACGAGGGCCAAAATCCTTTTGACCGACTATTTAAATTGTTTAAGGAAATCCTAATTCATACCTCAGGAGAAATTGATGAAGCCATTTCTTGGCTTACACAATTGGATAAGCAATACAATCTAACTACCCCAGATTATGGCATCGGGGATTTTATTCAAGAACTGATAGACAGAGGGTATCTCAGCAAAAAAGAAAAAGGACTTAGTCAAAATCCTACTTCCAAATTAGAAGTGGCCTTGAGACAGCAAGCCTTGGAGGATATATTTGATCAACTCTTAAAATCAAAAAGAGGACAACACAATACACGGCATATTGGCCAAGGTGATGAACAAACAAGCGAACTTAAACCCTTCGAATTTGGGGATAAACTGGAACACTTGGCTATTTCGGAATCTCTAAAAAATGCACAAATAAATCATGGTATTGAGGAGTTTAAGCTGACACAAGAGGACTTGCAGGTTCACGAAACGTATTACAAAAGCCAAATGAGTACGGTCCTAATGATCGACATCTCGCACTCCATGATACTTTATGGTGAGGATCGAATTACTCCAGCAAAAAAAGTAGCCATGGCCTTGGCTCAGCTCATTCAAACAAGATATCCAAAAGATACCTTAGACATTTTGGTTTTTGGCAATGACGCTTGGACGATACAGGTAAAAGACCTCCCCTATCTTAAAGTTGGGCCGTACCATACCAATACTGTTGCTGGCCTTGAATTGGCTATGGACTTATTGCGCAAACGCAAAAACCCAAACAAACAAATTATGATGATCACAGACGGGAAACCTACGTGCATCAAAAAGGGTAAAAAATATTACAAAAACAGCTGGGGATTAGATAAAACGATTTTAAACAGGACGCTTGGATTGGCTGTGAAATGTAGAAAACAAAACATACCGATTACCACCTTTATGATTGCTCGTGACGAATGGCTGGTAAATTTTGTAGATCAGTTTACCAAAGCAAACAACGGCAAAGCATTTTACTCTTCATTGGATGGATTGGGAGAATTCATCTTCATGGATTACAAACAGAATAAAAGGAAAAGAAGATAATGGATCACAAAAAGATCAAAAATTTAGGAGCCCTCAAAAAGGCTGGATATACATCCAAAAGCATAAAAGAAGAATTGAGAGCGAATCTCATTTTGAGATTGCAAAATAATGAAGAAAGTTTTCCAGGAATTTGGGGATTTGAAGATACGGTCATTCCGGATTTGGAAAGAGCCATATTATCGCAACATAACATTTTAATGTTGGGTTTAAGAGGCCAAGCCAAAACCAAAATAGCCAGACTAATGACCACACTGTTGGATGAATATATTCCAATCATTAAAGGGTCCGAAATTAATGATGATCCTCTCGCCCCAATCTCTTTTTACGGCAAAGAAGAAATAAAAGAAAAAGGTGACGAAACCGAAATCGATTGGTTGCATAGAGACCAGCGCTACATCGAAAAGTTAGCTACCCCTGATGTGAGCATAGCAGATTTGATTGGAGATGTCGATCCCATAAAAGCAGCAAGTCTAAAGTTGCCTTTCTCGGACCAACGTGTAATTCATTTTGGCTTGGTTCCGCGCGCCCATAGATGCATTTTTGTAATAAATGAGTTGCCTGATCTACAAGCCAGAATCCAAGTATCCTTGTTTAATATTTTGCAAGAAGGTGATTTACAAATCAGAGGATTTGCCCTACGAATGCCCTTGGATTTACAATTTGTCTTTACAGCGAATCCAGAAGATTATACCAATAGAGGTTCCATAGTCACTCCTCTAAAAGATAGGATCGAAAGTCAAATTTTAACGCATTACCCGCGCAGTATAGAAATCGCTAGAAAAATTACCGCACAAGAAGCAGCTTTAACTAAAGCGGCAGTCTCGAAAATTCATGTGCCAGATGCGATCAAAGACATGATTGAAATGCTGTCTTTTGAAGCCAGAGAAAGTGCGTATGTGGACGAAAAAAGTGGCGTTTCTGCCCGAATGGGAATTACCGCTTTCGAAAATTTAATCAGTACTGCCGAGCGCCGAATGCTTCGCAATGGAGAAAAATCTAGTGCCTCTCGAATAACAGATTTTTGGGGAGTAATCCCAGCCATAACTGGGAAGCTAGAACTAGTCTATGAAGGTGAGCAAGAGGGCGCTTATAGTGTAGCATTGAGTTTGATCAACGGAGCAATTGAAGATAAATTCCTAGAATTTTTACCTCACCCAGAAAAACTCAAAGAAGGAAGTCCTGACCCTTACGGCACACTAAAGCAATGGTTTGGTGCGGGTAATGATATTCAATTGCTAAATGATGAATCGGACAAAGCCTTTAGAAAAAAATTAAATTCTGTTGTTGGTCTAAAGAAGCTCGCAAGTTCCTTAGGTCCTGATAAAAAAGATCTATACTTTACAATGGAACTCATTTTACATGGCTTATCCGAGATGAATATTTTGAATAAAACCATTGTGGATGGCGAGCTTAGCTTCTCAGATCCTTTTGGAAATTTGTTAGATGATCTCGGATCATGATAGTAAGTTTACTCAGATCCGAGTCCATCTTTATTTTCAAATAAATGTTGATCTATTTTTTGGTTAAAATGCAATGCCAACATTAAACCCAAAGAAATACTCAATTTTTTCATCAAATCTATTGGGATCTTTTACGTAATAATCAACACCTACCTGTAAACCACTTCGAGTACGATAATTGATACCTGCACGATAAATCAAATTATCATATAGGGCAATTCCACTTTTAACTCGAAAAGCAACTTCAGATCCAAAACCTGCGCCTATTGTTCCTGTGGTCAAACCAATATATCCATCATAAGCTGTTCTGTCTCTTTCTCTTTCGTATTGAGTCATTAAATTATAATTAAGTGCTACGTAAAATTTCTTATCGACCTTTACACCGAGACCTGGCCGAAGTTCTATGTAGGGTTCATTTTTGAGCACACCTAATTTAGCCCCAACTGGAATGAAAAATTCTAATTTTGGTTTGGGGTTTTTAAGCATCTTCGCACTTTTCACATCGAAGTAATGACGTTCTGGTGAAACCATTGAAATGTAGAATTTATTTTTTACATTGGCTATGGCATCTTTTATATCGTTTCTCAACGAAGGATCTAAAAGCTCTTGCTTGTCATTAAACTCAACGGTTAGTCTTATTTTGCCGCCTCGGATATAACAGATATTTGACTTTACATAGTCTAATCCATTTGATTCATTTACGGTATAGGTTTCTTTCCCTCTAACTTCATCTACAACCAAATTTTTTTTCTGGCTATACTTGATACTGTAGAAATCAAAGACAGGAATATCGTTTACTACTTTTCCAAAATCGGCTTGAAAATCATCAAGCAATTGTTCCCAAGCAACTCGTTTCTTTACGTTTTTGGTATAGGGCCAGACTAAAATTATCTTCTTTCCATCTTGTCTTTCCACAATTAAACTATCAATTGGTGATGGCACCGAAGTGAATGGCATTGGATCAATGGCCTGTTGTCCTAGACAAAAATTGTTAAGAAAAAACATTACGGCAATACATGAGATGAGTGTGTTTTTCATAAAAATATATTTGGTGGTTACGAAAGCTATTTATTTGAATATTCTGTTTCTGTAAAATTGAATTGTACAGACTTAGATACCTCCTCTGCCTTCACTGCCTCTTGTTGCAAATCTGGTTTGTTGACATTTTCATTATCAACAACTTTAGATATGGTTTCTAGTTCTGCTAGTATTGGCACTTCCACTAATACAGTATCACTAATTCGTTTTTCTATAATTCGTGTCTCAACTTTAACTTCGGTGATATAAAGAGTATCTTTTAGATAAACAGTATTACTTTTCATTTGCTCAAATTCCTTTTGTGTCATTCGACTGTTCAACACATTTAATTCAAAGGCCAAATTCTTATTGATCTTTTGCAATGAATCAAGTTGTTGTTTTTTTGAGAGCAGAGTTGATTCCAATTGAGCGATGGCCATAAGATGAGCATTCGCAGCTTCGCTCTTGATATTCTGCTCAATTTGCGGCGACTTCTTTTTGAAAATATTCGTATTTCCAATATACCAGCCAGCACCTAGAAGGGACATTCCTAGTAATGCCAACAGCAACCAAGGTTTACTTTTCCCTTTACTTTCATCGGGAGCGATAGAATTCCAAATGGCCTCTTTTCTAGACATGGCTTCCTTAGAATCCCAATCGTCTATCGAGTCGAAGACGCTTTTGATTTTATTCTCCATATTATCTTGTTGCATATGGCATCAGTTTAATTTGTAAATACTTTTTTGCTTTTAACACTTGAGATTTGGAGGTATTTATACTTATTCCCAAGTATTTTGCTATTTCTGCATGAGTTAAGCCTTCGACAACATTCAATAAAAAAATGGTTCTATACCCTGTTGGCAATTCATTTACAGCATTTTTAATTCTACTTATTTCGGATTGATCAATCTCTTCTTTTTCATTTGAGGTCAAATTAAATTGTGAAAAATCATCACTTAGTTGAATGGGCTTTTTACTTTTTAAGAACCTTAAAGACTCATTGATTGAAATAGTTTGAATCCATTTCTTAATTCCATTATCTGCAAAATCTTGAAGTTGATCTAGATATTTAAAAATTCGATTAAATATGATGGAAACCACATCTTCTGCATCATGGTGATTTTGAACATATCGAAAACATATCGTGTATACGTAATTGTAATACTCATCAAACAATAAACGCTGGGCAGTGCGATCTCCCTTTTTACATAGCGCTATGATTTCTTGATTTTTCAAAAACTTCGATTGTTACACTCATTATAACCTACAATAATTTAAAATGGGTGTCTCACTTAATATATTTTTTTCTCTCACAGCGGTTCAACCCAAACGAAGGATCAAGTAGTTCTTCAAAATCAAAAAGATCTACTTACCGAAAACGTTTCCAACTTCGTGCAAATGACTTAATTTTGCGCCAACCAAACTAGCTCGAATGTCTAACGACAACACCACCATTTTGCAAAAAGCCAACGATTCTCTCAATGAATGGCGAGATAAAGAAAAGAAAGCCCTTGAGTTGCTCAAGATTGCTGGAGACCTTAGATTTGATCGAAGCATCGAATTGGTCCTCTTTAGAAAGGCGATTTACGACATTCAACCTAGTAAAATAATAAGTGCTCATCAGTTTTCTCAAAACTATGATGCTCGGATACTCAATATTGAGATCAGTCTTGCTCTTGCAAAAAGTATTTCGTCAATAGAGAATTTGGCCCCTGCCAAAATAGATTTAGGAGCCTTAGGTTTGGATTGGATAAAAGAAAGAGAACATTTCGAAAATACTGAAGAGTTTGTGCACTTTAAACTCAAAGGATTTATTGGTACGGATTCCAAAATCAAAGGAAGCAAAGACGTAGTGCTCTATGGTTTTGGGCGTATTGGAAGATTGGCTGCCCGTTTAATCATAAATCAAACAGGAAAAGGAGAACAGTTAAGATTGAAGGCAATTGTACTCCGTACAAAACTTAAAGACCGATACGAAGAAGCAACGAAACGTGCTTCTTTGTTAAAAACTGATACTGTCCATGGAGAATTTAATGGGCACATTGTAGTTTCGGAAGATGGAAACGAACTCAACATCAATGGCAACATCATCAAATTGATATATGCTTCCTCTCCAAGCGAAATTGATTATACGCAGTATGGCATCAACAATGCCATTGTCATCGACAATACAGGAGTTTGGAGGGATCGAGAAGGACTAAGTGGACACTTACGTCCCGGCATCGATCAAGTAGTATTGACCGCTCCTGGAAAAGACATTCCTAACATTGTAATTGGGGCCAACCAACATGATTTTGATTTATCCCAACAAAATATAATCAGCGCAGCTTCTTGTACGACCAATGCTATTGTCCCTACTCTAAAAGTCATTCAAGAAAACTATGGTATTAGTTCTGGTCATCTGGAAACAATTCATGCTTATACCAACGATCAAAATTTGATTGACAATTTTCATAAAAAGCCAAGAAGAGGAAGAGGTGCCCCAACAAATATGGTTTTGACTACGACTGGCGCAGCCAAAGCGGTATCCAAAGTTATTCCAGAGCTTGAAGGAATTTTGACAGGTAATGCGGTGCGTGTACCAACGCCAAATGTTTCGATGGCTATTTTAAATCTTCGACTCAATGCAGAGGTAACAAGAGAAGAACTCAATGCTAAATTGAAAGAGGCTTCGCTCTATGGAAATTACGTAGAACAAATCCAGTATTCTACTTCTACAGAGTTTGTATCGAGCAATGCCGTGGGTTCAACCAGTACCTGTATAGTAGATGCCCCTTCGACAATTATTTCGTCAGATGGGAAAGGAGCCACAATATATCTTTGGTATGACAACGAATTCGGATATACTTGCCAAGTAGTTCGATTAGTCAAACTTGCAGCACAGGTACGACGGTATATTTATAACTAGATGTAGTCCTTCTTTATTCCACATTCAAATTTTGTCTTTCAACTAGAAAGTCAAAGGACAATTCATAGATTCCTTTTCCGTCTACTACGCCATTCCAAGCACCATGTCCTGCGGGGTTACCGTTTGGTAATTGTATGGTCTCCAGTTGTTGGTATACACCAATAGAATCGTAAATGCTTTGAAGTTCGAGGGCTCCTTCGTAAGGGGTAACTGGATCCTCTGCCGTACCATGTGCCATGAATAATTCAGGATCATTGCTTTCGTATCTGGCATATCGCGCCAAATTGTACACTCCTTCGTATACGTCCAATTTTATACTTGACCCCCAGAAGTATACCATACTTTTTACATCATAGGTCTCCTCTAAATTTGTGGTTGACAGGGTGGGATCATCTGCCGTTGTGATTTCGTCTCTGAAATCTTCTAGATTAGATATGCCTAAGGCAATGGTAGTAATGGCTCCTGCTGATGCACCTCCCACGGTAATAAAATCGGTGTTTATGTCATAGGTATCAGCGTTGGCGACTAACCATCGTAAAGCTGCTTTTGCATCCCTTTGGGCAAGGTACATAGCAATAGCCTGCTGTACTTGGTGTGGAGTTTCTGCACCCTCTAAGGCCGTTTCAATCCACTCTTGAGGAGCCATACCTTTATAAAAGCTAATTAATCCCTCTGGAGTCATTCCTTCTATAGTACCCAGCTCCTGGGTAGTTCGATAGTCAATAGAAGCAAAAACCCATCCTCTGGAGGCATAATAATTTGCCATGTCTACAATCTCTGGTTTATGCTTGATGCCTCCGGTAAATCCTCCTCCATGAATAAACATAAACAGAGGTCTGTTGGTAGATGTATTATCGGGGTAATAGACATCTAAAAGTTGAGGAATAGCAAATGAAGTCGTGCTCATTGCATTATGGCCAAGTCCCTCTGCGAAAGTGATGTCTTCATCTTTTAAGACAACATTGGTGGATTCATTTTGCACAGTAGGTATTCCATTGTCTGATGTATTGGGGTCCTCATCTTTGCAAGCTGAAAACATTAATATCGTCAATATGAAGAGATAGGTGTTTTTATACATTATATAGTTTTGAGTGTAGTGCTATTTAATTTCATATTTGATTTTCCAACTAATTTCTAGTTGACTATTCGATTTTTAAATTGATCTGCAAAAAGTCGGTATTGGTTCTGAGTATGTGCTATGACGGCATTTTTGTCCATACTTACCGATTCAGAAGTATTCATCGCTGGATGGTATGCTCTTACGTATTGATCACTCCATAATACAAGCTCCATAATGATGGGGGCTAGGTCGATTCCTTTGGTTGTCAATAGGTAGATGTTTTCTTTTTTGTTGCCCTGGAGTTTGTTTTTAGTTATTATTCCCAGTGATTCTAATTCTTTCAATCTGGAGGAAAGTAAATTAGTGGCTATTCCTTCATCAGAACTTGTAAACTCTTTGAATGTTGTTTTCTCATGAAGCAGCATATCACGGACTAAAACCATAGACCATTTGTCTCCTATAAAATCCAGCGCAGAGGCAATCATACAAGAAGATCGAAATTTGACTTTCATGCATGCTAAAATAATACTTTAAAAAGTAAAGTAAAAAAGTGTAATATTGCTTTACTTTTTAAAGTAAAAATATCAATTATGCTAGCCGGTCATTATGCAACAGCATTAGTCGCTTATCAGAAATATCCCAAGGGTACCTTATTATATTTCTTAATCGCTTCACAACTCCAGGACTTCTTATGGTTTCTATTTCATTACTTGAATTTAGAAAGAACAACCCCGGATGATGTTTTCGATACCACAGTTAGTAACATGGTAGTCAATATGCTATATAGCCACGATCTGGTTCCTCTAATTGCTTGGTTGGTCATCATTTTTATCATTGGAAAATTGTTATTCAAAGACAATAAAATTGGATTGGTTGGTTCTGCTTTGGTTCTTGGACATTTTGTATTGGACTTTTTTTCGGGCCATCCTCATCATATTTTCGGATTAGATACTGGAGAAGTAGGATTAGGTAATTATGCCGCCAACGTTTATCAAGCGATTGCGATAGAAGCATTTGCGATCGTTGTATTTCTTTGGTACTTCTTTACTCAAGAAATTAAAAATGGAGTCAAACGTAGCTTTAAGAATAAAGCAAGTATAATTGGAATGTTTGTGTTTGGAATTGCTTTCATGTTGTCTATTGCAACCACTTCATTTCGAGAATTATTCAATATCCCGGAATTTGATTTTGGTTTTAATACAAGCGTACCCACTTTAGTCTTGACCTATGCGGGTATGATTCTTTATCTCAATTATTTTGTGCCTAAATTTGAAGTAAATAAGAAAAGTTGAATCCAGCATAATTGCAAAATAAAACATCGGGCTGAGGCTAATTTTATGTCAAAACCAATTGACATATATCAAGATCGAATCTCTTTGGATTTTAATGCTTCAATCACAGCAGGAAACACATATACAATTTCTTTTTGGGCAGATGCGGTATTATCTAGAACTAATCAATATAGCTAAATTGAAGTGGGTATTGCCTCATTGTGAGGCAAGCCTTAAATATTGATTTAGTTTGCTATGGATGATTTGCTTCACTATATTCCGAAATAAG